>NZ_JBPUGM010000002.1:0-934932 GCF_051549525.1 Rhizobium sp. G187
CCTGCTCCTTCAATATTCCGATGATCTGTTCTTCCGTGAACCGTGAACGCTTCATTCGTCCGTCTCCTTGATGTGACGGACTCTACCAAATTCTGGAGGAAGGTCAGGGGCTCAGGTCACCTGTCGAATTTGATCGTGCGTGAGATGGAAGCACGGGATTCCTCGATCGAGGCACTGGCAGATCGCATGCAGCTTTCTGCAACTCTGTTGGAGCAGGTGGTGGCGGGCGCCGCAAAGCTGCCCCTTGATCAGGTTAAGCCACTAGCGACCGCACTTAACATCAGTTTGGCCGAGGTGTCAGAGCTCGCTTTGGCGCAGCATTTTGGATTTCAAACTACGAACTTGCTCCGAGAGCTTCTGGGCCAGGAGGCCCTGTCAACAGCGGAGTGGGAGTGGCTTCATCTTATTCGTGCAGCTGCCCCAGGCGATGTGACGCCCCCAAGCAGGATCGGGAAGCGGGTGATCCATTCACTGCTTGGAGGGGCGACCGCTGCGGAGTAGGGGGCGTCAAACGTCAAAGCTGGGCAGCTTATCGATCGCCTTCTGCTTTGCGATGATCGTGAAGTCCCCGTAATCATCGGCTACTCGCCCAGAGGAATGACCACAGATCGCATCTAGGATCCCGCTATCAATTTCAGCCTCTCGGCCTGTGGTCTTGAAAGCATGACGCCAGCCATGGTTTGGGGAAACGCCTTCTGGAACAACACCCGCCTTCTTGAGCCAGTTCGAGATCCGTCCCGATACTGTTTGTGCTGGATCAGCTGTGCGCTCGCCCTCCATCGGGGGATAGAATAGTGGCCCAGTTGGCGCCTTCTTCACAAACTCGAGGAAGCCCAGCTTGATAATCTGCTTGTGCAAGGGGACGTCTCGATACTTCCGCGTTTTAACCTTGCCGGCGTCTGGGGTGATCCTGATGAATGAGATCTTTCCCTGGGTTTGGATGTCCTCCTTGCGCAGCTGCGTGATCTCAGAAATGCGGGCGCCAGTGAAAGCACAGAGCAGTGGCGCCCACTTCTTTGCGGCACTGGTCTGCGGCTTCTCCTGCGTCTGAGGATTATCGGAGGCTCTTGCCTGGTAGGCCAATGCGAACTTTAGGATCTTTGTGGCCTCGTCGCGTGTAAACCCTTTTGGGCGGTTCAAGACTTTGGCTGCGACTTTCAGCTTGATTGTGGCGGCAGGATTCTCATTCAGGAGGTCATTGGCGATAGCCCAGTTGAACACCGCGTTGACCGCCGTGAGATAAACGTCTTTTACCGTGCGCGGTGACAGCGTTTTGATCTTTGCGTCCTTCCACGCCACGAGGGCTTTTTTGGTGATTTTACGAGCGTCGGATGTCTTCGCGAATACAATAAGATCGTCGATCACTGGCGCCCAGCGCTTCTCGGCCTCTATCCCCTTTCCGTTTGCTTTGAGCTCGGCGATGTAGCGTTCGAATAGATCTTTGAGCGGGACTGGCGGAAGCTCCTCGATCTCTGGTGCCGCATTCACAAGCAGAGGCGAAGTCAGCTGGCCTGTGTAATCACCCTCATCGCGTTCGGCGGCGCGAGCAAATGCTTCAAGCTCGGATTCGCAGAGCGCTATCGCGAGCTTGCGGCGCTCGGGTGTGCCTATTTCTGCCGTTGTATGACCCAGGCGCCGGTAACGCTCGATTCTTTCCCCCACAAGGGTCTCCAAGAGCTCATCGGATAGCTTCCCCGCGATGCCCTGCCGAAGAACCTCTACAAGACGATCATCAAGCCCGACGCTCGCATATCTAGAATCGCTGTTGCGAAGGGCAGAATCGAAGGCAAGACGTTCGTGGTAGTTCTTCAGGGCGATCTGATCGACCGGAAGAGGATAGCGGCCAGGTTCTACGATCCTTCCACCCGCCTTCGCAGCTTCCTCATGGGCTTTCGCGATCGCGTATTGCATTCGCGAGACAGCAGAATGCAGCAAGCTGAGGGCGATTTTCCGATCGGGCCCGAGTGCTTCACGCAACTCTGTCTTGTCTTCTAAGTAAGGCCTCAGATGTTTGGGGATCACGAGCCGTGCAAAATAACGGCCGTTTCGATTCAAGAGATAGCGCGGCTGTCGGGCCATCGAGTTCTTCCGGTTTGTAACGCATTTTGTAACGGAAGAATGAACAAACGCCCTGCAAATGCAAGGGCTGCAACGATTTCAAGAGGATGGAATGGTGCTGCTAGAGAGATTTGAACTCTCGGCCTCTCCCTTACCAAGGGAGTGCTCTACCCCTGAGCTATAGCAGCATCTGGCGGGCGAAGGTTGGTGTCGCCCGGAACGAGGGGCCTATTGCCACAGACTTTCGGGCAGCGCAAGCCGGAAAAGCGATTGATGCCGGATGTTTTGTGACAAGGCCGTGTCGGGCTTCCGGTGCGACGCAGTTTCCGCTATCACCCGGGCATGGCAGAAGACGCGGAAAACAAGGGCATTGCGCCCGATGATACGGCCCAGGTCGGGGCCGGCAGCAGCGGGGAGGGGAACCTCACCGATCGTGGGGCGCGTGGGTTGAGCGAGGCCGAGCAGCGGCGAAGGATCCGGGCAGCAGAGAAACTGCGCGAGAATCTGGCGCGGCGCAAGCAGCAGTCGCGGGCCCGCCGTGCAGGTCGGGCGGAAGATGGCGAGGGGCTTCCCGCAGCGCGCCCCTCGGCCGGGCTGGCGACGGAGACGGAGACGCCTGCTGTAGAAGCCTCCCAGCCGTCGAAGCAACAGCCGGCCGCCGGCACCCTGTCGGCCGGCATGGGCGTGGACGAACCTGTTGTTGCCATCTCCGCCGCAAATTCGTCCAAACCCGGTGATTAACCCAACGTGACGGGCTTCGTTGAACCGGTCGCGCTTTTCGTCTAAGGAGCCAGCCTCGCTAGGCAAGGCTCATCCCTCATTCGCTCATCAAGGAAAGGCGGGCGTTCGCGCCCGTATCGTAGGTTCACATGGATCGCATCAGGATCGTCGGTGGTAATGCATTGAACGGGATCATTCCGATCTCCGGTGCGAAGAATGCAGCGCTTCCGCTGATGATTGCCTCGCTTCTGACCTCCGATACGCTGACGCTGGAAAACGTGCCTCATCTGGCAGACGTTGAAAATCTCCTGCGCATCCTCGGCAATCACGGCGTCGACATCTCGGTCAACGGCCGCCGCGAGCATCAGGACGGGTCCTATTCCCGCACCGTGCATTTCACCTGCCGCACCATCGCCGATACCACCGCACCTTACGAGCTGGTGTCGAAGATGCGGGCGAGCTTCTGGGTCATCGGGCCGCTTCTGGCCCGTTGCGGTCAGGCCCGCGTCTCGCTGCCCGGCGGCTGCGCCATCGGCACGCGCCCCGTCGACCTCTTCATCGAGGGCCTCCAGGCCCTCGGCGCCGAGATGGAAATCGATAGTGGCTACATCAATGCCAAAGCCCCCGAGGGCGGCCTGATCGGCGCGCGCTACACCTTCCCCAAGGTCTCGGTCGGCGCCACCCATGTCATGTTGATGGCAGCCTCGCTCGCCCGCGGCACGACCGTGATCGGTAATGCGGCGCGCGAACCGGAAGTGGTCGATCTCGCCAACTGCCTGATCGCCATGGGCGCGAAGATCTCGGGTGCCGGAACCTCCACCATCACCATCGAAGGCGTGACCAGCCTGTCGGGCGCCCGCCACCGCGTGCTGCCGGATCGCATCGAGACCGGCACCTATGCCATGGCGGTTGCCATGACGGGTGGCGACGTCACGCTGTCGGGAACGGATATCAGCCTGCTCGACACGGCGATTGAGGCGATCCGTCGCGCCGGCGCCGAAGTTTCGGCCGTCGAGGGTGGCATTCGCGTCATTGGCCATGGTGACCAGATCCGTCCGGTCGACATCGTCACCGAGCCCTATCCGGGCTTCCCGACAGACCTGCAGGCGCAGTTCATGGGTCTGATGACCCGCGCCCAAGGGGTTTCGCATGTCACGGAAACGATCTTCGAAAACCGCTTCATGCATGTGCAGGAGCTTGCCCGCCTCGGCGCCAAGATCACCCTGAACGGCCAGACGGCCCGTATTGAAGGCGTGTCGCGTCTGCGCGGTGCACCCGTCATGGCAACCGACCTGCGCGCCTCCGTGTCGCTGGTCATCGCCGGTCTGGCAGCCGAAGGCGAAACCATGGTCAGCCGCGTCTATCATCTCGATCGCGGCTTCGAGCGGCTGGAAGAAAAGCTCACCCGCTGCGGCGCGATCGTCGAGCGTATCAGCGACTGATCGACCGACGAAACACCTCATCCGGACTGCAACGGGACGAAAAGTCTTTTTGTCCCGTTGCCACTGGACAAGCGGCAACCTATGTCGACAACATGAAATCGACGGGGACTGCAACGCGGTCTTCAGGCTGCAATAGTGAGGTGACATGACGGACCTGAAACTTCTGGTGCTCGATGCCGATGATCTCGCGATCATTTCGGCGCATATGCAGGACGCCGTTTTCAAGGTTGGTGATCTGAGCTTCTCTGCCCGCTCCGGCGTCTTTTCGCTCGCCGGCAATCGCTTTGTCTGGGAGAAGGCCGATCGAGCGAAGAAAAGCTTCGAGCGTCGCCGCGCCGGACTGAGCTTCAAGCGCGTCGAGGCGGTCCGCTCGATCGGGTTTGATCGCGGCAAGGTGGATGAAGTGATGAGTCTGCTTGCGGTTCGTTACGTGCCAACAGGCGAGGGGCCTGATGGCGTCATCGAACTGGTGCTGGCCGGCGGCGGGATGGTCGCGCTCGAGGTGGAGTGCATCGAGGCCCAGCTCGCCGATATTGGCGGCGCCTGGGAGACGACGGCAAAGCCGGAGCACGAGGCCGACTGAGGGCACTCTCTGTGGCGCAGCAATTTGAAATGGCAGTCTGAGAAGGAAGTGTGGGGACGTGGCAATCTGGCTGGATCAGGCATCGGGGGATTTTGAGGCGCGATTTGCCGCCTTCCTGACGACGAAGCGTGAAGTATCCGACGATGTGAACGATGTCGTGCGCAAGATCATCGACGATGTGCGCCTTCGCGGTGACGCGGCGCTTGCCGATTATTCGAAGCGTTTCGACGGCGTGGACTTCTCCACCGTATCAATGCGAGTGAGCGATGCCGAGATCGAGGCGGCGACGAAGGCGACGGCGCCTGAGTTGATCGATGCCCTGATGCTGGCAGCCGAGCGCATCGAACGCCATCACGCGCGCCAGATGCCCAAGGACGATATCTACGAGGACGCAATCGGCGTCGGCCTCGGCTCGCGCTGGACGGCCATCGATGCCGTCGGCCTTTACGTTCCCGGCGGTACGGCAAGCTATCCGAGTTCCGTCCTGATGAATGCGCTCCCCGCCAAGGTGGCCGGGGTGCCGCGCGTTGTCATGGTCGTGCCGGCAACCGGCGGCGCAATCAATCCGACGGTGCTCGCGGCGGCAAAGATTGCCGGCGTTACCGAGATCTACCGCATCGGCGGCGCTCAGGCTGTCGCGGCACTCGCCTATGGTACGGAAACGATCGCCCCGGTCGCCAAGATCGTCGGCCCCGGCAATGCCTATGTTGCCGCCGCCAAGCGCCAGGTCTTCGGCACTGTCGGCATCGACATGATTGCCGGTCCCTCGGAAGTGCTCATCATTGCCGACAAGGACAATGATCCGGACTGGCTCGCCGCTGACTTGCTCGCCCAGGCCGAACACGATCCGGGCGCCCAGTCGATTGTCATCACCGACGATCGTGCGCTCGGCGAGGCGGTGGAAGCCGCTGTCGAACGGCAGTTGAAAAGCCTTCCCCGCGCCGAAACAGCCTCCGCCAGCTGGCGTGATTTCGGTGCCATCATCAAGGTCGAGCGGCTTGCCGATTCGATCCCGCTCGCCAACCGTATTGCGGCCGAACATCTGGAGCTTGCGGTTGATGATCCCGAACCCTTGATCGACGGCATCCGCAATGCCGGCGCGATCTTTGTCGGGCGCCATACACCGGAAGTGATCGGCGATTATGTCGGTGGCTCCAACCATGTCCTGCCGACCGCGCGTTCGGCGCGTTTCTCCTCGGGACTGGGCGTGCTGGACTACGTCAAGCGTACCTCGATCCTGCGGCTCGGCCCTGAGCAGCTGCGCAAGCTGGCACCGGCGGCGATTGCGCTGGCGAAGTCGGAAGGGCTCGACGCCCATGCCCGCTCTGTCGCCATTCGTCTCAATCTCGGGAGCTAGCAATGGCGGCTGGCGACTTCCGGCTCTGCGATGTCGTGCTGGACGAGACCATTGGTCGGTCCACGCCTGATGTCGAGCATGAGCGGGCGGTCGCCATCTTCGATCTGATCGAAGAGAATTCGTTTCAACCGGTCGGTCACGCGGGTGGCCCTTACCGGCTCTATCTGTCGCTGATGGACCGCAAGCTGGTGTTTTCGATCAAGACCGAAGACGGTGGCGATGTTGCTGTCCACATCCTGTCGCTGACACCGCTGCAAAGGATCATCAAGGACTACTTCATGATCTGCGAGAGCTATTACGAGGCGATCCGTTCGTCGACGCCGTCGCAGATCGAAGCCATCGACATGGGACGGCGCGGCATCCACAATGACGGTTCACAGACATTGATGGACAGGCTCGCCGGCAAGATCGTCATCGACTTCGACACCGCCCGCCGGCTGTTCACGCTGGTCTGCGTGCTTTACTGGCGCGGCTGAGCATGGAAAGCGATGCGCCGGATGCCGGCAAGCCCCGCCGCCCCGGTGCAGTTCTTTTCGTCTGCGGGATGAATGCAATCCGTTCGCCGATGGCCGAAGCAATCGCACGGGCGATGTTGCCGTCGGGCGTATATGTCGCCTCCGCCGGCGTGCGCCGCGGCGAGAGCGATCCCTTCGTTGATGCGGTTCTCGATGAACTGGGATTGGTCGCTCCCAAGCATCCGCCACAAACGCTGGACGATCTGGAAGACGACTATTTCGATCTTGTCGTAACCCTGTCGCCAGAGGCGCATCATGCAGCCCTCGAACTGACACGTCAGACGGCGGTCGAGGTTGAATACTGGCCAATGCCGGATCCTTCCGGCACGACCGGCACACGGGACCAGATCCTGGATGCCTATCGCGATGTGCGGAACCGACTGGAAAAACACATCGTAGAGCGCCTCATACAGGCCGAAAATCGCTAAAAAGTCCCGGATTCGGGCAATGCCGAAAAGCCTGATCTACACGGTTCACAAAGTGACAGGGATTGTGTAGTTTCCGCGCACATTTTTAAGGGCGCAAATGTCGCCCCTTTGAAACCCCAGGAAAGACAACTGCTCAATGGCTAAAGAAGAAGTCCTCGAATTCCCCGGCGTCGTCACCGAACTGTTGCCGAACGCAACCTTCCGCGTGAAGCTCGAAAATGAACATGAGATCATCGCCCATACGGCAGGCCGCATGCGCAAGAACCGCATTCGTGTTCTCGCTGGCGACAAGGTACTGGTTGAAATGACGCCGTACGACCTGACCAAGGGCCGCATTACCTATCGCTTCAAGTGAGCGTCGCCTCCGGCCGCGAGGGATCATGGAACTGAGACACAAACTGATACTGGCATCGGGTTCTCCCCGGCGGGTGGACCTGTTGAAACAGGCCCATATCGAACCGGCACGCCTGATGCCGATGGATCTCGACGAGACCCCGAAGAAGGCCGAGCATCCGCGCTCACTCGCCCGCCGCCTCTCGGCCGACAAGGCCAAAGCCGCCTACCAGGAGGTCCGAAAGGACCTTGCATGGAACGGCAGCTTTATTCTGGCAGCCGATACGGTCGTAGCCGTTGGCCGGCGCATCCTGCCGAAGGCCGAACTGATGCAGGAGGCATCCTCGGCGCTGCATCTACTCTCCGGCCGCAGCCATTGGGTCTTCACCGGTGTCTGCCTGATCACGCCTGATGGCAAGCAGCGCCAGAAGATCGTCGAGACCAAGGTGCGCTTCAAGCGTCTGTCGGGCTATGACATCGAATGTTATCTCGCTTCCGGCGAATGGCGCGGCAAGGCTGGCGCCTATGCCATTCAGGGCATTGCCGGGTCCTTCGTGCAGAAAATGGTGGGCTCCTACACGAATGTCGTCGGCCTGCCCCTGTTCGAGACATTGCAGATGCTCTCAGGCGAGGGCTATGACGTTCACACCCCCTGGACCGAGGGCTGAGCATGTCTGAAGATGAAACCGGCCGCCTGGCCAAGGTGGAGCCGCTGCGCAAGGCGCTGCCGTGTCCCGAATGCAAAAGGCCCTCGACCCGCGAGGACTATCCTTTCTGCTCGGACCGTTGCCGCAATCTCGACCTGTCCCGCTGGCTGAAGGGCTCCTACGCGATCCCGGTCGTTGACGACGAAAGCCAGGCAGAAGACGACGGTCGCGGCTGACGCTGCGGTCGAACCCGGGTTCGGCTGCTTTGCAGCCTGAACCGGATCTGCTTGTTCGCATTGCATTTTCTGGGATTTTCACATCTTCTTCAAAAAAGTGCCGTCAGGTGCTTGCCATGGCCGAACAAGATGTTATAACCCCGCTCGCTCCCGGGGGACAGACCCCGGCGGTTCCGAGAAGGAGCCGGCAGGTTTCGCAAGAAGCCGAGATGCCCGGATAGCTCAGTTGGTAGAGCAGCGGATTGAAAATCCGCGTGTCGGTGGTTCAAATCCGCCTCCGGGCACCATTTTCTCAAATCAGAATATAGAAGATGTGCTCCGACACTCGCCTGCGGGTGAACAGGTTCATCTCTGCCTCAATCGCAACCCTTGGGAATGTCGAGCTGGTACGTGGTCTTGCCCGGGCCATCCGGCAGGATCGGGATCAGGTAGACGACGAGATCACAGTCCTGTGTGCGGATGGTCCATTCCGAAGCGCCATCCTTTCGCGTCCCCGTATTGCCGATCGAGCCGATCGGCTGCTGCTTCAGCATATCGGGCAGGCGGGGATCCCCGAGGATCACGCCGATCCGCTCCAGGCTGTCGTAGTAGCCTGACAAGGCCGCCTGGGCAGGCAGGCCAAGGCCCGCAAAAGCAAGGAAAAGGGCTGGTCGCAGCAGGCCTGCAACGAGAGGACGGATCGACGTGTCGGTCATGGGCAAGCTCTCCTGAAATCGGACAAAGCCTTCCACGACTTCGCGCATTTCGCAAGAACCGAAACGCGCAGGATCTCAGTTCGGCAGGGCGTGCATCGAACGTCGCCGTAAAGATTGCATTCACCTTTTGCCGGTAAAGCTTTGTTAGCAATTCCCTGAGGCTGCGGGTGTCTGGCGTATTCGGTACCCGGTCGTAGTATTTGAGTTCGAGTGTCATGCGTTCCAAGGTCATTCCCTCGCTCCTCGTCGGCTGCATGGTGCTCACCAGCTGCAGCGCGCGCACCAATCCCGTCGAAATCCTGCGGCTGAGGAACCAGCCTGCGACCCAGACGGCTCAGGCAGCTCCACCGCCGGCTCAGGCCCCCATGCCAGCCGTTGCAGTCGATGAGCAGACGGCATCCATCACGCCATCCTCTCCGGTGACCAGCCATCCCGAAGCACTTGCCTGGGCCGGCAACGGCCAGCAGCAACAGCATTTCGAAGCATCGCCGATGACGGCCGGCATGCCCGTGCCCGATCAGCGGCCGGTCTCACGGCTCGTTCCGCCCACGCCCGCTGTCATGGCGCCCGAGGAGCCAGCCGCGTCGTCGTCCGGCGGACGGCACCGCGTTTACAGCCAGCGCTTCCGCGATGCGAAGCCGATCAATTTCGGTAAGGTAAAGCCGAAGCACCATGCGGTACACGGTGTCGACGTCTCGCGTTGGCAGGCCAATATCGATTGGAAGACGCTGCGCGGCCAGGGCGCCAATTTCGCTTACATCAAGGCGACCGATGGCGGCGATCATGTCGATCCGATGTTCCGGACTAACTGGGACCGGGCCAAGGCCGCCGGCCTCAAGCGGGGCGCCTATCACTTCTTCTACTGGTGCCGCGTCGCTTCCGATCAGGCCGACTGGTTCATCCGCAACGTGCCGCGTGACCCGGATGCGCTGCCGCCGGTGATCGACGTCGAATACAATGGCGAATCCAGTTGCCGCTTCCGCCTGTCGCCAGAAAAAGCGCGTGAAAAGATGCAGGTCTTCATGGACCGCCTCGAGCGCCACTACGGCAAGCGTCCGGTGATCTACACCGCACCCGATTTCTACAAGGACAACCTGCGCGGCCATTTTCTGGATTATCCGTTCTGGCTTCGCTCGGTCGCAGCGCATCCGTCGAAGACCTATCCGGGACGCAAATGGGTGTTCTGGCAGTATTCGGGTTCTGGCCTGTCGCAGGGCGTCAACGGCAAGATCGACCTCAACGTCTTCTATGGGTCGGTCAAGGATTGGCAGCGCTGGGTAGATGGCAAGACCAGCTGGGAAAACGTCGCCGGCCTGCGCTGAGGCGGGTCGTGCCACAAGACCTCTGCGGAGGAAAATGCGCCATGTCTGGAACCGAATGATGTCTCGCGCGTTAGACGCGAGACATTCAGGAGGAGTTCGTCATGATGCGCGCCTATTACGACATCGTTCCGGAAGCTGATGGCTGGGCCTATGTGCATGAGGGCCTGCGCTCGGTCTGCTATCCGAGCCATGCGCTTGCCGCAGAGGCAGCACGTCGTCATGCGGAAGAGGGTGCCCGGTTGCGTCGACCTTTCGTCTTGCGGCAACAGGACCTGACAGGACGTTTTCGGGAAACCGGCCCCGCCTGGCAGGGTTGGGCGCCACGGCATGCATCGGAGGCTGTCGGCTGATTTGCAGCCGTCGTTGCGGTATGCACGGGACAGCTGAATTGCGATTGCATTTCATCGACATGGTGAGAGCAAATAGGTGGCGCGGGGTGAGACCACGGCTCTCGCCGCCTGTTGTTTTGCAGGCGGCGAAAACGCCGGGAAGTTGGTCAGGGCAAGTCTTCCGTCTCCAGCTGCACCGTCACCTTCCTGACGCCCGGAACGGCGAGCAGGGCTTCGATCGCCCGATCGATTTCCGCGCGCGATCCAATTCTACCGAGCAGAAATATCTCCCCCTTGCTCGCCGTCACGGTCAGGGCTGTTGCATCCACCCCCTCGGTCATTGCAAGCGCCTGGGCAGCCTCTTCTTCCAGTATCGCATCCACCGGCATGGCCCCGATGGGGGTCTCGTTCGCAACGACTGGCTCTTCGCCGTGAAAGGTCTGCGGCTTGAAGATCATGATCTCGCTCCTCGGGTGTCGATCAATTCTGTCTCGATCAACGACAACGCCCGACGGGCAATTTGGTTCGCATCGCTGCAGCGGGAATGGCACCGACTTGGGTTCTGCATGACGCGTGGAAGACGGATATGAGCAAACTCGCTCGCCTTCTGCTGGGCTCATTTCCCACCGCATCCATCGGCACCTATCTGGCGACGATGGCGGCACTCGCCACCCTGCCGCTCCTGGGCTTTGTCGTCTTTCTCCTGCTTGAACTCGAAAGATCACAATTCCAGGCTTTGCGGGTCAGTACAGCGCAGGATGCGCAAACGATCAGCCGCAGTGTCGAGCGAAGGCTCACGGACCTCACCACCACCTTGTCGGTGATTGCGGATGCCCCCGAACTCAAACAGGGAAATCTGGAAGCCTTCCACAACCGGATCGGTGGCAGCCTGAAGGACAGTTCGCTCTATGTGATCCTGTCCACCCGGGACGGCCAACAGGTTTTGAATACAAGGGTCGCCTGGGGCGCGCCTCTTCGACCCGTTTCCAATCCCGCCTCTGTCCGCTCAGCCATCGCCTCGGGTCGTACTGAATTGTCGGGGGTGTTTTTTGGCGCGACGAGCCAGCGCTGGGTCGTCAATCTGACGAGGCCCCTGCCAGCTGGCAACCTTCCCGGCGGTGCTGAAGCCATTATCCTCACGCAGGATGCAGCGACGCTCGGGGACCTGACTTATCGGGAAAACCTGCCGCCGGAATGGACGGCGGCACTCATTGATGCCGCTGGTCGGATCATCGTCTCAAGTGGCCCGGACAATCGCCCCTCGGGCAGTAACTTCGATCGGGACAAGCTCGACCTGCTCTTCGGCGCCAACAACAGTGCTGTCTTCTATCGGGAGGGCGAGCAATATCTGATGGGCTATGCCCGCGTGGCCGACTGGCCCTGGCATGTGGTGGCCTGGGGTCCGGTGGCCAGCACCAAAGGGTCTTTCGTCAGCATCTGGCGATCTCTGCTCATCGGTAGTCTCGTCTTCCTCACGCTGAGCCTCGGCGTCGTGCTGGTGGCGGCCCACCAATTGCGGGCGTCCATTCGCAGAATTGCGGGCATGGCCGAGCGAATAGGCAAGGGTGAAATCGTCTCGCCCGAAACCACCAAGATCGTCGAGGCGAACCAGGTGGCGGTCGCCTTGTCGAACGCATCCTTCGATCGCGCCGAAGCGGAGGAGCGGGTCCACTTCATCCTGCAGGAACTCGTGCATCGCACGAAGAATATCCTGTCGCTCGTCCAGGCAATGATGCGACAGCTGGCCCGAAGCAGCGACAGCGTCGAAGCCTATCATCAGGCCGTCAGCGGACGTCTCGCGGGTCTCGCCGGGTCGATCGAAGCGCTGGCCAGGCAACAATGGGGCGGTATCCCCTTGGCCAAACTCATCGACCTGCACCTGCAAACCGTCGTCGGATCGACCGACAGGGTCGAAAAACTTGGACCGGATATCCTGGCCAATGCCAATGCCGTGCAGAACCTTGGTCTTGCCTTGCATGAACTGGCGACCAATTCAATGAAATATGGCGCGCTCTCGGTCATCGAGGGTCGAATTTCGGTGGAATGGTGGATCGAGGACCCCGATGCGGATCAGCCCATGCTGCATCTGGTCTGGAGCGAGCGTTACGGCCCGCCGGTCGAGAAGCCGACGCGCCGCGGTTTCGGCTCTACTGTGATTGAAAGGCATGCATCCAGCGCCTTTGGCGGCAAGGTGACGATGGACTTCGATCCGGCAGGCCTGCGCTGGACACTGGTCGCACCCCTGTCCGCTTTTATCGGGACTGCCTGACGGCGGAACTTAGTTCCTCATGTCCGGTTCTCCTTCGAGACGAAGCACGAAGGAGTTGAGAGCATGAGCAATGGGAACGCACGCGACCGCACGGTGGAGAGGGACACGACCCCAGAAGTGAAGCAGATCCACAAGGATGCCGAGGGTCAATTCGTCGGCACCCAGCACGGTGGCCACAACAATGGTGTCGCAAGTGCCAAACCGACGGTGATCACCGGATCTGAGGATGCTACCATGCACAAGTGGCCGCCTGGCAAGAAAGATCCGCCGGCGGATTGGGACGCAAATTTCGATCCTAAGGACAATAGCGGTCAATAACGGTCGGAGCCGGTTTTAAAGCCGGCTCAACTTTCTGCCACGGATCGGAACGCCTCTGTCGCAATCCTTGCGACCGTCAAAGATCCGCGATCCGGTCGGCGGTGCGCCGAATGGCGGACGCCCTTGCCTTTGCCGTTTCGAGAATCTCTCGGATCTCGGCGCTCTTTTCCCCCGTTCTGGCCAGCCCCGCAGATGGTGTTGCGCCTGGATCTTCCGACCCGTCCTGCGCCAACACCTCCTCCTCCAGGCTGCGGATCAATCCGGGTCCGGCATCGGGGTGCAGCAATACCTGGGCAACCAGCGCGATCAGGATCTCGCGCTGGGCGTTGAGACGGCCCTCGAGTGTCGGTGCAGAACTCTCCATAGATGATCGCCTCGATGTTTGAGCCATCTTACGCGTGAAGCGCAGTTCAGCTTTAATGTTCAGGATGCGCGTTGTGCGGCGTCGCCGGTCAAGCGGGTATAGACCTCGGCATAGCGTTCCGCGCTGCGGTCCCAGGAATAATCCGCCCGCATGGCCTGCATCTGCAGGCGTGCCCATTTGCGCTTGTCACGATAGGTCTCGGCTGCACGTCTGAGGGCCTGACGGAGACCCTCCGCCCGAACCGGGTGGAACTGGAAGCCAGTCGCGGCCCGTGCAGACAAGGCGGCATCATTCGCATCGATGATCGTCTCGGAGAGGCCGCCTGTGCGTGATACCACCGGCACACAGCCGTAGCGCATCGCATACAGCTGAGTGAGACCGCAGGGCTCGAAGCGCGATGGCTGGATGATCGCGTCGGAGCCGCCATGGATGAGGTGCGCCGTCGGCTCGTTGTAACCGACAGAAACGGCCATCCGCCCGGGGAAGCGGCGCGCCGTTTCCTGCAGAGCGGCCTGGATGTCATGGTCGCCCTGGCCAAGCACGATCAGCTTGCCGCCAAAGTGGAAGATCTCGTCCGCCACCTCGGCCAGCATGTCCATGCCCTTTTGCCATGTTACCCGCGTTACCGCCGAAAACAGCGGACCTTCACCGGGTTCAAGGCCAAATCGCTCCAGCAGAACTGCCTTGTTGTGCCGCTTATTGCGCACGGTCTTCAGGTCAAAACGATGTGGCAGATACGGGTCCGTCGCCGGGTTCCAGATCTCGGTGTCGATGCCGTTGACGATCCCCTGCAGGCGGTCCATCCGCGCATTCAACACACCATCCAACCCCATACCGAAGGTGGACGAGAGAATCTCGCGCGCATAGGTCGGGCTGACGACGGTGATGTGTTCAGCCGTGGTCAGGCCACCCTTGAGGTAGCTGATGTCACCGTAATACTCCATGCATTCGGTGGTGAAAGCTTCTGGCGGAAGGCCGATCTGCGACAACAGCGATGATGAATACTGGCCCTGGAAGGCAAGATTGTGGATGGTCAGCACAACTGGCACATCGCTGCCCATATGCTTGAGATAGACCGATGTCAGTGCCGACTGCCAGTCATGCGTATGGACCAGATCCGGCTTCCAGCCAGGCAGAGCGCCGGCTGCGATCTCGGCGCCGGCCAGAGACAGTACGGCAAAGCGCTTCCAGTTGTCCGGATGATCATGGCCGTGTTCGTCGACATAAGGTCCGCCCGCACGTTCATAGAGCGAGGGAGCATCGAGCACGAACAGGCTCAAGCCGTCGATTTCGAGATGGCGCAGCGTCGCACGTTCGCCCAGCAGGCTGTCGAATTCCATAAGCGGCGGGTGCAGACGGGCAAGAGCCAGGATCGAAGGATAGCCTGGGACCAGCGTGTGTGTGCGGATGCCGAAGCGGGCAAGCGCCTTCGGTAACGCGCCCGTCACGTCCGCCAGTCCACCAGTCTTCACCAGCGGGAAGATTTCGGAGGTCACGGCGAGCACGTTCAGATGCTTGCCAGGGAACCCTGTCCGGGTCGGGGAGGGGGCTTCGTCCAAGGTGTAAGCGTCGCGAATATGCTGAATGAACTGCGCGCGGCCAAGGGCGAGGCCAATATGTGTTCCTGCCATGGATGTCATGTCGGCCTCCTTGGTTGGCGTGTGGTGGCGTCCGGCATGTCCGGGATGGAAAGATCTTCGCGTTCTGCCGACACCTGGGCTTCCGCGATACGGCGCTCGGCGTTTTCGACGGTCTCGCGGGCGGAACGATAGAGAATCTCGTAGTCTTTCACCGCGACCTGCCAATGGGCGTCGTCGCGCCCATGCGGCCGCCCCTCTTCCTCCCAGAGCGCATAGGCTCGGCGTGCAATCCAATCATAGTCTCGATCTGCCATGTCATGTCTCCGTCGTCGCCGCTCAGGCCCGCGCATGGCCGAGGTTCGGCGGAGCAGAAGCACCGTCGGCAGCCGGACGTCACGACCCCCATCGCGTACGTCCCTGGCACTCTCGTTCATTGGAAGCAGGGCAGGACAGAAACGTCTTGGCGAGCGATTGGTTCCCTTTGCAACTTTGAGAATTTGCCACGCAACGGGCGCGGTGGCGCATCGGGGTCCAATTCAATGCGAGAAACGCTGAGTTGCGCATGAGGTTCCCGCGTCCCGTGTTCGGATCCGCGTGGGCATACCGGAAGTAAAGAATATGGAAATATATTAGACACAAACGTTTGAGGTGGAGACATTATTAACCTTCAGGCAAGGAATTAACCATAAACATTGATGCACACGTCGGAGTGGGACCTCTTGAGTGGTTTCCTTCGGGCATGAAGCCGTCCCGTCGTACCGGTATCGGTCCGGTCTGAAATGATCATGGAGCAGCGCGACAGCGGCTGGCCGTGGTGCGGGCTTGAGCTTCAACATGTGCAGCTTTTGCGAGGGCATCCGTCAGCTAGAGTCGAGTTCGCTCATTTGGCCACCTTGAATGGTCGGCCGTGATGCGGGTGTTATGGCAGGTCAGGACATGTCCACGGAGAAGGCGACGGGCGCACAGGCGGGTAGCCTGCGGGATCGCTTGCGCTTTGCCGGGCTCGACGAGAGCCAGCGCGAAATGCTGCGACAGAACCGGTCAGCCCTGACAGCGCCGGTGCCGACGGCGCTGCGCGACCTGTTTCAGCGCCTGCAAAGCTCGCCCGATGCTTCGCGCGCCTTCACCAGCGAACGTCATTACGACCGGCTGCATGATCTTCTGGCGTCCCATTGGGACGTTCTGACCGATGCGCGCTTCGATGCGCTCTATGCCGAACGCGTTAAGGTTTTGGCCGACACCGAAAGCCGCATGGATCTTGATCCGCGCTGGCATATCGCCGGTCACGCCGTCGTTCTCGAACACATGATTACCGCGCTGATCACCGAGTCGGGTGCGGGGGGTATTCTGCCATCGAGCCGCCGCCGCCAGCGCGAAGTGGCCGACCTTGTTGCTTCACTCCTGCGCCTTGTCATGGTCGATGTCGAAATCGCCGTGTCGCTGCGCTTCAACGAACTGCGCTTGAAGCACCACCGTGATCTCGCCCAGCAGCGAGAGCGTGATCGAGCGGCCGTCGAAGATATCTTCCGTCCGGTCGTCGATGCTTTGGCCGAGGGCGATCTGACGGTGCGGATGGCTCCTGACGTTCCCGAAGCCTTCGCTGATCTTGCCTCACGAATGAACGCGGCCATCGAACAGCTCCAGACGGCCTTCCTCGCTTCGGAGGAGAAGCTCGGCCATGCTGCTCGGGCGACGAGCAACGCTTCGGAGGCTGCGCGCGAATTCGCTGATCGCGCCTCGATCCAGTCCGACCGACTTGGCGAGACCAGCGACGCGCTGGATGCGATCACCGCCGGCATTCGCGAAACGGCCGATAAATCACGCCGCGCGGAAACATCCGTCGCCGCCACCAAGCATTCCGTCGAGGCAAGCGGTCAGGTCGTCGGTCAGGCGATCTCCGCCATGGCCGATATCGAGGCCTCGGCCGAACAGATCGGCCATATCATTGGCGCGATTGATGAAATTGCCTTCCAAACCAACCTCCTGGCGCTGAATGCCGGCATTGAGGCTGCCCGCGCCGGCGACAGCGGACGCGGCTTCGCGGTCGTTGCTCAGGAGGTGAGGGCACTTGCCCAACGTTCCGCCGATGCCGCGCGCGAAATCAAGACCCTGGTCTCGACCACCAAGAACCAGGTCGAGGCCGGTGTCGACATGGTGGCAAAGACACAAGGCGCCATTGCTGACATCGTCGTCCAGGTTGGCGAGATCAGCACTGTAGTCTCGGGCATCGCCGGCGACACTGGCCGCCAGGCCAGTGATCTCTCCGGCCTGACCGGCACGGTTGCCGGCCTTGGTCGGGAACTCGCGACAACCGTCGAAATTGCCGGTCGGTCGCGGGACGGCGCTGGGGACTTGCACAAGGTCATCCTCGAACTGGGCGCAACGATTCGCGAATTCCAGATCGAGCGCCAGCACCGCGCTCCGCGCACAGCAACCGGAAGGACCCATAGCGGTCAGGTCGGGTTGCATGGTGAAGCGGATCTAGCGCGTCAGGACCCCTTCGGAGCGTCTTCTGACGCTTTTGAGGTCGAACTGGCCTACCCCCTCCAGATCGCGGGGCTGGGCCGTTGAGAAGATTGTTTACCACCTTGCGATACATAGAAAACCCAGGGGCGGACAGGGCGAACAGTTTCACCGTGAGATGGGCACAGCCCAGACGGCTGTTGGGCTACGACGGAACCTGCCTCGTGAGACAAGGAAACGAATGATGGCAACAAAGAAGGGCGAACGGAAGGGCTTGAAACTTCCGGCGGTGATGGACCTGAATGAGGCCTCCAACCTCAAGGCCAATCTTCTGTCTTTGCGCGGTGCGCCTCTGGTGATCGACGCGTCGGGGGTAGAGCGGCTCGGCACACAGTGCGTCCAGGTCCTGATGGCGGCAGCCAAGGCATGGGAATCAGACAAGCATCCCCTCTCGTTTGAAAAGGCCTCGGAGGCCTTCTCGAAGACATTGCAACTAATCGGCGTCAACATCGATCATCTGCTCGCCAAGGAGATCCGCAAATGAAGAAAAAAGTGCTCACCGTCGATGACTCCAGAACCATACGGAACATGCTTCTGGTCACGCTCAACAATGCAGGTTTCGAGACCATCCAGGCCGAAGACGGCATTGAAGGTCTGGAAGTGCTCGAAGAGTGCAACCCTGATGTCATCGTGACCGACATCAACATGCCGCGTCTGGATGGCTTCGGCTTCATCGAGGGCGTCCGCAAGAACGACAAGTACCGCGCAGTTCCGATCCTGGTCCTGACCACGGAGAGCGACGCAGAGAAAAAGAACCGTGCCCGCCAGGCCGGTGCGACTGGTTGGATCGTCAAGCCGTTTGACCCGACCAAGCTGATCGATGCCATCGAGCGTGTAACCGCCTAAGCCGGGAATTTCTCCTATGGATATGAACGAAATCAAAGAGATCTTTTTCCAGGAATGCGAGGAACAGCTCGCCGAACTGGAATCCGGTCTTCTGAAAATGAACGATGGGGATCGCGATCCGGAGACGGTCAATGCCGTGTTCCGTGCCGTCCACTCCATCAAGGGCGGTGCAGGTGCCTTCGGTCTCGACGACCTGGTCGCCTTCGCACATGTCTTCGAGACCACTCTTGATTGCGTTCGATCCAACAAGCTGGAACCCGGCCCGGAAGTCATGAAGGTGATGCTCAAGTCGGCCGACGTGCTCGCCGACCTGGTCACCGCTTCTCGCGACGGCGGCAGCGTCGACGAAAGCCGTTCCAGCGGACTGGTCAAGGAACTGGAAGCGCTGGCCAATGGTGAGATGCCTGCAGCCTCCGCCGCTCCTGTTGCGGCTCCGAAGGCTGCTGCACCGGCTCCGGCCCCGTCCGACGATAGTGGTTTCCAGCCGATTCCATTCACCTTCGACAGTTTTGATGGGGAAGACGAAGCGCCGGCTGCTTCAATATTCGAGGTCAGCTTCAAGCCGCGCCGCGATCTCTATGCCAAGGGCAATGAAGCGACCCTGTTGCTGCGTGATCTCGCCCGTCTCGGCGAGATGACCATCAACTGCAACATGGATGAGCTGCCGTCGCTCGACGACATCGATCCGGAAGGCTCCTATTTCGGCTGGAAGATCAAGATTTCGGCCGAGAAGGGTGAAGACGCGATCCGCCAAGTCTTTGAGTTCGCCGAATGGGATTGCGACCTTGAGGTCACGCCGTTCGTAGAAGAGAAGGCCCCGGGCGAAGAGCCGCCAATGGTCGCCGTTCCCTTCGACCTCTCGATGCTGGATGAAGGCTCTGAAGCCAGTGAAGCGCCGAGCCAGGTCGTTGCAGATGCCGTAGAAGCCGCTCAGACGGCAAGCAACGTCATGAAGGTGACGTCCGGTGCTGCAAAGGCTGAAAAGAAGGAATCGCCGGCAGCTGCCGCCGCTGCTGCCGCAGCCGCAGCCGCAGCCCAGGCGAATTCGACCGCCGGTCAGACCATCCGCGTCGATCTCGATCGCGTTGACCGCCTGATCAACCTCGTCGGCGAGCTCGTCATCAACCAGGCGATGCTCTCGCAGAGCGTCATCGAAAACGATGCGACCGGCACCTCCGCTGTCAACATGGGCCTCGAAGAGCTGCAGCAGCTCACCCGCGAGATCCAGGACTCGGTTATGGCGATCCGCGCACAGCCGGTGAAGCCGGTCTTCCAGCGCATGTCGCGTATCGTTCGCGAAGTCGCCGACATGGTCGGCAAGTCGATCCGCCTGGTCACGGAAGGTGAAAACACCGAAGTCGACAAAACGGTCATCGACAAGCTCGCCGAGCCGCTGACCCACATGATCCGTAACGCCGTCGACCATGGCATCGAAAGCCCTGAGAAGCGCGCGGCCGCTGGCAAGGAGCCGGAAGGCACGATCAAGCTGACGGCAAAGCATCGCTCGGGCCGTATCGTCATCGAACTGGTCGACGACGGTGCCGGTATCAACCGCGAGCGCGTCAAGCAGAAGGCGATCGACAACGAACTGATCGCAGCCGATGCCAACCTGACGGACGAAGAGATCGACAACCTGATCTTCGCGCCCGGCTTCTCGACCGCGGACAAGATCTCCGACATTTCCGGCCGCGGCGTCGGCATGGACGTGGTCAAGCGCTCCATCCAGGCTCTCGGCGGTCGTATCTCGATCACCTCGCGTCCGGGCCAGGGCTCGACCTTCACCATGAGCCTGCCGCTGACGCTCGCCGTTCTCGACGGCATGGTGGTCACGGTTGCCGGCCAGACGCTGGTTGTCCCGCTGACGGCGATTGTCGAAACGCTCCAGCCCGAGGCACAGAACATCCACTCCTTCGGCGCCAACCAGCGCCTGATCTCGATCCGTAACTCCTTCTGCCCATTGGTGGATGTCGGCCGGATCCTGAACTTCCGCGGCACACAGGCCAATCCGGTCGAGGGTGTTGCTCTGCTGGTCGAGTCCGAAGGCGGCGGTCAGCGCGCTCTGATGGTCGATGCCATCCAGGGTCAGCGCCAGGTCGTTATCAAGTCTCTGGAAGCCAACTACACCCACGTTCCGGGTATCGCCGCCGCAACCATCCTCGGTGATGGCCGCGTCGCTCTGATCCTTGATGTGGATGCGGTCGTTGCCGCCTCGCGCGGTCAGTCCCTGAGGCAGGAAATGTCGTTGGCCGTAGCAGGGTAACAGGATGTCGTATGCGGTAAAAAACTTGGGGCCAGGGAATCGCGAACTGATCGCATTCCGCATCGGTGACCAGGAATTTTGCGTGAACGTAATGTCGGTGCGTGAGATCCGCGGCTGGACGAAGGCCACACCTCTACCGCACGCACCGAATTATGTGATGGGCGTGATCAATCTGCGCGGTGCCGTGCTGCCGATCATGGACCTGTCATTGCGCCTCGGCATGAAGCCGGCCGAACCGACAGCACGCCACGTCATTATCGTGGCCCAAGTGAAATCGAGGATTGTCGGGCTTTTGGTCAATGCCGTGTCCGACATTCTAACCGTGACGGATGATAACATTCAGCCGACACCCGAGGTCTCCTCCGATCTCGAAAAGCAGTATGCACGCGGAATCCTCGCCATCGAGAACCGCATGATCTGTCTGATCGAACTGAGTGCCTTGTTTAACGACACCGAAAGCGAGGCCGCATGACGACGAACCTTAAAGTGCCAAGTTCTCGCCTCTCGGACGATGAGGTGCTGGCCAGTGGCGAGTATCCGCTAACGCGTCGCGATCTGAACGAGATTGCAGCGATGATCTATTCGGATGCCGGCATCGCTCTGAACGACTCGAAGGCGTCGCTCGTCTACTCGCGGCTATCGAAGCACATCCGCAATCTTGGCCTGTCCGGATTCCGGGCCTATTGCCAGCTCGTGTCTTCTCCTGAAGGTGCGGCCGAGCGTCGTGAGATGCTGTCGCACCTGACCACAAACTTCACGCGGTTCTTTCGCGAGAACCACCATTTCGAGCATTTGCGCGACGAGGTTCTTCCAGGGCTTATCGCCCGGGCGAAATCCGGCGGCCGGGTCCGGATCTGGTCGGCCGCAAGTTCGGATGGCCAGGAGCCCTATTCCATTGCGTTGACAGTCTTCCAGGCCTTCCCGCAGGTGCTCGACTACGACTTCAAGATCCTGGCGACCGACATCGACCCCAAGATCCTCGCGATTGCGCGGCAGGGTGCCTATGACGACCAGGCTCTGGAAACGGTATCGCCCGCGATCCGCAAGCAGTGGTTCTCGGAGGTCGAGATCGGCGGCCGGCGCAAGCACCAGGTCGATGATCGTCTCAAGCGTCTGATTACGTATAACGAACTCAACCTGATGGCCCAGTGGCCATTCAAGGGACAGTTCGACGTGATCTTCTGCCGTAACGTTGTCATCTATTTCGACGAGCCGACACAGATGCGGATCTGGACCCGCTTTGCTGACCTTCTGCCGGTTGGCGGCCATCTCTATATCGGCCATTCCGAGCGCGTTTCCGGAGACATCAAGAACGATTTCGACAACATCGGGATCACGACCTATCGCTATCTCGGCAAGCACGGAGGGCGTAAATGATGGGAACTCCGGCACGCGTCCTCGTTGTCGATGATAGCCCGACCATGCGTGGTCTGATTACGGCTGTCTTGAACCAGGACCCGGACGTCAATGTGGTCGGGCAGGCGGGCGACGCCATGGAGGCACGGGCCGCAATCAAGCAGCTCAACCCGGATGTCGTCACGCTCGACATCGAGATGCCGAATATGAACGGCCTCGAATTCCTGGAAAAGATCATGAAGCTCCGGCCAATGCCGGTGATCATGGTCTCGACCATGACCCATCGCGGCGCCGAAGCGACGCTGGCTGCGCTCGAAATCGGCGCATTCGACTGTGTTGCCAAGCCGCAGCCCGGCGAGCCGCGCCCCTTTGGCGAGCTTGCCGACAAGGTCAAGGCGGCGGCGCGCTCGCAGCATCGCTTCCAGCGGGTCCAGCCGACACAGCCGACTGCCGCTCCGATGGCGCCTGCCAAAGACTTCCGCGTCGGGCGCAAGATCGTCGCGATCGGCTCATCGACCGGCGGTGTCGAGGCACTGATCTCGGTTCTTCAGAAGTTTCCGCGCAATTGCCCGCCGACGGTGATCACGCAGCACATGCCGTCGACCTTTACCAAGAGCTTCGCCGAGCGGTTGAACCGCCTCTGCGCCCCGGTTGTCGAGGAAGCGACGGATGGCGCACGCCTCGAGATCGGCAAGATCTATCTGGCCCCTGGTGGCGACCGCCACATGCAGGTGTCCAATCCATCTGCGCCCTGCTGCCGACTGGTGGAGCGCGCTCCCGTCAACGGACACCGGCCATCGGTGGATGTATTGTTCGATTCGGTTGCTGAACTTGCCGGACGCAATGCCGTTGGCGTCATCCTGACCGGCATGGGACGCGACGGCGCGTCCGGCCTGCTGAAGATGCGCCACTCCGGTGCGAGCACCATCGGCCAGAACGAAAAGACCTGTGTGGTCTACGGAATGCCACGCGTCGCCTACGAACTCGGCGCCGTCGAGCACCAACTACCCCTCGGATCCATTGGGGAGGAAATCCTCAAGCTAACTGCCGCCCGAAAAGAAGGTATCGAATAATGTCACTAGCCGAAAAAATCAAAGTTCTGATCGTCGACGATCAGGTCACCAGTCGCCTCCTCCTCAGCGACGCCCTGACCCAGCTCGGCTTCAAGCAGATCACCGCTGCCGGCGACGGCGAGCAGGGGATGAAGATCATGGAGCAGCAGCCCCATCATCTGGTCATTTCCGATTTCAACATGCCGAAGATGGATGGTCTCGGTCTCCTTCAGGCCGTTCGCACCAACCCGAACACCAAGAAGGCGGCATTCATCATTCTGACTGCGCAGGGTGACCGCGCGCTGGTTCAGAAGGCCGCCCAGCTCGGCGCCAACAACGTTCTCGCAAAGCCCTTCACAATCGAAAAGATGAAGGCGGCCATCGAGGCTGTATTCGGAGCACTAAAATGATTGACGACAGTGCAGCAAAGCGCGTCCATATCATTCAGGGCGAATGGAAGGTCGTCAATGATCCCAATGTGGTCTTGTCGACGATCCTTGGTTCGTGCGTTGCTGCCTGTATCCGGGACCCGATTGCAGGGGTGGGCGGCATGAACCACTTCCTCCTGCCGGGCTCGGCGGTCCCTGGAGCCGGGGGCGGCGACGCCACCCGCTATGGGGTCCATCTGATGGAACTTCTGATCAACGGCCTCCTGAAAAAGGGAGCACGGAGGGATCGTCTGGAAGCCAAGATCTTCGGTGGCGCCAAGACGATTGCGACTTTTTCGAATGTCGGTGAACAGAATGCGGCCTTTGCCATGCAATTCTTGCGTGATGAAGGCATTAAGGTTGTCGGTTCGTCAACGGGTGGCGATCATGGTCGTAAGCTAGAGTTCTGGCCCGTCAGCGGCCGGGCTCGGCAGTACCCGCTTACGGGCGCGGAAACGCAGAAGACGGTCGCAATGGAGCAGCGTCCCGCACCTGTGTCGAAGCCCGTGGAAACATCAATCGAGTTCTTCTAAAACTGGAAATCGGATGCATAAAGATTCAACTGCTGGGAACCAAGTTTTCCAAGAGGAGCTCCCGGAGATCCTTATGCGCATCGTCAGCGAGCTGCACGACGTAGCTTACCTGATCGAGCGTGTGGAACCTCATCTCCTCGACCTGGGTGGCCCCCAGGTGCTTGAGCACCCGGACGGCCTCAAAGTATTGCAAGGTATTGACCTGGCCGTGCAGAAAGCGCGCGGCCTGGCGGAATTCATTGATACGATCACGGCAACTATTCCGTCTGACTGGATGATCGACATGACCACGGCATTGAGCCTGGTCAAGCTTGCCGATATGCAGAAAGCCCTTGGCGCCGGCTTGCGCCACGGCCATTCCCAGCCGCTCGCCAAGGTGGCTGGCGACTTCGACTTCTTCTGAAGAAGCGCGATGCCGGTAGAACCGGCTCTCTGGTGACGACTTGCCGAAATGATTTCGGCACCCCCCTCCCGCGAAACGCTCGCACAAGTTTCGGTTTCTATGTTCGCACCGAGGGCAAGAACGCCCTGACCTTTGTCGTTGATGGTGCGAGACAGAATGAATCTGTTAAATCAGTTACTTCAGGTATCAAAGAATTTTGCCGCGATGGGCCAGGCGAAATTGCTCGCCATGGCCGGCGTCACTATTGTTTCTTTTGCGATCATTCTTGCAGGCGCTCTCTACGTCAACAAGCCTTCCTACGAGACGCTCTATGTCGGTCTGGAACCCGTTGATCTCAATCAGATCAGCATTGCGCTTGCCGAGTCCGGAATAGATTTCGAGACTGGTAGCGACGGCCAGAGCATCAGTGTGACTGCCGGAATGACCGGCAAGGCGCGTCTTCTGCTTGCAGAGCGTGGTCTGCCCAACAGCGCCAATGCCGGCTACGAGCTGTTCGACAATGTCGGTTCGCTCGGCTTGACCTCGTTCATGCAGGAAGTGACCCGTGTCCGCGCTCTGGAAGGTGAAGTCGCACGCACCATCCAGCAGATCAGCGGCATCGCGGCCGCACGCGTGCATATCGTCATGCCGGACGTCGGAAACTTCCGCCGCGGCGAACAGAAGCCGACCGCGTCCGTCATGGTCCGCGCCTCGTCTGATGCCGGCCGCAAGGCCGCAGCCTCGATTCGGCAACTGGTCGCCTCCTCGGTTCCCGGCCTCGATGTCGAGGACGTAACGATTCTGGATTCCACCGGTCAGCTTCTGGCCGCCGGCGACGAAAGCGGCGGCGAAGCGACCCGCTCGCTGGGTGTCGTCCAGTCGGTCCAGCGCGAGATCGAGACCAATATCGACAAGGCGCTGGCGCCCTTCCTCGGCATGGACAACTTCCGCTCGAGCGTGACTGCCCAGATCAACACCGACAGCCAGCAGATCCAGGAAACGATCTACGATCCTGAATCGCGCGTCGAACGGTCTGTCCGCGTGACGAAAGAGGCACAGAAGTCGCTGCAGCGTCAGTCCGACACCGCAGCCACCGTCGAGCAGAACATTCCCCAGGCTGCTCCGCAATCTGGTGGTGCTGGACCTGAATCGTCCGATGAGCAGGACAAGAAGGAAGAGCAGACCAACTACGAGATCAACAGCAAGACGGTCGCTACGGTCAAAAACAGCTACACCGTCGAAAAACTGTCCGTTGCTGTCGTGGTCAACCGCGGGCGCATTGCAACCATGGTCGGCGAGCCTGTCGACCAGGCCAAGATCGATGCCTATCTGGCAGAGATGCAGAAGATCGTAACCTCCGCCTCTGGCCTCGACACGACCCGCGGCGACGTCGTCACCCTGACGGCGATGGACTTCCTCGAAAACCAACTTCTGGCAGAATCTGCCACGGGTCCCGGCGTGATGGAAATCCTCAGCCGGAACGTTGGCGGCATTATCAACTCGCTTGCCTTTGTTGCCGTCGCCTTCCTGATTGTCTGGATGGGTATCCGCCCGATGATCCGCACGGCCGGTGGCGGCGGTGCAGGAGAGACCGCTTTGGCGGGCGGTATCGGCGAACAGGCGGCTGGCCTGGAGTTGCCAGACTTCTCGCCGGCTTTGGGTGGCGGTGGTGGCGGCGGCCTGATGGATGGCTTCGGTGCCGACTTCGGCTTCGATTCCACCGACGACCTGCTGACGATGGACGACGATCCCAATGGTGGCTTCAACCGCCGGGTCAAGGAAGGTCCGGAGCGCCGCCTGGCACGCATGGTGGAGATCTCCGAAGAGCGCGCCGCCAAGATTCTCCGCAAATGGGCAGTGGACAACGCAGCCTGATCTACTCGCAAAAATTGTACAAGCCGCACCGAGAGGTGCGGCTTTCTGCGTTTACCCCTAGATTATTATGGTTGAGATGAGCCTGTGGACCAAGCATGTTCGATGCAGTGTGGGATGCCGACCTGCTCTGTGATCTATGGCACTTTATATTTTACAATGCGCATGATTCGGTAGGCGTGAAAGCGGTGGTTGCAGTGATTCGATTTCCGCTTGGGGCGCGTAAAAGCATTGATCTTGCAAGGCGATCAGTTCAAAGGGGCTATTGAATGGATGCCGAGCTCACGACAGGTGAAGCGGATGGACGCTCGACGGCTGCGGTCCCTGGTGGATCGCTAGGCGGCGCGTCGTCAAAAGACATGTTGATCCGGAAGCTGGCTTCGCCTGCGCTGTCGCGGGACATCGCGCATTGCCTGCGGTTGCTCTGTGAATATGTCGGTGCATCCCATTACCTGCTTGCGCGCTACGATCTCGTCCAGGAAATGGGTCTTGACTTCGTCGTTGCCTCAGACTGGCCCTTCGATCTGGTGCGGCGCCTCGAAAGCGAATTGGCGACGACCTATTCCCAGTCCACGGAACTGGAGAAATGCCTATCCGTCCTGCAGCCGAAATATGCGATCCTGCCGGATGACGCCTTTGTGCCCGCGGGCCTGAGCCGCCAATACTGCACGCTGACGCTGACCGTTGGCCGCAATCGCCTGGCGCTGCTGCTGCTGTTTCGCCAGGATCTCGTCCTGTCGCCGGAGCGCCTGCGCGAAACGGGCCTTCTGACCGGCTATGCTGTGAGCCTCTCCTACTCCAAATCGCAGAAGCCGGATCGCGAATTCGATCTGACGGAGCGCGAGCTGGAATGCCTCTACTGGATCGCAGAAGGCAAGACGAGCGACGAAATTGCGACGATCCTCGGGATCTCGCGCAACACGATCAACAACTACATCACCAGCGTCATGCGCAAGACCGCGACAAAGACGCGGTCGGAAGCGATTGCCTATGCCGTCCGCAACAACCTGGTATAAGGGAACAGCAATGGCCAGTCAGAGCAGGTCGGGCGGATCCGTTCTGGAAGATGCGACCTGGACCGGTCAGCGCCTTCCGACATCGCGCTCCGACATTTTCCCCAAGCTTGTCTCCCTTCAGCGCTCGCTGAATGCACGCGGTTTTGCTGCCTTCCGGATTGTCGGTGCGAGCCTGCCGCACAAGCGGCGCCTCCATCCCGAATTCGAAAGCTGGAGCCCGGCGCTGGCAAGCGGACGCGACGCCTTCATCGCGGCCTATGGCGAGACACTGCTCAATCAGATCGATGGATCGACCCTTCCGATCCTGTGGAGCGCCCAGGAAAAGACCGGCTTTCTCGATGCCTCCGACTTTACGCCCTTTGTGACCCAGCTCGACGAGCGGCTTCTGCCCTATTCGGGGATCGCATTTCCGATCAGGCTGGGCGCGGTTGGCAATGGTTTCATTGTCTTTCCGACCTCTGGTGGCGCGGATCTTCCGGGCGAACTCATCCTTGCCGTGCATAGCCGTTGCTACCGCGTCATGACGGAAATCCTGTCGCTCGACGAGCGTCGCTCTGCGCCGGCCGAAACGCTCAGCGAACGCGAGATTGCCTGCCTCCAGCTCGCTGGTGATGGCCGAATCAGTGAAGAAATCGCCGAGCGTCTCGGCCTCTCCGTGCACACGGTGAACGCCTATCTTGGTTCGGCGACGATCAAGCTTGATTCGGTCAATCGCATTCAGGCAATCGCCAAGGCGATTCGCCTCGGCTACATCACCTGATCACCTGCCTTACCCGTAGATTGGCGTCGCCTGTCCCTTGACGAAGCGTGCTTCCTGAAGCCGCTCGGTGAGCATGCGTGTGTTTGCATCCGGATCACCGGCACTCTTGTGGAAAGCAATATGCTTGATGTCGATCGCCGCATGGGCATCCGTCAGCACGAGCTGGGCATAGATGGTGATGTCGCGTGGCTTGATCTCGATATCGAGAATGATTTCTGGCGGTCCGCCCCATTCCAGCCGATATTCACCACCTGCTCCGAAGACCACAGTGCCGGGATGGAAATAAAGTTCGGCTGCCGACGAGACGAGGTCGGATAAATTGCCATTGAGCTCGAACCGAAGCAGCGAAATCAGGTCTGCCGCATCGAGAAGCCGCAATTCGCTGGCCACCGGGCTGATTGCCTCGGCCACGATACGCTCACGCTGGTCGGTATAGGAGCACTTTTTCATTGTCGCTAGCGTATCCGTCTCTTCGGGGCGCGCGACGCGTAGACTCGATGAACGAGTTCGGCCACGGCTTTGTAAAATATCGACGGAATGACGCTATCGACCGAGACTTGCGCAAACATGGAGCGAGCGAGCGGCGGATCTTCAAAAATCGGAATGTCGTTCTCGCGGGCGATCTCGCGAATCTTCAGCGCAACGAGATCCTGGCCCTTGGCGACCACCACCGGCGCATCGCCTTCCTCACGCACATAGCGCAGCGCCACGGCATAATGGGTGGGATTGGTGATCACGAGCGTGGCGCGTGGCACATTGGCAATCATGCGTTTGCGGGCCCTGTCGCGTGCGATGGAGCGCTGGCGCGCTTTGACGATCGGATCGCCCTGAGCCTGCTTGTACTCTTCCTTGATCTCCTGCTTGGTCATGCGAAGCTGTTCGTACCAGTGGTGCCGGGTCCAGAACACGTCAATGGCCGCAAGCAGTCCGGTCGACATCACGATGATCAGCATCATCTTCTCCAGGATCTCGGAGAATTTGACAAAGATGACCTGCGGATCGGAGAACATGGCATCAATCATGCCGAAGTAGTCGCGGCGCAGCATGAACACCATGATTGTCGAAATGATCACGATCTTGAATACGGATTTGCCGAATTCGACCATGCCTTGCATGCTGAAGAGGCGCTCCCACCCCTTCATCGGCGAGATTCGGTTGGCTTGCGGGCGAATGCGTTCAAGCACGAAGGCGGGCAGGTGCTGCGCGACATTCGCCGCAACGCCCAGCAACATGACCAGCAGCATCAGTGGAGCCAGAAAGGCGCTGATTTCCCATGCCAGATGGGTGAAGAGCGAAACCGTGTCGGTGGCCGTCCCGAGCCGCCATTGCTCAGGCCGTTCGAAAATATCCCTCAGCGTCTCGGAGAGACGGTTGACCCCATCCGGCATGAAGAACACCGAATAGACATAGAAACCGAGCGACGTCGCGAAGAGAGGGAGTTCGCGAGAGGATGGAATGTTGCCCTTCTCGCGCGCGTCACGCAGCTTCTTTTCGGTCGGGTCTTCGGTTTTGCTGTCCTGGTCTTCATCGTCGGCCATATGTGCCGCAATCCTCGAAGGCGTTTACGGCCGCTAGATCTGCCGGGTGACCGGTGCAATCACGATCCGCTGGCTTGGCCCTTCAACGGCCGCCATGGGCTGAACGTAGACGCCCGCCGATCGGGGTTCAATCGGCGGGCGTTCGAGAGGTGGTGTTTTCAACAGACCCGGCGTCTCAGGCCGCCTGATTCTCGCCTTCGGTTTCCTTGAGCTGGATCTGGCCGGCATTGGCAAGCCGGATGGCTTCCTGGGCCACGGCGCGCCGGGCGATCGCGATCTCGCGCGGATTGATTCCGGCCGTGCCGGCCTGAAGGTCCGATTCGATCATGCGGCGCGAGCGCGGGCTGATCGAGGAAAGCACGATTTCCTTGATTTCCGGGTTGGCACCGCGAAGCGCCATGGTGAGGATGTCGCCCGCGATGTCGTTGAGCAGCATGACGCGGCTGCGCTGCGGCATGGCGAGCAGGTCTTCGAAGAGGAAGATCTTCGGGCGAACCTTGTTGACCGATTCCTTGCTGATCGATTCGAGCGACTGCAGCAGGGTGTCGACTTGGGGTTTGTCGAGCTCGTTCATCAGTTCGGCAACCTTCGCCGAACCGGTGGAGTTGCGCTCGGCGTCGATTTCGGAAATCAGGTCGTGAACCCGGTTCTCGATGATTTGCGCGGCCTTGGGGCTGACATTCTTAAGGTTGACGGTGCGGTTCATGATGTCGGCGCGCCGGCTTTCCGGCAGCTTCAGGAGAACCTTCGCGCCGAAGGTCGACGGCAGCATCGACAGAATATAGGCGACCGTCTGGGGATGCTCGCGCGTGAGGAATTTGGCAATGAAATCCGGATCAGCGTCCTGCAGACGGTCCCAGATGGAGGCTTCATAGGCCTGGAAAGCCGTGCGGCGGCCAAGCAGGCCGTCCACTTCTTCCGGGGTCAGGCCTTCTTCGAGAATGGCTTCGATGGCGCGCGCATTGTCCATCAGGCCCGCGCCTTCGGTGAACAGGTCCTCGAACTCGTTCACCAGGCCCGTCAGTTCGTCCGGCGGGATCGTCCGGAGCGTCTGGGCCGACGCGATGATCATTTGCAATTCGGCCTGGGTGAAATATTTGAGCAGCTTTCCAGCGACGCCCTTTCCCATGGCCAGCAGCACGGCGGCCGCCTTGTCTGCCTGGGAAAGTGGTTTGCCGCTGAGTGCACCGCCGAAATCTTCAAAGTCCATCATGGTCTTTTCCTCTCTGGCCCTTCATGGGTCAGGATGTCTTCGTCGCCATCACTTCAATCAGTTTGACGCCAAATCGGGTATCGTCGTTTTCAAGAACCGTGATCTCGCCGCGCGCGATGCGCCGGCCATTGACCATGATCTCGACGGGCTCGCCGATCCTCTTGTCGAGCGCGATGATCGCGCCTTCCTCAAGGCTCATCAGGCCCGAAACCTGCATGCGGCTTGATCCGAGCACGATCTGGACCTCGATCGGAATGTCCATGATCAGGTCGAGATTGGCCGTCAGTCCGCTTCCCGGCGCCTGCTGCGTGCTGGCGCCGCCGCCGAAATCCATGCCGCCGCCCAGGTCGCCGCCAAGATCACCGCCGCCGAAATCGCCAGCGCCGCCCAGGGCGCCTCCGCCAAAATCACCGCCGCCAAAATCGTCGCTGCCGAAATCACCGGCGGGTGCCGCAGCGCTTCCGCCGAAATCCGATTCGAACGCGGCGAGCGGGTCCGAGGCGCTGTCATCGAGTCCGCCGAAACCGGTGCCGAAGTCCGAACCGATATCCGGCAGCCCACCGTCTGCATCGGCTTTCAGCACACCACGGAGATCGTCGACGGCCTGATCGAAATCGCTGTCGCTGGCGCCCGGCATTGCGAACGCATCATCCGTCTGTGGGGTCTTTTTCGTAGCCATGGAGTGATTATTCCTGTTTAAACTTGCGTCAAACTGCCGTGGACCCGCCTCGGCAAATGCTTACGTCATCAAATGCCTGAGGATGTCGTCTTCGCTGCTGACATTGTCCTTGACCCTGACCGTGTAGCGATCGCCCGCGCGACCAAATTCACAACGATAAAGGTCCTTGCCGTTCGCGCTGACGTCCACCATCACGTCGGCCTTGTCGCGGAACGGGATGACGTCGCCGGCCATCAGCCGTGAGATGGTATCGAGTGTCAGCGATTCCAGCCGAATGCGGGCTTCCAGCGTGACCTGTGAACGGCGCACCTGCTCGGCAATCTGTTCCTGCCATTCCTTGCGGCCACGACCGCCCTGTCCGGCCGATTTCGGCAGGGTAACCACGGTCTTCAGGAGAGCCCTCTGCGGGATGACGAGGTAGAACTCCGACGTTACCGGGCCGAGCGTGATGCCCATCTTGATGGTGACGGCATATTCGTCGACATGGTCCTCATCGAGCTTGGGCCGGTCCTCGGCATTATGCGGCTTTTCCAGAAGTGGTTCGAAACCGCCCGCGGCATTGACGCCGCTGCGCAGCACATTGGCGATCTTGTCGAAAACCATGACCGAAAGATCGAGCTCGATCTGCGACAGGGGGCGCTCGATCGGTTCGGTGATGGTTTCCGGTAGCGCGCCGAGTAGGTTTTCCATCAAGGTGATGACGAAACCATTGCCGGATGCCAGAACGAAATTGGGCGACCAGTTGCGCAACTGGCCATCGGCCAGCACGACATTGTCGCCGAGTTCGGCGATCAGGTCGGTCATCATGCCGCTGTCATAGCCGTTATAGTGAACCTGGATCACCATGCCGGTTTCGCTGTGAACGACGTCGGGCAGAAATTCCGTGTAGAGCTGACCGAAGTCGGCGCAGATCCGCTGCAATGTCTTTGTGTCGCCAAGACCACCCGTGAGACGAGCGAGAAGTGACTTGTCTATGGTCGGTACCGTTTCGGACGTGATTGCTTCACTCATGATCAAGCCGCCTTGCTTTCACCGCCGCCGCCCGGGTTCATCATTTCCTGCTCGACGGCGTCGATCGACGGACGTTCATGCGAGGAGATGGTCTTGCGGCCATATTCGAGTGCCACCTGCGGAACCGAGCCGTTCATGTAGGCCAGCAGCGTCTGCTTAACGATGATGTAGAGGCGGTGCTGCTTGGTCCGAACGCCCTTGATCTGCGCGATCAGCGGGTTGCAGAGGCAGTAGGACAGGAAGATGCCGAGCATGGTGCCGACCAGTGCGGCGCCGATCAGGCCGCCGAGCACTTCCGGCGACTCGTTGATCTTGCCCATCGCCTTGATAACGCCGAGAACCGCCGCGACGATACCGATCGCCGGGAAGCTGTCACCCATGGCGGTCATGGCGTGGTAGGGCTTCATCTTGTCGTAGTGGATGGTGTCGATTTCTTCGTCCATCAACGCTTCGATCTCATGGCTGCGGGCATTGCCGATGATGATCAGGCGGACATAGTCGCAAATGAAGGATGTCAGTTCCTTGTTCTTCAGCAGGTTCGGCGCTGCGGTGAAGATGGATGACTCTTCGGGATTGTCGATATGGGCTTCGATCTCGTTGCGTGACTTGGTGCGCAGGTCACGCATCAGAGAATAGAGAACACCGAGAACGTCGAGATAGTCGCGCTCCTTCGGTACCTTGTACTTGAAGGCCTCGCCCAGCGCCTTGCCTGTATCCTTCACCACCTTCATCGGGTTGGCCATGATGAAGCCCCCGACGCCGGCGCCGCCGATGATCACCAGCTCGAAAGGCTGAAAGAGCACGTCGACATGCCCGCCCATCGCCATGTAGCCGCCGATCACGCAGCCGACAGTGATCACAAATCCGATGATGATATTCATTTGCCCGCACCTGAACGTTACTTCGCAGCCTGAGCGATACGGCTCGTGCCTTGCGTGAGGCTGATCCGCGGGGACGCTGCTACAAGACCGACCCAGCCATTTCGAAGAGAACGTGGCCGACAGGTTCGCGCAAGGCTTTTGCCGCAAGAACGAGCCATGTCAGGGCAGGATATTCCGCCTTGGATAATGATTTGCTGAAATTCATCACGTGCGGAGGCAGATTCAGTGCAATCCGGAATTTATGTAGCCCTGTCGTCCCAGATGGCGCTCGAGCGCCGACTGACCACCATCGCCGACAACATGGCCAACGTGAACACCGTTGGATTTCGTGGCACGGAGGTGAAGTTCGACGAGATGCTTAGCCGGACCGGCAATGAACTCAACGCCAAGGTCGCCTTCGTCAGCCAGGGCAATGACTATCTTTCGACCAAGAATGGTGAACTTGCCGAAACCGGCAATCCGCTCGATTTCGCGGTAAAGGGCGATGCCTGGTTCGCTATCGATACGCCGGTTGGACAGGTTCTGACCCGCGACGGTCGCTTCACGATGACGGAGCAGGGCAACCTCGTCTCCGTACGCGGTTATCCGGTTCTCGATTCTGGCGGTGGCGCAATCCAGCTAAACCGCAATGGAGGCCCGCCAGAAGTCGGCGCGGATGGCCGTATCATGCAGGACGGACGCATGGTCGCAACGCTCGGCGTCTTTACCGCTGACGTACGCAACGGTTTCGTGCGCTATGAGAACAGCGGCGTAACCACAGTCGACCCGCCGCAGCCGGTCGCCGACAATCCCGAGATTTCCGTCATGCAGGGTTATGTCGAAAATTCCAATGTCAGCGGCATCAGCCAGATGACGCAGCTCATCCAGGTCAATCGCGCCTTCGAAAGTGTCAGCGCGATGATCCGTGACAGCGAGAGTTCGTTGAGCGAGGCCATTAAGGTCCTTGGCGGTGGAACATAAGGCCTGAAACTTGATGACAACGGACCCAGCCGCCGGTGACTTTCCGATCGCAGCCCAGCTCCTCCAGGTGGCAGGGCTTGCGCAACGCTATGCGCGTCCGGAACACGCGGTGGCAGAGGGTGGCCATGTCCGCACGATTGCAGCGGGCCATTATACCGTCGCCGGCCTGTCGAGGCATGTGCGCCTCGGTGAATTCGTCGCTCATCGGTCGGCCACGGGCATTCACCTCGGCGAGGTCGTTCGCGTCGAACCGGATGTCTGCTATGTCTGCCCGATCGAGCCGGGTGAGCCGATCGGCATTCATGATGTGGTCATCCGCAAGGGCGCTTTCCGCGTCGCACCCGACGAAAGCTGGTGCGGCCGCACCATCAATGCACTCGGCGACCCGATAGACCAGGGGGCAGCTCTGGTGCCCGGTACCGAACGCAGGCCGATCTCCACGACCGCACCTCCGTCGATGACGCGCAGCCGTGTCGACACGGGTTTCAAGACGGGCGTCCGTGCCATCGATATCTTCTCTCCGCTCTGCCTGGGCCAGCGTCTCGGCATCTTCGCAGGTTCGGGCGTCGGCAAATCGACCTTGCTGTCCATGCTGGCGCGGGCGGATGCCTTCGACAAGGTCGTGATTGCACTGGTCGGCGAACGCGGCCGCGAAGTGCGTGAATTCATCGAAGATACGCTTGGCGACAACATGGCGAAATCGATCGCCGTTGTGGCGACCAGTGACGAAAGCCCGATGCTGCGCAAGATGGCACCGTTGACCGCCATGACCATTGCCGAGCATTTCCGCGATCGCGGCGAGAACGTGTTGTTCATCGTCGATAGCGTCACCCGCTTTGCCCATGCCATCCGCGAGGTCGCGACGGCTGCCGGCGAGCCGCCAATCGCCCGCGGTTATCCGGCCTCCGTCTTTACCGAGCTGCCGCGCCTGCTTGAGCGGGCAGGGCCGGGGGCCGAGGGGGCGGGCACGATTACGGCGATCATCTCGATCCTCGTCGATGGCGACAACCACAACGACCCGATTGCCGACTCGACCCGTGGTATCCTTGATGGTCACATCGTCCTCGACCGCTCGTTGGCGGATGAGGGCCGCTATCCGCCGATCAATCCGCTGACCTCGATTTCGCGTCTGGCCCGCAAAGCCTGGACGGGCGAACAAGAGAAGCTGGTTTCGCGCCTGAAGGCACTCATTCACCGTTTCGAGGAAACCCGCGACCTGCGCCTGATCGGTGGTTACCGGAACGGCAGCGATCCGGATCTCGACATGGCGATCAAGCAGGTCCCGGTGATCTATGAAATTCTGAAACAGACACCCGGCGACAAGCCGGCAGCCGACGCCTATGCCGATCTCGCCAACGCCTTGAAGGCGGCGGCGGGCGGCGCCGGTATGAGACAAAGGGGCTGATCATGACCGATTTCGATGCCGATGAACCCGTGATGCCAATCAAGTCGACGCGTGAATCTCGCCGCGTTCCGACGATGGACCGTCTGCTTGGCCTGGCAGGCGTCGCCATGGCCTTTGCCGCCGCGATGTTTCCTTGGTACGTCTTTTTCAATTCCGAGAAATTTGGCATACGTCCTGCCGAATGGGCCAGCACGCGCGACCTTCCCGAAGGACCCGGGCGCAATGTGTTCAGCGTGTCTCCCCTGGCGCTTGTTGACAAGGATGATAGTGGCACGCCGCCCGAGGCGCCTGTCGACCAGATCATTACCGCTACGGTTCCGACACTGGGTCGCGAGCAGGCCGTCGGGCCTGAAAAGGAGCTGTCCCAGCCGTTCCCGGGGCAGAAGGGGTTCCGCCTTCTGCATGTCGCCAATGGTCGTGCGCTGATTGAGGATACAGACGGCATGTACCTGGTTCGGGTTGGTTCGATACTGCCGGATGAAAGCCGTGTTGCCACGCTGGAGCAGCGCGATGGCAAGTGGGTGATTGTCACCTCTACCGGCGCAATCTACGAAAATCAGTAAAAGGCAAACTGGGCAAGTCCCACGCAAGATTACTGGCCTAGGCTCCGCATTGTATTAGACGGAGTATCGCCATGAACCCCATCCAGTTGTTCGATCTGGCATCGCGACAGGCAGCGTGGCTCTCGGCCCGCCAGCAGGTGGTCGCGACCAACATTGCCAATGTCAACACGCCGAAATTCCTCGCCAAGGACGTCACGCCCTTCAGCGCGGTCTTGGATCGGACCGCCATGGTGCAGGGCATGGCGGTGACCCAGCCGGGTCACATGGCCTCGAACGACCTCAGCGATCAGAACATCGGCATCGAAGAATCCGAACTGAATGATGAGATCGGCCTGCAGGAATCGGGCAACTCCGTTGCCATTGCCGAAGAACTTTCCAAGACAGGCGAGATCAAGCGTCAGCACGAGCTGAACACTTCGCTGATGTCCTCCTTCCATCGCATGATGTTGATGACGGTGAAACGCTGATGACCGACCCTTTGAGCGCAGCCCTTAAAATCGCTGGAAGTGGCCTTGAGGCCCAATCCACCCGTATGCGCATCGTATCCGAAAACATTGCGAATGCGCGCACCACCGGAGACACCCCCGGTGCAGATCCCTATCGCCGCAAGACCATCACCTTCGGCAGCGAACTCGATCGCGTATCGGGCGCCGAAGAGGTGAAGGTCAAGAAACTCGGCGTCGATCAGTCGGATTTCATCAATGAATATGACCCGGGCAACCCCGCGGCTGATGCGCGTGGCGTCGTCAAGATGCCGAACGTCAACGTCCTGATCGAAATGGGCGACATGCGCGAGTCCAACCGGTCCTACGAAGCGAATCTGCAGACCATCAAGCAGACACGCGACATGATTTCTCAGACCATTTCCCTGCTGAAGGCCTCGCAATGATTGAAAGCATTTCCAAACTGAGCGCGCTCTCCGGCACCAAGTCGACCGAAGCGCTGACCAGCCTCTTCGAAAGCCCCGGCACCACCTTGCAGGGAACGACGCCGGGCACGGCGACCGGCGAAACCTTCATGCAGGCGCTCGGCAATGTCGCGGTCGACGCGGCCAACAGCCTGAAGCGCAGCGAACAGGCGTCGTTCGACGGACTGACCGGCAAGGCGAACACACGCGAAGTCGTCGATGCGGTCATGCAGGCGGAGCAGTCGTTGCAAACAGCGATTGCCTTCCGCGACAAGATCGTCAGTGCCTATCTCGAAATCACTAAGATGCAGATTTAGCAGGGGTATCGCCTATGAGAGCGCTCGCCATCGCAGCCACGGGTATGGATGCCCAGCAGACCAATCTTGAGGTCATTGCGAACAACATCGCCAATATCAACACCACCGGCTTCAAGCGGGCGCGTGCGGAATTCTCCGACCTTCTCTATCAGACCGAGCGGGCTCAGGGCGTGCCGAACCGCGCCAACCAGGCCATCGTGCCGGAAGGCGCGAACATCGGTCTCGGCGTTCAGACGTCCGCCATTCGTCAGATCCACACCCAGGGCGAGCTTGTCCAGACCGGCAACGAGCTCGATCTGTCGCTGATCGGCCGCGGCTACTTCCAGATTCAGACCCCGGATGGTCAGACCTTCTACAGCCGTTCCGGCGCGTTCAACATGAATGCCGAAGGCCAGTTGGTGACGATCGACGGCTATCTGGTGACCCCGCAGATCACCATTCCCGGCGATGCAACCGAGGTCACCGTCAGTCGTACAGGCCAGGTCTCGGCCCGTATCGGCAATGATTCCGATTTCACCGATCTGGGTCAGCTGACGATTGCAAACTTCGTCAATGAAGCCGGTTTGAAGCCACTCGGTGACAACCTCTTCTCCGAAACGGCCGCATCGGGTGCAGCAATCGTCGCAGCCCCTGAAGACCCCGGCTTCGGCTACATCAAGCAGTCTTACCTGGAAGCGTCCAACGTCGACGCTGTGAAGGAGATCACCGACATGATCTCTGCCCAGCGCGCCTACGAGATGAATTCCAAGGTCATCACCACCGCCGACGAGATGGCTCAGATCGTCAGTAAGAACCTGAAGTAACGGCAACTGGAGGCAAACATGAGGTTTCGCCGATCATTCCGCAACGGGCTGCGTGCGGTGAAATTCGCCGCCGCATTCCTGGCAATGGGTGCCGTCGCGGCTGCGGCGGCCGATACCGCCGTGATCCCGAAGCAGGTGATCTATCCGGGCGAAACCATTGCCGCCGAACAGGTCGATATCGTCTCGGTGACCAATCCCAACCTGGCTGGCGGTTATGCCCGCAGCAAGGATGAAGTGGTCGGCCGCGTCGCCAAGCGGACCCTTCTGCCGGGACGCACCATCCCGGTTGCAGGTCTGCGCGAAGCCTACGCCATCAAGCGCGGCGCCAGTGTGCGTTTGACCTTCACGATCGGCAACATGTTGATCAGCGCCTCCGGCACACCCCTCACAGACGCGATGGTCGGCGATCTGATCAAGGTCCGAAACATCGATTCCGGCTCCGTCGTAACCGGCACGGTCATGGCCGATGGTTCCATACAGGTGATGGCGAAATGAAACCGCTTGCTCTCTTGCGTCTTGCAGTCTGCGCGCTCTCTCTGGTGATCGCGCCTCTCGAGCCCGCCATCGCCGCCAATTCGCGGATCAAGGACATCGCATCGCTGCAATCCGGTCGCGATAACCAGCTGATCGGCTATGGTCTCGTTGTCGGCCTGCAGGGAACCGGCGACAGCCTGCGGTCCTCACCTTTCACCGACCAGTCGATGCGCGCCATGCTGCAAAACCTTGGCATTTCCACGCAAGGCGGTCAGTCGAATGCCAAGAACGTGGCGGCCGTCATGGTCACCGCGAACCTGCCGCCCTTTGCCAGCCCCGGCAGTCGTATCGACGTGACAGTCAGCTCGCTCGGCGATTCAAGTTCTCTGCGTGGCGGCACGCTCGTCATGACCTCGCTGACCGGCGCTGACGGCCAGATCTACGCCGTCGCCCAGGGCTCCGTGGTCGTCTCCGGCTTCAACGCCCAGGGTGATGCTGCAAGCGTCCAGGAAGGGATCACGACATCGGGCCGCGTGCCAAATGGCGCGATCGTCGAGCGCGAGCTTCCCTCCCGGTTCAAGGATGCGGTCAACCTCGTCCTGCAGCTGCGCAATCCGGACTTCACCACCTCGCTCAGGATTGCTGACACGATCAATGCCTATGCCGCAGCCAATTACGGTGGCCCGATTGCCGAAGCCCGCGACAGCCAGGAAATCGTGGTCCAGAAGCCGCGCACGGCGGATCTTGCCCGGCTTATGGCCGATGTGGAAAATCTGGTCGTGGCAACGGATTCGCCCGCCCGCGTGGTGATCAACGAACGCACCGGTACGATCGTCATCGGCGCCGATGTCCGGGTGTCCAGGGTTGCCGTCAGCTACGGAACGCTGACCGTCCAGGTCACGGAATCGCCCCAGGTTGTTCAGCCCGAACCCTTTTCGCGCGGCGAAACGGCGGTACAGCCGCAGACGGATATCTTCGTGCAGAAGGAAGGCGACAAGATCGCCATCGTCGACGGTCCTGACCTGAGAACCCTTGTCAGCGGCCTGAACAGCATCGGCGTGAAGCCGGATGGCATCATCGCGATCCTTCAGGGCATCAAGTCCGCCGGCGCCATGCAAGCGGAGCTCGTCCTGCAATGATCAAGAGGCTTGATATCGTGACCTCGTCCACCGCGTTGCGCAATCTGGCAATTGTTGGCCTGATTGCCACACTTCCGGCCTTTGCCGGCACGGCGGTTGGCCAGCAAGCACCACTCGAAAGCGCCTCCGAAGCTGAAATTCAGCAATTCTGCACCGGCATTGCCGATGCGGCACGCGACCAGCGTTACCTCTTGCAAAAACAGGAACTGGACAAGCTCCAGGCGGATGTCGATGGCCGCATCGCGGTTCTGGAGAAGCGTCGCGCCGAATACGAAGACTGGCTGACCCGCCGCAACGATTTCATGAAGCAGGCCGAGGGGCAGCTTCTTGAGATCTACAAGAAGATGGCACCGGACGCAGCCGCGCCGCAGCTGGAGCAGACGGATGTCATTCTGGCTGCTGCGATCATCATGAAGCTCCCGCCGCGCCAGTCGAGCCTGATTCTCACGGAAATGAGCCCCGAAAAGGCGGCCAAGGTTGCCTCGATCATGTCGAGTGCTTCCGATCGCAATACATCGAAGGACCCATCATGACGAAGCGCATCCCGGCTCTCATGGCCATTCTCCTTCTGGCAGGTTGCCAGAGCCAGACCGTCAAGGAGATCGGCAACGCGCCGTCGATGAGCCCGATCGGCTCCGGCCTGCGTTACAGCCAGACGCCACAGATGGCCATGTACCCGAAGCAGGCCGCGCAAACGGCCAGCGGCTACTCGCTCTGGAGCGACAGCCAGTCGGCCTTGTTCAAGGATGCCCGCGCCCTCAATGTTGGCGATATCCTGACGATCGACATTCAGATCAATGACAAAGCCAACTTCAGCAATGAGACGGACCGCAGTCGCGACAATTCGACCGGCCTGACCTGGGGTGCGGAAATTTCGAATTTCCTCGGCTTCTCGACAGATACCGGGACCACGGGCAATCTGTCGACGGACTCCAACACCAGTTCATCGGGCAAGGGTTCGACCGAACGCTCCGAAAAGCTTACGCTGCTCGTGGCGGCAGTCGTGACCGGCGTTCTCGAGAACGGCAATCTCTTGATCAGCGGATCGCAGGAGGTGCGCGTCAACCACGAACTGCGTATCCTGAATGTGGCTGGTATCGTGCGTCCGCAGGATGTCGATGCCGACAACACGATCTCCTATGAGAAGATCGCAGAAGCCCGCATCTCCTATGGCGGCCGTGGTCGCCTGACGGAAGTGCAGCAGCCGCCGATCGGCCAGCAGGTCGTCGACATCTACTCGCCCTTCTGATCCGAACGGAAGGGCAGGGACGTCATGAGCTTGGACGAAAACCAGGAAGCCACAGGCAAGAAGAAGTCCGGATTGATGGGACTTCTCGTGCCGCTCATTCTGTTGACCGTGGTCGGCGCCGGCGGTGGTTGGGTCATTGGCGGCATGCTGGCGCCGCGTGTCGAACAGGCCGCGGAAGCAGCCAAGGCGGCGGAAGAGGCCAAGGCTGCTGCGGAAGGCGGCGAGGCTGGAAAGAAGGAGGAGGAAGGCATTCCTCCAATCTCGACGGAAGCGAATGGGGTGGTTGCGCTGGAGCCGATCACCACGAATCTCGCTTACCCTTCGGAAAACTGGGTCCGGCTTGAGGTTGCGATCCTTTTCAACGGCCCGCCGGACGTCAAAGTCGCCGAGGACGTCCACCAGGATATTCTCAGTTATCTGCGCACTGTGTCTCTCCAGCAGATCGAGGGGCCGCGCGGATTTCAATATCTCAAGGATGACATAGAAGAGCGTGTTGACCTTCGTTCGGAAGGGCGCGTATCGAAAGTGATGTTCAGAACGTTTGTGATCGAATGATTCGAATCCTACTCCTCGTCGCCGTCATGATGATGGCGCCGGAACTGGCTCACGCGCAGCAGTTCCCGACGGATATTTTCAACACCCCGATCGATGGATCGGTGGCGGCTTGGATCATTCGTACTTTCGGATTGCTTACGGTGCTCTCTGTAGCGCCTGGCATCCTGATCATGGTCACAAGTTTTCCGCGCTTTCTGATTGCTTTTGCCATCCTGCGCTCAGGGATGGGACTGGCCACCACCCCATCCAACATGATCCTGACCAGCATGGCGCTCTTCATGACCTTTTACGTCATGGCGCCGACCATGGACACGTCGTGGCGCGATGGCGTGCAACCGCTCTTGAACAATCAGATTACCGAAGCGGAAGCAGTGGCGCGCATAGCCGAGCCCTTCCGCACCTTCATGACGGCAAACACCCGGGACAAGGACTTGCGCCTCTTCGTCGACCTCGCCAACGAGCGCGGCCAGACGACGGTCGTGGATGGCAAGGTCGACTACCGCGTTCTCGTTCCGGCCTTCATGCTCTCGGAAATCCGTCGCGGTTTCGAGATCGGCTTCCTGATCATTCTGCCCTTTCTGGTCATCGATATGGTGGTGGCTACAATTACCATGGCCATGGGTATGATGATGCTTCCACCGACCTCAATTTCACTGCCATTCAAGATCTTGTTCTTTGTCTTGATTGACGGCTGGAACCTCCTGGTCGGGAGCCTCGTCCGATCGTTTGTTTAACGATTGGGACGATAGTGCGTTAACCATTACGCCCTTGTTTACCATAGGTTTTTGAATCCCGGCACGCCCCTGCGAGATTAAGGGGTTGGCAAGAATTGGCTGCGAATTTGGTCCTCACACGACGGGTCTGGTACCAAATAGAAAATACCAAATGGCATGAAGCCGAACCGTCGCTGACCGGTAAATCTTGAAGTCCGGTATGTCCCCAATCAGTATTTAGTTCAAAGGGACAAGACCTATGGCCAGCATTCTGACCAACTCCAGCGCTATGTCTGCGCTTTCTACTCTCCGCTCGATCTCCTCGAGCATGGAATCCACGCAGAGCGCCATTTCGACCGGCCTGAAGGTTTCCAAGGCTTCGGACAACGCTGCCTACTGGTCGATCTCGACCACGATGAAATCCGACAACCTTGCTCTGTCCGCTGTCACCGACGCGCTCGGCGTTGGCGCTGCCAAGGTCGATACCGGTTATGCCGGTATGGAATCGGCAATCGACGTCATGCAGGAGATCAAGGCCAAGGTAGTCGCAGCTCAGGAACAGGGCGTCGACAAGGCCAAGGTTCAGGAAGAAATCGTTCAGCTGAAGGAACAGCTGGAGTCGATCGCCAAGAGCTCGTCCTTCAACGGCGAAAACTTCCTCGCGATTGAAACGCCTGAAACCAAGACCGTTGTCTCCGGCTTCGTCCGTGACGCTTCGGGCAACGTTGGTGTCAAGACGACATCTTACGTACAGAGCCAGGACAACCTGCTGTATCGTCTCGACGCCCAGGGCGAAGTTGATGACACGCAGGAATCGATCCTGACCAGCACGGATCAGGTTACCGTCGCCGGTGCTGCTGCTGCCGTTGCTTCGATCAAGATCACCGACCTGGACGTGGAAAACGACGACCTCGACGTGGCTCTGGCTTCGGTTGACCTTGCACTGGAAAAGATGACCAGCGCCGGCGCTCAGCTCGGTTCGCTCTCTGCTCGTATCGAACTGCAGTCGGACTTCTCGTCCAAGCTGTCTGACGCCATCGAGAAGGGCGTAGGCCGTCTCGTCGACGCCGACATGAACGAAGAGTCGACCCGCCTCAAGGCCCTGCAGACCCAGCAGCAGCTGGCAATCCAGGCTCTGTCGATCGCAAACAACGACTCGCAGAACATCCTGTCGCTCTTCCGTTAATCGGAAGCGCATTCCGACTGATAACAGTCGGTTTCGAATAACCCATCCCAGTATGCCTTGGTGGCTGACCAGAGGCGGGATCGGGAAAAGCCCGAACGTCCGGTGGCTGAATCCGGGCAGGGGGCTACGAACAAGGCCGCATCCGAAAGGATGCGGCCTTTCCGTTTTGTTAAACATAATCTGCTACGCGCGCATGCGCGCGAGAGTTGCAAATTTTCTCGCAAATTCTCCCAAGTTTCATTTTCGTTTAGCGCTTCATTAACCTTGATACCGTTATCTAGGTCTCATCAGAGTAGCGAGCTAACTAATAAATTCAGCCAGTTAGCAGGCATGATGCTGTGCGCCGCTCCCGGAGAGACCGGAATGTCCCTTCCTATTCAGCCATTCAAGGGGCAATACAACCATGACGAGCATTCTTACGAATATGGCCGCAATGTCGGCACTCCAGACCCTGCGCACGATCAGCAGCGGCATGGAAGAAACCCAGGGCCGCGTATCGTCCGGCATGCGGGTTGGTGAAGCTTCTGATAACGCCGCTTACTGGTCGATCGCGACCACGATGCGCTCCGACAACATGGCGCTCTCTGCCGTTTCGGATGCCCTCGGTCTCGGCGCCTCGAAGGTTGATACCGCCTACGCCGGTATGGAATCCGCGATCGAAGTCGTGAAGGAAATCAAGGCCAAGCTGGTCACCGCCACCGAAGAAGGCGTCGACAAGGCAAAGGTCCAGGAAGAAATCTCGCAGCTGCAGGAGCAGCTGATGGCGATTGCCGAATCGGCATCGTTCAGCGGTGAAAACTGGATCGCTGGTGGCGTTGGAACGGATACGACAGCCGTAGACGTTACCGTCGTCTCCGGCTTCGTCCGTGACGCCAACAATAACGTCTCGGTCAAGACCACGTCCTATAACCTGAACGCAACAGCGCAGGCTGCTGCTGGTGACCCGCAGATGACCTTGCTGTTCGGTGGCGATGCCACGGGCGTCATCGATGAGGCAACCGGTATCCTCGGTAGCGTTGCAACAGACTGGGCACTCGTCGACTTCGACCAGTCCACCGCTGGTGTGCAGGCTGCTGCTGGTGCCGTTTCTGGCGAATCTGTCTACACGCTGGACATCACCAACTATACCAACACCGACATGGCGGAAGCCCTGACGCTCGTTGATGCAGCACTCGCTGCCATGACCAGCGCCGGCGCTGAACTCGGTTCGATCTCCACCCGCATCGAACTGCAGGAAGATTTCGTCAACAAGCTGTCTGACTCGCTCGACTCGGGCGTTGGCCGTCTCGTTGATGCCGACATGAACGAAGAATCCACGCGCCTCAAGGCACTGCAGACCCAGCAGCAGCTGGCTGTCCAGTCCCTGTCGATCGCCAACTCTTCGACCGAAGTCATCCTGTCGCTCTTCCGTTAAGACGCGCCAAAATACGATCTTTGGAAGCCGCCCTTCGGGGCGGCTTTTTTGTTGTTTTCAATTCGTAAACTTTTGCTGTCGGCAGTTAACTCATCATTAACCATGAGCGCGTTACATGGGGTCATGTAACGATGAATTAACCAAGACGAAGAACTGGTTAAAGGCATTACGCCACACATCATCGTCCCCGGAAAGACCGGGATGTCCCCCCGAAAACTAGCCATTCAAGGGACACGACCGTGACCAGCATCTTGACCAACAACGCAGCGATGGCTGCACTCCAGACTCTCCGCACGATCGACTCGAGCATGCAGGACACCCAGGCGCGCGTGTCCTCAGGCCTCCGTGTCGGCGATGCTTCCGACAACGCCGCCTACTGGTCGATTGCGACCACTATGCGCTCAGACAATATGGCGCTCTCCTCGGTGCAGGATGCACTGGGCCTCGGCGCCGCCAAGATCGATACGGCCTATGCCGCTATGGAAAGCGCCATTGAAGTCGTTAAGGAAATCAAGGCAAAGGTTGTTGCCGCCACGGAAGAAGGCGTCGACAAGTCCAAGATCCAGGAAGAAATTGACCAGCTGCAGGAGCAGCTTCGCTCGATCTCCGAATCGGCAAGCTTCTCCGGTGAAAACTGGGCAGCCGGCGGTGAGAACACCGTGACAGGCCCCGAAAACGTAACGGTCGTCTCGGGCTTCATCCGTGACTCGAACGGCAATGTTTCGGTCGCAACCACAGAATATGTGCTTGATGCGACCACCGCTGACGGCATGACCGTCCTGTTCGGCGGCGACGCCACCGGCTTGATCGATCCCAACTCCGGCATCATCGGCAGTGTCGCCGAAACCTTCGATGCCGAAGTCGACTGGGACAATGACGGGACCGCCGGTGTCAACCCAGTCGAAATCCTCGGTGTCTCCATCGACACACTCGATATCACCACCCTGACCAATGCTGGCATGCAGGAAGCCCTGGCCCTGGTTGAATACGGCCTGCAGTCCATGACCAGCGCCGGCGCGGCGCTCGGTTCGATCTCCATGCGGATCGAGATGCAGGAAAGCTTCGTCGCTGCCCTCACAGACTCCATCGACTCCGGTATCGGCCGTCTGGTCGATGCCGACATGAACGAAGAATCGACTCGCCTCAAGGCGTTGCAGACCCAGCAGCAGCTGGCCATCCAGTCGCTCTCGATCGCCAACTCCGCTTCCGAAAGCATCCTGACGCTCTTCCGTCAGTAAGCGGCATCCGGCTAGGGATGACTTCGTCCCGCCCTGACCGCGTCAGTGTTTTCGGCAAGATCCGCGCCCCTCTTGGGGCGCGGATTTCTTTTTGAGCCTTGCGTGAGGCTTTCTGCGCTGCCGCCGATGGGAAATTTCCCCGGCCGTAGCGCTTGCCATCATCCATAACCCTTTGTTAACTGGCGCTGTTAATGATTTGTTAACATGCGACGGGGACCGCTCGGATGAGAGCTGGTCTGCATGATGCCCGCCCGTCGCGACCGGCTTGCTTCCGGATGCGCAAAACAATTCTCAAGGGCATCACGCATGACCAGCATTATGACCAACGCAGCCGCGATGGCTGCGCTCCAGACGCTTCGTTCGATCGACACCAACCTTGAGACGACCCAGAGACGGGTCTCCTCCGGCTACCGGGTCGAAACCGCGTCGGACAATGCCGGTTACTGGTCTATTGCGACCACGATGCGTTCGGACAATGCTGCCCTCTCCACCGTGGCGGACGCACTGGGTCTTGGTGCGGCGACTGTTGATACCGCTTACACGGCCCTGGATAACGTTGTCGAAGTCATGTCGACGATCAAGTCCAAGCTGGTCGCGGCCAGCGAACCTGGCGTCGACAAGAACAAGATCAACGAGGAAATGACACAGCTGAAGAACCAGCTCGTCTCCTCGGCCCAGTCTGCGTCCTTCTCCGGCGAAAACTGGCTCTACAACAGCGATGCCGGCGTCCTTGGCATGAAGCAGGTGGTCTCCTCCTTCGTCCGCGGCGCAGACGGCAGCGTTCAGGTGACGACGCTCGATTTCGATACGGCCGACTCGGTGCTGATCGACATCCAGGATTCCAGCCGTGGCTTCCTGACCAAGGCGATTGACGCCGACCTTCTCATCGACCCCGCGACAGGTGTCCCACGCGAGTACTTCCTGCTCGACATGGGCTCGGCACCAGCAGGCGCAGCCGAGATTGCCATTGATGAGACGACAAGCAGCGAAGACCTGGCCGACATGATCAGCGTCGTCGACGATCTCATTCAGCAGTTGACCGATTCGGCCGCGACCCTGGGCGCGATCACCAGCCGTATCGAAATGCAGGATAACTTCGTCTCCAACCTCATGGATGTGATTTCCAAAGGTATCGGCCGTCTCGTCGATGCGGACATGAACGAAGAGTCGACTCGCCTCAAGGCGCTCCAGACCCAGCAGCAGCTCGGCATCCAGGCGCTCTCGATTGCCAATACCAGTGCCGAAAAGCTCCTGACGCTGTTCCAGCAGTAATGAAAGCGCACCGGCGACGCCCGTTCGCCGGTCCTTTTCATGGCCGCAGCCGGAGGTTCCCTTCACCCTCGCGCAAGTTTGAACCCCTAGCTTCCTGGATGAATATGGCACAGTCGCCGCGCTGCTGTCGCTTACCCGAAAGTAAGATCGAGGCTGCAGGATGAGTGAAGACCTTCGGGAAGCCATGATGTCTGATTTACCCGACGCATCGGCCAGGCTGTTCCAGCCGATGCATGTCGCCGATGGAGGCGATTGCCGATGAACATGCCGTTGACACGCTATCTCAAGGATTTCTCTGCCCCACCGGAGCCCCCTGCGCCGGTGCCGTCGGTGTTCGACCTGTCGATCGATGAGGGTATGGATCTCGACTTTCCCGCACTGCCCGAACCCGAGCCGGTGGATGTCGAAGCCATCAGACGGGAGGCTTATGCGGAAGGTCACGAGGCGGGACGGATCGAGGCAACACAGGCTTTCGAAGTGGATCGGCAGGCACTCGAAATCGGCAATGCGCAAACGCTGGCCGAACATGACCGGCGCCTGCGCGAGGAGTTTTCCACGACACTGGGTGAGCAGTTGCCGCACCTGATCCGGCAGATGTCGCTCGCCATCAGCGAGCAGGTCGCACGCGCGCTGGTCCCGCTGTTCAGCGAGGCCGTCGCGGCCAAGGCAGTCGAAGAACTTGGCCGCCAGTTGGAGGCCGCAATCCTCGCCGGGGAGGCGGGCACCATTCGCGTCAAGGGTCCGCGCGGCCTGTTTGACCAATTGCTGGCAGCAATGCCGGAACATGCAGCCCTGCTGCGCCACGTCGAGGGCGACGATCTCGACCTTTCGGCTGAATTCGGCGACGCCGCCCTTGTCACGCGTATCTCGGCATTTGCGGCCAGCCTGAAGAAGGTTATGGAATGAGCGACGAAAATCATCACCACGGCAAGAACGAGATCATCATCGTCAAGCGCCACAAGGGCGATCACGACGGCGCCCATGGCGGCGCATGGAAGATCGCCTTTGCCGACTTCATGACAGCGATGATGGCCTTCTTCCTCGTGATGTGGCTCGTCAACGCGGCCAATGAGGAAACCAAGGCCTCCGTCGCAAGCTACTTCAACCCGATCAAGCTGGCCGACGAAAAGCCGACCGAAAAAGGGCTGAAGAAGCCCGTTGATCAGGCGGAAGGTGAGCAGAAGCAGGAGCGCTCCCAGGTTGATGAAAATCAGGACAAGGTTGGTTCCGCTGCGGCCACCGGCGAAGATCTGACGGCGTCGTCGGGCGAGAACTCCAACTATTCCGAGGCGGATTTCTTCGAAAATCCATACTCCGTTCTGGCTGAAATTGCTCAGGAAGTCGGCCAGCAGGCCAATGTCAGCGCCAAGGGTGAGGGGGGCGCCGCCGATTCTGGCCCGTCAACCGGCGCACAGGGCGGCGAAGCCTATCGCGACCCTTTCGATCCCGATTTCTGGACACAGCAGGTTCAGACAGCCGTTGGCCCTAAGGGCGAGCCGACCGATGCTGCCACGCCCTCTGACCAGCAGACACAGCCGACTACAGATGTCACGGCGCCCGAAGGCCAGCCCGAAGTTGCCCTCGTCATTCCCGGTCAAAAGCCGATCCTCGATGGGCAGACGCCGACGGAAATGGTGACGCCGACCGAAGAAAGGCCGGATGTCGCGCCCGAGGCCAAGCAGGATCCAGCCAAGGCTGATCCAGCGAAAACAGCCGACGATGCCAAGGCTGGAGACAAGGCGCAGCAGGACCCCGCCCAGACGGCCGAGCAGAAGCTTGAAGCCCAGACGGCGGATGCGGAAGCCTTGCGCGCAAAGATCGTTGAGGCCATTGGCGGCGCTGCCGGGAAGCTGCCGGAAGGCCTCGTGGTCACACCGGCCGAGGGCGGCGTGCTGGTCACCATCAGCGACCAAAGCGAAGATCCCATGTTCAATGTCGGCTCCGCCGTTCCTCGTCGCGACCTCGTTGTCGCGATGGAGGCGATCGGCAAGCTGTTGCAGGAACGCGACGGCCAGATCATCATCCGTGGCCATACGGACGGACGTCAGTTCCGTGGCACGGAAAATGACAACTGGCGCCTGTCGATGGCGCGTGCCCATTCGGCTTATTACATGCTGGTCCGTGGCGGCCTGTCTGAAAATCGGGTCGAGCAGGTCTCCGGCTTTGCCGATCGTCGTCTGCAGGTGCCGGACGACCCGCTGGCCGATGCCAACCGTCGCATCGAAATCCTCGTCCAGGCAGAGCAGGGCTGATCCATGGTTCTGCGGCGCTTCTCCCTCATTGCTTTGGCTGGTTGTGCGGCTGCCCTTTTGGGCAGCTTGCCGGCCATGGCGCAGGGAGCAGAGCATATCGAACCCTACCGCATGTTGCGATCCTTGCAATTCGTGCAGGATAGCGTTGTGCGGGGCGACCATTCGGCTGCAGACATGCAGCGCTTCATGCTCGGCACCATCGACCAGCGTCTGCGCGAGGCGGATCCGGCCATCTTCGCCGATCCCCGCAATGTCGATGCGGCCCTGATCTATGCGATGAGCGGCGGCAATCCGCAGACGCTCGAATTCCTTGTTGCCCGAGACGTTGACGGCCACTTCGACAATCGCGTCGCCGATGCCCTGCGCAAATATCTGAGCGGCAAGGGCACGCTGATCTCAAAGACGCTTGGCGAGATTCTCGTTGAATACAAGGATACCGATATCGCGCCCTATCTGGCGCTTGTCGCTGGCAATGTCACGATCGCACTCGATCCGGCAGCAGCGTTGAAACACTACGACTGGGCGCGCCTCAGTGCTCCCGGCACAATCGTCGAGGAAGCCGCCTTGCGCCGATCCTTGTCGGTCGCCGTGGAAGCGCACATGGTCGACAAGGCCAAGGGATATGCGAACCGCTATGCCCGCCGCTTTCTTTATTCGCCCTATGCGAGCCAGTTCGCCGATCTGTTCGTCGAACTGGTTGTGGCAAATGTCGGCGCCGTTCAGCCGGCGGATATCGAGGCGACCCTGTCCTATATGGATGTCGACCGCCGCCGTGAAGTCTATCTGCGCATGGCGCGGCGTGCCGCCATTGACGGCCAGAAGGATTTAGCGCTGCTTGCATCCGAACAGGCCGGTAAATTGGCCGGAGATGCGGCAGGCGATGATGCGATGGCCAAGCTTTACGGCACGCTGGTCAAGGTGCCAACCGAAGGTGTCGGTGATGCGATTGCAGCGCTGACGGCAATTCCCGAGGCGGCGCTCACTCCGCGCGACAAGGCTTTGCGCCAGGCGGCCGAGACCATCGCCAAGGAAGTGCTGCGCAAGCCGGAAGCACCACAAAGCCCGCCGGACGGTGCGCCTGGCGCTGAGCCCGCAGCACAAGACGCGGCCGCGACCGCCGCAGCTGCGGCTGATCCCGAATTGCAGGATCCGTTCGCACCGGTTGCAGCACCGGACAGCGCTCCGACAGCCGAGAAGCAAGCTGCAGATGGCGCGGCCACGACCCCGTCTGCCGAGGCGCCGCAGACCGCAGCCAAAGCTTCTGCCGAACAGGCGGAAGCCCCCGCAATCGATCCGCAACTGGCAACATTTCTGGAAGCAGGACGCTCCAAACTTGGCGCGATAGACGATCTCCTGGAGGAGGAAGGCCCATGACCATGATGGATGCACTCGTAGCCCCGCGCACGACCAGCCCGGATGCCGCCCTATCGCGCTCCGGAACAGCAGGACGTGCAGATGGTCAGGGGGAAGACGGCTTCTCCAAGGTCATGTCCAGCGCTGGCCGCAACGACAGCAGGGAGCAAAAGGCCACCGATGACCAGGTCGATGCAGAGGATGGCGCCGAGGGCGGCGAAATTCCCGGCGAAACCCGGCAGGCAACGGGCAAGAAGCCGATCATCGAGATATCCGGCCAGCTTCAGCAGGCCGCGCAGACGGCTCAGGAAAAGGTCGCAGACCATTTCGCCGGTTTGGTGGTGAAAGCCGCTGACGGCAAGGCGCAGAAGGGCGAGACGGCAGTCCGCGCCGGCAAGGGTGAAAAAGCCGATAAGGCGGATGCCTCGGCCAAGTCCGATCTGGAAAGCGCACTCGAAGGAATCGGTGAAGGCGACGGTACCGATGTCGAGACCGCCGAAACTGTCGTCGTCGAAGCAAAGACAGATGGCATCGGCGATGTTCTGCAACTTCTGTCCTCGGCAGTGGGTGAGGCGGTTTCGGAAGCGGTGCAGGCCGATACGGCGGACGGCCGCAAAACGGCGGTTGACGCTAAGGCCGAACTTTCCATGGCACGTGCAGACTCCGAAGCTCGCATCTCCGGCGGATCGACTGACACTGGCACTGAAGGTGGCGGATCGGATGGAGATCGGACTTTCCGCTTCGTCCGTGCCGATGGCAAGGGCCAGGCATTGACGATGCGCAGCGAAACGGCCGCGAGCCAGGCTGAGCAGACGGAGCCGACGAAGGTCGAGACCGTCACTGTCATGGATGCGCGCCGCTTCATTGCGCCGGCGTCGACGTCCAATGGCGCAGCGGTCACGGCCGCCATGCTCGGTGACAGCGAATGGGTCAATGCCATGCAGCCCGGATCGGAGCTGGCCAATGCGGCCACGCAAACCAGTCAGGGCAAGGTAGTCCACACGCTGAAGCTCCAGATGACCCCTATTGAGCTTGGCAGCGTCACAGCGACCCTGAAGCTCGTCGGTGACGAACTGAGCGTCCAACTCACAGTCGACAACCACGCCGCCTTGCGCCAGCTCCAGTCTGATCAGTCGGACATGCTGAAAGCGCTGAAGGCGCAGGGCCTGACTGTCGATCAGGTGCAGGTCACCCTGCAACTGGCGCCGACCGACAAGAGCGCTGACACCGCCGGGCAGAGCAGCACGTCCGGCCAGCAGCTTGGCCAGCAGGCACAGCAATCAGGCAGCCAGGCAGGCAATCAGGAACGCCGGGAAGCGGCAGGAAACATGACGAGGACGGCCGATGATCGCAGCGCTCAGGAGCTTACGGCACAGGCTTCCGGTGCTGGCAGTCAGTCTTCTGGTCAGCTTTACATCTGACCTGGGCGCTCCGGCGCTGGCCAATGTCGGTTCCTGTGAGCGCGCAATCACCAATGCGGCGGCACGATACGGCATTCCGGCCGGCATCCTCTATTCGGTGGGTTTGACGGAGACGGGTCGCAAGGGCAGCCTTCAGCCCTATGCGATCAATGTCGAAGGCAAGGCCTATTACTTCGACAATCTGGACGCCGCATTGGAGGGCTTCGAGACAGCGCGATCATCCGGCGCGAAGCTGATCGATGTCGGCTGCATGCAGATCAACCAGCACTTCCACGGGGAGCATTTCACCTCCGTGGAGGCCATGTTCGACCCGCGCAAGAACGTCGAATATGCGGCGAGCTTCCTCAACAATCTCCATCGACGCCATGAAACCTGGACCATGGCCGTCGCACGATATCACGCTGGCCCCAACAATGACCCCGCGCAGAAGCGCTATGTCTGTCGCGTCATCGCCAATCTGGTGGCGACAGGTTACGGTAAATGGACACCGCCGGCGCGACAATTTTGCGGTGAATGACAATCAAAAGTTGATTGACAGCCACAATTATGGCGATTTGCAAAATGCGGCGAGACTGTGATCTGGCGACCAGACCAATAGCTTGCGCGAAGCTTGCGTTAACTTTTCCACTGAAAAATAGTGATGCATTGGTCCTTTATCTACTACATATAGATCAAATCGGACCCCAATGGTTAATCAATTATTAAAATCCATGGTTAATTTTCGCCAGTTGTTCGTGAATCCCCCGATTCGTACCCATAGCTATCGAAACACCACACTGATTCGGAGGCGGACGAATGATCGTAGTGGTTGATGAGCGCGAGCTCGTTAAGGACGGCTATACTTCTCTATTTGGACGCGAGGGAATTCCCTCGACAGGATTCGACCCTCGAGAATTCGGGGATTGGGTCAGCACGGCGGCGGATTCCGACATTGCGGCGGTTGAGGCTTTTGTACTCGGGCAGGGCGACATGTTGCTCGAACTGCCCCGTCAGATCCGTGACCGGACGCAGGCACCAGTGATCGCGGTCAGCGATCAGCCGTCGCTCGAGGCGACGCTGGCGCTCTTCGATTGCGGCGTCGATGACGTCGTGCGCAAGCCGGTTCATCCCCGGGAAATTCTGGCACGGGCTGCCGCCATCCGGCGCAGACTGCGTGCGATCACCAACTTCACCGAAATCGGTCCGATCAAGGTGTTCTCAGACGGCCGCGATCCCGAGATCTCCGGCGACGTCTTCCCCTTGCCGCGCCGTGAGCGCCGCATCCTGGAATATTTGGTCGCCAACCGCGGTCGTCGCGTTTCCAAGACCCAGATCTTCAATGCGATCTACGGAATCTTCGACGAAGAAGTCGAAGAGAACGTCGTCGAAAGCCACATCTCCAAACTGCGCAAGAAGCTGCGCAAGAAGCTCGGCTACGACCCGGTCGATTCCAAGCGCTTCCTTGGCTACTGCATCGACTGGAGCTGAAGCTGCCTGCAATGCGGGCCCCGAAAACCGGCCCCTCCGATCAGTTCGGACGGGGCCGTTTTTGTCAGACAGCTTCACGCAAGGCCCACTGAATACTCTCCCCTTAATTACGGAAACGAGGATTTGATATGAGCCTTTACGGAACGATGCGAACAGGTGTCTCGGGCATGAATGCACAGGCAAACCGCCTGGGCACCGTTGCAGACAACATCGCGAATTCCAGCACGGTCGGCTACAAGAAGGCCTCCGTCCAGTTTTCCTCGATGATTCTGCCGACCACCAACGGCGCCTACAATTCGGGCGGCGTCGAGACCGACATCCGCTACTCGATCTCCAGCCAGGGGACGTTCAGCTACACGACATCGGAGACCGATCTCGCCATCAACGGCGACGGCTTCTTTGTCGTCAGCGGGACCGACGGCACGCCTTACCTCACCCGCGCCGGTTCTTTCGTGCTGCAGGATGACGGCACGCTGAAGAACACCGCCGGCTACACCCTGATGGGCTACGAATATGATTCGGCTGCCGACCCGACCATCGTCGTCAACGGCTTCGACGGCCTGGAAGCAGTCGACCTGTCGGGCTCCGGCATTTCTGCTGTTGCTTCGACCGAAGGCACGCTCAACGTCAACCTGCCGAATGGCGAGGCCGTCGGTTTCGTTCAGACGACGTCGCTCAAGGTCTTCGATAGCCAGGGTTCGAGCCGCCTGATCGAGTTCACCTACACGAAGACCGCCGCGAACAACTGGACGGTTACGGCGACCGGTCCCGGTACGCCTGCCACCGTTCTCGCTTCCACACCGCTGGTCTTCGACACGGACGGCAAACTGACGACGCCGGCTTCTGGAACGCTCGGCCTTACCTCCTTCACGATTGATGGCGCAACAGTTCCTGGAATTTCGCTGGAGATCGGTAATACCACGCAGCTGGCCTCCGACTTCTCCGTGGAAGAAGGTGAAGTCGACGGCAATGCTGCGTCGAAGGTCAAGGGTTACGAGATCGACGAAGCGGGTATCGTCTCTATCGCCTATGAAAATGGCGATCTGGTACCGAAGTTCCGCGTGGCACTCGCCAGCGTGCAGAGCCCGGACGAACTGAACCCGGTTGCCGGCAACCTCTACACCCAGTCGAACTCTTCGGGCGTCATCGTCATGGGTTATGCCGGGTCCAGCGGCTTCGGCTCCATCATCTCCGGCGCTCTCGAAGATTCGAACGTCGACGTGGCTGAAGAGCTGACGGCCATGATCGAATCGCAGCGTAACTACACGGCAAACTCCAAGGTATTTCAGACCGGTTCCGAATTGATGGAAACCCTGGTCAACCTGAAGAGATAATTGAAAGAGTAGGTTAGTCCTATGTCGCTTGCATCGTCGCTCAATACGGCCAATTCGATCTTCCGGAACACATCGCAGCAGACTGCGGTGGTCTCGACGAACATCGCCAACGACGGCAACGAGAACTATGTCCGTCGCCAGTCGGTGGTGGTCCAGACGATCTACGGTGCATCGACCACGCAGAACGAGCGTTCGCAGCAGATGGCTCTGCTGCGACAGCTCTCCTCGTCCACGTCGCAGCAGAGCGCCCAGACCAATCTGCTCGACGGGCTGACCAGCCTGTCGGACGCGCTCGGCGGCAACGACTACGAGCTGTCGACCTCCACTTTCATGGCCAACCTGCAGAGCAGCCTGCAGTCCTTTGCCGCAGCCCCAGGGGAGTCAGCTCTTGCCTCCACGGTGGTAACCGACGCCATCGACGTCGCCAATTCGCTAAACGATGCAACGAAGTCGACCCAGGCGTTGCGCGCGGAATCCGATGCTCAGATCTACGAGCAAGTCCAGTCGCTGAACAAGCTGCTCGCAGAGTTCAAGACGGTCAATGACACCGTGGTGCGGATGACGGCGACGGGGGGCGATGCCAGCGATTATCTTGATCGCCGGGACACCCTGCTCAAGGAAATTTCGGACATCGTCGGTGTGAGCGTCAACATGCGCACCAACAGCGACATGGTCCTCTACACGTCTGATGGCACGACCCTGTTCGAAACCGATCCGCGCGAAGTCTCCTTCGTGCGCACTTATACCTATGACGCGACGGTCACCGGCAATTCGATTTTCATCGATGGCACGGCAGTCAAAGCCGGCGTCGGTGGCAACACTGACGGTGAAGGCTCGCTTGCAGCGCTTGTGCAGCTGCGCGATGTCGTGGCCCCGACCTTCCAGAACCAGTTGGACGAAGTTGCCCGCGGTCTGATTGAAGCTTTCCAGGAAACTGATGCTAGCGGCCTCAATCCGCTTCCGGGCCTTTTCACCTGGCCGACGGGTACCGTTCCGACGACCGGTACCGTTCAGCCTGGTCTTGCAGCCCTGATCAAGGTCAATGATGCAGTCCGGTCTGATGCCGGCGGCGATCCGACCCTGATCCGCGACGGTGGGATCAACGGCGCGGCCTATGTCAAGAACACAGCCGGATCCTCCGGCTATACCGAACTGATCAACGCCTATGTCGACCAGCTTTCGGCTGACCGCGCCTTTTCCGCCGATGCCGATCTGAAGACCACGTCCAGCCTCCTGTCCTTCGCCAGCAACTCGATCGGCTGGCTCGAAGAACTGCGCTCAAACGCGACAGCGGCGGAAGAGAACAAGGCCGCTCTCTACGAGCGAACCTTCCAGACCTATTCCTCCAAGACGGCTGTCAGCCTCGATGAGGAACTGTCGCTGCTGCTCGATGTAGAGCAGTCATACAAGGCTGCAGCAAAACTCGTTTCGACGGTGGACGAGATGTTGGCGGCTGTTCTTGAAATGGCGGGGTAATCCCTAATGTCGACGTCCAGCGTATCCAATCTCTCGATCCAGACCTCCATGCGACTGACCATCCGTCAGGCGCAGACCGAGCTGCTGAAGGCACAGGAAGAGGTCAGCACCGGGCACTTCTACGACATCGGCGCGGAACTCGGCAGCAAGACGTCCACGGTTGTCGATCTCAACCGGGAAAGCCTTCGGCTGTCCTCGATGGTCAGCAACAATTCGATCGCGACGCAGCGACTGTCGGCCTCGCAGGAGGCTCTGACCCAGATCGCTTCGGCGGCCGAGGACATGAACAACGCGCTGATCACCATCTCCGGCTCGTCAAACACGGATACGGTCGAGACGACCGTCATGACCGTCAAGAACTCGCTGTCGACCATGATCAGCATGGCAAACCAGTCGGCAAACGGCGAATTTCTCTTTGCCGGAATCAACACCGACGTCCAGCCGCTTGCCGAATACAACGCGACTTCTGCCGCCAAGACAGCCTTCGATGCATCCTTTACCGCCTATTTCGGCTTTCCGCCGACGGACACGGTCGGCACGGCGACGATCGCCGCGACGGGCGTGCCGAGCATGGAGGATTTCATCACCAGCGTCCTCGAGCCGATGTATTCCGGCACGGACTGGACCACAGACTGGTCGAGCGCAACCGATCAGGTGATGACCAGCCGCATCACCCAGTCCGAGACGGTCTCGACATCCGCCTCGGCCAACGCCAGCGGCTTCCGTAACTTCGCACTGGCAGCCGTCGTGACGCAGGAATTGATGACCATCGGTGCCCCGGCCAGTGCCGTGACCGTCGCGATCAATGCCGCGATCGACTTCACCGGCCGTGCGATTACGGGGATCAACTCGACGCGCTCGCAACTTGGCTTGTCGGAAAACCGGATCGAGAAGGCGGATGCCTCGCTCAAGGTCCAGATCGACATCATCGATACGAGCCTTTCAAGCAAGATTGAAGTGGATGCGTACGAAGCCTCGACTCGCGTTAACTCTCTGCTTTCCATGGTGGAAGCTTCCTACACTCTGACCGCGAAGATCCAGGCGCTGTCCCTTGTAAACTACCTTTGATGAGCAAAGGGTGAAATGAAACTGAAGGGCAACTGAATGTACCAGTTCTCATACGCCGAAATCATGGAGGATGGCGTTGCCGACGCGAAAGATCGCGAACGACAAGCCCTCGACCGTTGTATCCAGCTTCTCGGCGCGGCCCGCGACACGACCAGCTATTCTCGCGAAGCCATCGAGGCGATCTACTATACCCGCCGGGTCTGGATCCGCCTTGTTGAAGACCTGCAGAACCCCGAGAACCAGCTTGATGAAGCTGTTCGGGCCAATCTGATTTCCATAGCCATCTGGATCCTGAAGGAATGCGACCGCATCCGGAAGCGCCAATCCACCAATTTCCAGGGCATCATCGACGTGACAACCATCATCAGGGATGGACTTAAATGAAGAGCACTTTGCGCATCTCCCTCAAGTCGGGTGAACGTATCTTTATCAACGGGGCGGTTCTTCGCGTCGACCGCAAGGTTGCTCTCGAATTCATGAATGATGTCACGTTCCTGCTCGAGAACCATGTTCTGCAGCCGGAACAGGCCACCACGCCGCTGCGTCAGCTGTATTTCATCGCGCAGATGATGCTGATCAATCCGGAAGGCAAGGATCAGTCGCTCGTGATGTTCCGCAAGTCGGTCATCATGCTCCTGTCCTGCTTCGAGAACGAGGAAATCCTCGCCGAACTGAAGCGCATCGACGGAATGGTTTCGTCCGGTCGCGCCTTTGACGCCCTGAAGGCCATTCGCTCGCTTTATCCGATCGAGGATCAGATCCTGAACAATCAGGAAATGACGCCGGCGACGATCGAACAGATCCGCAAGGAGATTGCACCATGGCGGTAGACGCAGTTACCTCCGCGACCAGCACAACGACGACCACGACCAGCTCGTCGGCCTCCGCCGCAGCCAGCGCCTCGGTTGACTATGACAGCTTTCTCAAGCTGCTGATCGCGCAGATGCAGAACCAGGATCCGACGAACCCGATGGATGCCAGCGAGCAGATCTCGCAGCTGGCGACCTTCTCGCAGGTCGAACAGTCCATTCAGATGAATTCGAACCTGGAAACGTTGATCACCGGCAATGCGCTGACGAATGCCAGCAACTACATCGGCAAGACGATCACCAGCGCCGATGAGAAGACAACCGGTGTTGTCGCCTCGGTTCGCGTCTATTCCGATACGATGGTGGCAACCACCACGGACGGTAAGGAAATCCCGATCGTCGTCGGCGTTCGTGTCGGAACCGTACCGGCGACCACCACGACCACCGAGACGACCGACTCGTAAAAATGCTAGGCCTTCCGGAGTGGAGGGCATGATTCGCCACTCCGGGAGAACCGTCTCATGAACGAGGCAGATGCACTCGACATTCTGCAGGCCGCCATCTGGACGATCGTGGTGGCCTCTGGCCCGGCGGTTGCCGCCGGCATGCTGGTCGGCGTTGTGATCGCACTGATACAGGCGCTCACCCAGATTCAGGAAATGACGCTGACCTTCGTTCCGAAGATCCTCGCCATCATGATCACCATCGGGATCTCTGCCCCCTTTGTCGGCGCGCAGATCTCGCTCTTCGCCAATCTCGTCTTCTCGCGCATACAATCGGGCTTCTGAGCCCCGTGTCTGACACCCTCGCGCAAGCTTGGGCCGCTACGTCTTGGGCAGACTGCCGGAAAGTGTGATTCCGGCCGACTTCTCATGAAGAGACGGGTAAGACATGGCGCAACCTCCTGCACTCGTAATTCCGAATGTCAGCCCTCAGGGCCGTGATATCGGCTTTGCCTTCGGCATCGTCGTCATCCTCTGCATCCTGTTCCTGCCGATCCCACCCTTCCTTATCGATATGGGACTGGCCTTCTCGATCGCCTTTTCGGTGCTGATCCTGATGGTCTCACTGTGGATCCGGCGACCACTGGATTTCTCGTCATTTCCGACGATCCTTCTGATCGCGACCATGATCCGTCTGTCGCTCAACATCGCGACCACGCGTGTCATCCTGTCCCACGGCCATGAGGGACATGGAGCGGCCGGCGGCGTGATTGAAGGCTTCGCCAACCTCGTCATGGGCGGCGACTTCGTCATCGGTTTGATCGTTTTCATGATCCTGATCACGGTCAACTTCATCGTCATCACCAAGGGTGCGACGCGTATCGCTGAAGTTGGCGCCCGCTTCACACTCGATGCCATTCCCGGCAAGCAGATGTCGATCGACGCCGACTTGTCGGCCGGCATCATCGACGAGAAGGAAGCCCAGCATCGGCGTAAGGAACTGGAGCAGGAAAGCTCGTTCTTCGGCGCCATGGACGGTGCCTCGAAATTCGTCCGCGGTGACGCGATCGCTGGCCTGATCATCACGGCGATCAACGTCGTTGGCGGTATCATCATCGGCTACTTCCGCCACGGCATGGAACTGGGCGAAGCCGCTGACGTCTTCGTCAAGCTCTCCGTCGGCGACGGTATCGTTTCCCAGGTTCCGGCCCTCATCGTCTCGTTGGCCGCAGGTCTGCTCGTATCGCGCGGCGGCACGCCGGGCTCCACCGACGAGGCCGTCATCAATCAGCTGAGCGGTTATCCCCGGGCGCTCCTGGTCGCAGCATCGCTGATGGCAGCACTGGCGCTCGTACCGGGCCTGCCGTTCATCCCCTTTGTAGCCCTTGGCGGTATCATGGGTTTTGGCGCCTGGTTCATTCCGCGCCAGCTGGCGGCGGAAAACAAGCTCAAGCGCGAGAACGAGGAAAAGCAGGTTATCCAGAGCAAGGAAGCCGAGAAGGACTCCGTCAAGTCCGTGCTCAAGACCGCCGAAATCGAACTTGCACTTGGCAAGATGGTTTCGACAAGGCTTCTGGGTGCCCACCAGGAACTGGCGTTCCGCGTCGGCAAAATGCGCAAGAAGTTCGCCAGCCAGTACGGTTTCGTCGTGCCTGAAATCAAGGTCACCGACGACATCGGTATTCCGGAAAAATCCTATCAGATACGTATCCACGGCACGACGGTCGCCTCGAACAATCTGCGCGTCGGCGAAGTTCTTGTTGTCACCGGGGCAGGGCGCAAGCCCAAGGTGCCGGGCGACGAGATCCGTGAACCCGCCTTTGGCATGCCGGCCGTCTCGGTTCTGGAAACCTTCACGGAAGAACTGAAGCGCGAGGGCTTCCACCCGATCGACAACGTCTCGGTCGTCTTGACCCACATGAGCGAGGTCATCCGCAACAACCTGCCGCAACTTTTGTCCTACAAGGACGTCAAGATCCTGATCGATCGCCTCGACCCGGAATACAAGAAGCTCGCCGACGAAATTTGCTCGTCGCACATGTCTTATTCAGGCCTGCAGGCGGTGTTGAAACTGCTTCTCGCCGAGCGCGTGTCGATCCGCAACCTGCATCTGATCCTCGAAGCCGTGGCCGAACTTGCCCCGCATGTCCGCAAGACCGAGCAGATCGTCGAGCATGTCCGTGTCCGCATGGCTCAGCAGCTTTGCGGCGACCTGACCGACAACGGCGTGTTGCGCGTTCTGCGCCTCGGCTCCAAATGGGATCTCGTCTTCCACCAGGCGCTCAAGCGCGATGCCAAGGGCGAGATCGTCGAATTCGACATCGATCCGCGCAGCCTGGAGGAGTTCTCCGAACAGGCAAGCCGCGTCGTTCGTGAATTCATGGATAAGGGGTTGCCTTTCGTACTTGTCACGTCGCCGGAAACGCGGTCCTATGTGCGCATGATCATCGAACGACTCTTTGCCACCTTGCCCGTTCTGTCGCATGTCGAACTCGCCAAGGGCATCGAGATCAAGATCCTGGGTTCCATTTCATGATAGCCGACCCGCAGGGGACTGTTCTGGTGCTGTTTGCGATCTTTTGTCGGATCGGCGCCTGTATCATGACCCTGCCGGGCTTCTCCTCGGCGCGCATCTCGATGAATATCCGCCTGCTGCTCGCGGTGGCCATCTCGATCTCGCTCACGCCGCTTCTGTTCGATACGGTCTATCCGCGGATTTCCGGCACAGGCGCGAGCATGATTGCGGTCATTGTCGCGGAAGTGCTGATCGGGATGATGTACGGTCTCGTTCCACGCTTCTTTGTTCTCGGCCTGCAATTTGCCGGGACATCCATGTCCATGGCCATCGGCCTCAGTTCTCCTGGCTCGGGTGACGTCCTGGAAGACACGAGCGAAACGGCGCTGACAAACATGATCAGCTTTGCCGGTCTCTTGATCCTCTTCATGCTCGACTTTCACCATGTCGTCTTTCGCGCACTGGCCGAATCCTATTCGGTCATGCCGATCGGCGACATGCCCGATACCCAGAAGATGCTGATCACGCTGACCGACACCCTCTCTGCCACCTTCATCTTGATGTTGCGGCTTGCCAGCCCCTTCCTGATCTTCGGCTTGATGTTCAATGTGGGCGTTGGTCTGGTCAACAAGCTCGCCCCGCAGATTCCGATCTTCTACATCTCCACGCCCTATCTGCTGATGGGTGGACTGGTGCTGCTCTACTTCTCGATCTCGGCCATGGTCATGCAGTTCGCGCGCTACTTCCCGATGATCTTCGACTTCTGACCGGAGGGCATGCATGGGTCCGCAAAAGAAATCCGATAAATTGAAGCGCCTTGTTGCGGTCCAGCGCCACATGGAACGCATGGCCGAAAGCGATGTGCGGCTGACGAGGACCCGGATCGAGGAAAACGCTGCCTCGATGGACACGGTCATGAATGCGATCGGCTCGCTCGATCCTCTGCACCGGATGTTTGCACAGAACTACGCCGACCGTTTCGACCGTTTGGCGGCAACCGACAAGCAGTTGCACAGCCTCCAGCATGTTCAGGAAATGAAGGTCATGCGCGAGCGTGCCAAAGGCGACAGGCTGGAGGAAAACATGAAGGAGGCCCGCGCCCACGAAGACCGAAAGGGCGAGGACGACGCCATCTACGACCTTCTCGATATCCGCTACGCGACACCAGCCTCCAGCAAGGTTGAAGAGCGATAGTCGCCCAAACCAATATCGAGGATGTTACCGTGGCCATTTCCCCTCCGAGCGATCTCGTGCTGGATGTTGTGCGCGCCGCCGACCCGTCGCAAGTTGCCGCAGCCCAGGAACTGTTGAAGACAAACCGCGCCAATTTCGTCGCGACGAGCCTTGCCGAAAAGGGCGCAGGCTTCGGCGCGACGGTCGACATTCTCAACCGCGCTACGACGGCGGCGAGGGTCGAGAACTTGGCCGAGAGACCGGAAGCGCCCGGCAAGCCGCCAAAGGCGTACCGCGATTTCGAGGCCGTCTATCTGACCAACTTTGTCCAGTCCATGCTGCCCGCCGAAAGCGAGGAAGTATACGGCAAGGGCAATGCAGGCGAGATGTGGAAGAGCATGATGGCCGAGCAGATCGGTGGCGTGCTCGCCGATTCCGGCAGTGTCGGCATTGCCAAGCAGATGTATGCCGACGCCCTGAAGCGTGAACGCGGCATGGGCGAAGAGGCCGTCAACACATCGACAGACCCGGTCGACCGCAACATTGCCATGAGCTGGGTAACCGATCTTGAGCGGCGCACGCTCGGCTTTGCCAGCGAAGAACAGAATTCCTGATTTCAAAAAAAGACTAGGGTGATAATTCATGGAAGTGGTTTCAAGCGAATATCGCGTCAAAACGGTCTTGAGCCGGCTTGAGCGCATCATCGACAATGAAAACGAGCGTATCGGCAAGGATCCGGAGTTCGATTTCAAGGTGTCGAATGCCCATAAGAGCCGTTGCCTCTACGAATTGACCATGCTGTTTCGCGATACCGATCCGGCTGAATTTGCTGTCAACTATGTCGAGCAACTGCATGCACTGAAGAGCAAGCTGGCGATCAACGCCCGACGCGTCGAAGCGCATCTCAACGCCGTTCGCGCAGTCGCTGATCTGCTCAAGAATGCAGTGCAGGAAGCAGACGGCGACGGCACCTATTCCCAGGAACAATTCACGTTCAGCGAGTTCTGATGGGGAAGCTGCTCGGCATTGGCCTGTGGGTCTGCATCGTGACGCTCGGCGCGGTCTATGGGTCGATCTATATGGCCACCGCGCCGAAGGAGACGACCGAGGAGGCCGCAAAGCCGCTCGAACTCGTCCCCGGCGAAGCGATCACAGTGCCGGTTCTGGCCAAGGGTGGCGTGACCGGTTACTTCCTGACCCGCATCTCCTTCATGATTGACAAGGAGAAGATGAAGGGTGAGCCGCTGCCTTTGACAGAGTTGATGACGGACCAGCTCTTCACCATGCTGACCGGTGAGAAGATGGTCGATCTCGACAATGTCGAGAATTTTGACCTCGAGGCCTTTCGCGGAAAGATCAAGACCGAAATGAATGCGCGGCTAGGCGGCGAATTCATCGACAAGGTTCTGATCGAGCAAATCGACTATGTGTCGCAGGCCGCCGCACGCCGCGCAGCCGAAGGCGCTCCGGGCCCGATGGAGCGCACCAAGATCGCCGAAGAAAAAGTGGTTGAGGAAAAGGCCCCATCCGGTCACTGAGCGGGCGTTGCACCATACACTGCCGTCGGGGGTCGATTAACCAAGGTTGACCGACCCCTGCGATTAAAGGGCTTTCCTTTACCTGAATTTCAGCAGTTCCGGATAGGATGCGATCCTCAGTTCGCATCGGGATTGCACCATGTCTTCCACATCCTTACAGGCCAGGGCCCGCGCGGTTGCGCGGGAAGGGGAACGCCCCGCAAGCATGATGGCTGCGGAGGTTGCGAGCCTGCCGATCCTTGGTCTTCCGGTGTTGGACCTCAGCTGGTCCGAGGGGCTCGACTTCCTTGATATGCGCCTTACAGAGGCCGCATCCTTCGGGCATATCGCCTTTCTCAATGCCAACAATGCCAATATCATGGTGCGCGACAGCGCCTATCGCGACGTCTTGGAGCGATCCATCGTGCTCGCAGACGGCATCGGTGTCGATATTGCGGCACGGCTTCTGCATGGGGCACGATTTTCCGCCAATCTGAACGGCACCGATCTCGTCCCCGCACTCCTGACCTATATCGAAACACCGCTGCGCGTGGGTTTGATCGGCGCGACATCGAGCGTCCTTGAAGACGCGGCCCGCAATTTTCGTCGCCATGCGCCCTGGCACAGCTTCGTTGAGATCTCCGACGGTTATTTCGATCGTGCCGAGCCCGGTGTCATCGTCGAGCGTATATCGGCGGCGAAACTCGATCTTCTTCTCGTCGCCATGGGAACTCCCTTGCAGGAAAAATGGGTCGACCGTCATCTCGGGCCAAGCCATGCGCGCGTTGTCATGAGCGTCGGCGCACTCCTCGATTTCGTCTCCGGTCATGTGCCGCGCGCGCCGAACCGGTTCCGGCGCCTGCGTCTCGAATGGCTCTATCGTTTGTGGCTGGAGCCATCGCGGCTGTGGCGGCGCTATGTCGTCGGGATCCCTGTCTTCCTTTTCCACATCTGGCGCCACCGGGCCAAGGGCCGCGCGCAAGCGACGTCGCGATGACTTCGCAACGCAGCCGCTTGCAATACAGCGCATTTTGACCGCATAGGGGACGGATACAGGCAAATGCCGCGCGCTATGCGGGATTAGCTTGCCGGCAGTCTGAGACGGGGATCAAGCACAGTGACGGTAATCGATGGCAAGGCAGCGGCCGCATCCGTGGTCGAAGCGGTAACTTCAGCAGCGGCAGATCTTCAGGCACGTGGCCACCGCAAGCCGGGCCTGGCCGTGGTGATCGTCGGTGACGATCCGGCAAGCCATGCCTATGTCGGCGCAAAGAGCCGCATGGCCAAGCAATGCGGCTTCACCTCGATCCAGCATACGCTGCCGGCCGAAACCGCGCAGGCCGATCTGATGGCGCTCGTCGCAACCCTCAATGAAGATCCCGAGATTGACGGCATCCTTGTGCAATTGCCGCTGCCAAAGCCGCTCGACAGCGAGAGCGTGATCCAGTCGATCCTGCCGGAAAAGGATGTCGATGGCCTGCATATCGTCAATGCCGGCAAGCTGGCAACCGGCGACCTGAAAACCGGCCTTATCTCCTGCACGCCGGCCGGCGCGATGATCCTGGTCCGCCAGATCCACGGCACGGATCTCTCCGGCCTCAACGCGCTCGTCATCGGCCGCTCGAACCTGTTCGGCAAGCCGATGGGCCAGCTGCTGCTCAATGCCAATGCCACCGTCACCATCGGCCACTCGAAAAGCCGCGACCTGCCGGCACTTGCCCGTCAGGCGGATATCGTGGTCGCCGCCGTTGGCCGTGCGGAAATGGTCAAGGCCGACTGGCTGAAGCCGGGTGCGACCGTTATTGATGTCGGCATCAACCGCGTGGCTGCCCCTGAGAAGGGCGAGGGCAAGTTCAAGCTGGTCGGCGACGTGGCCTTCCCCGAATGCCAGCCGGTGGCCGGCGCCATCTCGCCGGTTCCCGGCGGTGTGGGTCCGATGACCATCGCCATGCTGATGGCCAATACCGTCATTGCCGCCTATCGCCGCGCTGGCGAAGACGCGCCGCGGTTCTGAACGGCGGCCGTAAGCGCCGCCGGGTCAGATATCTTGCGGCGCCGGTCCGGTCGAGGCCCGGACGACCAGTTCTGCCTTCCACAATTCGCGCTCCGGCAGCGGCGGTTGTACGCCGTTGATCATCGCGATCAACCTCTCGCCGACGCGTTTTCCCGCCGCCCGCAGTGACGAGCGTGTTGTCGTGAGCGGTATCGAAAAATTCTCCGGTTTCAGCAGTGGCAGCTCGTCGTCATGCGCGATCAAAGACATGTCGCGACCGAGCTTTAAGCCCAGTTCGTTCATCGCCCGCACGGCACCCAGCGCCAGCACCGTGCTCGCACACAGCACGGCTGTCGGCCGCTCGGGGCCAGTGAGGATCTCGCGCATGCCGCGATAGCCCTGCTCGTCGTCCATGAGACTGTGTCGCACGTGGCGCGCGTCGAGCTGGAGGCCTGTCGCGTTCAGCGCCCTTTCTGTTCCGAGCTTGCGCCGGAGGGCAAAGTCCAGCTCGCTCGGGCCGTTCAGCAGCGCGATCCGCTTGTGGCCGAGCTGGGTCAGTAGCCGCGTCGCGCTGTAGAAGGCATCCTCGTTGTCGACGTCGAGATAAGGATAGTCCTCGGGAATGCCGATCGACCGCCCGTGCACGATGAAGGGAAGGTTGAGTGACTGGGCCAGCGGAATGCGCGGATCATCCTCCCGGAGATAGGCAAGATAGTATCCGTCGACGCTGCCGCTTGCGACCAGCCAGCGGATGGCCTGTTCCTCGTCCTGCCTGTGGGTCGGCATGATGACAAAGTGGAAGTCCTGGCGAATGGCAGCCTCCGCCAATCCGCTCTGGAATTCGGCGAAATGCATGTCGGAGCTTTGCTCAGGCGCGGTCGGCATGATCAGACCGATCGAGCCCGCCTTGCCGGTTGCAAGCCGTTGGGCTGCCCTATTGGGCCGGTAACCCGTATCCTGTGCGACCTGCAGCACCCGCCGGCGCGTATCTTCGCTGACCTCGGGATAGCCGTTGAGCGCGCGGCTGATCGTCGTCTGCGACAGACCGAGCAGCGCCGAGAGTTCTTTCAGCTTCACGCTATGCCATCCTCTTCCCGAACTTTGGTGCCGAACCTCCCTTCGGCGTGTCAAAGCGCTTTGAATATGCCGCAATCGCCACCCCGAGAACAAGCGAATTCTAGAACGATAAATGAGCATCCGCATCTTGCTGGCATTCGGCCTGCTTCTATTTCGTTCAGAGTGACGAAAGCACTTGACTCGCAATCCGCGCCGATGTGATGAATTGGGAGCCAAAGCGCTTTGAAAGACGAGCGATGAACCAGCGGACGTTTGGCGGTCCGATGTGATGGGAGGTTAATCACATGAAGAAGATATTCCTGATGACCGTGGCTGCCGCAGCGCTGTTTGCCGGCTCGGCTTCGGCACAGTTCAAGTTTCAGCCGGGAGAGGATGCAAAGTTCAACTGGGCGAGCCTGGAAGCGTTCAAGGCCGCCAACAGCTCCCTGAAGGGGGAGACGCTGACGATCTTCGGACCTTGGCGTGGTGAGGACCAGGTGCTCTTCGAAAGCATCCTGGCCTATTTCAAGGATGCGACCGGCATCGATGTCCAGTATTCGTCCTCGGAAAACTACGAGCAGCAGATCGTTATCGACACGCAGGCTGGAAGCCCGCCGAATGTCGCGATTCTGCCGCAGCCGGGCCTGATCGCCGACCTCGCCTCCAAGGGCCAGGTCACGCCGCTCGGCGACGAGACCAAGGCCTGGTTGCTCGAAAACTATTCGGCCGGCCAGTCCTGGGTCGATCTCTCGACCTACAAGGGCAAGGACGGCGCGCCCGCCCTCTATGCATTCCCTTACAAGATCGACGTGAAGTCGCTCGTCTGGTACGTGCCTGAGAACTTCGAGGACGCCGGCTATGAAGTGCCGAAGACTATGGAAGAGCTGAAGGCCCTCACCGAAAAGATCGCGGCTGACGGCGGCACACCGTGGTGCATTGGTCTCGGTTCTGGGGGTGCGACCGGCTGGCCGGCAACCGACTGGGTCGAAGACATGATGCTGCGCACGCAGCCCGCCGACGTCTATGACAAGTGGGTCACCAACGAAGTGAAGTTCAACGATCCGGCCGTGGTAGCCGCGATCGAGGAATTCGGCTTCTTCGCCCGCAACGACAAGTTCGTTGATGGCGGTTCCAAGGCTGTGGCCTCCACCGACTTCCGCGACAGCCCGAAGGGTCTCTTCGGCGCACCGCCGAAGTGCTACCTGCACCACCAGGCCTCCTTCATTCCGTCCTTCTTCCCAGAAGGCACGGTTGTCGGTGAAGATGCTGATTTCTTCTATATGCCGCCCTATGCCTCCAAGGCTGATCTCGGCAATCCGGTGCTCGGCGCCGGCACGCTTGCCATGATCACCAAGGACAGCCCGGCTGCCCGCGCCTTCATCGAATTCCTGAAGACCCCGATCGCGCATGAAGTCTGGATGGCCCAGTCCGGCTTCCTCACCCCGTTCAAGGGTGCCAACAAGGAAGCCTATGGCAATGCGCCGCTGAAGAAGCAGGGCGACATCCTGCTCAACGCCACCACCTTCCGCTTCGACGGCTCTGACCTGATGCCGGGCAAGATCGGTGCTGGCGCGTTCTGGACCGGCATGGTTGACTACTCCGGCGGCAAGCCTGCCGCGGATGTTGCAGCCGACATCCAGAAGGCATGGGACGGGCTGAACTAAGCCCCTTCGCCTCAAAAAACAGGTCGGGCCGATCCAGGGAGGGACGGCCCGACAGTCGACGATAAAAAGCTCCGGATGCCGCAGGGCTACCGGAGCGATCGACGGGGAGGGACACCTTTGGAACAGTTAGTCTTTGCATTGCTGACGATCATCGTCGGCGTCGCCGTGGCGATCGGATATTTCTACGGTTCGAACCTGCTGCTCGACCGGATCTTTCCGGCCCGGATCGCGGATTCGGCGAAAGCCTCCCGCAACATGCGGATCGCGGCACTCATCCGGCCTTGGCTGTTTCTCGGTCCCGCTCTCATCTCGCTGACGATCTATCTCGTCTATCCGCTGTTTTCCTCGATCGCCTATTCGTTCATGGATCGCGGCGGGCTCAATTATGTCGGCCTCGCCAACTACCGCTGGATGCTGAACGATGCCGAATTCCGGCAGTCGATCTACAACAACATGCTGTGGCTGATCGTCGTGCCGGCCGGCGCCACCTTTTTCGGCCTGATCATCGCAGCGCTCACCGACCGCATCTGGTGGGGCAATATTGCCAAATCGCTGATCTTCATGCCGATGGCGATCTCTTTCGTCGGCGCCTCGGTCATCTGGAAATTCGTCTATGACTACCGCGATGCCGGCTCCGAGCAGATCGGCATCCTGAACGCCATCGTCATGGCATTCGGTGGCGAGCCGCAGATCTGGATCTCGCTGCCCTTCTGGAACAACTTCTTTCTGATGGTGATCCTGATCTGGATCCAGACCGGCTTTGCCATGGTGCTGCTGTCGGCCGCACTCCGCGGCATCCCGGAAGAAACCATCGAGGCGGCTGTCATCGATGGCGCCAACCCCTGGCAGATCTTCATCAAGATCAAGGTGCCGCAGATCTGGACCACGATCGCGGTCGTCTGGACCACCATCACCATTCTCGTCCTCAAGGTCTTCGACATCGTTCTCGCCATGACAAACGGCCAGTGGCAGAGCCAGGTTCTGGCGAACCTGATGTTCGACTGGATGTTCCGCGGCGGTGGCGATTTCGGCAAGGGTGCCGCTATTGCCGTCGTCATCATGCTCATGGTCGTGCCGATCATGATCTGGAACATCCGCAATGCCCGCCGGGAAATGGAAGGACACTGAGATGATCACGAGAAAATTCTCGCCGCTGACGATCGTCGTCAACCTCACCGTCCTTTTCCTGGTCACTCTCTGGACGCTGCCAACCGCCGGCCTTCTGATCTCGTCCCTGCGTGACAAGGATCAGATCGTGGCCTCCGGCTGGTGGACGGCGCTTGGCACATCGAGCCAGAACGGCATCTACCGCGCGCCGCCGCCAAGCGCTCAGGTTCAGGAAGGCGCGCTCTACGTCATCTCCGGCAATGTCTTTGAAGGGGCAGGCGGCACCGTTTCGGCCTTCGGCACGAACATCAACAGCCCGGCAGCCTTCGAGCCAGGCCAGGTGGCTGAGCGCAATGATGGCAGCAAGCTGATCCTTCAGGAGAATGGCGACTTCCGCATCGAGTCTCCGACCGCCTTTGAGGGTACGCGCGGCGACCGCATCTTCTTCACGGCCTCGGTGCCGCCACGCTTCACGCTGGAAAACTACCAGACGGTTCTGACCGCCGAAGGCCTTGGTCAGTCCTTCATAAATTCGCTGACGGTCGCCATTCCCTCGACCATCATTCCGATCCTCGTTGCAGCCTTTGCGGCCTATGCGCTCGCCTGGATGCAGTTCCCCGGCCGCGCCATCCTGCTCGCGGTCATTGTGGGCCTGCTCGTCGTTCCGCTGCAGATGTCGCTGATCCCGCTTCTGAAGATGTACAATGGCGTCGGCGCCTTCTTCGGCATGCCGGCCAAGGGCTATCTCGGCATCTGGCTTGCCCATATGGGCTTCGGCCTGCCACTCGCCATCTACCTGCTGCGCAACTATATCGCCGGCCTGCCGCGCGAGATCATGGAATCGGCGCGTGTTGATGGCGCCTCCGATTTCGAGATCTTCGTGAAGATCGTGCTGCCCTTGTCCTTCCCGGCGCTCGCCTCCTTTGCCATCTTCCAGTTCCTCTGGACCTGGAACGATCTACTCGTGGCCATGGTCTTCCTGGGCACCGGCGACAAGGAGCTGGTTCTCACCGGTCGTCTGGTCAACCTGCTCGGCTCGCGCGGCGGCAACTGGGAAATCCTGACGGCATCCGCCTTTATCACCATCATCGTCCCGCTTCTCGTCTTCTTCAGCCTGCAACGCTATCTCGTCCGGGGATTGCTCGCGGGCTCGGTGAAGGGCGGCTGAGCGGGCCGGTTCACCTCAGACACGCAATAAGGAATGACTATGAGCTCAACGATGCAATCGCCGCTTTCCGCGGACAAGGATTGGTGGCGCGGTGCGGTGATCTACCAGATCTATCCGCGCTCCTACCAGGATTCCAACGGCGACGGCATCGGCGATCTCAAGGGCATTACTGCGCGCCTCCAGCATATCGCCGATCTCGGTGCCGATGCGATCTGGATCTCGCCCTTCTTCACCTCGCCGATGAAGGACTTCGGCTACGACGTCTCAAACTATGTCGATGTCGATCCGATGTTCGGTTCGCTGGCCGATTTCGACGGCCTGATTGCCGAGGCGCACCGCCTGGGCGTTCGGATCATGATCGATCTCGTCATGTCGCATTCGTCCGACCAGCATCCCTGGTTCGTCGAAAGCCGTTCGAGCCGCGTCAATCCCAAGGCCGACTGGTACGTCTGGGCCGATTCGAAGCCGGACGGCACGCCGCCGAACAACTGGCTGTCGATCTTCGGTGGTTCCGCCTGGCAGTGGGACCCGACCCGCATGCAGTACTACCTGCACAACTTCCTGACCTCGCAGCCAGACATGAACCTGCACAATCCGGAAGTACAGGATGCCCTGCTTGCCGCAACCCGCTTCTGGCTCGACCGTGGCGTCGACGGCTTCCGCCTCGACACGATCAACTTCTACTTCCACGACAAGGAACTCAGGGACAATCCGCCGCTTGCACCGGAGCGGCGCAACGCGTCGACGGCACCCGCCGTCAACCCCTACAATTTCCAGGAACACATCTACGACAAGAACCGCCCTGAAAACATCGCCTTCCTCAAGCGCTTCCGTGCCCTTCTCGACGAATACCCGGCCATTGCCGCCGTCGGCGAAGTCGGCGACAGCCAGCGCGGTCTGGAAATTGTCGGTGAATACACCTCCGGCAACGACAAGATGCAGATGTGTTATGCCTTCGAATTCCTGGCGCCGGAGCCGCTGACGCCGGAAGTCGTGCGCAACACACAGAACGCCTTTGCAACGGCCGCCCCCGAAGGCTGGGCCTGCTGGGCCTTCTCCAATCACGACGTCGTCCGCCATATCAGCCGCTGGGGTGCCGCCGTCGTCGACCGCGAAGCCTATACGCGGATAATGGCAGCACTTCTTCTGACGCAGCGCGGGTCGGTCTGCATCTACCAGGGCGAAGAACTGGGGCTGACCGAAGCCGAGATCGCCTTTGAGGATCTGCAGGACCCCTACGGCATCCAGTTCTGGCCGGAATTCAAGGGCCGCGATGGCTGCCGCACGCCGATGGTCTGGGACGATCACGCGGCCCAGGCAGGCTTCTCGACAGCACCGAAGACCTGGCTTCCCATTCCCGTGGAGCATGTGCTGCGCTCGGTGAATACGCAAGTCGGCAAGCCGGACTCGGTCTTGGAACATTATCGTCGTTTCCTGACCTTCCGTCGTCAGCATCCGGCCTTTGCCAAGGGCGATATTGAATTCCATCAGGCAGACGAGGGGACGCTGGTCTACACCCGCGCGCTCGGCAATGAGCGGCTTCTCTGCGTCTTCAATATGTCGCCGGAGCCCGCGTCCATTGCCCTGCCCGAAGGTCAGTGGGGCGGCCTCGAAGGCCATGGTTTCGTCAGTGACATCAAGAACAATAATGTGGAGTTGCCGGCCTGGGGCGCCTATTTCGCGCGCCACGCCTGACAGGGGAGGAAGAACATGACGAGTGTGGTTCTCAAGGATATTCGCAAGGCCTATGGTCAGGTGAAGGTCATCCATGGGGTCGATCTGGAGATCAAGAAGGGCGAGTTCGTGGTCTTCGTCGGCCCCTCGGGCTGCGGCAAGTCCACGCTCCTGCGCATGATCGCCGGCCTGGAGGAGATTTCCGGCGGCGAACTGTGGATCGATGGCCAACTCGTCAACGACGTGCCGCCCTCGCGGCGCGGCATTGCCATGGTGTTCCAGTCCTATGCGCTCTATCCGCATATGACGGTCTACGACAACATGGCCTTCGGCATGCGCATTGCCGGCGAGAGCAAGGAAGAGATTGATCGCCGCGTCCGTTCGGCAGCGGCGATCCTGCAGCTCGATCCCTATCTCGATCGCCTGCCAAAGGCGCTTTCCGGTGGCCAGCGTCAGCGCGTTGCCATCGGGCGCGCCATTTGCCGTGACCCCAAGGTCTTCCTGTTCGACGAGCCCTTGTCGAACCTTGACGCCGCATTGCGCGTGGCAACCCGCATCGAGATTGCCAAGCTCAACGAAACGATGCCGGACACGACGATGATCTACGTCACTCACGACCAGGTCGAAGCGATGACGCTCGCAGACCGGATCGTGGTGCTTTCTGCCGGTCGTATCGAGCAGGTCGGTCCGCCGCTGGAACTCTATGAGCGTCCGGCCAACCTCTTCGTCGCCCAGTTCATCGGCTCACCAGCCATGAACATCATGCCCGCGACGATCACCGCGACCGGTGCTGCGACAACCATCAAGCTTCGGGACGGATCCGAGGTCTCGGTTGATCTCGCCACTGCAGCCACCGAGCAGGGCAAAGCGGCAAGCTTTGGGGTCCGCCCGGAAGACCTGGCCATCGCCACCGGCCCGGATTTCCTCTTCGAGGGAACCGTCACCATCGTCGAGGCGCTGGGCGAGGTGACCATGCTCTATGTCAACGGACCCTCGGTGGAAGACGAGCCTGTTGTGGTCAAGCTTCCCGGCATTGTCGCGGTCAAGAAGGGCGAGACGCTGCGGTTTGCGGCAGACCGCACCAAGCTTCACCTCTTCGATGCTGACGGCAAAACATACCGTCGCTAAGACGGCGCTATTAAGCCCCTGTTATCCCTAGGATCACAGGGGTCTCTATTCGGCACTTTCCGGCAAGGAATGGCCCCGTGTGCAATACCGACTGTTAAGTTGTGCCTGATAGCTTTTTGCCCATAAGAAATGACAAAAAGACAAGGGTAGACAGCATGGGCACGGCAGGCGGCTCCCATTTCCTCAAGAAGGAAGAGTCCTTCATGTATGATCGGGAAAACCGGTTCCGCATGGAAGACACGATGAATGCCGGTCGGTTGGAATACACCGAAAACGGCATGACGCATATTGCAGCCCGCCGCTGCGACGTGATCCGCATCTCCCAGAGCGGCGCGGTCGTCGCCCTGCTCACGCAGGTCAATCTCCCCAAGCAGTTTTATCTCGACATCCCCGATGCGCGCATCACGAAGATCGGCGCGGTGTTGATGAAGACTTTCGCGAACAACACGGCAGAAGTCCGTTTCCTGCGCCTTCTGACCCAGAAGGAACTCGACCGGATCTTTATCTTCTCGACCCATCCAGCCCACAAGGACCGCGTGCTCGACGTGCGCAGTTGGTAGTCACCTTTCTCGATCAATGAAGTCAGGGCCGGTGCGGCAATGCTGCACCGGCCCTCAATATTTCTGACTGGACTTCCATCTCTGGAGCTTCGATCTTCGAGAAAATCATCGGAGAAGAGCCATGTCGCAGGAAAAGGTAGCCATCGTCACAGCAGGCGGAAGCGGAATGGGGGCGGCAGCCGCGCGGCGTCTCGCAGCAGATTGCTTCAAGGTCGCCATCCTGTCCTCCTCCGGCAAGGGTGAGGCGCTCGCCGCAGAACTGGGTGGTTACGGAGTCACGGGCTCAAACCGCTCGAGCGATGATCTTTCGCGCCTTGTTGATGGAACGCTCGAACGGTTCGGCCGCATTGATGTGCTGGTCAACAGCGCAGGTCACGGCCCCCGCGCCTCCATTCTCGATATTTCCGACGAGCAATGGGTGACCGGTATGGACGTTTATCTGCTCAACGTCATCCGGCCGACACGTCTCGTGGTGCCGGTCATGCAGGAGCAGAAGTCGGGTACGATTATCAATATCTCCACGGCCTGGGCCTTTGAGCCAAGCGCAATGTTTCCGACATCGGCGGTCTTCCGCGCCGGCCTCGCATCCTTCACCAAGATCTTTGCCGATACGTATGCGGCGCAAAACATCCGGATGAACAATGTCCTGCCGGGCTGGATCGACAGCCTGCCGGTGACTGAGGAGCGCCGGGATTCCGTTCCGATGCAGCGCTATGGCACCAGCGAGGAGGTTGCCGCCACCATCGCATTTCTCGCATCCGATGGCGCCGGTTACATCACTGGCCAGAACATCAAGGTTGATGGCGGGCTGACACGCCACGTCTGATCTGCGCGGACAGAAAGGCCTTCCGGCCGCCCGCTGTACTTGCTCCCCCTGGAATGGGGGGAGAACGCCGGAATGTGACGAAAGTGTTCGCGCCGTAAACCTGTTGGTTACCAAACTTCTTCATTCTTGGGTCAGATACGCGGCCAACCGTTGGCCGTGTTGTCTCAGTATCGCCTGCATCCGCTGATAGGTGCCGGCTTCAAGAGTTTCGGTAAGCGAGTTTTTGAGTATGGCGTCCTCGACCAAAAAGGTCCCCGGCAGGAACCCATCCGCCGTTGTGAAGACGAAGTCGCGCAAGCCTGCGCGCGGCTCGAATCTCCCGACGATTCTCGGCGTCAGCTCGGCGCTGTTCTTCTGGGGGATAGCCTCTTTTGCCATGCTGAAGGGCCTCTCGCCCGATCAGATGGCGCCGTCCGCCTCCGCTGGCTATCCGCTGCCGCGACCGGAACTGGCGATCGCCCAGCCGCTGAAATCGACACCGGATCGCATCCAGATGCGCGATCATGCGGCCTTGTCCCAGATCCATCAGCGCTTTGCCGCAGCCATTGCGGAATCGGATCGCATCAGCCTGCTGATGTTGCCAGCCGCCATGCAGCTGGTTGCCGTCGACAAGTCCGACCGGCTGTTGTTTGCCCGCGTGGAAAGCATCGCGACCGCAGAGGCAATGAATGTGCTGCGCGAAGTCCTGGCGAAAGCGGCGGCTGAACGGCAGCAGCAGGCGGCCGCAGTCCGACAATCGGCGGATCACGCCGAAGCAGATGTAAAGCCGCCGGTCGATCCGGTCACGACAGCATCGATCCCGACGACTGCGCCCGCCGTCGAAATGGCGTCTGTTTCGCCGACAGTACCAGCACTTGGTTATGCAGCTACGGCTCCGGCAACGACCGTCATGGCGGAAGCCCAGGCCGACAATCAGCCTTTTGCAGAACTCCTGACCGAAGATGCAGCTTCCGATCATGACGCCTTGCCGGATGATGGCCCGCTGCCGTCCATCCGTCCGCGTGTTGCGGCAATCCCCGACCCGGAGCCATCCGTTGCTGAATCGGTTGCCAAGGCCGCGCCGCAGAAGCCGGCCAAGGTTGAGACCAAGCCGGAGCGCAAGGCCCTCTTCAATATGCTGGCCTATGCCAAGCCGGACAATCCGGTCACGACGGATGATGGTGCCGGCGGCATTTTCAATCGCAAGGACAAGCTGCCAGGTCCAGGAAGCCGGATCGCCGTCTACGTCATCGAGGACGGTGTCGTGCACATGCCGAATGGCGAAAAGCTGCAGGCTCATTCCGGCCGCGGGAACATGCGGGATAATCCGAAATTCGTCCATGTGAAGAATTTTGGCCCAACGCCGCCGAACGTCTACAGCCTGCGCATGCGCGAAAGCCGCTTCCACGGTGTCGAAGCCATCCGCATGACACCGGTCGGCTCCGCCAAGATGTACAATCGGGACGGTTTCCTCACGCATACCTATCTGCTGCGCCGCCGCGGAGATTCTTCCGGCTGTGTGGTCTTCGACAACTATCCCCGCTTCCTCAACGCCTTCAAGCGGGGCGACGTGAAGACCCTGATCGTGGTGCCGTCGATGCGCCACCTGCCCACCTATCTGGCGATGCTCTAAAGCTCACAGGTTAAGTCGAAGGCTTTTGCAAAACCCTCTCTGCGGCTGATGCCGGGAGAGGGTTTTTTCTTGTTGGAACTGCGCGAGAAACATCCACGACACGCAGCCCCGCGATCGTGGCTGCCGGGTTGATGATGCAGCGAGGCTGAATCTGTCGGTTGCTGTATCCTCGGGAAGGGAGAGTAGGGATCGTCGGGTGGAGTGCAGGCGCAGTCGAACTGGGAGGAAAAGGGGAGAGATTGGCGGCAGTGTGCACCATCCCACATCACAAAAAGGCCGGCTCAGAAGAGCCGGCCCCTGGGTGCTGTTCTGCTGCGTCTGATCAGAACTCTTGCCAGTCGTCCTGCTTGAGCGCTGCATTTCCTTGCGCAGCCGGAGCAGGGCGGGTGGCCTGACGGGTGGGAGTAGGGGCAGGCGCAGATCGCGGCGCAGTCGTGCTTGTCGAGGGTGTTGGTCGGGTGGCGAACTGGTCCGTATGGTGACGGCTGAGTTTGAACCGGCTGATCAGCTCGCGCAACCGAAGCGTTTCCTGCGCCAGAGAGGCACTGGCGGCATTCGATTCCTCGACCATGGCTGCATTCTGCTGAGTCACCTGGTCCATCTGGTTGACGGCAGAGTTGACTTCCGAGAGGCCGGTCGATTGCTCGCGGGCCGAGCTTGCGATCGACTGCATGTGGTCATTCACCGCGACAATGTTGTCCTGGATCGTCTTCAGAGCCACGCCTGTTTCGCTCACCAGCTTGACGCCCTTGTCGACTTCGTTCGAGGAGTTGCGGATGAGCTCCTTGATCTCCTTTGCCGCCTGCGCGGAGCGCTGGGCAAGCTCGCGGACTTCCTGCGCAACAACGGCAAAGCCCTTGCCTGCTTCGCCCGCACGCGCAGCTTCGACGCCGGCATTAAGGGCGAGAAGGTTGGTCTGGAAGGCGATCTCGTCGATGACCCCGATGATGTTGGAGATCTGGTTCGACGACTGCTCGATCCGCGCCATCGCCCCGACAGCTTCGGCAACGATCTCGCCTGAGCGCGTGGCGCTGCTATTGGCGGTCTCGCTCGAATGCCGGGCTTCCTCGGCACGCTTGGAGGCATTGCTGACATTGACGGTGATCTGATCTAGCGCAGCGGCCGTCTCTTCGAGAGCTGCGGCCTGCTGTTCGGTGCGCTTCGAGAGATCATTGGTGCTGTGGCTGATTTCCCGGCTTCCGCCATCGATGTGTTCTGTCGAACTCGATACGGCTGCCAGCGTCGAGGCAAGCTGTGAAACTGCCTCGTTGAGGTTTTTGCGCAGGGACTCGAAGTCGGGTGCGAACGGCTTGTCGAGAGTGAAGCTGAGATCACCATCTGCCATTTTCGTCAGGGCGTCGCCGATCGTCGCGACGGCATTTACACGTTCCGTGACATCATTGGCGAACTTGACCACCTTGATGACGCGCCCTTTGTCGTCAACGATGGGGTTGTAGGATGCGTTGAGGTCGAGCTTCCTGCCACCCTTGCCGAAACGGACGACGTCGCCAATGCGCGGTTTGTTGGCGCGCAGATCCGTCCAGATTTGCTCGAAGTACTTATCACCATCCGGACCGGGCGCAAGGAACATGCGATGCGATTTCCCCTTGATCTCGGAGAGGGTGTAGCCGGTCGCGGACAGAAAATTCTCATTCGCCGTCACCACGACACCGTCCGGGGTGAATTCGATCACGGCCTGTGCGCGACTGATGGCTTCCAGCTGCGCCTTGTAGTCCATGTTCTGAAGACGCTCGGAGGCGTTTGCCCATTCCACGACAAAGCCGGTGGTTTTCGTACCCTCCAGCAAGGGCGTCACGATCAGATCAAAAGCCCGATGGCCCACCCAGATCGTTGCCTTGTGCTGATTCTGAAGCGTACTCAGCATATTGCGTTGATGGCTCGGGTTCTTATGGAAGATGTCGATATTGCTGCCGATCAACTTGTTGAAGTCGAAACGTGGCAGCTCCTTTTTCAGATCGCTCTCCGCCTCGCGAAGGAGGTCCTTCACCGCTGAATTCATGTACCGAATGTTGAGGTCTGGGTCGGCGATCATGATATTGGCGGTGATCACCTCAAGAGAGGCAAGTTGCGGACGGGTCGTTGAAGAAAAGCCGAACATGTGCACCTGGTCCTTTGCCAGAGGTCATTGGGTAATATGCGTCGCTTGCGGCGAGTGTCGACAAGGCTGAGAAAACCACTCTCTGACAGATAGTTTGTATACCTGCTTGTTTTTACGAGTTTTTCTCTGTGAGCAATCTACAAAATTAGCAGTATCGAAAGTGTTAAGGATGCTGAGATGCACGCATGACTTGCTCTAAAGTCTTGATCCTGCACACAAAGAAAGGGCCGCGAAGATTTCGCGGCCCCTGTCTATTTTCGCTGGATTTGACGTTTGTTCAGAATAGAACGCTTGCGCCTTGATCGGCCGGTCCCGCGATCCTTCTGAAGCTGGCGAACAACTCGCGTCCCATCCCAAACTCGTTATCGTCGAGGTTGGTGGTTGCCGGCGTGCGCGCCTCAAATTCTGCGGCATCGACCAGAACCTCGAGCGTGCCGGCCACGGCATCAAGCCGAATGATGTCGCCATCCTGGATCCGGGCAATCGGGCCGCCACTGACGGCTTCGGGCGTGACGTGGATGGCAGCCGGTACCTTGCCTGATGCACCGGACATGCGCCCGTCGGTCACGAGAGCCACCTTGAAACCGCGGTCCTGGAGCACGCCAAGCGGCGGCGTCAGGCGGTGCAGTTCGGGCATGCCGTTGGCGCGCGGGCCCTGGAAACGGACAACCGCGATGAAGTCGCGCTCCAGCTTGCCGGCCTTGAAGGCATCCTGAAGGGATTGCTGGTCGTGAAAGACGATGGCAGGCGCCTCGATGACATGGCGTTCCGGTTTGACGGCGGAAATCTTGATCACTGATTTCCCGAGATTGCCGGCAAGCATCTTCAGGCCGCCATTCGATTGGAACGGCTTGTCGATCGTGGTCAGCACCTTGGGATCGGCGCTTTCTTCCGATGAAGGCTGGCGGGAAACCGTGCCGTCCTCGGCAAGCTTCGGATCGATCGTGTAGGCGGCAAGCCCCTGACCGTAGACAGTGCGGACATCGTCGTGGACGTATCCGGCCTTGAGCAGCTGCTTGATCAGGAAGCCCATGCCGCCAGCGGCATGGAAATGGTTCACGTCGGCAAGCCCGTTCGGATAGACGCGGGCAAGCAGCGGCACGATGTCGGAGAGATCCGAGATATCCTGCCAGGTCAGCTGAATGCCGCCGGCGCGCGCCATGGCAATCAGGTGCAGTGTGTGATTGGTCGAGCCGCCGGTGGCGTGCAGGCCGACCACGCCGTTGACGATCGAGCGTTCGTCGATCATTTCGCCGGCAGGCGTGAATTCATTGCCAAGCGCTGTGATCGCAAGTGCCCGCTTCGCCGCTTCCTTGGTCAGCGCATCGCGCAGCGGCGTACCGGGGTTGATGAAGGAGGCGCCGGGCAGGTGGAAGCCCATGATCTCCATCAGCATCTGGTTGGAATTGGCAGTACCATAGAAGGTGCAGGTGCCGGGGCCATGATAGGACTTCGATTCCGCTTCCAGGAGTTCGGCGCGGCCAACCTTGCCCTCCGCATAGAGTTGGCGGATGCGTGACTTCTCGTCATTGGGAAGACCGGTGGTCATCGGACCTGCCGGGATGAAGACGGCGGGCAGGTGGCCAAAGGTCAGCGCCGCAATCATCAGGCCGGGCACGATCTTGTCGCAAACGCCGAGATAGACGGAGCTGTCGAACATGTTGTGCGACAGGCCAATGGCCGCCGACATCGCAATGGCATCGCGGGAGAAGAGCGAAAGCTCCATGCCCGGCTGACCCTGGGTCACGCCATCGCACATAGCCGGCACGCCGCCGGCAACCTGTGCAACACCACCGGCCTCGGACGCTGCCTGACGAATGAGCGCCGGATAGGTCTCGAAGGGCTGGTGGGCGGAGAGCATGTCATTGTAGGCCGTGATGATGCCAAGGTTCGGCACAACGTCGCCGGCCAGCGCATCCTTGTCCTTGGGGGAACAGACGGCAAAGCCGTGCGCAAGGTTGCCGCAGGAGAGCGTCGAGCGATGGACGCCCTTCGAAATCGCCCGGCGCGTGCGGTCGAGATAGGCCTCGCGGGTTGGCTTGGATCGTTCGACGATCCGCTTGGTAATGGCTTCGATACGGCTGTCTGCACTCATCGGATTCGCTCCTGATCTGGCGCGGGCGGGTGAGCGCATCCGCGCGGGGCCTGAAGGGCCCGAAAACTCGTCATGGACGCAAAGACCCCCTGGCTTACCCCCAGTGGGCCGGGCACCGTTCAGGGTGCCCAGTAGATGTCGGGTTGCGTCCGCGCCCGTTCAAGCACGGCCCGGATCGGCATTTCGGCTTCATCGGAGCCCGAAAGCGCCTTATCCAGCACCGCCTTCTTTTCCGCACCCTCGATATGCACCACCAAAAGACCGGCATCGTGGAGAGCCGAGAAGGACAGGGTCAGGCGAGCCTCGCCGGCACCTGGTGCTTCCATCGTCATGACGCGCCGTGGCTGGCCAAGATCGAGTGCGGCGGCAAGGTTGTCACCGCCGGGAAAGAAGGATGCGGTATGCCCGTCTGTCCCCATGCCGAGGATGGCCACATCGAATGCTGCCTGCATGCCCGGCACGACGCCGGTTGCGGCCTTCGCTGCCTCCTCGATCGTCGCTTCCGGCTGGTAGAGCGGAACAAACACCGCTTTAGCGGCTGCGTTCTTGATAAGATGCGTCTTGACCAGCAGGTGGTTCGAGCGCGGATTGTCTTCCGGCACGAAACGCTCATCGACCAACGTGATCTTCACTTTGTCCCAGTCGAGGTCACGTGTCGAGAGAGCCTCGAAAAACGCCTTCGGTGTGGAACCGCCGGAGACGGCAAGCGTCGCTTCGCCGGTGGCGGCAATGGCGCCGGAAAGGGCTGCTGCGACGCGGTCGGCAAGACCTTCCGCCAGTGCCGCACCGTTCTCGAAGCTGTTCATCTGATGTGCCATGGTGTTCCCGGCCTCAGTCGTTTTCATGCCAGGTGCGGCCGTCGCGCTCGATCAGCGCAATGGCCTGGCTCGGACCCCAGGTGCCGGATGTATAGCCCTGCGCTCGCTGTCCGGTCTCTTCCCAGGCCTTCAGGATCGGGTCGCACCATGTCCATGCGGCTTCCACTTCGTCGCGGCGCATGAACAGCGTCTGGTTCGAACGGATGACGTCCATCAGCAGCCGCTCGTAGGCGTCAGGATTGCGCACATCGAAAGCCTGGGCAAAGCTCATGTCGAGCGACACATGGCGCAGGCGCATGCCGCCCGGGCCCGGATCCTTGATCATCAGCCACTGCTTGACGCCTTCGTCGGGCTGCAGGCGGATGACGAGCTTGTTCGCCTCGATCCGGCCAGCGTTCTCGCCAAAGATCGAATGCGGGATCGGCTTGAAGGTGATGACGATCTCGGACATGCGGGTTGCGAGCCGCTTGCCAGTGCGCAGGTAAAAAGGCACGCCAGCCCAGCGCCAGTTGTTGATTTCGGCCTTGATCGCCACGAAGGTCTCGGTGTCCGAAGCGGAACCCAGTTCTTCCTGATAGCCGTTGACGGCGCCTCCGGCAGAGGCACCGGCGCGGTACTGGCCACGCACGGTCTGCTTCTCGACATTGGCGGGCGTGATCGGCTTCAGCGAGCGCAGCACCTTGAGCTTTTCGTCGCGCACGGCTTCGGCGTCGAGCGAAGAGGGGGCTTCCATGGCGACAAGGCAGAGCAGCTGCAGGATGTGGTTCTGCACCATGTCGCGCAGCGCGCCGGCCTTGTCGTAATAGGTGACGCGGCCTTCCAGGCCGACGGATTCGGCAACTGTGATCTGCACGTGGTCGATATGGGCGGAATTCCACAGCGGCTCATAAAGCGCATTGGCGAAGCGCAGCGCCATCAGGTTCTGCACCGTCTCCTTGCCGAGATAGTGGTCGATGCGGAAGATCTGGTCTTCCTTGAACACCTTGCCGATCGTGTCGTTGAGGATCTGCGCCGAGGCGAGGTCCCGGCCGATCGGCTTTTCAACGACGATGCGGGTCGACTTGGTGATCAGCTTGTGGTCGCGGATCTTGTCGGCAATGTCGCCGAAGATCGAGGGCGAAACCGCCAGATAGAAGGCGCGAACAATGTCCTTGCCTTGATCGAGCAGCTTCTTCAGCGTGTCCCAACCCTGGTCCGACTTCGCATCGACCGACACGTAGTGAATGCGGGCGAGGAACTTGGTCAGTTCGCTCTCTTCGAGCTCTTCCGACTTCAGATGTTCCTTCAGCGCCGCAAGCGTGAAGTTGCGATATTCCTCGTCGGTCATCGCGGTGCGCGAGGCACCGATGATCCGGGTCGGCTCCGTCAGCTGACCGGCCAGCTGGCGATGATACAGCGCCGGCAGCAGCTTGCGCTCGGCAAGGTCACCGGTGCCGCCGAAGACGACGTAGTCGAAGGGTTCCACTGGGATGATCTGGCTGCTCATGCGGCATCTCTCATTCGGCAATTTGGTTGGAGGTGTTCTAATCTAATCGATTTAAAAAAGCCACCCCGAAGGGGCGGATTTTGCAATCGCGTGTCGTTGGTGCGTGCCGCAGATGCGTTTTTGCGACAACGCGTCACACCCGCGGCAACAGGCAAGGACCTCAGAACCGGTCCCGCAGCGCATACCAGGTCAGCGCCAGGAACAGCAGCGGTTTGCGAAGTCTTGCCCCGCCGGGGAATGCCGGGATCTTCAGGTCCTTGAACAGATCGAGTTCCCTCGCATTTCCGGCAATCATATCGGCATACATTTTGCCGGAATAGTTAGAGAGCATCACGCCATGGCCGGAATAGCCGGCAAGCGAAGTGACGCCCGGCATGACATCGCGGGCAAAGGGCTTGCGCGGCATGGTAATACCGACGGAGCCGCCCCAGGCATGGGTCATTTCGATTTCGGCAAGTTCTGGATAAATTTCGGCGATCTGGCGGCGAATATGGCTCGAAATGTCGCGCGGACTGTCCGCCGTATAGGCTTCCCGTCCGCCGAACAGCAGGCGCCCATCGCGGCTCTTGCGGAAATAGCGAACGACGAACCGGCTGTCGGCCACGGCTTCCGAGCCTGGCAGGATCGACGGAAATGTGTCGAGCGGCACGGTCGCGCCGATAAAGGAGCGGATCGGCATGACATGGGCGGCCGTCACCGGCTCGAGATTGCCGATATAGGCATTGGTGGCGATCAGCAGTCGATCTGCTGTTATCGTGCCCTTCGGCGTGTCGATCATCGTTTTGCCGCTTGCCTGGCGAATGGCGGAGGCCGGCGTCATCTCGCAGAGGCGTGCCCCGGCTCCTGCGGCGACGCGCGCGAGACCGACGAGCAGCTTCAGCGGGTGGATGTGGCCGGTGCCGGTATCGCGCACACCGCAATGGTAGCGCCCGGAGCCGAGCCGCTCCTCAGTTTCCGCACGCTCCATGAAGGCGACATGCGGATAGCCGTAGCGCGTTGCCATAATCTCGGCCGAGCGCCGATACTCGCTTGCATATTTGGCCTTGTGCGACACGTTCATCTGGCCAGGCAGGTAATCGAGGTCGATGCCATGCTGCTCGGCAAAGTCGAGCAGATAATGCTTGGCGTTTTCCGCCATGTCGAACAGCGCCTTGGAGCGTTCAAAGCCGAGTTCGGCCTCCAGCTCGTCCGGCCAGGCGCGCTGGCCGGTGCCAAGCTGACCGCCATTGCGCCCCGACGCGCCATCGCCGAAGCGGTTGCCCTCGATGAGGACGACCGAAACGCCGAGCCTTGCGAGATTGTAGGCTGCCTGCAGCCCGGTGAAGCCGCCGCCGATAATGGCGACGTCTGTTGTCACAGAGCCGTCGAGGGCCGGATAGACCGGCCGCTCTCCGACACTGTCCTGATACCAGGAGATCCCCGGTGCGATCGGGCTTTGCCAGGCCATCGTGCCCTCCGTCAAACGTTGAGCAACAGGAATTCGCGTTCCCAGGGGCTGATCACCTGCATGAAGGTTTCGAACTCGCCGCGCTTGACGCCGGCATAGAGCCCGAGGAACTCGCGGCCGAACACCTCTTCGAAATCAGGCTCGTTCTCCATCAGCGCCACCGCTTCCAGAAGGCCACGCGGCAAGTCGATCGACCCTTCGTTCTCCGACCCCTCTGCCGGGGCCGTCGGCTCGATTTCCTTGACGATGCCGAGATAGCCGCAGGCAAGCGAGGCTGCGAGCGCAAGATAAGGATTGGCATCCGAACTCGGCAGACGGTTTTCCACGCGCCTTGCGGCAGCATCCGACACCGGCACGCGGAAGGCGGTGGTGCGGTTGTCATAGCCCCACGCATTGTTGACGGGGGCGGCCATGTCGGGGGTGAGGCGACGATAGGAGTTGACGTAGGGCGCCAGCATTGCAAGCGCCTTCGGCACATATTTCTGCATGCCGCCGATGAAGTGGAAGAATTCCGGCGAGGCCGTGCCGTCGGGCTTCGAAAACACGTTCTTGCCCGTCTGGATATCGACCACCGATTGGTGGATATGCATGGCCGAGCCCGGCTGTCCCTGCATGGGCTTGGCCATGAAGGTCGCATAGATGCCGTGTTTGAGGGCAGCTTCTCGGATCGTGCGCTTGAACATGAAGACCTGGTCGGCAAGCTCGATCGGATTGCCGTGTCGCAGGTTGATTTCGAGCTGCGCCGGCCCCTCTTCATGGATCAGAGTATCGATTTCGAGGCCCTGATTTTCAGAGAAATGGTAGATGTCGTCGATCAACTCGTCGAATTCGTTGATGCCCGCAATCGAATAGCCTTGGCCACCCACGATTGACCGGCCGGACCGGCCCTTCGGCGGATGCAGCGGGTAGTCGGGATCATCGTTTACCGCCACGAGATAGAACTCGATTTCCGGTGCCACGATCGGCTTCCAGCCCTTTTCCTCATAGAGCCGAAGCACGTTTTTCAAGACGTTGCGCGGCGTATAGGAGACGTTCTGCCCATCGACATTAACGATGTCGCAGATCACCTGCGCCGTCGGGTCGGTTTCCCACGGTACAACCGAAAGCGTCGAGAGATCGGGCACGAGTTTGAGGTCGCTGTCACGCGGCTCATATCGGAAATTCTCGGTCTCATCCGGATACTCACCCGAAATCGTATGGCGATAGAGGGCCGAAGGCAGGGCGAGCGAAGTGTTGGAGGTGAACTTCGACGACGGCATCATTTTGCCGCGCGGAACGCCGGCCAGGTCCGGCGTGATGCATTCGATATCCTCGATGCCGCGAGCTCGCAGCCAGCTTGCCGCTTCCTTCCAGTTCGAGACGCCGCGCTTTGATCCCGGATCCGGCGGAATCACCGCCTTCTTGGAGGGCGCGTTCTTGGATCTCGGCATGGATTTCTTCGCAGGCATGTCTCACCAGGTGTTGTTGATGGCTCTCATCATAACCGGACTTTGGCCTTTGGCGAGGGGGACACGTTGACTTTGATGGCGAGTTTGCCGAGACAGGCGGCAGATTGTCGGGAGTTCGACCATGGCCAGCAAGTATGACGTCGCGATCATCGGTGCCGGTGCCGCCGGCATGATGGCAGCCCTGACCGCAGGGCGGCGAGGGCTTTCGGTCGTCGTGATCGATCATGCGAAGTCACCCGGCGAGAAGATCCGCATTTCCGGCGGCGGGCGCTGTAATTTCACCAATATCCATGCCGGACCGAAGAACTACCTGTCGAATAATCCGCATTTCGCCAAGTCGGCGCTCGCCCGCTATACGCCGGCGGATTTCATCGCCATGGTCGACCGTCATAAGATCGGCTGGCACGAAAAGACGCTGGGACAGCTCTTCTGCGACGACAGTGCGAAGGATATTGTCCGCATGCTGCTGGACGAGATGCGCGCCGTGAACGCCGAACTGCGCCTGTCCTGCGAGATCTCAACCGTCGAAAAGACACTGGATGGCTTCCGGCTGGTGACTGGCCAGGGCGATGTTGCCGCCAAAAGCCTTGTCGTCGCCTGCGGCGGCAAGTCGATCCCGAAGATGGGCGCCACAGGCTTTGCCTATCGCATTGCCGAGCAGTTCGGGCTCTCGCTGACCGAGACGCGCCCAGCCCTCGTGCCGCTGACGCTGGAGCCCAATCTTCTCGCCGAGCTCTCCGAACTTTCGGGCGTAGCCGTAGAGGCCGATGTGTCGCGCGGAAAGACGCATTTCCGCGAGGCGCTGCTGTTCACCCACCGTGGTCTGTCGGGGCCGTCGATCCTGCAGATCTCCAGTTTCTGGCGCGAGGGCGACGAAATCCTTCTCTCGTTGGAGCCCGAGGTCGATTTCGTCGAGAGCTTGAAGTCGGCAAAGCGCGAGAATGGCCGTCAGCAGGTGCAGACGGTTCTCGCCCAGCACCTGCCCAAGCGGCTGGCCCAATATCTTGCCGACACGGCCAAACTGGAGAGGCCGCTTGCCGACCTTCCGGACAAGGCTTTGGCGGCGCTCGCCGAGCGTCTGCGCCGCTGGCCGATCAAGCCGGCGGGTTCGGAAGGCTATCGCACGGCGGAAGTGACACTGGGTGGCGTCGATACCGACGGGCTCGATAGCCGCAGCATGCAGGCGAAGACCGTGCCGGGCCTGTACTTCATCGGCGAGTGCGTCGATGTGACCGGCTGGCTTGGTGGCTATAATTTTCAGTGGGCCTGGGCCTCCGGACATGCGGCGGGTGAAAGCGTCTGAACGGAATATGCTTGCTTCGCACAAGCTTCAGCGGTTAGTTTCAGAACTTGTTAACATGCCGACGTCATCATCTGTCGATGCCACTGTGCCAGCAAGGAGCGCGCCGATGACCAATCAGAACCGCAAGCCCCGCGCCATCGCGATTGCCATCACGCGTGACGAGGCCGAATTGCGCAGCCGGATCCGTTACCTGTCGATCACCTGCCTATTCGCAACCGTGGCGACCGCCATTCTCGCGGCAACCGTCCTCGTCTGAGGCACCCACCCCCGAACACTCCATGCTCCCCTGCCGGACATTGGCTCTGAACGCACCCTCCAGTGCCTGCGGCGTGACGTGCGCCAGTCCTGTTTTGCGCACTCAGCGCAGTACAGGTGGACTGGTCTTCGCTGACGATGTCGTGAGCGATTTGCAATCTTCCCTCCTTGGTTGATCAAGCCCGCGCGCTTTAACTTGGCCTTGACGAATTTGCGGCAACCCTAGCGGATCGAGTGGATATCTCGCCAGGAGGGGTGAATGTCCGTGCGCTCGAATTTTTACGGAGCTCTGGGCTCCTGCTTTGGGGGAAGCATGTTCGATCAATTTCTGTCGCGATTTTCAATTTCGACCAAGGTCATGGCCTTTGTATTGCCATTCGTCCTCTCGATCTCTGCCGTGGGCTTCATGGGGCTTTATGCCTCCGGCCTGCTGCAGCAGCGCATGGAAATCTCCAATGGCACGATGCGCTCGCTGAACGGCTTTCGCGATGTCACAGCCCAGATGACCCGGTTCCTTGGCGAGACGTCTGAGGAAACCCGCAATGCCGTCACCGCCGGCCTGTCCGCCCAGGAAAGCATCCTGAAGGAGAACATGTCGGAGATCGGGGCGGATGGTGCAGGCCGCAATTTTCTGGAAGAATCCATCGCCGGAACGGGCGCGGTCAATCTGAAGATCGATGCGCTGTGGCAGCTGCATCAATCTGAATTGGCGTTGATCGCTACGATCCAGGAACATCTTAAAGGTCTGATGGCCCAGCAAATTCGTGTGACTGACGAGGCGTTGAAGCTCGAGCGCGCCGTGCTGGCCGGTGAAAACGATGCGAAGGCGGCGCTCCGCGAAGCGGAAAGACTGTCGGCCGGGGCGACCCAACTGACGCAGTTCGTCAAAGGATACTTCGCCGAAGGCCTGCCGGAGGCGCAACTGCCCTATCTCGAAAAGCAGGTAGCGGAGCTCGTCAAGACCCAGCGCAAGGTCGCCAATGCCCTGCCGGCGCAGCACAAGGACATGGTCAAATTGTTCCAGGCAGCGGTTGCAGACCTGAAGGCGATCATTGCAACCGGTGACACCAGCCTCGAATCCAGCGCGTCCACCGGCGCAGTCGTTGGCCGTTTCCGCAGCTTCGAAGCGACCCTGCGCGATGGCGCACGCGAAAAATATGCCCTGTCTGCCGAACGTTTCGCAGCCGTCGAGACTGCAGCCGTCCAGGCCGCCGATGTTCAGATCGGCAGCCGCACCCTCGTCTCCGACGTCTACGACCTGCGCATCATGGCAACCGCCTTCCTCAGCGCCAAGGACGAAAAGGCTCGCGAGCCGGTGCTGCGACAGATCAAGCTGATCGGTGACAATCTCGCCGTGCTCGGCGGCAGCATCGCCGACAAGGCCTTTTACGAAAGCCTTTCCAGCGCCGTGACGCCGCTTCTTGCTTCGCTGGCGGACGATACGCAGCGCCTGATCGAGACAGGGGCCGAGCGCAGTGCAAGCTTTGCAGAGGCAAGCCGCAGCATGGACGCAGTATGGGCTTCGCTCACCGCCTTTGCCGACCTGCAGAAGGATGTGGCGGGAACCGAGCGCCAAGAGGCGAACCGCCTGTCGATCGGCACCACCATTGCCGGCGTTCTTCTCGCCGTGATCGGCGGCATTGCGCTGGTGATGACCCTGCAACGTCCGATCGCCCGGATCACAGCCACCATGCAGCGTCTCGCCGAAGGCGATCTGGAAGCCGGCATTGCGGGTGACAAGCGTGGTGACGAAATCGGCGCCATGGCGCGTGCGCTGTCCGTGTTCAAAACCAATGCCCGGGCCAAGATCGATATTGAAGCCGAGCGTCAGCGCGAACAGATGGAAGCCGAAGCCGAACGTCTGCGCAATGATGCGGACAAACAGGCTCTCGACCGCGAAATCGACCATGCCGTCAGCCAGTTGGCCCAGGCACTGGAGCGCTTGGCCGTCGGCGATATCTCCTTCGAAATCGAGGAGCGTTTCCACGGGCGTCTGGAACGTCTGCGGACAGACTTCAATCTGTCGCTCTCGCGCCTGCGCCAGACGATGCACAAGATCTCCGGCAATGTCGACCAGATCCAGAACAATGGTCGACAGATGGCGCATTCGGCGCTCGATCTCGCCAGGCGCACCGAACAGCAGGCCGCCTCGCTCGAGGAGACGGCCGCTGCCGTGGACGAAATCACCGCCGCCGTGCGCTCGTCCTCCGAGCGCGCCGACCAGGTCAATGGCGTGGTCCGCGAAGCGCGCAAGAATGCCGAGGAATCGGCTGTCGTGGTTGGTAGCGCCATCTCTGCCATGGGCCGGATCGAGGATGCGTCGCGGCAGATCTCGAATATCATCGGTGTGATCGACGAAATCGCCTTCCAGACCAATTTGCTGGCGCTGAATGCCGGCGTGGAAGCGGCCCGTGCGGGCGAAGCTGGCAAGGGTTTCGCCGTCGTTGCCCAGGAGGTGCGTGAACTTGCTCAGCGCTCCGCCAGTGCCGCCAAGGAGATCAAGGCGCTGATCAACCGCTCGGCCGGCGAAGTGGCGAGTGGCTCCACCCATGTCCAGCAGACGGGCGAAGTCCTCTCACGGATCGGCGCGCAGATCGCCACGATCAGCCAACATGTCGAGATGATCGCCGCAACCAGCCGCGATCAGTCCGGCGCCCTTCAGGAGGTCAATGGTGCGGTCAACCGCATGGACCAGATGACCCAACAGAACGCTGCCATGGTCGAGGAAGCGACCGCCGCCACTCAGGACCTCTCGGCCCAGACGGACGAGCTGCGCGACCTGCTGCAACAATTCCGTATCGAGGCGGACCGTCAGGGGCAGGGCAACCTTGGTCGTGCCGCCTGACGATTGAGCTTCAATGACATGCCACGAGACCCGGTGCCGTGCATCGGGTCTCTTCATTCGTGACATGGCCAACCGATAGCGGCTTTGGCATAGTCAATGGTGCCGCAGACTGGGTCTTGCGGGTCCGCGCGTTGAAGATGCGTGTTTTCACGCGCCGCCAGAATTCCACCGCGCCGCTCGAGGCATGTTGCCGATAAAATTCGTCTTCGCTCATCCTCTGGTTCCGGGGGAAAGCCTGTTGCAGCGAGATGATGGCGATAATGGCGTAGCTGTCTTGCATGACGGATCTCCTGTGTGATGCCGTCGTCTGATCTATCCTTCATTTTTGTATGGAGAAACGACCAGGAATGCGATACGTCTTTCATTCATGAAAGACGTATCCTGGGATGCCTATCAGCTCTTCCTTGCCGTCGCGCGCCAAGGCGGCCTGACGGCAGCAGCGGAAATCACAGGTCTGAGCCCCGCGACGCTCGGCCGCCGCATGGTCGAGCTCGAACAGGATCTCGGACGCGAGCTCTTCCTGCGCAGCCAGACGGGTTATCGCTTGACGGGAGATGGTGCCCGCCTGCTGGACTATCTGGCGGAACTGGAAGCGGGCAGCCGCAAGGTTGATGAGTGGCGACGCGGCGCGTCCGGGCAGTCGTTGGTTCGCATCAGTCTTGGCACCTGGATTGCCTGGCTCGTCTGCCAAGACATCCAGGCGCTCCGCACCGAGCGCGACGATTTCCGCATAGATTTGCATGTAGCTGAGCAGCGAGCGCGGCTATCCCACCGCGAAAGCGATATCGCCATGCGTGCCTTCGAGCCGGAGGAGGCGAACCTGGCGGCGCTGCCAGCGGGCGAAGTTGCCTATGCCGCCTACCGGGCCCGCAACCGCGACTGGACCGGTCGCGACCCGTGGCTCGCCGTCGATCCTGAAGACGCAGTCTCGGCCTATCTGCGCTGGCCGCATGACAATGTCGCTGATCGCATCGTGACGACGGTCAACAGGCCCCGGTCCCTCCGGGATCTTGTTCAGGCAGGGGCGGGGACTGCGGTGCTTCCTTGTTTCGTCGGCGATCTCGATCCAACCCTTGAGCGGGTGGGCGACGAAATTGCGCCGCTGCGGCATCGCCAGTGGATCGTCATGAACAATGACGATCGGCACCGGAAGGACATACGCACCGTGGTTGACCGGCTCGCGAAACTGCTGAAATCCCGTCGGGATATCCTTGCCGGAAAGCGGCCGAGCACGAGTGGCTAAAGCACGTCTCCCGAAAGGGTGGTGCCGGTTCAGGGGCAAGGATATGATCAAATTCAAAGAGCCGAAGCGCGACAAGCGAAACGGAAAGAGTGCGGCGCGATCGACGTCGCTGACGAAAAACCCGCACAACAACCAACTCCTCCCCCGAGGCGGCCATTGTGCGGGAACCGGTCCGGAGGTCGGGGCCGGGCGGTTGCCTTTTCGTGCCTCACGCGGCCTGGTGGTTGCCCTGGGTCACGATGACGGGGATCAGGAGGTCACCCCAGTTGCCGTCACCACCATGATGGCGGGCGGAGCGCACGAGTTCGACCGAGACGCCGGCATCGACGGCCTTCATGATCGAATGGTTGAGGCGGTGCAGATCGTTGGCCAGCATGCGGATCATCGCCTGCTGATCGGTGCTCATCGCTGAGGATTGCTCTTCTGCGCGTTCCTTGACTCGGGTCTGGGGTGTCATGGCATTTCTCCTCTTGGTATCTGGGGTTTTTGAAGTCGCTATGCTTGGCCTAAGGCCCCTCCCAACCCTCCCCAAAAGGGGAGGGCTTAACCCGTGGCATCGGTCTTGCCGACATCTGGCGCAAAGTCAGCTTGGGGCAGATCGATCACCGCGGTCTCCGGCCCATCCCCCTTGTGGGGAGGGGTTGGGGAGGGGCGTTATCTTCACTCCGCGGCCGGGCGGAACTGCTCGGTTTCGGTCGATTCCTTCATCGCCGTCGTCGAGGACTGGCCGGCAGTGATGGCAAGCGAGACGGCGTCGAAGTAGCCGGTGCCGACTTCGCGCTGATGCTTGGTCGCCGTGTAACCGTTGACCTCGGCTGCGAATTCCGCCTCCTGCAGCTCCGAATAGGCTGCCATCTGGCGATCCTTGTAGCCGCGGGCCAGTTCGAACATGCCGTAGTTCAGCTGGTGGAAGCCGGCGAGCGTGATGAACTGGAATTTGTAGCCCATGGCACCCAGTTCCCGCTGGAACTTGGCAATCGTCGCGTCGTCGAGATGCTTCTTCCAGTTGAAGGATGGCGAGCAGTTATAGGCGAGCTTCTTGCCCGGATGGACCTTGTGCACGGCTTCGGCAAACTTGCGCGCCTGTTCGAGATCCGGCTTGCCGGTCTCCATCCAGATCATGTCACAATGCGGGGCATAGGCGATGGCGCGGGCGATGCAGGGCTCGATGCCGTTCTTGACCTGGTAGAAGCCTTCTGCGGTGCGGCCGGCATCATAGTCAACGAAGGGCTGGTCACGCTCGTCGATGTCGGATGTGAGCAGCTTTGCAGCTTCTGCATCGGTACGAGCAATGATCAGCGTCGGCACACCCATGATATCGGCGGCAAGACGGGCGGCCGTCAGGTTGCGGATGTGGGCCGCCGTCGGGATCAGAACCTTGCCGCCCAGATGGCCGCACTTCTTCTCCGATGCCAGCTGATCCTCGAAGTGAACACCGGCAGCGCCGGCCTCGATGAAGGACTTCATGATCTCGAAGGCGTTGAGCGGTCCGCCGAAACCGGCTTCGGCATCGGCAACGATCGGTGCAAACCAGGTGTCGACCGACAGGCCCTTGCCCTCCGCTGTCTCGATCTGATCGGCGCGCTGCAGCGTGCGGTTGATGCGCTTGGCGAGTTCCGGTGCGGCATTCGCCGGATAAAGCGACTGGTCCGGATACATGGAGGAGGCGGTGTTGGCGTCGGCCGCAACCTGCCAGCCGGAGAGGTAGATGGCCTTCAGACCCGCGCGGACCATCTGCATGGCCTGGTTGCCGGAGAGCGCGCCGAGTGCGTTGACGAAATCTTCCTCGTTGATCAGCTGCCACAGCCGGTTCGCACCCATTTCGGCCAGCGTGTGCCGGATCTGGACCGAGCCGCGCAGGCGCTGGACATCCGCTGCCGTGTAGGGGCGCTCGATGCCGTCGAAGCGGCCCTTTGGTGCGTTCGGAACGAGGTTGTCAAAATTAGTCATATCTGCTCTCCCTGTCTCAGTCAGTGCCCGATGAAAACCTCTGTGCTCACCGGCTTTGATGTGACGAGATTTACATCGCACTGCAAAAATCACCAGAAAATTCGGTAAATCAGGGAGATGAAAGAGGTTATGCTGTCTTGTCTTTGACAGTCGAGCACTGTAAATTTGTAAAGACTGTAAATTTGTTCGGATCGGAAAGACGATCTGATCTTGTAAGGATCTGTAAAATGGCGGAGCGCAAGATCTTTGCCGGCCCCCGGGTCCGGCGCATTCGCAACGGTCTTGGCCTCACCCAGACGGCCATGGCCGAGGCGCTGGACATCTCGCCCTCCTATCTCAATCTGATCGAGCGCAATCAGCGCCCGCTGACGGTCCAGCTCCTCCTCAAGCTTGCCTCCGTCTACAAGGTCGATCTCGACGAGTTGCAGGGTGAGGCAGGTGGCTCAACGAGCCAATTGCGCGAGGTCTTCGCCGATCCGCTTCTGTCCGGTGAGCTGCCGGGCGATCAGGAACTGATCGAGGTGGCGGAAGCCGCCCCCAATGCCGCAAGCGGCATCGTCAAACTCTACCGCGCCTATCGCGAGCAGGCAGCGCGCCTCTCCGATCTCGCCGATCTTCTCGCCCGCGAGGGCCATGAGACGTCGCTATCGGGCGCACGGCTACCGATTGATGAAGTCCGGGAGGCCTTCGAGCGCAGACCGAACTATTTCGCCCGGCTGGATGAGGCGGCAGAGACCTTTCACGCCGGACTGGGACTTGCTGCCGGCGACGATCTCGCCGTTGCGCTGAAAACCTGGCTGCGCACGACCCACGGCATCGTCGTGCGAGCGCTGCCGGTCCAGACCATGCCGTCGCTTCGCCGCCGCTACGATCGCCATTCCATGCGCCTCTTCCTGTCGGAGCGCCTCTCGCCCTTCGACCAGCTGCGCGAGATCGCCATGGAAGTGGCCCTTCTGGCGCTTGGCGAGGATGTTCAGGCGGAACTGGAGGCCCTCGGCCTCTCCTCGGGCGAGGCGCGCCGTATCGGGCGTTTCGAGCTTGCCCGTTACGCAGCGCACGCCTTGATGATGCCCTATGGTGCGTTTCTCGCTGCTGCGACCCGGGCGCGTTATGATGTCGATGTGCTGCGCGCCCGCTTCAATGTCTCCTTCGAGCAGGCAGCCAACAGGCTCACCATGCTGCAGCGTCCGGGTGCTTTGGGCGTGCCCTTCTTCATGATGGAGATCGATAATGCCGGAAACCGCTTCCGACGGGCGGGAGCGCAGGGGTTCCCACAGGCGAAGTTCGGTGGCGGCTGTCCCAAGCTCAATGTCCATGCCGCCTTTGCCCAACCCGGCCAGGTTCTGGTCGAGTTGGTCGAAATGCCGGATGGCACAGGATTCCTTACCCTGTCACGCACGCTCGAGGGCCCGCAGGCCAGTTTCGGCGAGCGCATCCGGCGCACGGCCATCCTGGTCGGCTGCGATGCCGCTGCTCGTGACGATGTAGCCTATGCTGCCGCCTTGCCCGCCCGCAGCGTTCCGCCCGTCGCTATCGGTCCTGCCTGTCGCCTCTGCGAGCGCTCTGGCTGCCTCGCCCGCGCCGAGCCACCGCTCACCCGACCACTCGGCCTCGACGAGATGGTCACTGGGCTCTCGGCTTTCGATTTTCAGTGAGGAAGAAGCTCCTAATAAAGCCTTTGCGACTGCGAAGAATTTCGCTTGTCGCCCGTCCAATTCCTTTCTAGTCTCTTAAAAAACAAAGGGAATGGCTCCGGGGGCTCTCCGCTCTCTGGCTGGAACAGGAGAAAAAATGAAGGCTCAATTCATCCGCACAGCGTCCGTGGCGCTGGCCACGATCTTCATCGCATCGGCCGTTCAGGCGCAGGAACGCGTCGTCCATGTCTACAATTGGTCCGACTATATCGATGAGACCGTGTTGGCTGACTTCACCAAGGAAACCGGCATCAAGGTCGTCTATGACGTCTTCGATTCCAACGAGCTGCTGGAGACCAAGCTCTTGGCCGGTGGTTCGGGTTATGACGTCGTCGTGCCGACCGCTCCCTTTCTCGCCCGCCAGATTCAGGCCGGCGTCTTCCAGAAGCTCGACAAGTCAAAGCTGACCAACATGGCCAATCTCTGGCCGATGGTTTCCGAACGCCTGGCGAAATACGATCCCGGCAACGAATATGCCATCAACTACATGTGGGGCACGACCGGCATTGGTTATAATGTAGCCAAGGTGAAGGAAGCGCTCGGCGCCGATGTCGCCGTCGATAGCTGGGATGCGATCTTCAAGCCGGAAAACGCTGAAAAGTTGAAAGGCTGCGGCATCAACATCCTTGATGCCTCGGACGAAACCTTCGCGATCGCCATGAATTATGTTGGCAAGGATCCGGACAGCAAGGAAACGGCGGACCTCGAAGCTGGCGGCGAAGTCTACTCGAAGATCCGCCCCTTCGTCCGCACCTTCAATTCCTCGGCCTATATCGATGACCTCGCCAATGGTGATATCTGCGTGACCATCGGCTGGTCCGGCGATATTCTGCAGGCCAAGGCGCGTGCGGAAGAAGCCAAGAACGGTGTCGAGATCCAATACGTGATCCCCAAAGAAGGCACCTACATGTGGTTCGACAACCTGGCGATCCCGGCAGATGCCAAGAATGTCGCGGAAGCGCATGAATTCATCAACTACCTGATGCGCCCGGACGTCATCGCCAAGGCATCCAACTATGTACAGTATGCCAATGGCAACCTTGCCTCGCAGAAGCTCCTCGACGCTGCAGTGCGTGACAATCCGGGCGTTTATCCGCCGGAGGATGTCATGTCCAAGCTCTTCACCATCTCGCCTTATGGCCCGCGCGAACAGCGCGTCCTGAACCGGGTCTGGACAACCATCAAGACCGGTAGCTAACGGTCGACACACACGCCGGGCGCCTCAAGCGTCCGGCGTTTTTCTTCATGCTTGGGGTAAGTCAGAGAACGGCTGGATCTGCGAATGGCGAAGACACTGGGGCCTGTTAAACGCAAATTTTCACCTTGGACCGATGCGGAGGCGGCGCCTTTCATCCGCTTCGAGAACGTGACCAAGCGTTTCGGCGATTTCATTGCGGTCGACAATCTGACGCTCGATATCTATGAGCGCGAATTTTTCTCGCTGCTCGGGCCCTCCGGCTGCGGCAAGACCACGCTGATGCGCATGCTGGCCGGCTTCGAGGAGCCGACCTCGGGTCGCATCCTTCTGCAGGGGCAGGACCTTTCCGGCGTGCCGCCCTACAAGCGCCCGACCAATATGATGTTCCAGTCCTATGCGCTCTTCCCGCATATGACGGTCGAGAAGAACATCGCCTTTGGTCTTGAGCAGGACAATTTGCCCAAGGGCGACATCGAAGCCCGTGTTCAGGAAATGCTCAAGCTGGTGAAGCTGGAACAGTTCGCCAAGCGCAAACCCAACCAGTTGTCCGGCGGCCAGCGCCAGCGCGTGGCGCTTGCCCGCTCGCTCGCAAAACGCCCCAAGGTCCTCTTGCTCGATGAGCCGCTTGGCGCACTTGACCGCAAGCTGCGCGAGGAAACCCAGTTCGAGCTGATGGACATCCAGACCAAGCTTGGCCTGACCTTCCTCATCGTCACGCATGACCAGGAAGAGGCAATGACCGTGTCCGACCGCATCGCGGTGATGGACAAGGGCATTCTGGTTCAGGTGGCAACGCCAGCCGAAATCTACGAGGCGCCGAACTCGCGCTACGTTGCGGATTTCATCGGCGACATCAATATTCTCGAGGCGAAGGTCGAGGGCAAGGAAGCCCATGGCACCAGCGAACTGGTCCATATCGACAGCGACGGTGTAAAGATCCATGTCGACCAGGCTTGTGAAGCGGTGAAGGGTGACAGCGTCGCCTTCGCCATCCGGCCGGAAAAGGTACGGATTGCCACAACCCCGCCAGCGACCGATACCGCGACAATCAACATGCTGCATGGCGAGGTCTGGGACATCGGCTATCTCGGCGACTTCTCGGTCTTCATCGTCCGTCTTGATGACGGGCGCATGTTCCGGGCCGCCCAGGCCAATGTATCGCGTCTCGTCGACAGGCCGATCACCTTTGGTGACATGGTCTGGCTGTCCTGGCCGGCGGATGCCGGTCTGGTCCTGACCCGCTGAGGAGGAACGCATGGCCGAACCTGTCGCAGCGACGCAATCCGGCCCGGCACGCTGGCTGGTGGTCCTCATCCCCTACATGTGGATGGCGCTTTTCTTTGTGGTGCCCTTCCTGATTATTCTGAAGATCTCGCTGTCAGACACGGCGATCGCGATGCCGCCCTACACCCCTGTCTTCGAAGGGTTCGCGGCGATCGGCGATTTCCTGTCGCAGCTGGATTTCGAGAACTACCTCTTTCTCACCGACGACCCGCTTTACGTAAACGCCTATCTGTCCTCGCTGCGCATCGCCTCCATTTCAACGCTGCTGTTGCTTCTGATCGGCTATCCGATGGCGCTTGCCATGGCGCGGGCCTCCGTCTCGGTGCGGCCCACACTGGTCATGCTGGTCATCCTGCCCTTCTGGACCTCCTTCCTGATCCGCGTCTATGCCTGGATCGGCATCCTGAAGCCTGAAGGCCTGCTCACCGTGCTCCTGCACTCGCTCGGCCTCATGGACGAGGGAAACCAGGTGCAGATCTACCGCACCGAAATCGCCGTCTTCATCGGTATCGTCTATTCCTATCTGCCCTTCATGGTCCTTCCTCTCTATTCTGCTCTCGAAAAGATGGACGGAACGCTGCTTGAAGCGGCAAGCGATCTCGGTTGCCCGCCCTGGAAGGCGTTCTGGAAAATCACCTTCCCGCTCTCGCTGCCCGGGGTCATTGCCGGCTCGATGATCTGCTTCATTCCGATCACCGGCGAATTTGTCATTCCCGATCTGCTCGGCGGTTCGAACACGCTGATGATCGGCAAGACATTGTGGACGGAGTTCTTCGGCAATCGTGACTGGCCGCTCGCCTCAGCCGTCGCCGTCTTGCTTCTGCTGATCCTGGTCGTGCCCATCGCGATCTTCCAGAACCAGCAGCAGAAAGTGTGAGGAGGCGATCATGAGACCCGGTAAATTCGACGGTACCATCCTCACCCTGGGCTTTGCCTTCCTCTACATCCCGATCCTGATCCTCGTCGTTTACTCGTTCAACGAATCGAAGCTGGTCACGGTTTGGGGCGGCTTTTCGCTCAAATGGTATGGCGAGATGTGGCGCAACGAAGGGCTGATGAGCGCGGCCTGGGTGACGCTGCAGGTCGGGCTGTTGAGCGCCAGCCTCGGCACCATTCTCGGCACGCTGGCCGCACTCACCCTGGTGCGCTATCGACGCTTCCCCGGCCGTCTGCTGTTTTCCGGCATGGTCTATGCGCCGCTGGTCATGCCGGAAGTCATCACCGGCCTGTCGCTTCTGTTGCTTTTCGTCGCCGTCGGCATTGACCGCGGCCTGATGACGGTCGTGATCGCTCATACGACCTTCACCATGTGTTATGTGGCGATCGTCGTGCAGTCGCGTCTCCTGACCTTCGACACGAGCCTTGAGGAGGCCGCCCATGACCTGGGCTGCCCGCCGCTGAAGACGTTCTTCAAGATCACCCTGCCGCTCATCTTGCCTGCGGTTATCTCCGGCTGGATGCTCGCTTTCACGCTGTCGCTCGACGATCTGGTCATTGCGAGCTTTGCCACCGGTCCAGGTGCGACGACCCTGCCGATCAAGATCTATTCGCAGGTGCGCCTTGGCGTGACGCCGGAGATCAATGCAGTCTGCACCATCCTCATCGGCATCGTCACGATCGGTGTGATTATCGCCTCGATCGGCACCAAGCAGCGGGAATTGCAGCGCCAGCGTGACGAGCATGTCGCGGCGCGCGGCACACTGAGTTGAGCGCTTCAATGAGATAAGCCGCGGGTCAACCCCGCGGCGGCATCAGCATATAGGTGAGAAACCAGGCTGGCAGGATAATGATCGCCCCCATCAGCATGCGCGGGGCAGCCCAGGCAAAGGTGGCAACCAGACCGTCATGCAGGTCTTGCGCGGTCAGTCCGGCTCCCTCAAGCACGGTGCGCGGTGTTATGCCGAAAAAGCCGACGAACATGCCGGCCAGGAGCGATGCCAGCGCCATCTTCAACACTGCTGCAATGAACGTCTGCATTCCCCCTCCAGACGCGCCGATTCGGTGTCATATTAGCGTGTTATGTCGCGCCCGACATCCTCGAAAACAGAGCGATCTTCACGGCCCGGCAGCAGGCTTCGGCGCCTGGATCGGGGATATCACAGGGGTCTGGATGGTTCCGCCGATGAAGAAGCGCAAGGGTGCAGTCAGCGCCTCTGATGGGCTGGCGACGGCGGTGAGTTCACCCGTCAACGCCAGTGCCAGCGGTCCGAGCGGAACGATGCCGGAAAGCTGCAGGTTCTCATCCTGTCCAGACAACTGCGCCTCATCCAATTCCGCCACGCCATTGGCAATTCGTGCGGTTAAATCGAGCCGGTCGAAATCGAGCCCGCCGTCGCCGGCCGTATCAAGTTGGAAATAGGCGCGATCGGTAGCCAGTCTGCGTAAGCCGTCGGCATCGAAATGGCGCAGCGTGCCGTCGGTCGCGGACATCCGAAGCTTGCCGGAAATCGCGTCAGGTTTGCGGCGCCAGTCGCCGGGCGGCAGGGTGAGATGCAGGTCTATGGAACCGGTGCCGGTCGGGTAGGGGCCGGTGAGGCCCAACCCCTCAAACAGCTCGCCGAACCGCGCATCGTCGATCATCAGCACCAGATTGCCACCCGCATCGTCCGCACCGGGTCGGGCATTGATCCGCGCACTCAGCGTCCCGCCTAACAGCCGCGCATCGCCGATAACCAGAGCGATCTCGTCCTCGCGCCCGATCAGGCTCGCCCCGACATCGGCGAGGGTGAAGGGTGCAAAGGTCGCTCGCGCGGCGGAAATCCGGATGTCGAGATCAAGCCAGCGCAGGATGCTCGGCAGCCGCACGACGACAGCATCCCCGATCGGCACCGCGAGTGCTTCCAGCAGGTCGTCCAGTTCAAGGTCGTCGATTGCCAGCGTGCCGCTCAGTCGCGAGCGACCATTGGCAACCGGCTGCATGGCAATGAGTCCTGTACCCTCGCTGTCATTGACGCGAAAACCCAGTGTCTCGAAGCGCCATTCTCCGGCATCCTCCTGAATGGTCGCCGTCAGACTGAAGCGGTTCCAGCCTTCCGTTCCGGCAAGCCGCATGCCGAGAACACGGGCAAGTGCAGAAACATCGCTGACGTCGATCTGCACCGAATTCTGCCCTGAGAGGCCGCCGGACAGGCTCATCGCGCCGTCGAGTTTCAGAGAGGCGGCTGCAAGGCTTGCCTGGAGTCGTACCGGGGCTTCGTCGCCCTTGATCAGCAGCAGGGGAGCAGGGCTGTCAAAGTCGAGGTTCAGGTCCTGCCCCCGCAGTGTCATTGATGCCGCCCCGGAAAGGGGCGTTGCAAGCCTTGGCCATTCGAGCGTGGCATTGACCGCACTGAGCACGGTTTCAGTTCCGTCGCGCAAGTCGACGATCGTCACCTCGCCATCGGTGACATCGACGGTGCCAACCCTGGCATCGTTGGAATCGGGAAGTGCCTGCCCCCCATCGGCGGACGGCTTGACGGCGCGAACCGCTTCGCTCAGCAGACCCTCGTTCGTCCAGTCGAGCCGCCCCTCGGCATTGCGTTCGATGCGGATACGGGGACGCTGAAAGCGGAATTCGGTAAAGTCCGGCTGGCCGCTCAACGCCGAGAAGAAGCTGAAGCTTGCCTCGAGTGCATCGATCTCACCAAGCACCTGCCGGCCGGAGCCAGTGCCACGGCTCACCGTGACGCCAACCAGCGTCACTTGCGGTTCGGGCCAGAAGCCGACCTCGGAGATCGACGAGATGAAGACATCATGACCCGTCCAGCGCGAGATCGAAGATGCAAGCGCGCTGCGCACGACGGTGCTGGAGATCATGTAAGGGGCTGCAACGCGCAAGGCGATGAAGCTGACAAGGCCGATCGTGGCAAGCACAAGCACGAGGCGCAGCAATCTGCGTCCCCGCAGTCTCGTGCGGCCGTTCCGCGCTCTGCCCTTTCGGCGTCTTGCTACCATGCATGGTCCCCTTGCAGGAGATAAGGCCTGGGTCTGGCCCCGGGCGCGGTCTCTCGCCGCAACTCGATCCGCCACTACACGAAATGTCCGGATGGGGCAAACGTCGCCCTTGCGCCGAGGAAGCGGATCGCATTCTATCGCAGTGCGGTATTGCCATATCACGGGTGGATGGAGGAGATGCACATGACCGGACAGACCCCGCTCTGGACCCCGACGGATGCCTTCAAGGAAGCTCAGCCGCTTACGCACTTCATGCAATGGTGCGTAGCGGAACGCGGAGCACCTTCAGCGGACTATGAGGCTTTTCATCACTGGTCTGTTGATGCGCGCGAGGCCTTCTGGTCCGCCATCTGGGATTATTGCGGTGTCGTTGGCGAAAAAGGCAGCCGGTTGCTCGAAGACCATGGCACCATGCTCGAGGCCCGCTTCTTTCCGGAAGCCCGCCTGAACTTCGCCGAAAACCTGCTTGCCCATGCAGGCGAAGGTGACGCGCTGATCTTTCGCGGCGAGAACAAGGTCTCAGACCGGTGGTCCTGGCAGCGCTTGAGCGCCATGGTCTCGCGGCTGCAGCAGGCCATGCAGGCCATGGGCATCGGTCGCGGCGACCGTATCGCAGCGATGATGCCCAATATGCCCGAGACCATTGCCCTCATGCTGGCCGCGACCTCGCTCGGCGCCATCTGGTCGTCCTGCTCCCCGGATTTCGGCGACAAGGGTGTACTTGATCGCTTCGGCCAGATCGAACCCAGTCTATTCATCACCTGTGACGGCTACTGGTACAACGGCAAGCGTCAGGACGTGGCCGACAAGGTGGTGACGGTTTCGGAAGAACTCGGGGTCCCCGTCCTCGTCATTCCCTATGCGGGCGATACAAACGCACTGCTGTCGCGACTGGCAAATGGCCGAAGCCTCGACCAGTTCGTTTCCGACTACTCGGTCAAGGACATCGTCTACGAGCGGCTGCCCTTCTCCCACCCGATCTACATCCTGTTTTCCTCGGGCACGACCGGAATTCCGAAGTGCATCGTGCATTCGGCCGGCGGCACACTCCTGCAGCATCTGAAGGAGCAGCGGCTGCATTGTGGCCTGACTGCCGGCGAACGGCTGTTCTACTTCACCACTTGCGGCTGGATGATGTGGAACTGGCTCGTTTCCGGCCTTGCCTGCGGCGCCACGCTCTGCCTCTATGATGGCTCGCCCTTCTATCCGGATGGCAATGTCCTCTTTGACTTTGCCCGCGATGAGGGCTTTGCGATTTTCGGCACCTCGGCGAAATACATCGACGCCGTGCGCAAGGGCGGCTTTGTACCGAAGGCGAGCCATGACCTCACCAAGCTCAGGCTGATGACCTCGACCGGATCGCCCCTGTCTCCCGAAGGTTTCACTTTCGTCTACGAGGGTATCAAGGACGATATCCAGCTTGCCTCGATTTCCGGCGGAACGGACATCGTCTCCTGCTTTGTGCTCGGCAATCCGCTCAAGCCCGTCTGGCCGGGAGAGATTCAGGGGCCTGGGCTCGGGCTTGCTGTCGATGTCTGGGACGATGACGGAAAACCCGTCCGAGGCGAAAAAGGCGAACTGGTCTGCACCCGGGCCTTCCCGTCAATGCCGGTCATGTTTTGGAATGATCCCGATGGTGCTAAATATCGCGCTGCCTATTTCGAACGTTTCGACGATGTCTGGTGCCATGGTGACTTTGCCGAATGGACGGAGCATGGGGGCCTTGTCATCCATGGTCGGTCGGATGCCACCCTCAATCCGGGCGGCGTGCGCATCGGCACTGCAGAAATCTACAATCAGGTCGAGCAGCTCGACGAGGTGGTGGAATCGATCTGCATCGGCCAGGATTTCGACGACGATGTCCGGGTCATCCTTTTCGTCCGGCTCGCTGAGGGCGTGACGCTCGACGCGAACCTTGAGGCTAAGATCAAGACGAAGATCCGCACCGGCGCCTCGCCGCGACATGTACCGGCGAAGATCATCCAGGTGGCCGATATCCCTCGGACGAAATCCGGCAAGATCGTCGAGCTTGCCGTGCGCGAGGTTGTCCATGGTCGTCCCGTGAAAAACAAGGAAGCTCTCGCCAATCCCGAGGCGCTGGACCTCTATGCGGATCTGGACGCTTTGCGCCGCTGACGCGATCGTGTGTCGGAGTTGATCGGTTTGAGCGCCAATACCTCAAATCTGGGGTGATATGGATCACATTCCGGTAAGCTTCTGTTAATAAACCTACGGCATCTTGGGCGCAACTACAGGGTGCCGGAGTGTCAGGACGGTGTCGCAGAACGCCAAACGCTCTCCAGGTCCACTTCTTGGTTCGACAGCATGAAATTACGGGGCGGCGAAAGCCGCCCTTTTTTTGTTCTTTTGACCGCCGGTCAGCCCTGTTCGTCGAGCGATCTCGACACAAGGATAACCGGAATAAGTCCGGCGAAGATGATGATGATCGCCGCGACAGACGCACTCTGCGGCATGCCGCGCGAGGCATCTTCATAGACAAGCGTCGCCAGGGTGTTGAAATTGAACGGCCGGAGCAGAATCGTTGCTGGCAACTCCTTCAACGCCTCGATGAAGACGAGAAGTCCAGCCGTCAGAACGGCAGGCTTCAGATTGGGCAACAGGATTTGCCGCAAGGTTTGCGGTCCCGTGCGTCCGAGCGTCCGCGCCGCCATGTCGAGATGCGGTGAGAGCTTCTGGAAGCCGGCATCGAGCGTGCCTTCCGCCATAGTCAGAAACCGCACGGAATAGGCATAAACGATGGCAAAGCCAGTGCCGGAGAGCAAGAGCCCGCTCGACATGCCAAGTGTCTGGCGCAGAAGGCCGTCGACAGCATTGTCGAGGCTCGCAAGCGGAATCAGCACGCCAATGCCGAGCACGGTGCCCGGAATGCCATATCCGAGCGAGGCGATCCGGCTGGCGGCGACGGCAATCCGCGATCGGTCGGTGCGCACCGCATAGGTCAGCACGAAACCGATGACCACGGTGATGACTGCAGCCGCACCCGCCACCAGCGTCGAATGCCACAAGGCGTCGAGAAGCCGCGGCTCAAGAAAATCGTCGAGCCTTCGCAGCGCAAAGCCACCGAGCACCAGGACCGGGATGAAGAAGCCGACGAGGATAGGGAAGATGCAAAAGGTCGCGGCCAATATCCCCTTGAGGCCGGTCAGCTTCAGCCGCACGGTATTGGCAACCATGGCCGTGGTCTTGTGGCTGGCAAACCGCTGTCGCTTGCGCGCATGGCGTTCGACCATCAACAGCAGAACGACGATGGCCAGCATGAAGCAGGCGATCTGGGCCGCACCGGCCAGACTGCCGCGATTGAGCCAGGTGTCGTAGATCGAGAAGGTTAGCGTCTGCACGCCGAGATATTCGACGGCCCCAATATCGTTCAGCGTCTCCATCATGACCAGCGTCAGGCCAATCATGATCGCCGGCCGCGCCATCGGCACCTGAATGCGGGCAAAGACCCGCAAGGGACCGGCACCCAGTGTCCGCGCAACATCGGCTGCGGCGCGTCCTTGCATCAGGAACATCGAGCGACAGGCGAGATAGACGTAAGGATAGAGGACAGCCGACATCACCAGCACCGCGCCTGACAGCGAGCGGATGTCGAAGAAACTGTAGTCCCGCGCCGAGCGGAAGCCGAACAATGCCCGATAAGCCGTCTGCAAAGGCCCGGTGAAATCGAAGAATTCACCGAAGGCATAGGCTGCCAGATAGGATGGGATGGCCAGCGGCAGAACGAGTGCGGGCGAGAGCAGCCGCCGCAGCGGAAAGTCGCAGGATGCGACCAGCCAGGCCGTGCCGATACCGAAGATGGCGGTGGCGATCCCGGTGAATACAAGCAGCCAGAGGGTTCTGAGGCCGGCTCTCGGGATGACGTTCAACAGCACATGCTGCCAGTTCTCTGGGTCGGCGGTCATGCCGATGACGAAGATCGCCGCGATTGGCATGAAGACGATGGCCGCGGCGACAAGCGCCAGACGCGTTGCATGCGCCGTCTTGCGGCGCGCCGGTTTGATCGCGGGCGCTACGCCCGAACGCATGTCTGTCAGCAAGCTTTCGGTCCTTGCGAAGGCTGGTTTGACCTTCCTCTAGCGGAAACCGAGGAGGATGCAAACCGCGCCGTCTGTCGCGGTTCATAAGCGGCGGATTGAGCCGACTGGCAGATTCCTGAAAACATGCTGGTGGTCTGCACAAAATCTGCAAGCCGCAGGTGCAGGTTTCCCTCATGACCCAGCCACACACCCCATCTCCCGTCACCGCTCCCGCACTGCCGCACAGCCTCCTCAAGGACGGTTGGTGGATCACCGAGGAGATCCTGTCGCCAACAGACCGACCAGAACCGCAGCGTCCGCCGCTGCGTCTTGTCTCGTCGCTTCAGAAGGGAAGGATTGCACCATGCTGACGCATGCCCCAGCTTCGAAACATCTGTCATTTAAACGGCCGGTGTTGATCGCCCTTGTCTTTGCCGTTACCGCCTCGGATATCCTGCTTTTCGACCAGCAGGACGGGCTGAATGTCTTTCTCTGGTTCCTGACGGTTGGTCTTTGCCTTCTCCTGGCGGCCCGGCGCGGGCTGCGCAAGGAGACGGTGATCCTGGCACTCCTCGTGCTTGGGGCCATCGCGCCCCTCATCGAAACACCCTCCTGGCAGGCAGTAAGCGTCGCCGCCGTCGGTCTTCTGCTCTTGTCTCTGTCGACATCAGACCTGCTGCCGAACGCGCCCTCGGCCATCCCGGCCGTTGCCGCAAGGGTCTTGCTCAAGGTGCCGGCGCGTTTCCTCCGAGGGATCGGTCGGGTGACGCTGCCGCGGCCGGACTCGGTCTACCGGAACGGGTTTGGTCGCGAACTGCGCCTCTGGATCATGCCCCTCATATTCACCCTGATCTTTGTCCTCCTCTTTGCCAGCGCCAATCCGCTGATCGAGAAGGCCCTGGCCTCGATCAGTCTTGATGCTCTGCTGGCGCTGTTCGACACTGAGCGCATTCTGTTCTGGAGCATGATGGCAGGTCCGATCTGGATCCTGCTCCGGCCGCGCCTTGCGCGTTGCTGCCGGAAAAAGCAGAACGAAGCGGAGGGGCAGGCACAGTCGAGACTGTTCAACGAACCCTCCCTGCTGCGCGCTCTGATCCTGTTCAATCTGCTGTTCGCGGTGCAGACAGTCCTTGACGTCACCTATCTCTGGGGCGGGGTGGAATTGCCGGAAGGCATGAGCCATGCGGAATACGCCCATCGCGGATCTCATCCGCTGATCGTCACCGCCTTGCTAGCAGGCCTTTTCGTTCTCCTCGCCCTGCGCCAAGATGCAAGCGGGCCCCGTGCCGACCTCATTCGCCGGCTCGTCTATCTGTGGATCGCTCAGAACATCCTGCTCTGCCTGTCGGCCATTCTGCGCCTCGACCTTTATGTCGAAGCCTTTTCGCTGACCCGGATGCGGGTGGCGGCTGGCCTATGGATGCTGCTTGTGGCGGTCGGCCTTGGCCTGATCATCCTGAAGATCTTCCTGCGCAAGACCAATGCCTGGCTGCTCGCCACAAATGCCGCAAGCCTGCTCGTTCTGTTTTATGCCATCGCGGTCACCGACATCCCGGCCTATGTCGCCAGCTACAACCTGACCCATGCCCGCGAAGTGGATGGCAATGGCGAACCGCTCGACATTGACTATCTCACTTCACTGGGACCCACTGCCTTGCCCGCAATCGACGCCTATCTGGACACGCCAGGGGCGGAGTCTCGTGACCTCATCCTGTTCGCTCGTCTGAAGCAGCAGCGCAGCTACCTGTTCTCAAGGGTCGATCGTCGACCGCGGGATCTGCGCAACTGGACATGGCGCATGCACCGGTTGGAAAAATATCTCGCCGCCCGCACCAGCGTCGAATAGAAGGCAATCATGGGATGAACGACAGGTTGTCGAGGGGGAGACACAGGCACGATGCAGCAGATACTCGTGGTCGATGACGAGCCGCATATCCGCGATGTCATCTGCTTTGCCATCGAGCGGGCAGGCATGCATCCGGTCGTCGCCCGCACCGGCGGCGAGGCCGTGACCGCCTTTCGGCGCGGCAAGATCGATCTCGCCGTTCTGGATATCGGCCTACCTGATATCGACGGGCTTGAGGTCTGCCGCGAGATCCGCAAGACCTCCGCCCTGCCGATCCTCTTCCTGTCCGCCCGTGACGAGGAAATCGACCGCATCCTCGGTCTCGAAATGGGTGGTGACGACTATGTCACCAAGCCATTCAGCCCGCGCGAACTGGTGGCCCGCATCCGCGCCATCCTGAAGCGCAGTGGCGCTGGCCCCCTCGCACCGGAGCGCAGCGTCGTCCTGACGGTTGGTTCGGTAACGCTGGACCGCGAAGGCCGGTCCGTCTCCATGGCGGGAACGCCGATTGCGCTGACTGCCATGGAGTTTGCCATACTGGAAGCGCTGATGGCCCGACCGACCATGGTCTTCACCCGCGAACACCTGATGCAGGCGGCTTATGGCGTCGGAATACATGTCGCTGACCGCACCATCGACAGCCATATCCGCAACATCAGGGCCAAGTTCGCCGAGGTCGCCCAGGTTCCTGTCGTCGCCACCGTCCATGGTGTCGGCTTTCGCTTCGAGGCGGTGAAGGGAGACGCCTGATGCCCCGCCTCGACATTCGCGCGAAATGGCGCCCCCCTCTTGCGCTCGTCATCTATTCGGTCCTGATCACGGTCATGACAGTGCCTGTGCTGCTGCTCATCTGGTTTCGGCCGGCAACGCTGGATCTCAGACCGGTGGCCCCGGCCGAGATCGGCGCTCTCGTATCGGTCGTGCTTTTGACCCTGGTTGTCGGCTTCGTGCTCGTCCGGGCCATCAAGGCGCCACTCGATGCGCTGGTCCGCCGCACGCAGGAGATCGCCTCGGATGGTCGTGATGCCATCATGCCGCTCGACAGCTACGGCACGCGGGAGGTCGCCGCGCTCGCTCAAAGCTTCTTTGATCTTGCCGGTGATCTGGTGGAGCGCACGGATTATGTCCGCACCTTCGCCGCCCATGTTTCGCATGAGCTGAAGTCTCCGCTGACCGCGATTGCCGGTGCCGCAGAACTGCTGCGTGAGGCCGAGACAGACGAGGCGCCAATGACGCCTGCCCAGCGGCGTCTCTTCCTCGACAACATCATGGCTGACGCCCGCCGGCTTGACCGGCTTCTGGTGCGCCTTCGAGACCTGGCTCATGCGGAAACGCCGATTGCGGCTGGATCGACAACACTGTCTCAGATCGTCGCCGTTCTCGAAGCCCGGTTTCCCGAACTCGTCGTCAGGTCCGTTGGGGAAACGGACCAGCTCATTGCTCTTCCGCTGGAGGCTGCCACCATCGCCTTCGTCAATCTCGCCGAAAACGCGCTTCAGCACGGGGCAACGCAGCTGGATGTGACCGTGCTGGAGACGCCGGATCACCTCTCGATCTTGGTCACCGACAACGGTACGGGCATTCTACCCGAGATCGAACAGGCGATCTTTCGGCCCTTTTTCACGACGAGAGCGGATGACGGTGGAACCGGCATGGGGCTCAGGATCGTCGAAGCGCTGCTCGCGGCCCATCGCTCGGATATCCGCCTGACGAAAGCTGGCACGCGCGGTGCCGCATTCGAGATCCGGATCCGCCGCGTCGCTTAAGCCGCCTCAACCCTGGCCATCTCTTCCGATGAGAAGCAGGCTCTGCCCGCCTTACCGGCGAAAAGCAGTGATGCTCTCACCAATCAGCCGAATGCCGAGCGCGCCGATCACAGCCCCGGCCAGCCGGTCCACCCACACCTTCCATTTCAGATAGGCCCGCTGCGAGCGATGGGCGGAGAAGGCGAGCGCCACGATCAGATACCAGCCGGCTTCCACGACGAAGACGAGTGGCGGTAGCGCGATGAGCACGGCGGTTGGCGGTGCTTGTGGCATGAGCGCTGCAAAGATGCTGGCATAGACCACCGCCGTCTTCGGATTGCTGATCTGCGTTGCAAAAGCCACCAGCATGGCTCGGAGTGGCGAGAGCTGCTTGCCTGATCCTTCGTTTACCGCGTCAGTCGCCCCGTTGGTGGCCATTGCCAGCGGCTCGCTTGCACCGCGCCAGATGACGATGCCGAGATAGACCAGATAAAGTCCCCCAGCGCATTTCAGCGCGAGATAGAGCCAGTCGACCTGCTGGAGGAGTGCGACCAGCCCCGCCAGCGCCAGAACCGCGAATAGCGCGCCGCCAAGTCCCATGCCGATGGCTGTCGCAATGCCGTGCAGGCGGGAATGGGCCACGGAAATCCGGGAAACGAGAACAAAGCTCGGCCCCGGGCTCATGGCGCCGATACCGATGGCAAAAAGGATTGCGCCAAGAATTGCGAAGGATGTCATGAGCGTCTCCCGCGTGGATCAGGGCTACGGTCGGGTGCTGACCGCAATCGAACTCTACCAGAAGTCGGTGCAGCCTCGCAAGGTTCGCGCTGTCGATGCAGGCGGATATGTCAGTCCGCCAGCACCCGGGGTGAAGGGAAGGTGATTTCCACCAGCGTGCCCTCATTCGGCGTTGAAGAGATCGCAAACTGCGCCCGGTTCGCATCCACCATCGCCTTGGTCAGCGGCAGTCCGAGGCCGGTGCCATCACCCCGATTGCGCGGCGTGCCGGTCGAGACCTGGCGGAAGGGCTTCATCGCCTGTTCCAGCTCCCCGCGCGACATGCCGATGCCCGTGTCCCTGATCCGCAGCACCACGTTCCCATTCGGCTCATAGGCGGTGGATACGATGATCTGCCCGCCAGACGGGGTGAAACGGATGGCATTCGCCAGGATGTTGAGCACGATCTGCTTGATCGAGCGATCATCCGCCACCACGCTGGGCACGGCCTGCGACAGCGCGGTCCGGATGATCACGCGCTGGCTATTGGCCTGCGGCTGGACGATCGAGACGGCAGCCTGCACGGTCTCATTCAGCCCGACGGAGGAAAAATCGAGCTCCATCTCGCCCGCCTCGATCTTCGAGATGTCGAGAAGGTCGTTGACGATGTCGAGCACGTGCCGGCCGGATCGCACGATGTCATGCGCATATTCGCCGTAACGCGGATGCCCGACGGGACCGAAATGTTCATTGGCCATCATGTCGGCAAAGCCGATGATCGCATTCAGCGGCGTGCGGATTTCGTGGCTGACGCGTGCAAGGAAATCGGTCTTGTGCGCATTGGCCGTTTCCGCTGCGCGCTTGGCGTTGCGCAATTCGTCCTCGGTCCGCTTCCACTGGGTGATATCGCGGATCACGGCACAGTAGCCGTTCGACGAGTTCAGCGTGCCGATCGTCATGAAAAGCGGAAGGAAGCCGCCAGAGGCCTCGCGGCCGATCACTTCGCGGCCGTCATTCAACACGCTTGCCACGCCATGGCCGGACAGGCCGCTCAGATAGTCGAGGATCGACTTCTGGCTTTCATGGGCAAACAGCATCACAAAGGGTTTGCCTCGGGTTTCCATGTCATCGAAATTGAAAAGCGCACTGGCCGCCCGGTTCATCGAGCGGATGTCGCCGTCGGAATCGAGGATCACCACGCCGTCGGTCGCCGTTTCAAGAATGGCCCGTAGTTCTTCCACTTCCACCTTCAGACGCGCGACTTCGCCCGGCTGTGCGGATGCCGGTATCGTTGTCTGTGCGGCAGGCTGTATCGGGGCGGCTGCGCGGGGCGTGTCCGGGTTTGCTGCCGACTGGGCAATCAGCGCCAGCATCAGGGCGCTTGCCTCGTCGAAGCGCACGGATTGAAGGCGTGCGCTGACCGGCACCACGGTGCCATCGGCCCGGATCGCCGTCATGGCGCCAGCCCCGTCACCCGGCTCGTCGAGATCCTGCCGAGCGATCAGGGCATCGAGACCACCTGCGGCCTCAAGATCGGCCAGCGATGTGTAGCCCGTCAGCGAGAAGAATTCCGGATTGGCGTGGATCAGCCGGTCGCCAACATGCACCAGCAGAGGCACGGGCATCAGGTCAACGACATCGGCAGTCAGGCTGCGCTCGCGTCTTGCAGGCAGCAGGCCGACGTCGTGCTCCATCGGTGGCGCGTCAGCTGCCATAGCGGCGTCTTCCGCCACGTCGGGGGCGTCGATAGACGTTGCCTCGGCCGACATGGCCCGGACTGTGTCGCGTGTATCTTCGCCAACCTCAGTCTCAGTCTCAGTCTCTGCTTCAGCCTCGTTTGCGAGATCCGGTTCCGACACAGGCAGAGGCGAACGCTCGGTCACGGGCGCGATGCCGGCATCCTTGTGACCGCGCAGGGCAGGGGGCTCGGCCGGGCTCGGCGAGAGCGATTCCTCGACATGGGCACGAAGGCCGATCGGATCGAGCTTGCGGGCGATCTCACGGAAAGCCGCCTGTTCACCGGGTGAAAGCGCGTCCTTGCCCCGTCGGCGTTCTTCCAGCTTCACGACCTTGTCGAAAGCCGGCTCAGCCCGCGTTTCCATGATGCGCAGGACTGGCGGCTCGAAGCGCATGTCCTCGTCCGATGTTGAGCTGTCCTCTTCGTCCGGCGCAGTCGAGGTCTGATCCTCAGCCGTATCGAGATCGGCGACGTCGGACGAGCGATCCTCATCCGTCGGCTTCGCTGCGCTCAGGCCCTCATCGGCCTGCTCATCGTCTTCATCGTCATCTGCCTCGACACTCCAGAGCCGGTCCAGCGCCTCTGCAGCTTCCTCTTCTTCTTCGGCGGTCACTTCTTCCGGTGCATGGCGCTCATCCTTTGACAGGTCTGCCAGGAAGTCGTCGAGCGCGGCTTCGTCGTCCTCAGCGCCGGACGCCGTCTGCACGAAGGTGAGACCAGTCGCCGTTGGGTCTTCCACGGCATCGGCCACACGCACAATCCCAAAGCCCCGGAAACCGTCGAAGTCGCGATTGCGGGTGTAGGTTGGCAGGGCAGCCAGATCGACCGGTACCATCAGGCTGGTGCCCTGCACCGGCCAGTAGATTGTTTTGCCGGACCAGGTGTCGCGCTTTTTCAGAAGTTCGCCGATCTTGCCATCGGGATCGAGGCTGAAAAGAGCAGCGAGATCGGAGAAGGCCACGCCATTGATATCGGAGGCATGCGGACCAACCGCCTGGGCAAATTCCGGGGATACGTCGCTGAAGCGCCCGCTTTCGTCGATCTTCCAAACGAAGCGAATGGCGCGCCGGTCGCGTTCGAAGACGAAGTCGTCCCCGACAACTCCAGCGGTATTGACGGAGCGAGCGGTCGCAGCGACGGGGCGCTCCACCGGTGCGGCCTCTGCGATGGCGACAGGTGTCTTGGCCTCGGCATCCGGTTCCGCCATATCGGGCGTCTCGGCAGAAGCGCTTTGCGTGTCTGCGCCCTCGTCGTCTTCGGCAGCGCCTTCCTCGACAGTCCAGAACGCGCCGGCGTCAAGCTCTTCGGGCGACGGCAGGTCAAGGTCCGCCGTCTCGGTTGCCTGGGCAAACGCCTCTTCGCCGTCATCCTGCGGCTCGATTTCGTCAATCTCCTCGATCGCACCAAGGGCGTCCATGACACTGTCATCGGGGGGGGGGACTGGCTGTTGCTCCGACCCGGTAGCCAGCGAGGCAATCTCGTCGCCCGGCAGATCGTTGTTGGCCAACTCAGCAACCTCAAGAGGCGTTATTGCCGGCGACAGGTTTGCATCAAGCGGGGTGGTCACCGGTGCGGTCGCCGCGCCGTCACCATGGGTGTCGACGGTGAAGAGCAGATGGATCGCCGGATCATCCGAGAGCTTGCCGATTGCCGCCGGCAGATGACCGCGGCCTGTCGGGATGGGGCGCTTGACCAGGCGCTGCTGGTCTGCGGCAACAAGGCCGATCAGCATGCGCATGGTCTCGTCGGTGATCTGCAGTGTGGCGAAATCGGGCGAGGCTGCGATGATGGCGCCGTCGCCGTCGATCACGGCCATATGGGTGTCGGGATCGTCGAAGCCGGCCATGAGCTCGCGCGCCCGGGTCGAGACGGAGCCGAGCGGCCCGGCCGCCGGCAGGGCGAGAAGGATGAGCGGTTCGCCGCGAAGATCGACGCGCTCGACTGTCGCCTGCACCGGCACAGTGCGGAAGCCGGCATTGACGCGCAGCATCAGGCCACGGCTGTCGCCGGTCTTCGACAGTGGTCTCGCTGCCGCCTCGATCTGGCGGAAGCTGAGGTCGTTGCGGTTCGGGCCTTCCTCGAGGAAGTCGTAAATCGAGCTCTGGCCGAAGAAGCGAGCGCCTGCGCCATTGCACCAGACCACGCGTGACAGCGAACTCGCAAACAGCACAAGCGCTTCGCCCCGCGCCAGGCGCGGGCGAATGAGGTCATGCACAGCCACATCGATGAATGGGTATTGAGCGGGCATTGCCAAACCTGTCGCTTCCGAGCAGTCGAACCAAATTAACAGATTTTTAATAGCTAGACAGGCCCCGGGGGTCCACAAAGCCCCTAGCCTTTCAATGGATAAGGTTAATTCGGCCGGGTTACCCACATCGAATTTTAGCTATTGTGCACCGCACAATCATATTGCAATGCACAATAAGCGGTGCTATATAAGGAGCATCACAGAAACTAAGGGTCCGAAACAGGGCCGTCAGCAATGAGGAAATGCGCCATGAACACCAAGGATGTATTCTCGTTCTCGAGCTTCGACCCGTCCAAGATGCAGGAAAGCTTCCGTGACTTCGCCGAAAAGGGCGCTGTCCAGTCGAAGGAAGCCTATGCCAAGATGAAGGCCGCGACCGAGGAAGCCACCAAGACCGTGGAAGCCACCGTCGAGACGGTTCAGGCCGGCACAGTCGAGCTTGGCCTGAAGGCCATTGACGCGCTGCGCACCAATGCCGACCTGTCGCTGTCGCACATGGAAGCCCTGCTCGGCGTCAAGTCTGTTGCCGAACTCGTCGAGCTGCAGACCGCCTTTATCCGCAAGCAGGCCGAAGTGACAATCGAACAGGCCAAGTCGATCCAGGAAACCGCCAAGAAGGTTGCCGAAACCGTCGTCAAGCCTGGCAAGGAAGCTGCCGAAAAGGCGATGTCCGCTTTCAAGGTCGCCTGAACGGCACGCCGTCGAAATCCTCCCAAGTCTGAAGGGTCGGGTCTTGTACCCGACCCTTTTCATGTCACGACGAGAAAAGGGCTTGAAAATTTCAGCCAGTGCTCGTATGTGACCCCAACGCGTCCGAGACGCGTGTTTGTGCGGTTGTAGCTCAGTTGGTTAGAGCGCAGGTTTGTGGCACCTGAGGTCGGTGGTTCGACCCCACTCAACCGTACCATTCCTCTCTCCTCGTCAGTCTGAATGTCACAGGGACTGACGAGGAGAGAGGAAGTCTCTTTCCCATCACTTGAAGATATAGTGCTTCTGCAGGCCGAAGTTGGCGAAGGTCATCATCAGGACCGTCAATGCGTAGGCGATGAAGAACTGGCCGGTCAGCGCATTGGCGAGGAAGAACAGAACCTGTCCGATCAGGAAGGTGAAGGTCTTGGTGATGTGAAAGCGCATCCAGGTGCCCGCGAGCGATGACAGGCTGCCGGTCTTGCGCCAGGTGAAGAAGTGGTTGAGCAGATAGTTGAGCTCGATTGCTATCACCGAGGAGATCGCAAAGATCGTCTGGTCGGAAAGCGATGTCGCAAGTCTCAGCCAGGCAGAGAGCGCAAACGGCACGACGAGCGAGGTCGTGCCTACGATGGCAAACCGCACCCATTGCCTGTCCAGCACGCTTTTCAGCGCCGAAAGGGCACGACGGCCTGCGCCGGCATCCAGATTTCCATGTTCCATTTCCAGTCCTTGTCCTCGTAGATCTTCCGGTACTTCTGCGCCAGGCGTTCACGCCAGGCTGCGCTGACCGGGGGTTGGTAGGATCGGCTGCTGAGCATGACGACGGCGCCGATATCCTTGCCGTTCAAAAGCTTCAGGTCGCGATTTTGGGATAGGCGAACGTCGCGAAAGCCGGCAATATCGCCCGCAAGGCAGGCGAGTGGCTCTTCAGTGAAGACCATGCGGCCCGCCAGACGGTCGTGATAGATCCTGTAGAAATTCGTCAGAACGCTGTCGTCCCAGTTCAGCCGAAGCGTCAGGCTGGTGACGTTGCCGATCATGAAGATTGCGATCAGCACGGCCGCGAAGCGCCGCCATCTTCTGACATGCAGGAGGTTGGCGAGGAAAACGCCGACCAGGAAGCTCGCCGGAATGAAGATCAGGAAATAATAATGCGGATTGCGCAGCTTGATCGCCAGCAGGCTGATGAAGGCGCCAAGCAGCCAGGTCGCAAGCACCAGCTGCGCCACGTCGCGGCGGCTCGACAGGAATACGTGCTCGGCCTTGCAGCGATAGACGACGAAGCCCGCGCGCAGATAAATGCAGCCTGCCACCGCCAGCCCGAGCAGGGCGGCCGCAATGCTGGGCCAGAAGACCCCGTAGGCGTCGATGAAGATATTGATCGCCTGCATCAAGTCGAAATTGACCGAAGGCGACTTGGTCTTGCCCACCGCCCGCATCGTGTGGTGCAGCTGCTGGTTTATGTAATCATCCCCGCCGCGATAGAGCTGTAAGAGGCCGTAGAGAAAAATAACGACCGCCGTCACCAGGCCGGTGACGAGGAACTGTTTGCGGCGTGAAGCAAACAGCAGGAACAAGAGGCCGATCTGGATCATCTCCCAGGCGCCGATATGCTTGAAGATCACCACCCAGCCGGCGAGGAAGCCGGCAAGTGCGGCAGCCTTGTAGGTGCCGCTGAGAAGCGTGGCGATCAATGCCAGCTGGGTCAGTGCCACGATCACGAATTGCACATTCTCGAACCAGCCGATCCGGCCGGAAATGAGGTTCCACAGATCCAGGCAGGCGAACAGCATGCCGACCGTCACGGTCGCCAGTGACAGCTTGCCGAACCTGTACAGGCCGGCTGCAAAAACAGCCATAGCCAGTCCCATGCAGAAGTTGTTCAGGCTCCGGTTCAGCAGAAGGAAATCCGGATTGTCGAAGGCGTGGCTTAGAAGTCCCGAAAGATAAAAATAGAAGGGAGGATGCCAACCATAGAATTGTCCTTCGCGACTAATATCAGCAACGTGTTTAAGCTCAAATTCTTTATTAAGATTCTCGGTGATACAAGCATAGACAGACTCATCCCATTCAACTCCAGGAAAGTTTGAAGAAATGAGCGAATGAAAAGCAAGATAAATACCTAGGGTTGCACAGATATACGTAAATACGCGCAGTTTGTGCTTTGTGAACAAAAAAATGTCAACTTGTAATGTATTGGGCATCTATTTGCATGTTAAGCGTTGTCATCGTTACCCGAAATGAATCCCTTGCTATTCGTGATGTCCTCGCATCCGTGGTCAGCACGTTGTCCTCAATCCCCTGCACCTCGGCCGGTCGGCACGAGATCGTCCTTGTCGACGACTCCGACGATCTGTCGACGATAGACGCGGCGCGCCAGGCATTGATGGGCGAGAAGCGCATCGACCTGAACCTTGTCCATCGCAGTCCCGGCGAGCGGGACGGTTTGACCGGAGCCATTCTCTTCGGCCTTCGTGTTTCGGCGAATGCCCGTGTCGTCGTCATGGACGGAGACGGACAGCATCCGACGGACATGCTGGTCAATCTCGCGCAGCAGCTCTCCAGCAGTTCCGTTGTCTTCGCGAGTCGTTATATTCACATCAATGGAGATGCAGGCTTGTCCCACGCTATCCGTCGCGTGGCATCCCGCACGATCAATCGTTTCCTGATCGGCACGCTCGGCAAGTATATCTGCTGTACAGACCCATTGTCCGGCTTCTTTGCTGTCGACAAATCTGCCGTGACCTTGCCGTCAACTTCGCACGGTGGCTGGAAGGCAGGTTTCCTGATCCTCACACACAATCTGGCGGATCGGCGTGCCGAGCTGAAATATAGTGAGGTCGGCTTTTCGATCGCCCCGCGCCTTGCGGGTGAATCGAAACTGTCGCTGCGCACGTCCTTCCGCATCCTGTGGGAGTTGCGTTGCGCTGCAAGGATGCTGGCGTGAGGCGACGCATAGCGATCATCGTTCCGACCTTCTCAATCGATCAGGCCCTGGAACGCAATCTCGAGCGCTGGCTGGCGCTCGAGGCCATCGCAGATATTTCGATCGTCTTGGTGGGCGGGCAGGAGGGTGAGGCGGTCTCGCCGACCTTGCAGCGCTACTGCGATTGCGTCCCCTTCCACCGGCCGGCAAGCTGGATCGGCAGGGACGCCAATGCGCGGCGAAGCCTTGGCCTGAAATGTGCGCTGGCTCACCATGCTCCTGATTTCGTCCTGATGACGGATCGCAAGGTGTCTCCCACGCAATCTGCGATCGATTGCATTACGCGCTGGGTCCGTCTTGCCGATCCCGATTATTTCGGAGCGCTCGCCGGACACTACCGCGATACGGCGCAGCGTCGTGACCCCTGGTCGAATTTTCTCGCCCGCTATGCCGATCATGCGCTGGTGCGCAAGAATCCCGATTTTGGCACGCAGGGGTATCTCCTGTCGCTCGAAAACGAGAACGAGGGCGACAGCTGGCCTGTAACCGGGGCGCTGATGTTCACCCGGGCCACGGCAGAGCTTTTGGAGAGGGCAGGCGGTTTCCCGGAAAGTTTCCGCGTGTCCTACGAAGACTATTCCACCGTCCGTCTCCTGATTGAGCGCGGCGTTGAGATTGATTGCCATCCCGACTTTCTTGTCGAGCATACCAATCGCAATACGCTTCAGGACTTTGCCCGGGAGTATCTGCGCACTGGCTGGGCTGCCGCCCAGTTCCGGCGTGTCTATCCGCGCTCGGATTTTGGCCGCAGGCGTCTGGTCCAGGCTCAAGCATCCATGCTCGCTCTGATTTCGGGATTGCTGCTGATGTTTGCCTCCCCGCTTCTTGCAGTGGGCGTCGCTCTTATTGCGCTGCTCGGCTTCGGTGCCTTGAATGCCTGGCGATCACGACTGCCAGAGGCGCTGTTTTTCGGTCCGGTCTTTGCCGTGTGCCTCACCGCATTCGCCTGCGGCTATGGCCTTCACCTCCTTCGTCGAGGCAGGTTGGGTCCTTTGGAAGGCAAACTGTTGTTCCAGGCCTGATCGGGCGACGTCCCGTCAGCCCGGGGCGCCTCTCATGCCGGATCCACTGTGACGTCCTTGAAATGGACTTCGGTGTTGCCGCGCTCGGGATCCTTGCCGACATCCCATCGATAGACGCCGTGTTTAACGTAAACGGCGTCTCCCTCGATCACATTCGGACCGCGATAGGAAAACACTTGGCGCCCGTCGATCTCAACGGTCACGCGGCCCTTTGATGTGTCCGACCAATAGGCCTGAATATCAATATCGTGCCAGCGGCCCCTCAGCTGCTGGGCCGGTATGATCACTGGCTGGCGGCTTTTCGATTGTGCGCCATCCCACTGACCAAGTTTGAAGCTGTGATCCATCTTCAGGCGCAGGTCCGCGCTATCGCGCAGGAACAGGTCGAGCGCCGGAAAAGAGCCCGGCACCTTGATCTGGAACACGGTGACACCCATGCCGCCGCGCGGTGCTGAGAAATTCTGCGGAAAGAAGATCTTGGCCCGGTAGTGCATGCCGCGAGGCGGTTGCGCCGAGAGTGGCATCTTGTCTTCGAGTGACGTGCGCTCTGCGCGCTCCCGATCATGATCGCAATCGTTGAAGCCGGCGCGCGCGCCGCAATCATTCTTGTCGACGCTGAATTTGAAAATGCCCGACTGCTGGACTTCTACGGTCTCGGGCGGGGTGCCGGCTTCAATGAGGAAGTCGGGCGTGTAGCTGCCGATCGGCAGGGATGCGACCGTCAGGCCGACAAAACCGACCACGCCATAAAGGATGAGAGCGTTCCAGTGCAGCGCGCCCATGATCCCCCTTTCGCGTCCTATGCCGGGTGTTCCGGCCCTGTGAAGGCAATGCCGTTTTGAATAACAGCATATTTGGTTGCGCTCACATTAGGCCGGACACGGGCAGGACGCAATCCACCTTCGGGGGTGGAGCGTCACTGACGCGAATGCTGGTTAATCGCAGACCCTGCGAAAAGCCGGAGTTCAGGCGACCGTCTTTACCCAGTTGTAAGGGTCTGCAACGCTTCCACGCTGGATTCCGGTCAGCTGGTTGCGCAGTTTTTCCGTCTCGAAGCCGGTGCCGGCATTGCCGATGACGAACTCACCCTCGGGATGGCGTACCGTACCGATCGCTGCGACTACAGCAGCCGTACCGCAGGCAAAGGCCTCGCGCAGCTTGCCGCTCTTGGCATCGGCCATCCACTCTTCGAACGAGTAGGGACGTTCGATCACATTCAATCCGTTGTCGGTGGCAAGCTTGATGATCGAGTTGCGCGTGATACCGGGCAGGATCGTGCCGGAGAGCGGCGGCGTGACGACGCTGTTGTCATCCATGACGAAAAACACATTCATGCCGCCCAGTTCTTCGATCCACTTGTGTTCGGCAGCATCAAGGAAAACGACCTGGTCGCAACCGCGGCTCGATGCTTCCTTCTGGGCGAGAAGGCTGGCTGCGTAGTTGCCGCCGCACTTCGCAGCGCCCGTGCCGCCCGGTGCGGCGCGCGTGTAGTGCTCACTGACCCAGAGGGTTACCGGCTTGCTTCCGCCCTTGAAATAGGGGCCGACCGGCGAGGCGATGACGCAGAAAATGTATTCGCGCGACGGGCGCACACCGAGAAAGGCTTCGCTGGCGAACATGAAGGGGCGCAGATAAAGGCTGCCTTCGCCTTCCGGCACCCACTTGGCGTCGATCTTGACCAGTTCCTCGACAGCCTTGAGGAACAGCTCTTCCGGCACCTCCGGCATCGCCATGCGCTCGGCCGAGCGGTTGAATCGTCGGGCATTTTCTTCCGGGCGGAACAGGGTGATGCGGCCATCTGCGCCCTTGTAGGCCTTCATGCCCTCGAAGATTTCCTGGGCATAATGCAGGACGCTTGCCGCCGGGTCGACCTGGAACGGTTTGCGCGCGCTGATCTCCGCATCGTGCCAGCCGGTATCGACATGCCAGCGCACCACCGCCATGTGGTCGGTAAACAGGGTGCCGAAGCCGAGGTTTTCAAACGCCTTCAGCCGGTCGGCTTCGGCCATGGGCGCGGTATTCGGAACGATCTGGAAGTCGAGCATTGCGGATGTGCTGGTCATGAGGAGCCTGTGTCTGAAATGGTCGCATGTCGATTGGGTGGCCTCGCCGCAGCGCGTCGAGGTCTGTCTGTGCCGTGGTTTGTGCGGTTCCGCAGGCGTTTGTCAACCGAAACCATGACGCCGCATTGCAGCAAAATGCCTTGATGGGCAGGGGATGTCGCGGATCGGTTAGCCACAAACCCAGCCAGCGGTCACGGGCGGTTCATGCGATGATCAGGCGAGCGATAAACCAGACCCCGGCAAGCGCAATGGCCGCCCCGAGTGCCTGGATCAGTCGACCCTGAGCGATCGGCTTCAGCACGGCACCAATGGCGATCCCGATAACATGAATCACGCCCGTCGAAACGACGAAGCCGACGGTGAAGGCGGCCGGATCGACGGCGCGTGGCGCCAATACGCCATGCGGAATGCCGTGCAGGATGGCGAAGACGGAGATGAGCGCCAACGCAATCCAGTCCGGGGCTTTCCATTCCAAAGCAATGACGGCCCCGAGCACAAAGACTGACAGGGCGATCCCCGCCTGAACGGGGCCGGCGGGCAGCACGCCGAGCATGCCCAGAACGCCGCCGAGGCACATGATCAGCGGAAAGGTCGCCGGCAGTGTCCAGACCGATCGACCGCCCATCTGCGCGCCCCAGAGCCCCACCGCCAGCATCGCAAGCAGGTGGTCGAAGCCGGCGAGTGGATGGCCGAAACCAGAACCGAAGCCGCCTAGCGGACCGTCCATCACATGCGCCTCGGCGATCGAGGGAAGGCACAGGCTGCCGATTGCGACGAGGGCCGGTATCGAAATGCGCAGTGCGGCGGGCGGCAATAGGGTGTGTGCTGTCATCCTCATGCAATGTCTCTTTCGTGATCTCGTGACGCTCATCTGTCGACAGGCAGGCGAGAGGGAGCGTAATTCGTCTACAGTTTCGCCCGATTCGGATATAGACTCGGCGGGGCATCCTTCGCCATCCCTAGGCTGGCGGATGCATCCTGAGGAGAACACGCACGGTGTCACCGTTTAAAATCTCGCATGTTTGGGCTTTGGCCCTGATCCTTTTGATACCCTCCGTCGCGGAAGCGCATTTGCTCACGGGCGAGGGCGGTGGTTTTCTGCACGGCTTCGAACATCCGTTGTCGGGCCTGGATCACATGCTGGCCATGTTCTGCGTTGGTGTTTGGGGTGCGCAAATGGGTGGGCGCTCTGTGTGGAGCATGCCGATTGCCTTCCCGCTGATCATGGTCGCGGGCGGCGTCTTGGGCATTGCCGGTGTTCCGCTGCCAGCGGTTGAAAGCGGCATCGCGCTCTCCATTGTCGTCCTTGGCCTCGCGATTGCCCTTCTGTGGCGTCCGCCGGAATGGTTGGCCTTGGTGGTGATCGGCGTCTTCGCGATTTTCCATGGCTATGCGCATGGTGCCGAATTGCCGAATGCCACAGATCCTGCCGATTATGCTTTCGGTTTCGTCGTTGCCACGGGTCTCATCCATCTTGCCGGCATAGCTGTCGGCCTGGGTTTCCTGAAGGTTCAGAAGGGCCAGCTCGCGCGCGCCCTGGGGGGTGTCATCGGTCTCGGCGGCATCTATTTTCTCGTCTCCTGATGGCGGGTGTCTGGCGCAGGCTCTGGCTATTCCTGCCACTCGCGCTTGTCAGTGGGCTCATTGCCTATTGGATCGGGCCTGGTCTTTCCGATGGCAGCTCGGCCTTCGCGGCTATTCTGACGGTCGAGCATATCCTGCCTCTGGTCGGGCTCGGTCTGCTCTTTGGTCAAGTATCGAACCGCGTTCGCCTGGCTGCATGCCTCATGCTGGCCGTTGGCGGGCTAGTGGGCATCACGTTTCGCGAGGCGTTTTACCTCTTGCTATCGCCGTTGCCCGGTGCCGCCTCACACCTCTTCCTGACTGGCCCGATTGCCAGCGCCCTGGCCGGCATGGCGCTTGTTCTGCCGCCGCGATACAGGCCGCCCGTGTTTATCCTGGTGGCGCCCGTGATTGGCGGTGCAAGCGCGCTTGCCACTTGGCTTGGCGATCCGGCTCTTTTCGCACCCTTGTACCTGCCGTCGGCATTCACCCTGCAGGCACTGCTGGTTGTTTGCATAGCGGTCCCGGCCGCGCAGTTTCGGGCTGTGCCTGCGATCACCGCTTCGCGGATTGTCGCCAGCTGGATGATTGCGGTGGCTCTCCTCTACGGCGGAGCCTATCTGGCCGGCAAGGATCGCGACCTCATGCCGCCGACACTGGCGCGCCTGCCGGTCGAGGGCGCTTTTCCGGGTTTTGACGGCTTGCCGCCGCCGGAGGCGTTTCGATGATCAACCGCATGGGGCTTATTGCCCTGACCATCGTGAGTTTTCTGGCTGGCGCTGGCGCGTCTTCTGCGCATCCTGATGTGTCAGTCGCCAGTCGGATACTGCTCGACCTGGACGGAGGGCGTTTGACAGGTTTCGCGACGTTGATGGGCTTCGACACAGGCACCAGCCGTCGGCTTTTCATCCAGGCCGATCACGATGCCGATGGTCAGCTTTCGATATCCGAAACCGAGGACCTCAAGCAGGTCATGCTGGAGCGATTGAAGAGAATGTCCGCTTTCACGGAAGTCAAACGTGAAGCGCAAGCGATCGCTCTGCCGGACATCTCCTTCAGCCGGCTTGATTACGCCGATGGGGCCCTTCGCCTCACACTCGCCTATCGGTTTCCAGAGCCTGTCGAAATGAGCGGCAAGGGTGTCGACATCCTCCTGCGCGACCGGGATCTCGCGCTCGCTTTCCGGTTGGACCCGCAATTGCCGGTGGTTCTGCGCGGTGAGGCCGCTGGCTGTGCAGCAACCGTCGCGCGCCGGGCGGAGGAAGCCTATTTCGGCGGTCTCGTGGTGCCGGACGTCGTCACGCTCACCTGCCGCTGACACCATCAGATCAGCCAAACATCCCGCGCTCGCCTTCCACCGCATCCTGCAGGAACTGCACGACTGCACGGACACGCACCAGTTCGCGTGCGCTTTCGTGGAAAGTCGTCCAGTAGGCGCGGCGCAGAGTTATGTCCGGCATGACCCGAACCAGGGCATCATGCTGGCGAGCGATGTAGCTGTGCAGGATCCCGATCCCGGCCCCGGCCAGGACAGCTTCGGTCTGGCCAATCGCCGACGAAATCTCGAAGCCGGCATTCCAGTCGCGCATGACTTCACCGGTGAAATTGAGCGAGGGCGTGAAGATCAGGTCTTCCACGTAGCCCACCCGGCGATGGCTCTTCAGTTCCTCAGCTGTCTGTGGAAGGCCGTATTTCCCGACATAGTCGCGCGAGGCGTAGAGACCGAGCGTGTAGTCGACCAGCTTCGACGAGACGAGCCGGCCCTGGTCCGGCCGCTCCAGCGTAACCGCAATGTCCGCCTCGCGTTGGGAAAGCGAAAACGAGCGCGGCACGGGCACAAGCTGGATTTTCAGTTCCGGATGTTTCTCGATGAGCGCGCCGAGCCGGGCTGCCAGGAAAAACACGCCGAACCCATCCGGCGCGCCAATGCGCACGGTGCCGGCAACTTGCGTATCGGTCCGCCCGAGCCGCGCCTGCACCTCCAGCATTTCGGTTTCCATGCGCTCGGCCGAAAAGAGAAAGGCCTCGCCCTCAGCCGTGAGTTCGCAGCCATTTGTCCGACGGATGAAGAGCCTTGTCTTGAGCGCCGTTTCCAGCGATGTCAGCCGGCGCGAAAGCGTGGCGTGATTGAGGCCCAGACGTCTGGAGGCCGCCAGGATCTGGCCCGTGCGCGCCACGGCGAGAAAGATGCGAACGTCATCCCAGTTCATGCCACTGCCACTTCAAATTCTGCACAACAGATGCGTAAATGATCGCGTTGATTTGTGCAAATCAAAGCGCATACTGCCTCCATAACAATCCAGGAGGAAACCCATGTATCAGGTCGGTCATTTCATCGGCGGCAAGCATGTCGCCGGCACTTCGGGTCGCAAGCAGGGCATCTACAATCCGGCAACCGGCGAAGTGCAGGGCGAAGTTTCGCTGGCCAGCGCCGAAGAGCTGAACGCTGCTGTCGAGAACGCCAAGGCCGCCCAGGCCAAGTGGGCTGCCACGAACCCACAGCGCCGCGCCCGCGTCTTCATGAAGTTCGTCGCTCTGCTGAACGAGAATATGGACAGCCTCGCCGAGACGCTGTCGCGCGAACACGGCAAGACCATCGAGGACGCGAAGGGCGATATCGTCCGCGGCCTGGAAGTCTGCGAATTCGTCATCGGCATCCCGCATCTGTCGAAGAGCGAGTTCACCGAAGGTGCTGGCCCCAACATCGACATGTACTCGATCCGCCAGCCGGTTGGCATCGGCGCCGGCATCACACCATTCAACTTCCCGGCCATGATCCCGATGTGGATGTTTGCCCCGGCGATTGCCTGCGGCAATGCTTTCATCCTGAAGCCGTCGGAACGCGACCCGTCTGTTCCGATCCGCCTTGCCGAACTGATGATCGAGGCAGGTCTCCCGGCCGGCATCCTCAACGTCGTCAACGGCGACAAGTCGGCGGTTGATGGCCTCCTGACGCACCCGGATATCTCCGCCGTCTCCTTCGTCGGCTCGACCCCGATTGCCCGCTACGTCTACGGAACGGCCGCCATGAACGGCAAGCGCGCCCAGTGCTTCGGTGGCGCCAAGAACCACATGATCATCATGCCCGACGCCGATCTCGACCAGGCCGCCCAGGCGCTCATGGGCGCTGGCTACGGCTCGGCCGGCGAGCGTTGCATGGCAATCTCTGTTGCTGTTCCGGTTGGCGAAGAGACGGCAAACCGCCTGATCGAAAAGCTGACCCCGATGGTCGAATCCTTGCGCATCGGTCCTTATACCGATGACAAGGCCGATCTTGGCCCTGTCATCACCAAGGAAGCCCAGGCGCGCATCAAGGGCCTGATTGACAGTGGGGTTGAAGCCGGCGCCAAGCTCGTGGTCGATGGCCGCGATTTCAAGCTTCAGGGCTACGAAAACGGTTACTTCGTCGGCGGCTGCCTGTTCGACAACGTCACCCCTGACATGGATATCTACAAGACCGAAATCTTCGGCCCGGTCCTGTCGGTCGTGCGTGCCAAGACCTATGAGGAAGCCCTCGACCTGCCGATGAAGCACGAATACGGCAATGGCGTCGCGATCTACACCCGAGACGGTGACGCTGCCCGTGACTTTGCCAGCCGCATCAACATCGGCATGGTCGGAATCAACGTGCCGATCCCGGTTCCGCTCGCTTACCACTCTTTCGGTGGCTGGAAGGCCTCCTCCTTCGGCGATCTCAACCAGCATGGTACGGACTCGATCAAGTTCTGGACCCGCACCAAGACGGTCACCTCGCGTTGGCCGTCCGGCATCAAGGACGGTGCCGAGTTCGTCATGCCGACGATGAAGTGATGCCGGAGGATTGCTTGTCTCGACGTCCCCGCGGCTCTTCGCTTGCTGCGGGCGTCGGACGGGCATCAAGGACGGTGCCGCATTCGTCATGCCGATGACGTAGTGATATGCACAACGCGCATCAGGTATCCTTGGAAAGGTGGGGGTAAAACCCCGCCTTTTCTCTTGGCCGTTAAGTATTTCTTCAGCTGTGATGCTGTGCGTGTCGCAAATCACTTGAGATCGGATATGCCTCGTGATCATAAGGCCTAGCTGCCGCCATCTGGGGAGATGGTGGCACTTTATTTGTGATCAGAAGAGAGGTTTGTCTCATGCTGCAAGCAGCAACAGCACCGACGGGCGTACTGCACCGTGGTGAATTCCGCGGCAACGCAAAAGAGTATTTCGGTATCTGGATTGTTAACATCCTGCTGACGATCGTCACGCTCGGCATTTATTCGGCCTGGGCCAAGGTCCGTCGCAATCGCTATTTCTACGGCAACACCTTCTTTGATGGTCACTCCTTCGACTACCATGCCAAGGGTCTGCAAATCCTGATCGGTCGCGGTATCGTCATCGGTTATCTCGCCGCCTACAACATCATGCTGCAGTTCTACCCGATTGCAGGCATCCTCCTCGGTTTGCTGATGCTGTTTGCGCTGCCGTGGATCGTCATGCGCAGCCTGCGCTTCAACGCCCGCGTTACCAGCTATCGCAACATCCGCTTTGACTTTGTCGGCAAGGTCGGCGGCGCCTTCTTCGCCATCATCGTCGGCAGCCTCGTGGCCACCTTCTCGCTCGGTATTCTGGCGCCCTTTGCCAGCCGCTGGCTCTATCGCTACGTCTTCAACAACATTCGCTATGGCGACCGCGCTCTGGAAAGCGATCCCCAGATCGGCGCTCTCTACCGCGTGTGGATCCCGGCATTTGTGCTGGGCCTGGTCGGCGTCGCCATTGCCGGTCTGGTTGGTCTTGCCAGCTTCGCCTCGTTCGAGGACGGTACCATGGATGAGGTGCAGATCATCATGGCGGTCTATGGTGTGATGATCCCGTTCTTCGTCCTGTTTGCCATCGGCACCATCTTCTACCGCGTCGGCGTGCGCAATGTGGCCCTGAGCTCCACAATCTTCGACGGCCGCCATCGCCTGATGTCGGATATGGGCCGCCTGCGCTACTTCTGGATCATCATCTCGAACTTCCTCGTCTCGATGATCAGTTTCGGCCTGATGCGGCCTTGGGCTGCCGTGCGCGAAACGCGTTACGCTGTTGAGCACACGGGAATTATCGTCGATGGTCAGTTCTCCGATGTGATAGCCTCGATCGAAGCGTCCGGCTCGGCCGTGACGGCGGAATATCTCGATATCGAAGGATTCGACTTTGGCTTCTGACGACAAGCGTATTGCCCTTGGACGCTGGCACCCTCCGGGTGCCAGCAGGAGTTCCGGGGCCGAGATCCTGGCCGAGGGCAAGACGCTCTATGTCAGGCTCGAAGGAGAGGTCGCCGATCCGGTTACGGTCGGCGATCTTTCGCGTCTGGATATCTCCGATCGCATCGGCCGCGTGCCGCGCCGGATTACCTTTCCCGACGGTTCGATGTTCGAGACGGACGACAATGCAGCTCTCGACGGTTGGCTGAGCCGCCATCGCAGCACTGGATTCGTCCACAAGCTGGAAGCCTTCCATCCGCGTCTCATTGCCTTCGTTATCGCCGTCTTCCTCCTGGCAGGCGGCATCTATCGCTATGCGCTTCCCGCCATGGTCGAGGTAGCGGTGCTGGTGACGCCACCGGCGGCCACCGAATGGATGGCCTCGGGTGCTCTCACCACACTGGATAAGGCCGTCTTCGAGGAGACCGAACTTCCAGAGGCACGTCAGAAAGAGATTCTTGACGCCTTCCATCAGGTGGCGGATGTCTCCGTAAAGGGGCGCGACGCCTATACCCTGAACTTCCGAAGCGGTGGCCTCATCGGGCCAAATGCCTTCGCGCTTCCCGACGGCAATCTGGTCATAACCGACGAGCTGATCGCACTGGCCGGCAGCGACATGGACATGATCCTGGGTGTGCTTGCCCATGAGATCGGTCATGTCGAGCAAAAGCATTCGCTGCGTCAGATGTACCGCGCAGCTGGGATGACTGGCCTGATCATGCTGATCGCCGGTGATATTGGCACGGCGGCCGAGGATGTTCTGACCGGCGGTGCCGCCCTCATGACGATGTCGCATTCGCGCGGAGCCGAGAACGAGGCGGACCGGATTTCGGTGGAACTCATGGCCAAGGCAGGGCGTGATCCGCGCGCTGTCGGCCGCTTCTTCGAAAAGCTGGAAAAGGAATTGGGCCTCGACGGCGATGAGGGCTCAATGCTCTCCACCCATCCGCCAACGGCTGAACGCAAGCAGGCGATCGAAGCCCATGCGCTGGAATTGGGCTTCCCGGCACAATGAGGCCTCAGTAGCCCCGGCTGCCTGAAATTCCAAGGTCTTGCGAGGCGATGACGTGAAGGTCATCGCCTCGTTTGCATGAAGAATATGGTGATTGGCCACCATTGACCGCCATTGACTGCCTATGTGCCGGTCTTGGCGCCGGTCCAGCGATACCCATTGTCTGGACGCTCTTCAGCCTTTGTCAGACCTCCATCGTGCCAGCTGCCTTCGAAGGCCCAGAAATCCCCGGTAAAGCGCAGCACAAGTCCGCCGCTGCCATATGCATCGTTCCAGGTGCAGCGGAGGATCGGAGCCGTGAAGGCACAATCCGTCAGCGTACCCTCGATCGCGCTTCCCATATCCTCGAAAATGTAGCTGCCGCTGATCGCGCCATCGGGCCGGACCGTCAACGACGTGGTGCCCCTGGTATTGCTGCCGCCAGACCAGATGAAGCCCTGATATGTTCCTTCAAGGCCCGGATTGGCCAAAGTGGGAGAGGGCGCTGTAAGGCTGGCCGAAAAAGCAAGAAGCAAGATGAAACGGCGCACGCGGGTCTCCATCATCGAAACGCCGGCACGCTATCACTGCGGCAAACCCGGTCAACGACGGCTTGACATCGGCCATGCCGATGATTGTCGTCGGTCACAGAGGCCGTTCCGACAAAAAAAGGAGCAGCCGAAGCTGCCCCTTTCCCATCGTGCAAGCAATGCCTGCGGCTTACTGCGTCGGGCCGTCGTTGAGGCCGACCTTGTCCACCAGTTCGGACGCCGTTTTGCGGTTGGCGGCGATATCAGCGAGCGGCAGGGTGTCCGGCTTGATCGCGCCGAAGCCGGCAACGATAGCCGAGGCCTTGGCATTCGGCCCAACAGGATATTCGAAGACCTGCTCTGCATAGATGGTCTGCGCTTCGTCGGAGGCGAGGAATTCCATCAGCTTGACCGCATTGTCCTTGTTCGGCGCATTCTTGGCGAGCGCCATGCCGGAAATGTTGACATGCGTGCCGCGATCGGCGGCGTTGGGGAAGAGCACCTTGACGGCACCGGCCCATTCCTTTTCTTCCGGCTCCTTCTCGTTCGTCATCATCAGGCCGAGATAGTAGGTGTTGGCGAGACCGAGATCGCATTCGCCGGAGAAGATTGCCTTGGCCTGAGCGCGGTCGTTGCCGTCAGGCTTCTTGACGAGGTTCTGCTTCAGGCCGGCAAGCCACTTCTCGGTGTATTCGGCGCCATGATGGGCGACCATCGAGGCGAACAGGCCGATATTGTAGGAGTGCTGGGCATCACGCATGCAGATGCGACCCTTCCACTTCGGGTCGGCCAGTTCCTCATAGGTGATGGCATCTTCCGACACGCGCTCCTTGGAAGCGTAGAGAACGCGGCCACGCGTCGTCAGACCAAACCAGTTGCCTTCGGGATCGCGGTACTGTGCCGGAATCTGAGCGTTGATGTCGGCATCGTCGAGTGCCTGCGTCACGCCGCCATCCTTGGCTTCGGTGAGACGGGCGATATCGATCGTCAGGATCACGTCAGCTGGCGAATTCGCGCCTTCTGCGGCGATGCGCTCGACCAGACCCTTGTCGAGGAACAGAACATTCGTCTTGATGCCGGTTTCCTTGGTGAAGGCATCCATCAGCGGTTGAATGAGTTCAGGCTGGCGATAGGAATAGATGTTTACTTCGCCTTCGGCATGCGCCGTGCCAACCGTGACGGCGAGCATGGAGGCGGCGGCAAGGGCGAATGTGGTGAAACGGGTCGTGGACATGGTCAAGGGCCTCCCTTCTGATATTACTTGAGGCGCATATTCATGAATCCGGATAAGCTGTCAATCGCACTCCGGTTTGTTCACGCAGAGTTCAAATGTGAACTTGAGTTTTTTGGAATTGTTCAAAACTAGAAAAGCGGCTATATAAGTAGGCAAGAAAACAGAGGAATCGTGCATGCGTTTGACAAAGCAGACAAATTACGCCGTGCGCATGTTGATGTACTGCGCCGCCAATGACGAGCAGTTGAGCCGAATTCCGGAAATCGCCAAGGCTTACGGCGTATCGGAACTCTTCCTGTTCAAGATTTTGCAGCCGTTGAATAAGGCCGGTCTGGTTGAAACCGTGCGTGGTCGCAACGGTGGCGTACGCCTTGGTCGGGCCGCCGACAAGATCACGCTGTTCGATGTTGTCCGTGTGACCGAAGATAGTTTTGCCATGGCGGAATGCTTTGAGGACGATGGTGATGTTGACTGTCCTCTCATTGACAGCTGCGGCCTTAACTCAGCGCTGCGCAAGGCATTGAACGCCTTCTTCGATGTTTTGACGGGTTACACGATTGACGATCTGGTCAAGGCTCGCCCGCAGATCAACTTCCTGCTTGGCATTGATGATCTCTCTCCCCGTCCGATGCGGGCACCCGCTGCCTGATCGTCGGCGTGACAATTGCCAATTCGAAAACCCGCCAATCTGGCGGGTTTTTTATTGGAGCCGCCCCAGTGCAGCGTGGCCAGCAGATTGCAATTCCTCTGATGCCCTCTATGGTCGCGCCGCTCGCTGGATATGACGGAGAGAAAGACCATGCCGATCGACTTGACTGCCAGACCTGCGATTGCCGTCGTTGTGATGGGTGTAAGCGGTTGCGGCAAGACCTCTGTCGGGGCAGGAATTGCCCAATCGCTGGAACTTGATTTCGTCGAAGGGGACGCTCTGCATCCGCAGGCGAATGTCGACAAGATGGCCAAAGGCACCCCGCTGACAGATGAAGACCGCTGGCCCTGGCTCACGGTAATCGGGGAGACGATGGCGCAGGCTCTCGCGAAAGGGCAGGGCATCGTCGTGTCCTGCTCGGCGCTGAAGAAGATCTACCGAGATCACCTACGCGCCGCGACCGGCGGGCGCCTCGTCTTCGTCTATCTCGAGGGATCGCGCGATTTGCTCAATCGGCGCATGGGCGCAAGGACCGGTCATTTCATGCCGCTTGCCTTGCTCGACAGCCAGCTTGCGACGCTGGAAGTGCCGACGGGTGAACCCGGCGTCATTACGGTGTCGATCGATCAGGATCTCAATGCGATCATATCCGAGGCCATGGCAGGCCTCGGACACGGGATTGAAAGGGATGAGGGCTAAGCCTCAGGCCTTGAGGGCGGCTGCGTAGTCGCTGGCATAGGTGGCGACGGAGCGCGGCGCCTTGCCTGTCAGTGTGGCCACATCCGGGCTCACCGCAGCCGTCCAGCCTTCGCGCACCGGATGGAAGATCGAGGCGAGGAAGCCGGCATAGTCCGCCGGGACGCCAACGCCCGTCAGGATGCCGATGAAAGCTTCGTCGCTGATGGCATTGTAGGTCACAGGCTTGCCGATGACGCCGGACAGGATCGTGGCGGCCTCGGCATACCCGAGCGCTTCCGGACCCGTGAGGTTGAATGCCTTGCCGTCGAATTGGCTCGAGGTCAGCGCGGCAGCAGCACTTTCGGCGATGTCACGGGCATCGATGAAGCTCGACTTGCCGTCGCCCGCTGGAACTGCGATCTGGCCATGCGCCAGGCCTGCCTTCCAGAACGTGTGGAAATTGTCCGAGAACCAGTTCGGACGCAGGATCACGTAAGGCACACCCGACTTTTCGATCTGCAATTCGATCTGACGATAGGGGATGCTGTCATCGGCATCGACGCCGAAGACGCTCTGGAACACGATCTTCACCTTGCGGGCAATCGCGGCTTCAACGACCGGCAGGAGCAGTTCCTTCACCGCAACGCTGCCACCCGGCAGCATGATATACGCGCGATCGACGCCGTCGAAGGCAGCGGCGAGGCCTGCTGGATCGGCAAAATCGAAGGCCACGCCTTCTGCGCCGTTGACCGCCTTGCCCGAACGCGTGGCGGCCTTGACCGTTTCTCCGCGTGCCACGAGCGCCTTGACGAGATGGCTGCCCACATTGCCAGTGGCGCCCAATACGAGGATCTTCTTCGACATCTTGCCGTCCTTCAATTCGTTGAATGTAGGTTTCATTTGGAAACCAGCTTACGAAATGATATATACGCGCTTATGGAAATCTGAAAAGAAGGCACTTTCAGGTCACATGGTTTCGCCGAGGAAACCGGCCGGAAATCACCGGGAAACGCAAGAGTGCCGCAGGAGCAACGAATATGCAGTTTGCCTATGACGTCTATCAGGAGAATTGCCCGACACGGCTGGTGCTCGACCGTCTGGGCGACAAATGGGCGCTGTTGATCCTCGACCGGCTGGATGGCGAGCCGGTGCGTTTCAATCACCTGCGACGGGATATTACCGGCATTTCGCAAAAGGTCCTGTCCCAGACCCTGAAGAAGCTGGAACGCGACGGGCTGATTTCACGCACCGTGTTTCCGACAGTTCCGGTCACGGTAGAATATGCGCTGACCCCGCTCGGACGAACGCTGACCGAGACGGTCAACCTGCTCGCCCATTGGGCGGAAAAGCACATGGATACGGTTCTCGCCGCCCAGCAGGCGTATGACGCCCGGAGCGCGTAAAAGTCAGACTAGCCTTCATATCCCATCAGCGGAGCATAAAGCTCCGGACGCCGGTCGCGGAACAGGCCCCAGCTCGCCCGCTGCCGGGCAATTCCGTCGAGATCGAAGGCGGCCGTCAGCACGGTCTCGCTCACACGGTCTGCCGTTTCCACCATCGCGCCTGTCTGGTCACAGATGAAGGATGAGCCGTAGAAGGTGAGTGAGGTCCCCTTGCGCCCCTCTTCGGTGCCGATCCGGTTGGAGGCGATCACCGGCATCAGATTGGCAGCCGCATGTCCCTGCATGACGCGCTGCCAATGGGCGGCACTGTCGATTGTCGGGTCCTGGGGTTCAGAGCCGATAGCGGTCGGATAGAACAGCAGTTCCGCCCCCTGCAGTGCCATGGCGCGTGCCGCTTCCGGGAACCACTGGTCCCAGCAGATGCCGACGCCGATGGTCGCGAATTTGGTTTCCCAGACCGCGAAACCGGTATCCCCCGGCGAGAAATAATACTTCTCTGTATAGCCCGGACCGTCAGGAATATGGCTCTTGCGGTAGATGCCAAGCACTTCGCCGCCGGCATCGATGATGGCGATGCTGTTGAAGAAGCTTTGCCCTGCCTTTTCGAAGAAGCTGACCGGGATGACGACGTCGAGTTCTTCCGCCAGCTTGGCGAAATGGTCGATCAGGGCGCTGTCATGTGCCGGTTTGGCGAGATCGAAGAATTCGGCGATCTGGTCCTGGCAGAAATAGGGCGTCTCGAACAGTTCCTGGATCAGCACGATCTGCGCGCCCTTGGCTGCCGCCTCGCGCACCAGTTTTTCGGCGCGCGCAATGTTGTCGGCCAGGTCCCAGCTGCAGGCCATCTGGGTCGCAGCGACAGTGACGATGCGGGTCATGGTCTCTCTCCTCAAACGCCGAGTTTGTCGCGCAACCCGTAATACCAGGCGCCGAGTGCCGTGAGCGGCACGCGGAACATGCGGCCGCCGGGGAAGGGATAGGCCTGCAGCGACGACCAGACGTCAAAGCGGCTCATCTGGCCATGCACGGCCTCCCCGAGGATCTTGCCGAGCAGATGCGTGGTCGTGACACCATGGCCACTGTCGCCATGCGAGAAGTAGACGGTGTCGGAGAGCTTGCCCATATGCGGAATGCGGGTCAGCGTCAGCGCGAAATTGCCGCTCCAGGCATAGTCGATCTTCACGCCCTTCAGCTGCGGGAAGGTCTTCAGCATGTTCGGGCGGATGACGCCGGTGAGATCCGCCGGGTCCTGCCCGCCATAGCCGATGCCGCCGCCATAAAGCAGGCGGTTGTCGGCGGTGCGGCGGTAGTAGTCGAGCACGTAATTGGCGTCCTCGACGCAGTAATTGGCTGGCAGCAATTCCTCGATCAGCTCGGCATCCAGCACCTCGGTCGCCATGACTTGGCTGGAGACCGGCATCATCTTCTCGGTCACCTTTGGTGCAATGCCGGCCATATAGGCATTGCCGCAGACGAGGATATGCTTGGCGCGCACGATCCCGCCTTCGGTGCAGACGAAGGGCTGCGGGCCGGTGTCGAGATGCACGACCTTGGATTTCTCAAAGATCTTTGCGCCGAGGCTTTCCGCAGCGGCTGCCTCGCCGAGCACAAGATCGAGCGGATGGATATGCCCACCGTGGCGATCGATCATGCCGCCGACATAGCGGTCTGTCTTCGCATATTTCGCAACTTCAGCCTTGGACACCATCTCCAGCCCGTCATGGCCATGGGTCATCCAGTGCGCCCGGACCTCCGCCATTTCCTTGACCTGCTTCTCGGTGAAGGCAGCAAAGAAGCCACCATCGACGAGATCGCATTCGATGCCGTATTTGGCGATCCGCTCGCGAATGATCCGGCCGCCTTCCAGCGACATCTCGCCAAGCCGGGCAGCACGATCAGGGCCGTAGCGTTTGGCAATCGTCTCAAGGTCGCGGCTATAGCCGTTGACGATCTGGCCGCCATTGCGGCCCGAGGCGCCATAGCCGATCCGGTCCGCTTCGAGCACGATCACCGAATAGCCGTTCTCAGCGAGCTGCAACGCCGCCGAAATGCCGGTAAAGCCGGCACCGATGACGCAGACATCGGCGGTGTGTTGGCCGTCGAGCGAGGGGCGCACGCGCTTGTCGCGGGCGGATGCCGCGTAATAGGTGGCCGCATGGCCGGGATTGGGTCCGATCGACTTGTCCATGCTCATCACCTCAAACGGTTCGGATATAGGCGTCGTATTCGACGTCTGTTACGCGCAGCGAGAATTCCGAGAGTTCCTGATATTTGCAGGCGCTGTAGAGGCTGCGATATTTCGGGCCAAGCGCTGCATAGGCAAAACTCGACTTGGCGAAACGCTGCAACGAATAGTCCCAGTTGGTCGGCAGCGGTTCGTGATTGACCGCATGCTCGTCACCGGAGATCGCGCCGCCGGGGGAGAGCTTCTCTTTCATGCCGGCCAGTGCTGCCGACAGGATCATCGCCAGCACCAGATAGGGATTGGTATCGGAGCCGGCAACGCGGTGCTCGATGCGGGTCGCAGGCTTCGAGGCCGTGATCACGCGCACGGCCGCAGACCGGTTGTCGATACCCCAGGAGGCATAGGTCGGTGCGTGTTCGGACGGGCGCAGGCGACGATAGGAATTCTGATGCGGGGCAAAGATCGCCATGCTCTCGCCCATGTTTTCCAGGAGACCGCCGACCGAGTGATACAACGCCTCGGAGGGGCCGTCCTCGCCGACATAGATATTCTGGCCATTCTCATCGAGGATCGAGAAATGCACATGCATGCCGCTGCCTGCCTGCATGCCATAGGGTTTTGCCATGAAGGTGGCATCGAGATCATTGGCGCGTGCCACGCCCTTGACGATGCGCTTCAGGAGGACGGCATAGTCGGCCGCTGCCAGCGCATCCGGCACGTGATTGAGGTTGATCTCGTACTGGCCGGGACCGTTTTCCCGCAGCGTCGTGTCGGCCGGCACCTTCTGGGCGCGTGCAGCCGTGGAGATGCCGTGGAACACCTCCTCGAAATCCTGCAGCTCGGAAATCGACAACACCTGTGTCTGGCCCGTATGCCAGCGCCCGTCACGCGTATTGGGCGGGCGAACCGGATCAAGTGCGGAGCGCACCGGGTCGATCAAGTAGAATTCCAGTTCGGTGGCAACAACAGGCGTCAGCTTGGCGGCGGCATAGCGCGTCATCACATTGGCCAGGACCTGACGTGGATCGGCATAAAAGCTTTCGCCATCAGTTGTCTGCATCTGTAGCAGCACCTGCGCTGTCGGGCGTCCAAGCCATGTCACGCGTGACAGCGTGCCGGGCACCGGAAAGCAGATACCGTCAGGGTCGCCCGTACCTTCGGCAAGACCGGCAGCATTCACGTCGCGCCCCCAGACGTCGAGCGCATAGACCGAGCGCGGCATGGCCATGCCCTTGGTCAGGACGTCGATCGCCCGCTCGCGCGGTATCCACTTGCCGCGTGGCACGCCGTTCACGTCGATGACGAAGGCTTCAAGAACTTCAATATCGGGATTTGCCGCGAAGAATTCGCGGGCCTCTTCGGCCATGTTCATGGATCACCGTCTGGCTGATGTCGATCAGGGTTCAACGCGCGAAGGCGCAAGCGGATTATCCGCTAACGATAGACGCTTTTCGCATTGTGGATCAAACACCGGCGCATGCCACTGTCCGTCTTTTTGAGATCCCCTCGACCGGCCGCATGCTGCGATGCGAACTTTTGTCCGGCCTGTTTCCGTCTGGAAACATTTGATCAAATTATTTCGCCAGTCTTACCATCCCTCGTCGCGGATGCCTAGCCCCGCGACGAGATGCCGGTTTCAGGTGCCGACGACGCTCAGGGCTTGAACCGTTCCGGGCTCCAGGCCTTTGCATCGATGAAGGTCTTTTCCCCATCCATCATCTCGGCAATCAGGCGGCCGGTGACCGGACCGAGTGTCAGGCCGTGATGGGCGTGTCCGAAGGCGAACCACATGCCTTCATGGCGTGGCGCCTTGCCGATCACAGGCATCATGTCCGGCGTGCAGGGGCGGGCGCCCATCCAGGGTTCGGCATCCAGCCGTTCGGCAAGCGGGAAGATTTCCCGCGCCACGGCCTCAGCGCGGGCGAGCTGAACCGGCGACTTCGGCGCATCGCGATTGGCGAATTCCGCACCCGTTGTCAGCCGGATACCCTTGACCATCGGCGCGAGGAAATAACCCCGCTCGGCATCCATTGTCCAGTTGTTGAGGACCGCATTGCCTTCTGGCGCGTAATGCATGTGGTAGCCGCGCTTGACGCCAAGCAGGAAGCGATAACCGAGCTTGCGGGTCACTTCTTCGGACCACGGTCCAAGCGCCAGCACCACCTCACCCGCCTCGACCATGCCGTCATCGGTCTTCACGCGCCAGCCCTTGCCGGATGCGCCTGTTTCCAGCGAGGTGGCATCGCCCTTGACGAAGCGTCCACCGAGCGACTGGAAGTAGGTGAGATAGGCCTTGGTCAGGCCGTGCGGATCGGTGACCGACCAAGGATCGTTCCACTTCAGACCGCCGACGAAATCGCCGCGGATATGCGGCTCTTCCCGAGCAAGATCCTCGCGGCTCAGCGCCCGGTAGCTGACGCCGTATTCGCGGGCGAGACGCGCCGCCTCGGCGAGTTCCGCATCCTGCTTGGCCTTGGTGCGGAAAATCTCCATCCAGCCATCCTTACGGATCAGGTTCTCGGCCTTGGCCGCCTGGATGAGATCCTGGTGTTCGGTGATCGAATTTTCGATCAGCGGCGCATAGGCGCGCGCGATCACCTGGTGCCGGCTCTTGTTGGAATGCCACCAGTAGCGTGAGAGGAAGGGGACCAATTTCAGAATGGCGCTTGCATGGTAATGCGCGTCGATCCGGTTGTTGAAGCCGTAGCGGATCAGCATGCTCAAATCCTGCGGGAAGCCGTAGGGTACGACGCCCTCGCGCTGGATCAGGCCAGCATTGCCGAAGGAGGTTTCTTCACCGGCCCCGCGCCGGTCCACCAGAACCACCGAGCGACCGCGACGGGCGAGATGGATGGCAGTGGAGACGCCGATGATGCCGGCGCCGAGCACGAGGGTGACCTTGGACATGGATACTCAGATTTCCTGAAGGCGGGATTGCCGGACAAGGATGCATTTCCGCCTTTTGCGGTGCAAACGAAAAATTGCCACATTCAGCGGAATCTGACAGTCCTAGGCGATTGCCGTCGCGGCCTTATATTTCGCTGATACTTCCCGACATGTTGAAGGTATTCATCCGATGCGCATCCTCACCCTCGCCGCAGCCTGGCTGTTTGTTGCGGTCGGCATCGTTGGCGTTTTCCTCCCCCTCCTGCCGACGACCCCCTTCATGATTCTCGCGGCAGCCCTTTTTGCGCGCTCCTCGCCGCGCTTCGAACGTTGGCTGATCGAGCATCCGCGTTATGGCCAGCCGCTGATTGACTGGCGCCGTGAAGGGGCAATCTCGAAACGTGCCAAGATCGCCTCGGTTTCGCTGATGGCGGTGAGCTACGCCATCGTCTGGCTGGTTGGTCCGCCGCAGATCTGGCTGAAGCTGGTCATCGGTGTCATCCTCGTCAGCTGCGCGGCCTTCGTTCTGACCCGGCCGCTTCCACGTGCTTGAGAGCCGGCGTCACTGGTCATTCGTGTCGCGGACCGGCAGACGGATCACCGTGACGCTTGCATTTGCTTCCGACACGACCTGGCTCGACACAGAGCCGAGATAACGCCGCGTCGCCGAATGGCCGCGTGCGCCCATCAGGATGTGGTCAACACCGTTCTTGTGCGCATGGGCAATGATCGCGGCGGCAGGATCTGGGCCTTCGAGGATGGAGCAGGAGATGCGCCCCTCATCCAGGTTCAGGCTTGCCCCCCATTCCCGAAGCGCCACGAGACGACGGACATGCAGATGCTGGCCATCATCATCCGTCGCCTGGTCGATGCCGATGCGGGCGGTCTTGATCACGTTGACACAGGACAGCCGCGCATCCGGGCGGATCGACAGGATGCGCCGGACCGCCAGCAGCAGTCTCTCGTTCAGCGCATCCATGCTGGGTGAAAGGTCAACGGCGACCATCAGGATCGGCGCCTGATCGATCTGGGACTGGGTGTCGATCGGCTGCGACAGCCGCCGAACGCTGCGCATCCGCCGCCAGCGTTGGAATACCGTCGAAAACCCGTCCTGCTCCGTTTTCGACGCGCGCGCGGTGAGCTTAATCTGTGACGGATTATTGAGATCGAACAGCAATTGCCGGGCTGACTGGTAACGCAGGCTCGGCATGACCTCGATCGCCCGCAGAATGACCTCCTGCAGCCATTCGGGAATGGATGGATTGATCGCCCGTGGCGGCACGGGATCCTTCCACAGCCGCCGCTTCACCTTGCCAAGCGTGCGCGGATCACCCCAGGGCTGCCGGCCGGTGGCAAGCTCATAGATCATTGCACCGAGCGCGAAGATATCAGAGCGCAGATCGTCGCGCTGGCGAAGATATTGCTCGGGCGCCATATAGGGGTAGGAGCCGAGCGGGATGGAAAACTCCTCGTCCAGCAAGTCCGGCAGGTGCTCGTGCCGGGCAAGGCCGAAGTCGATGCAGACATAGGTCCCGTCCTGGCGCCGCAGGAAGTTGGCCGGCTTCAGATCGAAATGAATCACATGCTGGCCATGCAGATCCGCGACTGCCTCCGTCATGCCGGCCGCGACCTTGACCAGTTGCTCCAGACCAAGCGGGGCCGTCTCGAACACCTGATACAGCGATCCGCCGGGGATCCATTCGGTGACGATATAGGGCATGGAGGAAAAATCGCCGATCGCCACAAGCTTCGGCACATGCGATCCCGACAGACGCGGCACGATCATCTGCTCGATCTCGAAGCCGACAATGGTTGGCGCATCGAAACCGTCGAGGATGATCGGCACCTTCATCACAAGCGGCTCGGCATGGGCGGAATGCGTCACCTCCCAGATCGTCGCAAAGCCGCCCTTGTGCAGGCAGCTGCCGAGCGTGAAACCGTCGATGACAAGGCCTTCCTTTGGGCGAAGCACGATCCTAACTCCCCTGCATCAAGCGTGCGGCAAGGCTTTCCGGCAGACCCAGCCCCCGCAGTTTTGCCGCCGTCTTTGCCGCGTCATAGGAGACCCTGAGGAACTCCAGCTCGTTTTTCTGGGTATCGAAGATTGCATAGGCGGCTTTTGGATTGCCGTCTCGCGGCTGGCCGACGGACCCCACCACCGCAAGCCAGCGGCGGGAGCTGAGAAGGGGCAGTGGATGGCCGGTCACAAAGCGTTGCCGATGCACCTCTCCATCGCGCCCGAAGCTCATCAGATCGGGCACATGGCGATGGCCGCAGAAGATGGCGCGGGCATCACAGACGGCAAAACTGCCGCGCGCCCGGGCGGCATCCACCACATAGATCCAGTCCGAAGGCGAATTTGCACTTGCATGCACGAACAACAGGTCACCCTCGCGATGGATCATCGGCAGGCCTGCCAGGAAGGCATGGTGCTCGGGCGTAAGCTGCGGCCTCGTCCAGTCTATGACGCGCCGGGCGGCACTGTTGAGGTCTTCGCCGGCATCTTCGATGGCATGATCATGATTGCCCTTGACCACGACCGCGCCCTTCTCGGCCAGACGCATCATCGTTTCGACACACCAGACCGGATCCGGCCCGTAGCCGACAATATCGCCCAGACAAACAATACGGTCGATAGACCGCTGCCGAATGTCTTCAAGCACGCTTTCGAGCGCCTCGCGATTGGCGTGGATGTCGGTGAGGATCGCTATACGCATGACACACTCGCTGCTGTTGCCTCGGATCTCATGACGGTCGCTTGCTGTTGTCCCGTCTTTGTGGAACCATGCGAACCGCCGCAGTGGGAGGAGCTAAAATGTTGGAAACCTTGATGTCTCAGTTCGTGGATCCGTTCCGCCTCGGCCTGGTCTTCTTCCTCTTCCTGACGGCACTGCGCACGCGGACCGCAACCGGTCTTCTGATGCCGCTCGCCTTCGGCGTGGTCTTCGTTGCCATCCTGATACCGCTCACCACGGGCGCCCATGCGGTGAATGGCACGTCGGCTCTCGCCGTCGCAATCGCCACCGGTGTCGTGGCAAACGCGGTCATTCTGGCGGTCTACCTCGGTGTCTGGTCGCTGTGGAACCGGGCTCGCCAATAGCCAGCCATTCACGATTGGGAAGCGGTTGGTCGCAAACGATCCCCGATCCATTCCGCTTCGATGGAAAGCGTATTGCCCTTCCTGGCGGTTTCCAGGAACGAGCGCGCCGACATGGTGGTTCAGCGGTGGCTTGACCGTCTTGGTCATGGGTTTCTTCCCTCTTGGTGTGGTCGAGGTCCGCAATCGGGGGAAGGGTGTGAGCCGCACGCAATGCGCAATGGCCGAGATAGGCTGCCGCATCGGCTTGGCAAGATGCTGTCTGCCATGGCGCTTGGGCGAGGGCCGGCACGCATATCGGCGAGACGCTGAAATCGGGGCACAGCGGATGAATGAACCAATCAAGCGATAAACAGAGAAAGACAGGCTGGCCAAATCCTGGCCAGCCTGCCCTGAAAATCACTTCGCGTCGTCGGCGAAGATGTCTTTCTTGTGCGTGTTGCCAGGCACGACGAGTGCGCCGATGACCACGGTCGCGCCAGCGATGATGATCGCATACCACAGGCCGCCATAGACGTTGCCGGTCTGGGCCGAGATCGCGAAGGCGGTCGCCGGCAGAAGTCCGCCGAACCAGCCATTGCCGATGTGGTAGGGCAGCGACAGGCCGGAGTAGCGAATGCGGGTCGGATAGAGTTCGACCAGCATGGCGGCGATCGGACCGTAGACCATCGTCACCAGGATGATCAGATAGGTCAGGATGAGTACCACCATGATCTTCTGGCCGGTGAAGATGTCGAAGAAGTTCGAAGCACGTGCAACTGTCGTATTGTTTTCGGCAACCAGCGGATAGCCCGCAGCCGTCAATGCATCATTGATGGACTTGGTGAAGGCAGCCGGAACCGCCTTGACGGCATCGCCGGTCAGCGTCGAGGCATCATAGGAGGCAATGACCGTATCGCCGACCTTGACCTGGGCGGCAGTCGCTGCCGGGTCTTCGATGGTCTCGTAATTCACCGAGGTGCGGGCGAGCGTCGCTTTGGCAATGTCGCAGGACGAGGTGAATTTGGCCGTGCCCGTTGGGTTGAACTGGAACGAGCAATCCGTCGGGGACGCGGTCACGGTGACTGGGGTCTGGTGGGCGGCATAGAGGGCAGGATTTGCCGTCTGGGTCAGAAGCGGGAAGACGTAGTTATAGGTCAGAGCCGCGATCAGGCAGCCTGCGAGGATGATCGGCTTGCGGCCGATACGGTCGGACAGCGCACCGAAGAACAGGAAGCCACCTGTACCGAGGATCAGCGACCAGGCCACCAGAACGTTGGCGGTGAAGCTGTCGACCTTGATGACGTTCTGCAGGAAGAACAGGGCGTAGAACTGACCCGAGTACCAGACGACGGCCTGGCCGGCGACGAGACCGAAGAGCGCGATGAGCGCGATCTTGCCGTTCTTCCAGGTGCCGAAGGCTTCGCGAAGCGGCGCCTTGGAGGCTGCACCCTCTTCCTTCATCTTCTTGAAGGCCGGGGATTCATTCATCTGCAGGCGGATGTAGAGCGAGATCGCCAGAAGCACGACCGAGCCGAGGAACGGAATGCGCCAGCCCCAGAGGTCGAAGGCCTTGATCATCTTGGGCGTACCGTCGGGGTTCATGACGGCAGCACCGGCCGCGTCGAGAACCGGCATCGGGTCCCAGTTGCCGTTGACATAGCTCTGCACCGACAGGATCACGACCAGCGAGAGCAGAAGCCCAAGCGTTGCCGTCGTCTGGATGAAGGCGGTGAAGTAGCCGCGCTGGTTGGCAGGCGCATGCTCGGCAACATAGACCGCAGCCCCACCATATTCGCCGCCGAGTGCCAATCCCTGCAGCATGCGCAGGATGATCAGGATGATCGGCGCGGCAGCCCCCCAGGAGCTGTAGCCAGGCAGCAGGCCGACAAGAAATGTCGAGCCGCCCATGATCAGGATGGTCATGAGGAAGGTATACTTGCGGCCGACGATGTCACCCAGGGCGCCGAAGACGAGCGCGCCGAAGGGACGGACGATGAAGCCGGCCGCGAAGGCCAGAAGCGCAAACACGTTGCGGGTGGCCTCCGGGAACGCCGTGAAGAACTGTGCGCCGATGATTGCTGCCAGCGAACCGTAAAGGTAAAAATCGTACCATTCGAAAATGGTGCCGGCGGACGAGGCCATGATGACCTTCCGCTCCTCGCCTGTCATGGGTCGCGAACGCGCCCCGACATTCATCTCTGTTGTTGCCATGTATTCCTCCTCCTTGTTCGCCGACACCACGGTCGGCCAGTATTTTCGGATCAACCCGATCCGCAGACGCCACGCCTAGGACGGCTGCCCCAATGACCCAGGCCCAAATTCGATAGGCGCTGGCAGTCCGCCAATGCGTGCTGCCGCCATCGCCAACCGATACTCGCTTAGGGTTGTCGCCGCGCTTGCTCCTCCCGCTGCGATTTAGTCGAGCACCGGGTAAGTCTTAACACAAGGTAAGTACGGGGTTCAGGACGACTTTGGTATCAAGCCGGCCTTAGCGCCTGCCTCTGGACACCGGGGCCTGCGCTTTCGGATTGCCGAAGTTATTCGAACGAAAATCCATCGAAGGCAGCTGCATCGGATTCGTTTTCGCTTTTTCGATAAAAATTTTGGCAAATGAAGAAAGAAAACGCTGGCGGTCATGTCCACGGATCTTGACGCCTCCAGACGAGGTGCTTGCAGCCTTGACCGGCCGCTTTGAACAGAAGACGCTTTATTGCCTGCCATGCGGGCCATCGAGACCCCGATTCTAGGTCGGGCGGAAGCTCCCCAGCTGGTCTCTGCCAACATTCACGCCTTCGACGACCGCGAGGCGATCGCAGTCGATGGGATGCTGCTGCTGTGCCACCGGACGGGCGCCCTCGACGAGATCGGCCACTGCGGTCCAGAGGTGATAGAGTGAGCTTGCCGGGATGGTCAGGCTGATTGGCCTGTCGTCCGGATCCAGACGATCATGCCAGCAGCCGTTCGGCACATCCCGGAAATACGTGCGCAAGATCGCGGCGACAAGCGCTTCGGCGTCTTCGAGATAGCGCTTGTCTCCAAGGCGCCTGTGCTGCGAAATGAAGGCTTTCAACATTTCGATTTGCGGCCAGAGGCGCCTTGAGGCAACGGTCGCCACGCCCGTCGCAGCCACTTCGTCGACGAGGAATGGCGAGCCGCCGATGCGTCCCAGAGCTAAAGCCGTAGAGAGCAGGTCGGCGCAGGTCTCGGCATGCTGCGTTTGCCTGAGCGCGTCGTGCCGACCGATCAGCCAGACCCATTCGCACATATGGCCGGGTTCAAGTCTGGCAGAGCCGAACCTGTCGTCGATTTCCCAATGCGGACCGAAATATTCATGCAGCGGACCATGCGGCCCGACCAGGAAATGCGATCGCAGCAGCGAAAACGCCTTGCCTTCAGCCCTGAGATAGGCGGAGGTCGCGTGGGTTTCGCAGAGCGCCAGCGTCGCCTCGAGATAGTGCATATGCGGGTTCTGCCGGCGCGGCTGTGTGCCGATGCTGTCTTCCGCCCAGCCTCCAAACGCATCCTTGAGGGTCCGGTCGATCGCGGCGATGGTGCTGTCGATTTTCTGGCGGTACTCCTTTTTGCCCGTGGCCGTCAGCAGCCAGGAGAGGGCCAGCAACACGCAGCTATTGTCATAGAGATCAAGGACCGGATCGGTGACGGCGCCGGACAAAGGGTCGAAGGCCCGTGCATAACCGCATCGCTTTCCGCCGATCCAGGCCATCCGGTGCAGATTGGCGAAAGCCTGTTCGGCAAGGCCAAGCGAGACGGGCGGCGCAACGCCAAGGCTTGAAGCATGGGCATGCACATAGATTTGCCGTGCCACGGTCCGGGTCCGGACCGAGCCGGATTTTTGCGGCGTCCCGTCAAGCTCCAGGTATTCGACGAACTGCCCCTTGTCCGCGTCGTAACCGGCAACCGCCCAGGTTGGCAGAATGGTTTCGAGAAACCGGGTCTTGAGTGTATCGAGGCTCATGGCCTGATACCAACGAGCCCTGGGCGACTTTGAAGCAGGGTCATCGGCCGTGTCCGGGCGGATGCATTGTATCGAGCAGCTTGCTGATCTTCATCGTGGTGAAGTTGGAATAGGTGTCGGAGACCGCGTAGGGCAGGGCGATCAGGTCCCCATGCCGCATGGCACCGCAGGAATAGACCACATTGGGCACATAGCCCTCGCGTTCCGTCGCCTCCGGCTGAAGCAAGGGTTCCACTGTTCTTGACAGGATGATGCTGGGATCATGCTTGTCGAGAAGCGTCACGCCGATCGCATAGCGCCGCATGGGCCCGACGCCATGGGTGAAGAGCAGCCACCCTTCGTCGATCTCCACGGGCGATCCGCAATTGCCGATCTGCACGAATTGCCAGGCGAATTCCGGCTTCATCAGCAGATGGCCTTCGTCCCAGTGATGCAGGTCGTCGGAATAGAGAAGAAAGAGGTTCTCGCTGTCCTGACGCGCGATCATCGCATAGCGACCGTTGATCCGGCGCGGAAACAAAGCCATGCCCTTGTTGCGGGCGGCAGGACCGCGCAGCGGTGTCAGGCTGAAGTTGCGGAAATCCTGAGTCTCCAGGATTTCTGAGCGGATCGAGGACCCGCTATAGGCCGTGTAGGTCGCATAATAAGTCGTCTTGCCACTATCCTCGAAGGCGACGAAACGGGCGTCTTCGATGCCATTCGACTGTGCTTCCGTGACCGGGAAGATGACCCGTTCGCTGAGATCGCTCTCGACCTTGAAGCTGAGGCCGATGCAGCCGACCGGTGCAAGACCGTCATTCGCATGGATATCCGGCAGGCCCGCCAGCCTGACAGGCGTGTCTATCGTCACATTGCCGTCCGCGTCGATCACGCCGGAGCGAAATGTAAGAGACGAGATGTGACCCTCGCCAACGGCTCGGAGGCTGATGATCAATCGACAGCTGCCCGGCGGGATATCGGACTGATCGGGATGCGGCACGATGCTCGGATTGAACAGGGCCGCAGATTCGAACGAATACTCGTTCATGAAGTAAGCCCCGATCAGTTGCCTTTCCTGCTGACTGAATTCGTCATGCGGAAGGAAAGCGTCCTCCATGGCATCGGCCCGCATCTCGAACTGACGCAGCAGGTTACGATGCCGGCCGTCGAAATTATGCAGGATGTCGCGCAGTTGGTTTGCCGTGGCGGTCGGGTCGAGCGACAGCACACGATCGACGATTTCATTGGCCCGCGTCTTGTCGCGTGGGTGGAGGTAACGCGGTTCGGTCGACGGCTTGAATGGTCGAACAATCACCCGTGTCGGATCGGGTCTCAGATAGAGAGCCTGCCGGTTGAGAAGGCTCGAATGGGGCAAGGCCAATCCTTTGGTGAGGTCTTCGCTCACGACAATTGCCTGTATTCAGCTGGCTGCAGAACGGGGCGCTCGATGCGCGAGGCGCGGCCGATTTCGGCGCAGGATATCAGATAGCAGAGCACCGATTCTGCCCCCCGGTTCTCGTTGGCGCGGTCGGGATGCAGCCCGTCGCGGCAACTGCCCGTCTCCGGATCGACGAGCGAAATCCCGTGGTCATTGCTGCCGGTGAACCAGTTGAAGGAGCGCATGGCTGCCTCGAACCAGGATTTGTCAGCGGTTCCAGCATAGGCTGACAGGCAGGCGGAAACCGTCGCTGTCGCCTCGACCGGCTGCTGGTCGAACAGTTTCGGTTTCTGTCCGACTTCAAGGAAACCCTCGGTGCCGACGGGGCGGAACTGGCCGTTTTCACCCGTCTGTTGCGTCATCAGCCAACGCAGGGTCTTGAGCCCCGTTTCAAGATATTCGCGGGTATCGGTCGAAAGGCCGGTCGTGATCAGGGCCTGGCTGAGCCGCGCATTTTCATAGGACAGCCCTTCCTCGAACCAATGCCGGCTGCCGTTGGAAACGCGTCGCTCGAGATCCATCAGCCGTTCGGCCAGTTGCATGCGCAGGATACGGCCGCGCTTGTCCTCCGGATGAACCCGGCAATAGGCGTCGAGCCCAAGCAGTGTGAAGGCCCAGGCACGTGGAGAGCTGAAGTCGAGTGTGGCGGACATTGCTCTTGCAAATAGCGCGCCGGCCCATCGGCGACGTGGGGCGTCACTGTCCGACAGGGCGCAGGCGCCGAGCGCCCAGAGAGTGCGACCATGGCTGTCTTCGGACCCCTGCTCTTCGAGCCAGCGGCGATCGTAACTCATGAAGTTGCGAAAGCGGCCTCTGTCCGGGTTCCAGGCATGTTCCACAAAGGCGGCGAACGAGGCCGTCATCCGGTCCGATATGCCGGTCTCGCCGACAGCCGAGAGATGCGAGGCGAGAAGCAGCGCCCGCGCATTGTCGTCGACACAGTAGCCATGCGACCGGTCGGGAACCGAATAGACGGCATGCTGGAAGATGCCGGTGTCATCGCACATCGTCTGGAAATGACCGAGCTTCAGGCCCGTCCGCTGCGGTGGCTGCTTGATCCGGAGTGCTACGAGATCGCTGACCAGCCTTGGGCGATAAGCCGAGCGGGCCTTGTCGATGCTCTTGAGGTAGAGGGCGGCGACATAGGGCCAGATCATCGACCGACCGGCCTCATAGGCATGTCTGCGGATCGCGAGGCGCGCCTCATCGTCACCGAGAAGGGATGCAATGGCCTTGCCTGTTGCCGCCGCATCGCCGAAGGGCACGAGCAAGCCGCGGTCTTCCTTCAGAAGGTCGAGTGCATGCCAGTAGGGCGTCGAGACGACGGCACTGCCCATGCCGAAGCTGTAGGCAAGTGTGCCGGACGTCATCTGCGCCTCGTCGAGATAAGGGGTCACATAGACGTCGCAGAGCGCGATGAAATCGAGAAGCGTCGCCTGATCGACGAAGCGATTGAGGAAGACCACCGACGACCCGACCCCGAGGTGTTCGGCACGGGCGGCAAGACTTTCGCGGTAGGCCTCCCCTTCCTGGCGCAGCAGATTGGGATGGGTGGCGCCCAGCACGATGTAAAGGGCTTCAGGACTTTGTTCGAGGATCGCGGGCATGGCGTCGATCACCACCTCGATCCCCTTGTTGGGCGAGAGGAGACCGAATGTCAGGATGATAGAGCGGCCTTGATACCCGCGCTTTTCCTTGGCTGTGGCCGGATCGTGGAAGGCCCGATCGGGAATGCCATGGGCGATAACGTCGATCTTGGCCGGGTCTACCCCGTAGACCTCCTCAAGCAGCCCACGCCCTTTCTCGGACATGGCAACCAGGCGGCTGGACTTGGCGGCTACTCGTTGCAGTACCCGATGCTGCGACGGTGTCGGCTCGGCCAGTATGGTGTGACAAGTGGTGACAACGGGAATGCGCAATTGCGACAGAAGCGTGATGATGAACTCGCCATCGGGGCCGCCGAAAATGCCGAACTCGTGCTGCAGCGACACGGCGTCGAAGCGACCTTCGTTGAGAATGCGGGCCGCCGTGACATAGTCTTCGACTTCACCCTCACGGATTTCGAAAATGACATTGTCCGGATAGAGATACTGCTGGTCATCGTCATTGATGGCAATAATGCTGGTCGTGGTATGATGCACCGGTTCTGACATTGCCTGTGAAAGGTCGCTGGTGAAGGTCGCGATCCCGCATTGACGGGGCAGGGAATTGCCGATGAAGGCGATGCGCTTTGCGGGGGTCATGGGCGTTCCCTTCAGAACATTGTGGAGCGACGGATCGCGGTCGCCGCCCCATCATGGGGAGGCCTCTGTCTGCGAACGCCTTTCGAGGGTGTCGCGCATGGATGTGTTTCAGGCTCAGGTGGTCAGAATGACGGCCTCGAGGTCCCTCTCCAGGGCCACGCGTTGCTGGTGGAGATCAGCATTCCAAAGGCGGTATTGCGGACTGTTGTGATAGGCCGGCATCGCAGCCTCGACGGTGTAGGTGCTGGCCGCGGCAGGCGACAAACCCTTCGTTGTCGTGAGCCGGACCAACTGGCCAATGGCAAAGCGGTGAGTAGGCATGGGCGATCCTCCAGGAGGGATTGGACGGTTGTCAGGGCGTTGATTCATGGCCGGTGGGCGGGGCGGTTCCGATGCTGTGAACCCCTATCCTTCGTCCTTAATGGGCGGCCGGCGCCGTCAAGGATGGCGTCTGAGGCGTCGGTGCCTTGTCTCTCTCGATGGCTGCATCGAGTTCCACGGCGTCAATTGGAACCAGACTCGTCTTCGGACCGGCCGGGATCTCGATTGTGGTCGCCACCCGCCGATAAGCGAGCCAGGAAATCCCGGTGATCTGCTCCTCATCATCCTGCACCTGATAGTCGCCGGGCGACTGGACGCCCTCGACACCGGTGAGGACAAAGGGTCGGTTGAAATGGATCACTCTCGTCTTCGTTCTCGTGAACATGCAAGACACTCCGTTCAAGGGTTGGCGCCCGTATGCGGGCGATTTCTGATCTGCTCTGCCGCCCGCTCGCCTTGCTGTCGTCATGTCGTTTTTGGCGGAACCGGCGCTTTCGGCTCGGTAAAGGGGTAAATGCTGCAGTCTGTGCGGTTCAAAGGCGCATGCTTGATGTCGACGACGTTCTTCCGGTTCTGCATCGCTTCCCGGTGTGTTCGGACCTCGGCCAGAATGATAACCTTGTCGTTTTTCTCCATCAGGCATCTCCGGCCGTGGATGTTGCTCCCAGATCCATCACTCCGATGCTGCCACCTTCATCCTCCCAGCACAGCAGGGCCTCCCGATCCGCCGCCATCCTCCGCTTTTCAGAGGATGGATACCCGTCGCACTGGATCATGCCTTCAAGGATGCGGCCGATGATGCCGTTCTCACGGTCGTGGTCGGGACCAGCTTTTGCTTCGAGGTCTGAAGTCGCATAGTCCGACCGCCGCAGTAGCGATCTCAGAAGTTCGCGATCGGCCGCGTTCCAGCTTGGTGCGGCTCCGTCGCCGGTCATCATGACGTCGCGGCCGACGAATGCCTGCCGGTGCGGTCCCGTCGAATCGTGACCAGTCTGTGCACACGGCGTGTCGACGCCATCCAGGTCTCCTTGCCGGAGGGATCAGGATCCGTCCGGTCCTCGCGGAAATCAGGTCATTTTCTGCAGAGACGAACCGAACGCCTTGAGCTCAAGCTCGACCATTGGGCGCCGCTTGCGCTCATACGCGGCCCGCGCAATGTCCAGGATGCGGGAGCGAAGGCGATCGAACGCCATGAGATAGTCGCGCTCTTCGTGGATCTTGACAGTCCCCTGCGGATGAAATGCCGCAACGGGAAGAAGGAAAAGGATCTGGTTCAGCCCATCATAGCCAATGAAGCGGATGAGGCCACGCGTGTCGTCATACGCACGGCTCGGGTTGGAAAAGGAAAGGGTCACAGGGACATCTCCCTGGCGCGTGTTTCCCTACCGGGCAATAAAGCCCGATCGGCCCACAGGGTGAGTGAGGCAATGAGGTCCGTGCGTGCCTGAACGCCACGCTGGAAATCGGCCATCACGTGGCGCGCGGCCTGACGGTCCAGCTCGCATATAGGGTCTTCATAGCGGAAGCCCATATTGCGAAGGACATCCTTGATAAGGCTGATATCGGCAAGGCTGATGACAGAATCGGTAGGGTCGGAAGACATTCCGTCCTCCTCAATTGGGGCCAGGGTGCGTGCCGCCCAGAAAGTGGCAGTGCCCGTACAATGGCTGCCACTGAGATCAATATGGGCCGTATACCGGAAATTGCAAGGCGTTCGCCAACAATCCTTCAAGGCGAAACCTTTCCGGTTGGCTTCCGCCCTCCGGTTACGTGACACCCTGTCGGAAAAGCATTGCCTTCTATCCGCCCTGCTGGTGCTCATGCGTGAACAGTGACCAGGCGGAGATGAACAGGGCCGCAATCAGCGGCCCGATGACGAAGCCACTGATCCCAAAAAGTGAAATGCCACCAACGGTCGAAATCAGCACGACATAGTCGGGCAGCCGCGTTCCCTGGCCGACCAGAGGTGGACGCAGCAGATTGTCGATGAGACCGATCACCAGGACGCCGACGGCCACCATGATCAGCCCCTTTAGCCACGCACCGATCAGAAACAGCCAGATCGCAGCGGGCACCCAGACAAGGGCCGCGCCGACGGCGGGCAGCAAGGAGAGGAATGTCATGATCACGCCCCAGAGCAGGGGAGCCTCGATCCCCAGCGTCCAGAACGCAACGCCGCCAATGAAGCCCTGGACCACCGCAATGATGACATTGCCACGAACTGTGGCGCGAACCACAGCGGCGAACTTGTCCAGAAACTGCCGCGTATAATCGTCGCTAAGCGGAATGGACTGCCGAAGCGTCAATCCGAGAGATGCGCCATCGCGAAATAGGAAAAACAGGAGGTAGAGCATCAGTCCGAGGCTGATGAAGAACTCCAGCGTGTTTTGGCCAAAGCTCAGGACGCTGCCGGCAATCGTCTGCCCTGCCTCCATCGCGCCCGCCGAGATCTTTTCCCGCAGATCGGCAAAGCCGCCCAGTTTCAGAGATGTCAGCCAGCTGTCCAGAAACGTCGGCAGCGCATCCTGCAGTCGCAGGAGATAGACGTTGAGGTCAATCTCCCGGCTCTCGATCCGCTGATAGAGGCTTGTTCCCTCCTGAACGAGCGAGCCGAGAATGGCGAGTGCGGGAAGAATGACCAGGCAGATGCACAGCAGAACGGTCAGCAGTGCCGAGACCGTGCTACGGCCCCGGAGCAGCCGTTCCAGCCGCTTGTGAACCGGAAAGAAGACGATCGCCAGGATGACGGCCCAGAGAACCGCCGTGTAATAGGGAACGAGAAGCCAGAGAAAGGCCAGGGTCACCAGAACCAGAAGGACGTAAAAGCTCGTTCTTTGAATGGACATGAGGGACCGGGTCTCTGGAGGGCAGGACTGAATGGGGCAAACGCCTTCAGTGTCTTGGCGTTCCGAAGCGACCTTTCGATGACCATGATCGGCAATGGAAGCATGTTCGAAGTGGGCGCTCGCTTGGGTTGAGCCGTATATGCTTCACGCTCTTACCATGAGTTAACGTTTACTAAACCATGATCGCTTATGGTTAACGAAACGAAAATTGGTAGTCATCGCTGATGAAACGGCCTGTGGTCATTGCGTCCCTTACTGTCCTTTCCACTGTGTTGTTTGGTTGCACTCAAACACACAGGCCGGTTCGGCCTGAAGTCACGATGCCTGACCGTTTTTCCACGGGCTCGACAACGGCGATGAAGAGCGACCCCCGTCTGCATGCGTGGTGGCGTGGTTTTGAGGATCCCGTCATTGATCGTCTCATGCGTCAAGGCATGAGGGAAAATCTGTCGATCGAGCAGGCGAGACAAAGGCTTGATATCGTCCGTCTGAAAGGAATTCTGGCCTCATCCGGCTATCTGCCCCAGCTACAGGCGACAACGTCGGCAAGCCGGACTTCTGAAACTGCCAATGGAAACACGCAGCTTGCGACGTCATCGGGCGCAGGCGCTGCATTCTCATGGACTCTCGATATTTTCGGCGGTGGCCGTGCAGCTCTGCGCGAAGCTCATGAGAACAGCGCTGCGGCCATGGCGGATGTTGAGCTCGTGCGCCTTGCCTTTCTGACGGATCTGACGGCGACCTATGTCGATCTTCGGTATAACGAAGAGGCAATTGGCATCTCCAGACGAAATCTCGCATCCTTCCAGCAAACGCTCAAACTTACCCAAGACATGCGCGAGACAGGGATTGCGAGCAATCTCGATGTCGCTCAGGCCCAGGCGCTGGTTGATGATGCGCGCGCCAAGATTCCGCCGATCGAGCGGGATCGCCAGCAAGCGATCAACCATCTGGCAACCCTGCTGGGAACGACGAACTCGGAGATCGAGAAACTTGTCGGCGGCAAAAGTGGACAGCCGAAACTGGCTCTCGAGGCCGAGTCTGGCTTCCCCGCCGATCTTCTTCGGTATCGTCCGGACATTCGGCGCGAAGAAAGACTGCTTGCGGCAGCCGCCGCACGGATCGATATCGCACGATCTCGGCTCTACCCGGCGCTCAGCTTGTCAGGTTCGATTGATTTTGCCCGTCTGATCGCATCAGGCGTTTCTGGCAATGCCCTGTCATGGGCTTTCGGTCCTTCTGTTCTTGCTCCCGTATTCGACGGAGGGCGTTTGCGGGGGGAAGTCGACATCCAGAAAGCCGAAACGAAAGTTCAGTATCTTCGCTGGAAGGATACTGTGTTCCGGGCTGTCGAGGAGGTTGAGAATGCGCTCGCCGCGCTCAACCGTGGCAAGGCCGAGGCCTCTGCGCACAGGCGAAAAGTGACGTCCTTTACGGTAGCAAGAGATCTCGCCCGCGAAAGCTATGTCGGCGGAACCGGCCTCATTCTCGATGTGCTGGAGGCTGAACGCCTGCTCGGCGAAGCGAAGCTCGATCTCGCCCGCAGCCTTCGGGAAAATGCACTTGCCGGAATAAGGCTGCAAGTGGCCTTGGGGAGCGGGGCTGCCGTCGAAATCGACGGCGTTTCTGCCTCGCCCGCTCACCCGGCACCATCACCTGTTCAAAACAGGGCAGGATAACGGACCCTCATCCCGCCGCACTCATTGGCGGGGCTGCCATCAGTCCATCGATTTGGCGCAATGTTGCGTCGAAAACCTTGTCCATTTTTTCGAGCAGAGCCTGCAATTCGGCCGGCGAAGCCCCCGCTTTCGTGCGCAGTCGCGTCTCCATATTGGCGGAAAGGGCAGACAATCCGGTCGCCCCGATCATCCGGCTCGAACTCTTGATCGTGTGCGCAGGCAGGATCGCCTCATCCAATGCCTGCATCGTCAATGCCTCGCGGATCGCCTTCAGATAGTCTGCGGTGTCGTTGCGATACAAGGACAGAAGCAGATCGAACTTCTTCATTGCGTCACGCGTGCGCTGAAACTCGGCAATATCCATCAAGGGCACCTTAGCGCTGCCGGTGGAACCCGACGCTGGCGATACAGGTGCCGCCGTAACTGCGGCTGGAGGCTCTGGCCGTGCGACCACCGGTTTGATCACTGCCGAAGTCTGAGGGATGATGGGCGCAGGCGGTGGCGATACGGCCGGCGAAACATCCGCCTCCCGATCCCAGAAGGTTTCTGACGAATCGACTGACTGTGCCGTTTCCGAAGATGGTGCAGAGTTGTGCGGCTGAACCGCAATCGGGAGGCTGGCCTCGGCCGGAATTCTCAAGCGTGCCAAAGGGGGCTCCACGCCGGTATCCATCCTCTGGGCGCTGCCCAGAGCTGCGACCTTGGCGACCTGTCGAGGAGCGGATTGCGTTGGCGGTCTGGCGTCGATCGGTTCTCCAAGCCAGGCAAAAGCCGGGGTCTCGAGGATTCGGTCGAAAACACCCATCAACGCCTGGTCTTGCAATGGTTTCGACAGGAAGTCGTCCATGCCAGCTTCAAGGCATCGTTCACGGTCGCCCTTGAGGGCATTGGCGGTCAGGGCCACGATCGGTACGCGGCGGATCTTCTTGTCGGCCATCTGGTTGCGAATAATTCCCGTCGCCTGGTAACCATCCATTTCCGGCATCTGACAGTCCATGAAGATGATGTCGAAATCGCCATCTTCCGCCGCCTTGACGGCCTTGACCCCGTTTGTCGCGGTCGTGATCGCAAAGCCGTAGCGGGCCAGATATTCTTCCGCAATCAAGAGATTGACATGGTTGTCGTCGACCAGCAGCAAGCGACGGTTTTCGAAGAGTTGCTTGACGGGTTTCGCCTTTTCGACCACCGCGTCTGTATCGGTAAACGTGCTGTCTGCCCGACCGGCGAGCAGCCGCTTGGCCGTTTCCACGAGTGTCGCTGGGATGAACGGCTTGACGAGGACTTCATCGAAGGCTGCGTAGTTGCGATTGCTCTCGAGATTGCCCAGCACGATCGATTGTGCGGCCGGAATGATCTTGGTCCTGATTGCCTGCCAGTGATCCTTCGCCAGGTGAATGTCACGTTCCTCGTTGAAGATGATGAGACTGAACGGATTTCCGGCGCCGTCGCCGAGGATCAGCTGCTTTGCAAGATCATCTGAATAGGGAAATACGGCGGGCTGCAGACCTGCGCTCTTGAAGGCCTTGCCGACGATTGCGACGACAGCTTGGGAATCGCAAATGAGCGCCACGCTGCCATATGTCCAGGTCGATCCGCCTTTGCCTCGATGGACATCTACAGGGAGACAGATCTCGAACGTGCTGCCTTTGCCGGGCGCGCTCTTGACGGAGATACTTCCGCCGAGAGCCTCCGCCAGCTGTTTCGATATTGCGAGGCCCAGCCCCGTCCCTCCATATCGACGGGTGGTGCTGGAGTTGGCCTGACTGAACCGCTGAAAGAGGCGCTCGCACTCCTCCGTGGTCATCCCAATCCCGGAATCGCTGACCGAAATGCGCAGGTCTCCGCGTGCAGCTGCCGTTGGCACAAAATTGGCTGAAACGACGACCTCTCCCTTTTCCGTAAACTTTATGGCGTTGGAGACAAGATTTGAAACAATCTGGCGCAAACGCATCGGGTCCATGCCGATGATGCCGGGTACGTCCGGATCGATGTCGAGGAGGACGCTCAATCCCTTGTCCTGCGCATTGGCCACGAAGAAGCCAACAGTCTCTCGCAGGTTTTCATGCAGGTCCATGCGGATGATATCCACCGCAAGCTTGCCGCTTTCGAGCTTTGACATGTCCAGGATATCGTTGAGGATGCCGAGCAGCATCGAGCCGGAGGTCCTGATCTGTTCGGCATAGCGTTTTTGTGTTGGCGTGAGTTCCGAGCGTGTGAGCAGCTCCGCCATGCCAAGAACACCGTTCAATGGCGTGCGTATTTCGTGGCTCATCGTGGCGAGGAAATCGGATTTGGCGGTGTTGGCCTCCCGTTCTGCCTCAGCCGCCTGCCGCAGCCTCAATCTGATGCGCTGGTGGCTTCGCTCCGAGACAAAGAACAGTCCGGCCGCAATGGCCGCAAGCCCGATGATCCCTGACGCGAAGAGCGCAACGGTGAGGCTCGCGCCGAAGCTCCGCTCAAACTCGAGTGTCAGGCTGAGATTGCGGGTGGCCACCAGAGAAATCTGGCGTCGCTCCCCGGCAGTCGCATAGCTCAGTATCTGTTCCGGAGAGCCCAAACGACGTGACTGCCCTTCAACCAAATAGCGTGCTTCGATGTATCGGGAGACGCGAAGATCGAAGGTGGTTTCCTCGATAATGGCATCGAGATCGAGCACAGCATAGGTGATGAGCGCATGACTCTGCCCCAGTCGAAGACCAAGCTCGCCATCGGCCTCCAGGCTCTGCATCATGATGATGTCTTTGGGATCTATATGGCGGAACATGCCAGATCCACCACCGGCAAATGAAATAACCAATCCCGGCTGGGCAGCAAGCCTGTCGATCACTTTTTGATAGTCATCGGCCGACACGTCGAGTGTGGGTTTGTTTGCGTAGTATACTTTGATATCGGAGCGGGAGTCGGAATAGAAATATCCCAGCTCAACCAGATTGTTGGAGATCCGGCTGGCTTGCCGCAATTTGGTATCAACTTCGTCCTCCATATCTGCCGAGACGAAGGCAGCCAGATCCTTGATCCGGATGATGACGGTGTCGAATTGCTGCTGGACCAGTTTCGAAACAATGTTGGTTTCATAGTCAAAGTCGTTCTTGTTGGTCCTGACGGATGACCATAACAACCATATCACCAGCGAGACCGCGAGCCCAAGCACCAGGCTGATCACGGCGATCTTGCCACCCGATTTTACAAAAGACTTTGCCATGGACAGACTACCACTTTGCGGGTTTTTGCAGTCGCATCAGGGCCGTCGCCTCGTTGCCGACTTCATTGTAGACGAGCTTGTCGAAGATCAGTGTGTTTGCGCGGGCGATGCCGCGACCGCACAAGGCGGATGACCGGGCAGGATCGACAGTCAGATGCTGGCGCCAGGCAAATCCGGGGCCCGGGTCTTTGACGGTGAGAATGAGGGCGTCTTCCTTCCGGATGATGGTCGCCTCCACTTCCCCCCGATAGGCCGGGTCGGCACTTCTTTCGGCCAGAGCGTCCCGCCAGGTGCCAAGTCCGAGCAGGCGCTGCTTCTCTTGCAGGCCGAACCGCAGCACGCCGTGCTCCACGCCGTTCTGCACAAGTTCATAAATGCCCTGCACGACCTTGTCCGGCGTCGGGTGCACGCTCGACAAGAGACTGCAGACCGGTTCGACATCCTGGGGCGCCGCCAGGGCCATGCGAAGGATGCGAATATTGCCGAACGCAGATTGGTGGGCGCCGATCTTATCGGTGACTTTCCGTTTGCGCCGCACTTCCTGCATCGCCGACTGAAGCACGGAGGTGACGAGCTGTTCGGCTGCCGGCTTTACGAGATAGTAGAAGGCCCCGGCTTCCAGTCCTGCAGCGATGTCGCTCGCCTCCGTTGCTCCGGTCAGCATGATGATCGGAATATCGGTCGTTTCCGGGTCGCGTTTCAGCCGGCGCGTTAAAGCCAGACCATCCATGACCGGCATCATGCGATCGGTAATGACGAGATCCGCGCGACCTGGGTCCTCGCGCAAGAGCGTGTAGGCCTCAGCACCGTTGACGGCCGTCTCGACCACATAACCAAGCTCCTCAACCATAGAGGCAAGCATGGTCAGGCCCATGCGGTCATCATCGATGATGAGGACACGCCCAAGCGACTGGCCGACAGGGCCCGACTGCATTGTTGGGAGAGGCGAGGTGGACATCATCAACGTTCTCCGAAGGCCGTGCCGATATTGCGTTGCAACGGGGTCAACAAATACTGAAAGACGGTCTTGTCGCCGGTGATGATGTCCGCTGTCAGTTCCATTCCCGGCAGGATCGGCGCATCAGGCAAACGCGCCAGCCGGTTGTCGGCCAACTCCAGCTTGACCATGTAGTAGGAGCCCTGGCCTTCTTCCTGAAAAGCAGACGGAGAGATGGAGGAGACGCGACCGCTCAGCCAGCCGAAGCGCGTGAAGTCGTAAGCGGTCAGCTTGACGTTGGCCTCCTGCCCCTCCTTGAGGTAGCCGATCTGGCTCGCCGCGACGCGTGTCTGCGCTACAAGCGGTCCCGACGTCGGAACAATGACGGCGATTTGCTCGCCGGGCGCAACCACTTCGCCGGGGCCGCGAACTCCAAGATACTTGACGATTCCTGCGATCGGCGCATCGACGTCAAGACGGTCACGGCGGCCGTCCTTCTTGCGGATATTGCCTTCGAGGGAGGTCAGGGCAGCCTCCAGTTCAAGAATACGCTGGCTCGTTGCCGATCGGGCGCGCGCCATGACACTTGCCTTTTGCTGCTCCACTTCGGCCAGCCGTTCTGCGGCCCCCCTTTCGCGGCTCGCCGCCGTCGCAACATTTGTCTTGGCTCGGCCGACAAGGCGTGTCCGTTCACTGACCTGTACCTTCGTGGCGACCCCTTTCTTCAGCAGGACGCGGAAGCGCTCCAGCTCAAATTCGGCATCACTGGCTTCGGCTCTGGCATTGTCCAGTTCGCTGGCGGTAACGTCATAGGACAATCGAGCCTGGGTGATCTGCCTGTCGATTTCGCGCAGCTGGGAATCGAGATTGGCACGCTCAGCCTCGAAGGCGTTCAGGCTGTTTCGTCTTTCAGCAGAAAATTCGGAGGGGAGGAAGCTGAAGTCAGGCATGCGGTTGTCCGCCAATGCCCTCTGAGCTTCGATCTGGGCAAGGAGGTCGTTTTTCTGCCGCTCCATGGTCTCCCCGTCTTCGAAGGTAGATGCGTCGCGCAGGGTGATCAGGCGTTGGCCGGCCTCGACGATCTGTCCTTCTTCAACGTCTATGGATTGGACGATCCCGCCTTCGAGATGTTGAACGGACTGCTCGAAGCCGATGGGCAGGAGTGAGCCAGTTGCGACAGCCACCTCGCTGACACGCGCGACGGTCGTCCAGGCCACACCGAAGAAAACCGATGTGGCGACGGTAAGCCCGATCACGCGGGCATATTTGCTAGGGACCGTCTCGCGCACGAGAACGGGTTGGCCCATCGTGCTTGCCAGCTCTCCCGCATGGGGAAGAACGCTCGACGAAATCAGCCTTACGACCTCCCGCAAAGACTTCACGATGCACGCTCCATGATAGTTTGAGGTTTGTTCACAAGAGGGACCTTGCCGTAACGGAGTGCGATGACACGGTCCGCGCGCTGCAGGAAATCCGATCGGTGCGAGATGAACATCACGGTTCGTTTGCCGCGGAACTCTTGAAGCAGGCGATCCAGGATCGGGCCCACGCCGCCATCGAGAAGAGCGTTCGGTATCTCGTCGATCAAGAACAGTTTGCTGTTGATCAGCAGCGCTCGAGCGAAAGCAAATTGATAGCGGAATGTTTCCGAGTAGCGATCGTCGTCGGGTCCGAGCACATTCGTCTCCAGGCCATCCGGCAAACGATCGATGATCGTCAGGAGGCCGACGGAACCCAGGACCTGGCGCACTTGCATGTCAGTCGCCAGAGGATTGGCCGATAGAAGGTTCTGTCGCAGTGTTCCCGGAAATAGCTTGGGCGATTGGGGGACATAGGAGACGCGGCGGCGCAATTCGTGCAAGGGAAGCTGCCGAATGTCGACGCCGTCGATCCGAACGGCACCCAGCGTCGTGTCCACCATGCCGAGGATCATCTTGAAGACGGATGACTTGCCGGTCCCATTTGCACCGTAGATGCCGATCACCTCACCGGGCTCCACCTCCAGATCGAGGCCGACGAAGACCGGACGCGTATCGGCCGCTTTGAAGCCGACATTCACCAGACTGATGGCCCCGGTCAGAGGCATGAGGCGATTTTTCTCGCGCTCGGCTTGCGATTCCGTGGGCAGATCCATCAGTGTGTTGATCTGGCCCAGGCTTCGTCGGATCTGCTCGAAACGCAGGACGGACAGACACATCGTCTGAAACGGCAGCAGTATCCGCAAGCTTACGATCACGAGGGCGAGGAGGGCGGGCCCCGTCATCGCTCCCTGCCATACGCCGACGGCGCTCACGGCCATCACGGCGATGATTGCAAAGGTGTAAAGCGCTGAGGAAAGGCTTTCTGCGACCTGGCCGGTGAACCGCAGACGAAGTTGGGCAGTCTGGTCTCGCTCCGCGACCCGATCAAGGCGCTGGCTCCAGACCTCCTGCATGCCGGTGCTGCGAATGAGATCGAGTTTATCCAGCGTTTCGATCGCCAGCCGTTGCATTTCCGTCGCTTCATCGGCCGCAATACTGGTCAGCACGGCAGCCTTTCTCCAGGCGAGAAGGAATACGGTCATCATCAGGATAATCGACCCCGTGATAATGCCGAGGGCCGGAAGCGAGACTATTCCGACAAATACCAGGGAAAGCAGCGAAATCGGCAGGTCCAGCAGGGTCGAGAAGGTTGGTCCGCTGCAGAAGTCGCGAATGCTTTCGAAGGAGCGCAGGCGAGCAGCCTGGGTCGTGGGTGCGGCGCGCTCCGAGAGCATCGGAGACAGTCTCAGGATCTGCGCGAAAGATGAGGTGTTGACCAGGAACTCAAGACGGCTGGCCAACCAGGCAGAGATCTTGGCGCGCTGCAGAACAAAAACAGTCTCGAATGTTGCCAGCATCAACAAACCGACAACGAGCTGCGGCATGGTGGAAAATGTCGAAAGCCGGATCACCTCTCCGAAGAAGACGGCGATAGCCAAAGGAAACAGAATGCCTGTAACCGCGAGTGCAAGGCTGAGCAGTATCATCACATAGGGAATGCGGGGGAAGCGGGCGAGCAAGGCGCGGGCCCAGCTGTAGCTTGTATGCGTGCGCGCCAGCGGTGAAAGTGGGTTACTGGCACTCTCGAACCGGAAGACCCAGCACCGCAAGTTATTCAGTTCGCGCGCTCCGGACTCGACGACGCGGCTCTCCGTGCCGCTGGCGAGGCGACCGCTCTTGAGGCCACCACTGAGATCGGCTGTCAAAAGTTGCGGACCGATCGCGGTGTCAAGGACGACCGGTTGTCTTGAGAAACTCCAGCGCTCCCAGTCGAACCGATGTTCGGTCACATAGAAACCGAGGTTAGCCATGGAGGCGATGATCGAATCCGGCTGGTTTTTCAATCCACCGGCTGGGATGGCGTTCAGGAGGGTTTTGACCGGAAATTCCTGCCCGCAGCTCTGGATCAGAGCGCAGAAAAGGGCGGTTGCGCGGGGCTCGCTGCCCTGGAGCTCAAATATTGCAGCCGTGCGCGACATTGTTGGTTTGTCTGTTTTGACGTCAACGCTGGTCTCAAGGCGATCGCCCCGCATCCTCTGGTTGGACATGGGTGCCGCCGTCTGTGCTGCTGGTGTTGCAGCAGGAGAAGGAAACTCAGCCCGGAGCTTGCGGCGCATCTCAAGGGCGGCGTTCATAGCACCAAATTCCTGTAGGTGGCGATGTTGCGCGGCGTGCCGGCTTCGTCTGGGCGCAGTCCGGATTCTGTGATCATGAGGCTTCGCTCGGCACCGGCCGTCAGATTGCGATCGTCGGATACGATGACCATTGTCGCCTGGCCTCGAATGGCAGCCATGAAGCGTTGGAGGTTTCCGTAGCTTTGACGGTCCAATCCGCGATCGACATCATCCAGCAGGAGGATGCGCGGACGCAAAACGATGGCGCGGAGGATGGCAAGCTGTTGGCATAGGCTGGTTGGCAGGTTCTCGCTGGCCGTCCCGGTAACGGGAGTGTCCAAGCCTCTGGGGAGCTCGTTGAGGGCGCCTTGTATCCCCATCAACAAAGCAACGCTCCAGGCTTCTTCCAGCGACACTTCTCCAAAGCGGGTAATGTTGTCTCGAATGGTCCCGGCAAATAGCGTCGAATTGCCGGAAACATAGGCGACGGAGCGGTTCAATTGGCCAAGGGGGAAGTCATCAATCGGGTGAGAATTCAGGATCACCTTGCCTTCGTCGGGACGCTCGATTCCCGCCATGATCCGTAAAAGGCGGGAGGAAAGCATCTTGTCGGGGCCAGCCAGCGCGATCATTTCGCCCGGGCGCAATGCCAGATCAATATTTCTGCAACGGTATTCCGGGGTCTCGCCAGCCTTGAAGCCCACGTGCGACACCTCAAGGCGTCCCAGATTTTCAGTCAGCAGAGGTTCGGTGGCAGGCCGCGCAACGGGTTTGTGCATGATCTCTGAGACAACATCTTCTGCGTCGCAGAGATCGCGAGCCTGAACGAGGATGAAGACCGCACGCTGAACGGGGGCAATCAGCCGACCACCAAGCAAGATGACGGCCGACAGGGCGCCGAGCGTCATGATTCCGCTGTTAATCGCATAGGCGCCATAGATCAGAGCGGTGATCGTGATCGCCTGATTGGTGAGCAGTACGCCGTTCAGCAGATGGTTTGATGCATCGGCTGTTCGCATGCTGGTTCGTGCAATGCCGCGCTGCATCTCCTCATAGCGTCGCAGCATGGGTTCTTCGATCACCTGGGCTTTCAGATGATGAATGGCCGAGAGCACTCCGAGCAGGAATCGATAGCGCCGCTCTACCAGACGGTTGAGCAGCGCGGCCTGTCGGCGTAGCGCCGTTGCACCATTCAGCGAAAGCTGAAGCCCGGCGAACAGACAGATGCAGAACAGTGCACCGAGCGTCGGAGAAATGGCGAAAATCAGGAAGAGGATAACGGGCAGGAACATCAGCTCGGCGGCTGCGACGAGCAGCTTTCCGCTGTGGCGCTCCGACACCTGGGCGATGCGGGTGAAGTAGTCGAGGCTGCGGGCGGCCCCTCGCGATCCGGGCGTGTAGTCGCTGGCAATCAGCCGGCTGAGCAGCTTGCGGGTTATATCGGCTGTCGTGACGCGGCCCGCCTCTAACATGATGTAACCACGCGCGAGACGGATCACCGCTTCCGCGATGGCAAGAATGGCGACCGCACCCACCACGACAGAGAGGGTTGAAGACCCCGGCGAGGGCAGAATGCGGTTAAAGATCAGTTGTGCGGCCAGTGGCACCGTCAGGCTCAAGATGTTGAGAGCCATGGTCATGATGAGCAATATGGCGACTGGCGCCCTGTAGAGGGTAACAGGTGCGCCAGTCGAATTTCCCTCAATAGTCCTCATAAAATCCTTCGTCTTTAACCGAAAAGTCCGCCACCGAACTTGCCAGTCAATGACTGCGTCAGGGAGGTTAGGGTGCTCGTTGTCGAGGTTGTGACAGCTGAGACGGTGGATGTGCTGGCATCGAGCGTGTTGGTCACGAGGCCGCTGGAGGTTCCGCTGTCGAGAGTCAGGAGTTCACTCAGGGTCAGATTGCCACCGGTCAGCCCACTATCTGTGCCAGCGAGCGTGTCGAAGTTTCCGAGATCCAGTCCGAACCCGACATCGACATCTATATCGGTGGCAAGCAACTGCTCGATGATGTCCAGATTGATGTCCACATCCCCGGTAATCTGGTCGAACGCATCCAGGTGCAGAGAGAGATCGGTATCGCCGGTCGATGTCGTGTCCGCCGGGTGTGCCGTATCCAGACTGCCCAGCAAACTGTCGGCTGCAGCGATTGCCTGATCAAGATCGGCGACCGCATCGAGGTCGACATCAATATCGGTGCCGAGCAGGTCTTCGACCGGGTCGAGGTTCACATCGACATCGGCGATGAGAGGCGCGACGAGTGGCAGGTCAGCGGTGGCGTCAAGGGTGAGGTCGGTATCGCCGGTCTGATCCGGTGTCCCGCCGATGAGGCTGCCGCCACCGATGCCGGAGAGGCCATCGAGCAGGGAGCCTGACGTGCCGCCAAGGCCGCTGCCGATATCGCCCAAGGTTCCAGTGACGCCATCCAGATCGGCGACCGCATCGAGGTCGACGTCAATATCGGTGCCGAGCAGATCCTCGACCGGGTCGAGGTTCACATCGACATCAGCGATGATAGGCGCGACAAGCGGCAGATCAGCGGTGGCGTCAAGGGTGAGGTCGGTATCGCCGGTCTGATTCGGTGTACCGCCAATGAGACCGCTGCCGCCACCGATGCCGGACAGGCCATCGAGCAGGGAGCCTGACGTGCCGCCAAGGCCGCTGCCGATATCGCCCAGGGTTCCAGTGACGCCATCGAGATCGGCGACCGCATCGAGGTCGACGTCAATATCGGTGCCGAGCAGATCCTCGACCGGGTCGAGGTTCACATCGACATCAGCGATAATCGGCGCGACAAGCGGCAGATCAGCGGTGGCGTCAAGGGTGAGGTCGGTATCGCCGGTCTGATCCGGTGTGCCGCCGATGAGACTGCCGCCACCGATGCCGGAGAGGCCATCGAGCAGGGAGCCCGACGTGCCGCCAAGGCCGCTGCCGATATCGCCCAGGGTTCCCGTGACGCCATCCAGATCGGCGACCGCATCAAGGTCGACGTCCATGTCTGTACCGAGGAGATCCTCGACCGGGTCGAGGTTCACATCGACATCAGCGATAATCGGCGCGACGAGCGGCAGGTCAGCGGTGGCGTCAAGGGTGAGGTCGGTATCGCCGGCCTGATCCGGTGTCCCGCCGATGAGGCTGCCGCCACCGATGCCGGACAGGCCATCGAGCAGGGAGCCTGACGTACCGCCAAGGCCGCTGCCGACATCGCCCAGGGTTCCAGTGACGCCATCCAGATCGGCGACCGCATCGAGGTCGACGTCAATATCGGTGCCGAGCAGATCCTCGACCGGGTCGAGGTTCACATCGACATCAGCGATAATCGGCGCGACAAGCGGCAGATCAGCGGTGGCGTCAAGGGTGAGGTCGGTATCGCCGGTCTGATCCGGTGTCCCGCCGATGAGACTGCCGCCACCGATGCCGGAGAGGCCATCGAGCAGGGAGCCTGACGTGCCGCCAAGACTGCTGCCGATATCGCCCAGGGTTCCCGTGACGCCATCGAGATCGGCGACCGCATCGAGGTCGACGTCAATATCGGTACCGAGCAGATCCTCGACCGGGTCGAGGTTCACATCGACATCAGCGATAATCGGCGCGACCAGCGGCAGATCAGCGGTGGCGTCAAGGGTGAGGTCGGTATCGCCGGTCTGATCCGGTGTCCCGCCGATGAGGCTGCCGCCACCGATGCCGGAGAGGCCATCGAGCAGGGAGCCTGACGTGCCGCTAAGACCGCTGCCGATATCGCCCAGGGTTCCAGTGACGCCATCGAGATCGGCGACCGCATCGAGGTCGACATCAATATCGGTGCCGAGCAGGTCTTCGACTGCATTTAAAGTGACATCGACATCGGCCGTGATTGGATCGATGATCGGGAGATCGGTGGTCAGATCGATGCTCAGATCGCTGTCCCCGTCAGGGCCCTGATCGGCGTCCACGTCGATTGAAATATCAATACCGCCCCCTGAACCATCTGCTATCAGGTCCAGATCGCTGTCGACATCTCCGATGACCGGGCCGACGGGCGGATCGATGTTCAGATCAATCGAGATGTCATTGTCATCCTCGCCGCTTCCCAGGATGTCGTCGACAGTGCCTCCCACCGTATCAACGATGCCAGCGTCAACATCAATTGAGACGTCGAGGTCGCTCCCCAGAAGGTCTTCCACGGGGTCGAGTCCGACATCCACATCGGCAATGATCGGCCCGACCACAGGCGGATCGATATTCACGTCAACCGAAAGATCGGTATCGTCCGTGCCGTCGACGGTGTCAGTACCACCGTCGCCGTCGCCGTCGCCGTCGCTATTGCCACCGTCGTCATCGCCGTCGACTTCATCACCGCCGTCACCGCCACCACCACCATCGCCTGAGGTGTCTTCGCCTGCGTCGTCTGTGGTCCCGTCGCCTTGATCCGTATCTTCGTCAGGCAGAGCGGTATCCGTTTCGGGCGTGGTGGTGGAATCGTCATCCGAGCTCACCTCGAAAGAGGGGCCACGACCGACGAGAGGCGCCCCGCCTGCTTGGGCGCTGTCGAGGGCTGCAAGTTCGTTTTCACCAGCGTTTTGTTGACCGCCGGTAGTCGCCTGTGAGGCAGCGTTTGACCTCGCGCCGGATCCCGAAACACCCGCGACAGGTTGCGCGACGGATGCTCCGTCATCGGATGGCTGCCCCTCGCTTCTGGGCGCGGTGGACGTAACGCCGGAAATGATCACCGATGAAGGGCTCTGCGCACCGTCTGATGCGGCAATAGCACTGGACGCGTCGTCGCCGGCCGTCTGCACGACGCCAGCTTCGTCCGAGCGTACGCCTGCGATGCCGCTCAGGGTTGCAAATTGGTCGACGGCTTCGTAGAGCTTCGCCTCAAGTACGTTTTCTGTCACTTCGTTCATCGGATTCTCCCTTATGGAGAACCTTACATGAAGATGCTCTAATTATACCTTAACGTAAAGATTAAGGTGCTAACTCACATTGCGGTTGTTTTAGTGAAATGCAACCTATCCGGTGTTCTGCCGCATGCGACGGTTCCTTGGGTGATGAGCCGGGATCTGTGCAAAGCCTAGGAGGCAGTACAAAGGTTTATGCAAGCTCTGTTCCAGAGCGCTTTTGCCGAGTTTTAAATCGTTGACGCGCTTGTCTTTGGGCTCAGATGAACGAATTTTTTGACGGTAAAAAAGTCAATCTCGGGGTGGTGGTGAGGGGAAGGAAGATCGAAATATGTTCAGCAATGAGGCGTCAGTTGTCCGCTCCCGAAGGTGAGTGCAATCTTAACTAATCCCACAGGTTGTATGTTGTCGCAGACCTGATCTGCGTGCGAAGCCGTTGGTTGCGATGCTTGCTGAGAGGATGTCTGGCATGACGCAAACACAATAGGATCGGCACGCGATTTCCTCGGCGCGGAGTGCAAGGCACGGGGGCGAGGAGAGGCTCTGTGAAATACTTTAACCTCTGCCCCATGCCGTTCGGACGAAGCTTGATTTCGTTTATTCCGCGAAGAACCCCTTCACGTCTTTGAAAAACTCAGATCGGCTCTTGCTCTGCAGGTAGAACATGTGGCCACCGGGATAGGTGCCAAAGAAGAGCCGTTCACGCGCGCCGCGCGCCCTTGTCGTTTGCTCCAGCGTGTAGCGTGACAGGAAGTAGTTGGTCACGAGGTCATGGTACCCATGCACGACCAGCGCTTTTAGGTCCGGGTTCTGGGCCAGCGCGATGCCGATATCGTCCGGCGTGCCGATGTCTCCGCTGTAATCCCAGGAGGCATTGGTCACGAGGTTGAGCGGGATGTAGGGCCTGTCGCTGGTGTAGCCGAGATCGTTCCGCACATAGTCCATGAAGGGTGCGAGGAGAACGCCGCTCAGCACGGTCAGCGATCGGTCGAGCACGGCGAGACCGGGCTCCTGAGGGGTAGGGTTGTCGGTCGCCTGTGTCCCGTCATACCGGTCGAGAATGAGGCCGCGATCGGACAAGAGGCTGCCGACATAAAGCGTTTCCGGAATGCGCCCGTTGTGAAGCTCGACGAGCCTCGGATCGAGGCCCGTATAGCGGGCCACCGTATCGAAGAAGATCTTCCGCTCTTCCGGCGTCGAGCGCCCGAGTGAGACCAGCCCGGTCAGGAACCCGTTCAGCGTATAGTCTTCGACCGCCTTCATCCCCGCCTCATCGACCTTCACGTCGTTCAAGCCGTGATGGGAGGCGATCGCCGTTTGGGTGGGCAGCAGGGTCATCGGATAGAGGATCGAATAGTTGCCCGCATCGACATCGACCTTGAGGGCAGGGGAGATCAGAATGGCACGGTTGATGTTGACGGCATAGTTCTCCGCAAGGATCCGCATCAGGGCCGCGACCCTGAGGCCCCCATAACTTTCTCCGGCGATCGCCTTTGGCGAGGCCCAGCGATTGTTCACCGTCAGCCACTTGCGAATGAAGATGGCCATCGAATTCACGTCCGCTGTCGTATTGTAATACGGCTTTGGATCGCCCGGCTTGCCGTCCGCGCCCGAGAGCATGCGGCTGTAACCGGTATCGACGGGGTCGATGAAGACGAGATCGGTGAAGGCAATCCAGCTTTCCGGATTGTCCTCCAGTCTTGCCGGAACGGCCGGGAATGTCCCGTCTCCAGATGTCTTGATCGTCTTCGGGCCGAGTGCCGACATATGCAGGAAGATGCTCGATCCCCCTGGGCCGCCATTGAACACGAAGGTCACCGGCCGCGTGGCCGGATCGGCCCCCTTCAGAGTGTAATCCATGTGGAAGATCTCGGCATCCGGCCGTTCGGGATCGATGCCGATTTCCAGCATCCCGCCTTTTGCCTCGTAGTCCGGAAGCGCTCCGGCGGCTTTTGATACGGGGGCCGTCCCACAGAGCAGGATGAGCGTCAGAAGCACTGGCAACGCCCTGATCCAGCGGAACCACCGTTGCATTGTCAATCTCCTCACTTCAGATCAATCCCGTGCCGGATCCGTCCCCAGAACTCCGGCGCACGCGCCGGAATCCTCTGCAGGCATCGTGCCTAAGGCTGACTGCATTGCCGGTTTTCACAACTGTCCGCCGCGCAAGTCGATCAACTGGCCGGTGTCCCGCATGGTGCAGGTCATGTATTGGTGCCCGACCGCGGCCTCGATAAGCCATTCATGTTTGGCCGGCGAGCGTGCCCGGGTGAAATGCACGTGGTTCATGCCGACGGCAAAGTTGCGCGCGACGATTTCGGCGCAGCCCCGATAGGCCATGGGTGGGGCCTTGGCGTCTGCTGCGACACGCCGATGCGCCATGCTGTTTTCCCGTTCGCGGTCGCCCGCCTGATAGCCTTGCGCATAGCTCGGCGTACGATTGCCTTCCCAGTAGGGATAACCATGCAAGCCGTCGCGGTAGCCGCGCTCGAATTCGGCAGTCTCCTCGGCATTGCTCGGTTCGTAGCCATTTTGATAATGGTGTTTGTTGTGCGCAAGGGCCGCGATGCCGAGTAAGGCGATCGCGGCTGCGGCGGCTGCCGCCTTGTCCTTGTCGCTCATGCGAGCCGTTGCCGGCTGCGTGGCTGCCGCCAGCACAAGTGCCGTGGCGGTGAAAATGGCGATATAGCGTTTCATGATCGTTCCCCTTCCTGGAGTCGTTATTGTTCCGGTGCTCGCCAAGACAGGCGTCTCACCAGGCCCGCACACGCTTTTCTGGCGCCAGCCATTCCGGTTCTCCCTCGGTAATGTCGAAGGCGCTGTAAAACTCGTCCACATGCTTGAGAGCCGCAATTGATCGATACATGCCTGGCGCGTGCGCATCGCTCATGAAGACGCTGCGGATGACCCCGTCGGTCGCCTTCATGCCCCAGAATTGCGCCCAGGCCAGAAAACAGCGCTGCCCTGGCGAAAAACCGTCAATCGACACATTCTCTTCCGGGTTTTCGGCGAGGTAATCCTGCAGCGCGGCGTAGGCGAGCGTGATGCCTCCGACATCGGCCATGTTTTCCGTAACGGTTAGCGCACCGTTGAGGGTAAGACCTGGGAGAACTTCATAGGCATTTGCCTGCGCGACGAGCTTCTCGGCTTCTCGCGTGAAGGCAACCGTGTCTTCGGGCGTCCACCAGTCCCGCAGATTGCCATCGGCATCGTATTGCCGGCCGCGACTGTCGAAACCATGGGTCATTTCATGGCCCAGTACGGCACCGAGACGGCAGAAATAGACGGGGGCATCAAGATCGGCCTCGAAGGCCGGAGGCTGCAGAATGGCGGCAGGAACTTCGAAGCCGTTGATCGAGGGATCATAGGCGGCGTTGACGATGATCGGCAGCGTCGACTGCACATTGGCAAAGGATTCGTGCTCAACCGGATCGTCGAACTTGTCGAGCGACCGCTTGACGTCGAATGCGATCAGCCGCTGGATATTGCCGATCAGGTCATCCGGGCGCACCTCGACCTCAGACATGTCGATCCATGTCTGAGGGTAGCCAACCTCAAAGGTGAGTTTCTCCAGTTTGTCCTTCGCCGCCGCCCGTGTCGCCTCAGTCAACCAGTCCCGCGTCTCGATCCGGGCCAGGAAAGCGTCCTTGACGCGCCCCACCATGTCGGCAGATTTGGCCCGCGTCTCGTCATCGAAATAGCGCTCGACATAGAGCTGCGAGACCGGATGACCGAGAAAGAGTTTCAGTTCGTTTTGCACCCGCTCCTCGCGTGGCGGTAGTTTTTCGACGCCCACCAGGATCTTCTGCTGATCGGCGATCACGACCTCGAAGCGGCTGCCGAGATAGAACTTGAAGCGGTTGATCAGCTTGACCTTCAGATAGTCACGGATCTCCTCAATCGGGCGTTCACGCAGCACCTTGCCAAGGATAGGCAGGTAGCGTGGCTCCGACTTTATGACCCGTTCGGGCGGCTTCATGCCGAGGCCAGCGAGCAAAGCGGTAAGGTCGAGCTCGGGAATTTCCGCCTGCAGGGCTGCGAAAGGGATGGGCTGATAGGTGTTGGCCGGATTGGCAGCCTCCACCGGCGTTAGCATCCCGCCATGCAATTCCCGGTCGATATCGGCGACGAGCGCCGCGACCGCTGTCGCTCGCGAGGGCTCGTAACCGGCCGCGACCAGCATGTCGGCCAGGTTCTTGCGCAAGGCGAGGTCGAGCGCCGAGCCGGGCGGTTCCTCATAGAGGTTTTGCTGACCGAGCACGAGGGACGCACCGGCGAAGTAAAGGGAATTACGTGTCGAATCCGCCATATCTGTCATCGGCACGAAGCCTGCCAGGGCCAGATCCTCGGCCATCTGCAGATAGTGGCCGAGATAGCTGGCGAGGTCGCCGAGATCGACAATAGCATCGATCCTGGCCATCTCTGGGTCGAGTGGGGTCATGCCTTTGACATCAAGTGTCGCGACATCCATGAAGGAGGTGTAGAAGGCCCCAACCTGCTGGATCGGCGTTCCCCTTTCCGCCGTTCCCGATTTGGCGGCGGCATCGAGCAGTGTTTCTTCCATTTGCGCCGTCAGCCGTCGGCCCATGAAGTCGAAGGCATCGATCATTGCCCGGTCCGCCGGACGCTCGACCCGGTCGATCCAGCCGCCGAGTGCAAAGCGGTAGAAATCGGTCCCCGGGTCGGATGCCTTGTCCATGTTTTCAAGGGAAAAGGCCAACTGATCGGGTCCGATCACGGGCACAGGTGGCCGATCATTGGCGTGGGCGACGGGAGCCATGGCAAGACACAGAACAAGACGAAAGGTGAGATGTCGCACGATGATTCCCTTGGGTGATTTGCCCACTACTTGAGGTCGCGAGCCGTTTCCCACGGCCCATGGCGCCTGCGACCTAGAGGCTGCCTTCGTTCGTCATCGACATTACATTGGCGACCACGCCGCTGTTCGAGACAAGGCAGCGCCACGGGGCCCTTGTCGGTCCGACGCCGACCGTCACCTGCGAATTGGCCTCAGAGAAGATCATTTCGGTGATCTGGACGTCGCCATTGTTCGCCGTGTTGGACACGGCCGCGAGGCATGCACTGCGCGCTGTTGGCGGCACACTCTCGTCCATCAGGGGCTGGGTCGAGGCGGCCATCGGCGGCGGCTGCGATGTCCCGTCCGAGCTGCAGCCTGCAAGCAGCCCGAAGGCGAGGCAAATCATTCCTGATGTCGGTCTGGATCTGGTCATGCGTCTCCCCCTCCGGTTTTCTTAGTGGCCTCTCATCCAGGCCCGGGCTTAATTGCTTGCCTCGATCAGAAAACGACCCGCCGCCCATCCAGCATCACTGCCATCCGGCCGAGACACCCGGCACCAGCGGGTCTGTCCGGTCATGCGGCATCCACCATTGCGCAGGATCTCGCCGTTAACGACACGAGTGACGATCGGGCTTTGCGCACTGGGACGAGTTCTAATGTTCAAGGTATCGCCGCGCGAGATGCCGGCCACCTGAAAGAAGTCCGGCCCGCCGGACAGGCCATCGGCGAAATCGGGTGAGGGCGGCGCAATCGGCCTGCCGCCCGTGACCTCGATGCGAAGCGTGAAGCGCGCCTGTTCATTGCGACGCGCGGCATTGCGCATCAGATAGACCTGCACGGTATAGTCACCGCTCTCGGGAACGATAACATCGGCGAAATCGCCTGATATCGAACCGTTGAACAGCGCTTCGCCGCCTCCGGGGCCGAGAATGTTGAAGTAGTTGCTGCTGTTCGAGCTATCCATGGTGACGGCGAGCCTCTGGCCACCGCGGACATTGATGCGATAGCTGGCGCCGTCGTAGCCACGGACCGTGCCGCGGATGACCGTTGAACTCTGGCCACGACCGAATTCGACCCGGGCACTTCGCTCCTGCGCGACGGCCCCCTGCTGCCCGACATCAACGATAACGCCAAGCGTCAACGCAAACACACCACCGAAGAACGCACGCAACAAACGCATCGGACATCTCCCGTTGGGAAGTCTTCAAAAGACTGCCTTGCAACCTTTCGCTGTCCTCAGACTGGCATGCGGAATGTTTGCAAACCAGTGAATTAAATTAGTCTAATGTGAAATGCTCTCATGGTTGCACAAGGCGGAGTCTCCCGGTTCGCTGAGCGCCGTTTGGCTTCGGGACCTCTTGTCGGAACCATTGCACAAGGGCGTCAAGGGCAGGCTCAGAACGGCGGCTCTCCTTGATGCACAGATGATAGTCCTCGAGTGTCGGCAATGTTGCATCGTGAAGAAGCCGAAGGGAGCCGGACTTGATCTCCCGCGCGACAAGAAAATCCGGCAGAAGTGCGGCACCCAGTCCCAGACGGACCATATCCAGCGCGACGATATAGTGGGAAGCGAAGAGCCAGCGGTCGTCAGCCGGGACCAGATCGGCGCGTCCACCGTGTCGTGCATAGGCGTGCCAGTCGGATCCTATTCTGCCGGGCAGCAGTTCGGTCGTGATGTAATTGAACTCGCTCTTGCCGTCGATAAGGGCCGACGAGACGACGGGTACCAACAACTCCGGCCAGAGAAGCTGCGCATGATAGCCAGGATCCCTTGGCAAGGTCGTGACGAAAGCGTCACCCATGGCATCGGTGAGTTCCGGATCCTGTGCATACATCATGATCTGCAAGTCGATATCTGGATGCGCAGCATAGAAAGATCGAATCCGTGGTACGAGCCACGCTGTCGCAAAACTACTGCACACCGCAAGCCGCAGGCGATTGCGGGAGCCGCCAATGGTCTCGGCAAGCGATCGATGGATCTCGGCGAATGCTGGCTGCAGACGTTGAGCGAGATCACGTCCTGCATCGGTCAGCGCAATGCCGCGTCCGCTTTTCTGAAACAGTCTCTCGCCAACAATTTCAGCCAGAAGTCGCAACTGATGGCTGACGGCGCTCTGGGTGACGCCAAGTTCAGCGGCCGCCGCGGAAACGGAGAGATGGCGGGATACGGTCTCGAACGTATGCAAGGCCCTGAGGTTATGGCGAAACTCCATGCTTTGATCCCTCCGATGCGCTCAAGCCGGCGTACTGCATTTACAACGTTCCATGAGGGTTTTTTAAAATGCAAGTATGAAACTCATTGGACAGCCGGCAGCCACCCTGAAATGCTCTGGGCCGACACTGATGAGAAGGTGAGATCGGCCATGAAGGAAAAGAAACAGGGCAGGCGGCATTTCATCTCCGGTCTGGCGGCCATGGCGGCCTTGTCTGGGCCCGGCCGGGCACTTGCCGGTGAAGTGATGAAAGAGATCGCCGCGCTGAAGCCCGGCGAATTCACCTGGCATCCGGAGCGGCAGCGCACCGGACCCGTTGCGGTCGTCGTTTCTCTCCCGGAACAGCGCGTGCATGTCTATCGCAACGGCATTCGCATAGCCGTGTCCACCTGTTCGACCGGCAAGCCCGGCCACGAGACGCCGACCGGCGTCTTCGTCGTCCTGCAGAAGGACAAGCACCATAAATCGAGTACCTATGACGATGCGCCGATGCCGAACATGAACCGGCTCACCTGGTCGGGCATCGCGCTTCATGCGGGAAATCTGCCGGGTTATCCGGCCTCGCACGGCTGCATACGTCTTCCCATGGCCTTTTCCGAACGCCTCTTCGATATCACGCATCTCGGAACGCCGGTCATCATCGCGGGATCGGTCCAGGATCCGCAGGACCTGACCCATCCAGGCATGGTACTTGGTGCCTATGCCGCCCGGGAATTCAGCGATGCCGTAACGGCGCTGCGCGGCAGAGAGCGACCGAATGACTGGACCGACCTCAAGAAGCAACCCGTCGTTTCGGTCATCATGTCGACCTTTGACGGAAAGGCCTTGCTGGTTGAAAATTCCGAGATCCGCGCCGAAGGCCGGATCACTGTGAATGGCCAGGACAAGCTCGGCAGCCATGTCTTCCTGCTCGATGGCCTCGACGAAGCGACACGCGGCATGCGCTGGATCGCCTTTGCCAATCCGAACGATGATGAAGGCGTGGTCAACATGGCCACCGGCCTCCTTGCCCGAATATCCGCAGACCCGGCCTTTGTGTCGACCATGCAGAGTGTCCTGCACCCCGGTGCAGTGCTGATCCTGACCGATGCACCGCTTGCGCCCGACACCCGCACCGGCAAGGACTTCGTCATCATGGCGTGAACCATCTCCTGGTGTGCAGCAGAGCTGGCCATGGAGAAACGCTCAAGGCGAGACTGGGAGAGGACGCGATGAGACAATTGACGGCCATGTTTGCCACAGCGTGTTTGGCCAGCCCCGTTCTTGCTGATGCGGGTGGCAAGCCTTCGGCCAACCCTATGCCCGATGTCAGGGTCGAAGGTGACACCCTGATCTATATCGGCGGCACCAACGACAATGGCCTGCAGGCGCTGAAGGCGGTGCTGGCGAAGGTTCCGGATGGCCAGATCACGAAAATGCTGGTGAATTCCGGCGGCGGCGACACCAAGGCCGCCATCCAGATCGGTTTTATCATCGCCGACCTGAAGCCACATCTGACGATCGATACGGGCTGTTTTTCATCCTGCGCCAATTTCATCGCACCCGCTGCGGCGACGATCGCGATCCGCGAAAACGCCTTCCTGGGATGGCACGGCAATGACCGCGGCTTCGCCATGACGGCTGCCGAAGAGGGCGTGACATTGCGCGAACACCTGCGCGCCATGGTGTCCCCGCAGGCGAGTGACGCCGTTGGGCCAGATGGCAAGCCGGTCGACATGGAAGCCTTTCTCGACGAAGCCGTGTCCGCCACCGAGGCGCGGATGGCTGAGGAGGCGGCACTTTATGCCAGGATCGGACTGCCGAACGATACCTTCGCTGTTTGTGGCGTCGGCTCGCGCTTCGACAATCGCTTGAGCGGTGACCAGCGTGGCTGGGGCTTTTCGCTGGATGACATGGCCCGGCTGGGCCTGCCACCCGTGCGTTATGAAGGCGCCGGACGCTATGAGGACAGCCCGGCTTTCAGGCGCTGGCTGATCGTGCTGACACCCGAAGACTGCCGAGAGTGAGTTTCATCGCCCGTCTTCTGCTCGGGCAGGTAGCCTGTCCCGGTTTCCGACGCGGGTTGAGCCGCTTACGAGAGAGGTCCTCGCATACTGTGTTGGAGCCTCTGTGCCAGCCAAGCGGTTCAGGCCGCAGTCGCAAGCGGCGCCAGGAAGACTGTCGAACCGATCAGCGCCCAGTCGTTTATGACATGCACCCCGGTGCTGACCCAGATATTCTTGGTCCAAACATAGGCCCAGGTCAGGATCAGTCTGGCACAGCCGATCACAACAAAGCATTGCACGAAGTTCCAGTCATAGGTCGGCAGGTGCAGCATCCCGAAGATGACCGCCGACAAAAGCCATGCAGCCAGCACCGCTGCATTGCGGCCCATTCCCGCCTTGTTATGTAGATAGGCAAGGATGGCGAGGAAGGGCAGGATTGTGATCAGTTCCTCCCCGAGCAACTGCAGGCCGACCTTGGCAAAGAAACTCGCCAGCCGCGCACCTTCGAGGTCGGCCGCATCCGCAACCGCTGAATTGGTGCTGACAGTGCCAAAGGTTTGCAGCAGCGCTCCGACGGAAAGGGTCACGATGATGTTGAGGATTGCAAAGCCAAACATCAGCAGCACGTCGCGAATGCCGACGCGCCTGAAGATTGCCCGCCAGCGACCGGGGGCCGCGATAGCGAGCGCGGCCAGTGGCAAAGCGACGAAAGCGACGGCTCTGAGCCAACCCGTGACGATATTGTCCTCAAAGGGCAACGGGATGCCAAGCGCCGCAAATCCGCCGGCTGCAGCCGCGAGCACCCAAAGCCAGGCGGTCCCCGAAACGCTTGGTGGAGTGTCTGAGTAGAACGGAAAATCAGGCCCTTTGCGCTCCAGCACCAAACGCTCAGATGCAAATGTCGAATGATCCACGAATGCCCCCTTTGCCCTGAATTAGAAACTACTTCAATTCACCTGCGGAGCAAGTCTATCCTACTATCGGGCTCACGAAATGAGAGAGGTCCAAGAGAGCGTCGTGGTGGTCTGCTTTGCAGCCGATCGCATGCTGTGACCACAGTCCCACTAGAGAGACCTAGCGACCGTGGACGCCATCTTCGATCCCTGGCTTTGGGCTGACGTCAGCATTTGTGTAGAAGGCCACACACGGCGGTTCGTTGCAGGTGCACAGCACGCGCGAACTAGTTGATATATAGAGAGTGAAGATTGGCTGGGGAACCTGGATTCGAACCAAGATTAACGGAGTCAGAGTCCGTCGTTCTACCGTTGAACTATTCCCCACCAGGGTATCGCTGCCGCGATCGGTGAGCGGGCTTATAGCCAAAAGCTTTGAGATTGCAAAGGCCGATTTTCAAAAAAATGTCGGAATGTGTTTCGCCTAAGGGAAATACCGGCTTCGCTTAGGCCGTGGGCGGAGGCTAAAGCCTTCGGGGCGGATCGGCGGCTGTTGATCGTCCTTGGAAAAACCGTTTGGCGCAAAGGGCTTGCGCTGGTATGCTGGCGCCAACGAAACGATTGATGACACCAGCGGCATGCGGCGAAAGCGGCGCCTTGCGCGGTGCAATGGAAGACTTCAGTGACAGACCCCAATCGCGGCGGACAGCCGAATAGCGAGGGGACGTCGACGGGCAAGCGCAAGGGCGGGGGATCTCGCCGGCGCGGCAAGGGCAGGAAGACGGGGCCGATCGCAAACGGTCCTGAGTCTTCTGCTTCGGCAGGATCGGCGGGAACGCCGGTCTCCGAACGACGTTCCGAATCAGTCTTTGCGGATGGCCCTGTCCGCAAGCGAAAGCGTCGTCGACGCGGAAAAGGCCCGTCGGGAGCCGATCTTGCTTCGTCATCGGCTGACGGTGGCGCGCGGCAGACCTCTTCCCAAATCCTATCCGGTGGTTCCGGTGCGCCAAAGGGCGAACTGCCCGGCGGACCGGACAATCGTGCTCGCTCGGCCTCAGCCCCTGCCGGCGATCATGCCGCCGCAGGCGGCCATGGCGCTCATGCGGTGGCGACGCGGTCGGCAATGTCAGGAGAGCCCGATGCCCGGTCGCCGAAAAAGCGCCGGCGCAATCGCAATCGGAAGCCCGCACTTAAAGCCGGTCATGTCCGGCCGCTTGCCGGTTCGGAGCCGCCGTCTGCCGCGTCTGCCAAGGCGCGCAAACCGGAACCGCCGGCCGTGCCGCCGCGCCATCAGGCCGCCGCGCCCGGCCGGTCTGACAGATCGTCGGCGCCGGATCGTTTGCGGTTTGCAGCAGGAGAGGGCAGCCATGACGATCTTTACGCGGCACTCGACCTTGGCACCAACAATTGTCGGCTGCTGATTGCGCAGCCAACCCGGCCCGGCCAGTTTCGCGTTGTCGACGCTTTCTCGCGCATCGTGAGGCTGGGCGAGGGCCTGGGGGCAACAGGGCAATTGTCGCAGGACGCGATGGACCGCGCGGTCGATGCCTTGCGCATCTGCGCTTCCAAGCTCTCCGGTCGTGAAATCCGCCGCATGCGCCTGATCGCCACCGAAGCCTGCCGCGCGGCAGAGAATGGGGAAAGCTTCCTCGAACGGGTCACCAACGAGACGGGCCTCGAACTCGAGATCATCAACCGCGAGACCGAAGCGCGGCTCGCTGTCTCTGGCTGCTCCTCGCTGGTCGGTCGCGAAGCCCGCTCCGTCGTGCTCTTCGATATCGGCGGCGGCTCCTCCGAGATCGCGGTGATCCGGATCGCCGACAACAGGTCAAGCCGGCTTGCCAACCACATCACCCATTGGACATCGCTGCCCGTTGGTGTCGTGACGCTCTCCGAGCGCCATGGCGGCCGCGACGTGACGCCGGATATCTTCGAAGCCATGACCCAGGAAGTCGAAGGCATGCTTGCCCGCTTCGATTGCCCGGATCTACCGCGCGGGCCAGATGGATATCCGGAGGATTTCCATCTGATCGGCACTTCGGGCACGGTAACGACATTGGCCGGCGTGCATCTCGATCTGCCGCGCTATGACCGCCGCAAGGTGGATGGCGTCTGGCTGTCCGATGCCGAGGTTACGGCGATGCAGGCCAAGCTATTGTCCTGGGACTATGCCGGGCGCGCCGCCAACCCGTGCATCGGTCCGGACCGCGCCGACCTTGTGCTGGCCGGCTGCGCCATTCTCGAGGCGATCCGCCGGCGTTGGCCGTCGAGCCGGATGCGGGTCGCGGATCGCGGCCTGCGCGAAGGCCTTTTGACAGATATGATGGCGGATGACGGCGTCTGGCGCCGCGGCCGAACCCGCCGACCTAACACCCATAGGGAGCGCTGACCATGGCAAAGCCACCCATCGGCGGGAACAGAACCGGCCGCAAACTCGGCCAGAAGGTCAAGAAGGGCAAGCTGAAGGCGTCGTCCAGACGTTGGCTCGAGCGCCACATCAACGACCCCTATGTGCAGCGGGCAAAGCTCGAGGGTTACCGCGCCCGCGCGGCCTTCAAGTTGCTGGAGATCGACGAGAAGCACCAGATCCTGAAAGGTGCCCATCGTGTCATCGATCTGGGGGCGGCGCCGGGCAGTTGGTCGCAGATCGCCGCCAAGGTCACCGATTCGACCGATGACGACATCCGTGTCGCCGCAATCGACTTTCTCGAAATGGCGCAGTTGCCGGGTGTGAAGATCCTGCAGCTCGACTTTCTGGATCCGGACGCCCCGCGCCAGCTGATCGAAGCCGTTGGCGGCACACCCAATCTCGTCCTGTCTGACATGGCGGCACCGACCACCGGCCACCAGAAGACTGACCATCTGCGCACCATGCATCTATGCGAGGTTGCGGCCCACTTCGCCGTCGAAGTTCTGGCAGAAGGCGGCCATTTCCTGGCCAAGACCTTCCAGGGCGGTACGGAAAAAGATCTCTTGAACATGCTGAAGCTGAACTTCCGTCAGGTCCTGCATATCAAGCCGGCCTCATCGCGCCAGGAATCGGTCGAGATGTTCCTGCTGGCCAAGGGCTTCAAGGGTCGCAAGGGGGGCGTGATCACGTCTGCGGTCGATGAGGACGGTTTCGCCCGTGATCCGCGTGAGGACATTCCGGCCGAAGAAGACCAGGACTGAGGCCCAGACGGCGGTGCTCACCTACATCACCATCGGCATCAACGATCTGAGGCGCGCCATCGGCTTCTACGACGCAGTTCTGTCGACGCTCGGCGTCGAGCGCCGCGTCACGGTGGACAGCGAAGCAGGTTATGGACTGCCGCAGGATGAGCGCTGCCGTTTCTGGATCACACATCCCTTCGATGGCAAGCCCGCGACGGTCGGCAATGGTTTGATGCCGGCTTTCGAAGCTCAGTCCCGGGCTGCCGTCGATGCGTTTTACAGGGCAGCGATTGCAAATGGCGGCACGGATGAGGGCGCACCGGGTCTGCGTCCCTTTCATCCCAATTTTTATGCCTGCTATGTCCGCGATCCCGACGGCAACAAGCTGTCTGCGCTGTGCGAAAAGCCGGAATAACCCATCATCGGCTTATTTGACGTTGATCGTATCGTCCTCAGCCTGCGCGCGTCGATAGCCGGAAACGGCGGATCCGACATCGCGCGCTAGGCCGAAGAACGGAACGACGGCAAAAACCGAGAGTGCGGCAACCATGGCGAAGGCAAGGTGGAAGTCACCGAGTGACAATGTGCCGCCGGTGATCTTGGCGCTGGCCTCCAGGATAGCGCCGGCCACAGCCACGCCAAGCGCCAGGCTCACCTGCTGAAGGACGGAAGTGAGCGCAGTTGCCTGCGACGCCTGGCCGTCCTCTATCTCGGAATATCCCAGGGTATTCACCCCGGTGAAGAAGAAGGAGCGGCAAAAGCCACCCAGCAGCAGGAGGCCCATGATCACAAAGATCGGGGTTGCCGGCGTGAACAGCGCATTGGCACCCGTTGTCAGGGCACCGATAATGCCGGCTGTGATCAGGACGGTGCGAAATCCGAGAGCGGCGAAGGCGCGCCTGGCAATGAATTTGGTGGAAATCGCCCCGATCGCGGCCACGAACGTGACCATGCCGGATTGGAAGGCGCTCATGCCGAAGCCGAGCTGCAACATCAGTGGCAGCAGGAAGGGCGTGGCGCCTGCGGCAATGCGAAACAGCGTGCCGCCGATGATGGAGGCGCGAAAGCTGCGATTGGCAAACAGCGACAGTTCCAGCAGCGGCGCCGGATGCTGGCGGGCATGGATGACGTAAAGGATGAGGCACACAATGCCGGCCACCGTCGCTCCGGCCCCCACGGCCACCGGCAGGGCTGGAAGGCTCATGACTGACAAGCCGAAGACCAGACCGGATGCCGCACCGGCACTCAAGGTAAAGCCGCGCCAGTCGATCCGGCCGGTCTTGATCGGGGCAATCTCTGGCAGGTAGAGGCCGGAAATCCACAGGCCCAGCAACCCGATCGGGAGGTTGATCAGGAAGATCCAGTGCCAGCTGAAGAAGGTGGTTATGAAGCCCCCGATCGGCGGCCCGGTGATCGGGCCGAGCAGGCCCGGAATGGTCAGAAGCGCCATGGCAGAGACCAGTTCGCTTTTCTTCGTGGTCCTAAGCAGGACCAGGCGCCCGACAGGCGTCATCATCGCGCCGCCCATGCCCTGCAGGAAGCGCGCGGCGATGAAGGCGAGGAGCGATCCGGACATCGCGCAGAACAGTGAGCCGAGCATGAAGACCACAATCGCTGCACGGAACACGCGCTTGGCTCCATAACGATCTGCCATCCACCCACTGATCGGAATGAAGATTGCAAGCGCCACCATATAGGCGGTGAGCGCAAGTTTGAGCGTGATCGGCCCAACCCCAAGGTCGGTGGCAATCGTCGGCAGCGCCGTGGCAATCACGGTCGAATCCATCTGTTCCATGAACAGCGCGACGGCGAGTATGAGCGGGGTAATACGGTTCATCGGTCTTCCGGCGGGGCGCGAGGGACCCCCACACTGATGGTGCGTCCGCCGCGGATGCCGAACTCGATATGGAGAATGGCGGAAAAGGCAAGCCTCGGTTGCGATTTGGACACCTTGGTGGCGTGGATACACGCTTCACGTTGGCGTGAGCCCGCTTTCCCCGCCTAGCTGCAAGCCTATGTTTCGCCTCGGCCCGACGAAACGGGGATGCGACTTTCACTGAGGAGATTGCGATGTTATCGATGAACCGAAGAATGCTTTTGGGCGGTGCGGGTGTAGCGCTTGCCACGCCGATGATCATGACCAGAGCCGCCTCCGCCCAAACGGCGTCCGCCCAAACCTCGATGAGCATTAACCACGCCATGCCACCCGAAACCCATCGCTTCAATGTCGGAAAGTTCGAAGTTCTGGTGGTCAAGGATGGTTCGCGTGCCTCCGGTGCGCCGCAGGAAACCTTCGGCACCAATCAGTCGCCGGAAACGGTCGGTGCACTGCTCGAGGCGAATTTCCTGCCGCCGGACAACTTCGTCAACAGTTTCGCCCCGGTACTGGTCAACACCGGCACGGATGTCATCCTTTTTGATACAGGCATGGGGGAGGGCGGTCGCGCCAATGGCCTTGGTCGTTTGGTCGAGGGTCTCACGGCAGCCGGTTACAAGCGCGAGGATGTCACCGTCGTTGTTCTCACCCATATGCATGGCGACCACATTGGTGGCCTGATGGAAAGTGGCCAGCCGGCTTTCCCGAATGCGCGTTATGTGACGGGCCAGGCCGAATATGATTTCTGGGTTGATCCGGCCCGCGTCGGAACACCGGCCGAGAACGGCCAGAAGGGCGTCATCGCCAACGTCAAGCCGCTTGCGGACAAGACCACCTTCATCGGAGATGGTGGGGAAGTCGTCTCGGGCGTGACCGGCATGGCGGCCTTCGGCCATTCGCCGGGCCACATGATCTATCGCCTGGAATCGGAAGGCCGCCAGCTGGTGCTGACGGCGGATACGGCCAATCACTTCGTGTTGTCGCTGCAGCGCCCCGATTGGGAAGTTCGCTTTGACATGGACAAGGCGGCGGCCGCTGCGAGCCGGAAGAAGGTGTTCGACATGCTGGCGACGGACAAGCTCGCCTTCCTGGGCTATCACATGCCGTTCCCGGCGGTTGGTTTCGTCGAGAAGATCGACCAGGGCTATCGTTTCGTTCCGAAGGCCTATCAGTTCGATCTCTAAGACGTCTAAGGCATCGACGTTGTGGGCTGTCCTTTGGGCAGCCCACAGCTTTTGGTCTTAGCCGCGCGTGGCGATTTCGACAGACGCACTGTCGAGAAATGTGTGCATCTGCGAGTTTAGTTCTGCCTCGGAGACATCCATACCGGCGGCCGAAAAATCCTGGCGCAGAAGGTCAAGCAAACGGTGCGGCTCGACCACCTGCTGCATTGCGATGTTATGCGCATAGGCCTCGACATCGTCGACGCCCATTTTGTAGCCGGCCCATCGCCCGATCATCTTGCCGCAAAGTACCTTCGCTCGAAATTCGAGTTCTGCCTGTCGGGCGAACTGCGTCTCAAGCGCATTGGCGCGTTTTCTCAATGGTGTCATCTTTGCCCCCGTTGTTGATTGGCTCCCCGTCCCGAAGAAGCGAGTGCGGTTGTAACGAAGGAGATTTCAGACTTCGTGCAAGAACATCCTAAAATTCTAATGGAGGCGTGTTTTCTGTGCAGTGCGGCATAGCGCCGTTTAGAGCCGCGTTTTGCTATTCCCTTCCTGTCATGAACGTGTTACCAGCCCTCGCCAACTTCCAAGCATTTCATGCAGGAGCCACCGGACGGGAAATTCCGTTTTCGGGAGGATTCTGCCTATTCAAACGAAGGATTTGGCAATGGCACGCATCGTAATGTCGGCAACCGGCGCAGAAGCGCTTACCTTTGACGACGTCCTCCTGCAGCCGGGGCATTCGGAAGTGATGCCGGGGCAGACGAATATCGCCACCCGCATCGCTCGCGACATCGAACTCTCCCTGCCGATCCTGTCGTCCGCCATGGATACGGTGACTGAAAGCCGGTTGGCCATCGCCATGGCCCAGTCCGGCGGCATGGGCGTTATCCACCGCAACCTGACGCCGATCGAGCAGGCCGAAGAAGTCCGCCAGGTCAAGAAGTTCGAGAGCGGCATGGTCGTCAACCCGGTCACCATCGGCCCGGATGCGACGCTTGCCGAAGCCAAGGCGCTGATGAAGGCCCACGGCATTTCCGGTATCCCGGTTGTTGAAAACGGCGGTCGCCCGGGTCGCCTCGTCGGCATCCTCACCAATCGCGACGTCCGCTTCGCCTCTGACCCGAACCAGAAGATCTACGAGCTGATGACGCGTGAAAACCTGATCACGGTCAAGGACGGCGTCGACCAGCAAGAAGCCAAGCGCCTCCTCCACACGCACCGCATCGAAAAGCTCGTCGTTGTCGACAATGAAGGCCGTTGCGTTGGCCTGATCACCGTCAAGGATATCGAAAAGTCGCAGCTCAACCCGCATGCCGCCAAGGATGCGCAAGGGCGCCTCCGCGTTGCTGCCGCCATCTCCACCGGTGACGATGGTGTCGAGCGCGCCGAGCGCCTCATCGATGCTGGCGTTGACGTGATCGTCGTCGACACCGCGCATGGCCATAGCCAGAAGGTTCTCGATGCCGTTGCGCATGTGAAGAAGATGTCGAATGCAATCCGCATCATCGCCGGCAATGTCGCGACATCCGAGGGAACGCAGGCTCTGATCGATGCCGGCGCAGACTGCATTAAGGTGGGCATCGGCCCGGGCTCGATCTGCACCACCCGCATCGTCGCGGGCGTCGGCGTTCCCCAGCTTGCAGCCGTCATGGCCGCCGTCGAGGCCGCCCACAAGCACGACATTCCCGTCATCGCCGATGGCGGCATCAAGTTCTCTGGCGACGTTGCAAAGGCCATTGCCGCCGGAGCTTCCGCCGTCATGGTCGGCTCGCTGCTCGCCGGCACGGATGAAAGCCCGGGCGAGGTCTACCTCTACCAGGGCCGTTCCTTCAAGGCTTACCGCGGCATGGGCTCCGTCGGCGCCATGGCCCGCGGCTCGGCAGACCGCTACTTCCAGGCGGAAGTGCGCGACACGCTGAAGCTCGTACCGGAAGGCATCGAAGGCCAGGTTCCCTACAAGGGTCCGGTCTCGGCCGTCCTGCACCAGCTCGCCGGAGGCCTCAAGGCTGCCATGGGTTATGTCGGCGGCAAGGACATCAAGGACTTTCAGGACAAGGCAACCTTCGTGCGCATCTCCGGTGCCGGCCTTCGTGAAAGCCATCCGCATGGCGTGACGATCACCCGCGAAAGCCCCAACTATCCGGGCTCAAACTGATCTTTTCGATGATTTGAGAATGCGGCCCGGGAATATCTCTCCCGGGCCTTTTCATGACCAGAGATTGACGAGATTTTTTACATGACCGGATTCGAGATGTTCTGGCCGCTGCTGGCCCATGCCTTCCTGATCTTCTGCCTCTATGGCCTGCTCGTGGTAAAACGCGCCGAAGTCGTGAAGAGCGGCGAAGTCGAGCGGGAAGCTTTCCGCGAAAACCTGGATGAGCCGCAGGCAAGCCGCGTGGTCAACAAGGCGATCGCCAACCAGTTCGAATTGCCGGTGCTTTTCTATGCCGTCTGCGTCCTCCTCTACATCGCCGAGGCCGATAATCTGCCGGCCGTCGCCGGCGCCTGGGCCTTCGTGCTCGCTCGCTATGTGCAGGCCTATATGCAGCTGACCGGCAACCTGCTGTTCCGCCGTCTCTCCTTCATGGCGGGCTTCGTTATCCTCTTCCTGCTCTGGGTCTGGCTCGGCGCCTGGATGGCGTTCAGCTGACCCATCACGGCGTTTTGTATGGTCACCTGCGTTAAGCGTCCTATCTTCCGGGCATCAGCACCCGCCGGGAGGATATGCCATGGACAAGCCGACAATCACGCAGGCGATGATCGATGCCTATGACGAATACACCCACCTGACTTTGGACCGACGCGGCTTCATGCAGAAGCTCACATCGCTGGCGGGTTCAGGGGCTGCTGCCGCCGTCATCATGCCGATGCTGGCTGCAAACTCTGCCCATGCGACCATCGTGCCCGAGGCCGATGATCGTCTAACGGTGGAAGACGTCACCTATCCCGGTGGTGCCGGCGAGATGAAAGGCTATCTGGCCGTCCCGAAAGATGCGACCGGCAAGCTGCCGGCGGTCATCGTCATCCATGAAAATCGCGGCCTCAATGCGCATATCCGCGATGTCACTCGCCGCATGGCGCTCGAAGGTTTCGTCGCGCTGGCGCCGGACTTCCTGTCGCCAAACGGAGGGACCCCGGCCAATGAAGACGAAGCGCGCAACATGTTCCAGTCGCTCGACATGGTCGCCACCGTCGCCAATGGCGAAGCCACACGCGCCTTTCTCGCCGGCCATGAAAAGACCAATGGCAAGGTCGGAGCCATCGGCTTCTGCTGGGGCGGTGGCATGGTGAACCGCATGGCGGTCGCATCGCCGGAATTGGGTGCGGGCGTTGCCTATTACGGATCGCAGGCACCGGCTGAGGATGTGCCGAAGATCAAGGCACCCCTGATGCTACATTACGGCGGTCTCGACGAGCGCATCAATGCCGGGATTGGCGCCTACAAGGCAGCGCTCGACGCCAATGGCAAGACCTATGAGCTCTTCATCTATGACGGCGTCAACCACGCCTTCAACAATGATACCTCCGCTGCCCGCTACGACAAGGCCGCTGCCGATCTCGCCTGGTCGCGCACGGTCGCCTTCCTGAAGAAGAACCTCGCCTGACGTTCGTCCCTCTGTCCGGGGCGTGACATCGGCGACCCCGGACATGACACTTCGATGAAATGTTTCGCCACTTGATACCGATCAACCGGCAGCCGTGCCCACACTCCTAAGCTCCTTCCATGGACACCGGGTTTTCCGGTCCAGTCGATTCAACGAGCGTGGGAGAGTGACATGGCATCGATGATGAAGGCCGCCGTCGTGCGGGAATTCGGCAAGCCGCTGACGATCGAGGAATGGGCAATCCCCGAGCCGGGCCCGGGACAGATTCTGGTCAAGTATGAGGCGACGGGCGTCTGCCATACCGATCTCCATGCCGCCAATGGGGACTGGCCGGTCAAGCCCAGCCCGCCCTTCATTCCCGGCCATGAGGGCGTGGGTTACGTGGCAAAGCTTGGCGCCGGTGTTTCCCGCATCAAGGAAGGCGACCGCGTCGGCGTGCCATGGCTGCATACGGCCTGCGGCTGCTGCTCGCCCTGCCGCACCGGCTGGGAAACGCTGTGCGGCAGCCAGCAGAACACCGGTTACTCCGTCAACGGCACCTTTGCGCAATATGGCCTTGCCGATCCCGACTTTGTCGGCCGGCTGCCTGACAATCTGGACTTTGGCCCGGCTGCACCCGTGCTCTGCGCCGGTGTCACCGTCTACAAGGGTCTGAAGGAGGCGGAAGTGAAGCCCGGCGAGTGGGTTGTCATTTCAGGCATTGGCGGGCTTGGCCACATGGCGGTGCAATATGCAAAGGCCATGGGCATGCATGTGGTTGCCGCCGACATTCACGAGGACAAGCTGGCTCTGGCAAAGACCCTGGGTGCCGACGTCATCGTCAATGGTCGGGATGCCGATGCGATCGCGCAGGTGCAGAAGGCCACCGGCGGCGTGCATGGCGCTCTGGTGACGGCGGTGTCGCCGCAGGCCATGGAACAGGCTTACGGTTTCCTGCGCTCCAAGGGCACGATGTCGCTGGTCGGCCTGCCGCCGGGCTTTATCTCGCTGCCGGTCTTCGAAACCGTCCTGAAGCGCATCACGGTGCGCGGCTCGATCGTCGGCACGCGCCAGGATCTCGAGGAAAGCCTGCAGTTTGCCGGTGAGGGCAAGGTCGCCTCGCATTTCAGCTGGGACAAGCTGGAGAATATCAACGACATCTTCCACCGCATGGAAGAAGGCAAGATCGACGGCCGCATCGTGCTCGATCTGGCCGCCTGAACCAGCGCCTCATGGGACTGAAGGCGGCATCGCAGATGCCGCCTTCTTTTTGTCCGAGGCTGAACCAGTTCCGGCCCGCTGTCTGAATGGGACAGGCTCAATTGGCCGACTGGATGACGGAAACACGCGGTGGCGCGCTGGTGCAGGCGCTGTCCTCGCAGATGCCCGTGATCCAGACCTCGCCATTACCGATCATCACGCCCTCGGAATTGACGAAAAGGCTGCCGTAATCCTGGTTTGAAACCGCCTCGACGATCGCTTCGGTAAAGACGGAATCATACGCGTCGAGCAGTTCCTGCTCCGAGCCATAGGTCGCCTCTTCGCCATCGATGGTGACGGTCAGCGGATAGTTCACAAGGCTGACGACAATGTCGGACTTGCCTTCCTCAAGCGCCACCTTGAAGGCGTAGAACAGCTCCTTGTAGTCCGGCGCATCGCCGAGCAGCGTTTCGATCTGCTGATCGACGGATGCTTCGTCGGCGCGGCTCGGCCCGGAGGCGATCAGGGTTGTAGATATCAACACGGCGGCAAAGGGAACGAGGAAACGGGGCATCGGCTTTCCTTGATGAGAAATGAGCTCGCATTTCATAATCTGGAATGAACAAGCGCATCGAATTTCTTTTGGGCGTGATCCGAAAGCAGCGCTGCAAAAGTGAACGCTGCGTGAAGCCGGCCTGCACTGGAAGCAGGGCTTCGGCTCGTCTATCTATTGCGGTGCAGCAAGGATAGGACGGGCCATGGCAGAAAGTTCACGCAATTCCAACCCCGATCGGATCTTCGTCTTTCAAGGAGGCGGCGCGCTCGGGGCCTACCAGGCCGGGACCTTCGAGGCCTTGCATGACCGGGACGTGGAGCCGGACTGGCTGGCCGGAATCTCGATCGGCGCGATCAATGCGGCGATCATCGCCGGCAGCCCCCGCGACAAGCGAATCGCCCATCTCAGGGAATTCTGGCAGTCCATTTCCGCCACGCTCGACTTCGGCTGGCCTGCGGCAAACGACAGCCAGAGACGGCTGCAGAATGATGCAGCAGCTTTGGCCGGCAGCCTCTGGGGCATTCCCGGTTTTTTCTCGCCAAGGCTCTGGACGCCTTACCAGTTGATCGCCAATCCTGAGAGCCGGATCAGTCTCTACGACACCGGGCCGTTGATGAACACCTTGGAGCGTCTGATCGACTTTGATCTCCTCAATGCTTCTGGAACCCGGCTGAGTGTCGGCGCTGTCGATATCCATTCTGGCAACTTCGCCTATTTCGACAACCGCAGCCGCCGCCTGGATGCCCGCCACATCGCGGCATCCGGCGCCCTGCCGCCGGGCTTTCCGCCCGTCGAGATCGATGGCCGGTTCTATTGGGATGGCGGCCTTGTGTCGAACACGCCGCTGCAGCACGTGCTCAATGTCAACGACGCCTCCCGCGATCTCGAGATCTTTCAGGTGGATCTGTTTAACGCGCGAGGAGACATGCCGCGCGATCAGTTCGAGGTCGAGAGCCGGATCAAGGAGATTCGCTATTCCAGCCGTACCCGCATGAACACGGATGATTTCGCCCGCAGGCAGATTGTCCGGCGGGCCGCCAAACGGCTGCTGGAGAAATTGCCGCCTGAATTGTCCGAGGATGAGGATGCGCAGATCCTGCGCTCGATCGGCCATGAATACGACGTCACCATTGTCCACCTGATCCATCGTCGCGCCTCGCACGCGACCCATGCCATGGATGCCGAATTCTCCCGCCGGTCGATTGAGGAGCACTGGCAGGCAGGCTATGACGATGCGTGCTACACGCTGGACCACCCGCGCTGGCAAGGACGGGGTCGTCCCAAAAACGGCATACAGATCTTCGATCTTGCGCGCGATCGACAGCCCCATACCGATGCATAGTTGTATTTTGATGAACCTTTTTTGGAATCGTCATGCAATTGCACGTCAGGCCCGTGTCGTTAACGATTTGGCCAGAAGCGAGGCCTAATTCCTGTGCCGAGACAGAGGAGGCCGGCGAATGATGCGTCGGACAACGATCCATGAGTGATAAGGTCGACAAGGGCCGTCTGCAGCAGCGCAAGAAGCCGATGCAGGAGCGCAGCATTCAGCGGCTGGAGTCCATTCTTGAAGCCGCCGTCGGGCTGTTTCTTGAAAAGGGCGTCAACAACGTGACGATGAGCGAGATCGCCCAGCGAGCCCATATTCCGATCGGCTCCCTCTACCAGTTCTTTCCGCAGAAGGCGGCCATCATCAAGGCGCTGCATGATCGCCTGTCGAGTCAGATGGACGGCTTCATCCTCAACATCTTCGCTGATACGCACACGCTGGATGAAGCCGCCGAGCGCGCGGCCAAGTGTCTGCTTGAGATCTTCGACATCATCCGCAAGGCGCCGATCCACATCTCGCTCTGGCAGGCCATCCTCGCAGACAATGATCTCAACCAGCTGTCGGCCGAGTTTCATGAGCGTCTGATCACGGCCTTCTACAAGGACCTGGCGCATCTTGTGCCGGAAGGGCAGTGCGAACGGTTCCGCATTAACCTCAAACTGATGATCATGACGACCAGCGAAGTCATTCGCTTCTCCAGCCATCAGAGCGAAGAGGCGGCAAGCGCCTATCTGGCGCGCTGGCGCCAGATCATCCGCTCGCAGATCTTCAATTTCGATCCCTGATGCTCACCAGCCGGGCATCATGTTGCCGGCGCGCGCACGCGAAACGTAACGCCCATAGCCCTTTGCGTCACCATCCAGATCATCCTCGACCTGAGCTGGCGTAATGTTGTCGAGGCAGGCGGTAATGTGATCGGTGATCGCATTGACCAGTGAGGTCGACAGGCCCGGTCGCTTCATCAGACCGATCTGCACCGGTGGTAGCGGCGGAAAACCATCGGCGGCCGTGAGCACTTTCATTCCCGTCCTGAGTGCCGATTCCGGCAGCGTTGAAACGGCCATGCCGGCGAGAACGGCGGCGGCGACCACCGTCGACGACCAGCTGGTGAACAGGACCTGGTACTCGCGCCCGTCAGCGTCCAGCGCCGAGCACGCAAGTTGACGCCACTGGCAGTCACGCCGACCAACGGCAAGCGGCACAGGCGCATCGTCCTTCAGCGGATGGTTCGCCGAACCGACCCAGCACAAGGGTTCGGTCCGCACCACGTCCGATTGTCGCAGCAGCGGATTATGCGTCACGAGTGCAATGTCGAGTTCCCCCTTTGCCATCTTCTCGGCCAGGTCCATCGAAGGCTCGCAGACGATATAGAGTTCGACATTCGGATGCGTCTTGGCGAAGCGGCCAATGATTTCCGGCATGTAGCGATCGGCATAATCGTCAGGTGTGCCGATGCGGAGCGTTCCCTCCAGACGGTTGTCGTCGAATGCGGCGATCGCTTCCGAATTCAGCCGGATAATCCGCCGCGCATAGTTCAAGAGCTTGTCGCCATCGGCAGTCAGCCGGTTGCCGCGACCATCTTTCACGAAGAGCTGCTTGCCGACGCGCTCTTCCAGCCGGCGCATCTGCATCGAGACGGCCGATTGCGTCTTGAACACGCGGCCGGCCGCCTTGGTGAAGCTGCCAGTGTCGATGATGGCGACGAAGGTTTGCAGTTGATCGATGTCCAGGGGAGCCGACATGGGTTTCGTCCATCAGAAGGGTTGATGATTACCATTAGAAACATTCGTTGGACTGATCAATATCTTTTCGCCAATTTGCCCCTCGCCACCGCCGGACCATAAAGTCCAACAGACCATCCCGCCTCCAATGCACCCGCCGCCCCCGCGGCGGGATGCACCTCCTCGTGCCCGCTGAAAGGACATTTGCCATGCGCACGACCGACCGGATCTTCGACCTCGAGCTTGTTTACCCCGCGCGCCATGTCTCGGCGGCAGATCGCGTGACACGTGTGTCGAACGTCATCCGGACGGTGTTCAAGGCCATCCGAAATCGACTGGCGGTGAACAAACTCGGCGACCTCGATGATCGTCTGCTGGCCGATATCGGCCTGTCGCGCAGTGAGATCAGTCAGGTCCTGCTAAGCCACGGAATCTCCAGTGACCCGTCGCCCATTTTGAAACATTTGGCCCGCGCTCGTGCCGAACAGGCATTGCGCGCCCCACGGTCCTCTTGACCGACGGCATCCCCGCAGGGCGATAGCCAACAGCCCTGCCTTTTGCCCGATTTGGTGTTCTCACCAGATCGGGCATTTTTTTTATCGCTAAATTAACCTTGGCGGGTGCCATATGCGGGGAATAAGCACGCCCTGGTAACAACTTTTCAATGGGCTTCTGGCAGCAGAAGAGACTGTGCTTTCGTGGAATTCTGTCGGAGAACCATCCATGCGGATATCGAAGAAACTGCCGGTCGCTGCAGCCCTGTTCGCCCTTGTTACCTTGAGCGCTTCGGTTGCCATCGGCCTCGTGCAGCAAAGCGCGACGCTCAACGAGCAGGTTTACCAGAAACTCGAAGCGACGGCCGACGGGCGCCGCAACGAGGCCAAGCGCTTCCTGGACGCGATCCGCCTCGATGCCCATGCAATTGCCTCCAACATGATGACCCAGCAGGCCCTGTTCGGCATCACCGGCGCCTGGCCAAAGCTCGGCGACAATCCTGTCGCCGAACTGCACCGTCGTTACATTGCCGACAATCCCAATCCCGTCGGTCAAAAGTTCAAGCTTGATAGCGCCAAGGTCGACAATTACGACCGTGCCCACCGACAGGGCCACACCACCTTTGTCAAACACCTGCAGGCGCTGGGCTACTACGACATCTTCCTGATCGATGCCGACGGCAACGTCGTCTACACCGTGCAGAAGGAAGATGACTTCGGCACGAACCTGCTGACGGGCCCCTACAAGGATACGGGCCTCGGCCAGGTCTACCGCAAGGTCATGCAGAGCGACGATCCGGGGATCTTCGCCAATTCGGAATTCGAGAACTACGCACCATCGCTCGGCGCCCCGGCAGCTTTTGTTGCCGTGCCGATCATCATGAGCGATCGCAAGATTGGCGTGCTCGCCTATCAGTTGCCCAACGACCAGATCAACGCGATCTTTTCCAACACGCGCGGTCTTGGAGAAACGGGTGAGACTCTGCTCGTCGACGTTTCCGGCACGGTGATCAACGACAGCGGCCGCACCCCGGAAGCCGATGGGCTTGTCACAAAGATTGCCTCTCCAATGATTGCAGAGGTCGCAGCCGGCGCGGAGAAGAGCGGCTTGCTCGAAGGCTACCGCGGCATGGAAAGCAACGCTGCCATCGTTCCCCTTCAGTTCGGTGATGTGAAATGGGCCGTCGTCGCCCTGATCGGCGCGTCCGAAGTCTCCTCGCAACTCCAGGCGACGGCGCTGAAGTCGATCGGTTTCGGCCTGGTTCTGATCCTTCTCGGTTCGATCGTTGGCCTCATCTTCTCTCGCACGCTGACGCGCCCGATCTCGGATCTGGTTGGCGCCATGCGGGAATTGGCCACAGGAGATACGGATATCGACCTGAAGGGCGTCGACCGCAATGACGAAATCGGCGACATGGTGCGCTCCGTCGCCGTCTTCCGGCAGGCGGAAATCGACAAGCGCCAGCTCGAAACCGAAGCGGCAGCACGCCGGTCTGCGGGTGAAGCAGAACGCCAATTGCGGGAACAGGAGCGGGCCGCAGCCCAGGCCGAGTTGACCGAGGCGATTGATGTTCTGGGTTCTGGTCTCCAGCGTCTGGCCAGTGGCGACCTGACGACCCCGATCCGCAAGCCGCTGACGGGCAATCTCGACCGGCTGCGCATCGACTTCAACGCCTCGCTGGAGCGCCTTTCGGCGACCGTGTCGGCCGTGCATGGCAATGTTGCCGAGATCAATCGCAAGAGCGGCGCCGTCGGTGGTGCCACGGCTGATCTGTCGCTGCGTACCGAGCAGCAGGCGGCCGCTCTCGTCGAAACCTCCGCGGCCATCCGCCAGATCATGGAAGCGATCCGGCATTCCTCGGAGCGCGCCGAAAATGCCTCGCGCCTGGCACTCGAAGCCCGCACCAATTCCGACCGTTCCGGCGAGATCGTCGGCGGCGCGGTGGATGCCATGAGCCGTATCGAGCAGGCCTCGAGCGAGATCTCGAAGATCATCAACGTCATTGATGAAATCGCCTTCCAGACCAACTTGCTGGCTTTGAATGCCGGCGTGGAGGCCGCCCGTGCTGGCGAAGCCGGAAAGGGCTTCGCGGTCGTCGCGCAGGAAGTCCGTGAGTTGGCCCAGCGCTCGGCCAATGCGGCAAAGGACATCAAGGCTCTGATCACCAAGTCGGGCCAGGAAGTCTCGGCCGGTGTGGGACTGGTGCGCGAAACGGGTGCCGTACTCTCAGCGATCGCAGGCCAGGTTGTCCAGATCGGCGATCACATCCATTCGATCGCCTCGACCTCCAGACAGCAGTCGACGAGCCTCAACGAGATCAATGACGCTGTGACCCGCATGGAGAATGTGACGCAGCAGAATGCCAACGCCGCCGAACAGACCAATGCGGCCATGACCGGCCTGACACGCGATGCCGAGATGCTCTCCGAGCTCGTTGGGCAGTTCACCGTGGAGAACAATGCAAGCGGCATGCAGAACCGGTTTGCCGACCAGCGCGATACGCCGTTCTCGCGCCCCCTGGGATCGGCTCCGTCTGCGCCATCCACACCCGCATCGGCACCGTCCTCTCTGCTGCGCAAGACAGGCCCAAAGGTCGTGCCCGCCCAGCCCGGCAGCCGCTCGGTCGCCTCGCCGGCACGCTCGCTGATGGACAAGATCTCAATCGGCCTGGGCGCCAAGATGACTCAGGCGAAAGACACGAAGTCCGAAAACGAGTGGGAAGAGTTCTGAGGCCTGAAAGGTTCCTGAAACGGCAAACGGCGCGGTTACCCGCGCCGTTTTGTTTTTGTCTGTAGAAGTGCTCAGGCCTTGGCCTTCGGTCCTTCATCCGCTGCACTGGCGGAACCGTCGCTCTGTGTCGCGGCACGGTAGGTGTCGAAGATCTGTTCCATGCTCTTCTGATAGTTCTTCTGCACTTCAAGCCCGCTGTCGAACAGCGTGTTGATCATCGCCGAGAAACTTTCCTGCGCGTCCTTCTCCGCCGCCTTGGGCGCTTCCGCCTGCGGCTTCGGGGCCTCGGTCGGCTGACCGTTCATCTGGGCGGTATAAGCAGCCGCCATGTCCTGGAAGGCCTTGGTGAAGGGGTTGTCGAGGAAGGGATTGGCAGGCGCCTGCGGCTCCGGCTTGGTCGGCGCGCCACCCATCATCTCCTGGAAGGCCCGGGTAAACGGATTGTCGAACATGGTGGCAGGCTGCGGCTTGGGCTGAAGGCCGGTATTTTCGAGCCATTGCTGCATCATCGCGGCCATCGGATTCCCGGCAAAGGCATTGGAGCCGGAGAATTGCCCGGTGGTCTGTTTGAACAACCCGCCCATGATTGTATCGGCCATGGCCGGCATCATCTGCTTGAGAATGTCCTGGCCGATCCCGGTCAGCTGAGCTGCCTGTGCCGCGATCGCGCGCGAGACCTCCTTGGAGCCGAAGATCTGCTGCAACACCTGATTGCCATCGGCGACCCCCTGCGGGGTGAAGGCAGCGCTCATGTCTTCGAAGTAGCGCGCATAATTGGCAGACGACATGGCCTGCAGAAGCGTCGAGAAATCGTAAGGATTGGCGGCGTTGCGCTTGAAGCCGGAGGCAAAAGCGGGCGTCAGCGCGGCGATGGCCTTGGCTGTCTGCTCCTGGGCCAGGCCGAACTGCCGCGCCATGGCATCCATCGCCTTGCCGTTCTGCGCCTGGAGCATCATGTCGAACAATGGCAGCATGGACTTTTCTCCCCGAATGCGTGCAGCTGAATCAGCACTATAATCGCAAAAAGCCCGGCGCAAACCGGTTTTTGCCGGTTTCATCGCCGAGCCTTTGTATGGGGCAAAAAGCGCTATCGCTTAGTACTGATACTCGTCGAAAGCGGGCTCCACTGAACCGTTCCAGCGGCCGTGATAGAGCATCAGCAGATCGTCGGCGAGCGTGGCACGCTTGGCCAGAACTTCGTCCAGCGGGTTGAGGAAGACGCTCTCGTCATTGCCTTCGGTATTGAGCCGCGCCCGAGCCTGCAGGCCCTGCCGGGAGATCGCCACCACCTCGCGGCAGACATCGAGAAGCGGCCGGCCGGCAACGCTGGCTTTCAGCCCCTGCGACGGCACGCTGTCGCGCATGGCAATGACGTCCTCGACGGTCCAGTCGGCGGTCAACGCATCGGCTGCAGCCAGTGCTGCGTCGTCGTAAAGAAGTCCGACCCAGAAAGCCGGGAGCGCGCAGATCCGCCGCCAAGGGCCACCATCGGCACCCCGCATTTCGAGGAAGCGCTTGAGGCGCACTTCTGGGAACAGGGTGGAGAGGTGGTTGGTCCAGTCGCCGAGCTGCGGTTCCCAATCGGCAATCTCACCCTTCAACGCGCCATCCATGAACTGGCGGAAGGTGATGTGGGTACAGTCGTGGTAGCGGCCGTCACGTACGACGAAATACATCGGCGCATCGATCGCCCAACGGACATAGTCACCAAACCCGAAATCCTTCGAGAAGGTAAAGGGCAGGATGCCGGCACGCTGGTTGTCAGTATCGCGCCAGATGTTGCCGCGCCAGGACAGAAGCCCGTTCGGCTTGCCTTCGGTAAACGGCGAGGCAGCGAAGAGGGCGGTGGCCACCGACTGCAGCTTCATCGAGACGCGCATCTTGTTGCGCATATCCGCTTCCGAGGAAAAGTCGAGGTTTACCTGAATTGTGCAGGTCCGGTACATCATGTCGAGGCCCTGGCTGCCGACCTTCGGCATATAGCGCGCCATGATGTCGTAGCGGGATTTCGGCATGCGCGGCGTCTCGGCCAGCGACCATTTCGGACTGCCGCCCAGGCCGAGGAAGCGGATGCCCATTGGCTCGGCGATCTCCCTGAGAACGGCGAGGTGCTGGTTGGATTCCCGGCAGGTCTCGTGCAGCGTCTCGAGCGGCGCGCCCGAAAGCTCGAACTGGCCGCCGGGCTCGATCGAGATGGCGCCCATACCGGATTGCTCACCAAGGCCGATGATGTTCTCGCCGTCCATGATCGGCTCCCAGCCGAGCTTGGCCTGCATGCCCTTGAGCAGGGCCGAAATACTGGCGTCGCCGAAATAGGGCACGGGGCTGTTGTCGGCGCGGAAGAACGCGAACTTCTCGTGCTCGGTGCCGATCCGGAAGGCCTCCTTCGGCTTTGAGCCGGCCGCCAGATAGGCAGCCATGTCATCGAGTGTGCCGAGAGGTGTCTGGTCGGTCGTGTCACGGGCCATGAAATAAACCTTGTTGGGCGTCGCCAATCGGCATGCAGGGCCTCAGCGTGAGGCCCGACTATCGGGTTGATTGGACCGGTTTCATATGCCGTGCAAGTGAAATTCTCTCAAGCACGGCTGGAAAAATCTGAAGCTTCCGTGGCTGTGATCGCGGGGGCTCAGTTCCAGTCGCCGATTGCTGCCTGCACGACGGCAAGTGCTGCGACAGCTGCCGTGTCGGCCCTGAGGATACGGGGCCCCAGTGGTATGGCTGTCACAAAGGCGAGCCCTCGCAGCAACTGGCGTTCTTCCTCGGAAAATCCCCCCTCAGGACCTACCAACAGGGCAAGAGACCGCTCTCTTATGCTCTGTAGGGCAGGGAGCGGGTTTTGCGTGGCACTGTCCTCGTCGCAATAGATGATGCGGCGGTCCGCAGGCCAGCGTTCTAGAAGGTCCTTGAGCTTGAGCGGCTCACGCACTTGGGGGATCGCAAGGATGCCGCATTGTTCGGCCGCCTCGACGACATTGGCCTGAAGGCGCTCAACGCTGCCGATCTTGCCCTGCACATGCTGGGTCATGACCGGTTGCAGCACGCCGGCACCCATTTCCACGGCCTTCTGCACGAGATAGTCCATGCGGCCGACCTTGAGAGGGGCAAAGAGGAAGTGGAGATCGCTGTCGGCCGGTTGCGGTCGGGTCTCTTCGGCGGGGGTAATCAGGATGCGTTTGCGGGTGGGAAAGCGAAGCGTGGCACGCCATTCGCCATCACGGCCGTTGAACACCAGGATCTCGGCGCCATCCTCGAGGCGGAGCACATTGGCGAGATAGTTGAACTGCTCGCTCGTCGCCTCGAATCCCTGCTGGCTGGAAAGATCTGCCTCCACATGAAGCCGCTGCATCCGGTAGTTCGCGCGCATATATGTCCTGTCTCCACTGTCAGGGAACGAGGTGAGACATAACCAAATATAGAACCGCTGCAAGAGCGGCGGACGTCGGAACCGTGATGACCCAGGCAGCCACAATCGTCATGAAATGCGAACGGCGGACGAGGTAGCGGCGACGCAACTCCTCGGGATTGCGCTCGGGCTTCGGTTCCGCCTCAAAGCGCTCCGCCTTTGCCCGCATATATTCCACCCGGCGTTTCGAGTGGCGCGTGTACCATTCGCGGAAGAAGCCGACGCCGAACACGGCTCCCACGGCGATATGGGTCGAACTCACCGGAAGGCCGAGCGCCGATGCCAGGATCACGGTCGTTGCGGTCGAGAGGGATACGCAAAACGCCCGCATCGGGTTGAGCTTGGTGATTTCCTCGCCAACGATGCGGATCAGCCGTGGACCGAACAAAAGGATCCCGACAGAAATGCCGAAAGCCCCGATCAGAAGAACCCACAGCTGCGGCGTGCCGCTGCCGGCCATACCGTCCGGGCGCGTGGCTTCAACAATGGCAGTGAGCGGGCCGATCGCATTGGCAACGTCGTTTGCGCCATGCGCAAAGGAGAGGAGCGCGGCCGCGAAGATCAGTGGCAGCCGGAAGAGCTTGCGCAGCGACTGGTTGCGGTTTTCGAGTCCGGCAGCCTGTCGCCAAACCAGCGGCTTCACCAAAAGCCATGCAAGGAAACCGCAGACCAGCCCAACCCCAATGGCGGTGGCGACGCCGATCGAGAGGAACTGACTGAAGCCTTCAAGCGCCAGATAGCTGATGAACGTGCCGGTCATGATGGCGATGAGGACCGGAACCCAGCGCCGGGCCGCAGCGATCTTGTCCTCGCGGTAGATGATGAATTCCTTGACGAAGGCGAGCACCAGGGCAGCGATCACCCCCCCCAGAAGCGGCGAAATCACCCAGCTTGCGGTGATGGCTGCGACCATGCCCCAGTTCAGCGCTGAAGCACCGACCGCAGCGACCCCCGCGCCCAGCACGCCACCGACGATCGAATGGGTGGTCGAAACCGGCGCGTTGATCCAGGTGGCGAAGTTGACCCAGACGCCTGCGGAGAGCAGGGCGGCCATCATGGCCCAGATGAAGACGTCCCGCGAGGGCGCCATTCCAGGGCTGAGGATGCCTTCCGAAATTGTCGATACGACCTTGTCACCGGCGATCATGGCGCCCGCGATCTCGAAGACAACGGCCATGGCAAGGGCGGTCCCCATACGGATGACCCGGGCTCCGACGGCGGGCCCGACATTGTTGGTCACATCGTTGGCGCCGATATTCATCGCCATGTAGGCGGCAACAGTCGCCGCAGCCACCACGATCGTCGCGCCCGAGCGATCCATCGCAGCGCCTGCCGCAACGACCGCTGCCAAAATCAGGAAAATGAGAGCCAGTCCGAAGGGGGCGACACCGCGCCAGACATGCTGCGACGCCTCCTCAACCTGGGTGATCTTGTCCAGATCCTTGTCCAGTGTCGGCTTGAGAAGCTTAGGCGTCGATTTGCCCATGAGGCTAGGCTCCCGGAAGAAACCGCAGACCGGTCTCCCATTCCGAGCAGTCTACTCTGTGTCTGTGAAATTGACGTTGCGGCACGATCATCGAAGCAGGGTGCCACAACATGGGAAAACGGCACCGAAGCGTGAGATATCTGCAGTAGCGGTATCTGCAAATCGACGTGGCTTCAATATGTCACTTTGGTGACATTTGCTGTTTCAGGCTGCTTTTCCGGACTTTTTAGGGGTGTCGGCTGCAATGGCCTCCAGCAGCTTTTCGAAGGCGAGAAACAGGACCTGCAGCTCCGGCTCTTCCACGCGCCGCGCTGCCTCGCGGCAGGCAACCCATTCGAAACGGCGCGTTCCCTTTTCCGGGAAATCCTTGGCCACGCTCTTCACTTCAAGCGCATGGACCTGAGCACGGGTCGGCACCTTCAGCCCGTTCTTCAGCTTCTTCAAATAGGAGTAGCTGCCGATCGGGTCGCGTGTCGCCTTGCCGAGAATGCCGGCCTCTTCGAAGGCCTCGCGCTCGGCGATGGCGTGGGGCTGCTTGCCTGCCATGTGCCAGCCCTTCGGAATCACCCAGCGACCGGTATCGCGACTGGTAATCAGCAACACTTCAAGCTCGCCAGTCTTTTTCTGGCGGCGGTAGCAGATCGCGGCAAATTGCTGCCGCGGCGGCCGCTGCAGCATGAGCCTGAGATCGGATGTGATGCGACCAATGATTCCCAAGACGTGTTCACCTCGATTCGGATTCTATATTAGATGCAGTTTATGAACGATAGAAAAGCAAACCGAGGGTTGCCTTTTCCATCATCATTTATGGTTTACCAGAGCCTATCAGCGGTGCCCCAGTCCATACGGAATTCTATTGCGACACGATATGGCGCAAGTTCGTCATGGGGCATGGTCTGTGACGTTAGTCGTATCCACCGATGCCAAATTGCATCAGGCCGGTCAGCACCCCGTGCGCCGAATGGCCGTCTGTCTGCACGATGCGGGTGTTGACCTGTGCGAGGCTGGAGAGTTCTGCAAGAGCATTGCCGGGCAGGATGCCTCGGACACCGTCCAGCGTAAACATGGCCCGGTCATTGCCGGTATCCCCCGCCACCACCACTTCGTCGAGCCCGACCCCGAGCCGTTGGCAAAGCCAGGCAAGCGCGCGGCCCTTGTCTGCGAGATCCGGGATGACATCAAGGTCGCGATTGCTGGAATAGACAATGCGGACGGGATGCCCAGCGCGCCTCAACCGCTGTTCCAGGCCCATAATGTCCTCGGCCTTGGCATTGTGTAGATACCAGCTCGATTTCAACGCATGCTGATACTGCGCAGGCTGGCGGGAGATCTGCTGCATGCCAAGGAGATCGGCCTCGATCAGGTCGACGTCAAATCCATGGCCGAGCGCGCGTGCATAATGCGTACCGATCTCCGGTTCCGCCGCCGAATGCAGCATGGTGCCGACGCCGCCGATGACGAAGTCTGCCTCAGGCAAACCTTCTTCGGCCGTGAAGGCGAGGATGTCCTCGATCAGCCGGCCGCTATTATAGACGAGGAGCGGCCGTCGCTCTGCGGGCAGATCTGCCCAGAACCGTGCAAAGGCCTCGCTGCCTTGGCGATCACCGGCAAGTGTGCCGTCGAGATCGGAGGAAAAGAGCCGGATCGGTTTCAATCGCCATCGTTCCATGGTTCCGCCCAATCGCTTTCTTCGAGCGCCTGCGCCACCGGTCGGCCCTCGACCAGAGCCACAAGCTGCTGCGCAATGCCGGTCCAGGTGAACAGGCTGCGAGCCTTGTGCGCGCCCATGCGGGACAGTCTGCCATAAAGTCGCGGATGGTTCAGCGGTTTCATCATGGTGATGCCGAGATCATATTTGTCGAAGGGATCGGCAAACAGCGCATGGCGGCCGTAGCTCACGGACCGGAACAGGCCGCCATGGATGGTCACAATGGTCGGCGTTCCGCTCGCCATGGCCTCGATAGCCGTCATGCCGAAGGGCTCGTAGCGGCTGGACAGCACGAAGAGGTCGGCGGCCCGGTACATGTCGGGCAGATCCTCATCCGCGATGAAGCCGGAGAAGTCCACCTTGTCGGCAATGCCGAGATCCTCCACCTGCTGCTTCAGCTGGGCGAGAATACCCTCTTCCTGCGCATCCATCGTCTCGCCGCCAACGGCAAGACGAAGCCGCGCATCGGGCACGCGATCCGCAAGAACCTTGAAGCCATCGATCAGCAGGTCGTAACCCTTGTTGGTCGCCAGCCGTCCCAGCGCCAGGACCGTCCGCCCGTCAAAGCCCAGGCGCTGGCGGATCATCTGGCGCGAGGCGTCAGACACGGGGAAGAAGCGGTTGTCATCATAGCCCGGCGGGATCATGTGCACGCGATTGCGCGGCAGGCCATAATCCGCTGTCAGCATGTCGAGCTGGATTGGCGTGGTCGCGATCACCAGCTGGCAGCTGCGATAGACGATCAGCTCGTGCTGAATGCGCTCCTTGAAGTTAAACTCCGCCTCGAACTTGTCGGCCCGCTCCGGATAGTCGGTCTCCATCTGCCGCTTCTTCCAGAGCCCCAGCGAATGGGGCGTGTGGATGTGCGGCACCCGAAGTTCATCCGACAGTCGCTGGCCGGCAACGCCGGCATCCCAGTAGTGGCTGTTGATGAAGAGATAGGTGAGGCCCTCACGCTTGATCCAGCGCAGCGCCTTTTCATTCCATTCGGGGAGAGAGCGGTAGAGATATTCCTTCGGGATGAAGTCACGACCACCACAGGGGATGCGCACAACCCGGACATTCTCGTCGACCTCGTCGATCTCGGGCTGGTCCTCGAAGCGCCGGGTAAAGATATCCACCTTATGCCCAAGCTGTGCGAGCTTTTTGGCAAGCTCTAGCACATAGACCACCTGTCCGCCTGTATCGGCAGCGCCCAGAGGTGGGTGCGCGGCCACATAGCCATGGGTGGAGACGAGCGCTATACGCGGCGTTTCCTGCAGATCGGGTTGAATTGCCATTATCCCCACTCAGAAAATTTGTTCGTATGAAGCGGAAAACAACGCTCATACGGCACAAAAGTTCCGGTCTCACGCGACAAGACACCTTAAATGCGGCCAGGTCGCGCAATCTGGATAGGCTCAAATCTCAAGCGTAGGGTATCATTCCTGCGCTCCTGACAATCAGGAGCTTTCGTCCGTTTTCGCCGTGCTACCGCTCCGGCCGCCTTTCGCCGGCGTCTGGCCTGCATCCCGACGCAGCAGGCGAAGCTTCGAGACGCGGCCCCATTCGTCGGCGCGGGCGCTTTCATCCACGGCCGCCATGACGAAATCGATATGTGCCTGCGCTGCCGCCTTGGCCGCTGCCGGATCGCCGGCAACAATCGCGTCATGGATCGCCACATGCTGCGCCAGCAGCTGTTCGCGGGCATTGGGCAGGGAAAAGACCGCCTTGCGATTGAAGAAGATGCCCTCCGACAGCAGCCGGTAACAGGCCCGCATCGTGTGCAGCAGAACGATATTGTGCGCTGCCTCGCCGACTGTGTTGTGGAATTCCACGTCGGCGGCGAGTTCCTCGTTCGGATGCGCCGTAGCATGGGCGCGGCGCATGTCCTCGACGATCCGCGATAGCAGCGCCTTGTCGGTGTCGGTGGCGCGTTGGGCTGCCAGTTCTGCCGTCAGACCTTCCAGCTCGCGTCGGTATTCGAGATAGTCACGCGTGGCTCGGGCATGACGCGAAATGAGGTCGATGATCGGCTTGGAAAAAACCTGCCCGATGATATCGGCAACGAAGGTGCCGCCGCCATGATGGCTGACCAGTAGCCCGCGTCCCTCAAGCGCCTTCAAGGCTTCGCGCAGGATGGGCCGCGACACATCAAGCGATTGCGCCAGATCGCGCTCGCCCGGCAACCGGTCGCCATCGCGCAACACCCCGTCAAGGATCAGAAGCTCGATCTGCTGCACCACCTCGTCGGCGGTACGGCTATGGCTGATCCCGGAAAAAAGTCTGTCGTCGCTGTCTGTCACGGCCGCCTCCCATTGCGCCGAGTTAACAGCCACGTGGCTGATTGGTCAATTAACTTGCCCAGTCGCCGTGGCGCGAAGGTGACAGTTCCCGCGCGGTTGTTCCCTGTGGCAATTGCGCCTTTGCCCGGATACGAGAGGGCTGTTAGCTTCAAGGCACGAAGCAAGGGGGACCGCTGCTTGGCCAAGGGTGATTTCGCATTTCCATCCGCACCGGAACGGGCGCTTGCGCTTGGTGAGATTCATGCTCGACCCTATGCGCTGGTCAAGTCGAGCCGGGTGATCTTCCAGCTGGCCTTCATGATGGATGGCGGCTCGGCCGTGCATCATGCAGCGATTGCCGAGCTTTCGCGTGCAAGAGGCGTCGCACCCCCGGACAAGCAAGCTCGCCATCACGCGCTGGCCTGGGGGCAGGGCACGTTGCGCTGGGAGCGCCACACCGAATTCTCCACCTGGTTCTGGGATGGGCCGCTGCCGGAAAGTTTTGGCGGCGACGTGCCGATCCACCCCTTCGGCGATGGCTTCGTGGCGCCGGGGCCGCTGATCTCAGGCATCCGGCTGGAACTGCGGCCTGATGGCCCCGACATTGCCGAAGCCCGAGCGGCTTTCGATCCGACCAGCCTTTGCTACAGCGAATTGAAGAACGGACAGGCGGCGGTGCTCACCGACTTCCGTCAGGATGGCAATGGTCTCACCCAGATCCTCGTCATTGATCGCGGCATGACGGAAGCCGGCCGCGGCGCCGTCGTCCAGCGTCTGCTCGACATCGAGACCTATCGCACCACGGCCATGCTCGGCCTGCCGCTCGCCCAGACCCTGTCGCCGGAGATCCGCCGCATCGAGGACGGGCTGACAGCGGTCACGCAGCGGATGAAGGCACATGCCCGCGAGGAATCGGACGAGATGCTGGCCGAAATTACCCGTCTGGCAGCCGAATTGGAGGCGAATGCCGCGCTCAGCCTTTACCGTTTCGGCGCCAGCCGCGCCTATGACGGCATCGTCCGCGAGCGCATCAAGACGCTCGATGAAACCCCGGTTCCTGGCCACGAAACCCTCGGTTCGTTTCTGGAGCGACGTCTGGCGCCCGCCATGCGCACCTGCCAGTCGATCGAGGAGCGGCAGGCGAACCTGTCGCGCAAGCTGTCTCGCGCCACCGGTCTCGTGCGCTCCTGGATCGATGTCGAACTGGAGCGGCAGAATTCCGATCTCCTCGCCACGATGAACCGCCGCGCCGAAATGCAACTGCGCCTGCAGCAGACCGTCGAAGGCCTGTCGGTTGCCGCCATCTCCTATTACATCATCGGCCTGGTCGGTTATGCAGCCAAGGCCATCCCGCACGACCTTTTGCCCGTTGACCCGGCCGTCGTGACCGGCATCTCGGTGCCCTTCGCCATTCTCGGTGTGTGGTGGATGGTCCGACGGCTCAGACGCCATCACGAGGCTGGCGGCTGACTGGATAAGGGGAGTGTGATCAGAGGCTGATCAACCCCGTACCCACCACCGCAAGCCCCGCGCCGAGCCAGGCTGAGGGACGGGGTGCGACGCCGGTTCTGATCCACAGCATTGGCAGGATGACGACGGGTGTCATTGACGACAACGTCGAGACGATCCCGACATTGCCGCCGGCCAAGGCCGCCATCAGCAGCGACATGCCGAGCCCGGTGCCGAAGAACGAGGCCGTCACGCCAAGCCCGAGCGCCTTCCAGGAGAAGGCCTCGCTGCTGCGCAACGGCCGAAGCGGCACGAAGGCAAGGACAACGAAAAACAGGGCAGCGAACCCGGAGCGCACCGCCATGGCCGTGAAAGGTTCGACGCCATCCGCCATGGCCGGTCGGGCACAGAGGCTGCCAAGCGCCTGCCCGAGTGCCGTCACCAATCCGAGCGCGATGCCTGTCCGGGAAATGCGCTGTCGCGAAGTCGCCTCTGTCGCGCTTGCTGCACCGGGCAGGCCGATGGCCAGCAATATGCCGGCGAGAACCAGCACCACACCAAGCGCCTGTTGCAGGTCGATGGTTTCGCCGAGCACCAGATAGCCCAGGATAAGCGCAAAAGGTGAGGTCAGTGAAAACAGCAACGCCGTCACCCGCGGGCCAGCCGCATAGATCGCGGCAAAATAGGTGGTGCTGGCGATCATGATGCCGAACAGGCTGGACGCCGCAAGCGCGCCGACATGCCAGCCCTCCAGGCTTCGCCAACCGCCGGTCACGAGCGCAGCACTTGCCGTCATTCCGAAGGCGGCCAGCAACTGCCAGCGCGCCAGCCGAAACAGACCCACGCGGCCATTGAGCTCGTTGATCAGCATGCCGCTCATGGCAATGCAGGTGGCTGCGCCGAGCGCGAGGAATTCGGAGATGAACATTTAAGGAAGGCCATGGCTGTGGGGGCAGGCGGCTTGCCTAGCACTCTCCAAATGGCTTGGCTATTCGGCAATGCCGCGCAGAGGATCGAATATACAGTCTTGCCAGTTTCGTGCTTCTTGACCATGTAAGACGTCAACACAAACCCGAGATCCCGCAGGCGCATGGCAAAACAGGTAAAGGCGAAGCTCGACAAGAAGGGCTTGACCGCGCTCGGCATCGACAAGCTGATCGATATCCTGCTCGACGAGGCGGCGGCCAACAAGGCGCTGAAGGCCCGGCTGCAGACGGCGCTGGCCGGTGAAGGTGGACCGGACGAGATGGCCCGGCTGATCGACCGCCGGCTCGACACCATCGATCAGGCCCGCACGCGCATCAACAAGGCCCGCGCCCGCGATATGGCCGTCGAGTTTTCAGCCCTTGCCCGCAATATCCTCTCCGAACTCGGCTTGGCCGATGCGCCGGCTGCCGCCGAGCGTATCCTGCGTTTCATCGGCCTGCGCTTTCCCCTGTCCGCTCGGCTGGTCGCCGACAGCGCCCGGCTGTGGAAAGTCTTTGAAGATGCCGAAACCGCAACCGTTGAGCTGATCCGCTCCATCGACGCGGATGAGCAAGCCCGCCTGGTGCCCCATATCGAGCGGCTGCGCCTGCGTGACAAATACGGCGAACACACCGGCTTCCTGCGCGAGTTGACCGCCGTGCTGGCAAAGCCCGCCTCCGATGCCTGGCGGACGCTGCTGGCCGAGGTTGTGCCGACGGAACCGCTGAAGCTTGGCGCGCTCGATCTCCTGCAGGCGCTCGCCCTGCATCAGGGTGATATCGACGCCTTTCTCGTGCTGGAGCGCCAGAAGCCCGACAATCGCCGCGACACGCTCGCTGTCGCAGACCTTCTCTATCGCGCGGCACGTTTCGAAGATGCGCTCGAATGGGTCCGCGAGCGGCCGCGCGGCATGCGGATCATTCCGGTGAACGGCATGCCGACATCCGTCGGTCCGGAATACGGTGCCCATGAACGCCGGCTACTCGAGGCCGAGATCCTTGATCGCCTGAAGCGCCGCGAGGATGCCCAGGAACTGCGCTGGCGGGAATTTTCCGAGGCCCTCGATCCGGGCGTGCTGCGGCTTTATCTGTCGAAGCTCGACGATTTTGCTGAATTCGACGAGATGGACCGCGCCTTTGATGTCGTCCGGGCGCATGAGGATATCTATCTCGCGCTCGACTTCTTCATCACCTGGCCGCGCCTCGATCTCGCCGCCGAACAGGTTCTGCGCCACCAGCATGACTGGGAGGGACGCTACTACGACGATCTAGCACCGGCGGCCGAAGCCCTGTCCGCCAAGGAGCCGCTGGCGGCCGTTGTGCTCTACCGCGTGCTCGTCGAGGATATCTTGAGGCGCGGCATCGGCATGGCTTATCCGCATGCCGGCCGCTATGTCGCCGAACTGGAACGTCTGATGCCGCATCTGCCGGCCGGCCATGGGCTGTCCACCCATCTCGCTTTTCTCGCGGAGTTAAGGCGGAGCCATTCGAAGAAGTATGGTTTCTGGAGTTCGGTGCCGGGTGGGCTGACGGGTAGCTAAGAGTTTGAATTGGCTAAGTGTTGTCGGACTTTTTTGCCGCGGCTTCGTAAGCGTACATAAGTCTCAAAAGCCTGCCATGGGGGATGTCCAAACTCCCGGTAAAGACAGTTAGACCTTTGATACCGAGTGCCCTTTCATAGGGGCGCATCAATCGTGCGTAGAGGGTAGGGGACAGGCTGTCTTCTGCGTCGGGATTAATCTTCAAAACGATCGTCGAGCCTGATTTGCCGCGAAACCGCCACTCCGACACGTCGTCGATGAGGTTCCAAGGTACCGATTTCTTAGTCAGACGCAGATCGTGGACGCCTTCTGGCGAAATTATCACAACGTCTCCGCGCAGGACCAGCATGTGGTGCACGGTCGCAACAAGAGCGACGACAAAGAAAACCAAGCAGCCGAAAACGACCAAAAATCCTGCATCATTTGACAGATAGAAGTCCCATGCCAGCCATATGCTGCCAGCAACGAATGCAACATAAAGAATAAGATGAAGCGCAAGTTTTAGGGATGATTGCCGAAAACCTTGCTCCGTTGAGGTGCTGATCGCGTCATACATGTTGAGAGAATCCTGACAAAACGTAGCACTTCTTTTGTTAGGCTGTCACCGATCCCAATAGGGTTCCGGCCCGTAAAGCTCTGCCACATAGTCGATGAACAGACGGACCTTCGCCGGCAGGAATTGCCGGCTTGGATAGACGGCCGACAGCGCCACATTACGCGAGCTTTCATACTGCGGCAGCACCTGCACGAGTTTGCCGCTCTTCAGCTCCGCGCCCACGTCCCAGGTAGACCGCAGCGCGATCCCCAGCCCGGCGATCACGGCTTCGCGGATCACTTCGCTGGAATTGGTGATCAGCATGCCCTCCGGTCTGAGGGTCACCGGCCCGGTCGGCCCTTCCAGGCGCCACTGTTCGTGATTGTGGGCCGGAAGGCAGCGGTGCCGTTTCAGCTCTTCGAGGTTCTGCGGCAATCCGTGTTCGGCGATATAGGCCGGGGACGCGCAGAGCACCCGGCGCACCGGCGCCAGCTTTCGGGCCACCAGCGAGGAATCGTGGAGTTCGGCGATGCGGATCGCCAGATCGAAGCCGCCGCCGACAATATCGGTGAACTCGTCCGACAGGATAAGGTTGATCGTCAGGTCTGGATGCGCCTGCATGAATGGCTTCAGATGCGGCGCCACATGCATGCGCCCGAAAGAGGTGGGTGCGGAGATCTTCAGCGTTCCCGCAACCTCCGAAGAGCGCCCTGAGGCGAAGGCCTCCGCCTCCTCAAGTCCGCCGAGGACCGTCAGGACTCGCTCGTAAAAACCCTGGCCCGCCTCCGTCAGCGAAATCTGTCGCGTCGTGCGCTGCAAAAGCCGCGTGCCGAGCTTGTCCTCAAGCCGCTTGATCCGCTTCGACACCACGGCTGGCGACAATCCAAGGTCACGCGCGGCCGTCGACATGCTGCCGGCTGCGATCACGCGGACAAAGACTTCAAGGTCACCGAGATTGGTCATGGTCGAGTACTACTTTTTCCTCTTCGGTCATAAGTCTATAGCATTTGCCGAACCTACGGCATAGTGGTAAGAAAAGTGAACCAGTTGAGCGAGGCAGCTTGCAAGGCTATACTCCAGGCATTGAGGGGGGAGCGAGACATGAGCGAAGCCATAGCCTTTCTGCCGGTGAAGGCAGACGTCCTGTCCCGTCGCGCCGAGATCCTCGGTGACCTCCGGGAACTCGTGCCCGCTGGCCGCCTTGTCGAAGATCTCAACGCCCTCGTCCCCTTCGAGACCGACGGCTTCATTGCCTATCGCCGCCGCCCGCTCGCGGTCGTCCTGCCGGAAACCACGGCCCAGGTCGCTGCCGTGATGAAATACTGTCACCGCTACGGCATTCCCGTGGTGCCCCGCGGCGCCGGAACGTCCCTCTCGGGCGGCGCCATTCCGCAGGAAGATGCTGTCGTGCTTGGCCTTTCGGCCATGTCCCGCATTCTCGATGTCGATTACGCAAACCGGACCGCAACGGTTCAGGCCGGCGTCACCAATCTCGCCATTTCAGAGGCTGTTGGCGGTGATGGATATTTTTACGCCCCTGATCCAAGCTCGCAGCTGGCCTGCACCATCGGCGGCAACATCGCCATGAATTCCGGCGGTGCGCACTGTCTGAAATACGGCGTCACCACCAACAACCTGCTCGGCGTCAAGCTGGTGCTGGTCGACGGCACGGTGGTGGATATCGGCGGCAAGCATCTGGATGCCGAAGGTTACGATCTGCTCGGCCTCGTCTGTGGCTCGGAAGGCCAGCTCGGTGTCGTCACCGAAGCGACCGTCCGCCTGCTCGCCAAGCCGGAAGGGGCGCGCCCGGTCCTCTTCGGTTTCGACAGCGCGGAAGCTGCCGGTTCCTGCGTCGCCGATGTCATCGGCGCCGGCATCATACCGGTTGCCATCGAATTCATGGACAAGCCGGCCATCGAGATCTGCGAGGCCTTTGCCCATGCCGGTTACCCGCTCGATGTCGAGGCGCTGCTGATCGTCGAGGTCGAAGGCTCGGAAGCCGAGATGGAGGCGATGCTCGCCGCGATCGTCGAGATCGCCAGGCGCCACGGCGTCAAGACCGTGCGCGAAAGCCAGTCACCAACGGAAGCCGCCCTGATCTGGAAAGGCCGCAAATCCGCCTTTGGTGCCACCGGTCGCATCGCCGATTATATCTGCATGGACGGTACGGTGCCGCTCAGCCAGCTGGCCTATGTTCTGAAGAAAACCGCGGAGATTACCGACCGCTACGGCCTGCGCGTCGCCAATGTCTTCCACGCCGGCGATGGCAACATGCATCCGCTCATCCTCTACAACATCAATGATCCCGAAGATGCGGCACGGGCCGAAGCCGCCGGCATGGAAATCCTCAAACTCTGCGTCGATGCAGGCGGATGCCTGACCGGTGAACACGGCGTCGGCATCGAAAAACGCGACCTGATGCGCCACCAGTTTTCCGAGGTTGATCTTGCCCAGCAGATGGCGGTGCGCTCGGCTTTCGATGCGGACTGGATCTTGAACCCCTCCAAGGTCTTTCCGCTGGAGGGCAGGGCATGAGGGACACAGTCTCTACGAAAGCCACCCCATGCTGACCCCCACCACAGAAACCGAAGCCGCCGAGATCATCCGCGACCACGCCGCGCGAAAGCAGCCGCTCGCCATCCGGGGCGGCGGCACGCGGGCCGGCTTCGGCAATACCGTGACCGCGGAAAGCGTGCTCTCGGCCGCAGCCCTCAGCGGCATCACCGCCTACAATCCCGCCGAAATGGTCATCACGGCCCATGCCGGCACGCCGGTCGCCGAGATCGAGGCAGCGCTTGCCGAAAACGGTCAGGGCATGGCGTTTGAGCCCATGGATCATCGGGGTCTGATGGGTACATCGGGCACGCCGACCATCGGTGGCCTGTTTGCCGTCAACAGCTCCGGCCCGCGCCGTTTCACCGCCGGAGCCGCCCGCGATCATCTTCTCGGCATCCGCTTCGTCAATGGCGAAGGCGAGGCGGTAAAGGCGGGTGGCCGGGTGATGAAGAACGTTACCGGGCTTGATCTCGTCAAGCTGCTCGCCGGCTCCTACGGCACGCTCGGCTTCCTGACCGAGGTAACCTTCAAGGTATTACCCGTGCCGAAGACGGCGCTCACCCTCGTCGTCTCAGGGTTGGATGACGAAGAGGCGGTAGGACTTCTCGCCTCGGCCATGTCGCTCTCTGTCGAGGTGTCGGGTGCCGCACATCTGCCGGAAAGCGTGCGAGGTCGTGTCATTGGCGGCGTGCTGCCGGAGGGTGCCGCGACCGTTCTGAGGCTGGAAGGGCTCGAAGCCTCGGTCGCTGTCCGCGCCGACAAGCTGACGTCGGCCCTGGCCGGCTTCGGATCCGTCAGCCGGCTTGATGCCGAGCAGACGAAGGCGCTGTGGCGCGAGATCCGCGATGTGACACCCTATGCCGATGGCACGACGCGGCCGCTCTGGCGCGTGTCCATGGCCCCGTCGGAAGCGCACAAGCTGGTGGCCGGCCTCCGGCTCCGCGCCGGCATCGATGCCTTTTACGATTGGCAGGGTGGCCTGATCTGGATGCGGATGGAGGCCGATCCGGAAGCAGAGGTGCTGAGGCACGGCGTCCGCACGCTGGGCGGAGGCCATGCCGCCTTGCTTCGCGCGAGCCCGGCTGTCAGGGCCGCCACGCCGGCATTCGAGCCGCAGACATCGGCTGTCGCTTTGCTTTCCGCCCGAGTCAGGGCAAAACTCGACCCGCACGGGATCTTCAATCCCGGACTGATGGCATGAAGGAGTTTTGTCATGACTGATCCGAACTACCAGCCGCCTGTAACCTCGGGCGGGGAGGGCTGGTTTTCTCCCGGCCGTCTGAATGCGCAGCTGGTCTATTGCCTCTATCTGGTCAGTTTCGTCGTCGGCATCACCGTCATTATCGGCTTGATCATGGCCTATGTGAACCGCAGCAAGGGCGATGCCTGGGTCGATACTCATTACACCTATGCCATCAGAACATTCTGGCTGGGTTTGCTCTATTCGCTTCTCGCAGTCGTGGCGATGTTTGTGCTGATGGGGGCGTTGGGCATGTTGTTGATGCTAGGCGTTTCAATCTGGGGCGTCATCCGTTGTGTTATCGGCCTGCAAAAGGCATCCGCAGGCCAGCCAGTGGGAAAACCGGATACTTGGTGGATCTGAAGCAGCATATCCGGCGCAGCTTTCAACGCTGCTCCGGGGGAGGACCGACGTGCAGACCAATTTCACCGCCGAACAGCTCGCCGATCCGCATGTGGCCGAAGCGGAAAGCATCCTGCGCAAATGCGTGCATTGCGGCTTCTGCACGGCCACCTGTCCGACCTATGTCACGCTCGGCAACGAGCTCGACAGTCCGCGTGGCCGCATCTACCTGATCAAGGACATGTTGGAAAACGGCCGGCCGGCGGATGAGCAGATCGTCACCCATATAGACCGCTGTCTTTCCTGCCTTGCCTGCACGACGACCTGTCCCTCCGGCGTCGACTATATGCATCTGGTCGATCACGCCCGCATCCACATCGAAAAGACCTATAAGCGGCCCTTGCCGAACCGGCTGATCCGCAACGTGCTGGCCATGGTGCTGCCCTATCCGGGCCGTTTCCGCTGGGCTTTGAAGGCCGCAGCCCTCGGTCGGCCCTTTGCCGGCCTCTTTGATCAGGTCAAACCGCTAAAGCCGGTGGCAGCCATGTTGCGGCTTGCGCCCTCTGCCGTGCCGCCAGCCTCCACCTTTGCCGAACCCGCAACCCATGCGCCGCGAACTGAGCGCCGTGGCCGCGTCGCGATCCTCACAGGCTGTGCCCAGCCGGTGCTTGATCCCGGCATCAACGAAGCGGCGATTGCGCTTCTCACCCGGCTCGGCGTGGAAGTCGTCGTGCCCAGGGGCGAAAGCTGTTGCGGCGCGCTGGTGCATCACATGGGCAGGGAAGAGCAGGCGCTGGAGAGCGCAAGGCGCAACGTCGACGTCTGGAGCCGCGCCGTGGATGAGGGTGGCCTCGATGCGATCATCGTTACCACATCCGGCTGCGGCACGACGATCAAGGATTACGGCCACATGCTGCGGCTGGATCCTGTCTATGCCGAAAAGGCCGCCCGCATTTCAGCACTGGCAAAGGATGTGACCGAATATCTTCACACCCTCGATCTTCCGGTCGAAGCGCCGAAGGGCCTGACCGTTGCCTATCATTCCGCCTGTTCGCTGCAGCACGGCCAGAAGGTTACCATGGCGCCCAAGCTCTTGCTGAAAGCGGCCGGCTTCACCGTCAAGGATCCGCCGGAAGGCCATCTCTGCTGCGGCTCTGCCGGCACCTACAACATCATGCAGCCAGAGATCTCTGCCCGCCTCAAGGCTCGCAAGGTGAAAAACATCGAAAAGACCAGACCCGATCTCATCGCCGCCGGTAACATCGGCTGCATGACGCAGATCGGTTCGGCAACCGGCATTCCAATCGTGCATACGGTGGAACTGCTCAACTGGGCCTATGGCGGAGAGAGGCCCAGAGCACTCAGCGGTTGAAGCGGGCTTCAGCGAATTGTTAAGCGATGTCTGTAATACTCTTCTGCGGATGTTTCATCCTGGGAGGTTGCAGTGACTGGAAAATTGGTGCTGGTCGCCTTGCTGTCGGTATCCAGTCCAGTGGCGGTAAGCGCGGCAGAGCGCATCTACTGTGCCGCGTCCGATTCCATGCTCGACATGTCGTTGGAAAGCGGTTTCAGCAAGAAGGACGAGCAGAAGCTCATTCACTTTCGCGGTGTCGCAGGCCTCAAGGACAAGAGGGCCCCAGCCGAACTTCGCCGCTTCCAGATGGATTCTGAAATGATCCGGCAATACTGGACAGATGACAGGGATCTGCGCTTCAGCCTGCAGGCAGTCTTTCCAAAACGCGAGCCGGTTTACCGGCTGACGCTCTCGCTACTGACGACGCGGAAATCAGCAGATACGCTTCGCTTCGAAGGCGAATATGTGATGGCGCTGACCCGGCTGGGCGCTACGGCTTCAGCTGGTGCCCAAGCGGTTCTGGAGTACCGTGCGCCCATCTTCTGTTCAATCAAGCGTTGACGCGCCTCAGAACTTGTAGCTGACGCCCATATTGACCGCGTTGGTGAGGATGTTGGTCTTCAGCGACGCGCCGGAATCGATGTCGACATCGACCCAGGAATAATTGCCCTTGTATTCAAGGAAGGCCGACCAGTTGTCGGTGAACTCGTAGGCGACACCGGCCTGTGCCTGAACGGTCGCTCCGCCGAGCTGGTAATTGAAGGTTCGGCCGGAAGCGCGTGTGACTTCGACATGGGGCACGTTGATGCCGGCGCCGGCGCCGACATAAGGTACGAACTTTGTGCCTTCGATTGGCATCCGGTAAAGCGCATTCAATGTCAGCAGATTGATGCCGTCGGAAAACTCGAAATGCGACCAGCCGGAACGGTCGAGCGTTTCGCTGTCGGCATAGACCTTGGCATGGGTGAAGTCGACGGAAAGGCCGAGATTGGGCCGTCCCATGCCCTCCATCCACCAGGTGCCGCGCACGCCGTAATAGGGGGGCATCTCGAACGACTTGCCATCCCAGCCGGCGCGGAAATCAGCGTCGTCAGATACCTCGATATCGCTATGCGGCGCGGTCTGAAACCCGCCATAGGCGGAGATCGCCATCTCGGCGGATGCGGGGCTGGCCGCCATCAGGCAGGCGCCAATCATGAGCAGGAAGGGCAGACTGCGGCAGCAAAGGCGGTTCATGCAGGATCTCCGGAACGTGCCGGCCGGATGATGGATACGGCCATGCGACGGAGACTGCTATGTCCCTGCTACAGGAAGATGACATGAAAAAAAGGCCGCGCATGGGCGCGACCTTGATGACAGGCAGATGCCGGGGGCTGGGATCAGCCGCCGAAGATCGTGCGCAGAATGTCGATGCCCTTGTCGTCGAAGGAAACTTCGCCCTGCTTGTTGCCCGGGCCTACGACAATCACCTTGGCGCCGATATCGGCACGCTCGTAAAGGTGCTCGACATCCTTGTTCATCATCCGGATGCAGCCAGACGACATGTTGAGGCCAATGGTCCAGGGCTGGTTGGTGCCATGGATGCGGAAGATCGTGTCACGGCCGCCCTTGTAGAGATACATGGCGCGTGCACCGAGCGGATTGTCCGGGCCGCCTTCCTGCACGACCGGCAGGATGTGACCCTTGGCGGCTTCACGCTGGCGCATTTCTGCCGGCGGGCGCCATTCCGGCCATTCCTGCTTGCGACCGATCTTCACCACGCCCGACCAGCCAAAACCTTCGCGGCCGACACCGACGCCGTAGCGCGTGGCGCGGTTATTGCCTTCGACATAGTAGAGGAACTTGTTGTTGGTATCGATGATGATGGTGCCGGGCTTTTCGTCCGTCGAAAGCCGCACGACCTTGCGCTTGAACTTTTCCGGCACTTCCTTGCGCTGCTGGGCGACCAGAGTGACGTTGTTTTTCGTCTCGACACGGTCGAGGCCGAAGGCCGATGCCTGCATTGGCAGGGCGATGGACGCGGCGACGAGCAGAAGCGCCGCCGTGCTGAATTTCAGTTTCGACATGGAAAATCCCCCTTTGGATCGAGGGAAACCCTAGCCAATTTGCCTGCCAAAGCAAGATCGAATGAAATGCGTGTGACGCAATCAGTGCTTTAGATCACAATGACGCTGGCGCCCTTGGGCACGCGGTCATAGAGATCGATGACATCTTCATTGCGCATACGGATGCAGCCGGAGGAGACGCCGCTGCCGATCGACCAGGGCGCATTGGTGCCGTGGATTCGATAAAGCGTCGATCCGAGATAGAGCGCGCGTGCACCCAGCGGATTTTCCGGCCCGCCCGGCATATGCGCTGGAAGGAAATGGCCCTTTTCGGCCTCGCGGGCGATCATCTCCTGCGGCGGGCGCCAATCCGGCCATTCCTTCTTTGCAGTCACCTTGTGGGTACCGGCCCATTCGAAGCCTGGCTTGCCGACGCCAACACCGTAGCGCTTGGCGCTGCCATTCTCCATCACGAGATAGAGGAACCGTTCCCGCGTATCGATGACCACAGTGCCCGGCTTGTGCTTCGTATCGTATTGCACCATCTGCGGCAGGAATTTCGGCTCGATCTGCGGTTTGGCAGGCCTTGCGGGACGCGCAACCACCTGTTGAACCGGGGGTTGCTGCGAAAACAGGCCGCGCCGCTGGGAGACGATCCGGCGTTGTCCAACCGGTGCCGGCTGCGCAATCTGCTGCCGCACCTGATTGCGATAGACGGGTCTCAGCTGACGGCCGGCCTGCTGCGCTTGCGGAAATAGCGGGCGTGCACCCGCGCGAGGCCTCTGCTGGCGCGCTTGCGTTGTCGGCACGCCACCCAGTTGCAGAACCCAGGGCGCAGACAGATCGGGGCTGACCATCACCGGCGGACGGTTCTGGTAGCGATCATTGGCGTGAACGGGCAAGGCCATCGGCAGGGCGGCCACGAGGGCCATCAGGATCTTCTTCAACGACATCGGACGACTCACAACACGGGACCGAAGGGGAGGCGAGGCTGGTTCAGGGCGCACGCCGGAATGGCCGGATCCTGCCAGAGCCAACCCGCCATCAGGTAAACAGCTCTTCATAAAATGCCCGTGATCCGCGAAACCTTTTGTCAGGGTTAGCGCCTCGTTTGGAAAAATCGTGAACAAATGGTAAACGCCCTGAACCGGAGGGGAGAATCGCATGACGGGTGTTCCAGATGGACTGATCCGCGGAGATGACGGTCTCGACCGCTGCTTCTGGCATGGCGGCCTGGAAGACTATCGCCGCTATCACGACGAGGAGTGGGGCCGCCCCGTTACCGACGATATCAGGCTGTTCGAGAAGATCTGCCTTGAAGGTTTCCAGTCCGGCCTGTCCTGGCTGACCATTCTGCGCAAGCGCGAGAGTTTCCGGACAGCCTTTGCCGGCTTCGATTTCCATCAGGTGGCGACGTTCGGTGATGACGACATTGCCCGCTGCCTCGCCGATGCCGGCATCGTCCGCCATCGCGGCAAGATCGTCTCGACGATCAACAATGCCCGCCGTGCCATCGACCTTGAAGACGAATACGGCTCGCTCTCTCGTTACTTCTGGAGTTACGAGCCGGATGCCTCGGAACGCCCGACTCGCATGGACTATGCGACGCTGCGCGCCAACCCCACGTCACCGACCTCCATCCGCCTCTCAAAAGACCTGAAGAAGCGCGGCTGGACCTTTGTCGGCCCGACCACAGTCTATGCCTTCATGCAGGCCATGGGCCTTGTCAACGATCATATCGAAGGCTGCTGCTGCCGCGCGGGCATTGAGCAATTGCAAGCCAACTTCGTTCGGCCCTGATCAGCCGAGGCTTCTGACCAGATCCGCCACGGCGCCGAGATCGGCGATTTCGCGAAAGCGCGGTGCTTCCACCGGCTTGTCCACGTGCTCCAGCACCCATGTCAGTTCATGCGGCACGAACACGCCCCAGGCGCCGGCAGCGATGGCGGGCACGACGTCGGATTTCAGCGAATTGCCGATCATCATTGACCGCTCCGGCCCATCGCCATGTTTGCCGAAGATCCTCCGATAGGTGGTGGCTGTCTTGTCCGAGACGATTTCGACCGCATCGAAATAATCGCCGAGGCCCGATTGCGCCAGCTTGCGTTCCTGATCGAAAAGATCGCCCTTGGTGATCAGCACGAGGAAATACTGCCCGGCCAGCGCCTCCAGCGCGTCACGCGCATGTGGCAGGCATTCTACCGGGTGGCTGAGGAGATCCCGCCCGATCGCCAGGATCTCGCCGATCACGGTTGAGGGAACACGGCCTTCGGTAATCTCCAGCGCCGTCTCGATCATCGAGAGCGTGAAACCCTTGATGCCAAAACCGTAATGCGCAAGGTTGCGCTTCTCTGCCTCGAGCAGCCTGTCGGAGATGTGCTCGCCCTCGGCAAACTCGGCGAGCAGACTGCGATAATGCTGTTCCGTCAGCTTGTAATACTGTTCGTTCTGCCAGAGCGTATCGTCGGCATCAAAACCGATCACGGTCACGGGACGGATGGACATGGTGCCTCCTTGTCGATCTGTGAACGGCAGATTACCCCCGGTTGCCGGCAAAGCAATGGCGCAGGAATGCGCCATTGCCGGTTTGTTGGCCTTGGAAGTTACTGGCCGTTCTTCGCCAGCCACTCCTTCATCATGGCAATCTCGCCTTCCTGCGCCTTGATCACGTCTTCCGCCAGCTTGCGGATTTCGGGATCCTTGCCGTGTTCGAGCACGATCTTCGCCATGTCGATCGCGCCCTGGTGATGCGGGATCATGCCCTGGACAAAATCGACATCGGCATTGCCGGTGAGTGGCACACCCATGTCCTTGTGCATCCGGGCATTGGCCTCGGCAAAGGCCTTGGACGAGGCGCTCTTATCCATCATGCCATGGTCCATGGATGACATGTCGTGCCCTTGATGCATGGTGTTGTCCTGGGCCAAGACAGTGGTGAAGGATGCGGTGGTCAGTGCGGTCGCAAGCGATGCCGCAACGAAAATGGTCTTCAGCATGAGTATCTCCTGTGCTGATCGAAACATGAAATGGGCGGCAACAACGGCCGCGACGGTCATGAGATCAGGCGCGGGGAGGGGGCGTCAGCGGCGCGGCACGTTGTGAAACGAGCGGGCGCGGCAAGGTTGCGGCTTCTGCCGCGCGGGCAGCAGGGCCCTGATATGCGAAGGTGATATCGACCGGCAGCGTCAGGCAGGCCGAACAGTGCCAGACGGCGCTGCCTTTGCCCTTGCCGTGATCGGCGTGATTGTCGGGGCTAAGCTCGGGCACGGCGGCTGACATGCCGGAATGCGGGCAGTCTGCGCTATCAGCCGCGATCGCTGCAAACTCGCGCATCATGCCCGATCCACCGTGATGCTCAGGCACCACCCCGTCCGAAACGCTGGCCACGGGCATCGCCATGGCCGACAGTCCGGAACTTGTCCCGGACATCGGCATCACGCCATAGGCGAGAGCGGCAACAAGCAGCAGGAGGCGGCGAAAGAGCATCATGACGCTGAAGATTGTGCATCCTTGTGCCGAAAACAAGGCCGCCGACGATTCATGGAGCCATCTGGCGCGAGATAACGCTGTGAACGATCTGATAGTCGCGGCTTTCTTCGCCGAAAGGGATCACCGGCCAGTCCCAGGTTTCGAGCGGATCGCCCGGATCGACGCCATGGAGAAGGTCCACGGTTTCGTGGCAGCGGCCGCCGCGGTCGATCACGCGGTAGGAGACATCGGTCACCAGACATGTGGTTGCTGCCACCTGCTGTAGTCCATCGAGATGGGCGCGGATCAGAAGGGGTACCGCGTCTGCCGATGCCACGCCGCCGTTCGCGCGCGCGATCCGCCTCTCCGCACCGATGCCGATCTGGGAGAGCAGATTGGCTGAGGCAACGAAGTCCAGGTAGGGCACCTGCCGCAGGAAGGAGAGCGGGTCCGGTGCCATGCCCGCAAGAAAATCATCGAGCCCGGAAAGGTCCCGCTCGATCAACCGCACATTCTTGAGGCCTTTCATCGCAATCCAGCCCCGCACGCTGGCGAGATGCACGAGATCGACCAGCACCACCGTATCAAACATCCGAGATAGCGCGATGACCGGCACATCGCGCAGTAACCCCGAGCCAAGGATCGCCGCCGTTCGCCTTTGCCGGCAGCCCTCGGCCGCCTTCAGCACCGCCCCTTTTGTCCGCCGCTCGTGTTCGGCCCAGGCTTTGCCGCAGCGATTGGCGCGCGCAGAGAGATTGACCGAGGACCGGATGAAGGGACGATGAGCAGCAGAAGTCAGCGGCCAGCTTGCGGCATAATTCAGGGCTTCAAGGATCATGGATTACCGATAGACGGAGCTGCGATGGCCGATCTCGACCACAAGCACGATGAGCTTGCCGTCTTGGATATCGCAAATGATGCGGTGATCGACAACCTTGTAGCGCCAATAGGCACCGGGCTTGTGCTGTCCTGCAGAGGTTCGCCGAGGCTTCTGGGGTCGTCGCGCGTGGCGGCATCTTGAGCGTAACGCGCTTGTTCATCGGTCCAGCCTTTGGTGATGCGCGCAAACATAACACCAAGAACGCCCTCTTTTCCAGCATCCGACGCTGTGGCACCCGCCTTCGCCCTTGCCGCCAAATCCTTGATCCTCTAAGACACCGGCACCTTTTTGAAACGAAATTCCGGTTGTCATCATGAGCGATAAGAACAAGAAGCCCCAGAAGCTGAAGGCCCGTCTGCCGCGCGGCTTCGTCGATCGCGAGGCTGCCGATATTCGCGCTGCCAACCAGATGATGGAGACCATCCGCGAGGTCTATGAGCGTTACGGCTTCGATCCGATCGAGACCCCGCTCTTCGAATACACCGATGCGCTCGGCAAGTTCCTGCCCGACAGCGATCGCCCGAACGAAGGCGTCTTCTCGCTGCAGGACGATGACGAGCAGTGGATGTCGCTGCGCTATGACCTGACAGCGCCAATGGCCCGTCATGTCGCGGAGAATTTCCAGGAAATCCAGCTGCCCTACCGCACCTATCGCGCCGGCTACGTTTTCCGCAACGAAAAGCCGGGCCCGGGCCGTTTCCGCCAGTTCATGCAGTTCGACGCCGACACCGTCGGCGCGCCGGGCGTCCAGGCCGATGCCGAAATGTGCATGATGATGGCCGATACGCTGGAAGCGCTCGGCATCAAGCGCGGCGATTATGTGATCCGGGTCAACAACCGCAAGGTTTTGGACGGCGTGATGGAGGCGATCGGTCTCGGCGGCGAGGAGAATGCCGGCCGTCGTCTGAACGTGCTGCGCGCCATCGACAAACTCGACAAGTTTGGTCCGGAAGGCGTGAAGCTACTGCTCGGCGAAGGCCGCAAAGACGAGTCCGGCGACTTCACCAAGGGTGCGGGATTGAACGAGGAACAGATCGCCAAGGTTCTCTTCTTTGTCGGTATCACCTCCTATGCCGAAAGCGCTGCCGAACTCGCCGCCCTCGTTGCTGGCACCTCCAAGGGTGAAGAAGGCGTCGAGGAGCTGAACATGATTGGTGCCCTCGTTGCCGGTGCCGGCTACGATGCGACCCGTATCAAGATCGACCCCTCCGTCGTGCGCGGCCTCGAATACTACACCGGCCCTGTCTACGAAGCCGAACTCACCTTCGACGTCACCAATGAGAAGGGCGAGAAGGTCGTCTTCGGTTCGGTCGGCGGCGGCGGGCGTTATGATGGTCTCGTCTCGCGCTTCATGGGCCAGCCGGTTCCGGCCACGGGCTTCTCGATCGGCGTTTCGCGCCTGATGACGGCGCTGAAGAACCTCGGCAAGCTCGGCCAGGATGACGTCCCGGGTCCGGTCCTCGTCACCGTCATGGATGGTGATGTCGAGAGCATGGGTCGCTACCAGCGCTTCACGCAGGCGCTGCGCAACGAAGGCATCCGCGCCGAAATGTACCAGGGCAACTGGAAGAAGTTCGGCAACCAGCTGAAATATGCCGACCGCCGCGGCGCCCCGATCGCCATCATCCAGGGCGGCGACGAGCGGGCGCAAGGCGTCGTCCAGATTAAGGACCTGATCGAGGGCAAGCGCCTGTCGGGCGAAATCACCGACAACGCCGAATGGCGCGAGGCCCGCGTGGCTCAGGAAGTCGTGGCCGAGGCGGATCTGGTCGCCAAGGTCCGCGAGATCCTCGCCGCCCAGGCGGAAGATCGCCGTCGGGCGAAGGGTGTTTGATGTCTGAGTTCGCGGCTTTGCCCCTCCCCAACCCTCCCCACAAGGGGGAGGGAGCCGGTCGGCGCATACAGCTCGCGCCCGGATTTACCTCCTCTATGAGCCTGGTTGGCGCCTGCCCCAGGTCTTCTCCCCCCTTGTGGGGGAGATGGGCGGCAGCCCAGAGGGGGACTTACTCCCCAATCGCAGGACCAACCTCATGCCCATGACCGACATGCCGGATTTCGCCGGCACCATTCTGCAGGAATTCGTCTCGCGCGGCACCACGCGCGTCGATACGCCGGTCATCCAGCCGGCGGCACCCTTCCTCGACATGGCAGGCGAAGACCTGCGCCGGCGTATTTTCTTGACCGAGAATGAGCGGGGCGAGAGCCTCTGCCTGCGCCCGGAATTCACCATTCCCGTCTGTCTTCGTCATATAGAGACAGCAACGGGCACGCCGAAGCGTTATGCCTATCTCGGCGAAGTCTTCCGTCAGCGCCGCGAAGGCCCGCAGGAGTTTTACCAGGCCGGCATCGAGGACCTTGGCGATATCGCGGTCGCCGCATCGGATGCGCGCGCCATTGCCGATAGCGTCGCAATCCTCACCCGCCTCCTGCCGACCAGGCCGCTCGCAGTGACCCTCGGCGACCAGTCTGTCTTCGAGGCCGTGGTCAAGGCGCTGGGCCTGCCCGCCGGTTGGCAGAAGCGACTGATTCAGGCTTTTGGCAACCCTGACCAGCTCGACCAGCTGCTGCGCAAACTGGCCACGCCGACACCGGTGCCGGGCCTGGATCCGCAGGTCTCCGATCTCCTGGCCAGCGGCGACCAGAGCGCGCTGATCGCTTACATCGATGCGACCATGCAGGAGACCGGCTACCTCACCAATGCCAGCCGTACGCCGACCGAAATCGCAAGAAGGCTGAAGGAAAAGCTGGAGCTGGCCGAGACCCGTCTCGATGGTGCGGCGCTGTTGCTGCTGCGCGAGTTCCTCTCGCTCGAACTGCCGCTGGGAGAGGCCTCCGCCGCCCTTGCCGGTTTCGCCGATGCTGCCGGCTTGAAGCTTGGAGCGGCCATCTCTCGCTTCGACGAGCGGGTTGCAGCCCTTGCCAATACAGGCATCGATCTTGGCCTCGTGACCTACCGCGCCGCCTTCGGCCGTCCGCTGGATTATTATACAGGCCTCGTCTTCGAAGTGACGGCCAAGGATCAGCCGGCCGTACTGGCTGGCGGTGGACGCTTTGACCGTCTGCTGACGCTGCTCGGCGCCGCAACGCATATACCAGCCGTCGGCTTTTCGCTCTGGCTAGACCGCATCGAAACGGAAAGGACAGTCTGATGACCATCACCATCGGTCTGCCCTCCAAGGGCCGCATGAAGGATGATAGCTCCGCCATCTTCGAAAAGGCGGGGATGAAGATCGTCGCTGTCGGCAATGACCGCTCCTATCGCGGCCGTGTCGAAGGGCTCGACGATGTCGAGATCGCCTATCTCTCGGCTTCCGAAATCTCGCGCGAGATCGGCAATGGCACGGTGGATTTCGGCGTGACGGGGGAAGACCTGATCCGCGAGGGGCTGGCCGATGCCGATGCCCGCGTCGAAATATCGGCCCGTCTCGGCTTCGGACATGCGGACGTGGTCGTCGCCGTTCCCGAGATCTGGCTCGACGTCGATACGATGGCCGACCTCGGCGATGTCGCCGCCGAATTCCGCACCCGCCATGGCCGGCGCCTGGCGATTGCCACCAAATACTGGCGCCTCACCCAGCAGCATTTCTCGCGCCAGCATGGAATCCAGCTCTACCGGATCGTCGAAAGCCTGGGCGCAACAGAAGGCGCCCCCGCCGCCGGCCAGGCGGATATCATCGTCGATATCACCTCGACCGGCTCGACCTTGAAGGCGAACCACCTGAAAGTGCTGTCGGATGGTGTGATCCTGCGCTCCGAGGCCTGCCTTGTGCGGGCAAGAAAGCCGGAGCATGAGGGCAATGCAATGATCAATCGCATCATCGAGGCTGTGCGCGGGGTCCTCTAAACGCTGGCGAGAGAGCTTGGCCTCTCCCTCTGACCTCTCCACCCGAGCGGGGAGAGGCGACAACATGCCTTGGCGGTCTCGCTCCTCTCACCGCCTGCTGGGAAAAGGTGTCCCGAAGGGTGGATGAGGGGCAATCGCTCACGAAAAAACCCGCCGGATCGCTCCAGCGGGTTTCTTTTTGCCGGTTAGGGCAGGGATCAGGCAGCCGAGCGACGGGCGTCGATCGAGTAGGCGCCGGCGCCGATGATGGCGAGAGCGATATAGCCGCCGGCCAGCGTGATGTTCTTCATCAGCATGATCTGGTTCAGCGTGTTGATCCAGCCGAGCGCACCTTCCGGCCAGCCTTCGATGGCAACGGTGCCGGAGTGGAAGACCAGACCGGTGAACACGCAGAACAGCGCGATAGTCCAGGCGGTGAGCTTGGTCTGGAAACCAACAAGGATGAAGAGGCCGGCAACCAGCTCATAAAGGCCGGCAGCATAGGCGAGCAGGTCGGCAGCCGGCAGGCCGGCGCCGGTGATCATGCCGGCAGTTGCCGTCGGGTCGGTCAGCTTGCCAAAACCGGACAGGATGAAGATGAAGGAGAGAAGAACGCGGACAAGTACCAGAAGGGCATTGTTTGTGGACGACATCGGGGGCTCCATAACGTTGGTGCTGTGCCGCTCCTCGGCGCCAGCCAGTGACGCACCAATGCCCTTTTTTTGCATCTACGGATAGGTTGACGATATTTGACTATTCGTTCACAAAAACGAAACAGCAAGCATCATTCATTCGATCGTTGATGATCTCAGGCCGGTTTGACCGAGACTGGCGTGGGCAGCTGGAAGCGAGGGAAGATGAACAGGCCGACAATGTTGCCGCCATTGTCGACAAGCCCGGACGACTCGCCGATGCAGAACACCGGCTGGCGGTGGTTGTTTCCCACGATGATGGTTGTCGAATAGCAGAAGCGCGACGGTTCGGTTGCCGCCTGCTCGAACAGCCGCAGGATATGCGCGCGGTCCGCCTGGTCGTAGCAGCGCATCATGGTCAGGAGGCCAATCTCCGGCGTGTCCAGGCCATGGATGTTCCGGGCGCGCTCGCCCAACTGCAGCAATCCGTTTGTCAGATTGCCGGTCCAGTCTTCAGACACACCAAAACGACAGGCGTCATCCGCCAGAAAGCCGCCGCGATCTGGCGGGCAATCGTATGGGTTGCCCATATCGAGTTCGGCATTTGCGATCTTAAACACTGTCTTCCCCAAACCCAGCAGCAGGTAGCGGCTCTTGTGTGTCGACGCTGCGCGTCCGGCCGCATTCCCGAAAATCCGCCTCCCCCAGCGATCCGCCGTAGAGACTTGAACATACCAACACCGGCCCAGCCCGGCGGCGCAACCACTATATTTTTCGCTTCACCAAACGCGTTTGTGAAGCATCGGCACAACCATCTCGTTCCCCAACGAGAATGAACGTACAACTGACGGATATCACGACGCCGTCGGGTTGAAAATGCCCTGCCACGTATGAGCGCAAGAAAAGAGGCGGCCGCGTCAAAGTGGAAAAGCCAGTTAGCATTAAGAAATATTTAAATTGACTATCGTGCTGCGCACAAGCGCTGCGCGGCTGGGAAGCGTGCTTATTTTTGGACGTTTGATCAGAATCTGTCGCAGCCCTGCGTCTGGCATGCGTTACGGGTGTCCACAAGACCGAAAAAAGGGCGGCCTTGCGACCGCCCTTCGTAAGACTGAACCGATGGTTCAGATGAAAGACCCGATGGGTCTTACATCATGTCCATGCCGCCCATGCCGCCCATGCCGCCCGGCATGCCGCCAGCAGCTTCCTTCTTCGGAAGTTCGGCGATCATGGCTTCGGTGGTGATCAGCAGCGAAGCAACCGAAGCTGCGTTCTGCAGAGCCGTGCGAACAACCTTGACCGGATCGACGATACCCATGGCGATCATGTCGCCGAATTCGCCGGTCTGGGCGTTGTAGCCGTAGTTCTCTTCGTTCTTGTCGAGGATACGGCCGACGATGATCGAAGCTTCGTCACCAGCGTTGGTGGCGATCTGGCGAACCAGCGACTGGAGAGCGCGGCGAACGATGTTGATGCCGGCTTCCTGGTCGTCGTTTGCACCCTTGACGGTGATCTTGGTCGACGAACGGAGCAGAGCCGTACCACCGCCAGGAACGATACCTTCCTGAACAGCAGCGCGCGTTGCGTTCAGCGCGTCGTCGATGCGGTCCTTGCGTTCCTTGACTTCGATTTCGGTCGAGCCGCCAACGCGGATGACGGCAACGCCACCAGCGAGCTTGGCAAGACGTTCCTGCAGCTTTTCGCGGTCGTAGTCCGAAGAGGTTTCTTCGATCTGCGCCTTGATCTGGGCAACGCGGCCTTCGATGTCAGACTTCTGGCCAGCACCGTCAACGATGGTGGTGTTTTCCTTGGTGATCGAGACCTTCTTGGCGCGGCCGAGCATGTCGAGGGTGACAGACTCGAGCTTGATGCCGAGGTCTTCCGAGATGACAGTGCCGCCCGAGAGGATGGCGATGTCTTCCAGCATGGCCTTGCGGCGATCGCCGAAGCCAGGAGCCTTGACGGCAGCGATCTTCAGGCCGCCACGCAGCTTGTTGACGACGAGAGTTGCAAGAGCTTCGCCTTCCACGTCTTCAGCGATGATGACGAGCGGCTTGCCGGTCTGAACGACGGCTTCGAGAACCGGCAGCATGGCCTGGAGGTTCGAGAGCTTCTTTTCGTGCAGCAGGATGTAGGCGTCGTCGAGATCGGCGACCATCTTTTCCGGGTTGGTCACGAAGTAAGGCGACAGGTAGCCGCGGTCGAACTGCATGCCTTCGACGACTTCGAGTTCAGTTTCAGCGGTCTTGGCTTCTTCGACGGTGATGACGCCTTCGTTGCCAACCTTCTGCATGGCTTCGGCAATGTCCTTGCCGACCTGCGTGTCGCCATTGGCCGAGATCGTGCCGACCTGGGCAACTTCTTCCGAAGTCGAGATCTTCTTGGCCTTGGCCTGGAGGTCCTTGACAACTTCAGCAACGGCCAGATCGATGCCGCGCTTCAGGTCCATCGGGTTCATGCCGGCAGCAACGGCCTTGTTGCCTTCGCGAACGATGGCCTGGGCAAGAACGGTTGCGGTCGTGGTGCCGTCGCCGGCGATGTCGTTGGTCTTCGAAGCAACTTCGCGGACCATCTGGGCGCCCATGTTCTCGAACTTGTCTTCCAGTTCGATTTCCTTGGCGACCGATACACCGTCCTTGGTGATGCGTGGAGCGCCGAAGGACTTGTCGATGATGACGTTACGACCCTTCGGGCCGAGCGTTACCTTCACGGCGTCTGCGAGGATGTCGACGCCATGCAGCATCTTTTCGCGCGCGGTGCGGCCAAACTTGATTTCTTTAGCAGCCATATTCAAAACTCCCGGGCGTCTAGCCCATTGCGAATTTCAGGATGAGAAGTGGAAATAACCGGCTCTAAATCAGCCGATAACGCCCATGATGTCGGCTTCCTTCATGATGAGGAGGTCGACGCCGTCGAGCTTCACTTCGGTGCCGGACCACTTGCCGAACAGAACGCGGTCGCCAACCTTGACGTCCAGCGCAATCTGCTTGCCGCTTTCGTCGCGGGCGCCCGGGCCAACGGCGATGACTTCGCCTTCAGCCGGCTTTTCCTTGGCGGTGTCGGGAATGATGATGCCGCCCTTGGTCTTTTCTTCAGACTCGACGCGCTTGACTACAACGCGGTCGTGCAACGGGCGGAAATTGGTGCTTGCCATTGTCTAATCCCTCGATCAAATGACACTCGCGATCCCGGACGGGATCACATCGGATACTATTAGCACTCCCCCTAGAGGAGTGCCAGCGACTGTCAGATAAGAACAGGCTTGGATTGAGTCAAGGCAACCGCGTAAAAATCCGATGCCTATCGTAAATGGCACCGGATGGCCTGTTAACCCTCAGAGACCCATGGTTTCGAAGGTGACAAACTCGCTCTCTATGCCATGTTGGCTGAGGAATGCGGCAGGATCGAAGCCGTTTTCGGCATAAACCGCCGCCATTTCCTGCTTTGCCGCAAGCAGCGCATCCCGGCTGTCCCATTCTGCAATGGTGATCACATAGACTTGGCCGTCGCGCTCGGATGAGGCCACGCGGCTCATCCTGCAATGCGGGTGGCTCCGGAGATGTCCGTCGATGAAGGCGAGGCGTTCGGCAAAAGTAGGCCAATGAACGAGCGGGCAGGTGAAGCGGTCGATCCGGAGAACGGTCGCGGGGGCGGCGAGTTGGTCATTCATCGGCAAGGCGGATGCGTTTTTCATGCTGCGCTCCATAATTGTTCGATCTTGAATTTGAACCGGGACGCTGACATGGATAGGACCTCAACCTTCATTGAGGTCAAGGATCAAATTTATGGCAGAGCAAAAGCCAAAGAAGCCTGTTCTCCTGAGCGTAGGCGAGGTGGCGCGCCGTGCCGGTGTCGCCGTTTCGGCTCTGCACTACTATGAGCGGGAAGGGCTCATCCATTCGCTGCGCAGCGGCGGAAATCAGCGCCGTTTTCCGCGCGGCGTGCTCCGCCGCGTCGCCGTCATCAAGGTCGCCCAATCGCTAGGCCTGTCGCTTGCCGATATCTCCGCCGCCTTCGCAACCCTGCCAGACGACCGTCCGCCCTCTGTCTCCGACTGGCGCCGCTTGTCGGAAACCTGGCGAGCCGATCTCGACCGCCGCATCTCGCAACTTCAAGGGTTGCGAGAAAGGCTCGATGGCTGCATCGGCTGCGGTTGCCTGTCCCTGGAGGATTGTCCCTTGCGCAATGGCGACGATCAGCTTGGAAAGTCCGGCCCCGGCGCCAGGCTTCTGGCTTGACTGCGGCGGTGCTCGCCGCTCTTGTGGCGGCAGAATTGAGGAAAGACGGAAAGCCGGCATGACAGAGACACGACCGACGTTTTCCGAACTCACCGCCGCCTTTGCCCGCATCGGCCTCCTCTCCTTCGGCGGGCCCGCCGCCCAGATCGCGCTGATGCATAAGATCTGCGTGGAGGAGAAGCGCTGGATCGATGAGGATCGCTATCTGCATGCGCTGAACTATTGCATGCTCTTGCCAGGGCCTGAGGCCCAACAGCTCGCAACCTATATCGGCTGGCTCCTCCATGGCGCAAAAGGCGGCATCGTCGCCGGGCTGCTCTTCGTGCTCCCGGGTCTTGCCGTCATCCTCGGCCTGTCATCCCTCTATGCCCTCTACCAGGACGCAGGGATGGTCACCGGCCTGTTCTTCGGGCTGAAGGCCGCCGTGCTCGCCATCGTCGTCGAAGCGCTGATCCGCATCGGCAAGCGGGCTTTGAAGAGCGGTTTTCACCGCTGGATGGCCACCATCGCCTTCGTCGCACTTTTCGTCTTTTCGCTGCCCTTTCCGCTGGTCGTGCTCTCCGCTGCCATCATTGGCCTTGCCCATGCGCGCATACGGCCCGGCACGGGCATGGAAACCGCAACGCCCGTAGGCCGTGGGCCGGCTTTCAGTCGCCAGCTCGGCATCGGCCTTGTCTGGATCGGCATCTGGCTGGTACCACTTCCGCTTCTCTGGCTCTTCCTGCCGGAGACAGCCTTGCCGGAGTTGCAGGCCTTTTTCTCCCGCATGGCCCTGGTCACCTTCGGTGGTGCCTATGCCGTACTTGCCTATGTCGCGCAGGTCGCCGTCGAACAGTATCAGTGGCTGCGACCGGGCGAGATGCTGGACGGGCTGGCGCTGGCCGAAACCACACCCGGACCGCTGGTCCTCGTCCTCTCCTTTGTCGGCTTCCTCGCCGGTTTTCGCGAAAGCGGCCCTTTCGATCCGCTCCTGATCGGACTGCTCGGAGGTTTGCTCACCGCCTGGGCCACCTTCATTCCGAGCTTCCTCTTCATCTTTGCCGGGGCGCCCTATGTGGAGCGCCTGCGCGGCAACCGTCAGGTCAGTGCAGCCCTCTCCGCCATCACCGCCGCCGTCGTCGGCGTCATCCTCAATCTCGCCCTCTGGTTCGCCCTGCATGTGATCTTCAAGGCGGTCGCAGAGGTCGAATTCGCAAGGCTCGGGCCGCTTGCCGCCGCCCTGCCGGTCCCGGACTGGTCGACGCTGGATGTTGAGGCTCTGCTGATTGCGATTATGGCCGCCATCCTGCTCTTCCGCTTCCATCAGGGGGTCGGTCGCACGCTTCTGGTGGCAGCCCTTCTCGGCCTCGCCATGCATGCGCTGATTTGAGTGAGGCGGCGAATTTGCGTTTGGGTGACGCCGCGCCCCTTGCCTTGGCAGCATTCCTTTGCCATGTCAGCGGGCACAATCAGAGCAGTCAGGAACAAAGATGGCCCGCAGCATTACCACCCTTGGCGACGTGACGGACGCTTACGACGTCATTCTGTGTGACGTCTGGGGTGTTTTGCACAATGGCATCGATGCCTTTCCGCTCGCCGGCGAAGCGCTGACAGCGGCCAGAGAAAAGGGCCTGACGGTGGTCCTGATCACCAATTCGCCGCGGCCCGCGATCGGCGTCATTCCGCAGCTGCGCGCCATCGGCGTGCCGGATACCGCCTATGACCGCATTGTCACCTCGGGTGACGTGACCCGCACACTGATTGCCGCCGGTCCGAAAAAGGTCTTCCTGCTCGGCCCCGAACGCGACATGCCGCTCTTCGAGGGTCTCGACGTGACGGTGGTCTCGGCCGACGAAGCCGATTGCGTCGTCTGCACCGGCTTCTTCGACGATGAGGTCGAGACGCCGGAAGATTACCGCGACATGCTGACCGCCTTTGTTGCGCGCAAGGTGCCGCTGATCTGCGCCAACCCCGATCTCGTGGTCGAGCGCGGCCATCGCATCATCCCTTGCGCCGGCGCCGTGGCCGCCCTTTACGATACGCTCGGTGGCGAAACCCGCATTGCCGGCAAGCCGCATGCGCCGATCTATGAGGCAACGCTTGCCGCTGCACGCGCGGCCCGTGGCGATGTCGACATGACCCGCGTGCTCGCCATCGGCGACGGCATGCCGACCGACGTCAAGGGTGCGGTCGATGCAGGCCTTGATCTTCTCTATATCTCCGGCGGCATCCATGCGGCCGAATATGCGACCGGCGGCGTCACCGACGAGGACCGGCTGCATGTCTATCTCGACCGCGAAAAGGTCGCGCCGCAATACTGGATGCACCGGCTGGCGTGAGGCGACGGCAATCATGACGGTTTTCCACCGCAACGAAAAAAAAGAACCGCTGCCGGCAGCCTTGCGCGGCGGCGTGGTGGCGATCGGCAATTTCGACGGCGTTCATCGCGGCCATCAGGCCGTGCTGAACCGGGCGCTGGAGCGCGCCGAGGCGCTTGGCGTGCCGGCCCTGGTGCTCACCTTCGAGCCGCATCCGCGCTCCGTCTTCAATCCGGATAAGCCCGTCTTCCGGCTGACGCCGGCCCCCATCCGCGCCCGCATCCTGGAAGCCATGGGCTTCCATTCCGTCATCGAATACCCCTTCGACCGCGAATTTTCGCAGAGCTCTGCCGATGATTTCGTCCGGGCCATCCTGGTTGACTGGATCGGCGCCAAGGAAGTTGTCACCGGCTTTGATTTCCACTTCGGCAAGGGCCGTGAGGGTGGCCCTGCCTTCCTGATGGAGGCCGGTAGTCGCCATGGCTTCGGGGTCAGCCTGATCGATGCCTTCCGCGATGAGGGCGCCGAGGTGATCTCGTCGAGCCGCATCCGCCAACTTCTGGGCGAGGGTGATGTGACCCAGGCCGCCGGTCTTCTGGGATACCGCTTCACCCTTGAGGCGGAAGTGATGAAGGGCCAGCAGCTTGGCCGCACCCTGGGCTTCCCGACCGCCAACATGCATCTGCCGCCGGAAGCGATGCTCCGGCCCGGCATTTACGCCGTGCGTTTCCGTCGTCCCGATGGCATCATTCGCGATGGTGTCGCAAGCTTCGGCTACCGTCCGACCGTGACCGATCACGGCGATCCCTGGCTCGAAACCTTCGTCTTCGATTTCTCTGGCGATCTCTATGGCGAGATCTGTTCGGTCTCCTTCTTCGGCCATCTGCGCGACGAGTGGAAATTCGACGGTCTCGACCCGCTGGTTGCCCAGATCCGCAAGGACGAGGAAGAGGCGAGGGCGCTTCTCGCAGGCGTCAAGCCGATGGGCGAACTGGACGCCAAGATTGCCTTCTGACGCCCGTGCACATCTGTGCCGCGGGTTGATTGTCTCCAACCGAAACCTCGGCCAACCCACCCGGCCAGACATCAGAAAGCCCGCACCCATGGCCCGCCGCCCCATCAATCCCAAGGACGCCGCCGAAGCCCTGTTCCGTCCGGCCCCAAAGCCGGTCGCACCCGCCGTCGAACGCCGCGCAGCGCCGGAGGCCAAGGAACTCGTCTCGCTCCGCATCGACAGTGCCGTACTTGAGCACTTCCAGGCAGAGGGCCCCGGCTGGCAGGACCGCATCAATGATGCGCTGCGGGCGGTGGTTGAGGCGGATAAGGGCTGAGCCGGGCTTGCGCCGCTTTCACGAGTTGGCGTCGGAACCGTCCGAAGCGCGCGTCAAACCTCTTCCCATGGACGCGAAAACCTCTTAAACAACGGCCACCATGACCCGATATCGTCGCTTGATGATAGACTTGCGAATTATTGGCCCGGCCTTCTGCGCGCATTGATTGCTGCCGGAGGGTCCGGGTTTTCGGTGCTTCCCAAGCGCCACATCTCATTCCGATATCCCGTTCGCATGCGCGGCAAACGCGCCAGAGACGATTGCAAGGCTCCATGACCGATAGCACCGACACCACCGAAAAGCTTGATTACTCCAAGACCCTCTATCTGCCCGAAACCGAATTTCCGATGCGCGCAGGTCTGCCGCAGAAGGAGCCGGAAATGGCGGCCAAGTGGAAGGAAATGGGGCTCTACAAGAAGCTCCGCGCCTCCGCCGCCGGCCGCGAAAAATTCGTCCTGCATGACGGCCCTCCTTATGCCAACGGCAACATCCATATCGGCCATGCGCTGAACAAGGTGCTGAAGGACGTCATCACCCGCTCCTTCCAGATGCGCGGCTATGACGCAAACTACGTGCCCGGCTGGGATTGCCACGGCCTGCCGATCGAATGGAAGATCGAGGAAAAGTACCGCGAAAAGGGCAAGGACAAGAACGAAGTCCCGGTCAACGAATTCCGCCAGGAATGCCGCGACTTCGCGCAGGGCTGGATCAACACCCAGTCGGACGAATTCCGCCGTCTCGGCATCGAGGGCGATTTCGACCGCCCCTACACGACCATGGCCTTCCACTCGGAAGCCCGCATCGCCGGCGAACTCCTGAAGATCGCCATGTCCGGCCAGCTCTATCGCGGATCCAAGCCGATCATGTGGTCGGTCGTCGAGCGCACCGCGCTTGCCGAAGCCGAAGTGGAATATGCCGAGGTCGAGAGCGACACGATCTGGGTGAAGTTCCCGGTGGTGTCGTTTGACAAGGACTGGTATCGCCGTCCCGGCCGAGTTCTCATCAAAGGGAACGATGGGCAGCCAATCGACGCGGCCGTCGATGATAGCCACCTACCTGAACTGTATGCAGAGGTTGACAAGCTGTCTGAGTTGATGGGGGCATACGTCGTCATCTGGACCACTACGCCCTGGACCATCCCCGGCAATCGCGCGATCTCCTACTCGTCACGCGTTGAATACGGACTTTACGAAGTCACCGCTGCTGCCAACGACTTCGGTCCGCAGCCGGGCGAGAAGCTGATCTTTGCCGACAAGCTGGCGCCGGAATCCTTTGCCAAGGCCAAGCTCGAATTCAACCGCCTGCGCGGCGTGCCAGCGGCTGAACTCGCTGCCATCACCTGCGCGCACCCGCTGGCCGACATGGGCTACAGCTTCGCTGTACCCCTCATAGATGGCGATCACGTCACCGATGATGCCGGTACTGGCTTCGTACACACCGCACCGTCGCACGGTCGCGAAGACTTTGACGCCTGGATGGGTCATGCCAAGGCGCTCGAAGCCCGTGGCATCGACACCAAGATCCCGTTCCCGGTCGACGATGCTGGCTTCTACACCGAAGACGCCCCCGGTTTCGGCCCCTCGGCTGAAGGGGGCGCTGCCCGCGTGCTCGACGACAACGGCAAGAAGGGCGACGCCAACAAGCGCGTCATGGAGGCCCTGATCGCGGCCAATAACCTCTTTGCCCGTGGTCGCATCAAGCATGACTATCCGCATTCCTGGCGCTCCAAGAAGCCGGTCATCTTCCGCAACACGCCGCAGTGGTTTGTCTATATGGACAAGGAACTCGGCGACGGCACGACGCTGCGTAGCCGCGCACTCTCCGCCATCGACCAGACCCGCTTTGTACCGGCTGGCGGCCAGAACCGCCTGCGCGCCATGATCGAGCAGCGCCCGGATTGGGTGCTTTCCCGCCAGCGCGCCTGGGGCGTGCCGATCTGCGTCTTTGCCGATGCGGAAGGCAATGTCCTGAAGGACGAGGCAGTCAACGCCCGCATCCTCGCCGCCTTCGAAGTTGAAGGCGCCGATGCCTGGTTCGCCGAAGGTGCCAAGGAACGTTTCCTTGGGTCCGAGCACGACGGCGACAAGTGGCAGATGGTCTCTGACATCTTGGACGTCTGGTTCGACAGTGGCTCGACCCACACCTTCACGCTGGAAGATCGCCCGGATCTGAAGTGGCCGGCGGACGTCTATCTCGAAGGCTCCGACCAGCATCGTGGCTGGTTCCATTCGTCGCTGCTCGAAAGCTGCGCCACCCGTGGCCGCGCGCCGTACAATGCCGTCGTCACCCACGGGTTCACGATGGCGGAAGACGGCCGCAAGATGTCGAAGTCGCTCGGCAACACCGTGACGCCGCAGGAAGTCATGAGCCAGTCCGGCGCCGATATCCTGCGTCTCTGGGTGATGAATACCGATTATTGGGAAGACCAGCGTCTCGGCAAGACGATCATCCAGACCAATATCGATAGCTACCGCAAGATCCGCAACACGCTCCGCTGGATGCTCGGCACGCTCGCCCATGATCATGGCGCCGAGATCGCCTATGCCGATCTGCCGGAACTCGAAAAACTGATGCTGCATCGCCTGGCCGAACTCGACCAGATCGTGCGCAAGGGCTACGACGAATTCGACTTCAAGCGCATCGTCCGTGCGCTCAGCGATTTCGCGAATGTCGAGCTTTCCGCCTTCTACTTCGACATCCGCAAGGACACGCTCTATTGCGACGCCCCGTCGAGCCTTAAGCGCCGCTCGGCCCTCTTCGTCATCCGCAAGCTGTTCGACTGCCTGGTCCTGTGGTTTGCGCCGATGATGCCGTTCACCACGGAAGAGGCATGGCTGTCGCGCGATCCAAACGCCGAATCCGTCCATCTCGAACAGTTCCCGGTCATCCCGGCCGACTGGTCGAACGAGGCCGTGGCCGACAAATGGAAGCATGTCCGCACCGTGCGCCGTGCCGTCACTGGTGCCTTGGAAATCGAGCGCAAGGAAAAGCGCATCGGCTCCTCGCTGGAAGCGGCCCCGGTCGTCCATATCGCTGATCCGGAGCTGATGGCAGCGCTCGAAGGTCTGGACTTCGCCGAAATCTGCATCACCTCGGATATCTCTGTGGTCGCAGGCGAGGGGGCAGCAGACGCCTTCCGTCTCGACGATGGCACCAAGGTTGCGGTCGAGCCGAAGCTTGCCGAGGGCACCAAGTGCGCGCGCTCCTGGAAGATCACCAAGGATGTCGGCTCGGACCCCGATTATCCCGAGGTTTCGGCCCGTGATGCCCAGGCGCTGCGGGAGCTTGCATCACTCGTTTAAGGAAAACTTACCGGATGATTTGCGCTTTCGCGGCTCATCCGGTAAAACTGCCTGAAATTGGCCGAATTCTGCCCGCAGGGGTGGAAGAAATCACATTCGGCACGACCAAGGTTATGCGGCGAGGCTGGTAGGCATTCATGAATTCGGCATATCTGTTCAGGGTTGGCGTCGGCTTGGCCGGGCTTTTTGCTGTCACCACCGGTCTTTCCGGCTGCGTCGGCAGCCCGACTTACGGCACCGACAAGACGGCGATGGAACAGTTGGTGGATGACGTCGGTTCGGCCGTGTCGCTCGCCCCCAAGGAGCCCGCCAACAAGGGCACCAAGTACAATCCGCGTCCGGACCTCGTCCTGCCGCCGGGCGGTACGCAGACGGCAGCGCTCGTGGCGCCCCAGCCGTCGGTTGCCAACCGCGAAAACAATCCGGAATGGGTCGAATCCCCCGAAGAGGCGCGCGAGCGTCTCGTCGCAGAGGCAGACGCCAATGCTGACAATCCGCGATACCGTTCGCCGCTTCTCGCCGGTTACGGCAAGGCTGGCACCATGACGGAAACACAGAAGTGGCAGGCCTTCCGCGATGCGCGCCAGTTGCAGAAGGGCGCCTATCTCGATCAGCGCCGCCTGCTGTCTGATCCGCCGTCGGAGTATCGCCAGACCCAGGACACTGCTCTCACCGATCTGGGCGAGCCTGAATCGGTCAAGGAAAAGCGCCGCAAGAAGATGGCCAAGTCTGCCCAGCAGAACAGCTCCTGGTGGCAGCCTTTCCAATAAGGCGAAACGCCGTTACATCACGACAGGGCAGGGCGGAAACGACCTGCCTTTTTCTTTGAGGTTTTCCTGATGTCGTTTTCCATTCGCCCTGCGCAGCCGGATGATGCCGCAACCATCCTCGGCTTCATCATTGAACTCGCCGTCTATGAGAAGGCCGGGCATGAGGTAGAGGCGACCGAGGAGATGATCCGACACACGATCTTCGGCGAAGGCTCGGTGACGGAAGCCGTGATCCTGGAGGCTGATGGCAAGCCGGCAGGTTTCGCCGTCTGGTTCTACAGCTATTCCACATGGCAGGCGAAAAACGGTCTCTATCTGGAGGATCTCTATGTCGCGCCCGATCATCGCGGCAGTGGCGCCGGGAAACTGCTCCTGCGGCATCTGGCGCAGGTCGCGGTCGACAAGGGCTGTGGTCGGTTCGAGTGGAGCGTGCTGGACTGGAACGAACCCGCTATCCGCGTCTATGATGCGGTCGGCGCCGAACCGCAGTCGGAATGGATTCGCTACCGCCTGACCGGCGAAAAGCTGAAGGCTTTCGCGGCCGGTTGAATCTTCAGCACTTCCCGCCAAAGTGCGAAGCGGTTTGCGCGTCCGGAATTGGATAAAGCAAAGAGATAGCGCCGATCCGTAACTTCGCCTTGGCGTGAAAGGCTTTAGAAGTTTTGGTCGCCATCATCGCCGACACCGCGCGCGATGAGCCAGATATGCAAGAGCTGAAGCGCAAGGCCCAACACGGCCATGAACATCAAGGCCCTGAAAACCAAGGCCTTGTCAAAGTCGTTCTGTTCTGAGGCAAAGAGAGCGACCAGCGTCATGATAACGGCGAGAACGAGCGGCGGCGAAAACAGGGCCACCATTCGCGGCGCTTGCCAGTTTATGCGACCCCTGAGCGACCATTGCATGGGCAAAGTCGAGCGGTCAGGGGCAATATAAATGTTGGACCAGGTCGCCAACGCAAGCATGGCCATGATCAGGGCGGATACGAACAGGTAGATGTCGATCAATCCCGCCTCTCCTGAAAAAAGGTTTTGAGCATGTCTGCCGCCTCTGTTTCGCGAATGCCGGAGTAAACGTCCGGTGCGTGATGGCAGGTGGACTGGGCATAGAAACGCACGCCACTTTCCACCGCGCCACCTTTAGCGTCACGTGCAGCATAATACAACCTTCGGATGCGGGCAAAGGAAATTGCGGCCGCACACATGGTGCAGGGCTCCAGCGTTACATAGAGGTCGGCCTCTATCAGCCGCTCATCGCCGAGGGCTTCGCTGGCGCGCCGGATGGCCAGAACTTCGGCATGCGCTGTTACGTCCTTCAGGGCGCGCGTCTCGTTGCCGGCGCGGGCGATGATTTCGCCGTCCAGCACCACGACGGCGCCAATCGGCACCTCGCCACGGGCTTTCGCCGCGCGCGCCTCTGCAAAGGCGGCTTCCATGAAGCCGTTTGTCTTAGACATGCATCAACTTTCCGCTTAACCCGGACCGCGCGACCTGATACGACAGCCCAAACGACAGGCAAACAACAAATGACATTCAAAGACAAGTCCAGGCGTCCGGCAGGCAAACCTGCTGACCGCGGCGGCAAGCCGCTAACCCGCAATTCCGCCGCGAAGTCGGCCGCTTCGAAGTCCGACGACAAGCCCGCGCGCGCACCGCGTGCACCAAGGGCCGACGTGTCGTCCGGCGATGAGGCCATGAAGCCCGAGCGTATCTCGAAGCTGCTCGCGCGTGCAGGCGTAGCCTCGCGCCGTGATATCGAGCGCATGATCATGGAAGGCCGCGTCTCCGTGAACGGCGTGGTGCTTGAAAGCCCCGTCCTGAACGCGACGCTTGCCGATACGATCGAGGTTGATGGTCAGCCGATCCGTGGCATCGAGCGCACCCGTCTGTGGCTCTACCATAAGCCGGCCGGCCTGGTGACGACCAATTCCGATCCGGAAGGCCGCCCGACCGTGTTCGACAACCTGCCGGAAGATCTTCCACGCGTCATGTCGATCGGCCGCCTCGATATCAATACCGAGGGCTTGTTGCTGCTCACCAATGACGGTGGTCTAGCCCGCGTGCTCGAACTGCCGACCACCGGCTGGCTGCGCCGCTACCGCGTGCGCGCCTATGGCGAAGTCGACCAGCCGGCACTCGATGCGCTGAAGGAAGGCATTGCCGTTGATGGCGTGCTCTACGGCGCAATCGACGCGACGCTCGACCGCAAGCAGGGCCACAATGTCTGGATCACCATGGGTCTTCGCGAAGGCAAGAACCGCGAGATCAAGAACGTGCTCGGCGCGCTCGGTCTCGAGGTCAACCGTCTGATCCGCATCTCCTACGGTCCGTTCCAGCTCGGTGATCTGCCGGAAGCCCAGGTGCAGGAAGTCCGTGGCCGTATGCTGCGCGACCAGCTCGGGCCGCGCCTGATCGAGGATTCTAAAGCCAATTTCGACGCGCCGATCTACAGTCATGGTGCCCCCGTCGAGGACGACGAAGAGCCAGGCCAGAAGAAGCCGCAGAAGGCCGCCAAGGCCGAATGGGGCCGCGACGAGCGTGCGGGCGGTTCTTCTGATCGCAAGCGCAGCGGCGATAAGGGCGGCAAGCCCGAGAAATCCGGCTGGACCGATCGTGGTGACAAGGGTGACCGGCGCGAACGGGCTCTCGACCGATTGGACACTCGCCGCGACGATGGCGACAAGCCCAAGCGTCCGCCGCTCGGCACCAAGAGCCGCACCGCCAATGTCTGGATGGCGCCGGGTGCCCGTCCGCTCGGTGAAAAGGCAGCCGCTGCAGCTGCACGGCGCCGGCCTGATCCGCGCGCCGGCAAGGCTGACGATCGCGTCGACAGCCGTCCGACCTCAACGGTTCAGATTACCCGCGCCCGGGACGAAGAGGGTGATTGGATCCGCGCCGATGGCCCGGACAAGAAGTCGGGCTTCGGTGACCGCGGCCCGCGCCGCGAAGGTGGAGATCGCGGCCCGCGCAAGGATTTTGGTGACCGGGCCCCCCGCCGTGAAGCCGGCGATCGTCCACGCCCAGAAGGTGCCGACCGCGGCCCGCGCCGCGAGGGTGCTGTAGGTGGCCCGCGCCGTGAGGGTGCAGTAGGTGGCCCGCGCCGCGAGGGCGGTGATCGCGGACCCCGCAAGGACTTTGGCGACCGGGGCCCGCGTAAGGATTTCGGCGACCGCGGTCCGCGAAAGGCCTTCGGTGACAAGTCGGAGCGTCCGCGCACCGAGCGTTTCACGCCCGACCGCGCCCGCGATGATAGACCTCGCGACGATCGCCCCCGTGACGATCGTCCAAGAGGCGAGCGTCCGGCCGGTGACAGGCCCTTCGGCGACAAGCCACGTGGTGCAAGACCTGCCGGCGACCGGCCCTTTGGCGATCGTCCGGCTGGCAAGCCCTTCGGTGGAAAGCCGGCGGGCAAATCGTTTGGCGGCAAGCCGGGTGGCGGCAAGAGCTTTGGCGGCAAGCCGGGCGCACGTCCGGCCGGCGCCCGCTCCGACGGTCCGCGTGGCTTCGGCGGCAAGCCGGGTGGCGGCTCGGGTGCAGGCAGGCCTGCCGGTGGCGGTCGTGGCGCACCAAAGGGCAAGAGGTAAGCCCTGATGCGCATCGTTGGTGGAGAATTTCGTGGCCGCAATCTGGCCACGCCAAAATCCAGCGACATCCGGCCGACCACGGACCGGACGCGCGAGAGCCTGTTCAACATTCTGTCTCATGCCCATCCCGGCGCGCTCGACGGTACGAAGATCCTCGATCTTTTTGCCGGCACGGGTGCGGTCGGGATGGAGGCTCTGTCGCGCGGCTGCAAATCGGCGCTATTTGTCGAGAACAGCGTCGAGGGCCGTGGACTTCTCTGGGAAAACATCGACGCGCTCGGCCTGCATGGCCGGGCCCGCATGTTGCGCCGGGATGCCACGGATCTTGGGCCTGCCAACAATATCGAACCCTTCGAACTTGTTTTCGCCGATCCGCCTTATGGCAAGGGTCTGGGTGAGAAGGCGCTGTTCTCCGCCCATGCCGGCGGCTGGCTGGCCCCGGGGGCGCTCGTCATTCTCGAAGAGCGTGGCGATGTGCAGGTCTCCGTCGATCCGGTCTTTTCCTTCATCGAGGATCGGGTGTTCGGCGACACGAAAATGTACTTCTTTTCCTATAAGGCAGCCTGAAACCCTTTCTGGAGCAGGCCATCCATGGATTCCATTGCAGACAGTGCTACCCCGCCGGCAAACCGCAGCGGTGATCCGACCATAGGTCTTGCCCTGGGAGCCGGGGGTGCCCGGGGTTTTGCCCATATCGTGGTGCTTGAAGCCTTTGATGAGCTCGGCATCCGCCCGAACGTAATTGCCGGCTCATCAATGGGTGCGATCCTTGGGGCCGGCTATGCCTCAGGGATGAGCGGCCGTGATATCCGCGCCTATGTACTCGAACTTGCCGATAACCGTTCGCTGGTTCTGAACCGGTTCTGGGGCCTGCGCCCATCGACCATTCGCGACGCCCTTGGCGGCTTTCGCCTCGGCCAGTTCAATCTGCCGCGCCTCCTCAAAGCCTTCCTACCGCCGCAGATCCCGCAGGATTTCGCAAGCCTTGGCCTGCGGCTGAAAGTTGTCGCCACGGATTATTACGGCCAGCGGGAACTCGTTTGCGTCGAGGGCGACCTTCAAGAAGCGCTGGCGGCTTCGGCCGCGATCCCAGCACTCTTCGCCCCTGTCGTTATCGATGGGCGGCTGATGATCGACGGCGGCATTTTCAATCCTGTTCCCTACGACCATCTGGTCGGCGAAGCGGACATTCTTGTTGCTGTGGATGTGATCGGCGCGCCGGAAGGCGACGGCTCGCTGGTGCCCAACCGCATCGATAGCCTCTTCGGCGCTTCGCAGCTGATGATGCAGTCGCACGTCGCCTTGAAGATGAAGATCTGCCAGCCCGACATCTATCTGAAGCCCGAAGTGAATTCTTATCGAGTACTCGATTTCTTCAAGGCCCGGCAGATATTCGAGATCTGCGAGAGCTTGAAGGAGCCGCTGAAGCGCGATCTCGCTGCCCGCATCGAGGATTTCGTCCGCCGCTGATCATCATGCCTCGGCGGCATCTTCCTCCGGCTGCGACTTCACGGCGCGCTTCGGCTTGACCAGCGGTTCCGGTTTGACCGGCCGTCTGTGCACGAGGTCGCGACCGGCCATGATGCCTTCCTGGGCCTGTAGCCGCAGGCGCTCCTCGTCACGACGGCGGATGTCCTCGCCGATATCGTAGGCTTCGTCTTCCGAAACGCCCAGGCCTTCCAGCGTGCGCCGACCGAAGAGCAGACCGGACTCAAGCGTCTCGCGCACTTCGTAGTCCACGTCGCGGGCCCTGAGCGCCAGGCTGTGGATACGGTCATAGGCGCGCACATAAAGCCGCACATCGGGATATTCGGCGCGAATGAGGTCGACAATCTTATCGGTGACCTCCTTTTTGTGCGTGCAGATCGCAACGATCTTTGCCCGCTCGATCCCTGCGGCCCTCAGCACGTCGAGACGCGTCCCGTCACCGAAATAGATGCGGAAGGCGAAGGTGGACGCCTGGCGCACGCGATCCGGATTGTCGTCGATGATTGTCACGTCGCGACCGCTGGCAAGCAGGATCTGGGCAGCGATCTGGCCGAAGCGGGAGAAGCCGATCATCAACACATCGGAACCGGCGCCTTCGAAATCCTCATCCATCTGCTCGCGCTCGCTACCCTCTCGTTTCAGCAGTCGCTGCCCGAGAATGGCCGACACGGGCGTCAGCGCCATCGATAGGGTGACGATGGAGATCAGGAGCGAGGATTGCGCATTGCTGAGAACGCCGGCGGCAGCCGCCGTGGTGAACAGCACAAAGCCGAATTCGCCACCCTGCGGCAGAAGCAGGCCCACTTTTGCGGCGTCGTCATGTGGCGAGCCGGCAGCCCGGCAGAGGATGTAAAGCACCAGCGCCTTGGCCGCCATCAGGATGGGCACTGCGAGCGCGATGAGCAGGAGATTGTCGACGATGACCTGCAATTCCATCGACAGGCCGACTGCCATGAAGAAGAGCGCCAGCAGCAGGCCACGGAAGGGCTCGATATCGGCTTCCAGCTCATGCCGATAAGAGGATTCCGCCAGCATTACACCAGCAAGAAAAGCCCCCATGGCCATGGAGAGCCCGGCCAATTGCATAAGGTATGCCGAGCCGAGCACCACGAAGAGGGCAGCAGCAATCATCACCTCGCGCGCGCCCGTGCGCCCGATGACCTGGAAGAGGGGTGTCAGCAGATAACGACCGGCGAGGATCATCCCAACCACGGCCCCGATGGCAATGCCGATCTGGACGAGCGCCGATTGATCGGCATCGCCGCTTGGCGTCCCAAGCACCGACACCATGGCAAGCAGCGGCACGATGGCCAGATCCTGGAACAGCAGGATTGAAAAGGAGCGCTGGCCATAGCGGCTGTTGAGGTCGCCATAGTCGCCGAGCAATTGCAGGGCAAAGGCGGTCGATGACAGAGCAAGGCCGAAGCCGGCGACCAGGGCTGCCCGCCAGTCGAGCAGACCGGAGGCGAGTACCATGCCGGTGAGCGCGAGGCCCGTCAGCACCACCTGCGCCAAGCCGAGGCCGAAAATGTCGCGTCGCATGTGCCAGAGGCGGCTGGGTTTCAGCTCCAGGCCGATGATGAAGAGGAGCAGCACCACGCCAAGTTCTGCGACTGCAAGGATATCGCCCGAACCGCCGATCAGATGCAGGACCGGGCCGATCACGACCCCGGCTGCGAGATAGCCGAGCACGGTACCCAGGCCAAGCTTGCGGAAGATCGGAGCTGCGATGACGGCGCCTCCGAGCAACAACAATGGTTGCGCGAACAGAGCCTCGCTTGCGCCTGCCATCAGTCTCTCCTTGCAGTCTTGCGGCCCGGTCATGTCGGGCTCGTGAACGGTAAAAGGCACCCTTACCCTTGATGCCCTCTCTAAGGCACAATAAATGGTGCAGGAACGAAAGGCCATTCCATGCCCAATCAGATCGATTCTGCCAATCTCCTTCAACGTGCCGAACAACTGGTCGACCTCGCCCGCAAGGCAGGCGCGGACCGCGCTGATGCCGTCGTAGTGCGGTCGCGTTCCAAGGGCGTCAGCGTCCGGCTCGGCAAGGTCGAGTCGACCGAGGCCTCCGAAAGCGACGATTTCTCCCTGCGCGTCTTCATCGGGCGACAGGTGGCAAGTGTGTCCGCCAATCCCGGTTTCGACCTGACGGCGCTCGCCGAACGCGCCGTCGCCATGGCGAAGGTTTCGCCCGAGGACCCCTTTGCCGGTCTGGCTGACGAAAGCGATCTGGCAAGCCAAATCGCCGATCTTGAACTCTATGATGACACCGAAGTATCGAGCGACAGCCTGCGCGAAAGCGCGCTTGCCATGGAAGATGCTGCCCGCAGCGTCGACGGTGTCAGCAACTCGCTCGGTGCTGGTGCCTCGGCCGGTATGGGCGGTCTGGTGCTGGTCACCTCGCATGGTTTCTCCGGCAGCTATGCCGGCTCGCGCTTCTCCCGCTCCGTCGCCGTGATCGCAGGCGAAGGCACGAAGATGGAGCGGGATCACGATTTCGACAGCCGGCTCTACTATGCCGATCTCGACAGTCCGGAAGAGATCGGTCGCCGTGCGGCTGAGCGTGCCGTCCGCCGCCGCGATCCCCGCCAGGTGCCGACCGCCTCCAATCTGACCGTCGTCTTTGATCCTCGCGTTGCCCGTGGTTTCGTCGGCACCATCGCTGGTGCGATCAATGGCGCCTCGGTGGCCCGCAAGACCTCGTTCCTGCGCGATCGTATGGGGCAGCAGGTGCTGAAATCAGGCCTTAACATCACCGATGATCCGATGAAGGTGCGTGGCTCCTCCTCGCGCCCCTTCGATGGCGAGGGCGTGATCGGCAAGCCCCTCACGATGATCGAGGACGGCGTGCTCAAGCACTGGTTCCTGTCCTCGTCTGCCGCCCGAGAACTGGGTCTCAAGACCAACGGTCGCGGCGTACGAGGTGGCACTTCCGTCTCGCCATCGTCCACCAATCTGGCGCTTGAGCCTGGCGATATCTCACCCGAGGATTTGATCCGCAGCATCGGCACCGGCCTCTATGTCACCGATATGATCGGCCAGGGCGTCGATATGATCACTGGTGAATACAGTCGTGGTGCGAGCGGTTTCTGGATCGAGAACGGCGAGTTGACCTATCCGGTCTCCGAGATCACCATTGCGTCCAACCTGAAGGACATGTTCATGCGGATCACGGTAGCCAATGATATCGACCGGAAATACGGCGTGGCCGCCCCGACGCTCGCCATCGAGGGCATGACCCTTGCCGGGCTCTGAGACGATAGGCAACGACGCGGCAGAAGGCGTGGTCGCGCCCGATTGGCAGGCCGATCTCGCCCTGATCCTCGATGCGGCGCGCGAGGCGGCGAAGGTTGCGGTCTCGCATTTCGGCCAGTCGCCCGAGGTCTGGTGGAAGAACGAGGGCACATCTCCCGTGAGTGCGGCGGACTATGCTGCCAATCGCGTGCTCGAAGAAATGTTGCGCAGTGCGCGGCCGGGTTATGGCTGGCTGTCGGAGGAAACCGACGACGATCAGGCGCGGCTTTCCTGCGATACGGTCTTCGTAATCGATCCGATCGACGGCACACGGGCCTTTCTCGCCGGCAAGCCGACCTGGTGTGTCAGCGTTGCGGTCGTCCATAAGGGTATGCCAGTCGCCGGCGTCCTCGTGGCGCCCGCCCTCAATGAGGAATTCACCGCGACCATTGACGGCCCGGCCTTGCGCAACGGCCTGGAGATCGCCGTTTCCGACGCCGACCTGGAGGGCATGCTCAAGCTCGCATCGGCCCAGGATATGGTTGCGGGCTTTGCCCCGCCACTGCGACCGAGGATCGAGCGTGTGGAGCATATCCCCTCGCTTGCCTATCGCCTGGCGCTGGTCTCCGATGGCCGGATCGATGGCACGCTGGTCAAGAAGAATTCGCATGACTGGGATCTTGCCGCGGCAGACGTGATCCTGGCGCGTGCCGGTGGCAGCATCACCGATCTTGACGGCGCACGGCTTGTCTACAACAGGGCGGAAGTCACCCATCCGGTTCTCTGTGCAGCATCTGCCGCACTTCTTCCGGTTTTGCTCAAGAACATCACCCGAATTCCCCGGAGTTGACCTTTAAGGCGAAATCGCGCAGATGTTTTTCCAATCGTAAATCCACCGAAAAGACTAGAAAATGACTGAATCCAGCGAAAAGAAACAGCTTCTCCACCTCGTCTTCGGCGGCGAACTTTCCAGCCTCGAAGATATACAGTTCCGTGATCTGAACGAACTCGATGTAGTCGGCATCTTCCCGGACTATGCAAGCGCGCTCCAGGCTTGGAAAGCAAAGGCACAGGCGACGGTTGACAATGCGCATATGCGCTATTTCATCGTTCACATGCACAAGCTTCTCAACCCATCGGAGAAATAAGCTGCGAGTGCAGTGCAGCATGCGTCACAGTCTGAACATCGTGCCTCAAACGGGTCACTTTTTAACCTAAGTCTTCTTGCATTCCTCAGTCTTTGCGCAAGCCCGGATGTTTTGGGGCAGAATGGCATTATCGATGAAGATGAGCAGGTTTGTCCGATGACGGTGAGCGACAGAATGGCATCGCTCGCCGTACGGTCCTACGGTTGGCTGGGTCTGATGGCCTATCCGCTGAGTAAGCCTTGGCTTGCCTATCGGGCAGCCAAGGGCAAAGAAGACAGGACGCGCAGCAACGAACGGTTCGGCTATGCAAGCCGCGAGCGTCCAGCTGGTCCGCTTCTGTGGATCCACGCGGCAAGCGTCGGCGAGACCATGGCAGTCATTCCGCTGATGCGCGAACTGCGCCGCCGCGACATCCATGTTCTGCTGACCACCGGCACGCTGACCTCCGCCGAGATTGCCCAGAACCGGCTTGGCGACAGTGTCATCCATCAATACGTTCCGCTCGACTTCAGCCCGGCCGTTCGCCGTTTTCTCGACTACTGGCAGCCTGATGCCGCAATCGGCGTCGAGTCGGAGATCTGGCCGACGACGCTTGCCGAATTGCATCAGCGCCAGATCCCGCAGATCCTCGTGAATGCCCGCATGTCGGACCGCTCCTTCAACCGCTGGCATCGTCACAAGACGGTCGCGGAGGCGCTGTTCGGCAAGCTCGCGCTCGTTATTGCCCAGTCTGATGTCGACGGGCAGAATTTCCGCGACCTCGGCTGCTGGCCAGTCCAGGTCTCCGGCAATATCAAGGCCGATAGCGAAGCCCCACCCTGCGACGAGGCGGTGCTGGCGCAGTATCGAAGCCAGATCGACAAGCGCAAGAGCTGGGCCGCGATCTCCACCTTTGACGGCGAGGAATCCATTGCCGCCATGGTTCATCGTGCGCTGAAGGCGCATACCGGCCTCCTCACCATTCTCGTCCCGCGTCATCCGGAACGCGGAGATGAAGTGGAGGCCATGCTCAAGGAAAAGGGTCTGGTTGTTGCCCGGCGCACGCGCAATGATCCGATTGCCGACGAGACGGATGTTTTCCTTGGGGATACGATCGGTGAGATGGGGCTTTATCTGCGCCTGACAGAGCTCGCTTTCGTTGGCCGCTCGCTGACGGCCGAGGGCGGCCAGAACCCGATGGAACCGGCCATGCTCGGTTGTGCGGTGCTGTCTGGCCCCAATGTCAGCAATTTCCGAGAATCCTATCAGCAGCTGGTGCGCAAGGGATCGGCGCGCGTCGTGCGTGATGCAGAAATGCTGGCAAAGGCTGTCCATTTTCTCCTGAGCAATGATCTCGCCCGTACCAAGATGATTGACGCCGGGCTCGAAACCACGCAGGAAATGCGAGGCGCACTGGCAGCGACAATCAAGGGCCTTGAAGCCTATGTCAGTCCGCTGTCGGTGAAGGCCAAGCTCGAACCTCGGTCTGCCGTGACCAACTGAACCAGACAGGATCATCATGACGCGTCAGCCAGCCATTTCGGGCATCCTGTTCGACAAGGACGGCACGCTGCTTGATTTCGACGCCAGCTGGGGCCCGGTCAACCGTAAGGTGGCAACCTTCGCGGCAGACGGTGATGGGGAACTGGCGGATCGGTTGCTTGCAGCCTGCGGCATGGATCCGGTCACCGGAGCAATCACGCCCGATAGTCTGTTTGCCTCCGGCAATACCCGTGAAATCGCCGAGGGCATGGCCGCAGCCGGCTCTACCCTTACGCTCGACGTTCTGGTTCCGCGCATCGATGATTTCTTCGCCGAGGCAGCGGAGCTGTCCGTGGCCGTCACCGATCTTCTGCCGCTGTTTGAAAGGTTGCATGCAAGGGGCCTGCGCCTCGGCATTGCCTCCAGTGACAATGAGCGGTCGATCCGCGTCGCCGCCGAACGTTTCGGCATTCTCGGTTTCCTTGACTATGTCGCCGGTTATGACAGTGGTCATGGCGCCAAACCCGAAGCCGGCATGGTTCTCGGTTTCTGCGCCAAGACGGGGCTGTCACCGCATCAGGTCGCGGTGGTTGGCGACAACAATCACGATCTCCTTATGGGCCATGCAGCCGGTGCTGGCCTGAAAGTCGGCGTCCTTTCCGGCACGGGTACGCGCCAGACGCTTGAGCAGCATTCCGACATGGTGCTCGCCGATATCACCGAACTTGAGGCCATGCTCGCCTGACACACGGTTGCCGGGTGTGACCTTTGCGCTTGACCGGCCCGCCCGGTGAATGCTTCTTGTCGACCCCACAGCTGCCTGAAAGGCAGGCGTTTGATCGAGGCGATGATGGTTTCAGAAGCACCGCCATTCTGGTGGACCCGGAAGGACTGGCGTGCATGGAGCCTCTGGCCCATCGCAACGGTCTATGGCCGAGTAGCCGGCACGCTCATGAACCGGCGGCGCCGTCATGCCGTGCCGGTCCCGGTCATCTGTGTCGGCAACTTTACCGTCGGCGGTGCCGGCAAGACCCCGACCGCCGTCGCGATTGCGCGAGCAGCCGTCGAAAAGGGCTTGAAGCCTGGCATCCTCAGCCGCGGTTATGGCGGCACACTCGATGTCACCACCATCGTCGACCCCGGCCATCATCGCTCGACGGCCGTCGGTGACGAACCGCTTCTTCTGGCCCGCGAAGCCCTGACCGTCATTTCGAGACGCCGCATTGCCGGCGCCGAAAAACTCGTCGAAGAGGGCGTCGACCTGATCATCATGGATGACGGCTTCCAGAGCGCGCGACTTGTCGTCGACTATGCACTGATCGTCGTCGACAGCTTCCGCGGTATCGGCAATGGCGCGATCGTGCCGGCCGGACCGGTGCGTGCGCCGATTGCGGTGCAGATGCGCCATCTCGATGCAATCCTGAAGGTCGGCAAGGGCGATGCGGCAGACCAGTTCGTCCGCCAGGCATCCCGCGGCGGCAAGCCTGTGCTGCGGTCGGATGTCTTGCCGCGCGATCCCGACCTCCTTCGCGGTCGCCGGGTTCTCGCATTCGCCGGGATAGCCGATCCCAACAAGTTCTATCGCACGCTGGCAGATCTCGGTGCCGAAATCGTCGATCGGCAGGGATTTCCCGATCATCATCAGTTGGAAGACGACGAGATCGCCGATCTGTTGCAGCGATCAGAGGCAGAAGACCTTCAGCTTGTGACCACTGCAAAGGATCATGTCCGGCTGAGTGGCCAGCATGGCAAGGCGGAGGAATTGCTGGAAAAATCGATGGTGGTCGAGGTCGACATGGTCTTCGACGATCCCGAAGCGCCTTCGCGGATCATCGATCTGGCGATTGCCGCCTGCCGGCAGCGTCAGTTGAAGAAGACGGACTGAGCTTCAGCGCTTCTGGTTGGGCAGGGCGCCCGCGCGTTTTTCGGCTTCCAGCGAGGCGCCTGCATCCGCATAGGCCTCCTGGCGCGCGACGCTCCAGTATTTGAGTTCGTCCACCAGGATGGATTTGCCCGTAATCGCGCACACCACATGATGGCCCGGCGAGAGGATCTGGAAATCGGCGTCGAGATAGCGGATCTTGGCCTCGCGGTTGCCGCTGCCTTCGAAACGGTTCATCACTCTTCTCCTGCGCCGTCTGTCCTGAAACTGCAATACAGCGCCCCTTCCGGGATTTGAAGCCCCTTCGGGCGAAACATCGCGACCTTCGTCAACTGCGCCCGAACAGACGTTCGATATCGGAGAGCTTCAATTCGACATAGGTCGGGCGACCGTGATTGCACTGGCCCGATCCCGGTGTCTGCTCCATCTGCCGCAGAAGCGCGTTCATTTCCTCGACCCTGAGCTGCCGTCCCGAGCGCACCGAGCCATGACAGGCCATGGTCGCAGCGACATGTTCAAGCTTCACGGACAGCCGGTCGGCGGTATCCCACTCGGCAATCTCATCGGCGAGATCGCGCACCAGCTTCACCGCATCCATCTCGCCCAGCATGGCCGGGGTCTCGCGAACCGCAATCGCGCCGGGGCCAAAACGCTCGATTGCGAGCCCGAGCTGCTCCAGGCCCTCCGCATGGCTCATCAGCCGGTCGCAATCCTCTTCCGGCAGGTCGATGATCTCGGGGATCAGCAGGCCCTGTGAGGGGAGGCGGCGGCCGGTCAGCGCCTTGCGCATCTGCTCATAGACCAGCCGCTCATGGGCGGCATGCTGGTCGACGATAACAAGCCCGTCCTGCGTTTGCGCGACGATGTAATTGGCATGCACCTGCGCGCGAGCGGCTCCCAGCGGATAGCTCGACAAGGCCTCGACCTCCGCCGTGGCGCGTGCGGTCGGTTCGGTGCGGGCCGCCGGCTCGGCAAGGCTGGAAAATGCGGCCTGCGTTGCTTCGGAAAACCCAAGCGGCGAAGGGCTGGGCGCTGCATAAGCGGGCGCTGTCCCGGCAAGGCCGTGCACTGTAGGCGTCGGGAAGGCAAGCGGCCGCGAGGGCGAGGAAGCGGCGGCCCAGCTTGCTGAAGGCTGGGGGCTGAAGCCGGGGCGGAAGGCGCGCAGCATGCCGCCCGCACCCGTCGTTGCCGCCCGGTCGCCGTCCCGCTGCAGGGCCTGGCGGATCGCGCCGACGATCAACCCGCGCACGAGCTGCGTGTCGCGGAAACGCACGTCGGATTTCGCCGGATGCACGTTGACGTCAACCAGGGCCGGATCAAGTTTCAACGACAGAACGGCAACCGGATAGCGCCCATGCGGTACGGTTTCGGCATAGGCGCCGCGGATCGCCGACAGGATCTGCTTGTCCTGCACCGGGCGTCCGTTGACGAAGGCATACTGATGGGCCGAATTCCCGCGATTGAATGTCGGCAGTCCGGCAAAACCGGAGAGCGCCACGCCTTCGCGCTCGGCATCAAGCTCAATGGCATTGTCGCGGAAGTCGGCGCCCAGAACCTGCGCGATGCGGGCCAGATGATCGTCGCCGGTCGAGGGAAACTCCAGCGTGCTGCGATCCGTGCCTGAGAGCACAAAGCGGATTGCCGGAAAGGCGATTGCCATGCGCTTGACGATCTCGGTGATTGCGGCAGTTTCCGCCTTGTCGGTCTTCAGGAATTTCAGGCGGGCAGGGGTGGCGAAGAAGAGATCGCGCACTTCGACGGTCGTGCCTGGATTGGAGGGGGCAGGTCGGACCGAGCCGACCTTGCCGCCAACCACCGCGATTTCCGAACCCGAGGTCGCACCCGTTGGGCGGCTGGTGATTGTCAGCTTGGCAACGGAGCCGATCGAGGGCAGCGCCTCGCCGCGAAAGCCGAGCGAGCGGATGTCGAACAGCGTTTCGCTGAGCTTGGAGGTGCAGTGACGGCGGATCGAGAGCTCCAGATCCTCCGGCGCCATGCCGCAGCCATTGTCGATCACCCGAAGCAGTGTCTTGCCGCCGGCAGCCGTCGCCACCTCGATGCGGGTCGCGCCGGCGTCAATGGCATTTTCGATCAATTCCTTCGCAGCGCTTGCCGGGCGCTCGATGACTTCGCCCGCGGCGATCTGGTTGATCAGGGTTTCGGAGAGTTGCTTGATGAACATTCCCCATTTTCGGGGATTCGGGCAGAGACGGAAAGGGAAAAATCGCGCTCTCCCCCGTCTTGCCGCAGGCATTAAGTGGCTCTTAACGCAGATGCTCTAATTTGATCCATGACTTGACATGTCCCAGGGCTCGGTTTCGGCCGGCGGGGGGCGCCTGCCGGGGCGTTCCGATTTTACCGCAAGCTCCGTCAGGAAGGCCCGGCATGTTGCGCACAGGCGTCACTTTGAGGAATGACCGCCGATTGTCTCGGCGTCGTCGTTAGAGGCTGTAGTTTGAAAGAGTTGACTCCGGTTTCCGGCGAGGGAGGATTGGGCGCTTTGCGCGATATCCTGCCAGACGCCCCGCTACAGCCGGCGCTGCTCGAGGCCATGTCCGAAGCGCTGCAGGCAGCCGTTCTCGTTTATGACCGCAACGACCATCTCATCTTCGCCAGCCGCAACGTCACCAACTACCTCAATCTGCCGACTGACACCTTTCGCCTGGGAACGCGCCTGCGCGACATTCTCGAAACAGCTTATGCGGCCGGCTGGCGGCATCTGGTCCCGGGGCAGGGCAACGACGAAACGCCGACACGTGACGAATGGCTGACACGCCAGATTGCGGCGCACTGGCGCGAACGGTTCGAAATGCAGGTCTGGGAAGATGGCAAGCGCTGGACCCGCTACAGTAAGCGCCGCCTTGCCTCGGGTTTTGGCTTCTGCATCATGACGGACGTGACCGACCAGAAGCGCCGCGAGGACCAGTGGCGAGCCGATGTCGAGCGCGTCCAGCTGACAGAGGAAATTCTCGACAATCTCGCCCATCCGGTCTTTGTCCAGGACCGCAGCCTGCATGTCGTTGCCGTCAACAAGATCTTCTGCTCCACCTTGTCGGTGGGAAGTGAACAGGCATTGGGCAGCCCGCTCCACGATGTCTTCGAGCACGCCGTCGCCGAGCGGCTGCTGGAACTGTCGCGCGAGGTTCTCGAAACCGGCGTCACCGCGTCGCTGGCGCTGGAGATGCGGGTTCACCGATCTGCATTGCGGATGATGCGCATCCACATGCAGCGCGTCGGCAAGCCAGGTCGATACTTTCTTGTCTCCAGCCTGGATGACGGCGGTGCGCTTGCCGACAGCGGTGATGGCATTTCTGGACATTCCCAGGCGGAGGCTCTCCCGTCGGTGATGGATGCGGATAAGGAAAAGGCCGGTGGCCGCCTTGCTGGCCGCAAGGCACTGGTGGTCAGTGGCGAGCCCGCCTTCGAGCGCGAAATGCTCGACCTTCTGAGTTTGCTCGGCCTTGATTCCTGCTGCGTTCGCAACGACGACGAACTCGAGGCTTTTCTGGATGTCGCCCGCTCCGTCAGCGTGTCGATTGATCTCGCCATTGTCGATATCAGGGTCGATATGCAGTGCCTTGGCCTGATCCAGGCGCAGGAGATCGACTACCTGACCGTCGAGGATGGTGAGGAGCCTTCGGATCTCGCCTTCGCGATTCTCGACAGATTGACGGCGCTGCAGTCGGACCCGGCGCCGGTCGACGATTGGGAAATCTGCACCGAGGACGATCCACCGGTTGTCGTCGACTCTGTCCCGGTCATCGAAAAGCCTCAGCCGCCGAGCCGCCAGCCGCTCATCCTTGTGGCCGAAGACAACGAGATCAACCAGATCGTCTTTTCCCAGATCCTCGATGGACTGGGCCATGCCTATCGGATCTGTGCCGATGGCGAGGAGGTCATCGCCGCCTGGCGGGACCTCAACCCGGCTCTTATCCTGATGGATGTCACCTTGCCGGTCGTGAACGGCTTCGAAGCCGCCAGCCGCATCCGCGCAGCAGAAGACGACACACCCGCGCGCATGCCGATCATCGGCGTCCTGCCCCATGCCTTCGATCGCGATCGCGAAGCCTGCTACGCTGCCGGCATGGACGAGGTGATCCTCAAGCCTCTGAGCCCTGATGTCATAGAGCAGGTCATCCAGCGGCATGCGCCCGAACTCGCGCGTTCGGCCGCATAATGTTCAATCACCCCTGATTATGGGGTGACGGACCGCTGTGTGGAGCCGCCCTCGATATGCTTTTATTAAGGCTTGCGCTGCATTCTGGAACATGTTGAGGCGTACCAGGAAGAGTGAATGGGTCCCGCTGGAACCAAAGCCGAGCACGGTGACCAGGACGAGCAATCGAATCTGACCTACACCGATCGCCTGACCGGTCTGGGAAATCGTGTGCGCCTGCGCGACAAGGTGCGCCAGCTCGCGGCTGACCGTTCGGCAGACCCCGCACCCTTCACTGTCGGCATCGTCAACCTGGACGGTTTCAAGCCGATCAACGATCTCTTCGGACAATCAGCCGGCGATGAAATCCTGTGCCAGGTCGCGCATCGCCTGAAGGCCTGTGTGCCGGATGGTGCGACCGTCACGCGGCATGATGGGGATGAATTTGCCGTCATTCTGCCGCTGGTTTTCGAGCGCAATGGTGCCGATCGCGCGGGCCAGCTGATCAAGGATGTGCTCTCTGCGCCTTACGACCTCGGCGATCGCAATGTGCGCCTCTCGGCCTCGCTCGGCTTTGCTGTCTATCCTTTTGCCGGCGGTGATTTCGAAGATCTGATGAAGAGCGCCGAGACCGCGCTCTATCGCTCGAAACGTCGTGGCCGGGGTCAGATCACCGTCTATTCTCGCGAAATCGCCCAGGAAATGAAGCGCGCCACGCAGCTGGAACAGGCGCTCCGCAATGCCATCATCAATGACACGGTGGACGTCCACTTCCAGCCGATCGTCCGCCTTGTCGATGGGCGCGTGCTAGGCTTCGAAGCGCTCGCCCGCTGGATCGATCCCGATCTCGGTTTCGTCTCACCAGCCGTTTTCGTGCCGCTCGCAGAAGAACGAGGCTTCATCGATACGCTGTCCGAAACACTGTTGCGCAAGGCAGCGGAAGCAACGCTTGCCTGGCCCCGCGACCTCTTCCTCTCCTTCAACCTGTCTTCGGTCCAGCTGATGGACCCGCGCACCTCATTCAACACCTTGTCCATCCTCAACAGCGTTGGCTTCGATCCGCGCCGTCTTGAAATGGAAATCACCGAAACGGCCGTCATGTCCTCGGCCGATACAGCCCGGCGGATCATCCGCGAGCTGAAGGACGCCGGCATCCGCATATCACTGGATGATTTCGGCACGGGCCAATCCAGCCTTGGGCGGCTGCGCGAATTCACCTTCGACAAGGTCAAGATCGACCGCGCCTTCGTCTCCGCCATCACCACCGACCGCATCTCCGAACACATCGTCCGGGCGATCGTCACAATGTGCAAGGGGTTGGAACTTGAAGTCGTCGCCGAAGGCATCGAGACGGAAGCGGAAGCGGAAGCCTTGAGGCAACTCGGTTGCGGCATGGGGCAGGGCTATCATTTCGGCAAGCCTGCCGATTCCGGCGCCACCCTGCGCTACCTGCTCGAACATCATCATGAATTCGCGGTCATCGACCGGGTCACGGCCTGACGCTTTCGACCATCGTTCAGGATGGCGAAAACACCAAAAGGCGGCGCCGAAGCGCCGCCCATGAGGCTTGTGTGGTCGTCGACCGCAACAGGCCCCTCATTCCAGGGCTTAGTTGCCCGTCGACGAGGTCGTCGTGCCGTCGGTCGGGGCGACGCCGGTGCCGGTCGCATTGCCAGCATCAGCAGCCTGGTCGTCCAGCGTGCGGAATTCCGGCGCGTTGGTCAGGCTTTCGGCCGTTTCGGTGGTCGTCAGGCGGGCTTCGCCCTCCGCACCGTTCTCAGCCGCTTCGCGGGTGATGGTGATCTTGTCGAACGGGATCGCGACATCCTTCGAACCGATGCCGAGGAAACCGCCGACGCCGACAACAGCTGCGACAACACCGCCATCCTTCTCAACGAGCAGGTCGTTGATGTTGCCGATCGTTTCATTGTCGGCGGTGTAGATTGCCTCACCCATGAAATCGTTGACGCTGATGTGGTTTTCAGCCTGCTCGGTCAGATAGGTGGCCGAAGAGGCAGAAGCGGCAGTGGTCGTGCTCATGGCGCCGTTGGTAGCGTCAGGGGCAGCAGGCGCAGCAGGCTGAACTGCCGGGGCTTCCGTGCCAGTCGTGGCAGGGGGAGTGGTCGTGGCATCCTGGGCAAAAGCGACCGGGGCCATGGCGGTGGAGCCGAGCAGCAGAGCTGCGGCGAGGGTCTTGAAGGACTTCTTCATGATGGACTACCTTTCCTCTCGAATTCTCTATCGAATGACTTGGCTGCGAGTTGTTGCTGCCTTGTCGGTTCGAGGGGAAAATGCCCTTTGGCCGCGTTCGTTCCGTTATCTGTCGCAGGTTTATTTTGTTGTTTTGACGGAACAAAACCCGCAAAACGTGGTTTGCGGGCCTCCTTTTTAAGCCATCTATGACAGGACGGAGATCAAAGCTTGAACAGCGGTTCCGGCTTGCCGCGAACGCTGACACCAAGATCGAAAAGCGCACCAGCCAGCGGTTCGTGGCCACGTTCTTCGTCCGTCAGGCCTTCCCAGCAGGAGGTGACGGCAAGACGATCGAGGGCCTTGCCGAAGAAGGCGGGGCAGGTCGGGCGACTTACCGGAACGGCATGGCGCGACAGGTGACGACCGTCCGGCGCATAGCGATCCACAGCACCCCCATCCCAGTTGGAATTCCAGATTGTGCCTTCGAGATCCGTCACGGAACCGTCGATCACGCCCTTGCGTGCGGATTGGTCGATCAGCACTTTCGGCGCCGAACGCGGCAGACCGGTGAGCGGGTCAAGCTCGACGCTCATCATGTGGTTGACCTTCGAGTCGTTAAAATAGCCGATCGTGCCATCCGGCGAGAAGCAGATGCCGTTCGGAATGCTGACAGCCTCGAACAGCTTGGTCACCTGCGTTCCGGCAATGTGGAAGATAGCGCCGGCGCCGGTTTCCGCTGTCCGGCTCATCGTGCCGATCCACAAGGCGCCGCTTGGATGCACGCGCCCGTCATTCGACCGATTGCTCGGCTTGTCCTCGATCTGGACGTATGGCGTAAGGACGCCGGATTGGCGGTCGCGCAGGTAGAGCCCCTTGTCAGACGCCAGCATCTGGCGCTGGTCGTCCACCGAGGCGATGACGCTGCCCTTGAATGGCAGGGCATGCGTGTAGGTCTGGCCACTCTCGACATCGAGCTCGCAGAGCGTGGATCCGAGGATATCGAACCACCAGAGGCGTCCCGTGATCGGATCGTAGGACGGGCCTTCGCCCAGTTCTAGGCACTCTTTCGAAAGAACCGTGCCCTTGAATGTCTCAGTTGCGACCATGCGTTGTCTCCTGCCGAAATCTCGGTCGTGTTTTTAGGCGTCAGACCTTTGTCTAACAGGGGTTTACGGTAAAATTGAAGGCCTATCTGGACCCCCAAAGCCGCAGGGGCTTATCCTCCCCCAATTATTGGAGGCGGATTCGGTTTTCGAATCTTTCGCCTTCACGTTATTCCGGCATGATCTATTTTGTAATGCGGCGCCTCGATACATGTTACCAGAGGTGGTTCGCGATGGCATTGATGATGGATTTTTTGGATGCTCTGCTGGCACCTGGACGATATGATGGGAAACGACGGGGATGATCGGTATCGGCGGGTACGTCTGATCGACCGGGTTGTCGCTGGCGCGGAAATGACGAAGCCATGAGTCCGTTGGAGAATGTGAAGGAAAGCCGGATCGACACTTTGGTTGAAGAAGTGTCGGGGTTCAAAACGCAGTTCGACGTCTTCCGGTTCATGAAGCGCGTGACCGAGCAATATGGCTCCCGTGCCTTCATGGTGGTCAATCTGCCGGGTCCGACAGCACTCAGCCTCGCCAGCAGCTCGATCATCACCAATTGGCCATCCGATCTGATTTCCGAGTTCGACCAGGTTGGTCTTCTGGCCGGAAGCCCGGTTCTGGCGCATTTGCGCAGGGCCTCCATTCCGTTCCGCTACGACGTGGAGCGCAGCGATCTGAAACGTGACGCGCAGACGGCTGCCGTTTCACGAGCCCTCTTCACGCGGTTCAGAATGAACAGGGGGGCTTATTTCCCTGTGCATGACGCATCAGGCGCGCGCGGCGCGATCTCGCTCAGTGGCGATCGCCAGCCCTTCACCAATGACGAGATGAAGGATCTGACCTATCTGTCGATCTTCGTCTTCAACCAGCTGGCGGAAATCCGGGAACTGGACAGCCGCAATAGCGACATGCTGACGGAGCGCGAGCTCGACTGCCTCAACTGGACGGCCGCTGGCAAGACCAGCGTCGAGATCGCCGAAATCCTGACCCTCTCCGAGCACACCATCAACCACTACCTCAATCGGGCGACCAAGAAGCTCGATGCGGTCAACCGCACGCAGGCCGTTGCAAAGGCCCTGCGCCTCGGCCTGATCAAGTAGATGCTCAACTGGCGCTTTTTTGAGCGCTATTCCGCCTGCTTTCTTCGCACGAAGCCACGGATTTCGCAGCATTAAGCGGCTGATACTGCGCTGCACAATCTGGCACGGATCCTGCATCTTGAGGATCAGTCCAGAGGGGACGTAGCAAGGCACCTGTCAAGGGTCCTGCAAGGAGAAGCCGCCATAGGGGCCGTCCGGCACCACGTGGCGGCTTTTCTTTTCTCGCATCCAGCGCGGTATATGTCGACGCAGGCCTGCGATGCCTGTTGGCGAAGTCGTGTCGCTCCATTATCTAAGGCCGGACGCGACAAGACGCAGAAGGACATGACATGACAGAGTTGACACGCGAGATCGTACGCCAGGCCCTGACCGGTGTCCGGGGACCCGATCTCGACGGAAACATCGTCGACCTCGGCATGGTGTCCGACATCTTCATTTCCGAAGGCAAGGTCTACTTCTCGATCAATGTGCCCGCAGACCGCGCTGATGCGCTGGAGCCGCTGCGTCAGGCGGCCGAGCGCACCGTCAAGGCGCTTGCCGGCGTGAAGGGTGCCGTGGTCAGCCTGACGGCTGAGCGCAAGCAGGGAAGCGCCCCGCCGCCGCGTCCGCAGGCCGCCCCTGCCGCCCACAGCCACGGGCATGGTCACGGCCACAGCCATGGTCCGGCACCGACGGGTCAGCCGGCCGCCCCGCGCGGCAAGGCAGGTGTGCCAGGTGTGGGCGCCATCATCGCGGTGGCCTCCGGCAAAGGCGGCGTCGGCAAGTCGACCACGGCCGTCAATCTCGCGCTTGCCTTCAAGGCGAATGGCCTGAGCGTCGGCATACTCGATGCCGATGTCTATGGCCCCTCCATGCCCCGCCTGCTCGGCATCACCGGCCGTCCGCAGCAGATCGAGAACCGCATCATCGTGCCCATGGAAAACTACGGCATCAAAGTGATGTCGATGGGCTTCCTGGTCGATGAAGGCACAGCGATGATCTGGCGCGGTCCGATGGTACAGTCGGCGTTGATGCAGATGTTGCGCGAAGTTGCCTGGGGCGATCTCGATGTGCTTGTCGTCGACATGCCACCGGGCACCGGCGATGCACAGTTGACCATGGCGCAGCAGGTGCCGCTGACCGGTGCCGTCATCGTCTCGACACCGCAGGATCTGGCGCTGATTGATGCGCGCAAGGGGCTGAACATGTTCAACAAGGTTGAGGTTCCGGTCCTCGGCATTATTGAGAACATGAGCTATTTCATCGCCCCCGATACCGGCAACCGCTATGATATTTTCGGCCATGGTGGGGCAAAGACCGAAGCCGAGACGATTGGCGTGCCCTTCCTCGGCGAGGTGCCGCTGACAATCTCGATCCGCGAAATGTCTGATGCCGGAACGCCTGTGGTGGCGGCCGAACCCGATGGGCCGCAGGCGCGCATCTACCGCGACATCGCCGAGAAGGTCTGGGATCAGGTAAAGACCCGTTCTGGTCGTGCGGCACCCTCGATCGTTTTTGAATAAATGGGAGCGAGGGCCGCCGCCCCCGAGCGCAGAGGCGCAAGGCGGCGGCGGGTCGCGCAGGCCCGGCTTCTTGGGTCGGGGGCTTGGACGCTCACCAGCGCGAAACGATCGCCAACGACCATCGCACCAGTCGATGCCGGACGCGTTGACCGAGATCAAGCTGTGGTTTCGGCCGGCCGTTTGGCGGGTTCAGCCTTGCGGAGCCTGCAATTCAGTCGTGCAAGATAAGACTTGGCAAGCGATGCCGGAGTGTGATTTGGTCCGCGCCATTGCCGGATACGGTGCGGACGAAGGTGATCATTCTTGATCAGGGCCTACAGAAAAGACGGCAAAGCCGAAGTGATCGGCGTGGATCCGGCTTATGCTAAATTTACCGACGATATCGTCTGGATCGATCTGATCAGCCCGAGCCGCGAGGAGGAGCTGTTCGTCGAAGCGAGGCTGGGAATTCCCTTGCCGACGCGGGAGGAGCTCAAGGACATCGAGCCGTCGAGCCGCCTCTATGTCGAAAACGGTACGGTCTATATGGCTGGATCGCTGATCTATCGGGCCGAGACCGACTTGCCGTTGCTCACCGATATCGCCTTCATCCTGCATGAGGATCGGTTGATCACCATTCGTTATGCGGAGCCAAAGTCCTTTGCCCTTTTCAGTGCGGGCCTGTTGCGCGGCAATGGCAATGGCAATGGTCATTGCCGTTCCGGTGCGACCCTGGTCTGCCGTCTGTTGGAAACGGTTGTCGATCGGACGGCCGAGGTGCTCGAAATGCTGGCGACACGCCTCGATGACTTGTCGATCACGGTGTTTGTCGACCGAAAGGCCGCCAAGCGGCGCCCACCGCACTTTCTCGAAGACAAGCTCCTGACCATCGCAAGGCATCACCAGTTGGTGAGCAAGGTCCGGGACAGTCTCGTCTCCCTCTCGCGCCTCGTCGCCTTCCTGCAAGCGCAGCCGGCCATCCGCCGCGACGAGGAAGCCGTCGAGCTCTGCTCCCTTCTGTCCCGAGACCTCAATTCGCTCGGCGAGCACGCGGCCTTTGTCGCCAACAACATCACTTTCATGCTGGATGCCTCGCTTGGCCTGATCAATGTCGAGCAGAACGCTATCATCAAGATCTTCTCGATTGCTTCCGTGGTCTTCTTGCCGCCGACGCTTGTTGCATCGATCTATGGAATGAACTTCCAGCTGATGCCGGAACTTCAGTGGCAGTTCGGTTATCCACTGGCGCTGGTCGGCATGCTGGTGTCCGCCATTGTTCCCTTCCTGTTTTTCCGTTGGAAAGGCTGGCTCTGACGAGCCTGAAGTCCCATGCAGACTGTCGAACATCAGGCCGATGCCGGCCCCAAGGACACCCGTGCCTTCCTGGCTCTCGCCCTCGGTTCCGTCGGCGTCGTCTATGGCGATATCGGAACGAGCCCGCTTTATGCCTTTCGCGAGGCGTTGAAGCCGATCGGCGTTGACGGCATCACGCGTGTTGAGGTCATCGGCCTCATCTCGCTGATGATCTGGTCACTGACCATCATCGTTACCCTCAAATATGTGCTCTTCCTGCTGAGAGCCGACAATGACGGGGAGGGCGGCACGCTCTCGCTGCTGGCGCTTCTATCGAAGACGGCAAACGGGCACGGACCGATCCTGATGGTGCTGGGCCTCATCGGTGCAGCTCTTTTCCTCGGCGATTCCATGATCACGCCAGCGCTTTCGGTCCTGTCGGCGGTCGAAGGGCTCAAGCTCGTGGCGCCGGATCTGGCCGATTTCATCGTCCCGATCTCACTGGCTATCCTGATTGGCCTTTTTGCCGTGCAGTCGCATGGAACCGGCGCTGTCGCCCGCTTCTTCGGCCCGATCACCGCCCTCTGGTTTATCGTCATGGCTGCAGGCGGCATCTATCATATCTTCGACGACGTCGGCATCTTCGCTGCCTTCAATCCCTGGTACGCGGCAAGCTTCATGCTGCGCGAGGGGTTTCTCGGCATCGTCGTTCTCGGTGCCGTCTTCCTGACGGTTACAGGTGCAGAAGCGCTCTATGCCGATCTCGGCCATTTTGGCCGAAAGCCGATCCAATTGGCCTGGTTTGCCCTGGTCTTCCCCGCGCTGGTGCTGAACTATCTGGGTCAGGGCGCGCTCGTCCTTCACAATCCGGAGGCGATGTCCGATCCCTTCTTCCTGATGTTCCCCTCCTGGGCATTGCTGCCGATCGTCATCCTTGCGACCTTTGCCACGATCATCGCCAGTCAGGCCGTGATTACCGGGGCCTTCTCGCTGGTCCGCCAGGCGATCCATCTCGGCTTCCTGCCGCGCATGCGCATTCTGTTCACCTCCGAGACGCAGACCGGACAGATCTATTTGCCCTCGGTCAACACGCTGCTGCTCGTTGGCGTCCTGGTGCTGGTCCTCGTGTTCGAAAGTTCAGAGGCGCTGGCAACCGCCTATGGCATCTCGGTCACGGGGGCGATGGTGGTGACCACCATCATGGCCTTCGAATTCGTCCGCAAGAATTGGGGCTGGAGCCTGTTGACCGCCTTGGTCGTGCTGATGCCGCTTCTCGCACTTGAACTTGTTTTCCTGGGGGCGAACCTCCTCAAGATCCAGGATGGCGGCTACATTCCCGTCCTGTTCGCTTTTGCGATCACCATCGTCATGTGGACGTGGCGCCGTGGAACGGCGATCCTGTTTGCCAAAACAAGACGGGACGACATTCCGCTCGATGCCTTCATCGAGATGATCGAGAAGAAGGGCGAGCACGGCCCGGCCGCTGTCGCCGGCACCGCGATCTTCCTCACCAGCGATCCGACCCGGGCGCCGGCGGCGCTGATGCACAATCTCAAGCACAACCACGTGCTGCACGAGCGCAACATCATCCTGACGATCCGCACCCTCGGGCGCCCGCGTGTCACGGAGGGCGAGCGCTTCGCCGTCGAGGAATTGTCCTCCCGCTTCTCGCGTGTCGAGATTCGCTTCGGTTTCATGGAGACCCAGAACGTCTCCAAGACACTCGCGACCTTGCGCCGCGGTGGCCTGAAGTTCGACATCATGTCGACCTCCTTCTATCTCGGCCGCCGCAAACTCGTGGCCGCTGCAGGCATGGGCATGCCCCACTGGCAGGACCGGCTCTACATTGCCATGGCCGAAACGGCCGCCGATCCCTCCGATTACTTCCGTCTGCCAGCGAACCGAGTGATCGAACTCGGCTCGCATGTTGTGATCTAGTTCACACCACCATCGATGCGCCTGGCCGGTCGCCTTTGGTCGGCCATGTTCCTATGGCCAAACAGTTCCGACACCGATCTCCGGCGGCGTTAACCAAGCATCAAGGTTAACGGGAGATAGTTTGTCGATAGTGTTCCTGTCTGTTTCGCGTCGATTGTGTCGGAGTATGGCTTTGCGTTCCCAGTCCCGCCGTTCGAAGAAGGTCCTGTCCCGCTTGGAGAACTGGACCTCTCCCCTGGTGTTCGGTCTCGCCTCTTGGCTCATTTTCCCATCCGTCGCAGCGCAGGCTGATCTGGCAGGGCTTCTGGCTGGCGCCGACCGCGGCGCGAGCAATTGGCGCATGGTTCTTACCTCCACGCCTGCCGGCTCGATCCACGAGGCGAAGCTCGCCTTCTCGGATGCCGAAGCGTCTGAAGCTCTGGCTGGCGGCGCGGGCGTCATCCTGCCAGATGGCCGCCGCATTGCATTTGATGGGGGCAAGGCTGCGGCCGATCCTTTGCCGGACGAGATGCGCGTCACCCGTGACATGAAGAAGGGCCGGGTGGTTGCCGTGCAGCAGATGCTGCCGCCGCGCGCCTTCTCAGCCGGTTCCATCCTGGAGCGCACCAGTTTCTTGATGGAGCCGAAAACGCTGGAGCCATCGGCATTCATCAAGGACAAGACCAAAACCAAGCCGGTCGAACTCGCCAGCTTCTATTTCAAGCGCGAGACCCCGAAGGCCGATCCGTCTCTGTCGCCAATGGTTGCCGAACTCGTCACCAATTCGACGCCAGACGTTCTGGCCACCGCTTACGCGCCACCAGCACCGGACTATGCCACCGTTTCGCCTTTCAACTCGATCCTGGCACCGGAAACCGAAACCAGCGGACGATTCATCCCGGACATCGATGCCAAGGATCACTCTTGGGCCGCCACGCCGCTGCCGCCTGATGTCTTCTCCGAAAAGGAGCAGAAGTGCCTCGCGCAAGGCATTTACTTCGAGGCGCGCGGGGAATCGGTGAAGGGCCAGGCCGCCGTCGCGCAGGTCATCCTTAACCGCGTGCGCAACCCGCATTATCCGAACACGATTTGCGGTGTGGTTTACCAGAATGAGGACCTGCGCAACCGCTGCCAGTTCTCATTCGCCTGTGACCGCATTCCGGACATCGTCACCTCGCCACGCCACTGGCGCATGGCCAAGGAAATTGCCATGGCTGTCACGGCAGGCAAGATCTGGTTCAAGGATGTCGGCTCCGCCACGCACTACCACGCGACCTATGTCCATCCGAACTGGGCGCCAACGATGAAGCGCGTCGAAAAGATCGGTAAGCACATCTTCTATCGCACCTTCGGTGGCGGTTGGACCTGATAGAGACCAGCCACCAGCCTGGCTCGACTGCCGGAATTGGCAGCGTTGCCCGCCATGTTTGTCCATGCTGTGTGTAACGTCACGGGCATCGGCTTCCGAAGCGCCGCTATCCACGTCAATGTGGCAGATTCTGGTCGCCGCCCGCGGCCAAGTGACCCGTTTTGCCCTCCGTCATTTGTGTGAAAACGCCCGCAATGACTTAAATCCATGATTTTGTTGGGTTAATTTGTGGTGAAACTTGCAGCCTCAATGCCTTGACTATGCAGGGGCTCAAAATTATGGTGCGGCCGACTTCAAAGCGGGCCGGACGGGTTTTATTGCCGCCGTTTTTGCATTCGTTTCGGGCGCGATAGCGGCTCAGGGAAGGCGGAGCGGGGATAACCATGACGGATAACCGGGAAGAAGGTCTGGAAGAGCGACGCAAACGACTGGCCGAACAACTCTCTGTCAGGGAGGACAAGGTCAGGGACGAGGAACGGGCCGACATCAACGCCGACGAAACCCGCAAGGGCTACGGCTTGGCGATGAAGATCTCGAGCGAGTTCATCTCTGCCATCATCGTCGGCACGCTTTTGGGCTATCTTTTCGACCACTTTGTCGGCACATCGCCTTGGGGCATGATCGTCATGCTCTTGATTGGCTTCTGTGCCGGAGTGTTGAACGTCATGCGTGTCGTCGGGATCGTGGCATCGCCGCATCCGGCAGACCGCAAGATGGACCTGGAAGACAAGGGCAACGGTCGCTGAGGCGGCGGACCCGAGACGTAAAGTGACCGCTTCGGCGGCGAAATTGAAAGAGCAGAACGTGTCAAACGATCCTACGCATCAGTTCCTGATCCAGAAGATTGTTCCGATCGAGATCGGCGGGATCGATTTTTCGTTCACCAATGCCTCGCTGTTCATGGTTGCGACTGTCGCGGCCGCATCGGGTTTCCTTTACTTCTCGACCTCGAACCGTGGCCTGATTCCGACGCGCATGCAGTCGGTCGCCGAGATGGCCTATGAATTCATCGCCTCGATGCTGCGCGAAGGTGCTGGCTCCAAGGGCATGAAGTTCTTCCCCATGGTCTTCTCGCTGTTCATGTTCGTCCTGACGGCGAACCTGCTCGGCATGTTCCCCTACTTCTTCACGATCACCAGCCAGATCATCGTGACCTTTGCGCTGGCGCTCTTCGTCATCCTGACGGTCCTGGTCTACGGCTTCTATAAGCACGGACTGCACTTCCTCTCGATTTTTGCGCCGTCTGGCGTGCCGGGCGCGCTTCTGCCGCTCGTATCCGCGATCGAGGTTGTGTCCTTCCTCTCGCGTCCGATCAGCCTTTCGGTTCGTCTTTTCGCCAACATGCTGGCCGGTCACATCACGCTGAAGGTCTTTGCCGGCTTCGTTGCCTCGATGAGCGCCATGGGTGCGATCGGCATCGGCGGCGCAATCCTGCCCCTCATCATGACGGTCGCCATGACCGGTCTCGAATTTCTCGTTGCCTTCCTGCAAGCCTACGTCTTCGCGGTACTGACCTGCATGTACCTGAACGACGCCGTGCATGGTGGCCACTGAGAATAAAGTCGCTGGCCCCGGCTTGCCGGGTGTCATAAACAGCCGCAACAACCCATTCGAAGGAGTATCCATATGGAAGCGGAAGCAGCAAAGTACATCGGCGCGGGTCTCGCATGCCTCGGCATGGCTGGTACGTCCCTCGCTCTCGGCCGTATCTTCGGTGACTACCTGACCGGCGCACTGCGCAACCCGTCGGCTGCTGACAGCCAGTTCGGCCGTCTGGTATTCGGCTTCGCCGTTACGGAAGCTCTGGGCATCTTCTCGCTGCTCATCGCTCTCCTTCTCCTGTTCGCCGTCTAATACCGGCTGGAGTTTGGGATCACGGCGCGCCGATGAGGCAGCCGTGATCTCGCGCATTTGAGCATACACCTGGAGGTGAGCATGTTTGTGACCCCCGCCTATGCCGAGGAAACTCCGGCAGAAGGCCAGCTTCACACGGAAACCGGCGTAGCCAATGACGCGGCGCATGGTGGCGGTGTGTTCCCGCCTTTCGATACGTCGACCTACCCGTCGCAGCTTCTCTGGCTGGTGATCACGTTCGGCGTCTTCTACATGCTCATGCAGAAGGTTATCGTTCCCCGTGTCGGCGGCATTCTCGAAAACCGCCATGATCGGATTGCACAGGATCTCGATGAGGCTTCGCGCCTCAAGACCGAGGCTGATGCCGCCATCGAAACCTACGAGCGCGAACTGACGACGGCCAAGGCGAAAGCCGGCCAGATCGCAGGTGCTGCCCGTGACGCCGCCAAGGCCAAGGCCGACGCTGAGCGCGCTGCGGTCGAAGCAGAGCTTGCAGCCAAGATTGCCGCTGCTGAAACCCGCATTGCCGAGATCAAGACAAAGGCCTTTGCGGAAGTCGACACGATTGCCATCGATACCGTCAGCACGATTGTCGAAAAGCTGATTGGCACGAAGGCAACCGCAGCCGACATCAAGGCCGCCGTTTCCGGCGTTGCCAAGCAGGGAGCCTGAGGTCCATGGACGCAACATTTTTTGCCCTCGTTGGCCTCGTTCTCTTTCTTGCCCTGCTCGCCTATCTGAAGGTGCCGGGCATGATGGCGAAGAGCCTCGACGCCCGCGCCGACAAGATCCGTGACGAATTGGCAGAAGCCAAGCGTCTGCGTGAAGAGGCCCAGCATCTGCTGGCCGAATACCAGCGCAAGCGCAAGGAAGCTGAAGCCGAAGCCGCCGCCATCGTCTCGGCTGCCGAGCGCGAAGCGGCAGCCCTGACCGCTGAAGCCAAGCAGAAGACCGAGGAGTTCATTGCACGTCGCAACGCACTCTCCGAGCAGAAGATCAAGCAGGCAGAAAGCGAAGCGGTCAATGCCGTGCGCTCCGCAGCTGTTGATCTTGCGATTGCCGCTGCCGAGAAGGTTCTGGTCAAGAAGGCCGATGACGGCGTTCAGCAGGCCCTGTTCAACGCCTCCGTCAGTGAGGTAAAGTCCCGTCTGAACTGAGTTCCGACCAGGCTTCACACCGCAGAATTTGTGAAACGCCCCGATCGGTCCGCCCGGTCGGGGCGTTTTTCATTGGAGGATATTATATGTCTCAGCGCAGGCCTGTAATTTCGACGCTGCTTTTCGCCGGGGCTCTGCTCAGCAATGCCTCATCGCTATCTGCGACCGAAGAACTCGCCTGGCATGGCTGGAGCGGGGAGGGGGTTGCATCGCTTGTCTATGGTGTCGCCGAGAGCGACCACGTGGTTCTCTCTTTCTCCTGTGAGGGAAAGAATGGTCCGATCAACGTGGTCTATTCCCACGAACCGAAGTCCGCGAAGCCGGATCAGGCCTATGACCTCACCCTGACCGCCGGCAAGGCCGTACGCATCATCGAGACCACCGGTTTCCGGCTCGAGATGGACGATCTCTTTATCCTTGAGGGCGCACTGGCGGCAGGCGGCGAGCGGGACTTAGGCGAACTGCTCTCGGCGGCCGACACGCTTTCGATCAGCGTCGAGGGCGATGTGACAGAGCTTCCCTTGGCAGGCGCCAAAGAGGCCGCGCAAAAGCTGATCGACACTTGCGGCACCTGATGTTTTCGCGCTGACGCCGAACGAGCGCTGGTGCTCCACACTCACTGCGAGTAGTCGCCGCCTGAGGTCAGTCTGCCTCGACCCTGAGCGGGCGGAAACTCATCCGGTGCAGCGGGCAGGGGCCGTGGCTGGCAATCGCGCCGCGGTGACGTTCAGTTCCATAGCCGGCATGCACTTCAAACCCGTAGTCGCGATAGAGAAGCCCGGCCCGCGCCATCATCCGGTCGCGCATCACCTTGGCGATGATTGAGGCTGCCGCAATCGAGACGGATCGTGCGTCCCCCTTGACCACCGCCTCGCCGCTGCAGGAAAGCCCTGGCGGTACGTCGCGTCCGTCGGCGAGGACATGATGCGCCCTGACTGGCAGTCCGGCAACGGCTCGCCGCATGGCATCGAGGCTCGCCTTGCGGATGTCGACCAGATCGATATGGCGCGGAGAGGACGAAGCAATCGAGACGGTTGCGGCCGCCATGATCGCCTCGAAGAGAATTTCCCGCTGCTTCAGCGACAGTTTCTTCGAATCGTTCAGCCCTGCCGGTACGTTATCCGGATCGAGAATGACGGCTGCGGCCACGACCGGCCCCGCGAGTGGCCCACGCCCGGCCTCATCCGTGCCAGCGACAGGCCAGATGCCCCGGTGCCTGGCGCGGGTCTCGATCGAAAAATCCGGGAGAAGCGGAAGGTCTGCGAAGAGGTCAGGAGAATCGGGTGGCGTGCGCGTTTTCATGCGGCAGAAATCGCACGCGCACCCGACCTCCTGCAAGTCCCCGGTCCCTTTCGTCGGTGAAGTCGAAAGGGGCGGCTACCAGGGACTACATCCGGCGCGAGGCGGCGGATGACCGCGCCGGAATTGCTTTCTAGCGTGTCCGCTTTAGAGCAGTGACAACTGAACCCCACCGCTGTTCGGCGAAATGAACAGATCCTCGCGCAGATGCAGGCTCCGGCGCATCAGGCCAAGCCGTTTGGTCGCCATCTCGAAGCGCCGGCTGATCTGCCAGGCATAGGGGCCGGCCCCCTTCATCCGCTTTCCGAATTCGGCATCGTAATCCTTGCCGTCACGCATGGAGCGCACCAGCGACATCACATGCCGATAGCGGTCCGGATAATGCTGCAGCAACCAGTCGCGAAACAGAGGGCTGACTTCGAGCGGCAGGCGCAGCAGGACATAGCTTGCCTCAGACGCCCCGGCCGCTTTGCCGGAATCCAGCACGCGCTCGATTTCGTGGTCGTTCAAGGCCGGAATGACGGGCGCCATCATGATGGCGACGGGAATACCGGCGTCAGACAGAGCCTTGATCGCCTCCAGTCGTTTCGTTGGTGTCGAGGCGCGCGGCTCCATCGTCCGGGCAAGCTTGCGGTCAAGCGTTGTCACGGAAATACCGACCTTCACCAGACCGCGTTCGGCCATCGATGTCAGGATGTCGAGGTCGCGCAGGATGAGCGCCGACTTCGTTACGATGACGACTGGATGATTGGCTTTATCCAGCACTTCCAGGATCTGCCGCATGATTCGCCATTCCCGCTCGATCGGCTGATACGGATCGGTATTGGTGCCGATTGCGATTGGCTTCACCTTGTAGCCGGGCTTCGACAATTCGCGCTCCAGAAGCCGCGCAGCATCCGGTTTCACAAACAGCTTTGCCTCAAAGTCGAGCCCGGCCGAAAGCCCCATATAGCTGTGTGTCGGGCGGGCGAAGCAGTAGATGCAGCCGTGCTCGCAGCCGCGATACGGGTTGATCGAGCGGTCGAAGGGAATGTCCGGCGACTCGTTGCGGGTAATCACCGTACGCGGCTTCTCGACCTGCACCTCCGTCTTGAAGGGCGGCATGTCCTCCAGCATTTGCCAGCCATCATCGACGGCCACCCGTTCCAGCTTCTCGAACCGCCCGGCAGGATTGATGCCAGCCGCGCGGCCACGCCGCCGGTCAATGTCGATCCGCATCCCGGAAGCATTCATCAGCGCATCGGCAATATCTGCCGTATTGCCGGGCTGGAATGCAGCCTGGCTCACAAGAGACAGCTCGGTCATGTGTTGGCTCCTCGCGGGATCGCGGCCCGCTCAATGACTATTTTCCTACCGCAGCAATGAGAACAATGCAAGAACAAACTTTGAGAATCTGCCAGTGGCAAAACTTTGTGCAATGCGATAGATGTAGGCAATGTTGACCGTCATCATGGAATGTCACGATCAGGAGCCCGAGCTCGCACAGACCTTGTCCGTGCTTGTAGCCGGTGCAGTCGAGGGTTTGGTGAGCGATGTCGTGGTTTTGGACCATGGCTCGCAGGATGGATCGTCCCTGGTGGCAGATGCTGCCGGTTGCCGCTTTTATCAGCAATGGGACATGAAGGATGTGCTGGCGTCCGCGCGTGGCGAGTGGCTGTTGCTGATCGAACCGGGTGCGCGGCTGAGCCCTGGTTGGGTCGACGAAGTGGCAGAATATGTTGCGCTCAACAAGCAGCCGGCGCGTTTTTCGGAATCACGGCTTTATCGCCTGCCTTTTTACCGCCGGCTGACGCGCAGTCCGCCGCCACTGGAAAACGGCCTGCTGATCCCCAAGCGCCAGGCGATGGGTCTCGCCGGACCCGGGCGTGAACTGCTGCAGCTGGCGCGTGGTGAAAAGCCGCGCCGTTTGGCGAGCGAGATCATCCCATCCTGGGTCGCCCGCGAAGCTCGCCGCTGAGGCCTACCGGGCCGTTATGCCCCGCGCCGCAAATGTTCGTCGAGGCGAGGCATGATTTCCACGAAATTGCATGGCATGTGCCTGTAGTCGAGTTGCAACTTCAGGATCCCGTCCCAGGCATCCTTGCAGGCGCCGGGAGAGCCTGGCAGCACGAAGATAAAGGTAGAATTCGCAAGGCCAGCGGTTGCGCGGGACTGGATGGTCGATGTGCCGATCTTGTCATAGGAGATCCGGTGAAAGACCTCCGAAAAGCCGTCCATTCGCTTCTCGAACAAGGGCTCCAGGGCCTCGGGCGTCACATCGCGTCCGGTGAAGCCCGTGCCACCGGTGGTGATCACAACATCGATGGCCTCGTCCTTCGTCCACTGCTCCACCTGGTCACGGATGGCAGCCTTGTCGTCCTGCACGATGGCGCGCGCGACAAGCCTGTGACCGGCTTCTGCGATCCGGGCTGCAAGCGTGTCGCCGGAGCGATCGTCCTCCAGGCGGCGCGTGTCAGAGACGGTCAGCACGGCAATGCCCACTGCGATGAAGGGGCGGCTTTCGTCGATCCGGCTCATGCTCCGTCTCCTTGCTCGTGCTCATGGGCAACCGTGCGCGTGAGAAGCACATACCATTGTGGCCGGTAGGCCGATAGCGCCAGGGCTGCCTTCAACGCCGCCTGTTCGCTGTCATAGAGGCCGAAACAGGTGGCACCGGATCCGGACATGCCGGCAAAGACCGCCAGGCTTTCACGCAGCAGGCCGCAGGCTTCGGCGATTTCGGGCACCAGCGCTTCGGCCGGCGGCTGCAGGTCGTTGCGAAGCTGCGGGAAGACTGCGCGCCATGCCTCAGCATCGGGCGCGTCCGGCAGCTCCACCATTGGCGCATTGTCGCGCCGCTCCAGCCTTCGAAAGATCTCCGGCGTCGAAACCGGCATCAGCGGATTGAGCAGAACCATCGGAAAAGAGGGGAGGGCGACTGGCGTGATCGCCTCGCCAATGCCTTGAGCTCTGAGGGGCAGCGCATGAAGGCACATCGGCACATCGGCGCCAAGCGACAGGGCAAGTGCGGCCAGCGCCTCAGCGGGCAGCTCCGCCTGCCAGAGCCGCAGGAGCCCGCGCAGGGTCGCCGCCGCATCGGCAGAGCCGCCTCCGATCCCGGCGGCCACCGGCAGGTTCTTCTCAAGCGTGATGGCAACGGGTGAAGAGGGCAATCCATGCTGATCAAGAACAGCGCGCAATCCATCACGCGCGCGGATCACCAGATTATCCTCAAGGTTTTCCTGGCCAAGCGAGAGTGAGCGGGCAAAGGGCCCCGAAAGGCGCAGGCTGTCGGCCTCGGCGGTTCGGAAGGTCAATTCATCGCCGTCTTCGGCAAAGCTCACCAGACTATCGAGCAGATGATAGCCATCCGCCCGGCGCCCGGTCACATGCAGCGCGAGGTTAACTTTGGCCCGCGCGGTCTCCCCGACCGGGGCTTTCGCCGGATCGTGGAGACCTTTCATCGGATCAGGTCTTCTTGTCGTCTTTCTTCGGCGCGTCTGCCGGCTTTGGCTCGATCTTGGCGGCATCCGCCTCAAGCGGCGGCAGCCCCTTGTCGATCTTCGCCTGGATCTTCGGCACTTCCGTTTCTTCCGGCTCGGAGGCCAGCGCCCGCTTCCACTGGTAAGTGGCCTCAAGCTTGCGTCCAACGCGCCAATAGGCATCGCCGAGATGGTCGTTGATCGTCGCGTCGCCGGCCTTCAGCTCGATGGCGCGTTCGAGTTCGACGACCGCTTCGTCGAAACGGCCGAGGCGGTAATAGGCCCAGCCGAGAGAATCGACGATGTAACCGTCGTCCGGACGAAGCTCGACAGCCTTTTTGATCATCTCCAAGCCTTGCTGGAGATTGCGGTTCATGTCGACCCAGGAATAGCCGAGATAGTTCAGCACCTGCGGCTGTTCGGGATTGAGCTCCAGCGCCTTGTTGAAGTCCGGCTCGGCCTTGTCCCACTTCTTCAGGCGCTCATAGGCGATGCCGCGCTGGAAGAAGACGGACCAGTGATTGCGCACCGGCCGCGCGCCGATGATTTCCACCGCGCGATCGTAATTCTCCGCCATGGCGGCATAGTCCTTGGCATCGGAAAGCACGCTGCCATAGGCGAGATAGCTGCGAATATCCTGCGGGTCCGAGGCGATCAGGGCCTGGAGATGCTTGCGTGCCTCATCCACCTTGCCGGTCAGGGCAAGCGTCAGCCCAAGCTGCAGCTCGGAAATTCGGCGCATCGGCGAGGCAGCCGGCACGTCGCGATAAAAGGCGATGGCCTTTTCCGGCTGCTCGGCCTTTTCGGCAATGCCGCCGAGCAAGATCAGCGTATCGGCCGCATCCTTGTCGAGTGCGCGCGACAGCTGGAGATAAAGCATCACCGTGTCTTCAGCACCTTCGCGATTGAGCGCGCCACCAATCGAAAACAGCACCCCGGCTGCCCCTTGTGCGGCAGTCTTCACGGCAGGCTCAACCGTCTTGCCGGCCTCGATTGCCTGGCGCAGCGCATTGAACGGTGCGTAGTTGGTGATCATTTCGTCGCCGGCGGAAAGCGCATCGAGCGCCTTCTGCTTGTTGCCGGCACCCGCTTCAAGCGTTGCCAGTGCCATCACGGCCCGGGCAAAGGTGTCAGGCGCGGTGGCGCCACCATTGCGATCGGTGATCGTGTCGGTCAATGCGCTGCGGGCAGTGTCGATGTCGCCGGCGGCTGCGGCCATGATGCCGAGATTGTAATTGCGGAAAATATCGTACCAGCCCGGTCCGTCGAGATCCTTGACCAGCGCCAGCGCTTCCTTCGACTTGCCATCACCAAAATTGGCCCAGGCAACGAGAAGCTGGTTCATCAGCCGGTCGAGATCGTTCGGCCCCTGATACTTCAGCGAGGTCAGCGCATCGTCATAGTCGCCGTCGCGGATAGCCTGAAAGGCCAGTGTCACCGAGGTTACTCGTTCGACCGCCGGATCCTTTTCCAGCGTCCGAGCAATCTTGGCGCCTTCGTCGAACTCGCCGTTCATCAGAAGGGTGATCATCAGCCGCTGCTGCAGTTCAAGCTCGTTCGGGGCAAGCTCCAATGCCTTGCGGTAAAAGCGAACCGCATTGCCATAGTCTCGATCGGCCTCGGCCGTGCGTGCGGCCAGATAGGCGCCGGCGAAGGAATCGACGGCGGTCAGATCGAAACTCTCTGCTTCTTCCGTTTTTCCGGCAGCAGCAGCGGCCAGCGCCACGGAGGTCTGCGCCACGCCAAGGAGCAAGACCAGGGCGGTTCCGGCGAGGATGCGAGAGACGAGGCTTTGCCGCATGTAATTGGGCCTTTCAGGGACTGATGGCGAGCACGAGCGTCGCGCGCGCGGAAGCGCAATGATGATTCACCAGAGAATGGCTTTTTTGAAGCAGCCTCGCAAGACGATCGATATTCCTCGTCAGCTGACGCGCGAAATGCAGAAGTCGATCACATCGTTCAGCGCACTTTTCCAAGGTGAATTCGGCAGCGGCGCCAGGGCATCGCGCGCGATCGTTCCGTAATGCTGGGCCCGCTGGATGGTGTCGTTCAGTGCGCCGTATTTCCCGATCAGGACAAGCGCCCGCTCCAGCCGTTCGTCATCGCTCTGGCCGCCCTCGATCGACTGCTTCCAGAACTCCCGTTCCTCCGCCGTCCCGCGACGATAGGACAGGATGATCGGCAGCGTGATCTTGCCCTCGCGGAAATCGTCGCCGACATTCTTGCCAGTTTCAGCAGCCTTGCCGCCATAATCGAGCACGTCATCGACCAACTGGAAGGCAAGGCCGAGATTCATGCCGTAGGATTTGAGCGCGCTGCGCGTGCCCTTGTCTGTGCCGGCTACGATCGGACCGACTTCGGCTGCGGCGGCAAAAAGGGCGGCGGTCTTGGCGCGGATGACGGCCAGATAGTCGTCCTCGGTCGTCTCCATGTTTTTGGCGACGGACAGCTGCAACACTTCGCCTTCCGCGATGACGCAGGCGGCGGTCGAGAGAACATCGAGCGCGTCGAGCGAGCCGACCTCAACCATCATCCGGAAAGCCTGACCGAGCAGGAAGTCGCCGACGAGAACACTTGCCTGGTTGCCCCAGATGGTGCGCGCCGTCGATTTGCCGCGGCGAAGGTCGCTTTCGTCCACCACGTCGTCATGCAGAAGCGTTGCGGTGTGCATGAACTCGACCGAGGTCGCCAGCTTGATATGATGGTCACCCTCATAGCCGAACATCGCAGCCGTCGCGAGCGTCAGCATCGGACGCAGCCGCTTGCCGCCGGAGGAAATCAGGTGATTGGCGACTTCCGGGATCATCTGCACATCCGACCCGGCCTTTGACAGGATCAGCTGGTTGACGCGCTCCATGCCGCTCTTTGTCAGGTCCACCAATGGCTTGACGGATGCCTGTTTGTTTTTGTTGTCTTCAAGCGGTATGACTACGCCCAACGCACCGGACTCCTGTTCGAATTGGTGTCCGACCATAAAAAGCCGAGACCGCAACGGCAAGGGGCGAATTGTCCCGCCGGGGCGCAGCCAGGGGATTTTCGGACCGATATGCACGAAATCATTCGCAGCAACGACGTCGTTCTTCTGTCCTTCGCCGAAAGCCTGATGCGTGACGCCGGAATCAGCGCCATGGTCGCAGACCAGTCGATGAGTATTCTCGAGGGATCGCTCGGCATGCTGCAGCGCCGTTTTCTGGTCGATTCCGATCGTGTCGATGAGGCGCGCCGTATCCTCAGTGATGCCGGACTCGGCGCCGAGCTGCGCGATCGTGACGCCTGAGGTTTCCGTGTCGTCGTCCGCCTCCACCATCGCGCAGGAAACTGTAGACGCCTTTCACCGGGGCGCGTTTCATCTGGTCCAGCCAGTCGGTCGCGGCCATCGCGCCGGCATGGATGCGATGATGCTTGCCTCGCTCGTGGTCGATGACCGGCCGGTGCGGATCGCCGATCTGGGGGCGGGTGCCGGTGCGGCCGGTCTTGCCGTCGCCACGCGCCTGCCCAAGGCTTCGGTCGTGCTGGTTGAACGCTCCGCCGACATGGCCGAGTTCGCGCGAAAGAGTTTGGCGCTTAAGGAAAACGCCCATCTGGCCGGTCGTGCTGAAGTGATTGAAGGCGACGTGACGTTGACCGGCAGGGCCCGCGTGGCACAAGGCCTTCCCGACGATACTTTCCAGCATGTTATCATGAACCCGCCCTTCAATGACCCGGGTGACCGCAAGACGCCGGACCAGCTGAAGGCGGAGGCCCATGCGATGACGGAAAACCTGTTCGACAGCTGGATCCGGACGGCCGGCGCAATCACACGGCCCGGCGGCCAGCTCTCGCTGATCGCCCGGCCGCAATCGATTGCTGAAATCGTCACGGCCTGTGGCCGGCGTTTCGGCGGGCTGGAGATCACCGCCATCCATCCACGTGAGGGCGAAAACGCCACCCGTATCCTGGTGACGGCAATCAAGGGCTCGCGTGCCAGGTTGCAACTGCGTGCACCGCTCCTCATGCACGACCGACCGGATAGTCACGCTTTTGCGCCTCTGGTTGACAGCCTGAACAATGGCCGAACGGGCTATTCCCGGTTGCGTTGAGGCCGTCTGATTTTTGCCGTCGACCTTGTGTTTGGTCCGCGGCTCCTTACATCTCGATCACGTTGGGTGAGACCGAGGAGTTCGACACGGCAATGGCAGATTTTTTGAAACGGCTGGTTCCGAAGCGCTTCCAGAAGAAGGGCGCGGTCATTCCCGTTGTGCGGCTGCATGGGCCGATCATGAGCGGTGGATCCAGGTTCCGGCCAGCCCTCAATCTCGCCTCTGTCGCTGGTCAGCTGGAAAAGGCCTTCTCGATGAAGGACAGCCCGGCGGTCGCCCTGTCGATCAATTCACCCGGCGGATCGCCGGTTCAGTCGCGCATGATCTTTGATCGTATCCGCGCGCTCTCCGAGGAAAAGAACAAGCGCGTGCTCGTTTTCGTCGAGGATGTGGCAGCCTCGGGCGGTTACATGATCGCGATTGCCGGTGACGAGATCATTGCCGATGCCACTTCGATCGTCGGCTCGATCGGCGTCGTGTCCGGCGGCTTCGGCTTTCCCGAGCTGCTGAAGAAGCTCGGTGTCGAGCGCCGCGTCTACACCTCGGGAGAAAACAAGGTGATCCTCGATCCTTTCCAGCCGGAGAAGGAAAGCGACATCGAATACCTGAAGACCCTGCAGGTCGAGATCCACCAGATCTTCATCGACATGGTCAAGGCCCGCCGCGGAACCGTGCTTGCTGACAATCCCGACCTCTTCTCCGGCCTCTTCTGGACGGGCAAGCGCGGTCTGGAACTCGGCCTTGTCGATCGTCTCGGCAATGTCCGGGACGAGGTGCGTACCCGCTACGGCAAGGACGCACGGCTAGAGCTTGTCGGTGCGGCGAAGGGCCTGTTCGGCCGCCGCAGCCCGGGCATCGGCGCATTTGCCGGCGTCGACCAGATCGCGGCACAGGCGGTCGCGGGTCTTGCGGAGACCGTCGAAGAAAAGGCATTGTGGGGCCGCTACGGGCTCTGAGCCGGGCAAGAAAAGAGGCTGACGACGAGGGGACATGGCACAGCTGATATTCATGGGAATCCTGGTGGGCGGCGCCTGGCTGCTGTACCGCCGCTTCGTCTCCGATGCGGAAAAGCTTGCAGCCCGCAGACGCGCCGAAGAGAAGGAACAAGAGAACGACGCCGTCGGCACGCTGATCAAGGATGAGACAACCGGCGAATATCGCCTTCGGCGCGAAGACGACTGAGTTTCGTGAGGCACAGTGCGCAGCTTGCACTTGAGTGAAACCTGTGGTGCCGCTAGGTATGCAAAATATCCTGGCGATTGAGGGGCTGAACTAGGCCCGTCGCGGACAAGGCTGGCTTGGGACGTTGATGAACGATACGCGAAATTTTCCGGGATTATCGGGTTTTGTGGCGCGCGAAATCGATGAGGCGGATTGGTCTGCGACCTCCCTCGGCCCGATAGAGCACTGGCCGGCCGCGCTGAAGACGACGGTAAGGCTCGTGCTGTCGTCGCGCCAGCCCATGTGCTTCTGGTGGGGCGATGAGCTCCTGCAGTTTCACAATGACGCTTATCTTCCCATGCTTGAAGGGCGTGCGACAAGTGCCCTCGGCCAGCCCTTCCGAAAGTATTGGGCTGATGTCTGGGACGGCGTGGAACCCTTTGTGAGAAAAGCTTTGGCCGGCGAGGGGACCTGGATGGAGGATCTGCCTCTACAGATGATCCGCAACGGTGTACCCGTTCCAACCTATTGGACCTTTTCCTACAGCCCTATCTACGACGACAACGGCGAAATCGCCGGTCTCCTCAATGTCGTGACGGAAAAGACCGCTGCCATTGCCGATCGGCAGGCCCTCGAACAGGCCTATCTCGAAGCGCAGAACCATCTGGTCGAGCAGGAGCGGCACGAGGAAGAGCTGAAACTGCTCAACCGCGAACTGGCGCACCGGATGAAGAACACGCTGGCCATGGTCCAGTCGATCATCAGTCAGAGCCTGCGCGGTGCAGCCTCCATACCCGAAGCGGCCGCCACCATCGGCGCGCGCATCCAGACGCTCGCCAAGGCCCAGGACGTCCTGACCGGAATGAGTGTCACCGCAGCCGAAATCACGGCGATTGCCAAGACGGCGGTTGCGCCCCACGTCGACGGCGAGGAACGGATCAAGATTGAAGGTCCCAAGGTCTATCTTTCCGCGCAGCAGGCGCTCGGCCTCTCACTCGCGATCCATGAACTCGCCACCAATGCGACGAAATACGGCGCGCTGTCGGCACCGCAGGGGCGTGTCCACATGACCTGGGGGCAGTTGCCTGACAGCGGTTTCACCTTCGACTGGCGCGAAAGCGGCGGCCCGTATGTCGTCGAACCCACCCGGCGCGGCTTCGGCTCGCGTTTGACCGAGCGTGTCGTCTCGGATCTGTTTCAGGGCCAGGCCGGGATCCGCTTCCAGCCGGAAGGGGTCTCCTTCTCTCTGGTCGGCAAACTCCAGCAGGCGGCCGATCTCGACGGTTAAGGACAGCGTCCGTCGATACGGGTGCAGGACGCCTGCGTCAGACGCTTGACCCTCGCGCCCGCTCATGGCACCAGACGGGCCGAAACCGACAGCCAAAGCGGATGGATAACCCGATGACCACGCCCCTTGCCCCGCACATGGACCCCAAGCGCTCGTTCCAGGCGCTGATCCTGACGTTGCACGCCTATTGGGCGGACAAGGGTTGCGCGGTGCTGCAGCCCTACGACATGGAAGTCGGCGCCGGCACCTTCCATCCGGCCACCACCCTGCGAGCCCTCGGCCCGAAACCGTGGAAGGCAGCCTATGTTCAGCCCTCGCGCCGCCCGTCGGATGGCCGTTACGGCGAAAACCCGAACCGCCTGCAGCACTACTACCAGTATCAGGTGATCCTGAAGCCGAACCCGTCCAACCTGCAGGAACTCTATCTCGGTTCCCTGAAGGCTATCGGCCTCGATCCGTTGCTGCATGATGTGCGTTTCGTTGAGGACGACTGGGAAAGCCCGACGCTGGGCGCCTGGGGCCTCGGCTGGGAATGCTGGTGCGATGGCATGGAAGTCTCGCAGTTCACCTATTTCCAGCAGGTCTGTGGCATCGAATGCTCCCCCGTTGCCGGTGAGCTGACCTATGGTCTCGAGCGCCTCGCCATGTATGTCCAGGGCGTTGATAATGTCTATGACCTGAACTTCAACGGTCGCGAAGGCGAGGAGAAGATCTCCTATGGCGACGTCTTCCTGCAGGCCGAGCAGGAATATTCCCGCCACAACTTCGAATTTGCCGACACGGATATGCTGCATCGCCACTTCATCGATGCCGAGAAGGAATGCGAGGCGCTTCTTGCCGCCGGCGCACCGACCGACAACGACAATCAGCGCCTGCACAAATGCGTCTTCCCGGCCTATGACCAGTGCATCAAGGCAAGCCACGTCTTCAACCTGCTCGACGCCCGTGGTGTCATCTCGGTTACCGAACGCCAGGCCTATATTGGCCGGGTGCGCGCGCTCGCCAAGGCTTGCGGCGAGGCCTTCCTGATGACCGACGCGGGTGGCATCAACTTCGGCAAGGTCGCCTGACCTAGAAAGCCAGACCTGCCGAGACGCGGTTCTCGATCCGCACCACCAGGCCCTGGATCTTCGCCATGAGAATGTCGAAGTCCACGGGCTTCGTCAGGTAGCTCTCAGCACCGGCGCTCAAGCCTTCGATCAGCTTGTCCCTGTCTGAGAGGGCGGTGAGGAAGAGGAACGGGGTGTTCGAGAATTGCGGATGATTGATCTGCAATTCGCCGAGCATCGAAATGCCATCCATTTCCGGCATGGTGATGTCGGAGATGACGATGTCGGGCTGTTGGCGCAGAATGATATCAAGCCCTTCACGGCCGTTCTCCGCTTGCAGGACCTTCAGTCCAGCATCCTCCAACTCCTCGGCGATCAGTTCACGCACGTCCCTTTCGTCTTCTATGCACAAAACAGTGATCATGGCTCACTCGCTTTCCGCCCTTGGGCGCTATGCGGCGTTGACGGTCGCCGCCTCCGTTTGAACGTTTGACTGTGGTCCAGCGACAGGCAGCACCATGGTGAATGTGGTGCCCTTGCCACGCCGGCTTTCGATGAAGATGTCGCCGTCATGCAGGTTGACGATCTGCTTGACCAGCGAAAGGCCAATACCGGTGCCGGCAATGCCGGTTGACGTCCGGGCCCTGAAGTAGGGTTGGAACAATTTCGGAATATCCTCAGGGTCGATTCCGATGCCTTCGTCGCGGACAGAGAGGAAAACATGCTCCTCTTCCTGCCAGCCTGTTATGTGAATGTCGTGGGCACGGGGGGCGTACTTGACGGCGTTCGACAACAGGTTGGTGATGACCTGGGAGATCGCCAGTGCATCGCAGCGGATGGCCACGGGCAGCCCCGTCAGATCTGTCTCGAAGCGGTGGTGCTGGGCCGAGAGCTTCTGCCGCTTGATCGCCTGTTCGATCAGCTTGTGCAGCGAGCACTCGACGAGCATCAGTTCCACCTTGCCGGTATCCATCCGGCCCGCAGACAGGAAGCTTTCCATCAGCTCGACCATGCGGGATACCGAGGATCGGATCAGCTGCGTTTTTTCGCCCAGAAAGGCGCCTTCGACCTCGCCCTTTTTCCGCTGCAGTCGCTGTGCTGCGCCATCGATGATCGCAAGCGGCGTGCGGAATTCGTGGCTCGTCATCGAGACGAACTGCCGCTGCATCGCGTTGATATTTCTCTCCTTCTCGAGCGCCTCCTCCAGTGCTGCCGCCTGGGCCTCGATTTCGGCCGTCCTTTGCCGAACCGTCGCTTCCAGCTCGTCACGATTGCGGATCAGGTCGTTCTCCGCCTGCTTGCGCAGGGTAATGTCGGTATAGCTCAAGACATAACCGCCGCTGGTGAGGGGTTCTGAATGCACAGCAAGCACCTTTCCGCTCGCCCTTTCGCGCTCGAAGCCATAGGGAAGCCCAAGCTCTGCCTGTTCGACCCGTTCGCGCACCATGGCCTCGAGATCGCCGTCGCCATATTCGCCGCGCATGGCGTTGTAGCGAAGAATATCCTCGAACTTTGAGCCCGGCGGGAAGAGTTCCGGCGGGATGTTCATCAGGTCATAAAGCCGGTGATTGGCCATCAGCAGCCGCGAGCGGCCATCGAAGACGCCGATTCCGCCCGGAATGGCATCGAAGACCTGCTCGAGCAAGCCGAATGCCTTGCGCTGATCGGCAAGAGCAATCGCCACCTCGGCAAAGATATCGCGATCTTCTGCCTTGATCCGCCACACATGGACCTTGACCGGATAGACGGTGCCATTGCGCCGCCTGTGGTGAGCTTCGAAACAAACCTTGTTGGCCTCTCCGTCCACCAGGGGACGGATATGCGCGCGGTAGTCAGCCTCGCTCATGTCCATCTTGATCTCTGCGGGGGTAAGCCGCGCCAGGGCCGCCATGTTATGACCCGTACGCACACTGGCGGTCCCATTTGCGCGGATGATGGACAGTGTCAGCGGATCGAAGACGTAGATTTCATCCGTCGACAATTCGACCATGTCGATCAGGGCGCAGCTTGTCCCGTGGCGATGAATCACCACATGCGCGATTTCATGCGTAAGATCGGCCAGGATCGACAGTTTCTCGGCACTCATCCGCCGGGCAGTGCGGCCAAAATAGAGCACTGTTCCGAACATTTCTCCGCCGTCTCGCCGGCTCAGCGGTATCTGGTACAGAAAGCCGCGGCTGCGTCCCGCCGTCATCCAGGCAAGATCTTCATCCTCACCCAATTCGAGCGGGAGCGGTACATCATCCGCCTGGCAGACGTGAAAGAGACGCATCCGACCATTGTCTTGATTGCGGAGATAGATGGCAGCGACCGGCGAAAGGCTGAATTCGCCGACGCTGGTCATCACGTTCAACATGTCGTTCAGCGTCTCTCCCAGCCGACGTTCAGGGATTGCTGCACGCAGAATCTCACGATCGGCGACGAGTGCCCAGATGGGGAATCTGTTCCAGGTCAATGGCTGCATAGGCGGCCCCGCGAAGGTTCTTGAATTAATACATTAGGATCTGCAAATTAATGAGATGATTACCGGTTGTTTAGAATTGCGGATATTCGCGTTTTCATGAGACACCGCCCCCGCTGACAAACCACGACAGCATGATTTGGCCGGGGTTTTCATCGCTGAAATATGCTGTAACGTCGGCGCAATTCTGAAGGAGGACGCCGTTCCATGTTCACGACACTCGCCATTCTCGTTGCCGTCGGCGCTTACCTCGTCTTCGTTTACAACGGCCTCGTCAAATCCCGGCAGATGGCGGAGGAGGCATGGTCGGGCATCGACGTGCAGCTGAAACGCCGCGCCGACTTGATCCCCAATCTGATCGAGACGGTGAAGGGCTATGCCGGCCATGAAAAGGCAACGCTGGAGAGTGTCATCGAGCTGCGCAACCGTGCCCAGGCGGTGCCATCAGGTGATGTCGCCGGTCGTGCCGCCGCCGAAGGCCTGTTGGGGGCCGCGCTCGGCAAGATCATCGCACTCGCGGAAGCCTATCCGGATCTGAAGGCCAACCAGAACTTTGCCGAATTGCAGCGCTCGCTGGAAACCATCGAGGGCGAGATCCAGATGTCCCGCCGTTATTACAATGGTGCGGCCCGCGATCTGAACGTCAAGGTCGAGAGCTTCCCGAATAACCTCGTCGCTGGCCAGTTCGGCTTCTCGAAGAAGCCCTATTTCGAGATTGCCAACGAGGCCGACCGTGCGGTACCGACGGTCAAGTTCTGACGTCCTTCGGCAGATATACCTTTAGAGACTGAGATCAATGACGACTGACAGTGTGACCATCCTTCCGCCCACCCATGCCCTGACCGGCAAGGTGAGCCCTCCGGGTTCGAAATCCATCACCAATCGCGCCCTGCTGCTTGCTGGTCTCGCCAAGGGCACGAGCCGGCTGACCGGCGCGCTGAAAAGCGATGACACCCGCTATATGGCCGAAGCCCTTCGCCAGATGGGCGTGACCGTTGAGGAGCCGGATGCGACCACTTTCGTCGTCACCAGTTCCGGCGAACTGAAGGCACCGGCAGCCCCGCTCTTCCTCGGCAATGCCGGTACGGCCACGCGTTTCCTGACGGCAGCGCTGGCGCTCGGCCAGGGCCGCTACGTCGTCGACGGCGACGAGCATATGCGCAAGCGCCCGATCAAGCCGCTGGTCGATGCCCTGAAATCACTCGGCGTCGCCATCGAGTCGCCAACCGGCTGCCCGCCTGTCACCATTGAGGCGACCGGCCGTTTCGAGAATAACCACGTCATCATCGATGCCGGCCTTTCCAGCCAGTATGTCTCGGCTCTCCAGATGGCTGCGGCCTGCGGGTCCGAGCCGTTCACCATCGAGCTTGCCGGTGCCGATATCGGCGCCCGCGGTTACATCGACCTGACAATGTCTGCCATGCGTGCATTCGGCGCCAAGGTTGAGCAGCCGACGCCGGCCTCTTGGGTCATCCAGCCGACCGGCTATACCGCAACCGATTTCCACATCGAGCCGGATGCCTCCGCGGCCACCTATCTCTGGGGAGCCGAAGTGCTGACCAAGGGCCAGATCGACATCGGCACGCCGTCTGACGCTTTCACCCAGCCGGATGCCAAGGCCTATGACGTGATCGCGCAGTTCCCGCACATGCCCGCCGTCATCGATGGCAGCCAGATGCAGGATGCGATCCCGACGATTGCCGTTCTCGCCGCCTTCAACGAGACGCCCGTGCGTTTTGTCGGCATCGAGAACCTGCGCGTCAAGGAATGCGACCGCATCCGCGCCGTCTCGACCGGCCTCAACAACATCCGCGAGGGCCTGGCCAAGGAGGAAGGCGACGACCTGCTCGTGGCCTCCGATCCGTCGCTTGTCGGCCAGTCGCTGCCGGCCGAGATCGACACCTTCGCCGATCACCGCATCGCCATGAGCTTTGCACTCGCGGGTCTCAAGATCCGCGACATCACCATTCTCGACCCTGGTTGCGTGGCCAAGACCTACCCCGGCTATTGGGATGCGCTCGCCTCGCTTGGCATCGACCTCGTCAGGAACGACAAGAAATGACATTGCTCCTTCGCCTGTGCTCCGCGTTCCTTCTCCTTCTCTGGATGGCATGCGGCGCGCAGGCTGAGGAGGTCATTCGCGACTACCACGCCAATATCGCCGTTGCCGCTGACGCCTCGATCGAGGTGACCGAGACGATTACGGTCGAGGCGGAGGGAAACAACATCAAGCGCGGCATCTTCCGCGACTTCCCGCTCTATGCCCTGGACCAGAAGGGCTTTCGCCGCGAGGTCGATTTTGAGCTGATCTCGGTCGAACGTGATGGGCAACGGGAAAACCACCGCCCCGAGTCCATAACTGGCGGCATCCGCATCTACACCGGCTCGGCCGACGTGTTTTTGCGTCCCGGTGAATACACCTACAAGATCACCTACCGCACCGGCCGCCAGATCCGCTATTTCGAGGACCACGACGAACTCTACTGGAACACCACCGGCAATGGCTGGATGTTCCCGATCAAGCGTGCCCGCGCGACAGTGACCCTGCCGGGCAATGCCGTGCCGACGAAAACTACCTATTTCACTGGCGCGATGGGCTCCGATGCGCAGAACGCCCGAGAGGTGCCGGGCTCGAACGGTCTGGAATTTGAAACCACACGCCCGCTCGGCCCCCAGGAAGGCTTTACCATCGTCCTCGGCTTCGCCAAGGGCCTCGTTGCTGCTCCATCGGCGGAAGATGGCGTCTGGTGGTTCCTGCGCGACAATCTGAACCTGATCATCGCGGGCGTTGGCCTTCTCCTCGTCTCGCTCTACTATCTGCGCTCCTGGTTCGCCGTCGGCCGCGACCCGGCAAAAGGTGTCGTGGTGCCGCGCTGGGATGCGCCGGATGGCCTCTCGCCAGCGTTGGTCAATTACATCGACAACAAGGGCTTTTCCGGTGGCGGCTGGACGGCGCTCTCGGCCTCGGCGCTCGATCTCGCCGTCAAAGGTTACGTCGAACTCGATGACCTCGATACCGGCATCACCATCCGCCGGACGAAAAAGGCGATCGACGGCATGCTCGAAGCCGGACAGGCGCGGCTGATCAAGGAAATCCCGTCGGCGGGTGATGAACTGGTCATCGACAAGGAAAACGGCAAACGCGTTCAGACGGTTGGCTCGGCCTTTCGCGCAGCGATCGAGAAGGAACACCGCAACAAATACTACAAGGCAAACGCCGGCTATATCAGCTTCGGCATCGCCATGTCCGTCGCCATCATCCTCGCCCTGTTCGTCTTCGGCACGCTGGATGAAGATGTCTATGCCCTGATGCTGGTGCCGACCTTCTTTTCGATCTTCTTCGGCACCTTCACCGTCGGCCTGGTCAAGATGTTCAAGAGCAGTCGCTCTCTGTTCAGCAAGATCATCTCCATTGTGGCGCTTGCCTTCATCGGCTTCGTGGCGCTGTCAACCATGGGCCTGATGCTGCTCTCGATGTGGATGGACCTGGAGCAGACGCATCAGATCCCGCTTCTCCTCGCATTCGGCGGTATCCTGCTCGTCAACATTCTCTTCCTCTTCCTGATGGGCGCGCCGACCCCTCTCGGCCGAAAGCTGATGGACGGCATCGAGGGTTTGAAGATCTACCTGACACTTGCCGAACAGGACCGCATGAACATGGCAGGCGCGCCCACCATGTCGCCCAGCCACTTCGAAAAGCTCTTGCCCTATGCGGTCGCGCTCGGGCTTGAAAAGCCCTGGTCGCAGACCTTTGAAACCTGGCTCGCCACGGCCGCGGCAGGTGCTGCGGCCGCCGCCTACAGCCCGACATGGTATCACGGCAGCAATCCCGGCGGCTTCGGTGATCGCATCGGCGGTTTCTCGTCGTCCATGGCCTCAACCATCGCCTCCACCATCCCAACCCCACCGCCTTCCAGTTCATCTTCCTCTTCCTCGTCAGGCTTCTCCGGCGGCTCCTCGGGCGGCGGCGGTGGCGGTGGTGGCGGGGGAGGGTGGTAGGCCTCGACCTTCCCTTGGGGGGAGGTCGCCGCGAAGCGGCGGGTGGGGGTGATCCGTGTCCGAATGGCGGTGATTACACCGTCCGCCGCTTGATCCGCCCGCATTTTGCACGCTTCCATGGATGACTTTTGCCGCAGGGCTTGCTAAGTCCCCCGCAGCTTCAAAACCAGCCGCAAAGTCAGCCCCATGCCCGATCTCCTGCTCGAACTCCGCTCGGAGGAAATCCCCGCTCTGCCGCGCACCCGCAGCGCCGAAGACGCGAGGACGCGCGATCAGGAAAGCAGCATGCGGGCTTCGGAGAACACCAATGCCTGATCTTCTGCTCGAACTCCGCTCCGAGGAAATCCCCGCCCGCATGCAGCGCAAGGCTGCTGGCGATCTGAAGAAAATGGTGACCGATGCGCTTGTTGATGCGGGGCTGACCTATGAGGGCGCGCGCGAATACTGGACGCCGCGACGCCTGACGCTCGATATCAGAGGTCTGACCGCCCGTTCCGCCGATATCAAGGAAGAGAAGAAGGGCCCAAGCGTCTCCGCACCGCAAGGTGCCATTGATGGCTTTCTGCGCGGTGCCGGTCTCTCCTCCATCGACCAGGCCATCGTCAAAACCGATCCGAAGAAGGGCGACTTCTATGTCGCCTATATGGAAAAGCCAGGTCGCGCTGCCGAAGAGATCATCGCCGATGTGATGCCGGGAATCATCCGCGCATTCCCCTGGCCGAAGTCGATGCGCTCCGGCTATGCCTCCATGCCCAAGGGCGCGAGCTTTGGTGGCATCGAGGGCAAGGGTTCGGAAAGCCTGCGCTGGGTGCGGCCGCTGCAGTCGATCGTCTGCACCTTCGGCCCCGAGCACGACGAAGTCCAGGTCATCCCCTTCGAGATCGACGGGATCACCGCATCCAACGTCACCTATGGCCACCGCTTCCACGCACCGGACGCCATCACCGTCCGCCGCTTCGATGACTACGTCACCAATCTGGAGCGTGCCAAGGTCATCCTCGATGCCGAGCGCCGCAAGGACATGATCCTGCACGACGCCCGCGACATTGCCTTTGCCAACGGCCTGGAACTGGTCGAGGACGAGGGCCTGCTGGAAGAAGTCTCCGGCCTCGTCGAATGGCCGCAGGTTCTGCTCGGCACGTTTGAAGAGGATTACCTCTCGATCCCGGCCGAGATCATCCGCCTGACGATCAAGACCAACCAGAAGTGCTTTGTCGTGCGCCCGCAAGGCGAGACCGACAAGCTCTCCAACCATTTCATCCTGATTTCCAACATCCAGGCCACCGACGGCGGCAAGGAAATCATGCATGGCAATGGCAAGGTTGTGCGCGCCCGCCTCTCGGATGCGCTGCATTTCTGGAAGCGCGACCAGGGCGACCTGCCGGACCTCGACACGCTGAAGGCCTCTGCTGCCAAGTTTGACCTGGATCTCAAGAAGCCGCTCGACCAGCGCATGGCGAAGCTCGATGCGCTGAACGTGACCTTCCACGCCAAGCTTGGCACGCAAGGGGAGCGCGTCGCGCGCATCCGCGAACTGGCCAAGGTGCTGGCACCCATCGTCGGCGCCGATCTGGCCCTTGTTGACCGCGCCGTGGTGCTGGCGAAAGCCGACCTTCGCACCGAAGCCGTCGGCGAATTCCCGGAACTCCAGGGCGCCATGGGCCGCAAATATGCGCTCCTGCAGGGCGAAAATGCCTCCGTGGCTGCCGCCATCGAAGACCACTGGAAGCCGAACGGCCCCTCCGACCGCCTGCCGGAAGACAAGGTCGGCCTGACAGTCGCGCTCGCCGACAAGCTCGACACGCTCGTCGGCTTCTGGGCTATCGACGAAAAGCCAACCGGTTCGAAGGACCCCTATGCGCTGCGTCGTGCGGCTTTGGGTGTCGTGCGGATGATTTTGGAGAAGGGCATCCGTCTGCCGCTGGTGTCCGTCGCCAAGGATGCCGACCTCCTCTCCTTCTTCCACGACCGCCTCAAGGTCTACCTCCGCGACCAGGGCGCCCGCCACGACATCATCGATGCCGTGCTGACGCCCGAGGCCGACGACCTGCTGATGGTCGCCCGCCGCGCGGAAGCGCTCACCGCCTTCATCACCTCGGAAGACGGCCTGAACCTGCTGGCCGGCACCAAGCGCGCCACGCAGCTTCTAGCCGCTGAAGAGAAGAAGGGCACTGTCGTCGCCGATGGCGTCTCGGAAGCGCTGCTCAAGCTCGATGCTGAAAAGGCGCTCTTCGCCGCCATCCAATCCGCCTCGAAATCGGCCGCTGACGCTGTGGCAGCGGAAGACTTCCGCTCGGCCATGCAGGCGCTCTCGACGCTGCGCGCCCCGGTCGACACCTTCTTCGGCGATGTGCTTGTCAATGACGAGGATGCCGCAATCCGCGCCAACCGCCTGGCGCTGTTGAAGGCGATCCGCGAGGCCACAGCCACGGTCGCGGATTTCTCCAAGATCACAGGCTGATGTTTTGAGACCCCGCTTCGGCGGGGTTTTTCGTTTCCCGAGACCGTTTTCCGACCTTCGTCTCTTGTGTTATCGTGGACATGAAGAGACCGGGAGCCATCCGCATGAACAAGCCCGTCCAGGTGACCATCGCTGAGCCCTTTGACAGCTTCATCGACGCTCAGCTCGAAAGCGGCCACTTCAAGTCGGCGCAAGAAGTGGTCGAAGCCGGCCTTCAGCTACTGAAAGAAGAGCAGGCTCGGATCGAGTGGCTGCGCAATGCGCTGATCGAGGGCGAAGATAGCGGGCCGTCCGTGCCATTCGATCCTGAAGACCTGATGACGTCCGTTCGCGAAAGATGGGAAAGCCGTGGCTGAGATCCGGCTCAGTCCCGCCGCACGCCAGGATTTTCTGGAGATCGGTGACTACACGCGGATCGGTGGTCTGAGGCTCAAGCCGAACGGTACCTGAGACAGATCCTGGCGATGATTACGGAAATCGGAACCTATCCGTTGTCAGGCAGTGAGGTGAAGTCGTTGCGGCCCGGGTACCGTCGCCGCCGGTCCGGCTCGCATCTGATCTTCTATGTCATTCTGGAGGACGGCACGGTGGAAGTCGTCCGTATTATCCACGAGCGAGCAGACGTCTCACGCCTGCGGGACGAATGATAGCAATGCCGTCGATGCCCCCCAAAATCCTCATCAGTGCCTGCCTCCTCGGCCGCCCCGTCCGTTACGACGGCAAGGGCAAACCCCTCCACGATCCGCTGATTGAACGTTGGAAGGCCGAGGGACGGCTCGTCGGTTACTGTCCCGAACAGGCCGGTGGCCTGCCGACACCCCGTCCACCCGCCGAGATCGAAGGTCGCATGAATGGAGAGGATGTGCTGGCCGGTCGCGCCCGGGTGCTGGAAGTCACGGGCGGCGATGTGACCGAGGAGTTCATCCAGGGTGGGAAAAAGGCCGTGGCCTTCGCCCGCGAGCAGGGATGCGCCGTAGCGCTCCTCATTGATGGCAGCCCGTCCTGCGGATCCGGCTTTATCTATGATGGCTCGTTTTCCAGCACCCGCCACCCCGGCTTCGGCGTTACCGCAGCCCTCATGCGCCGGGCCGGGATCGAGGTCTTTTCCGATCGCGAACTCGATCGTCTCGCGGCCCACATCGATAGAACCAGCTGAAACGACAAAGGCCGTCGGATCGCTCCGACGGCCTCTGTCGTTTCGATTGCGGTCGTGGCTCAGCTCGCCATGCGATACTGCTGCTGGCCGGCGCCGGCCTGGCTGGTCTTGAAGCTGCGGATAAGGTCGAGAAGATCGCCGGTGTCGTTGGCAAGAACCTCGGCCGATGCCGTGGTCTCTTCCGCCATTGCGGCGTTCTGCTGGGTCGCCTGGTCGAGCTGGTTCATCGAAGACGAGATCGAACGCAGGGTCGAGTCCTGTTCCTGGGCGCTGTGCGAGATCTTCGAGACGATGGCGTTGGCACCGGCGATCTGGTCGGAGATGCGCTTCAGCGCTTCCCCGGCCTGACCAACGAGCTGGACGCCCTGTTCGACCTGCTGCGAGGAGCGGGCGATCTGATCCTTGATTTCCTTGGCCGCTGCCGCAGAACGCTGCGCCAGTTCGCGCACTTCCTGGGCGACGACCGCAAAGCCCTTGCCGCTTTCGCCAGCGCGGGCGGCCTCGACGCCGGCATTCAGCGCCAGAAGATTGGTCTGGAAGGCGATCTCGTCGATCACGCCGATGATCTTGGTGATTTCGGCAGACGACTGTTCGATACCGCTCATCGCGTTGATCGCGCGGGTAACGATCTCGTCGCTCTGCTTGGCCTCGCCGCTGACGGCGCCGACGCGGCTGGCCGCTTCACGCGCACCGTCTGCCGTCTGGCGAACGGCAACGGTCAGTTCGTCCAAGGCCGCAGAGGTTTCTTCCAGATTGGCCGCCTGGCGTTCCGTGCGGGTGGCAAGCTCGCCGGATGCACGGCGGATCTCTTCCTTGGAGATGGCAATGTCATTGCCCTTGAGATTGACGCGGGCCATAGCCTCCTCGAGACGCGAAAGCGCCTCGTTGAAGTTGTCGCGCAGGCCTGCATACTTCACGCCAAGATCGGCGCAGCGCACGGTCAGATCGCCATTGGCAAGTTTTTCCAGCGATTGACCGATGGTCGACACGACATGCGCCTGCTGGCGGGCCTCGGAAACCTGCATCTCTGCGTTCTGGCTGCGTTCGGCATCCAGTTCGCGCTGCTGTTCCTGCTGGCGTGCCGCCATGGCATGACGGTCGCGGATCTTCTGCTGCAGGCTTTCGGTCGCCCGCGCCATCATGCCCACTTCATTGGCCATGTCGGTATGCGGCACCTTGGCCGAGACATCTTCGTTGGCGACGGCGCCCAGTGCGTCATGGATGGCCTTGAGCGGGCCGGTGATGCCACGCACGACGACAAAGGCGGCGAGCAAGGCAAGAACCAGAATGCCGACCGAGACCCCGACGGTCTTCATCACGCTGGCGCGGATTTCCGCCTTCAGGTCATCGGTATAGAGGCCAGTAACGATGACCATTTTCCAGGGTTCGAAGGCCTTGGCGTAGGATGCTTTCGGATAAGTCCGGTCTTCGGGATCCTTGCCCGGCTTCGGGCCGATGAACTCAACGAAACCGCCGCCGAGCTGACCGAGGCGTACAAGTTCGTCGCGATAGGCAAAGCCATTCGGATCGGCCTTGCCCTTGTTGCTCTTGCCCACGTCCTTCGAGGTCGGATGGAAGGTCATGACGACGTCGTAGTCGTAACCGAAGAAGTAGCCATCCGGTTCGAAGCGGGTCTTGTTCAGCAGCTCGAAGGCCTTCGCCTTCGCCTCATCGACGGTAAATTCACCAGCAACCGCGCGATCATTGAAGTCCTTGACGATCGAAAGCGCAGTTTCAACCTGGGTCCGCAGCAACTCGTAGCGCTGCGTATAAATCGCCTGGGAAGACGCGCGGATCTGGAAGTAGGTTGCAACGGCGAAGGCAGCCATCAGGCCACCCACCAGCAGCATCAACTGGAGGGAAATTTTCAAGCGGTTCATGGGGCCTCGCGATTGGGCAGGAACGCAAAGTCGTCATTTTGCGGAAAAGGTCATGACGAAAGAGCCGGGGCCCTCACGCTGCATCGCGCTTGAGGCGAATGATAGCCTCTAAATATTAATGAAAATGCAGGCAATTTGGCGTTGCAAACGCTCGGGGCCGAGGCACGCATGCCGTTTGTCGATTGCGCCGATCAAAAACGAAACGCTCCGGCAAGCCGGAGCGCTTCGTCCGCATTTACGCGGAGGGCCCTATCGGCTCGGATCGTGTAGCCGGGCAGGGCAGGGAACGGAATTACTTCAGTTTAAGGTCGATTGTGGCCTGCTTGAGATCGTCTGTACCGGCCGTGCCGTCGATGACGGCCGCCGTGGTCGTGCTGCTATCGATCTCATTCGGCGTGGCGGCGCGGCTCGCGATGATCGTGCTGCCTCGGGTTTCCCAGCCGTTGGCGGAACTCATGACGACCACAGGCGAACCGCCCATCATGTTTTCGATGCGCCTCAGCGTGCGGGTTTCACCCTCCTGGATCACTTCGGCAAACTCGCCACCCTCAGGCAGGGTCGGCACCTGGTATTCACCCTTGCGCTCGCGCTTCACCGGAGGCGGGCACTGGCTGCAGGCGACGGACAGGATGCTCGGCTGGCTGGCATCGACACCGTGAACCTTATCGATTGACGCGGCTGCGGCTGGCAGGGCCGAAGCGGTCAGTGCGAACACGGCAAGGGTCGAAATAAAGCTGCGCATGGGGGTCGTTCCTCATTCTATGGAACGACCTTACCGCAGCACTTCTTTCGATCCGGTCAGGGAGATTGGTAAAATTTGACGTAACGTGACGATTGTGGTCGCGCGCAGGGCAATTGACCCTCTTAGATCAGCTGGGATCAGCCGTCTTCGCGTGCAATCGCCCGCCAGCCAATGTCGCGCCGGCAGAACCCGTTCTCCCACTCCACGCTGTCCACCAGCCTGTAAGCGGTGGCCTGGGCCTCGGCCACTGTCGCACCCCGTCCAGTTGCGTTCAGCACGCGCCCGCCGGTCGCGACCAATTGGCCATCCTTCAATGCGGTGCCGGCATGGAACACCTTGGCGCTGTCTCCCGCCTCCGGCAGGGTGGCGATCGGAGTCGCCTTCTCGTAAGTCCCCGGATAGCCCTTGGAGGCGAGCACCACGGTCAGCGCCGGGTCGCCGCTCCAGTCAGCCGAAACCTGGTCCAGCGTTCCGGTGGCAGACGCATGGAGGATCGGCAGCAGATCGCTCTTCAGCCGCATCATCAGGACCTGGGTTTCTGGATCACCGAAGCGGACATTGTATTCGATCAGTTCCGGGCCTTTTTCGGTGATCATCAGCCCGGCAAAGAACACGCCCTGGAAGGGGTGGCCCATCTCGGCCATGCCGCGCATGGTGGGCTCAATGATCTCCTTCATCGTCCGCTCAACCATCTCAGGCGTCATGACAGGTGCCGGGGAGTATGCCCCCATGCCGCCCGTGTTGGGGCCTGTATCGCCATCGCCTACACGCTTGTGGTCCTGCGCGGTCGCAAGCGGCAGCAGCGACTTGCCGTCGGAAAGGCAGAAGAAGCTCGCTTCCTCACCATCAAGGAAGGCTTCGACCACAACTTCCGCGCCGGCCGCCCCAAACGCGCCCTCGAAGCAGTCGTCGATCGCGGCAAGCGCCTCGTCGAGCGTCATCGCAACCGTGACACCCTTGCCGGCGGCAAGGCCATCGGCCTTGATGACGATCGGAGCGCCCTGTTCACGCACATAGGCCTTGGCCTTCGGCGCATTGTTGAACCGCTGATAGGCCCCGGTCGGAATGTTGAAGCGGGCGCAGACATCCTTGGTAAAGCCCTTGGAGCCCTCAAGCTGTGCCGCTGCCGCAGACGGTCCGAAGACGGCAAAGCCGGCCTCGCGCAGCCGGTCGGCAATGCCGGCGACCAGCGGCGCTTCTGGCCCGACGACGACGAAGTCGATCGCTTTGTCCTTGCAGAAGGCAACGACGGCCGCATGGTCATCGGTATCGAGAGCGACAAGCTCGGCCTCTTCCGCAATGCCCGGATTGCCGGGGGCTGCATAAAGCTTTGTCAGAAGCGGGGACTGGGCAATCTTCCAGGCCAGCGCATGCTCGCGTCCACCCGACCCGATCAACAAAACCTTCATCACCAGCCTCCAGTGCCACAGGGGAATGCCCGGCGGTTAAGGGGGAAGGGGGCAAAGGTCAAGCTTTTCGGAGTCTACCCCGGGAATTTCAGAGGTCCGCTTGCGTCGGTCTGATGCTATACCTATAAATACATACAGTGGGAGGTGTCGTTGAACAGCCAAGAGGTGGTGCGCCGCCTGCAGGCGGAGGGATGGTCCGAAGTCGGCCAGAAGGGTAGCCACAAACATTACCGGCACCCGATGAAGCCTGGCCGGGTGACGGTGCCCCATCCAAAGCGCGACATTCCGATTGGAACGCTGCGCTCGATATGGAGGCAGGCCGGCTGGGCCTGGCCTCCCAAGTGACCCCATGAAGATGAGACATCAGACCATGCAGATTGTCGCGCTGATTCACAAAGACAATGAAAGCTACGGCATCTCCTTTCCGGATTTGCCGGGCTGTATTTCTGCGTCCAGCTCGCTTGACGCATTGCTGCTGGACGGCAAGGAGGCGCTGGATCTGCATGTCGAGATGATGGTTCAGGACGGTGAGCCGCTGCCGGAGTTTCGCAGTCTCGATACCCTCCGCGCCGATCCGGAATTCGCCGAGGACTTTGCCGGAGCCGACCTCGTGACCCTTATGCCTGTGGATATCCCTGGTCGTGCCGTGAAGGTGACCATCACCATGGAAGAACACCTGCTAATGAGGTTGAACAAGGCGGCCGAGCGTCAGGGCTACACCCGCTCCGGCTTCATTGCGGAGGCTGTAAGGCGGAAACTGGCGGGTTAACGAGACTTGCCTTGCCGTATTCCCTCGCTATGGTCCGCCTCCACCAAGCAGGTTCCGCAAAAGTGTTCCACGGTTTTTGCGATGAGAATCTGCGGCAAAACAAAGACGCCAAGCGGATGAAACGTTGGTTTGCCAACGAAAGTCTGCTCGGCACAAGACGGGTATCCCATGGCCGACGACATCAAGAGCATTGCCGCCCTCATTGCCACCGAGATCAACGCAAGGCCCGACCAGGTCATATCGGCCGTCGGCCTGCTCGATGAAGGCGCGACGGTCCCCTTCATCGCCCGCTACCGCAAGGAAGTGACGGGCGGTCTCGATGATACGCAGCTGCGCAATCTCGCCGAACGGCTGATCTATCTCAGAGAACTCGCCGCCCGCCGCAAATCGATCTTCGAAAGCATCGACGGCCAGGGCAAAATGACCGACGAGCTGGCTCGCAAGATTGCCTCGGTCACGACCAAGGCGGAGCTCGAAGACCTCTATCTGCCCTACAAGCCCAAGCGCCGCACCCGCGCCGAGATCGCCCGCGAAAAGGGTCTGCAGCCGCTGGCTGATGCGATCCTCGCCGACCGCACGAGCGATCCGCAGAAGCTGGCCGAAGCTTACATCACTGCCGAAGTGGCCGACGTCAAAGTAGCCCTTGAAGGCGCGCGCGACATCGTCGCCGAGCAGATCTCGGAAAATGCCGATCTCATCGGTCGCCTGCGCAACGACATGAAGGATCGCGCGATCCTCTATTCGAAGCTCGTCGACGGCAAGGCCGAGGCTGGCGCCAAGTTCTCCGACTATTTCGATCACTTCGAACGCTGGGCAACCGTGCCCGGTCACCGGGCGCTTGCCATGCTGCGCGGCTGGAACGAGGAGTTCCTGTCGCTCTCCATTGAAGTGGACCGCGACGACACCGCCCCGGTCAAGACCAGCCAGCGCATGATTGCCGCCGCCTATCAGGTGGCTGGCAAAGGCCCGGCCGACCAGTGGTTGCTGGAGGTTGCCGGCTGGACCTGGCGTGTGAAGCTCTCCGTGTCGCTCTCGCTTGACCTGATGCGCGAACTGCGCGAGCGGGCCGAGGAAGAGGCGATCCACGTCTTCGCCCGTAACCTCAAGGACCTACTGCTGGCCGCCCCCGCAGGTTCGCGTCCGACCATGGGCCTCGACCCGGGCATCCGCACCGGCGTCAAGGTTGCCGTGGTCGATGGCACCGGCAAGGTGCTTGAAACGACGACTGTCTATCCCTTCCCGCCGAAGAACGACATCCGGGGCACCCAGGCCGAGCTCGCCTCGCTGATCCGCAAGCACAATGTCGAGCTGATTTCGATTGGCAATGGCACGGGCAGCCGCGAAACGGAAAAGCTGGTGGCCGACATGCTCGCCCAGTTCCCCTCGACCGCGCCGAAACCGACCAAGGTCATCGTCTCGGAAGCAGGCGCGTCGGTCTATTCGGCGTCTGAAACGGCGGCCAAGGAATTCCCCAATCTTGATGTCTCCTTGCGTGGCGCCGTATCCATCGCCCGCCGCCTGCAGGATCCGCTCGCCGAACTCGTGAAGATCGAGCCAAAATCGATCGGCGTCGGCCAATACCAGCATGACGTCGACCAGGGCCGCCTCGGCCGCTCGCTCGATGCCGTGGTCGAAGACGCGGTGAACGCCGTCGGCGTCGACGTCAACACAGCCTCAGCGCCGCTGCTCGCCCGCGTCTCCGGCCTCGGCAAGACAACGGCGGAAGCCATCGTTGCGCACCGCGACGAGACCGGTCCCTTCTCAAGCCGCAGGGATCTCCTCAAGGTCCCGCGCCTCGGCGCCCGCACCTTCGAGCAATGCGCCGGCTTTTTGCGCATACCGAACGGCAAGGAGCCGCTCGATGCCTCCTCGGTGCATCCGGAAGCTTACGGCGTGGCGAAGAAAATCGTCGCTGCCTGCGGCCGGGACCTGCGCTCCCTGATGGGCGATAGCGCAACGCTGAAGAGCCTCGACCCCAAGCGCTTCATCGATGAGCAATTCGGTCTGCCGACGGTCAAGGACATCATCGCCGAACTGGAAAAGCCCGGCCGCGACCCACGCCCGAGCTTCAAGACCGCGACCTTTGCCGAGGGTGTTGACGAGATCACTGACCTGAAGATCGGCATGACGCTCGAAGGTACGGTCACCAACGTCGCCGCCTTCGGTGCCTTCGTCGATATCGGCGTGCATCAGGATGGTCTGGTCCACGTCTCCCAGCTTGCCGATCGTTTCGTCAAGGATCCGCATGAAGTGGTGAAAGCAGGCGATGTAGTGAAGGTCCGCGTCGTCGAGGTTGACGTCAAGCGCAAGCGCATCGCGCTGACCATGCGCAAAGACGGCGGCGAGGCGCAACAGCCATCCATGCGGGGCGATGCCAAGGGCAATGCCAGCGCCATGAAGAACGCCAATGCGCGCCCGCCCAAAACCGAGCAGTCGTCGATGGGCGGTCTGGGCGCTGCCTTGGCCGAAGCCATGCGCAAGAAGTAAGCCTTCGTCTCACTGCAAAAGGCCGGGGTTCATCGCCCCGGCCTTTTCAATGTGACGGATTGCTCAACCTCAAAGCCCTGCGGCGCAATCCTTGCAGAAGGGCGTATGCGGAACGGCGGTCAACCGCTCGACAGAGATCGGCTCCTCGCATTTGACACAGGTGCCGAATGTACCGGCTGCAATCCGGTCGAGGGCGGCATCGATCGCCCGCAATTCCTCTTCGCCAACCTGGCCGAATTCCTCCAGCACCTCGTCATTTTCCGATTCCGTCGCACGCTCGGCACTATCGGCGCTTTTCAGCCGCCCGAGATCGTCGTCGATCTTGCTCAGCCGCTTTTCAATCTCCGCCTTGCGCGCAATCAGCACATGTTCGAAATGAGCTGTGTCCATAGCCTGTGTTGGGTTTTGCATGGGATCACCTGTCTACCAGCACGGAGATCTTCGAATGGCGCACGACGCGGTCGGCCGTTGCGCCGATGAAGTAGTTGGAAATGTCCGGAATATGCGAGGCGATGATGATCAGGTCCGCTCCATGCTCCTGAGCACAGGCGAGGATCTCGCGAGCCGGAGAACCGCTGCGCACTTCAACGCGCCCGGCAATGCCGGTCTTTTCCTTCAGTTCGACGAGCTTGGTCTTGGCATCCTTGATCGAGTTCTCGATTAGGTCGACCGGCACGTCGATGGCCAGATAGCCCGGAATGTCCTCGACCACGGTCACCAGCACCACTTCGCCGCCAAGGTCCAGCAGCGTCGCCGCCTTCTTCAGGATCTTTTCTCCCTTGTCGAGGGCACCTGTATCGACCGGAACGATGATCTTCTTGTACATGCTGGTCTCCTTGTTATGGAATGACGGATGTTCCTCTTATGGGGACAGAATGCGAGCTTGGTGGTCCCGCTGCATTGATCAGGATCAAGTTGCGGGCCCAGGTCTTTGTCAACATTCGTCGAACGATATATCGAAGAAATTGCATCTTTTGTGAACGACTGTAAGTCCTTAGATTGGGGTCAACATGATCGAGAACCCGATTGGAGATTGGACGATGATCAACGCACAGCAAGCCGCATTGGCGGAACAATCCTTCGCCCTGACCCGTCCGGTTCACGTCGGACGTGCCCATCTTGTCGTCAAGGATCTCGACACGGTGAGCGCCTATTACCAGCGCGTGTTGGGCCTTGCCGTCCTTGAGCGCAGCGAAAGCGGTATCGCGCTCGGCGCCGGCGGCCACCCGCTCCTGACGCTGTCGACCCGCGGTGACGTGGCGGCCGCACCCCGCACCGCTGCCGGTCTGTTCCACACCGCCTTCCTCTTGCCAAACCGCCAGGAACTCGCCGACTGGTTCGCCCATGCCGCCCATCTCGGCGTCCGCTTCGATGGCGCCAGCGACCACCTTGTCAGCGAGGCGATCTATCTGTCTGATCCGGAAGGCAATGGCATCGAGGTCTACCGCGATCGCCAGCCTTCGGAATGGACCTATCGCGGCGATGGCACGGTCGAAATGGCAACCGATCATCTCGACCTGCAGGCGCTTTATGACGAAGCTGCCAAGACCGGCTGGGCCGGTGCCCCGGACGCAACGGCGCTGGGCCATATCCATCTGCAGGTGGGCAATGTCGCTGAGGCAGACCGTTTCTATGAGGGCGTACTCGGCCTGAAGAAGATGGCGAGTTACCCGGGCGCCAGTTTCTTTGCCAGCGGGGCCTATCATCACCACGTCGCCGCCAATATCTGGAACAGCCGCAATGCCGGCCAGCGCACCGGCGCGATGACAGGCCTTCAGGACTATGCGCTTGCCTTCACCGACCGTGATGCTTTGGCCAAGGTCCTGACCGTGCTCGACGGCCTGGAAATCAAGGCTGACAAGACGGCAGAGGGCTATCGTCTTCTCGATCCATGGGGTATCGGCATCACCCTCGTCGCGCCGGATGCCTGAGCGGCTTTCCGACGCGATCGGCGGATCGACAAGGTCGCCAAAATCCCTTGGAACGGAAATTGTTCCCGAACGTTGAGAGGCGTCGAAACCGGGGAACAATCCATGTCGCACGTCGCTTTGCCGCCCGCCTCTCAGTCGGAGGGATGCCGGTGAACCTCCAGGTGCATCATCAGGAGACGCCGACCCGAAAGGTGCGTTTCCAGAAAACGGGCCTCGACTACTCTGTGTCCTGGTCCGTCATCGGCCTCTTCGCCATCTTCGCGCTGATCGCACTGCATCTCGCGTCGTTCGTGCTGATCCCACTGACGATGGCCATCGTCGTCGGCCTGATCCTCGGCATCGCGGCAGATCGGATGGGCGGGCTCGGAATCCCGCCAACGCTGACGGCAGTGATCCTGTCCGGCCTGTTCCTGGTCATCCTGCTTTTCCTGATTGGCGTCATCTGGACACCGGTCAATATGCTCGTCGAAAACGGTCCCGGCATGATCGAGCGGGCAATCGCCTATCTCGCGGAGATCCCGTGGCTGGAGCGTCCGATGGCGGCTTTGTCGCGCGGACAGGACAATATGCAGGCCATGCTGGAGAACTCAGGGACGATCCTGTCGACGCTTGCCGCCGGTGTCACACCTGCCCTGGTTCAGGTTTTCATCTTCATCTCGGCCCTGCTGCTCTTCCTGTCCAGCCGGCTGAAGCTGCGCCGCGCGCTCATCCGGGCCTTTTCCGACCGGGAGAAGCGGCTGAAGGCGATCCGCATGTTGAACGAGGTCGAGGAAGCGCTCGGCTATTATTTTGCAACTGCGGTCGTGGTCTACGGATTGTTCGGCGTCATCGCCGCCCTCGTTGCCTGGATCGGTGGCCTTGGCAGTCCGCTCCTCTGGGGCGTTGCCGCCTTCCTGATGAGCTTCATTCCCTTTCTCGGCATTGCACTTGTGACTGGCGCCATGGCGATTGCAGGGCTTCTGGTTCACGACGGCATCCTGCTTGGCCTGCTCCCAGCCATCGTCTTTTTCGTCTTCGACGGTGTTTTCGAAAACCTGATGATTCCAGCTCTGATGGGCAAGCGGCTGGAGTTGAACTCCTTCATGCTCTTCGTCGCCATCGTCTTCTGGACCTGGCTCTGGGGTGCCGTCGGCGCCATGCTCGCCGTGCCGCTGACGCTGATCTGCATGACCCTCTATGCCGGTATCATTCCCTCATCCAAGGTGACGCCCAATCTGCCGGGATGATGCGCCTTCCGTCATCTCGGCGTCATCCCGACGTCGTATCCGGCCTTTATCGCTCGCGCTGCAGAGTAAAGAGGCCAGACAGAATGCACGAGGACATTGCCCATTTGCGGCTCGGCATCATCGCCGACCCGCAGTATGATGATCGCGATCCCGATCCGGCGCAGGGGCGCTACTTTCGCCAGTCGCTGGCCAAGCTCGAAGAGGCGGTCGCGCATTTCAACACGCAGTCTCTCGATGCGGTCGTCGTTCTGGGCGACCTCATCGATCGCGGCTTCGAGAACCTGGCGCCGGTCCTGGCAAGGCTGGACGCGCTGAAAGCACCGCGCATCCTCCTGCCGGGCAATCATGATTTCATGGTTCGGCCGGATCTTTTGATGGGGGTCTACGACGCCCTCGATATGCCCGCACCCTACCACCACCGCCGTATCAAGGGATTGCGGCTGATCGTGATCGACGGCAACGAGATCTCGGTTTTTGCGCCCCCGGTCGGTGATGCCAGGCGTGGCCAAGCCGAACGGCGTCTGAGCGAGATGCAGGCATCCGGTGCCGCCAATGCGCAGGCCTGGAATGCCGGCATGAGCATCGAGCAGATAGACTGGCTGCGCCGCCAGCTCGACGAGGCGGACAAGGCTGGAGAGCCGGTCATCATTCTCGGCCACTATCCGCTCCATCCCTTTACCGACCACTGCCTGTGGGACGCCGAAGAGATCGCAGCACTGCTTGCGTCCTCGCCGGCAGCGCTTGCCTATCTCTGCGGTCACGATCACCGGGGCAACTGCGCCGAGCGTGGGGGTGTCCATTTCATCAACGCCTGCGGCATGGTCGACACTGAGAGCGACAACGCTTTTGCCGTACTCACGGTCTATTCCGATCGCATCGAGATCGTCGGCCACGGCCGCGAGCCAAGCCGAAGTCTGTCGCTTTCGCCCGAAAAACGACGACGCACTGCCGGTTTACTGACAGTTTCCTGACAGGTTTTCGTCCGAAATTTCCGTTAGATATCCGAAAGTTGGCGACGCCCCCGGTTTTCACTCCTTTGTGACTTCATTCATCTGCGGGGACACTGCAAACATGACTGCGTCAATATGCGCCGGCATGTCCGGCCGAGCCTCGGGAGAAGACCAGATGAAGTTGAAAACCGTTCTGTCCGCTGCGGCGGCGATCTGTCTTGGCGTGTCTGCAGCAATCGCTGCAGGCGAACCTCAGGTCGTGCGTCAGGAAGAAATGAAGAAGGTCGGTGGCGCCATGGGTGCGATCGGCGCGATTGCCAAGGGCGAAAAGCCGTATGACGCCGAAGCCATCAAGGCGGCACTGACCACCATGGCGGAAGTTGGCAAGACCTTCCCGGATCACTTCCCCGCCGGGACCGAGACCGGAATGGATTCGGAAGCGGCCCCTGCGATCTGGCAGAACATGGAGGACTTCAAGGCGAAGGCTGCCAAGCTCGCCGAGGTTGCCGAAGCACAGCTCGCCGCCATGCCCGCCGATCAGGCAGCCGTTGGGGCAACCATGAAGGCTGTTGGCGCCACGTGTGGCGACTGTCACCAGACCTACCGCCTGAAGAAGTGAGCCTCGGGCGGGCCTCCACAACCAGATCTGTTTTGGCAAGGCCCGCTCTATTCGGGTTCGCTCGCGAACCCCTGCCTGCATGACGGAGGGCCGGATGGCATCGACTTTTTTCAAGGGGATCGCCGGCCTGGCCGTCCTGGGTGGTATCGGCTTTGCCGGATACATGGTGGTGACGGCCCCCCATCGACAGGACCCTGCAGTCTGGACCGGTCTCGGCGAACCGGATCTCGCCCATGGACGTGAGGTTTTCTTTGCCGGTGGCTGCACCAGTTGTCATGCGCCTGCGGGCGCCACCGGCGATACGCGCCTTGTGCTGTCAGGTGGTGCGCCGTTGAAAAGTGATTTCGGTACCTTCCATGCCCCAAATATCTCAAGCGATCCGGAGAAAGGCATTGGCGCCTGGACGCTTGCCGAATTCGGCGATGCGATGACCCGGGGCGTTGGGCGTAACGGCGAACATCTCTATCCGTCTTTCCCCTATGGCTCCTATGCGCGCATGACGCCGGCCGACATCAACGACCTCTACGGGTTCATGAAGACCTTGCCCGGAAGCGATGTGGAAGCACCCGCGCATGAACTGGGTTTCCCCTTCAATCAGCGCCTCGCTCTCGGCGGCTGGAAGTTCCTCTTTTTCAATGCGGCACCCCGTGTCGAACTCGGCGATGCCTCCGACATGGTCAAGCGTGGTCAGTATCTCGTCGAAGGCCCCGGCCATTGCGGCGAATGCCATACACCGCGCAATGCGCTCGGTGGATTCCAGAGCGGCAAATGGCTGGCCGGCGGTCCCAATCCGGAAGGCGAAGGCATGATTCCGAACATCACGCCGGCCTCGAAGAGCATGGGCTCCTGGAGCGAGGGCGATATCGTCACCTATCTCGAAACGGGCTTCACGCCGGATTATGACAGTGTCGGCGGCTCGATGGTCGAGGTGCAGAAGAATATGGCGGAGCTGAAGGCGTCAGACCGGGAGGCGATTGCCGCCTATCTGAAGGCGATCCCATCTGTCGAGTGAACGGGGCAGATACTTTCAGCCATCCAGCATCGCGCAAGCCTGCACCGGCATGGTGCAGCCTCTCAACGATGGTGGAGGAGCCATGAGCATCGAACGTCGGCGGATGGAGAATGCACTCCAGTCGCTGCTCGACAATTACCCGGACCCGGCCCTGCATCGCTGGGTGGTGGAAACCGTAAGGGCATTCGAAAAACGCCTGTCCGCCATTGTTGATCCCCGAGAGCGCGACCATGCCCAGCAGGCAGCGCTCATCCTGATCAAGACGACCCTGCAGAAATGGTCGGAAAACCCGCCGGTTCGGCATTGAGGCGAAAGCTTCAGGCCGGGCTGCGATGCTCGGCGGAGAATGCCGACAGTTCGGCTTCGGCCTCCGGCCCATAGAGGCCAAGCGCCTTCAGCACTTCAATGGCAAACGTATCCGGTGCGGCACCCGCTGCCGTGACGATCAGGCCGTCACGCACCGCCGCCGCCTGATCGCGATAGTGTGCTGCTCCGCGATACTGCGGATATGCCTGGTGGGATGCCAGCGAATTGCCGGTATGACCGACAGTATCCAGGATTCCGGTCTTGGCCAGCGCGCTTGCGGCCGCGCAGATGCCAGCCACAACCTTGCCCTTGTCTCGGAATGCCGTTGCAAGGGCTGTGAAGTCATGCGCCGTACCCTTTTCCCAGGCATAACCACCGGGGATCACCAGCGCATCGAAACGATCGGCATCGATGGCTGCAAAGCCGATATCGGGCGTTACCTTGAGCCCACCCATCGAGGTTACGGGCAGCCCATCCGGCGTCGCCGTCAGCACCTCGCAGTTAAGGTAATAACGGGCGACCGCCATCAGGAGCGCGGGCTCCCAATCGGCATAGTCTTCCTGCAGGGCAATCGCGATACGCGGCATATCTCGTCTCCTCGGAGTTGAGGTGGGCTCAGGCGATGGCTTGAAGGTAACGCATGCCGGTCACTGGCCGCGGCACGAAATCCATGTTCTCGTAGAACCGATGGGCGGCGACATTGCCGGTGGCCGCTGAAACGGAGAGGAAGTCGCAGCCCGAAGCGCGGGCAATCTGGCGGGCGCGATCGACCAGGTGCTGGCCGATGCCATTGCCGCGCTGGCCGTCACGCACGAAGAGATGGTGCAGGTCCATGCCGCGCTTGCCTTCCTGCGCCCTGTAGAGCGGCACGAGGATGGCGTAGCCGATCAGGCCTTCGCCGGCATCGGCGACAAGCGCCTGAATCCATGGTGCCGGGCCGAACAGGTCGCGCTCGAGGGTTTCTGCCGTCATCGCAGAGGCATCGCCGTGATGCAGCGCAAGGGCTGCGATCATCTGGTTGAGCTCGGGCAGGTCGCGCGGCTTGGCGTGGCGAATGGCCACGACAGGCGGGCGGGGCAGGGTGAGGTCGGTATCTTCGGTCATGTGCTTTCCCTTGGTTTCATCTGCGCCGTCAGGGGAAAGTCGTCCGGAAAACAACAAGGCCGCCTGACGGCGGCCTGTTGACAATGAGATCTTGTCAGGCCGCCGGTTACCGGTAGGCCCAAAAATACGTGCAGGAAATGGTTGCGCGTGCGTCGATCATGGCGCGTTTGATGCCCCGAATTCGAGCTATTGTCAACGGCCTCCCGACACACGCATGCAATTCGTCCTGCGCCTACTATAGAGCAGCCGTCGCCGGGAGACAGGGATGAACGCAGTCTGGCGCTCACTGAGAAGGACGAAAAGCTAATCGAGCAGCAATGCCCTGAGGATTATCGGCTATCGCCGGATCCTCGGCATTGCCTTTATCGTCAATGCTGACAGGGTTTTGGTCTATGGGTCTACTATGCGGGATGTAATGTCGATCTTGAGCAGCTGGTGATCAGGCGCCGCATCGAGACCTGGCGGCGGCTCTTGACCCTCCTTAATGCTCCCCCTCGCATAACCCGTGATCGGCCAGCGACTGGATGACATAACATTGACCCACCGTATGGTGGTTGCACTGCGTAACAATTCGGGCCAGTTCGTCTTCCAGCTTGCGCAGCTTGGCGATCTTCTCCCTGACCTCGTCGAGCTGGACCTTTGCAATCGTGTCCGCCCGTGCGCAAGGCTCTTCCGGATGGCGGCTGAGTGTCAGCAGCTCTCGGATCGCCTCAATCGGGAAGCCCAGGTCGCGGGCATGGCGAATGAAAGTCAACCGGTCGAGATCGGTCTTCTCATAGCGCCGCTGGTTGCCCTCGGTACGATCCGGGGCGGCAATCAGGCCCATCTGTTCATAGTAACGGATGGTGGGCACCTTCACGCCCGCCCGTCGGGACAAGTCACCGATCGAAAACATCAAAAAACCTCTTGAACCTCTAGTCACTAGAGATCTTAGGGTCGACTCGTGACCACATCAAGACGTGAAGGAAAAACGAGATGAGTGCCTCCTGCGGCCATAGCCACGCCCCGTTTGACGGGATGTCCGAAACCTACAAGCGTCGCCTCTGGCTGGTGATCGCCATCAATGCCGGCATGTTTGCTGTCGAGATGACGGCCGGCCAGCTTGCCCGTTCCCAGGCGTTGCAGGCTGATGCGCTCGATTTCTTCGCCGATGCCGTCACCTATGGCATTTCGCTGGCCGTGATCGGGGCTTCGCTCAAGACCCGCAGTCTCGCTGCGGGCGCCAAGGGTATCAGCCTGTTTGTCATGGGGCTCTGGGTTTTCGGCTCGACGATCTGGCGGGTGTTTTATGGCGGGGTGCCGGAAGCGCCTGTCATGGGTGTAATCGGTTTCCTGGCGCTGGCTGCCAACCTCGCCAGCGTCTTGCTTCTGATGAACTACAAGGACGGTGATGCCAATGTTCGCTCCGTCTGGCTCTGCTCGCGCAATGACGCAGTCGGCAATGTTATCGTGATGATCGCCGCAGTCGGCGTCTGGGGCACAGCGACCGCGTGGCCGGATCTCATCGTCGCCGCGATCATGGCAGGCCTCTTCCTCAGTTCCTCTGTACAGATCCTGTCCCAGAGCCTCGCCGAATGGCGTGCAGGCGCGCCGGCAACGCTGTCGGCAAGTTGCTGCGGCGGCCACGGCAATCCGGCAGCGACTGGAAAGGTCGCCGCGCATGGCCATGATCACGGGCATGCAGATCACGCCCATCATTGAGGCTTGCGGGAAAAAAAAGAAGGCCGGCGCGGCATCATGCCGGCCGGCCTTGCACCGCATCGAACGAGGTCAGAACTCCCCGTAGGGAGAGGGAACATCATGTTCCCGATAGGCTGCTTCGACCATCTGGATGCGGGACATTTCGGAAAAGTCTTTCGACGCGGCGGAAACGGCCGTCGGCGAGGTGCCTTTGGTGCGCGAACCCTCGACCGTCCACAGCGCCGCCGACAACTGCGTCGACAAGAGCGTGCTGGAGAAGGTGCTGGGGTTCATCAAACGACCGGAGTTGTTCGCTGTTGCCTCTGGCGCAGCCTCTTCCAGCGACACGGTGCTGGGCACGTGACGGCTCTGGTAGGAATTGCTGCTGAGGCCGGACTCGATCCTCATGGCGTGAACCTCGGTTGAAAAGTTAACCATTTGTTAACCATTCAACCTTGCGCGAAGCTTGCGCCTTGCATTGCAGCATCGATTTTGAGGCTTGTGGAAAGATCCGCAAATGAATACGGCGCCCGAATCACGGGCGCCGCAGAAAGGCGATCAGTCTTTGCAACCGTCAATTTGTACCAGTGAAACCTGATAGGTCGATCAGTTGCCGCCCGCGACCTTGATCGCATAGGCATATTCAAACGCGATCTCCTCCAGCCGCTGGAAGCGTCCCGACTTGCCGCCATGCCCGGCGGCCATGTTGGTTTTCAAGAGGAAGGGGCCGGCGTCCGGTGCCGTGGCGCGCAGCTTGGCGATCCACTTTGTTGGTTCCCAATAGGTCACGCGCGGGTCGGTGAGACCTGAGAGCGCGATAATCGGCGGGTAGGGCTTCTTCTCGATGTTGTCATAGGGGCTAAAGGCGGCGATCCAGCGATACTCTTCTTCGGACTCGATCGGATTGCCCCATTCCGGCCATTCCGGCGGGGTGAGCGGCAGCGTGTCGTCGAGCATGGTGTTCAAGACATCGACGAACGGCACGGCGGCGATGATGCCGGCGAATTTTTCCGGCGCCATGTTGGCAACCGCGCCCATCAACATACCGCCGGCAGATCCGCCTTCGGCGATGATCCGGTCGTAGGATGTGAACCTCTCCTTCACCAGGTGGTCGGCAGCCGAGATGAAGTCCTTGAAGGTATTGACCTTCTTTTCCATCTTGCCGTCTTCATACCAGGAAAAGCCCTTGTCCTTGCCGCCGCGGATATGGGCGATCGCATAGACAAAGCCGCGATCGGCCAGCGACAGGCAATTGGTGTTGAAGCCGGCTGGAATGGTGATGCCATAGGCACCGTAGCCGTAGAGCAGGCAGGGCGCGGAGCCGTCGAGCTTCGTATCCTTGCGGTAGAGCAGGGTCACCGGCACCTTCTCGCCGTCATGCGCCTCGGCAAACACGCGGCGGGTGACGTAATCCTCTGGGTTGTGGCCTGATGGCACTTCCTGGGTCTTCAGAAGCGTGCGCTCGCGCGTCGCCATGTTGTAGTCGAAGAGCTGGGACGGCGTCGTCATCGACGAATAGGAGAAGCGAATGACGTCGGTCTCGTATTCCGCAGCCCCCTGCAGCCCGAGCGAATAGGCTTCCTCGGCAAAGGCGATCGAATGCTCTTCGCCGGACTTGCGGTCGCGGATCATGATGACGGGCAGGCCCTCGCGGCGCTCCAGCCAGACGAGATGGCGGGCAAAGGCCATGTGGTTCAGGATCAGCCGGCCCGGTTCATGCGGCACCACTTCTTTCCAGTTCGCCTTGCCTGGTGCGGTGACAGGCGCCTCGACGATCTTGAAGTCTTTCGCGCCGTCGGCATTGGTCAGGATGTAGAAGACATCGCCGCCTTCCGTCATCGAATATTCGACACCTTCCTCACGCTCGGCCACCAGCTGCGGCTCAGCCAGAAGATCCTTGGTCGAGAGGATACGGTATTCCGAGGTCTCGTGGTCGTGGATGTCGATATAGATCACGTCGTCGAGCAGCGAGCCGCCGACGCCCATGAAGAAGCCGGGATCCTTTTCCTCATAGACCAGCCGGTCGGAGGATTGCGGCTGACCGACGATATGGTGGAAGACCTTGGATGGACGGTGGTTCTCGTCCTGAAGCGTATAGAAGAAGCTATTCCCGTCAGGCGCCCAGACCCCGCCACCGGCGGTGTTTTCGAGCACATCGTCGAGATCCTGTTTGGTGGCGAGATCGCGAATGCGCAGCGTGTAGTATTCCGAACCCTTGTCGTCGTAACCCCAGATGCCGAAGCCATGGTCGGTCGTGTGGTCGATACCGGCAAGGCGGAAATAGTCCTTGCCCGCAGCTTCCTTGTCGCCGTCGAGCAGCAGGTCTCGGATCGACTCGTCCTGCGGATTGCCGTCGCGCGGGATGCGGAAATAGCGCGGCTGTTCGCCGCCGGTGACGAAGGCCGAGCCGTATGCAAACGGACCATCCTTCATCGGGATGGAGGAATCGTCCTCCTTGATGCGTCCCTTCATCTCGGCAAAGAGCTGGGCCTGCAGCTCTTTCGTGTCGGCCATCGCCGCGTCCATATAGGCGTTTTCAGCCTCCAGGTAGGTGCGGATCTCCGGGTCGAGGATGGAGGTGTCCTTGAACATCTGCTGCCAGTTGTCGGCCCGCAGCCAAGCATAGTCGTCCGTTCTGGTGATCCCGTGGCGGGTGTCGGATACGGGCTTCTTGGCAACAGCGGGCGGTGTGGGCAGGTTTTTGAAAACGGACAAGGTTTTACCTCTTCTTCAGCGGAAGACAGGTTGCCTGCTTCCCGGCTTTGAGAAATAAAGCCGCGCCCCGGCGAGTTCAAGCTTGCGGGGCCAAGACGGTGAATCGTGGACTGGATAGAGGATACGACGACATGTTGGTTCAGACGAAAACCAACCGTGGTGGAATGGGTCTGTCCGCAATTGTGACCGCATCCACCTTGCTTGCTGTCGTTCTGGGAGTTTCGGCGCCCGCGGCAGGCGCGGCGGCCTCCGGCGTACGGCATGAACCGCGCCTGCTGGAACCCAAGCTGACACTTGAAGCGTCGTTAGATCATTTTCCGACAGTCGCCCTCACATTCGACGCCTGTATGGGCAAGGTGGATGAACGCATCCTCAGCCTCCTGATCGATCACCACATCCCCTCGACCGTCTTCGTCACCGCCCGCTGGATCAAGCGCAATCCCGATGCCTTGGCGCTGATGTTGGCCAATGCCGAGCTCTTCGAGATCGAGGATCATGGGGAAAACCATGTGCCGGCCATCGATCGGCCGATGACGGTTTTCGGTATTGCCGCCGCCGGCTCCTCGGAGGCCGTTGCGGCAGAGGTCGAGGGTGGCGCGGCGGCCATCCTGGCTGCGGGTGCGGAACATCCCCTTTGGTTCCGCGGAGCGACTGCCAAATACACTAAGAGTGCCGTCACCGAGATCGAAGGCCTTGGTTACCGGATCGCCGGATATTCCATCAATGGCGATGGGGGCTCTCTGCTCGGTGCCAGGGCGGTAGAACGGCAATATGCCAGGGCAAAGGACGGTGACGTCATCATTTCCCATATCAATCAGCCCAGCCACCAGGCAGGCGAGGGTGTCGTCAAAGGTATTTTGGATCTTGAGAGCCGGGGCTTCCGCTTCGTCCGCTTGAAGGACCGGGCGGAAGACCCGACTGCCAGAAGTTTCTGAGCCGACGCTGCCGAAGGGTCAGCCGTCCGTCCCCGCCGTCGATTTCGCCCAGTCCATGTAGAGTTCCAGCGCCTTGCGGGTCACCGGTCCTTCCTGGAACTGCGCGTCATCGAGACGCGTCACGGGCACGACCTTGGAATAATTGCCGGTCTGGAAGACTTCGTCGGCATTCATGAAGTCTTCAACCGAAAGCGTCGCCTCGCGCACGTCGAAGCCTGCCCCTTTGAGCAGACCCATGATGCGGGCGCGGGTGATCCCGGCAAGGAAGGTGCGGTTGGCGGCGGGTGTATAGACCACGCCATCCTTGACCATGAAGACGTTGGAGGATGCCGTCTCGACCACATTGCCATTCATGTCGCGCACCAGCGCATTGTCGAAACCGCGCGACCGCGCCTCGATGATCATCCGGCCGGAATTGGGGTAGAGGCTGCCGGTCTTGGCATCGGTCATCGCGCATTCCGGCGTCGGGCGACGGAAGGGCGAGAGTGTCAGCGACGAAGGCTTGGCGGTATGCATCGGTGCCTCGAACAGGCAGAGCGCAAACCGGGTCGATTCCGCATCGGCAGCAACGACCGAGCCCATCTGGCCATGTTCAGCCCAGTACATCGGCTTGATATAGATTGCGGACTTGCCGTCGAACTTCGCAATGCCTTCCCAGGCCAGCCGTTCGATCTCTTCGGCCGCCATCGTCGCCTTCAGGCCCATATTGACGGCGGAACGGTTGACACGCTGGCAATGCAGATCGAGATCCGGTGCAATGCCATCGAACCAGCGTGCGCCGTCAAACACGGTCGAGCCCAGCCACATGGCGTGCGAGGTCGGACCGATCAGCGGCGGATTGCCGGTAAACCAGTCTCCCTCGACATAGGTGAATGTGGTGCTGCGGGGGGACGTGTCGACGGCCATGAGGATCTCCTGTTCTTGTTGCCTTGCAGCAAATGCCGCTCGGCGAGCAAGGTCAAGGCAAAAGCGGCGGAAAGCCTGCGGGAAACCTGCGCTTGCGTCCGGTCGCGCAAGAATCAGCCGATTTACCGGGTAAATCAGCAACTTGGCTGATGGATCAATCACCGCTGTTGATGATGCATCCAGCATGCGCCGGGCGGGCCACGACGTGGTTAAAGTTCCCGTAACGAATTCAGGCAATATTGAGGCATCGCGCCGTCTCCTGCCGGTGCCCAAGTATCGCGTTATCGGGGGGGGTTATCATGCGCAAGTGCCCATCAAGCCATGTGCTGACAATTGCATTGGCGCTTGCAGCAACGCCCGCTGTCGCCGAAGGCCTATTCTCCGGCAATTGGTATCTGACACTTGGCGGCTCCGGCATATCCGCGCCGACCTTCGAGGGCTCGAAGGATCGCAAGTTTTTCTTCTCACCGATCATCTCGGTCGGCCGTGGCGGTGCGCCGCGCTTTTCCTCGCGCAATGACAATCCCTCCTTTGCCATCTACGATACCGATGTCCTGCGCGCCGGTGTCGTCGGCAAGTTCGTGCCCGGTCGTGATGCCGATACCGATGATGCGCTTCGTGGCCTCTCCGAGGTCAAGTGGGGTGGTGAGGTCGGTGCCTTTGCCGATCTCTACATGACAGACTACCTGCGCGCCCGGGCCGAAATCCGCCAGGGCTTCCGTGCGCATGACGGCCTTGTTGCCGATGTCGCGCTTGATGCCTTTACCGATATTGCGCCGGATCTTCGCGTCTCCGCCGGCCCGCGGATGAGCTATGCCACCAGCGGCTATACCGAGGCCTACTACGGCGTGAACGCCACGGAGTCCGCAGCCTCCGGCCTTTCGCAATATGATCCGGAGGGCGGGATCACCTCCTATGGTGCGGGCGGTGCGATCACCTGGAATGCCACAGATAAGCTGCAGGTCAGCGCCTTTACCGAATACAAGCGGCTTGCCGGCCCTGTCGCCGATTCCAGCCTGGTTCAGGAACGTGGCAGCAAGAACCAGCTGATGTTCGGCCTGTCGGCCAGCTACAAGTTCGGCGTCAGCTTCGACTGACCATCTGTCGCAGCCGAAATTCATCTTGCTGAAGGGGGCGAACGGTTTTCTTCCGTCGGGCCATGGCCTATCAGTGGGCCATGAGCACAGTTGATCCGAACCTTGACCGCGTCAGTGACGCCCCGTCCGACAATTTCGTCTATCGCGCCCTGCCGCGATGGATCTGGCCCTATGCGCAGCTCGCTCGATGGGATCGCCCGATCGGCTGGGAGCTGTTGATGTGGCCCTGTTTCTGGTCGTCTGCCCTGGCGGCCAATGTGCTTGCCGCCGAAGGTCGTCTCAGTGTGCCACTTTTCGCCTTCCACCTTGTCCTGTTTTTTGTCGGGTCGGTCGCCATGCGCGGCGCCGGCTGCACCTATAATGATCTGGTCGACCATGAGATCGATGATCAGGTGGCGCGCACACGCTCGAGGCCACTCCCCTCTGGTCGCGTCACCCGGCGCGATGCCAAGATCTTCATGCTCCTGCAGGCACTGGTGGGGCTTGCGGTTCTGCTCTGCTTTAACGGCTTCTCGATCGTGCTCGGAATCCTGTCGCTTGCGATCGTCGCCATCTATCCCTTCGCCAAGCGTTTTACCGACTGGCCGCAATTCTTTCTCGGCCTCGCCTTTTCCTGGGGTGGGTTGATGGGCTGGGCCGGTCTTCACGGCACGCTCTCGCTCTCGGCCGTCCTGCTCTATTGCGGCGCTGTCGCCTGGACGATCGGTTACGACACAATCTATGCCCATCAGGACAAGGAGGATGACGCCCTGGTTGGCGTTCGCTCCACCGCACGGCTGTTCGGCGACGACACCAAGATCTGGCTCGCCGGCCTCTACGGGCTGACGCTGATCCTGCTGCTGGCATCCTTCATCTCAGCCGGTGTCGCTTTCCCGGCGATCCTCGCACTTCTTGTGGCAGCCGGCCTCTTTGCCTGGCAGATCCGGGTGCTCGATATCGATGATGGCGCGCAGTGCCTGTCGCTGTTTAAGTCGAACGGCCGCATTGGCCTCATTCTCTTCGTCGGACTGGTGGTCTCGCTTCCCTTCGCCTGAGCCTGTTTCGCTCTCACGGCTCACGGCTCACGGCGAAAGAATGAGGATTGACCTGTGGAAAAGCCGGGCATTGTCCCGCAGCGAGACAGTTCCATTGTCGGTTCTGCAAACGAACAAAGGCCCGGATGTCGCCATCCGGGCCTTTCGCTGTTCAGTCCTGGGACGGCAATCAGTTGCGGGCGATGATTTCCTTGCCGGAAATCTTCATGGTTACGCCGAGCTTGCCGGTCGAACGACGCACGAGGAAACGTGGCCTGCGTTCCGCAAAATAGGAGTGGCGGCGGCGCGGCTGCGTTTCGCGGCTGCGCACATCGCCGATATGTTCTTCGAGCGGGCGGGCGACGCCATCGGCCTCGACCATCAGCATCGGAATGCGGAAGGCTTCCGCCCAGTTGCGCCAGTCAGCGGCAATGTCGCAAAGGTCATGCGCCACAAGCAGCGGGATGCAGAGTTCCGGATCGTCGTGATGCAGTTCCAGCGTCACGGTCACTTCGCCATCGCCATGGTCTATGGCGCGGGCTGCCACGCCTTTGAAGGCGCGGGCGGGGAGTGCGAAGGAAAGCGGCAGACCGCTTCCGGCAAGGATCTTGCGCAAAACGGCGCCGCGATCGTCGATGGTGATCGTGACGTCGCCGGCGGCTCCACGCAATGCATAGGTTACCTGCTGCGGGAACCGCGAAGGGTCAAGTCGCAATGTCGCGCCTGCCCAGGCTGGCTTCAAAACCGTGTTCGTCATCTTCATGCTACCCTTGTTTTACCGAGAGGCTCTTCATGAGCCCGCCTCATCGGGACTTTTCGTCCTCTGTGGCCTCAAGATAGCGAGCGGCCGTTGGAGACCGCTTAAAAGATGCAGTAAAGAAAATCTTGCACGGCCAGATGGTTAGCATTGTCGTACCGGGCAAGGTTTCGAAAATGTGAAAACCTGTCCGCCTTGTTCCACTGCGGAACGCATCCACGCCCGGAGCCCGCCGCGGCCGGATCTCCGAACCCAGCATTCCCGGCAGTTTTCACGAAGTCATAAAGCTTGGCGCAAGGATTTGGGCGCATACTGCCACTCGCAGAAGCCTGTCCACCTGTCGAGGAACGTCATGGTCTCCACCTATCTGAGCTATAATCTGGTCAATCGCGACCTGAAAGCGGCCATCAACCGCGTGGCTTCGGACAGCGTCGTGGCGCGCCAGACAGAGTACTTCAAGGCGAATATCGGCAACGTGAACTCGGTCGACGAATTCCTCGACGACTACCAGCTCTATTCCTACGCGATGAAGGCGCATGGTCTCGAAGAGATGACCTATGCCAAGGCCTTCATGAAGAAGGTGCTGGAAAGCGACCTGTCGGATGATGAGAGCTTCGCCAATCAGCTGAGCGACGAGCGCTACCGCGATTTCGCCGCCGCCTTCCAGTTTAATTCCCAGACAGCGGATTCGCAGACAGACGCTCAGCAGAAGCTGATGCTCGAGAAATATGAGGCCTCGCTGACGGCCCAGAGCGATACGCTGGCGACCGAAAGCTACTATTATGAGAACGTCATCGACACGATCACCAATGTCTCCGGTCTCGTCAACAACAGCCGCCTCATGGATGTGGCGCTGAACGCCTACGGGATCGACGGCACCTATTACACGAAGGATCATTTGAAGCAGATCCTGACCAGCGACACCTCGGATCCGGACAGCTACGTCAACCAGCTCGTCACCAACGGTGCTGCAGACGCCGCCAATTTCCTCGCGCTTGCCAAGGCCTTCAGCTTCAATGCGGATGGTACCCTGTCGGGTGCGACCGCCCAGACGGCGGCTCAGAAAGAATCCACGGTCTCCCTCTATGTCGAGGAGGAGCAGATCTATGTCACGGATTACTACCGACAGCGCGAACGCGCCTACTACGAATCGAAAATCGCGACCATCACCAGTGTTAGCGAGCTGACCTCCGATGCACGGCTGTTCTCCTACGTAAAAACCGCTTTCCAGCTCGGCACGTCGGTTTCGGCGTCGACCTTCGAGCAGATCGTCACCAGCGATACCAGCGCATCCGATAATTATGCGATTACCAATGGCGGTTCGGCATGGGTCGCCGTCGCGGATGCCTTCAATTTCGCGACCGACGGTACGGTGACTGCTGGCAACGCTCAGAGCAGCACCCAGCTCGCCACGACGAATTCGGGCTTCTCCACGTATTACGACGATGAGGACGAAACCAAGAAGACGGCGCTGACCGACCTCTTCACCACCAATATGGCCGAGGTCGAAAAGGTCGAGGACATTCTGAAGGACACGACGCTGCTCCTCGTCCTTCAGCGCACCTTCGGTTTTGAAGCCGGTGAATTCACCAATAGCGAGCTGAAGAAGGCGCTGACCAGCGACTTCACCGATCCGAACAGCTATGCCAACAAGTCGAAGGACAGCCGCCTGATCGAGATGTCGAAGCTCTTCAACTTCGACAGCGAAGGCAAGGCCTCGATCCCGATCCAGGCACAGAATACCCTGAGCGCGACCCTGATCGCCAAGGAATACATTATCAGCCAGATCCGTTTCCTAGAGGGCGATGAAAAGACGGCTGCGCAGACTGCTGCGACGGAAAAGGCCGAGGCCTATCAGGAGAAGATCCAGACGATTACCACCGTCGACGAGCTTCTGGCCGACCGGGACGTCGTTGATGTCGTCCTCGGTGCCTTCGGCTTCGATCCGGAGGAGGTGACCGACGACTTCCTGAAGCAGATCTTCAATTCGGATCTTTCCGATCCGAAGAGCTTCGTCTTCACCCAGACGGAGAGCCGCTGGGCCGAGATGGTTGCCTCCTTCAACTTCGACGCCGAGGGCAATCTGACCCGTGATACTGCGGGCACCGTGCAGCAGCGCGGCGAGACGATGGAAACGGTAAACGCCTATCTCCGCCAGACGCTTGAAGAAACCGAAGGCGAAAGCAACGAAGCCGTGCGTCTTGCCCTCTACTTCCAGCGCGCCGCACCTGACGTGACCGACGCCTACAGCCTGATTGCCGATGACGCCCTGATGGAAGTCTTCCGCATCACCTTCGGATACTCGGATGAGTTTTCCAACATGGACGTGGACATGCAGGCAAAGGTCATCGAGGACAATCTCGATCTCCAGGAACTGCAGGATCCGGAGAAGATGGAGCGCTTCATCCAGCGTTTCACGGCCATGTATGATGTCGAGAATGCCGATGTGAGCTCCTCGGCACTCACCGTGCTGACAGGCGGCGGGAGCACGGGTATTTCCGCTGATCTTTTGATGAGCCTGGCCCAATTGAAGGTCTGATCCGGTTTCAAACCCGCCGCACCCTTGTCGGCGGGTTTTGTTTTGGCTATCGATGTATCCGTTGGAATATATCGATAGGAGCTCTCCGTGTTTCGTCGTCTGAAGTTTGTCCTGTCTCCGGTGCTTGCCATGCTCGCACTGGCGACCCTCGCCCTGCCGGCCGCCGCAGCGGACAAGGTCACGGTCTTCGCCGCCGCCAGCCTCAAGGAGAGCGTGGAAAAGATTGCCGCAGACTGGAAAGCAAAAACCGGCAACGCGGTCGTTCTGTCCTTCGCCGGCAGTTCGGCGCTCGCAAAACAGATCGAGGAGGGCGCGCCGGCAGATATCTTCATCTCGGCAGACCTCAAATGGATGGACTATCTCGACAGGGCAGGAGAGGTGAGGAGCGACACGCGCGTCAACCTTCTTGGCAACCGTATTGTGCTGGTCGCCCCCAAGGACGCTGGCGTCACGGCGACGATAGCCGATGGCTTCCCGCTCGCCACACTGCTGGGTGACGGCCGTCTTGCCATGGCCAATGTCGATGCGGTTCCGGCCGGCACCTATGGCAAGGCAGCGCTTGAGAGCCTGGGCGTCTGGGACAGCGTCAAAGACAAGGTGGCGCAGGCCGAAAACGTGCGCTCCGCGCTGCTGCTTGTCTCGCGCCATGAAGCGCCGCTCGGCATCGTCTACGAAACGGACGCGAAGGTCGATCCGGGCGTCGTGATCATCGATCGTTTCCCTGAGACCAGCCATCCGGCCATCGTCTACCCGGCGGCACTGACGACGGAGAGCAAGAGCCCGGTGGCGGCGGATTTCCTCGCGCACTTGCGGGGTGCGGATGCCCGTGCCATCTTCACCGCTGCCGGTTTCTCGGTGCTCGCCGACACGAATTGATCCGTCCGATGAACCCTGAACCGGGATGCCCCTGTTGACGCTGACGGCCGAAGAATGGACCGCCATGCTCCTGAGCCTGAAGGTCGCGGCTGTCGCCGTTGCCTTCTCCCTGCCGCTCGGGATCGTCGTGGCTTGGCTTTTGTCGCGCCGCGATTTCTGGGGCAAGACGCTCCTCAACGGGCTTGTGCATCTGCCGCTTATCCTGCCGCCTGTCGTCACCGGCTATCTTCTGCTGATTTCCTTTGGCAGGCGTGGACCGGTGGGCGCCTTCCTTGAGCAAACGCTGGGCCTCACCTTCTCCTTCCGTTGGACCGGTGCGGCCCTTGCCGCGGCCGTCATGGGTTTTCCGCTGCTGGTCCGCTCGATCCGCCTGTCGCTGGATGCCGTCGATCAAAGGCTCGAAGCGGCAGCCAGCACGCTTGGCGCGCCGCCGCCGATCGTGTTCCTGACGGTAACCCTGCCGCTGGTTCTGCCCGGTATCGCTGCCGGTGTAATCCTCGCCTTTGCCAAGTCCATGGGCGAATTCGGCGCGACGATCACCTTCGTCTCCAACATTCCCGGCGAAACCCAGACGCTCGCCTCGGCGATCTACACCTATACGCAAGTGCCTGGCGGCGATCTGGCCGCCATGCGTCTGACGCTGATTTCGATTGCGCTTTCGCTCGCTGCCCTCATCGCCTCCGAAATCCTGTCGCGACGGCTCGCTGCCCGCCTGGGAGCCCTGTGATGCTCGAAATCTCCATTCACCATCGCCAGGGGGATTTCACGCTTGCAGCCGATCTTGCCGTCGGAGCAGGGCTCACCGCCTTCTTCGGCCCCTCCGGCTCCGGCAAGACGACGCTGGTCAACATCATTGCCGGCCTCATCCGGCCAGGCGAGGGTCGCATCAGCTTCAACGGTGAGATCTGGAGCGATACGGCAAAGGGCATCCATATGCCGCCGTATCGCCGCCGTATCGGCTATGTCTTCCAGGAGGGCCGTCTTTTCCCGCATCTCTCCGTTCACCAGAACCTGCGTTATGGCGAGCGGCTTCTGCCAAAGGCAGAGCGCCGTGAAAATCTCGACCGCATTGCCGCCATGCTCGGCATCGAGACGATGCTCGACCGCGCACCGGCAGCCCTCTCTGGCGGGGAAAAGCAGCGCGTCGCTCTTGGCCGAGCGCTGATGGCAAGCCCGAAGCTGCTGTTGATGGATGAACCATTGTCGGCCTTGGACGCCGGCCTGAAGGCGCAGATCCTGCCTTACATCGAGCGCGTGCGCGACGAATTCTCAGTCCCCATCCTCTATGTCAGCCACGCGCGTGAAGAGGTGGCACGTCTCGCCACGGCGCTCGTGACCTTCGACAGCGGCCGGACGGCCGCCATTGGTGAACCCGACGCCGTTCTGGCCATGGTGTCGAAAGGATCAGGCGAACTGCCGGCCGGTAACTTCATCGAGGCGGTGATCACCCGGCATCATCCGGCTGATCGGCTGACCGAGGCGCAATCGCCCGCTGGCCCGATCTTCCTCCGACAGGCCGATCTCGCCCCCGGCACGCGCCTGCGCGTTTTCGTGCCGGTGTCCGACATCGTCGTCGCAACGGGATCGGCCGAGGGCCTCTCGACACTCAATCGGCTGGCCGGCACGCTGATACGGGCGGAGGATCGTGGCGAAGCGAGTATCAGGCTGACCGTCGATTGTGCCGGACAGGCCGTGCTGGCGGACGTCACGCGGCGCTCCGCCGACCAGTTGGGACTTGTGCCAGGGATGGCGGTCCAGCTTCTCTTCAAGACGGTGTCGCTTGCCCCGGAGAGCCTGTTCCGACAGCCGCAACGGGTAAAAGCCTGAGCGGGGTCAGCCCTCGTCGTCCGCTGGATGCGGCGCGCGTGCCGCGGTGAAGCCGGGGTCGAGCTTGTCTTCGAGCCAGGCGATGTCGTCGGCGAGTGCCGCACGGCTCAGCAATTCCATTTGCCGGCAACGCGCAAGAAGCGCTTCGCCGAAAGCCGTCAGCCCCGCGCCGCCGCCGCTCTTTCCCCCATGCCGGGTAAAGATGGAGGGTTCCTTGAACATCCGGTTGATCTCGTCGGCGAGCAGCCAGGCGCGCCGATAGGACATGCCGATGGCCGAACCCGCCGCCCGGATCGACCCATGCTCGGCAATCAGCGCCAGCAATTGCGCCTTTCCCGGCCCGAGCCGCGCGCCGTTGTCGAGATCGATCCGGAGCGTCAGGCGCGTCTTGCCGGTCATGTCAGGACAGTGCTCATCTCAGGAGATCACCTTGCCGGGATTCATGATGCCGGCAGGGTCAAATGCCTGTTTGATCCGGCGCATCAACTCGGTCTCGATCGCCGGCCGGCTGGCCGAAAGCTCATCGCGCTTCAGCTGTCCAACTCCATGCTCGGCGGAAATCGAGCCGCCATGCTGGTGCACGACTGCATGCACAACGGCATTCATGTCCCGCCACCGCGCGATGAATGCGGCCTTGTCGGCGCCAACGGGCTGGCTGATGTTGTAATGGATATTGCCGTCGCCGAGATGGCCGAAGGCGCAGATCCGCGCATCGGGCATCAGCGCATGCACCGCCAGATCCGCATCTGCCAGGAAGGCCGGAATGCGCGAGATCGGCACCGAGACATCGTGCTTGATCGAACCGCCCTCGGGTCGCTGGGCTTCGGACATGCTTTCGCGCAAATGCCAGAAGGCGTCCTGCTGGGCGATCGAACTGGCAATGGCCGCATCCGCCACAAGCCCCGCCTCAAAGGCGTCGGCAAGCAGATCCTGCATCATGGTTTCTGCGGTCTCGGCCGAATCCGAGGTCGAGATGTCGATCAACGCATACCAGGGATGGATCGAGTTGAGCGGATCGCGCACGCCGGGAATATGTTTCGTGGTGAACTCGATGCCGATGCGTGGCATCAGCTCGAAACCGGTCAGCGCCGAGCCACAGCGTTGCGATGCCGTCTCGAACAGGTGAAGGGCGGCCTCCGGCGACGCAAGCCCGGCATAGGCGACCTGCCGCCCGCGTGGACGCGGCACCATCTTCAGCACCGCCCCGGTGATCACGCCCAGCGTGCCTTCCGCGCCGATGAAGAGGTCGCGCAGATCATAACCGCTATTGTCCTTCTTCAGCCGCCGCAAGCCATCCCAGATCTCGCCGGTTGGCAAAACGACCTCCAGCCCGAGGCAGAGCTGGCGCATATTGCCATAGGCAAGCACTGCCGTGCCGCCGGCATTGGTCGCGAGATTGCCGCCGATCCGGCAGGAACCTTCCGAACCGAGCGACAGCGGAAAGAGACGGTCATGTGCTTCGGCGGCCTTCTGGACCTCTGCAAGGATCGCCCCGCCATCGACCACCATCACATCGGCAACGGGATCGACTTCGCGGATCCGGTTCATCCGTTCAAGCGACAGAAGAATGTCCTGACCGCCTTCGCGCGGCACCTGCCCACCGACAAGGCCGGTCCGGCCGCTGACCGGCACGATCGGCGTTCCGCTCTGGCTCGCCAGTGCCATGATCGACGAGACTTCCGCAGTCGTGCCGGGCTTCAGTACCAGCGCCGAAACCCCATGATAGAGCCCGCGATTTTCCGTGAGATATGGGCGGATGTCCTCGGCCGAGGTCAGCGCATTTCCAGCGCCGACAATGTCGATGAAGGCCTGCAACAGCTCTGCAGTCATGGTGTCCGTCTTGATATCCGTTTTCGCAAGCGTCATCCGAGGCTCTCGTCCTGTTCCAGAGGCATGTCGCGTGGGGCCGCCGCCCGCATCAGCCGGTCGTTGATCGCCTCACCGAGGCCGGTGTCGGGAATGGATACGACAGCAATGCCAGAGGAGCCCGATGCATCGGCCTGTTTCAGATAGGCAAAGAGATGGCTCGCTGCCTCGGCAAGGTCGCCGGCAGGGCTAAGGTCGAGCACCAGGGCCGCCGTGTCGTCGCCGTCGATCCGCCGCCCACCGAACGTGATCAGCGCCTCGCGGGCCTCGATCCTGTCGGCCTTCAGACGAACAGGGGCATTCGGGGCATAGTGGGAGGCCAGCATGCCTGGGGCCTCAATGGCCGCCGTACCCGCCGCCTTCGGCCGCTCAACCGACATGCCCGTCACGCTTTCGATCGCTTCGACCGAAATGCCGCCCGGCCGTAACAGGCGGATGCGTCCGTCCTCGACCTTGAGGATCGTCGATTCCACACCGACGGGGCAGGGGCCGCCATCGATGACGAGTTCGATCCTGTCGCCGAGATCGGCCTCGACATGCGCCGCAGTTGTCGGGCTGATCCGGCCGGAGGAATTGGCGCTGGGGGCGGCGAGCGGTCGACCGAAGCGGGCGATCAGCTCGCCGGCAAAGCCCTCCGGCACGCGAATCCCGACACTGTCGAGACCGGCGGTCGCCAGCGGATGAATGGGGGAGGTCGACCGAAGCGGCAGGACGAGCGTTAGCGGTCCCGGCCAGAATCGCTCGGCCAGCCGCCGCGACAAGGGATCAAAGACCGCATGCGTCTCCGCCATGGCAAGATCGGCCATGTGGCAGATCAGCGGGTTGAAGCGCGGCCGTCCCTTGGTTTCATAGATTGCGGTGATGGCCGCCGGATTGCAGGCATCGGCTGCAAGTCCATAGACCGTCTCGGTCGGTATGGCGATTGGTCGCGCGTGCGAAAGCACCGTGACCGCAGCACCGATTGCCGCTGCCCGTGCTTCACTTCCCACATCGCCGATTGCAATCATCTTGGCCATTCGCACCGTCCGGGCTTTGTTTCCACCGTCCTTAGCGCGTTCGGCTCCTGAGGATCAAATGGGTTTTTGTCGCGGTGATCCGACGAATTTTAGCCCGTTGAAATTTAAGGGAGCAGAATTCCTTACAATTTTAGCTGTCGATGTAACTGAAAGAAAGAAGTCTTCTGTTTAGGTGGCATGCAAGGGACAAGAATGCCTCAAGTGGGAACCATCAGATGCAGCAAGTCAAGAATCCTGCCACCAGCATTGCGCTTCGGGTCGCCACCGCCATGCACCAGATGGGCATCGATGGCCTGCCGCGCAATTACGAACTCGTTTATGAAGCCTATTCGGGCAACAATCCGGAACTGGTTCGCGATTTCATCGCGCTGGGCAAGGTCAAGACGCAGGAAGCGCTCGACGAACTGGGCCGCCGTTATCTGCCCCACCACCACGAAGATGGCCTGCTGGCCCGCCAGAACGGCCAGGTGCGCGCCGAGATGAGCAACTTCATCACGCTGCTTAACGAGGAAAAGATCTCCCTGACGGACTATGGTCGCGTTATCGGCCATGCCTCGAAGTCGATCATGACCGAGGTCGATCTGGAAGGCACGCCGCTCGGCCAGTCGATCAAGATGCTGAAGGCCGCAACCGAGAAACGCGCGCATCAGAACAGCAATGTTGTGCGGGCCGTGGTCGACAAGACCGCGTCGCTGGCCGACATGCAGCGCGAGGCCGAAGAGGCAGAGGCCGCAAAATTCGTCGATCCGGTCACCCGGCTTGCCAGCCGCCGCGCCTTCAACAAGGCGGTCGCCAAGATCTATTCCAATGCCGATATGCCCGTGCTGTGTGGCGTCGCAATCGGTGAAATCGATGACTATGTCCGCATTCAGGAGCAGATGGGCCCGGCTGTGGCCGAGCGCTTCCTTCTCCAGGTCGGCAAGGTGCTGGAGGCCGTGTCGGGCGGTGGAGACCTTGCCTGCCGCTTCGACGGTGGCCGTTTCGGTCTTCTGCTCTATACATCCGACCGTGACGAGATCTCCCGTGTGGTCGATCTCGTTCGCGCCAAGCTGAAGGCCAGTTCGCTGGTGGGCTCGAATGGCGGCCGAAGCCTCGGCCAGCTCACCATGTCCTTCGGCATCTGCTTCTCCGAGCAGGCCCCGAACGCCTTCGATTTCACCAATTTCGCCGACAAGGCGCTGGCCACATCGCGCACCAATGGCGGCGATACGGTCACCATCTACGGCGCCAATGACTATGTGTCCAAGGACTGGCTGCTCTACAAGAAGAAGCCGGTCGGCGGCTTCGGCGCATGATCGAGCCCGATCAGCGCACCGAGGCCCCGCTCACATCTTTGCGATGATGGCGCGCAGAGCCTCGTCGCGGGCTCCGAGCATCAGGACGTTCTTCAGCGCTTGTTTGGGGTCGCGTGTGTTGAACAGCAGGCCGTTGTCGCGCACGCTCTTGTCAAGGGTCATGGCACTCGCTTCCTTGTCGGGGCGGATAGCGACAGCGAAATACATCCGGTCATAATTCGGTTTGATGTGACGAAAGAATTGCCGGTCATCGCCGATTTCCGCCTGGAAATTGGCGATGTAAAACGCCCATCGGACCTTGGAAAACTTGCGGGATGACGTGTGAGCTGCCGTGACGTGGCAGTAGCCGAGATGGGGAATTTCATCGAGCGTCCGGTGAAAGATCATCTTCGGAAACTGGATCGAACGGTGGAAACTGTTGATCTGCTTGTGTGTCTTTACCCCCGCTGCCTCCAGCCTGCGGCCCGTGCGCTCAGCGACTTCTTCATAAGTCAGATAGCGGCGTTCGTCTGGAACCCAGTCTTCCAGATGTTGCGCAAAGGGACCGTGTCTGAGGTAGTCGGAAGCCTTGTTGTTGCGTGCGGGTTGCGATGTCCGGGCCGTCTCGAAATATATATGCTTTTGCATGGGAAAGAATGTCCCCTTGGATGCCTCTGTAACGGTGGCAACTGTAACTTTTCACAGTTAACTGCAATTTTCGGTTATGGGAATTTTCGGATAAAGTGGCTGAAAAAGTGAGCGATTTTCGTCGTGGTGAAAATTTGCGCACAGGCGCTGTCCCGACCTCCGGACATCCACGGAATTCGGATGTTTGGTGGTGAACAGGGAGACCGCTGCTGCGAATGTGGCCTGTCCGTCGCTCAGAGCTTTTGAATGATTTTGCGCAATTCCGCGTTGCGGGCGCCCAGCATCAACACGTTACGCAGAGCTTCCTGTGGGTCCTGCGTGGTGAACAAGAGGCCATTCTCGCGCACCGTCCGGTCGATCGCCATTGCCTTGGTTTCCGCCTCCGGCTTCATCGCGACGGCGAAATACATACGGGCATAGCTCTGCCGGATCTGGTCGAAGAAGGATTCGCTGCCGCCGAGCTCTGCCACGAAGTTGGCGATATAGAAGGCCCAGCGCACATCGGCATATTGCGCGAAGTTCGTCCGTGCTGCAGTCACATGGCAATAGCCCAGATGCGGGCTGTTGTTCAGCGTGCGGTGGAAGATGAGTTTTGGAAAGCGGATGTCGCGGTGCACCGCGTTGATGCGCGCATGGGTCGTCTCGGCTGCTGCCTCAAGCCGCTTGCCCGTTCGCTCGGCAACTTCTTCATAGGTCAGATAGCGTCGTTCATCTGCCAGCCAGTCCTCGCGGCTGCGCGAAATGCGACCTGTGCGCAAGAACTCGGTATGCTGTGCCTTGGCCAGCGCCTTCGCGTCGCTTTTCTTTGGCGATGCGTAATATCTGAGTTTCTGCATGTCGATATCCCGGCCCTGACAGACGCGCGCGAGAAAAGCTCGACGCAGCCTGATTGATGGCGATTTGCAGATAGTATCGCTGAAACACGTTTCCCGAAGCTTGCCAGTCGCAAAAGCTCAAAACATCTCCGCCGTTGGCCATTTTGCGCCATCGTGACCTGTCGTCCGGAATGCGGCATTGCTTAGACGCAAGTAAAGTAACGAAAATTTCTCCACGGGCGCTGGACAAGCGAAGTTGCGACATGTCGCAAACACTTCCGACCGTGTCGTTTCGCAGTGCGGCGAGAATTTCGACCGTGTGATTAGATGAACCCAAGCTCGAGGTGCCGCCCAGCTAGGGAGGGTGGAAATCGGGAAGCCGGTCAAAATCCGGCGCTGCCCCCGCAACGGTGGTGGAGAATGCGCTTCGGCAAAAGGCCACTGGGGGCAACCCTGGGAAGGCGCCGGCGCGGTCCGTGAATGGACCACTCCTTAGCCCGGAAACCAGCCTCGGGAAACGAACATTCAAGGTCGCGGAGGGCGGCCGGAGATGCGTCAGGTCCGCTTCCCAAGGAAGCGGGGCGATCCTTCTCCGCTCTTCTCCGCCAGCGCTTAAACGAGGACGACATGGACCTGCAGGCGACGATACTGCGACAGCTCAAAAACCGCCGCGAGGGTTTCTCCCTTGAGCAGCCCTTCTATATCGACCAGGATTACTTCAAGCTCGATATGGAGCAGATCTGGTATCGCGACTGGCTGTTTGTCGGCCATGATTGCGAAATCCCGCGCGCCGGCAATTATTTCACCGCACAGATCGGCGATTATCCCGTCGTCATGGTGCGCGGCAAGGATCAGGTCATCCGGGCCTTCCACAACACCTGCCGCCATCGCGGCCACCGCGTCTGCACCCAGGATCGCGGCGCATCTGCCAAGCTCGTCTGTCCCTATCACCAGTGGACCTACGATCTCGATGGCTCGCTCGTCTTTGCCCGCCAGATGGGCGAAACCTTTGACAAGAGCGAATTCGGCCTGAAGACCGTGCATTGCGAAAGCGTCGCCGGCTACATCTTCATCTGCCTGGCCAATGATGCCCCCGATTTCGCCCCCGTCCGCGCCTCGATCGAGCCCTACATGAAGCCGCACCGGCTGTGGGAGGCGAAGGTTGCCCACCAGAACACCATCATCGAGAAGGGCAACTGGAAGCTCGTCTGGGAAAACAACCGCGAGTGCTATCACTGCGCCGGCAATCACCCGGAGCTCTGCCGCACTTATCCGGAAGCCCCGACCGCAACCGGCGTGCAGGGTGCAGGCGACGACCCGTTCATCTCCGAACACTGGGCGCGCTGCGAAGCTGCAGGCCTGCCGTCCGAGTTCAAGATGGACCCGTCCGGCCAGTTCCGCACCGCCCGCATGCCTCTGATCCAGGATGCCGAAAGCTACACCATGTCCGGCAAGCGTGCGGTGAAGAAGCCGCTCTCGGCCGAGGTCCCGATCAGCCATATCGGCACCATGCTGCTCTTCCACTATCCGACGACCTGGAACCACATTCTTGGCGACCATGCGATTTCCTTCCGCGTGCTGCCGCTCTCGGCTGAGGAAACCGCCGTCACCACCACCTGGCTGGTCAACAAGGATGCAGTCGAAGGCGTTGACTACGACCTCGAGGAACTGACCCATGTCTGGAACATGACCAATGATCAGGACCGGTCGATCGTCGAAGAAAATGCTTTCGGCATCCGCTCGCCGGCCTATGAGCCCGGTCCTTACTCGGTGGACCACGAAGGCGGCGTGATGCAGTTCGTCGAATGGTACACGACCTTCATGATCAACCGCTTGCAGGGCGACAAGGCCCGCCTGACAGCGGTGGCGTGAGATGAATATCGCCGTCACCCAGTATCGCCATGTCGATGAGATGCGCCCCTGGTCCGACCGGGAGCATCTCCTTGAGTGTGTTGCCGTCACGCCGGAAGCCCCCGACGTGATGACCTTCACCTTCAAGCCGAACAAGCCCGGCCTCTGGTTCCGTTATCTGCCCGGCCAGTTCGTGACGCTCGAAATCCCTGTCGGCCCCGAGCCGGTGATGCGCACCTATACCCTGTCGTCGAGCCCGTCTCGTCCCTATACGGTGGCGGTCACGGTCAAGGCGCAGGCCGACAGCATCGGCACGCGTTGGATGTTCGATCACCTGAAGCCGGGCATGGCGCTGAAGGCGATCGGGCCGCTGGGTGACTTCTCCTATGCAAAGCACCCGGGCAGGAAATACCTCTTCATCTCCGCCGGCTCCGGCATCACGCCCATGGTGTCGATGACCCGCGACATGGCAGATCGGGCACCCGATAGCGATATCACCTTCCTCAATTGTGCCCGCTCCCCTGATGACATCATCTTTCGCTGGGAGCTGGAGGCCAAGGCGCGCGAGATGCCGCATCTCACGCTCGGCTTCATTGTCGAGCAAGTGTCGCGCGGCCAGCTCTGGTCGGGCCTGAAGGGTCGTATCGACAAGGCGAAGATCGCACTCCTGGCGCCTGACTTCCTTGAGCGCACCGTGTTCTGCTGCGGACCGGCGCCCTTCATGGCAACCGTTCGTGAAGCGCTTGAAGGCGCCGGCTTCGACATGAAGCAGTATCACGAGGAAGCCTTCCAGCCAGTCAAGCCGGAACTGCCGATCGTGGTCGCCGACCATTCGGACGGCGAAGCGGCAACCAAGGTCACCTTTGCCATGTCGGGCAAGGACGGTCTTTGTGCGCCGGGCCATACCGTGCTGCAGGCGGCGCGTGCCGCCGGCGTTCGCATCGGCGCAGCCTGCGAGTCTGGCCTTTGCGGCACCTGCAAGGTGATGAAGCTGTCCGGCGAGGTCGAGATGGACCACAATGGCGGCATTCTCGACGACGAGATCGACGAGGGCTACATCCTTGCCTGCTGTTCGCGCCCGAAAGGCGACATCGAGATCGAGGCCTGAGACAAGATTCCTTCATGTGAAGGCGGCGGTCCGGCATCGCCGCCTTCGATACGCCTGACTGGAGGGCTGCTGCCCTCCATGTTTCTCCCGATATGCATGGAACATCCGGCTGTTCTCGCCGTTAAACAGGGCTGGCGCACGCCAGGTTTCGTGATCCACCGTGAAAACTGGTGAATAGGATGTTAATCCTCAGTTCAGGCGGTGGCCGATAACCTCGGGTCAAGATCAGCGCGAAGCTCTCGCAAGCGTAGAGATCTCGAAAACATGCAGGGAGAAATATCATGAAGACTGCATTGAAGCATACCGCAACCCTCGCGCTCGCAGCCGTGATGGCGCTGGGCAGCCTCGTGCCGGCTCAGGCAGCGACCGTTGTTCGCCCAAACGCACCGGTCAGCGTCAGCTCGGAAGCAACGCAGGTTCAGTATCGTCGCGACCGTTACGAGCGTTATGATCGTTACGAACGTCACGGCTATTATCGCGGTCACCGCGGCTATCGTGATCGCCGCGCCGGTTATCGTTATCACAATGGCTACTGGTATCCGCTGGCAGCCTTTGCGGCTGGTGCGATCATCGGTGGCGCCATTGCCAGCCAGCCGCGTCCGGTGGCGCCGTCTGCTGGTCTCAATCCGCGCCACTACGACTGGTGTGCGGTCCGGTACCGGTCCTACGACCGCTACTCCAACACCTTCCAGCCGTATAACGGCCCGCGTCAGCAGTGCCTGTCCCCTTATTATTGAGTGGTCTGATGTGGCGGGCGTAAGCCCGGCACAGGCTTGATGATGTCTTCTACGAGGCCACCTGCAGCAACTGCCGCAGGTGGCTTTTTCGTCGCCGGAACAAGGCCATTCCCTAACGGCATTCGCCCGGCATTAACCATTTGTTAACCACGACGCAGTTAGTCATGGTCAACGATTTGTTTACGTAGATGACCAAAGTGCTAACCGAACCTCGCTCTATCCGCATCAAAGGCAGATCCTTCCTGGCCGTCGTCCTGACGCCGGACCTTCCGTTCGACGACTGGTTGGCCCGCCTCGACGATCTGGCGGCACGCTCGGCCGGCTTCTTCCTTGGCAGGCCTGTCGTTCTCGACATTTCGGAGATCGACACCGACCGCCCGCAGCTGAAGTCGCTGATTGCAGAGCTTGCAGCACGCAATGTCAGCGTCATGGGTATCGAGGGTGGTCGCCCGTCGCTGATTGAGCCTGGCATGCCGCCCGCCCTGAAGGGTGGTCGCGCAGCTGCTGACTACGAAGTGCCCGAGAGCGATCCGGTCCCGGCCAAATCCGCCGGGCGTTCGGAAAAGCCGGTGGCCGCGCCGACGCCCGTTGTTGTCGAAGCGCGTGAGGCGACACCGTCGCTGATCGTGCGCGAGACGGTGCGGTCTGGCCAGTCGGTCATCTATACGCAGGGCGACGTGACCGTGATCGGTTCGGTCGCCTCCGGCGCGGAAATCATCGCTGGCGGATCTGTGCACATTTATGGCGCGCTGCGCGGTCGGGCTTTGGCCGGCTGTGTCGGCAATGCCGATGCGCGGATCTTTTGCCGAAAATTCGAATCTGAACTCGTGGCGATCGACGGCGTCTATGCCATGGCCGACGACATGAGTTCTGAACTGCGGGGTCATCCCGTCCAGCTCTGGCTGGAAGGCGATGCCATCAAGGCGGAGAAAATGACGTGACACATGCCGGGGATCAACAGGAGACGAACATGGGTAAGGTGATCGTTGTTACATCAGGCAAGGGCGGCGTCGGCAAGACGACCTCGACCGCAGCCCTCGGTGCTGCGCTGGCCAAGCGCAACGAAAAGGTCGTGGTCGTCGACTTCGATGTGGGCTTGCGCAACCTCGATCTGGTGATGGGTGCAGAGCGCCGCGTCGTCTACGATCTCGTCAACGTCATCCAGGGCGATGCGAAGCTGCCGCAAGCGCTGATCCGCGACAAGCGGCTCGAAACGCTGTTCCTGCTGCCGGCATCGCAGACCCGCGACAAGGACAACCTGACCGCCGAAGGCGTCGAGCAGGTGATCAACGAGCTGAAGAAGTATTTCGACTGGATCATCTGCGACAGCCCTGCTGGCATCGAACGCGGTGCAACGCTGGCCATGCGCCACGCTGATGTCGCCGTGATCGTCACCAATCCGGAAGTCTCGTCCGTCCGCGATTCGGACCGCATCATCGGTCTTCTCGATTCCAAGACCCTGAAGGCTGAGCGCGGCGAGCGCATGGAGAAGCACCTGCTCCTCACCCGCTACGACGTCAACCGCGCCCAGCGCGGCGACATGCTCAAGGTCGAGGACGTCCTCGATATCCTGTCGATCCCGCTTCTCGGCATCATCCCGGAAAGCATGGATGTGCTGCGCGCATCGAACATCGGCGCGCCGGTCACCCTTGCGGACGCCCGCAGCGCACCGGCACTGGCATACTTCGAAGCCGCTCGACGCCTTGCTGGCGAGCAGGTACCGATCACCATGCCCGGTGAAAAGCGTGGTCTGTTCGACAAGATCTTCGCCCGGAGGGCTGCATGAGCATTTTCTCCCTGTTCCGCAAGCAGCAATCGGCGCCCATGGCCCGAGAGCGGCTGCAGGTCCTGCTTGCCCATGAACGATCCAGTATGGGGACAGATCTTGTGGCTGTGCTGCGCGAAGAAATCCTGGCTGTCATTGCCAAACACGTTCAGGTCGACAGCGACCGCGTGAAGGTGAAGATGGACCGCGACGAGCACATGTCGATCCTCGAAATCGATGTCGAAATTCCACTCGACGCGACACGAATGGCTGCCTGACCAAGGCTCGCAGACCGATCGAAATCGAAAGGCCGCCGACGATATTCCGTCGGCGGCCTTTCTGTTTCTGGATGATGGCGGGGGAGGCTTGCCCCCCGCCTGTCAATCTCAGCCGATCCGGGCGTTGTCGTCCTTCTTGATGGCAATGATCGTCGAGCGCGGCAGCTTGCCTTCGCCATCCGGGAACGGCGCGTCAGGATGCTGGATGCCGACGAAATGCGTGCGCTTGTCGGCAGACCACGTCTGGCCGGTGACCTCAGCACCCTTCGGCGCGGTCAGGAAGCGCTCGATGCGACCGGTGACGGGATCGCCCGCCAGCATCTGGTTGTTGCCCTGACCGGCAAAGTCGCCTTCATTGGTGTCTTCGCCGTCGGTCTGGATCCACAAGAGACCGGTCGAATCGAACATCATGCCGTCGGGCGAGTTGAACATGTTACCCTCGTTGATGTTCGACGATCCGGCATAGGGGCCTTCCTTGTGCACGGCGGGATTGCCCGCCATCAGGAACAGATCCCACTTGAACTTGCCGTCGGCATGGTCGTCATTCTCAGGATACCAGCGCACGATCTGACCATATTCATTGGCCTCACGCGGGTTGACGGCGTTGAGCTCCAGCACGTCGCCGCCGGCATTGGTCTTCATCTTGCCGTCCTTCAAAACAGCGCGATTGCTGTTGTTGGTCAGGCAGCAATAGGCTTCGATGGCAACCGGATTGGTGGCAACCCATTCCGGACGGTCCATGGTCGTTGCGCCGACCTTGGAGGCCGCCTGGCGGGTGAAGACATGGATTTCGTCCAGCTTCATGCCGGTGGTCTCCGGCGTCAGGGCCAGCCATTCGCCGGTGCCTTCGTCGGAGAACTTGGCAACGTAGAGCGTGCCTTCGTCGAGGAGTTTCGAGGTGTCGCCCCCCGGGACATAGATGCCGTTGGAGACATATTTGTAGAGGAACTCGCCACGCTCATCGTCGCCCATATAGACGACCACGCGGCCGTCACGGGCCACGACAACCGCAGCGTTCTCGTGTTTGATGCGGCCCAGCGCCGTGCGCTTGATCGGGGTCGAAGAGGCGTCCGACGGATCGATCTCGACGACGTAACCGGCGCGGCGCGGCTCGTTCGGGTTCTTTGCCACGTCGAAACGTTCGTCGAACAGTTCATAGCCGTAGCGCGTTTCCGCGACGATGCCGTAGCGCTTGTAGTCGTCAGGCAGCTTGAAGTCGGCGGTGGTGGTGCCGAAATAGCCGTTGAAGTTTTCTTCGCAGGTGAGGTAGGTGCCCCACGGCGTCTTGCCGGCGCCGCAGTTGTTGAAGGTCCCGAGACAGTCGATACCGGCAGGATCAGCAGCGGTCTTCACCAGATCCGAGCCGGCGGCGGGGCCGGACAGCTTCATCGGCGTGTTGTGGTGAATGCGGCGGTTGAACTTGCTGTCGACGACGATCTGCCAGCCATTCTCGCCTTCGGTCACTTCCATGACGGTGACGCCCTGCATGTGCTGCAGGATCTTTACGTCGTCGAGGCTCTTCGGCATGCCCTTTTCGTTGTGGGGCAGGTTGGTCTCGTTGTTCACATACTCATGGTTGACGGCGATGAGCTGGCTATTGCCGACCATGAACAGTTCCATGCCATCGGTGTTTTCGCCAAAAACCTTGTCGGAGGCTTCGAGCGACACGCCGTTGACCGGATCGATATCGGCGACGCCTGAAAACAGCGGCTGGCCCCACTTGGCCAGCGGCTGCCAGCTGTAGCCTTCCGGGACATGCACGGTGTTATCGGTCGCAATCGCGATCGGCTTGAACGGAAAGCGCGACGCAGCTTCCTGTGCCTGGGCCGAGGTGGAGTTCAAAAGATTGCCGACGGTGCCCATGGCCGCTGCTGCCGAGCCCATGGCGAGGATGCCGAGGAAGCCACGGCGGGAGACCGCGCGCTCGACGACGAGGTCGAAGTCGGTGACGGCAGGCGGCGGGTTCTGCAATTCATCCCACTCGTCCCACGACAGATGGTTCTTGTTCGTGTCGGTCATCGATCACTCCTTGGTTTGGACAATTCCAGGGTGTGAGGTAGTCGGCCCACATTACAGTCTTGTGACGCTGAGGCTCAGGTCAGGGCGTTCAGCGCCACCGAGAGGCAGACGGCGAGAAAGACGACCGGAATGCCGATCCGGATATAAGCCCGGATCTCGGGTTCGAGATGCGGAAAGCGCTGCTTTCCGGGATAATCGGCATAGATCAGCACGATATCAACAAGGAGAACCGCAATCAGATAGAAATAACCGAGCGACACCATGACCGCGATCGGCGAGTTCATCGAGATCGAGCCGGGAAAGCTTGATTCATAGGTGAAGCTGAGAGCCGCCAGCGCCAGTAGCGCGGAATAGGTGATCGGCGCCTTGTCGCCGATCAGGCTGACCCGCGCCCAGAGGATGAAGACCGCAACCGAAGTCACCGCCAGAAACGGCACGAACAGCGGCAGCACGTAATATTGCCAGGCCCGCTCGACTGCGGCCGTCGCCTTGACCCGCACGAAGGGGCGCGCGTTCCAACCATGAAAACGCTCCATCACCACCGACAGACGCGTGCCCGTCCAATTCGACGCCGAGACATCGGTTTCGATCGATGACATTTCCCGGTCGATATCGTTCATCACATAGATGACCTCATCGGCCGGATGGCGCGGCGAGACCATGGACAGCGTCAGGTTCTGATGGTCGAAGGGAAATGAGGTCATGTCGATATCGACGCGGAAGTCGGCATCGATCCGCTTGATGCGGGTGACCGTGCCATCGGCGCGAACCGATACCGAAATCGCCTCGGTGCGTGCCTTGTCGATCTGATTTTCGATTTCTGTTCCGGGCGTCCACATCTTGGACAGCGTCTCCAGCGCCTCGTCGCCAACCGTATCGACGCGTCCGAAGCCGCTGACCTTCGGATCGAAGGCAAGCGCCGGATTTCTCCAGCGTTCCGTCAGCTCGATCATCATCGACGCCTCGCCCTCCGTTTCCGCGATGCGCGACACGTTGAGGATCCTGACGCCGACATGCACCTGGATAGGCAGGAAGACGCCCTCGGGCAAAGGGGGCGGAGGCGTTGCGGCGCTCGTTGCACGCGGCAGGCAAAGGCCAAGGCCGATGACCAGCAGGATCACCAGAGGCTTCAGCATGGCGGCGCCCCTCACGATAGCCGTCCGGACGAGCTGGAGGACAGCGCCGACAGACGGCCGATCACCTGTTGGAGGGCGGTTTCCTCGCCATCGCCATCGCCATCGCCATCGCCATTGCCATCAGTCTCCGGTGCTGTTGCCGGATTGGCGGTGGTTGCCTGCCCGTAGCGGGCGAGGTCTGCGATGGGTCGGAGAACCAGAGCGCGAATGGTCACCATGACCACGCCATAGCAGAACACGAAACCGAGGATGCAGACCGTCAGCGCCGTGATCAGCGAGCGATTGAACTGACTTCCCAGATTGGTGATGTCGCGGGCAATAACGATGGTACCGATCATGCGGCCGGAATAATCGAGAAGCGGCTGCGACAGCGTGCCAAACCGCTGGCTATCCAGCGTCACATCGCCCTCAACGGGCTCGCGTTGCAGGCCGATCTCGCCTGCTGCCTGCAGCTTTTCGAAAAGCTGGGTATCGGTCGAAGACTCGATCAGCAATTCGGTGCTGTCCTTCGATACAGCCTTGTCCTTCGGCACGTAGCCGGACATGGCGGGGCTGAGGAACAGCGCGAAGTCGGCGCCCGAGGCGGACTTGGCCAGATCCATCAGGGTCTTCAATTCCACGCCCACCTCGAAAGTGGCGATCAGCGTATCTCCGTCCATGACGGGTGCCACAGCACGCAGGCTGAGACCCGCCAGCCCCACTTCGAGACCCTTTTGCAGTTTGCGGCTGCGGTTAGCGGCCAGGATCATCGGCCGGATGCTGGACAAGTCCTGACCGAAATTTTTGGGGTCCTGGACGCGCAGATAGCTTTTGATATCCGTCGTGTGGAAGTGGAGCATGTTGACGCCCGCTTCACTCGCCAGCGCTTCGTAGCTTGGCTTCAGATAGGCGGCGAGCGCGGCCCGGTCCTGAGCCTTGAGAAGCGCAATCACCTGCGCGTCGCGCCCGATCTGGAGGGCCTGAGTGGCCGAGAGACTGGCGGCCTGGCCCATGGATGACGTCAGGAGGAGGGCGGTTGCCTGCATTTCCTGCCGTTTGCCTTCGGCCAGCTGTTGTCGGCTGCCGGATATGACCACAGTGGCGGCGGCAGCGAGAACCAGTGTCAGGCAGGTGGCCGTGACCAGGGCGAGGGTGCGATCGAGCGTCATGGCGGCAGGTTTCCAGATGGTGGCTTTTCCAAGGTGGTAAGCCAGTGCAGTCCTGCTTGTATCGCCCAAAGTTGGGCGCATAGTCTCCCTGGTGCACCAGGATGGCAGTGGCACAGACGGCGTGGCTCGCGGCGGTGTTGACGGCCCATCTGCGGGCAAAATAATTTGACGTTTACGTAAAAATCAATTAGCCAGAAATGCGAATGGGCCGCGCCTCCGGGGTGGAGTTTGGCGTGGCAAATAGCATAGGCCAGATGGAGGAGCTTGCCATGTACAAGGCGCCTGTTGAAGAGATCGCGTTCACCCTCAAGCACGTCGCCGGCCTGTCGAAAGCCATCGAAGAGGGCAAGCTTGGCGACCTGAGCGACGACCTCGTCGATGCCATCCTGACAGAAGCCGGACGGTTTGCCAGCGATGAAGTGGCCCCGCTTGCCGAGATCGGTGACAAACAGGGTGCCCGCATGGTCGACGGCAAGGTCATCGTGCCCGAAGGCTGGGATGCGCTCTACCGCGCCTGGGCCGAGGGCGGCTGGAATTCGCTGACAGCATCGGAAGACTTCGGCGGGCAGGGGCTTCCACATATGCTGAATGTCGCAGCCCTCGAAATGTGGAATTCCGGCTCCATGGCCTTTGCCCTTGGGCCAACGCTGACCATGGGGGCTGTCGACGCCGTCACCGCCCACGGCTCGGACGACCTGAAGGCAAAGTATCTGCCGAAGATGGTCTCCGGCGAATGGACCGGCACAATGAACCTGACCGAGCCCCATGCCGGCTCGGATCTCGGCGTGATGAAGTCCCGCGCCGAACGCCGCGACGACGGCACCTACCGTATTTTCGGCCAGAAGATCTTCATCACCTGGGGCGAACACGAGATCACCGAGAACATCATCCATCTGGTTCTCGCCCGGCTGCCCGATGCACCCGCCGGGACGCGCGGCATCTCGCTCTTCCTCGTGCCGAAGTACCTCGTCAACGACGACGGCTCGCTCGGCCCCCGCAATGATCTCCACTGCCATTCGCTGGAGCACAAGCTCGGCATCCATGGCTCGCCGACCTGCACCATGATCTATGGCGACGGCAAGTATGGCGAGGAAGCCGGCGCAATCGGCTATCTGATCGGCGAGGAAAACAAGGGCCTCGCCTGCATGTTCACCATGATGAACAATGCCCGCCTCGCTGTCGGCATGCAGGGTGTCGCCATCTGCGAGGCTGCCACACAGAAGGCCGTGCAATACGCCAAGGACCGCACGCAGGGCAAAGCCCCGGGCTGGACGGGGCAAGGCATGTCGCCGATCATCGAGCATCCCGATGTCGCCCGCATGCTGGTGACGATGAAGGCGCTGACGCAAGGCTCCCGCGCGATCTGCTATGTCTGCGCCCACGCCACCGACATGAGCCATCACGCTGACGGCGACGAAGCCCGCCATTGGGCTGAGCGCGCAGCTCTGCTCACCCCGATTGCCAAGAGTTTTGCCACCGACGCTGGCGTCGATGTCGCCTCGCTCGGCATCCAGACCCATGGCGGCATGGGCTTCATCGAGGAAACCGGTGCTGCCCGCTTCTGGCGCGACAGCCGCATTGCCCCGATCTACGAGGGCACCAACGGCATCCAGGCAGCCGACCTCGTCACCCGCAAGCTGCCGCTGTCGAACGGCGCGCATGTGCGCGGCTTCATCGCCGAGCTGAAGGAGATCGTGACCCACGTCCGCGCCTCCAACCTCGAGGGCTTCGGCGAAACCGCCGACCGGCTGGAGGCAAGCCTCGACGATCTCGAGGAAACCACGGAATGGCTGCTCACTCAGCTCGCAGACGGCAATGCCGCCGCAGCCTTGGCCGGTGCCACGCCCTACCAGCGCCTCTTCGGTCTTGTGCTCACCGGCGTCTACCTCGCCAAGGGCGCGCTGGCGGACGAAGCGCATGGCCGCGACAACCGCCTGGCACTCTGCCGTTTTGCCGCTGAAAACATGATCGCCGAAACGGCCGCCCTCAAGGACCGCGTCGTGTATGGCGCGGCAAGCCTGGAAGCGGCACGGGCGCTGTTTGCATAAGACGCCGGCCGCGGGTCCTCTTCTCCCCGCACGCGGGGAGAGGGGCGAAGGCCGCAGCGTCTCCGGTTACCCTCGCCCCGTTTACGGGGAGAGGGCGCGCCGAGCGAAGCGGAGGCGGGGTGAGGGGCCGTCACCGCGACAGACACAATTAAAGAGGGACAAGCATGACTGACCATATCCAGATCACCCGCCCAGAAGCCCATCCCGGCGTTCTTGTCCTGCGCTTCAACCGCCCGGACAAGAAAAACGCCATTACGCAAGCCATGTACGAGAAGCTCACGGCCGGCCTTCTCGAAGGCGAGCAGGATGACACCATCCGCGCCATCGTCTTCCTCGGCACCGAAGGCTGCTTCTCCGCCGGCAATGACATGGCGGATTTCTTGGGCTTCGCCATGGCCGGCGCCGTCGGCGAACCCGCCGCCTTCGGCCTGCTCAGGGCGCTGACGGATGTTACCAAGCCGCTCGTGTCAGGCGTCGATGGTCTCGCCATCGGCATCGGCACAACGCTCAACATGCATTGCGACCTGACGGTTGCCTCCGACCGCAGCCTGTTCAAGACCCCCTTCGTCGATCTGGCACTCGTCCCGGAAGCCGCCTCCAGCCTGATCGCGCCGCGTGTCATGGGCCACCAGCGCGCCTTTGCCATGCTCGCCGCCAGCGAAGGCTTCTCCGCAGAGCAAGCGCGCGAGGCCGGCCTGATCTGGAAGGTGGTCGCGTCCGATCAGGTGGAAGCCGAAACCTTGAAGATCGCCTCCTCGCTCGCCTCAAAGCCACCGGCGGCGATGAAGATCGCCCGTGCGCTGGTCAAGGGCAGCCCTGATGAGGTGCGCGCTCGCATGCAGGAAGAGCTCGTGCACTTCGTCGCCCAGTTGAAAAGCGCAGAAGCCCGCGCCGCCTTCGAAGGCTTCATGAAGGGGCGCGGTTGAGGTATCGCGGCAACCTCCATGCCTCATCGGAAATTTAGGTCTTGGTGAAGGACTTAAGGTCCCATTAAAATCTAATGGGTATCCTCCCGGCGACAGGCGCATTTTTCCGCCATCCGGTGCCATGACGGCGCGCTTCACCCATTCCCCCATATCGGAATTGATCCCCCGTCATGCAATTGCCGGTGGACCAGTCCGTCGCAGGAACAGTCCCGATGACAGCCCGTTTTAACCTGATGACCAAGATTCTTGTGGTCGCCTCCCTCGTGGTGGTGGCCGCTCTTTCCGGCTTCTCCGCCTACATCGACAGCCTTCAACGCAGCGCAACGAATGCTGCGGTACAGAGTGAGATCCAGTCATCCGGCCTTCAGGCCTCGCAGAGCATCGCCAACTGGCTGGGTGCTCGCGTCATGCTCACCGAGCTTGCCGGCAACGCGGCCGCCAAGGCCTCCGATGCCACGGCCATTACCGCTGCCTTCGACAATCCGGTGCTGATCCGCGAATTCATGTCGACTTATGTCGGCGACGAAAAGGGTGTCTTCACCAGCGTTCCCGTGCAACCGCTTCCGGAAGGGTACGACCCCCGCAAGCGCCCATGGTATCAAGAGGCGGTCAAGGCCGACAAGATGGTGCTGACGGATCCCTACAACGACGCCTCGACCGGCAATCTGATCATAAGCGCCGCCATTCCAGTAAAAAAGGATGGCAAGCTATATGGCGTCGCGGCCTCTGACTTCTCGCTGAAGTCACTTGTCGAGATGGTCAACTCTGTCGACATGGGCGGCAAGGGCCAGGCCTTCCTGGTCAAGCAGGACGGCACGATCCTTGTCCATCGCGATGGCAGTCTCGTCACAAAGACGCTGAAGGATGCCTTCCCGACTGGCACACCTGCCGTGGGCTCGGGGATTACCGAAACGGCTTTTGCCGATGCCAACGTGCTTGTCAGCTTCCTGCCGATCAAGGGGCTGCCTCGTGACGACTGGTATCTCGGCGTGCAGATTGATCGTGATCTCGCATTTGCCGCAATCGGCGAATTCCGCACCGCGGCCGCCATTGCCACGCTGGTCGGCGTCGTTGCGATGATCGGGATTCTGGCCGCTCTGCTTTCCCGCCTCGTCGTCCGTCCGGTCACTGATATGACCGGCGTTATGGGCAAGCTTGCCGGCGGTGACGTCTCGGCAACGATCCCTGGCACTGAGCGCACTGACGAGATTGGACAGATGGCCGCCGCCGTCGCCGTCTTCCGTGACAATATCATCGAGCGTGGACGTCTCTCCCGCGAGGCGGACGAGACCCGGACGATGACTGAGCAGGAGCGGCGCGAACGCGAGGCCGCAAAGGCGCGCGAAGCCGAACAGGTCGCCTTTGCCGTCCAGTCGCTTGCGGATGGCCTCGGCCGTCTGTCCAACGGCGATCTCGTCACCCGCATCGAAACACCGTTTGCCGGCGATCTCGATCGCTTGCGTGTCGACTTCAACGCCTCGCTCGACAAACTGCATGACGCAATGGCAACCGTTGGCCGCAATGCCCGCGCCATAGATGGCGGTGCTGCAGAAATCCGCCATTCGGCCGACAATCTCGCCCGCCGCACCGAACAGCAGGCGGCCTCCGTCGAGGAAACAGCGGCCGCCCTTGAGGAAATCACCACGACGGTCAAGGACAGCGCTCGCCGCGCCGAGGAAGTTGGTCAGCTTGTGACCAAGGCCCGCGCCGGTGCGGAAAAGTCGGGCGAGATCGTCGAGAAGGCGGTCGGTGCCATGCAGGGCATCGAGCGTTCGTCCGGTGAAATCTCCAACATCATCGGCGTCATCGATGAGATCGCCTTCCAGACCAACCTTCTGGCGCTCAATGCCGGTGTCGAGGCAGCCCGTGCTGGTGAAGCCGGCAAGGGATTTGCGGTTGTTGCCCAGGAGGTCCGTGAACTGGCCCAGCGGTCTGCAAACGCTGCAAAGGAGATCAAGACCCTGATCAGCGCCTCCGGCGCGCAGGTGAAGCACGGCGTCGAACTCGTCAACGAAACCGGCAAGGCGCTCGACGTGATCGTTCGCGAGGTCCAGGAGATCAACGGCCACGTCAACGCGATCGTCACGGCCTCGCGTGAGCAGTCCACCGGTCTTCAGGAGATCAACACCGCCGTCAATACGATGGACCAGGGCACCCAACAGAATGCCGCCATGGTCGAGGAACAGACGGCGGCAAGCCATGGCCTTGCCCAGGAAGCCGCAGCACTAACGGCCTTGCTCAACCAGTTCCGCATCGACGAACGGTCTGCCGCCACGGACTATCAGGCCCGCCGCGCCGCCTGATCCGGTATGAGCCACGCAAGATTGTAAAACGGCGCCCCTGCGGCGCCGTTTCGCCTCCCGACGTATACCTGGTTCAGCCTCCGTTCAGTCTTTTGCGTTTAGTGTCGGAAACCATTGCGCGTCTCGGCCGTTCGACCGGGATCTTTTCGTTTGATCGAGGCTTCCATGTTGCGTTTGTTCTGTGTCGCACTCACCCTTCTCGTCAGCAGCGTTTCCGTCCAGGCGGGCGCCGGTCAGTCCGATGCCGCGCCCTATGTGCTGATCAATGATAGCAACGATGCCATCACCGAGCAGGCTGGCAAGCCGAACAAGCCGCATGTCCGTCCACAGCGCTATATCTGTGTTGTCGACCAGTCGGGCAATATTGGCGGCGGTGGTCAGGTGTCTTGCCCGGCCAAGCCTGCCCGTGTCGGCGGGCGCTGCCGCTGCGCCAATGTCACCGGATCGGGCACGCTCTATACCTATTGATGAGCCTGGATGCGACGGGTGGCGGCAATGCTGCCGCAGGGCTTTCTCGGGAACTTGATACGTCTCGGCTCGTTTTGACCTTTCCTAAAACAGAGAAAGGTTCTTGCCCATGCCCCGTATCAAGACCCGTGATGGTGTCGAACTCTACGTCAAGGACTGGGGGCAGGGACGCCCTGTCGTTCTCCTGCATGGCTGGCCTTTGACCGCCGACACCTTTGACGATCTGTCGCTGGCCATCGCCGATGCCGGCATGCGGGCAATCTCCTATGACCGTCGCGGTTTCGGCCGCTCCGAGCAGCCCTTTGATGGCTATGATTACGACACCCTGTCAGACGATCTGGCGGATGTGCTCGCCTGGGCTGGCGCCAATGATGCGACGATCATCGGCTTCTCGATGGGCGGCGGTGAAGTGGCGCGCTACATGTCCCGCCATAGCGGCGCCAATTTGCGCTCGGCCGCATTGGTTGCTTCGGTGGTGCCCTACATGCTGCAGACCGATGACAATCCGGAAGGCACGCCCCAATCCACCTTTGACGAGATGGCACAGGGCATGCAGGACGACCGTGCCCATTTCTTTGCTGGCTTCTTCAAGGACTTCTATGGCGTCGGCATGTTCGACAAGGCGGTCAGCGATGAAGTGCTGGAATGGTCGGAACGCCAGGCGATGATGGCTGGCCTCAAGCCGACGCTTGCCTGCGCCAAGGCATTTTCCAGCACCGACTTCCGGCCGGACCTTGCCGCCTTCAAGGTGCCGACCCTGATCATTCATGGCACCAGTGACCAGACGGTGCCGATCGATGCGGCCGGTCGCGCCGCCGCTGCCGGCATCCGACAGGCAACGCTGCTCGAATATGACGGCGCACCGCATGGTCTCTTTGCCACGCACAAGCAGCGCTTCATCGAAGATATCGTCGCGTTCCTGCGTCACTGACCGGCTTGCCCCTCTCCTGTTTCACGGAGAGGGGCTTACCCTTACTTCTTGCTGAGGAAAGCCACCGCCTCGACATGCGGAGACCAGAGGAACTGGTCGATCGGCGTCACCTGGTCCACGCGGTAGCCGCCGGCCACCAGGATCGAGAGATCCCGCGCCAGCGTCAGCGGATTGCAGCTGATCGCCACCACCTTCTTCACCTGCGATTTCGCAAGCTCCGTGCACTGTACTTCCGCACCGGCGCGCGGCGGATCGAAGACGACGGCATCAAACGCCTTGAACTCGGAGGTCATCAGAGGACGGCGGAAGAGGTCGCGCCGCTCGGCCGTCACGGGTTTCAGCCCTTGCGTATTGCGGGCGGCGAAATCCAGTGCCTTGATCGCCTTCTCGTCGGATTCGACCGCGTGAACGGCCATCTTGCGCGCCAGTCGCAGCGCAAATGTGCCAATGCCTGCAAACAGGTCGGCGATCTTTTTCGCCTTGCCAATATGCGCCGCAGCAAGTGCTGCCATATGCGCTTCGGCCTCCAGCGTCGCCTGGGTAAAGCCGCCCGGCGGCAGAACGACGCGTGCGCCGTCAAAATCCAAAAGCGGCTTGTGCGGCTCGATGATGATTTCGCCATTGGCCGAAACGCGGGCAATGTCCTTGAGCTTCAGCACGGCATTGGTCACGTCGCGCCGGGCGCGATCGGATAGCCCGCCGGGCAGCCCGTCGAGCGAGATATCGAGCCCCGTCAGGGTTTCCGTCACCGTGATGCGGAAATGATCGGCGCCGGCGGCTCTGGCAATGATCTGCAGCGCGTCGAGCCGGGACACCAGCCCCGGTGACGCGATGGGACATTCTTCGACGACCACGACATGATGGGTTTCCGCCTGCATGAAGCCGATGACCATGTCGTTGTCGCGTCGCCGCGCGGAAAACACCAGCCGGCGTCTCTGATGCGGATGCGCCTCGAAAATCTCGGCGACGGGCGCATCAATGCCTTTCGATTTCAGCGCGTCGATCAGGATCTGGCGCTTGAAGGCATTGTAGGGGGCGGGGGCCAGATGCTGCATCGAACAGCCGCCACAGGTGCCGCCGACCCCATCCGGGCCAAAATGCTTGCAAGGCGGGGTTACGCGATCCGGCGAGGTGGAGGCGAAGGACATGATCGTGCCCGCGTTCTTCACACGCGCGATCGAGACCGTCTCGCCGGGCAGCGCGAACGGCACGAAGATCGGACCGTCTGCGCCATGCGCCACGCCGTCGCCCTTGGCGCCGAGGCTGGAAATGGTGACTGCTTCAGCGCTCATGCGCGATCCTCGTCCGCTTCGTCGTCTTCGGATTCGTCCTCGAGCACGTCGTCCCCGTCCTCGCCCATGTCCTCCTCGTCCATGTCCTCGTCTTCAGCTTCGTCAGCCTCGCTTTCCGGCTTGAACCCGGCCAGCAGGAATTCCTCGTTGCCATCACCGCCTGCAATCGGGGAGGGGATCATCCCAAGGCTCGTCCAGCCCATGTCTTCGGTCAGCCAGCGCTCCAGTTCGGCCGCAACGGCGGGTGCCGTTTCCGGTTCCTTGAGCAGGCCTGCCTTGCTAATCGCATCACGGCCGGCTTCGAATTGCGGCTTGACCAGAAGCAGGCAATGCGCGCCGGGCTCAGCCATGTCGAGTGCGGGCACCAGCGCAAGCTTCAGCGAGATGAAGGAAACGTCGGAGACGAGGAAATCGAAGGGCTCATCATCGATATCCTCGGGCTCCATATAGCGGGCGTTCAGCCCCTCGATATTCGTCACCCGAGGATCGTTGGCGAGCCGCGGATGCAGCTGGTCGTGGCCGACATCGATGGATACCACGTGTTCGGCACCGCGCTTCAAAAGCACTTCGGTGAATCCACCGGTCGAAGCGCCGACATCCATGCAACGGCGCCCTTCCGGCGAAAGCCCGAAATGGTCAAGGGCTGCCACCAGTTTGAGGGCCGCGCGCGAGACGTAATCCTGGGCCGGATCGTCGATCTGGAAGTCGTGCTCGGCGCTGAAGACGAGGCTGGCTTTACTGACGACCTTGCCGTCGATCCTGACCGTACCGCGCTGGATCGCGTCACGCGACCGCGACCGGCTGGCAAAGAGACCAAGGGCGACCAGAAGCTGGTCGAGGCGCTGGGGTTCGGGAAGCTTTTTCATACCCCGTCAATGAGGGCTCGCACGAGGTGGTGCAAGCATTTTGTTTGGATTGCGTGTCCGGAAATGCCTGCCAGGTTGCGTTTTTCGCCTCTATTCTCAATGATTGAATTAGAGAATAATTAATCAATTATCGCTAATTTCACGATGTCGGTGCTTGATCGTCTCCTCCTCTCAACACGCAATGCACCGAGATATCTGCAGCCGAACCCTTCCTGGCAGCAGACATGCAGAAGCCCTCCGGATTCGGGCCCGGAGGGCTTTTGCATGTCAGGCCATCGTTCGGGCGCCTAAAACGGCGGATGAACAGCGCTTGGTCCTGCAGCAGCAGCGAGCGCTTGAGGAGAAGGCTGCTGCTCTCGCCCAGGTCAAACTGGTCGCCTCGACCGGACAAACATGTGTATATGCCAAGCATTGCGCCGCCTGAGGTCAATGGGGTTCCGGTGATCCAAAGAGCCAGGCGCTTCCGTTTTGGGCAGGAGTGCCTTTTCCATCCATGCATGCCATTTGCCATCGAAATGCACCATGAAATGGCCTGTCCGCCACCATTGACCAGCCGCAAGCAGCATCGCTAATTGTTCCAAGACAGCGCGTGGGGCGCGGGCATGCGTGAGGGGACAGGCAAATGACTATCGGGACACGGATCTATACGCTCACACTGGCAGCCAGCATCTGCATGGGCGGACAGGCTGTGGCCAACGACACCATGGCAGTGCTGGGTGCCGGCGGGCTTGTCTTCACCCGCAGCGATGACATCAGCATGGTCGAAGAGGACCTCTACATCTCGCCGACACAGGTGAAGGTCGACTATACCTTCCGCAATGCCAGTGCCAATTCCGTATCCACCATTGTTGCCTTTCCGATGCCCCGCATCGGCGGCGGTGTGGACTTCATGGGCAGCGTCCCGGATATGGAACAGGACAATTTCATGGACTTCACCGTCACGCAGGATGGCGCGGCGATTGAACCCAAACTGCAGCAGCGTGCGCTGGTTCACGGTATCGATTTCACCGATGAGGTGAAGAAGCAGGGCGTGCCACTGATGCCGCTTGCGGATGCGACAAGGGTGGCTATCGGAAAACTCGATCCGGCCGTTCTGAAGGATTGGCAGGTCAAGGGCCTGATCGTCGACATGAACTACACGCCCGATGGCAGCACTGAGCCGGAATTCTACCCGACCTGGGAACTGGATACGGTTTATTGGTGGGAAACCGTATTTCCGGCCGGACGCGACGTGAAGGTCGAGCACAACTACAAGCCCAGTCTCGGCGGCACGACGGCCATGGTGTTCATCCAGGATGGCGAGCCGACCGACAATTTCGAGGACTACAAGCAGCGCTACTGCCTGGACGATGACTTCATGGCGGTTGCCGCGAAGCTCGAGAAGAGCCAGGACGCCGACAAGGGCATCTACTATTTCGAGAACTGGCTGTCCTACATTCTCACCACCGGCGGCAACTGGTTCGGCTCGATCGAGAAGTTCCGTCTGACCGTCGACAAGGGCAGTGAAAAGAACATTGTCAGCTTCTGTGGCGAAGGCGTGAAGAAGACCGGTCCCACCACGTTCGAGATGACCGCGACGGACTTCTATCCGCAAAAGGATCTCGACATCCTCCTGGTGGTCCCCAGCCAGCAGTGACATCGCCCTGGCGAGCGTCATGCACCCGATGCGATGACACGGTTACGTGCCAAACGGCATAAGTTGAACACCCGCCAAGTGGCCCAGCCGTGGTAACGGGTTGTCAATGCGTTTGAGACACGTTGCGGTCGATCGGCGGATTCCGGCTTCCCCCTGAACGGGCCATGATGGCTTCGCAAATGCCGGAATGGATCATGCACCTGCTTTGCCATGTGCGGCGTGGCTGAAGGCCTCGGCCGTTGCGTGCCCGTGCCTCCCGAAAGTATTGGCCATGTCCCTCAACAACCTTTCCCTCAGCCACAAGCTCATCCTCACCTTCTGCACCATCATGGCGGGATGCTTCATGGCCTCCGTCGTCGTCTTTCTCCAGGCCCAGAATGCCCGGGGATTGCTGGTCGAGCAGGACCGCGCCCAGGATATCGTCAATCTCGTCGACAGGGCGGCGACTGCGATGGCAGATGGTGTAGCGAGCCATCGCGGCTATCTTCTGGCCGCGAGCGAGAGCACGCTGGCGTCACTGACTTCGGACCAGGATAACGTGAAGGCAGCACTCGACGAAGCGGTCCGGCTGGCCGATGGCGAGCCGGGCCTTGCCGCTTCGCTTGCCGCCATGCGCTCGGCAGCAAGCACCTATCAAGAGACCGTCGTCGCCCCACAGATCGGCGCTGCCAAGGCCGGTCAGATGCCGCTCGATGCGATCGTTGCGATGGGGGGTGCCGATGGCGGCCGCGCGCTCGACGCTTTCCGCCGTGCAGCCTCCGAAGTAAAATCGGTGTTATCGGCACAGGTCACCTCGGCACAGGAAAAATTGCAGACAGCGCATTGGTCGCTGGAAATGGCCCTTATCCTTGGTGCGGCCGTTGCCGGCGTCTTCGCTGTCGGTCTGATCTGGCTACTCGCGCGATCCATCGTCACCCCGATCATCGGCATGACCGATGCCATGGCCCGCCTTGCCGGCGGCAATCACCAGGTCGAAGTCCCAGCAATCAACCGCGGCGATGAAGTTGGCCGCATGGCCAAGGCCGTCCTCGTTTTCAAGGACGCGGCCATCGAGAGTGCCCGGATGTCCGACGAGCGCCGCGCGATGCGCGAGCAGGTCGAGGCTGAACGGCGTGAGGCTGAGGCTGAAAAGGCGAGGGAGGCCGAAGAAGTTCGTTTCGCCATGAGCGAACTCGCTGAAGGCCTCGCCGCACTCTCGAACGGCGATGTCGTCTTCCGTCTCGCGCGTCCCTTCGCCTCGCATCTCGATAGCCTGCGCGGTAATTTCAACGAGTCGCTCGACAAGCTTCAGGCAGCGCTGCGCTCGGTTGGCGCCAATGCCCAGGCGATCAATGCCGGTGCCGCCGAGATCCGTGCCGCCGCTGACGATCTTGCCAAACGCACCGAGCAGCAGGCAGCCTCTGTCGAGGAGACGGCAGCTGCAATCGAGGAAGTCACGGTCACTGTTCGCGACACGACGAAACGCGCCGAAGATGTTGGCCAGCTCGTCGAGCGCACACGGGCTGGCGCGGAACGCTCGGGGGATGTCGTCCGCAATGCGGTGGCTGCCATGAACGAGATCGAGCAGTCGTCGCAGTCGATATCCTCCATCATCGGTGTCATCGAAGACATCGCCTTCCAGACCAATCTTCTGGCGCTGAACGCTGGTGTCGAGGCCGCTCGTGCGGGTGAAGCTGGTAAGGGCTTTGCGGTCGTTGCCCAGGAAGTCCGTCAGCTCGCCCAGCGCTCCGCCAATGCGGCCCAGGAAATCAAGGCCCTGATCTCACGCTCCACCGCCGAAGTCGGCTCCGGCGTGGCCCTTGTCGGCGAGACCGGAAGTGAGCTGGAAAAGATCGTCAGCGCCGTGCAGGAGATCAGCCATCACGTGCAGGCCATCGTCACCGCCGCACGCGAACAGTCGACCGGGCTTCAGGACATCAATCTCGCCGTAACGGCCATGGACCAGGGCACGCAGCAGAATGCAGCCATGGTCGAGCAGCAGACGGCGGCCTCCCATACCCTGGCCGGCGAGGCTGATTCGCTGAACCGACTGCTCGCCCAGTTCCGGCTCGACGGCCGGCAGTCTGGTGCAACTCTGGCTTACCGCGCGGCGTGATCACAGAGGGATTTGACATCCGGTGCGACAGAAGCCGCACCGGATGTCATGGCTTGTTTTGACCGCTGAGCGATCCCGTTGCAGACGCTATTTGCTCAATCGGAAAGGGAAGGAGCCAAAATTCGCTTTCCAAATGTTATCGCTATCTCAAATTATTAACCACGATATTCTAATCATTCTACCGTTGAGACAGGTCGCGCCTGCGACCTTGGGGACGGAAGCATCATGTTGAATAGTTTAAAGAAAATACCGCTGTCGATGCAAATGGTGCTCGGCATTGGACTTGCCGTCGCCGCCATCCAGGCAGCAACCGCCGCCTATGAAATTTCCTCGGAAAGACTGAGCCTGACAGACAAGGCTGCCATGCGCGGCGATGCGGCCCTCGACATGCTCGAGTCCGTCCACACCCAGGCCATGCTCAATCGCAAGGAAGTCGGCGAAGACGATCCGGCGATCGAAACGTTGGATGGCACCATGGAGCAGTTCTCCAACGCCGGCGGCTCCGTGAAGATCTGGCTGGTCATGGGACCGAAGGTCATCGACTTCCAGCGCGCCCAGGGCGAAACCGAATTTGAGGCACCACGCGATGCCATCGACCAGCAGGCGATCACGGCCCTGCAGAAGCTGAACCGGCTCGAAGGCGAGACCTTCCGCATGACCCGCCCCGTCATTCTCGGGCAGGGCAGTGCTTCCGATGAGAAATGCGCCACCTGTCACACCGCCCAGATGAACATCCAGCCGGGGGAGATCGTTGGTCTCTACAGCGCGGAAGTCGATCTGGCACCGGAACTGGCCGCCTGGCGGGCCAATGTCTGGAAGCGCATCGCCATGGGGTCCGGCGCCATTGCCCTGATGATCGTGCTGGTCGTCTTGATGCTGCGCGTCACCGCGATCACGCCCCTGCGCTCGCTGACCAGGGCCACCAAGAGCCTCGCCGACGGAAACCTCGATGTCGACGTTGGCAATACGGATCGTCGCGACGAACTGGGCATCATGGCTCGCGCACTGGATGTATTCCGGGATGGCTTGCGGCGGACGCGTCAGCTGGAAATTGAGGCGGAGCAGACGCGGCAAAAGGCGGAGGCGCACCGTCTTGAAATCGAGCGCCGCGCCGAGGAAGAGGCCGCCGAAAAGCTGCGTTTTGCCACATCGGGTCTGGCTCAGGGCCTGCGCCGCCTCGCTCAGGGCGACCTCGATTTCCAGATCGATGCGCCTTTCGCCGAGAACTTCGAAACCCTGCGTCACGATTTCAACGGGTCGATCCGCGAACTCGCCGGGACGATGGGAACGATCCGCCAGACGGCGGCGGCTATCGATGGTGGCAGCGCGAACATCGCGGATGGCTCACGCGAGCTTGCTCGCCGCACCGAAAGCCAGGCGGCATCGCTTGAGCAGACGGCCGCCTCGCTGAAAGAGATCAACACCACAGTCGTTGCCGCCAACCTGCGTGTCGCCGAAGCCCGCGATGTGGCCAAGAAGGCGAACCAGAGCGCGGTGACCTCGGGCAAGGTGGTGACCGAGGCCGAACAGGCGATGCATCGCATCGAGGAAAGCTCGCAGCAGATCTCCTCGATCGTTGGGGTCATCGACGAGATTGCCTTCCAGACCAATCTTCTGGCTCTCAATGCCGGTGTCGAAGCCGCCCGCGCGGGCGAAGCGGGCAAGGGATTTGCGGTCGTTGCCCAGGAAGTGCGCGAGCTTGCCCAGCGCTCGGCCAATGCCGCCAAGCAGATTGACGGTCTGATCAAGACGTCGACAGCGCAGGTCGAAAACGGGGTGAAGCTCGTTCACGGCACTGGCGAGACGCTGCTGGAGATCGGTGACCTGATCCAGAAGATCAACGAACATATGGATGCGATTGCCGATTTCACCCGTGACCAGGCCAGCAATCTGCGCGACATCGGCGGTGCTGTCGACAATCTCGACATCGTGACCCAGCAGAACGCCCAGGTGTCGGACCAATCCAGCCTGGAAGCGAACAGACTGGCAGAGGAGGCTGCACAACTTCGCGTGATGATCGAGCGGTTCCGGTTGCCGGGCACGACGAGCCTGCGCCGCGCGGCGTGATGCATGAACTCAGGCGGGCGTGAATTGCCCCGGTCCCCGATGATGCAACGAAAAAAGCCCGTGGCGCGAGCCACGGGCTTTTCCCTGCCTGGAGGTACAGGCTATCGGACGTCGTCGACATCATCGACCACGCCCGCCATGGGCCGGTCCGCACCGTCCGCATGTTCGTGGATCCAGTCGCCGTCTTCGTTCTGCCAGCTGATCTCTGTGTCGCCATCGGTCAACTGCTGCGCAGCGGCTGCCCTGCGCGCCGCATCCAGTGCCTCTTCATGCGTCGGATAAGGCTCTGAATAGACGTCGCCCAGTCGATAGGCATAGCCTTCATCATGGGCGACGACATGATAGGTGATCGTCACCATGACGATCTCAATTCCAATGCCAGCGATTGCTGCGTGCCGGCGGGGTTGAGTTCGCCAGAAGATAGCCGATCACACCGCCAAGAATGCCAAGGGTAATCAGGCCGGCAGAGGTTGCGCCTGGATTGCGGCGCACCACGCCCGCGACAGTTCCCGCGCCCTCACGGGCATATTCGGCAACGGCGTTGGCGGTACGGGCGGCACCATCCAGTGCTACGGCCGCCCCATGGCGCACGTCTTCGCTGGTATAGCCGGTTGCGGACCGTGCGGTGCGGGCGGCATCATCCAGCGCTTCCGATGCGCGGTTGCGAAGGTTACGGCCACCACGGCCAGCTTCACGGGCAAGCGTGTCCTTCAAATCGTTCATCTGTTCGCGAAGCTCGCGCAGTTCGGCCTGCAGGTTCGAAGTCGCCATGATCCGTATCCTTTCGTTGTGTCCTTGAGTGTTGCGGAACAAACGTGGCGGACTGGCTATGGTTCCATCGCCTCGCATCATCGCGGATGAAACCCAAAAACAAAAACGCCCGGCGAGGAAGCGCCGGGCGTTTCTAATATTAGATTGGCATCGAAGTCTTACTTCGTTGCCGCCTCGTACATGTCTGCGACATAGTCCCAGTTGATCAGGCTGTCGACGAAGGCTTCGAGGTACTTCGGACGGGCATTGCGGTAATCGATGTAGTAGGAGTGTTCCCACACGTCGACGCCGAGGATCGGCGATGCACCGTGGATCAGCGGGCTTTCGCCGTTCGGGGTCTTGGAGATCTCAAGCTTGCCGTCCTTGACGGAGAGCCAGGCCCAGCCGGAGCCGAACTGCGTGGTGCCGGCGGCGATGAAATCAGCCTTGAACTTGTCGTAACCGCCCAGATCGCTGTCGATGGCAGCCGCAAGCTTGCCCGGCAGCTTGTTTCCGCCGCCGTCCTTCTTCATCCAGTTCCAGAAGTGGATGTGGTTGTAGTGCTGGCCGGCATTGTTGAACAGGCCGGCATTCTTGCCATAGGACTGCTTGACGATCTCTTCCAGCGACAGGCCTTCGAGGCCGGAATCCTTCAGGAGATTGTTGCCGTTCGTGACATAGGCCTGGTGATGCTTGTCATGGTGAAACTCAAGGGTTTCAGCCGACATGAACGGCGAAAGCGAGTCATAGGCGTAAGGCAGTTCGGGCAATTCGAAGGCCATGGTAAGATCTCCTCTTGGCAATAGATTGCGTTTTGGCAGGTGACGGGAACATAGGTGCGGAAGCGGGAGGAGGCAACCGCTACAGTTCCAAAATCAGACCCGCATGCGAAAGAATTGTCCTGCGTTTTCGCACTTGAAGAGGGCGGGTTTCCGCACAATCTTCGAGCGGACCGAACTCTTAGCCAAGGGTGCCCGATGACCAGCGCGATCCGCATCTTCATCACCGCGATCTGCCTCTTGTCCGGGGCTTCGATGCCGGCATTGGCAGCCTCATCGGACGCCTGGGACGAATTCGCCAAGGATGTGGCCGCCAAATGCACCACCCTTGCAGAGGGGCGGATCGAGACGCCCCAGGTCGTGGTCGATCCCTTCGGCACGGAAAACTATGGCGTCGCCATCCTGACCGGCAAGGCCTTCGGGGCCGATGCTATCGTGAGTTCTATCTGCGTCTACGACAAGAAGGCGAAGACGGCCGAGATCGGCGGGGAGCTGACCTCCGACATGGTCACGATAACCGTTCCCAAGCCTTGAACCCCAGGTTCTCAGGCCTCGTAAATCTCAGGCTCTGGCAGGCCTTCGATGGGAAAACCGAATTCGGCGCGCGCGATCTTGCACTCCTCGTCGCCGGGCATGCAGGTGCGACAGACATGCGGGCGCACCAGATAGACGGCACAGCCAACATGTTTGCCAACCTCGCCGGTGAGGGCCGCACAACGCCCGGCCTCGAATTTCATCCCGCTCTCATCCTTGGCGATCATCGCTTCCGGAATGGCGGCGATCTCGTCATCCGTCTCCAGCGAAAAGCGCGGCCAGTCGGCGGAATAGGCGCAGCACGCACCGCAGGTCTGGCAGTCGAAGATGTCGGGCGGCGATGTTTCCAGCATGGTCCTCAGCCCTTCGCGGCGCGGATGCGCAGGAGATTGACGCCGAACAGGCCGGTGACGAGGAGCATGACGAGCCCGACGGATATCGGTCCTGCATCAACCGATACGAGATCCATGGTCACGCCCGTGGCGCCGGAGCCCGCCGCACTGCCGATGGCATAGGCAAGCGCAAAGACGGCGCTGCCGGAGACGAGAAGGCTGCCACGGAAACGCTCGCCGAGCAGCGTTAGCGCTGCCGTGTAAAGCGAGAAGCTGGCTGCCCCGAGGATCGAGATGGTGATGAGCAAGCCCGCCTGCGAGGTCATCAGCGGCAGCATCAGGAAGGCGATGGCCGCGATCAGCGAGCCAGAGACGGCAATGACAGGCCGCGATACCCGGTCGAGCAGCCAGCCGACAAAGGGCTGTGCCAGCGCCGTCGGAAGCGCCACCATGGTGACGACAAAGGCCGCGAAATTCTGGCTGTAGCCGCGCTCGACGAAATAGAGCGGGATCATCGAGATCGCCGCGATATCCGAAAAGCCGAAGGCGACGACCATCAGCGTCAGGATCGGGGCAAGCTTGACGAAGGTGAGCAGCCCGCCTGCTTCCGAAGCCTCCGGCTTGGTCTTCGCATAGCGCCCGAGCATGACCGAGGCAAAGGCCACAAGCGCCACATAGGCAGCGGTCAGCGCAAAGGCGAAGCCGTCATCGATGCCGATCAAGGGGATGGCAAGCGGCCCGGCGGCAAAGCCACCGCACATGCCCGCACTATAGGCGCCCGATACCCGGCCGCGCAGCCGGTCCGGACAGGCCGTGTTCAGCCAAGCTTCGCTGACTGTGTAGATGATGCTTGTGCAGAAGCCGAGCAGGAAGCGGGCGACGAACCATATGGCGAGACTGTCAAAAGCCGAAAACGTGGCAAGCGCTGCGGAAACCCCGAGGAGGGAGGCAACGATCAGCCGGTCGCCGCGCAGGGCCTGCGTCAGCGGTCCGATCATCAGCGTCGAGGAGGCAAGGCCAAGGGCAAAAACAGCGGCATTGAGCCCTGCAACGGTCGAGGACACGCCCCGGCTTTCGAGGATCAGGGCTATCAGCGGATACGTTAGCCCCTGGCCGACGGCAAAGGCCGTGACGCCAAGGATGACCACCGCAATCGCGGCCCAATCAGGCGCGAAGTCTGGTGCGATATCTGTGGTGTGTGCGGTGTGCATGGAGCCTCCGAGGCGTGTGCAAGCGCCCGCTGATCTGAGCGAGGTCTAGCGAGGCGTTTGAAGGAAGTCCAGAGAGGGGCCTGAGGTTCAGAGGTCTGCCAACGTCTCGCGTATTGATGCCACCGGCAAGAATAGCCGGAGTTGGTTCGACGGCAGTGGCTCGAAACCGTAGCGCAGGTAAAGGGCCTTTCGGCGCTGCACGAGATCCGTATTGCCGTCATCCAGCACGTCCAGAATGACAACAGCAATGCCGATCCGATCCGCCGCCTGCACGATCCGCAGCAAAGCGTCAGCGAGCAGATCGGCGCCATAGCCTTGTCCGGCATATCGCTGGTCCACGCCGATCATGGAAATGAAGGCAGCTGGGATCTCACCGTGGAATGGGCGGGCCCGGGCGTAGCGAGACGGGAGTTCCGTGAAGCCGACAGAATGGGCATTGAGGGCATAGAAGCCCACCACATCGCCGTTCTCAGAGGTCATCACGTAGACGCGCGCATTGCCGGCCTTGGCGAGCTTGTTCGCCGTCTTGCGGAAATAGTTGTCGACGGTCGCGACACCACAGGAGAAGTTGTCCCGATCATGGCGCTCGGCATCGAGCAACTCGATGATGACCGAGTGCCCCTCATCATTCATCTGCTGATGACGCGCGACTTGTGGCTTGCGAAGGCATTTCGCAAGGCGTCGGTCGGGGAACGCGGGTTGTCGAGTGCTTCGAAGAAGGCTTCGTGATCGACCGGTTGCAGAAGTGTCCGTTCATGCGCTTCGATGGTCGCGAGCGCCGAGGCATAGGCCGCATTCATCGCAAAAGCCGTTTCATCGACCCCGCTGATTGCAGCAGCGCGCTGGATCGCCTGTTTGACATGCGGCTTGGTGCGAAAGTGCATCCGCTCCGTCGCACGGTCTTCCCTCGTCTGGCTGATATCCTTGGCTGTGCTCATGATGGCGGCCCTCACGTCTCGCCACAAGTGTACGCCGTTTTGGCGTACACTTCAATCTCGCAGCTGAAGGTGGCTCAGCCCGCCGCAATCACGCCGGGCACGTCCTGCCCGAGCGCTGCAAACACCGTCTTCAGGATACCTGCCGCATCAAGCCCTGCCTTGGCATACATGGTTTCCGGCTTGGCCTGGTCCATCCAGACATCGGGCAGGACCAGCGAGCGAACCTTCAGCCCGTTGTCGAGCAGGCCCTCGTTGACGAGGAAATGCACGACCTGCGATCCGAAGCCGCCGACGGCGCCTTCTTCGACGGTCACGACCACGGCGTGGTGGCGCGCCAGCTGGCGGATCAGGTCATGGTCGAGCGGCTTGGCGAAACGGGCGTCGGCAACTGTCGTGGAGAGGCCCGCGGCGTCGAGGTCTTCGGCGGCGAGCAGACAGTCCGCAAGGCGTGTGCCGAAGGAAAGAAGCGCCACCTTGGAGCCCTGCTTGACCACGCGACCGCGTCCGATTTCAAGGATTTCGCCGCGTTCGGGCATGGGAACGCCCACGCCTTCGCCGCGCGGGTAACGGAAGGAGATCGGACCTTCGTCATAGGCCGCAGCGGTGCGGACCATATGCTTCAGTTCCGCTTCGTCAGCCGCTGCCATCACCACGAAGCCGGGCAGGGCGGCCAGGAAGCCGGTGTCGAAGGAGCCGGCATGGGTCGGGCCGTCGGCGCCGACGAAGCCGGCGCGGTCGATGGGAAAACGGACCGGTAGGCCCTGAATGCCCACATCGTGGACGACCTGGTCATAGCCGCGCTGCAGGAAGGTCGAATAGAGTGCGCAGAAAGGCTTGAAGCCTTCGGCGGCAAGGCCTGCGGCAAAGGTCACGGCATGTTGTTCGGCAATGCCGACATCGAAGGTGCGCTCGGGGAAGATGCTTTGCAGCTTGTCGAGCCCGGTGCCGGAGGGCATGGCGGCGGTAATGCCGACGATCTTCTCGTCATGGCGTGCCTCTTCGACCAGCGCATCGCCGAAGACGGCGGTGTAAGAGGGCGCATTCGGCTTGGCCTTCGCCTGCGTGCCGGTGATGACGTCGAACTTGTTGACGCCGTGATACTTGTCGGCAGCCGCTTCCGCCGGGGCGTAGCCCTTGCCCTTCTGCGTCACGACATGGATCAGCACCGGGCCTTTCTGGTTGTCGCGGACATTGCGCAGCACGGGCAGAAGATGCTCGAAGGAATGCCCGTCAATCGGGCCGATATGGTAGAAACCGAGCTCCTCGAACATGGTGCCGCCGGTTACGTAACCGCGCGCATGTTCAACGGCGCGCGTGATCGCGCGGTCGACGCTCTTGCCGAGATAGGCGGTCAGCTTTTTGCCGATATCGCGAATGCCCATGTAGGTGCGGCCGGAGGCAAGGCGCGCCAGATAGGCGCTCATCGCGCCCGTTGGCGGTGCGATCGACATGTCGTTGTCGTTGAGGATGACGATCAGACGGGCGTCGAGCGCGCCCGCATTGTTGAGCGCCTCATAGGCCATGCCAGCCGACATCGCGCCATCGCCGATCACGGCGATCACCTTGCGATCAGTCTTCGACAGTTCGGCGGCAACTGCCATGCCGAGGCCGGCAGAAATCGAGGTGGAGGAGTGTGCGGCACCGAACGGGTCGTATTCGCTCTCGGCCCGCTTGGTGAAGCCGGACAGACCCTCTTCCTGACGCAGTGTGCGGATGCGGTCGCGGCGGCCGGTGAGAATCTTGTGCGGATAGCACTGGTGTCCGACGTCGAAGATCAGCCGGTCATCGGGCGTGTTGAACACCTTGTGGATGGCAATTGTCAGCTCCACCACGCCGAGACCTGCGCCCAGATGCCCGCCTGTTTTCGACACCGCATCGATCATCTCGTCGCGCAACTCGCGGGCGAGCTGCGGCAGATCGCGGTCCTCGATGCTCTTCAGGTCTGCTGGAACAGCGACCTTGTCCAAAAGCGGCGTATCGGGCAGGGATGTCACGGGCGGTTGCCTTTTCCATTCGTTCGGGTGCGCGATAGCATCCCCACGCGAACTGGGCAAATATTCGGCACCGGAGAACTATATAGTCTTCATCGCCCTTCCGGCAAAGGCACGAATTCCTCTTCATCCCCCGGCACGATGTCGAAACGCCCGGTTCTCCACTCCTCTTTGGCCTGTTCGATGCGCTCCTTCGACGAAGAAACGAAGTTCCACCAGATGTGTTTCTTGGTTTCCATGGCCGCGCCGCCGAACAGCATGACGTGACACCCAGTCGCACCGCCGATCAGCGTGATTGCATCGCCGGGCCGGAAAACCAGGAGCTGGTCGGCGGCAAACCGGTCGCCGGCAATCTCGATTTCGCCGGAGAGCACATAGAGCGCGCGCTCTTCTGCCGAGGCATCGAAGGGAAAGCTGGCACCGGGTTGAAGTGTCAGATCGACATAAAGCGTATCGGAATAGGTTTTGACCGGCGAGCGCAGCCCGCCCATCGCCCCGATGACCAGACGGCCCGAAGCACCGCCATCGTTGAAGATTGGCAGCTCGGATTTGGCTGTGTGGCCAAAGGCAGGGTCGATCTCCTCCATCTGGTCCGGCAGCGCGATCCAGGTTTGCAGGCCCGACATCGACAGTGGATGGCCGCGTAGGTTCTCCGGCGTGCGTTCCGAATGCACGATGCCGCGCCCCGCCGTCATCAGATTGATGTCGCCGGGCGCGATCACCAGTTCCGTGCCGAGGCTGTCGCGATGCTTTATCTCGCCATCGAAGAGATAGGTGACGGTGGATAGCCCGATATGCGGATGCGGCTTCACATCCAGCGCTTCGCCGGCCTTCAGAACGGCAGGCCCCATGCGATCGAAGAAGATGAACGGACCGACCAGGCGTCTGCGCACGGTCGGCAGCGCCCGGCGCACGGCAAAGCCGCCGATATCGCTGGAGCGCGGGATGATCAGCTGTTCAACGGCGTCGCAGGCAGAGGCGTCGCCGGGGATCGGATCGTTTCCGGGAAAGAAGGACATGAAAAATCTCCGCATGTTCGGTGCGGAGACTGTAGGCTGCAAGGGTTCGGGAGGCCAGTCGCAACCTCGGTCGAGAGGATGGACACTGCGTTCAGTCTTTACGCAGAGCCATCGTCACCTCTGCTTCAGATCTGGCAGGCCGAAGCCGGCCAGGACCACGGGCGGATCCTGCCGGATATCATCAGAATTGCATCTTCAACTTTGCGCTCACGCTGTTTTCATGGGCATTCTTCCCGATCTGGCCGGTATAGGTGAGGCTGAGGGTGGAAGAGGGGGTAAAGTTCAGGTCGAGCCCCGCTTCCAGCAGGGCAGTATTCTGATCGATGGGCGTGCCCGATACAGTGAAACTGTCACCGGTCGCGAAGCGCGCTGTGGATGTGGGGTCGACATCGCCGAAAGCGTGCATCCAGCCTGCGGTGCCGCGGATCACCGCCTCGGTCCCGAGCAAGGTCAATTCCTTCGAAGACCTGAGTCCCAGCGTCGTGTAGCTTGTGTCGTTTGTCGTGCCCTCGACATTGAGCGCTGCTGAACCGCCGGTTTCGCTGAAAGCATCGGATGTCGCATGGCTGTAGGCCAGACCGGCAAAGGGCTCGAACGTGGCAAGACCGGTTTTGACCGTGTAGCCGAGCTCACTGAAGGCATTGATGCTGTTTGCATCGTAGCTGCCGTTCAATGTCTGGCCAAGCGCGGTGACCTGACGGGCGGTATCGACATTGCTCCAGGTGTAGCTGACGCCGGAGCGCAGGGCCAAAGCGCCCCATTGCCCGGTGCCATAGAGGCCGACATGATAGTTGTTGCTGCCGCCATCGCTGGTTTCGGTATCGAACCTCGAATGGCTGTAGCCACCCATCACGCCAATGCGCCAGGCGTCGGTCACGAGGCCGTCGATGCCGAACAGGACGCCGCCATTGCCGAGCGAGGTCTCAAGGCCGCCATCCGTTCCGTCAACGCGGCCCCAGGAGCCAAAACCGGTCGTCCAGCCGGAGAAGCGTTGTGCATCGAAGCTTTCCGCTTTTTCTTCGAAGGAGGCGAAACGCGCGTCTTTTACAGTCTTGCCATTCATGTCCTCGGCATAGCCCAGTGGCTGGACGGGAGTGGGTGTCGAGACACCAGAGGTCATGCCACGCAGATGGCTGTTCAACGTGTTGTTGATGCCACGCCCGGTCTGCTGGACCGAAGCCTGTGCCGTCGCATAGGTGTCACCGGAGAGTTGCTGGTAGGCGGTGCGTGCTTCATCGGCGCTGAGAGCCAGCATGGCATTGTAGAGCGAGAGCGACGGACCGGATTGCGTAAGGCTGTTGAGCGCGCGTGCGACCGAAAGCTGATTGGCTGTTGTTGCCACGGACGTGAAGTCGCTGGCGATGTCGACCGTCAGATAGGCATGATTCGCATCATAGCTCGCCGTCGTCGCCAGAAACGCCGACTGAGTGGTGACATCGTCAAATGTGCCGTTCAGGGAGCCGGACGTGTTGAGAATGCTGTAGGTCTGTCCGTCGGTATAGCTGGTGCGAGAATCCAGGGCTTTGACGCTGATGCTGCCGCCATTGATGGTGATGTCGCCGGTTGCATTTGTCAGGTCGCCCGCTGCAGCCGCAAGATCGACCGCATAGGTCGAGCCGGTTTCGAATGTCAGGTCGCCATTCACGCTGAGGGAGCCGATCGTGTTCGCCCCGCCGGGTGAAAGCGTACCGCCGCTCGCGATTGTCGTCGTGCCAATGCTTCCCGTGCCGCTCAGCGTGCCAGTGCCGGAAACGGCAATGGTGCCACCAAGGCTGCCGGTGACATCCAACGTGCCGCCGGTGACATACGTGGTCCCGTGGAAGGCGGAACTGTCCCCGGAAAGCTCCGTGAACCCGGCCAGCTGCTTGATCGAACTGGTGCCATCGGTGGTCTTGAGGGCCGCTGTGAAGTCGTAATCTGTGTCAGTGTGGTTGAACACCAGCGTCCCTGTGCCAGGGCCGAAGACGACCGAAGGCGCAACAAGCATGCCCGCGGCCACCGCCGTTTCTCCCTCTGCAGCACCGATGTTCAGCGTGCCGGTCGCGTTATTGCCATACGCCAGGAGGACGGCTTCCATGCCGGTATAAACCGGGTCGGTCATGACCGTGGTGGTTGCTCCATCGGCGATCGTCAGGGTACCGTTACCCATCACGCCAACATAGGCCGGCCCACGGTTCGTCCATGAGGAATTCTCTCCTGTCACCAGCATGGTGCCGACGCTGCCGTCATAGAACCCGATATAGCCCATCCGGCTGCTGACATCGCCGCCATCGGCGATCGTCATGCTGCCATTGCCGTGATATCCAACGTGGAGATCCTCGCTATTGCTCAATGACGAACCTTCACCCGTGATCAGGGCGCTACCGGCACTGCCAATCTCGTGTCCGAGATAGGTCTCGACCGAGGTCACGGTCCCGCCATCGGCAATCGTCAGCATGCCATTGCCGGAATAGCCGATGACCAGGGCATCGCCGCTGGCCCATGACGAGCCACTGCCTGTGACGGTTGCGGTGCCGATACTGCCGCTGGCGGAGCCGACATGCGCAAAGCCGCTGCTGGCAAAGCCGCCATTCTCGATGTTCAAGGTCCCGGTCCCCTCTTCGCCGACAACAAGGAAGGGGTATGTGGTCCATGACGAACCGGTGCCGGTCACGGTCACGGTGCCGATGCTGGTGCTGGAGGAGCCGATATAGGCATTCGCATTGCTGGCCGTGCCGCCATTCTCGATTGTCAGCGTGCCTGTGCCGCTGACGCCGACTTCGAGGTCGTCTGATGTGGCCCAGGGCTGAGGATTTGTCGCGTCGACCGTGACGGCGGTGTCGATATCGGATGGGTCCAGTGCCAGCGCGTAATGGCCTGTCGCGGAGGTGGCGACAGTCGTTGCCAGAAGAAGATTTCGCAAATGCTTCAAGGAGTTGCAGTGAGCCATGTCGCCCTGTCAAATTTTCCGGCAAGCCGAAGAAACTTCGGTCTGTGCGCGCGATCTCAATGGGATGAATCAAACGATCCGGTTTGTTGAGCAACCTAGTACCGTCGTGGAAAAGTAGAATCTGCCATCTTTGGGCGTGTCGCTGCGTTTTCGCAGAAATGGCGGGTCGGCGAATTAAGCTCGGAAACCCCGCTAGAAAAAGCGGCGCGAAGGCTGCTCAGCTCGCTCACATGCAAGCATGGCCGCGGCCCGGCAATGCCGCGCGGGTCCCGTCAGGGCGTATTGTGGCCCGTTGTCCGACCTGTATCTGGTGTCACGCAGGAGTAAAGGGTTGCATCGCTTCCAGCGGTTTCGCCAAGCGTCATGCAGCCGCCGTCATAGCAAAGCGTCCAGCCGCTCGGTGTCATGCCCGATGCCGCAAGCCTGATCGCGGGCAGGGGCGGCACCCTTGGTGTCCAGCGCCACCAGCCGTCTTCGAAGACGGCGCCTTCGCCAGGCTCCATGCCGGAGCCGGAGCCCTTGACCCGGGCGATCTTGAGTTCGAAACCAGCTGGCGTGACCGCCCAATCCTCGCGCCATTCGATCTTCTCCACCGAATGCACCCAGGACAAGGAAAAGGCCGTGACGGGAACCATCACGACCTTTGCTGCAAGTGTAATGCAGAGGCTCATTGACCGGGAGCGGCAGGGATTGCCGTCCGGGTTTTCCACCAATGGAAGCCAATCAGCACAATGCCGAGGGCAAAGCCGACTTCATCCGTCCATGGCAGGGCGACCACGACGGCAACACCAGCGACGAAGGCAATCAACCGTTCGATGATGGAGAGACGTCCGAACAGGAAGCCGACCACGGCCATGCCCCAGAGCGCGATGCCGAAGCAGGCCTTGAACACGACGTAGATGACCTCGACCGGATACCCCCAGGCAGCCGCCATCGGACCGGCATCCTGCAGCATCAGCGCCGGCGTATAGACGGCCATGAAGGGCACGACGAAGCCGGCGGTCGCAAGCTTGGTCGCCTGCAGCGAGATCTTGAGGCCAGAGGTCTTGGCCATCGGTGCTGCCGCAAAGGCGGCCAGCGCGACCGGCGGCGTCAGGTCCGCCATGATGCCGAAGTAGAAGACGAACATGTGGCTGACCAGCAGCGGCACGCCGAGTTCCAGAAGGGCCGGACCGGCCAGCGACGAGGTGATGATGTAGTTCGGGATTGTCGGAATGCCCATGCCGAGCACCAGGCAGGTGATCATGGTCAGGATCAGCGACAGGAAGAGGTTGTCACGACCGATATCGATCACAGCACCGATGAAGGTGGAGGCAATGCCGGTGAGCGTCAGCGTGCCGATGACGATGCCGACGATGGCGCAGGCAATACCGACCGGCAGCGCGTTCTTGGCCCCTTCCGCCAGCGAATCCCGGCAGATGGCAATCGTCTCGCGCCCGCCCTTGAACAGCGCGCAGGCGATGACAAGCGCGATGATGACGATGGCCAGCACGTTGACGCCGAATTTGAGGAAGGCAGCCGAGGCAAGGCCGAGCACCAGCCAGAACACGATGCGGAAGGCAAGCGGGCCGATAAGGGCTGCAAGCGGTGTGCCGAGGATGAGGACGACAACGAGTGCGAGGCCCATCGTGCCAGCGAAGATCGGTGTGAAGCCTGCAAACAGGAGGTAGACGAGCGCGCCCAGCGGAAGGACGAGCGGCCAGTGTTCCTTGACGGCGGCCCAGGGGTTCGGCAGTTCGGCCTTGGAAAGACCCTTCAAGCCGGCCTTGCCGGCTTCGAGATAGACCATCCAGAAGCAGACGGCGAAGTAGAGGAAGGCAGGAATAAGCGCGGCCTTCACCACTTCAGCGTAGGGCACGTTCAGCGTTTCGGCCATGATGAAGGCGACGGCACCCATGACCGGCGGCATGATCTGCCCGCCCATGGAAGAGGTCGCCTCGACACCGCCGGCAAAGGCGGAGCGGAAGCCGAAGCGTTTCATCAGCGGAATGGTGAACTGGCCGCTCGCCACCACATTGGCAACGCCCGAGCCGGAGATGGTGCCCATGAGAGCAGAGGAGAGAATGCAGACCTGGGCCGGGCCACCCTTCCAGGTGCCGACGAGGCCAAGCGCGAAGTCGTTGAACAGGTTCAACATGCCGGCCCGCTCAAGGAAAGCGGCGAAGACGACGAAGATGAAGATATAGGCGGCCGAGACATAGATCGGCGTGCCATAGATGCCTTCGGTGCCGAAGGCGAAGTGCTCGACGATCAGCTCGAAATCATAACCGCGATGCGAAAGCGGCGAGGGCAGATACTGTCCGAAGAAGCAATAGGCGAGGAAGATCGCGGAGATGATGGTGAGCGGAATGCCCATAAGCCGCCGCGCAGCTTCAAACACCAGAACGACCATGACGCAGCCAACGGCGAGATCGACATGGGTAAGAAAGCCCGAGCGGAAGAGCAGGTCTTCGTAGAACACCCAGTTGTAGATGCCGGTGAGGAAGCCGAGAATGCCGAGCGACCAGAACCAGACCTTGCCGGCCATGCTCTTGGCAATGAGATTGGCAAACAGGGAAAAGCCGAGAAGCAGCAGAAACCCGACATGCATAGCGCGAACAACCTGGCTCGGCAGCGTGCCATAGGCGGCAGACCAGAGTTGGAATAGCGCAAAGGCCAGCGCGATGCCGAATGCAATTTGCCCCGCCAGACCGGTACCGAAGCCGGAGGGCAACCCTTCGATCGCTTCTTCGGCCGATTGGGGAGCGCTCTGGCTCGATGAAGTGAGGGTCTCGCTCATGGGATCTCCTGGGGCAGGATGTGCCGCTGTCTCGCTCACCTCGAACATCACGAGAGATCGAGGTTACGCCTGCCAGATTCACGACAAATAATCTAAAGAATGCGGGTGTCTTAAAAAGGATCTTCTCCCCGCATGCGGGGAGAAGATTGCGACCATCTGGTATGGATGATCGCGGATCGGCCTTATTTCAGAATGCCGATTTCCTTGTAGTAGCGCTCGGCGCCCGGATGCAGGGGTACGGGCATGCCTTCGATGGCCTTTTTGACGTCGATGTCCTTGGCAGCCGAATGGGCAGCGGTGAGCGCCGGCACATTCTCGAACAGCAGCTTCGTCATCTGGTAGGCGGTTTCCTCTGACACGCCTTCATGGGTGATGAGGAAGTTGCCGACGGTCACCGTCGGAACGTCTGCTGTCTGGCCATCATAGGTGCCGGCCGGGATCGTCGCGGCAGCATAGGGCGACCCGAGCTTTGTCGCGACTTCGGCCGGAACGGCGACGACCGTGATCGGCTGCGACGTCGAGAGGTCCTTCAGCGAGGCATTGCCGAGACCGGAAGACTGCAGCGTTGCGTCCAGCTGGCGGTTCTTGATCAGTTCGACCGATTCCGCGAAGGGCAGATATTCCAGCTTGCCGAGATCTTCGTAAGCCATGTCGGTCGCGCCGAGGATGGCGCGTGCATTCAGTTCTGTGCCGGACTTTGCCGCACCAACCGACAGGCTCTTGCCCTTCAGGTCGGCAACGGTCTTAACGCCCGATTCCTGGGTGGCGATGATCTGGATGTAGTTCGGATAGATGGCGGCAATGCCGCGCAGCTTGTCGAGCGGACCGCGGAAGCCGGCTTCGGCATTGCCTTCAGCCGCCATCTTGACGCTGTCGCCGAGCGAGAAGCCGAGTTCACCCTTGCCCTGCTGCAGAAGGTTGAGGTTTTCGACAGAAGCCTTGGTCGCCTGAACCTGCGTGCGCACGCCCGGGATCTTGTCGCTGTAGATTTTCGAGAGCGCGACGCCGAGAGGATAGTAAACCCCCGAAGTGCCGCCGGTCAGAATGTTAATGAATTCTTCCGAGCGGGCTGCGGTCGAAGTAAAGGCGCTGGATGCAAGCAGTGCACCGATGAAAAGAATGTTTTTAGTACGAGACAAAGTCATTTTGTCCTCCCTTGCGTGGTTGGCACGCGGATAATGCGAGGGAGGGTTATGAGCGTCAACCTTGCGAACACGCTGGCGTGATCGCGCTGTGACTTATGACCGGTCGAGCGGTTCCGTTCCGACAGGTGTTCCTGTACGGTCGAGGCGGATCTTCTCGATGCGGTTTTCGGCGGCGTTGAGCAGGGTTTCGCAATGCTTCTTCAGAAGCTCGCCACGCTCATATATGGCGATGGATTCGTCCAGTGCCACGTCGCCACGTTCGAGCCGCGCAACGATGCTTTCGAGCTCGGCCACGGCCTTCTCGAACGAATAACCGCTGAGGTCGGTGGTAACGGCGGCGTCGGACATACTCAACCCTTCATCAGTCTCGCAATATGCAGCCCGGCCGATTCGGCGAGCCCTTCAAGATCATAACCGCCTTCGAGCAGGCTGACGACCCGGTTATGGGCAAAACGATCGGCGAGCTCCATCAGCCGCCCCGTCGCCCAGTCGAAATCTTCGCCAACAAGGTTGATCTGCGCCAGCGGATCGCGGTGATGCGCGTCGAAGCCGGCCGAGATCAGGATGAGATCCGGCGAGAAATCGACAAGGGCCGGCAAGACACGGCTCTTGAAGGCCTCGCGGAAATGGTCCGAGCCAACATTGGGGGAGAGTGGCGCATTGACCACATTGCGATGCGCGCCGGTCTCATCCTTGGCGCCGCTGCCGGGATAGAGCGGCATCTGGTGGGTGGAGCAGAAGAGAACGGAGGGATCGTCCCAGAAGATGTCCTGCGTGCCATTGCCGTGATGCACATCCCAGTCGACGATCGCGACCCGCTCCACGCCATGGACCTTCTGTGCATGCCGGGCGGCAATCGCGATCGTGTTGAAAAGGCAAAAGCCCATCGCCTTTGACTTTTCCGCATGGTGGCCAGGCGGCCGCCCCGCGACGAAGGCATTGTCGGCCTTGCCCGTCATGACGTCGTCGACTGCCGCAAGCGCGCCGCCAATCGCCGTCAAGGCGATCTGCAGGCTCTTCTGCGAGGCATAGGTGTCGGCCTCGATCTGGACGATCCGGTCATCCTCTTCCGGGATCTGCCGCATCACGGCGAAGAGATGCTCCTCTGGATGCGCAAGCGTCACCGCATCCTCATTGGCCTGCTTTGCTTCGATCCGCTCAAGTGCTGCAAAATTGGGATGTTCCAGTGCAATGTTAAGCGAGCGCAGCCGGTCGGCACGCTCGGGATGGCCGGGCGGCGTGTTGTGTTCGAGGAAAATCGGGTTCTCGTAAAGGCGTGTGGTCATCGATTGAAATTCCTTGTGTCCGGCAGAACATAATGCGGCACGTCCCGGTCTTCCACCGTATGGGGGAATGGCCGCTACCGTATCCGCGAAATTCGCGCACGGGCAGGTCATTCGACACAGTCTGCGCCTTTTCAGGCGACTGCTTGTGATCGCAACCCCAAATCCGCTAGATGAAGACAGAACTTTGCAAAACCGGGACCACCGATACCATGGATGAGATCGACCGCGTCGAGACGAGTGAGCTGATCGTGCCATATCGTGACATTGCCACGACTGGCGAGATGCAGACGGCGGCCTATGTCACCCACGCGGAAGCTGCCCTTCAGCACTTCTTCCGCTACCGCCCGCCGCTGGAAGACGAGCCGGTCTATGCCGTGTCGAAGCTGGAATTGCGGCTGATCACGCCGCTACGCGAGGGAGACGTCGTGCAGCTCAGGGTGCGTGTCGACAAGATCGGTGGCAAGTCGATCGGCTTTGAGGTCGAGATGGACAGGGACGGCGAGACCGCTGCCTCGCTCGAAGTCACCTGGACCACCCGCAGCCGTGAAACGGGAGAGCCGGTCGCGCTGCCCGAAGACATTCGCGACTGGCTCTATCGGTATCTGCCCTGAAGAAAGCCTTTGCGGCTGGTCTCGGCAGGGCAAGTCATCAGGCCACGCGTGACTGCGGGCTTCGCTGCGCCGTGCCGGTATTGGCCGCGGCGGAACCGGGCTCGCGGGGTGCCTTGCGTCGATTGAGCTTGAACATGTCGACCAGCGTTTTCATCTTCCCGGCCCCGGCTGCCATCACGTCCCCTGCAACGCCAATACTGGATACAAGGCTGGCGTTCTGTTGGGTCGCCTGATCGAGCTGGTTGATGGCGGTGTTGATTTCGCCAAGGCTGGACGCCTGCTCGTTCGCCCCGATTGAGATGGCATCGACATTGCCGTCGATTTCGTTGACGAATTTCTCGATCCGCGACAGCGTCACGCCCGTTTCATTCACCAGGCGCACCCCTTCGGCAACCTGCGTTGTCGAATTAAGGATAAGCGCTGAGATCTGGCGGGCGGCCGCGGCGGATCGCTGCGCGAGCTCGCGGACCTCCTGCGCCACCACGGCAAACCCTTTGCCAGCCTCGCCGGCGCGCGCCGCTTCAACGCCCGCATTGAGCGCCAGAAGATTGGTCTGGAAGGCAATCTGGTCGATCACATCAATGATGCTGCCAATTTCGTTCGACGCTGTTTCGATCCGCGAGATCGCGTCCACCGTGGAGCGCACCACCTCGACCGAGTCATTGGTAGCCGAGCGGGCCTGCTTGACGATTTCGCGCGTCTCGCGGGTTCTGACCGAGGCTTCCTTGACCGTGGCGGTGATCTGCTCAAGGGCAGCCGATGCCTGTTCAAGGGCTGCCGCCTGCTGTTCCGTCCGGCGACCCAGCACCTCCGCATCGCCCTTCAGGTCGGCACTGGTCTCGGCCAGGCCGCCAGTTTCACCCAGCACGCTTTCGAGTGTCCGCTGAAACTCGGTGATGGCCTTGTTGAAGTCCGTTCGCAGTCGCTCCAATTCCGGAATAAAGGGTTCGTCGAGCGTGATGCGGATATTGCATTCCGACAGTCGCTGCAGACCGGCGGCAATCGCCTCGACGGCTTTGACGCGGCCCGTGACGTCGGTGGCGAACTTGACCACCTTGATGACACGCCCTTCCTCGTCGAAAACAGGGCTGTAGGATGCCTGGACGACGATCCTGTCTCCAGACTTCGTAAAGCGGGTAAATTCACTCGTTTGGAAGGTGCCCGATCGTAAATCCTGCCAGAACTGTCGATACTCCGCTGAGTTGATATACGCCTTGTCGCAGAACATCTGATGATGTTTGCCGACGATCTCCTCAAGCGTGTAGCCCATGGCGTTCAGGAAATTGTCATTCGCGGTGAGGATCGTGCCATCGGGCGTGAACTCGATGGAGGCCTGCACACGCGACACGGCAGTGAGCTTGCCGCGTGAATCGAGCTCGGTGAGTTTGCGATCGGTGATATCGGTCGCGAATTTGACGATCTTGTGGACCTTGCCGTTTCTCAGGACCGGATTGTAGGATGCCTCGATCCAGATGACCTTGCCGCCCTTGCCGAACCGCTTGTACTGGGCGCTGAAGAACTCACCCCGCGCAAGCCTTGCCCAGAATTCCCTGTAGTCAGTGGACTTCGCGTAATCAGGTGCCACAAACAGGCTGTGGTGCTTTCCCACGATTTCTTCCAGCGAATACCCAAGGGTTTTGCAGAAATTTTCGTTCGCCGTGAGGATTTTGCCGGTCGGGTCGAATTCGATCACCGCCTGCGATCTCTCCAGCGCCGAGAGGACTGCACGCGAATCACTGCCAAACAGGGAAAGGATGGACATGGTTGAACCTCTGAGGTGACGTATCCCCAAAAGTGTAAGAGCACATCCTATATAATGCGTTACTAAGGTAAGAAAATTCCAACCTGAGCGGGTGGTGGAATGGCTGCAACACTAGGGTATCGCAGCCATTATCTGATCAGTGCGCGCGGACCGGCAGCAGCGGATAGCCGACGATCACGGCACGTGCGGCAAGCGTCGCAATGGCGGCCTTGACCAGATCGCCCGGGATGAAGGCGAGCGAGCCGAGAAGCACTTTGTCAAACGGCGTGCCGGCGACGACGGAGAGCCAGGGCATGCCGCAGGCATAGACAACGCCGATGCCGCCGATCACGCTGGCCGCGAAGAAGCCGGCCATTTGGCGCGCAGCACTCTGGCTCTCGCTGACGAGCTTTTCGGCAACCAGGCCGGTGACAAAGGTGCCGATGATCCAGCCGAAGATATAGCCGCCGGTTGGCCCCATCAGCACGTTGAGGCCACCACGGCCGCCCGACAGCACCGGCAGGCCGACGGCCACCAGAACCACGAGCAGGGCATAGGCCAGCGCGCCGCGCTTGGCGCCAATGATGCAGCCAGCGAGCATCACGCCCATCGACTGCGCCGTGATCGGCACGGGGATCAGCGGGATCGGCACGGCCGGAATGAAGCCGAGCACGATGATGATCGCCGTAAACAGAGCGGCGAGGACGAGATTTTTGGTCGTCATGATTTTCCTCCGGATAGACTGGGAACGGTTAGTGCCGCCGAATGCCTCTCGCGTCAATCGCTTCGGCGATTCTGTCCGCGTCCTTCAGGGTGGCGATCAACAGGGCGCCAAGCATGCGATGCATCTTGACGGGGAGGCCGCGCGCCGCATGCGCCTCCTTCAAGGCGTCATGCCGTGCGGCAATCTCCGGTACGAAACGCAGAACGAGTCCGAAGGCAAGCCCGATATCGGCAGCCTTGATGAGGCCGAGCCTTTCAAGCGGGCGGGCAAGGTCGGTGATCGCCGCGATGAAGTCGCCGATTGCCGTCGATGCCGTCACCGCTGCCGCGAGGAACAGGATGGCGAGAAGCCGCAGCGTCAGAACCAGCGTCTCGACGGGCGTCAGCAGGACCAGGTTGACGAGGCTGAGAAAGGCGATGGTGAACAATACCGGGCGGATGCGCTGAAAGGCTTGGGCAGGCCGGATGCCGGTCGAGAGGTAAAGGCCGCCGGTCAAGGCCGTGGCAAGGACAAGCGCGAATGGGTTTGAGACGAGATAGAGCGCAAGGCCGAAACCCATCAGAACCGCGAGCTTGGGCTTGACCGGGATGCGGTGCAGAAGGCTCGTCCCTTCGATGTGAAGGCTCGTCAGCATCCGGCAATATCCCGGTAGCGCGCGATGGCCTCGATCCCCGGCGCATCGCAGGCAAGCGCGCCCTGATCAAACACCAGCACGCGGGGGAAATCGGCAACCAGATCGAGATCGTGGCTGATGATGACAGCCTGTTCGGGAAGCCCCTCGATGGCCGCCTTGACCAGCGCCCGGTTTCTCAGGTCAAGCTGGTTGGTCGGCTCGTCGAACAGGATCAGGTCCGGCTGGTTGATGACGACGGCGGCAAGGGCTGCAAGCTGCAACTCTCCACCTGAAAGCTCATGCGGCCGGCGACCGGCGAGATGGCCGATGCCGAAGCGGTTAAGGGCTGCAGTGACGGCCGTCTCCAGCGCGGCCCCCGTCAGCCCCTGCGTTTTCGGGCCAAGCCCCACATCGTCGCGAATGATCGGCAGGATGATCTGGTTACCGGGGTTCTGGAAAATGAAGCCCGTCTTTCCCCGAACCGCCTTTTCGTCCGCGACGGTATCGAACCCGTCAAGCGTCACCCGGCCCGCGCTGGGTTTGACGAGCCCGGCCAGAAGGCGTGCAAAGCTGGTCTTGCCCGAGCCATTGAGCCCGATCACCCCGATCCGTGGCTCATTGAGCGACAGCGTCAGCGGCTGAAGCGCGACATGCGCGCCATAGCGGAGTTCGGTCTGGTCGAAGGTGATCTGCAAGGGCGGCCCCGTCCGGTGTCGAGGCTTCTATAGACCGGGGAGGCGGCAAGGGGGAAGCGCAGGGTTGACGATTTGCCGAATCCGCCTGACTTGGGGCTGGCACAAGCCGGGGCTTTTCCAGCCCCGGCAGTGGATGTGCTCTCTTTGTTATCTGGACTTTTTGTAGAGCTTTTCTGCGATCTCGAACATTTCTTCCGGCGAGTAGTCCGGCGTGAAGGCTGAGGGGACGCCGACAAACTGGTGGATCTTGCCACCTTCCGGCATGCCGTCCACCACTTCGAGTTCGCCTGGCGGATCATTCGGCAAGGCGACTTCGCCATTGCCCCAGATCCCGGACATCTCTTTGTAATCGTTCGGGCTGAACGTATAGAGCCGGCGATGCGAGCCTTCGTCGAGATATTTCTGGCACTCGGGGATCTTGTCGAGCGGGATGTTCGGCGTGGGCAGGAACTTCTTCACGTCGACGCCGGTGATCTTCTCGAGAGCCAGCGCATAGGCATGGGCATGGACCGAGCCGCGCACGAGCAGATAGCCGCAGACTTCCCGTCCGGTGGGATCAGACAGGGTTTCGTAGACCCTGAGCTTATGCAGGCGGGCACCGCATTCCAGGTGGAAGTTGTGCAAGAGGTCGACCACGACATTGCCCGTCGTGGTGATGAAGTCGTTGTTCCACGAGACGCCATTGCTGTTGACCGGCATCGCGCCGCCGCCGCCAGAGAGGAAGGCGGCAGCCAGCCGGATATCCTTCATGCCCTCATAGGGCGCATCGGAAATGTCCCCGCCATCCCCTTCGTCGCCATCGGGAACATCCGGGCCGTTGTTCAGCATCACGACGCCGTTGCTGACGAGCTCGACATGACCGAGCTCCTCGGCGGTAATGCTGGCGACCAAGGAATAGAAGGGTCTGAGTTTTTCCTTGCTGCGAAAGTTGAAGCTCTGGAACATGTAGTTCCCGAGTGTGGACATTTCGCCGTATTTCCCACCGAGCAGTTCCTGCAGGGCAGCGGCGGCGTTTGGATCTGCACGCTTGGGTGCTGGCAGGTTTGCCTGCAGCTTGTCGACTCTCATGAACATGGTGATGTCCTTTGGTTGGAGGCATGGACACAACCTTCGGATACAGGGCTTGTTCCTGTGAAAACTCACGAGTGTTCGCGCCAAAGGCGAAATTCTTGGTGCAATCACGGTTGCAAGACCGTCAGAGCGATTGAACGAATGCAGAACATTCGCTAGCCTCTTTCCTCATGGCGATTCATCTTCCCAATGCACTGGCGCGCAAAATCTTCCTTGAACGGCAGGGCCTGTCGCGCTCGCCGACAAAGGCACTGGGCCGTGATGGCTTGTACGCGCTGATCCATGATCTCGGCTTTGTCCAGATCGACAGCATCCAGTGGGTCGAGCGGGCGCATCACCAGATCCTGTTCTCGCGCAACCAGACCTACCGTCCCAAGGACCTCGCCCATCTCCTGGAAAAGGACCGCTCGCTCTTCGAACACTGGACGCATGATGCCTCGGTCATCCCGTCGGCCTTCTTTCCCTATTGGAAACACCGCTTCGTTCGCCGAGAGGCGAAGATCATGGAGAACTGGGCGAAGTGGCAGGGGGAGGGCTTTGATCGGGCGTTCGAGGAAACCTATGCCCGCATCCGCGATCATGGACCGGTCATGGCCCGCGACGTCAAGGATGAGGACCACAAGTCCGGCGGCTGGTGGAACTGGCATCCGTCCAAGACGGCGCTCGAATATTTCTGGCACACCGGCAAGCTGTCGATTGCCCGGCGCGATGGGTTCCAGAAGGTCTATGACCTGTCGGAGCGGATCATCCCGGCCGAACATCATGCAGGCGAGGTCGACCATGACAGTTTCGTCGACTGGGCCTGCCGGTCCGCGCTGACACGCCTTGGCTTCGCCACATCAGGCGAGATTGCCGCCTTCTTCGATCTCATCACGCCGGACGAGGCAAAGCTCTGGGTCGCCGCCCATCGCGACGAGCTGGAGGAGGTGACGATCGGCACGGTAGACGGCAAGTCCCGCATCTCCTTCGCCTTTGCCGATCAGCTCGGCAGCCTCATCGAGGCGCCCGAACCACCAGCCCGCATCCGTGTGCTCTCGCCCTTCGATCCGCTGATCCGTGACCGAAACCGTAGCGAACGCCTGTTCGGCTTCTTCTATCGCATCGAGATCTACGTGCCGGAGCCAAAGCGGCAATACGGCTATTACGTCTTCCCGCTTCTGGAGGGAGAGCGCCTGATCGGTCGCATCGACATGAAGGCGGAACGCAAGGCCGGCGTGCTGGCCGTGCGCCGCCTCTGGCTCGAACCGGGCGTCAAACCAACAGCCGGCCGTCTTGATCGGCTCGATGCCGAATTGCAGCGCATGGCCCGCTTCGTCGGCATGGACAGCGTGCAGCACCTTGATGGCTGGCTCGGCTGAGCAACGGAAAAATCAATCAGAAAGACTTAAAGGCATGACCGACAACAGCGCCTACCGCATCGAAACCCGCATGCCTTCCATCGACGACTACATGCGCCTGCGCCTCGAGTCTGGCCTCACACCCTTTTCGCGGGAGGCGGCGGAAAAGGGTCTGCCCAATTCGATCTTCGGTGTCTCGCTGATGCTGGGTGACGAGACCATCGGCATGGGCCGGATCATTGGCGATGGCGGTTGCTTTTTTCAGGTGACCGACATCGCCATCCTGCCGGCCCATCAGGGCAGGGGGCTCGCCAAGTGGATCATGACGGCTCTGTCGGACTTCATCGCTACCCTGCCCAAGACCGCCTATGTCAGCCTGATCGCCGACGTGCCGGCCAACCGGCTCTATGCGCAGTTTGGTTTCGCGGAAACCGCGCCCCGTTCCGTCGGCATGGCGCGGAAGGTCCGCTGAGGTCTATCGGTTTCATCGGCCCGCCTTGAAATTTCCATCATATGATGTATATTCTAGTCGTCATTTGAAGGAGGCTCGAATGTTGAACCCATCTGTGGTGCAAGACGATCGCCCCGCCCGTCTTCAGGGCTTCAGTGCAGAAACCGACCGCACGCGTCTGTCGAGAACGGCGCTCAAGGCCTATCGGCGACTGGCCGAGCAGTGGGACCTGACAGGCCAGCAGGCAGCAGCCTTGCTCGGCGTCTCGATGAGCACCTGGGAAAGGCTGAAGCCTGAGACGGTGGAAAAGACACTGACCCAGGACCAGATGACCCGCATCTCGGCACTCACCGGCATCTACAAGGCGCTGCATCTGCTCTTTGCCGATCAGATGGCTGATCGCTGGCTGCAGCTGGAAAACACCGGTCCGCTCTTTGATCGGCTGACGCCGGTGGCCGCCATGATCGAGGGCGGCATTCCGCATATGCTGGAAGTGCGTCGCTATCTCGACGCGGTGCGGGGAGGTCTCTGAGTGCAGGTCGCCGGCATTCCGGTTGCCACGCTCGCCTTTCCGAAAACCGTCCGGCTCGTCTCGACGGCGCGGCTGCGTGAGGCGGTTCTGGCAAGCCTTGTCGACACATCCGATGAACTGGCGGAACTGGCCGAGATCGAAGCGGCAACGTCGAGCCGTCTGCAGGCGCAGGCCACCGGCATTTCCGGGCTCGCCGCCAACGAACTCGTCTACGACGTGCCGCATGCGCATTTCATCAATGCCTGCTTCGCCTATGCGAAGCCGCGTGAGCCGAACCGGTTCAATGGCGCCAATCGCGGTGCCTGGTATTCGGCACTGGTGGTCGAAACCTGCCTTGCGGAAATCAGCTTCCACATGACCAGTTTTCTAAGCCATACCGGGGTATTCGAGGCGGTGGTCGAATATGCGGAAATGTTCTCAAGCGTCTCCGGTGATTTCGTCGATCTGCGCGCCGTGCCAGACCATCCGGCGCTCGATCCCGACAAGGCGCGTGGCTATCCGCTCGGCAATGCGCTGGCTGACGACACACGAAGGGCAGGGGCGAACGGCATCATCTACCCCTCCGTTCGGCATTCGGGCGGCACCTGTTTCGCCGTACTCCGCCCTGCCGCTGTCCAGTCGGTCCGTCAGGGAGACGTCTACCGCCTCGTCTGGTCAGGCAAGCCGACACCTGTGATCGAAGGGCCCGTCAACGCGCCTGTCGTTTAAGAAAAGCCGCCAAGGCTGACTGTTACGTCTTACTGGAACAGCCGGAGCAGGATTTCCGGTTGGGAATTCGCAATCGAAAGCGATTGCGTTGCCAGTTGCTGCTGGGTCTGTAGCGCCTTCAGCCGCGCGGCCGTCTCTTCCATGTCGGCATCGACAAGCCGGCCCACACCATCGTCGACGGCGCTCTTCATCGTGGCAACGAATTCCGTTTGCATATCGATGCGCACCGAAAGCGCCCCGAGGCTCGCAGCCGCGTCGGCCATGGCGCCCAGCATCATGTCGATCACGCTGACCATCTCGTCAATCTCCTCGCCGGTGGTCGCGTCGGTCAGGGCAATCTCCGGGTGAATGGCGTGGTTTTTGCCGTTCAGAAGCACCCATTCGGTCGCCGTGCCCAGATCGCGGGCGAACTCGACATTGGTGAGAATGCCATTGTGGAAGCTTTCATCGATCAGATGATTGGTGCCCCACTGATTGGTCATGCCGTAGGAGATGGTCTTGAGAGATACGCCGCTGTCGACACGGTTGAAGGACGACACGACAAGTTTGTCGGCGTCGTCGGACGCATCCATCCGATGCAGCCAATTCTGGCCGGAGAAGCTGGAGGATTCCACCACCGCATAGATCTGCTCTTTCAGCTGGTCCAGCTCGGTGTTCACTTTCAGCTTGTCGACGCTGGTTTCCCTGGACGCAACCAGTTTTGCCTTGATCTGGTCGACGATGTCGATGACCGAGCTCATGCCGGCATAAGCGGTGTCGACGGCGGCGGCGCCAAGGCCAAGCGCGTCTTCTACGGCACCGAGTGCCTGCTGGTCGGATCTCAGCGTCGTGCTGATCGACCAGTAGGCAGCATTGTCGGACGCATCCCGAACTCGCAAGCCGGAAGATGTCTCCGCCTCGGATTTCAATATTTCGGTCGAAACAAGTCGCAAATTAGATAAGGCCGCAAATGCACTGCGGTTTGTCAGTATACTCGTCATACAGGTATCGAACGCACTTCTATGGTTACATTCGATACCTTCGTATAAGATGGTTAAAGAAGGGTGTTTTACCCTACTGAATTTAAGGGAGTTTTTCCCTCAAACGATCTCTGTCTGCGAGATCTTGATGCCAAAGCCTTCGAGACCGACATAGTGGCGCTCACGCGAGGACATGAGCTTGATCGAGGTGACGCCGAGATCCTTGAGGATCTGCGCACCCAGTCCGATTTCCAGCCATTCGCTTTCGCGCGCCTGGGCTTCCTGATGGCCTTCCCGGTCGTGTTTGCCAGTGCGCGCCGTGGTCGAGGCGCCGACGCCCACCGAGCCTTCGCGCAGATAGACGATAATGCCGCGGCCTTTTTCGGCGATCTTCTTCATGATGCCTTCGATCTGCCGGTTGTTGCCGAAGACGTCAGCGCCGACATGTTCTAGATGCAGGCGCACCGGAATGTCCTCGCCATCACGGATATCGCCGAATACCACGGCCAGATGCTGCATCGGATCCCAGGGCAGGGAATAGCTGTGGCCCTTGGCGGTCCCGTAAGGCGTCTGGATGTCGAAGCTCGAATGCAGCTGGATCAGCGTTTCCTTGCGCTGGCGATAGGCGATGAGATCGGCGACCGACACCTGCTTCAACCCATGCTGCTCGGCAAAGGAGGCCACTTGCGGCCCACGCATCACGGTGCCGTCGTCATTGACCAGTTCGGAGATCACCCCGATTAGCGGCAGCGATGCCAGTCGGCAGAGATCGACGGCCGCTTCCGTATGGCCGGAGCGCATCAGCACGCCGCCTTCGCGGGCCACCAGCGGGAAGATGTGTCCGGGACGAACGAAATCGGCCGCGCCGACATTCGGATTGGCGAGGTTGCGTACCGTCAGCGTCCGGTCGTCGGCCGAGATGCCGGTCGTTGTGCCATGCTTGAAATCGACCGAAACGGTGAAGGCGGTTGTATGGGCACTGTCATTGTCGGCAACCATGGCCGAGAGGTTCAGCCGCTTGGCCTCTTCCTTCGGCATCGGCGCGCAGACGATGCCCGATGTGTGGCGCACGATGAAGGCCATCTTTTCCGGCGTGCAATGCACGGCTGCGACGATCAGGTCACCTTCGTTCTCGCGGCCGTCATCGTCCATGACGACGACGATCTCGCCCGCTTCGAAGGCTCGGATGGCGTCCACGACGCGCTTCTGGTCATAGCTCATGCGTCAGGCCTCACTTCAGGCGGCCGGTCTGGCCGCGATCCCTCAGAATATGGTCGAGAATGGTGCAGGCAAGCATTGCCTCACCGACAGGCACGGCACGAATTCCGACGCAGGGGTCGTGACGACCCTTGGTGCGCACGTCCACCTCCTGCCCATCGGAATCGATCGAGCGGCGTTCGGTCAGGATCGACGAGGTCGGCTTGATGGCAAAACGCGCGACCAGCGGCTCGCCGGTTGCAATTCCGCCCAGCACGCCGCCGGCATGGTTGGACAGGAAAACCGGTTTGCCATCCGGGCCCATCCGCATTTCGTCGGCATTTTCCTCACCGGTGATTTCGGCCGCCCCAAAGCCATTGCCGATCTCCACGCCCTTGACGGCGTTGATCGACATCAGGCCTGCAGCAATCTCCTGGTCGAGCTTGCCATAGACCGGAGCCCCGATCCCGGCCGGCACGCCCTCGGCCACAACTTCAATCACGGCGCCGACCGAGGAGCCTGCCTTGCGGATCTCGTCGAGATAGCGTTCCCAGACCGGAACGATTTCGGCGTCCGGCGCGAAGAACGGGTTCTGGTCGACCTGCGCCCAGTCCCAGTTGTCGCGGTTGATCTTGTGTTTGCCGATCTGCACCAGCGCGCCGCGAATGGTGACATCAGGCATGGCCAGCCGCGCCAGCGCACCGGCGGCCACGCGTGCCGCCGTCTCGCGGGCAGACGAGCGTCCGCCGCCGCGATAGTCGCGAATGCCGTATTTCAGGTCATAGGTGAAGTCGGCATGGCCCGGACGGAAACGCTTGGCGATCTCGCCATAGTCCTTCGACCGCTGATCCGTGTTCTCGATGAAGAGCGAAACGGGCGTGCCCGTCGTGATCATCGAGCCGTCATCCTGCGGCATCACGCCAGACAGCACCTTGACGATATCGTCCTCGCGCCGCTGGGTAACGAAACGCGACTGGCCAGGTTTGCGCTTGTCCATGAAGGCCTGCAGGTCCTCCTGGACGAAGCGGATGCCGGGAGGGCAGCCATCGACGACCGCGCCAAGCGCCGGACCATGGCTTTCGCCCCAGGTGGTGACGCGGAAGAGATGACCGAAACTGTTATGCGACATGAAGACGAACCACTACATTCTGGCTGGCGACACTCTGATGGCCAGCGCGGGCCTTGGATGCCGACACTCTTAAAGCAAATCGGCGAAACCTGTGAAGCGGTTTTGCGCAATCCCGGGCGATTGCCGGGCGGGCCAGGCGGCCCGCAACCGGCAGGAGCAAGATCTCAGGACGCCTTTTTCTGCGGCAGCTTGCCGACAAAGCGGGTGAAATCTTCAAACGACAGGGGCTTGGCGAAGGCAAAGCCCTGCAGATAGTCGCAGCCGATCTGCCGCAGCATGGTTGCATGTTCCTGCGTCTCGACGCCTTCTGCCACCGTCTCGACGCCCAGCGAGCGCGCGATTTCAACGATCGAGCGCACGAGGCTGCGCTCCTGCGGCTGGCTGGTGATTGGCATGACAAGCTGGCGATCGATCTTCAGGCGCTTGGGCTTGAGCTTTAGCAGGCTGACGATCGAGGTGTGGCCGGTGCCGAAGTCGTCGATCTCGATATCGATGCCCAGCGCCTTGATGCGCTCGATGTTCTCGGCCGACACGCTGTCGCCGTCGTCGAGAAAGATCGATTCCACCAGTTCGAAACAGATCGTGCCAGGCGTCAGGTTCAGCTTCTGCAACTGATCGACCAGGGTCACGTCATGCAGGCGGCGCGACGAGACATTGACCGAGATCCGTGGGATCGGCACGCCGAGCGCTGTCCAGCGCATCTGGTCCTTCAACGCCGTCTGCAGCACGATCTCGTCGATCCGCGCCATGACGTTCAGGTCTTCGGCGATCCTGAGGAAGTGGTTGGTGGCAACGATCCCCCGGTCCGGATGGCGCCAGCGCACCAGCGCCTCGGCACCGCAGAGCTGCATCGAATTGGCGTGGAACTGCGGCTGGTAGTGGACGATGAACTCGTCGCGTTCGATGCCCGCCAGAATGTCGTCCGCCATCCGCTTGCGGGCGACGATATTGGCTTGCAGGTCGGGCGTGAAGAATTCGAAGCCGTTACGGCCCTTTTCCTTGGCCTGATAGAGCGCAATGTCGGCATTGATCAGAAGCTTGCGCGGATCGGGCACGAAGCCGATCGACTGCGCAATACCGATCGAGACACCGCAACGGCAGTCAAAACCCTCAAAGTCGATCGGCTGACGCATCTCCTCGAGAATGCGGGAGGACAGTTTGGACAGTTCTTCCGTCGTCGTCGCCTGTCGCGAGAGAATGACGAACTCATCGCCGCCGATGCGCGCCACAAGGTCTCCGCGCGGCACGATCTTGGTCAGAATGCGCGAGGCATGCACCAGCATCGTATCACCCGCGGCATGGCCAAGCGTATCGTTGATTTCCTTGAACCGGTCGAGATCGAGGTGGAGGATGGCGAATTTCTGCCGCTCCCCTGGGGCGGCGCGGCCGATTGCGTCGAGCTCCATGTCCAGCTTGCGGCGATTGGCAAGCGAGGTGAGCGGATCATGCAGCGAATTGTATTCGATCCGGTTCTTGGCAAGCTCGAGCTCGATATTGCGCGTGTCCGTTTCGGCCTTGGCGGCGCGCAGCTGTTCGGCAAGCAGCACGTCGGCGGTCACGTCGAAGGCGATGCCGATCAGCTTCTTCTTGCCGTCGCGGTCGATATGGGCCTGGCCGACGGAGCGGATGAAACGCGTCTCATTGTTCGGCAGCACGACGCGCTGTGTCGTGTTCAACGGTTGGCCGAGATTGGCGGCGCGCTTGGCCGAGAGCACAACAAGACTGCGGTCGTCTGCATGCAGGCTGGCCAGCCATTGATGCTCGGTCACCGGCTTGTCGGAATAGGGCATGCCGTAAAGCTGATGCATGCGCTCGTCCCACACGGCGGTCTTGGTGACCGGATCGCCTTCCCAGGTGCCGCAATTATAGGAGCCGAGCGCGATGTCGAGGCGTTGTGAAAGCTCGACCAGCTGGTGTTCGCGTGCCGAGAGTTCCTCAAGCGCCAGTTCCAGCTCTGCATTCTTGATATCGCTGGTTTCCTTGGCCTTGCTCAGCGACTGGTTGAGCAGGGCATCATTGGTGATGTCGCAGACAATGCCGGTCAGCTGTCCGTCCTGCGAACGTGCGCCGACCGAGCGCAGGTGGCGGACGACGCCATCTTGTTGCATCACCCGGTAGCTCAGATCCCATGTGTCCTGGGAGCGGGCCACGACGCAATCGAAGAACAGCTTTTCGGCCAGCGGCAGGTCGTCGACGTGAATGGCGTTGTACCAGTCCTCAAGGCGATCGTGGCAGCCGCTGCCATCGGCATGTCTTTCGTGCAGCTCGGCCGTGCGCGCGTCCCAGACCATCTGGCGGGTCGCCTCGTCGATCTCCCAGATGCCGGTATTCGACGTCTCCAGAGCAATCTGCAGGCGCTTGGAGAGATCCGCCAGGCGAGCCTCGCGAATGGCAAGCCGGACGAGGTTCTGGTTGCGCTCGCGCAGCAGATAGATCGCGCCAAAGGCGGCGATCATCATCGTCACAATACCTGCGAGCAGCAGCAGCCGGGCTGGCAGGCTTCGGAGTTCAGCCGCCTCCCAAGTGTCGCTCGGAACGCCGTAAAGGTCGAGTGCAGCACCCGCAAGCGTAACGCGAATGCTGACCGGCTCCTCGGACAGAACCTTTGAATCGCCATAGAGGATCTTGCCGTCTTCAGCGATCACCAGATCGAGGTATCGGAACAGCGAGCCTTCTTCCTGCTGGCCGACATGCGAAACCCCGGCCGCCTGCAGGAAGCCGACCTTGTCGATCTCCGCTCTCAGGGATTGCCAGCGTGTTGCCGTCTGCCAGGGCATTGGGGGGATTGGAATGTCGATGGAGATCGATGTCGGATCGCTGCTCACCCTCGGCGTGAAGGCCATGCGGCTGTCGTCGTCCAGCGGACCGAATGTAATGGAACGCAGATGCGGATTGCGCTTCAGAACGCTTTCCAGCGTGCGGTTGAGCTCCCGCGGCGCCAGCATCGCGTCGTCTGCAATGTCGTCGGCAATCGCACTGACGATGTCTATGTCCTGCACCAGTTGGGTATCGAGCGCTCTTTCAGCCAGCTGCAGAGCGTGGCGTACGGCCTGCTCCACCCGCAGTCTCTCCTGCAGCGCCGTGTTGCGGTCGATCAGGAAGCCGGCAGTCAGGATCAGTGCGCCCAGCGAGGCGCCAGCGATCAGCCAGAACGTGCTGCCGCCCAATTTGTATTCGGATCGAACCCGATCCTTCATTCCGTCACGCAACGTGCTGCCACCCCATTCCTGATGAGGTCAGTTAAAACGCGACGGGTTAATTTAGCATTTCGTGGGTACAGTCATGGTCTTGCATGGTTACGAGGTCCTGAAGTCCGGGCGCGGATGAAGGCTCGGAGGTGAACAAAAACTGTTCACTGAAAATCGCCGGGCATGGCTTGATCCGCGCCTTGGTTTCGGACCAGAATTCCACAGATCTGGACATGGTGTCGGGCAAATTTTGCCACATTTGGGGAGCGTATTGTGACGCAATTGAATTCTATGATTTTCTCGAAGGTGGTTCGCATGCGCCTCATGATTTCGGTCCTGCTTGCCACGGCAAGTCTGCTGTCTCCGCTCAGCGCCTTTGCCGGCAGTGGCGACGTCGAAGGCACGATCCGCTCTGTCAATGTCGAGGGCATGACCCTGCAGCTGGACGACGGCAAAACTTATGACGTCCCGGCCGAATTCAATTTCGATGGTCTGGAATCCGGTCAGAAAGTCATCGTCTTCTATACGGAAGTCGATGGCAAGCGCGTCGTGGAAGATCTCGAGCTGATCCAGTAATCGGTCAGTTTTAGCGCCTGCTTTTGCAGATTGCGAGGCAGGTGGGCTTATGTCAGAGCCAGTCGATGCGACCCTCGTCGCGCTCGATCTTCAAAATCCGATCCTGCGGGATATTGATGTCGCAGGCTTTATCCTTGCTTATGCCCCCCACGAGGCGGAAGCAACAGCGGATCACGCCCCCATGGCTGACGCAGACCGTCGGCCGCTCCACCGAATTCATCCAGGCGCCGATCCTCCAGGAGAGGATCTCGTAGCTTTCGGCATCTTCGCCGGGCGGTATGAAATCCCATTTGTGCTGGGCGCGCTCCTCGACCCGCTCTGGCGTCTTAAGCGCCAGTTCGGGCAAGGTTGAGCCTTCCCAGTCGCCGAACGAGACCTCCTTCAGGCGGTCGTCGGTGCGGTAGTTTTGAGGCTCCAGCCCCATCGCACTGCGTAACCGCTCCATCGTGTCGCGCGTGCGTCCGAGAGGGGAGCTGACAAAATCGAAATCCTCGGCTTGGGTGCCGAGGATCTGTGCGAGCTTCAGCCCGTTTCCATGGGCCTGACTGCGACCCTTGTCGTTCAGGCCGATATCCTTCTGGCCCTGCATGCGGCCTTCGGCGTTCCAGTCGGTCTGGCCATGGCGGATCATGTAGATGAGCATGGCGTCAGACCCCCGAACCTCAGTCTTTGGCAACCGAGATATCGGGTGCATCGACGGCCTTCATCCCGACTGTGTGATAACCACAGTCAACGTGATGCACTTCGCCGGAGACGCCCGAGGAGAGGTCGGAGAGCAGATACATGCCCGAATTGCCGACCTCGTCTGTGGTCACATTGCGCTTCAGCGGCGAATTCAATTCGTTCCACTTGAGGATATAGCGGAAGTCGCCGATGCCGGAGGCGGCTAGCGTCTTGATCGGGCCGGCCGAGATCGCGTTAACGCGGATGCCGCGGCCACCCATATCGACGGCGAGATAGCGTACAGAGGCCTCAAGTGCCGCCTTTGCAACGCCCATGACATTGTAATGCGGCATCACCTTTTCCGCACCATAATAGGTGAGCGTCAGCAGCGACCCGCCGTCATTCATGATCTTTTCGGCGCGCGCGGCAACAGCCGTGAACGAATAGACGGAAATGTCCATCGTCCGGGTAAAGTTCTGGTGGCTCGTCTCGATGTAGCGGCCGGTGAGCTCGTCCTTGTCGGAGAAAGCGATGGCATGCACGACGAAGTCGATCTTGCCCCAATGGGCTTCGAGATTGGAGAAGACCGCGTCGATGCTTTCGAGGCTGGTCACATCGCAGTCACCGGCCATGAAGGCGCCCAGCTCCTGCGCGAGCGGCTCGACACGCTTTTTCAGCGCATCGCCCTGCCAGGTGAAGGCGATCTCGGCACCCTGGTCGTGGCAGGCCTTGGCAATGCCCCATGCGATGGAGCGATTGTTTGCAACGCCCATGATGACGCCGCGCTTGCCTGCCATAAGGCCGGAAACTTGAGCCATGATGTGATCCCCTGATACTTTCGATGAAGTGCCTATGGCATAGGCCGTTCAAGCGTTCAAGATTGAAGAGGATCATCTCCTGTAAGGCCGCGTAACATTGCGTTTGCCGGTCGAAACGGGGTCACAATCTCCTCGTTCCTCCTAATTTACCAATGGCTTGCAAACCTTCGGGCTTGCAGTTGCGCAGGTGTCTCGCCGAGAGGCAGGGCAATGGAGGACGGGGAGGGGTGACGGTTCCGCCACCCGCCGCTCCGTCACGCTCAGCCGGGCCTGTATTGGCGCATCGCGTTCAACCGACGTCGCCAGGCACCTGTCAGATGTAAAGGCCTTCGCGCATCAGCCGCATGAGATCGGTGACCTTCTCGTCCGGCTTTTCCCAGAGCATCACGCGCACTTCGACGACCAGCCCGCCACGCCCGCCTTCGCCGTTCGGCAGGCCAAGGTCTTCGATGCGGATGACCTGATCCGAATTCGACCAGGCCGGAACGGTGAGCGGAACCTTGCCTTCCGGTCCCTCGACCTCCGTTTCACACCCGAGGACCGCATTTTCCAGCGTGATCGGCAAGACGGTGCGAAGGTCGAAGCCATCGACGACAAAGCGTTCGCTGCGGGCAACCCGCACCGTCACGGCAACATCGCCGCGATTCATGCCGGGCAGGCGCAGGCCCTGTTCGCGCAGGCGCACCACATGTCCATCGGTCACGCCTTTCAGCGGCACGCGTACATCGCGTCCATCATTGAGGGTGAGCGGGACGGATTTCTGCTCAAGCAGATCGCCAATCGCAACAATCGCTTCGGCAAACACGTCAGGCGCTTTTTCCGGCACGGTATCCGGCACGCCGCGCAGGCGACGGACGAGTGACGTGAAGAGCTCGATCGGGGACAGAAGAGAAGGGATAGCCTGCCGGTTGGAGCCGTTGGCCGCCGCCGCATCCGCTGCCTCGCGTTCCCGTTTGATGCTGTCGGCCGCCGCCGCCGCCTCAGGGCCTTCGCCGAAGATGCGCGAGACCATTTCTTCGGGGCTTTCCGCCTTGTCGGACGATTCCTTTTGCGCACCGCCTCCTGCCGTTTTCACGTCTTCGGCGGTCCGGGTTGTTTTCGCTCTGTCGGCCGCTGCGGCCTGCGGGCCAGCCTGCGAAGCGCTTGCCGTCTGGGCAGCGGCTTGGGCTGCCGCCTGTGCTGCCGATTGAGCAGCGCGCGAGGCATTGGCCGCGGCCTGGGCGTTGCGGGCGTTTTGTGCGGCTTGGGCTGCTGCGGCGTCGGCTCTTGCCTTTTCTGCCTCCGCCTCGGCAAGCTCGGCCATCACGCGCTCCGCGTTCGCCTTCGCCTGCTGCGCCCGTTCAGCGGCGGCCCTTGCTGCCTCCCGCTGCTTCATGATCGTATTGTCGCGGTCCAGGGCATCGGGCTTCACGCGGCTCTGGTCGTAGCGCCGCCGCTTGGCCGGATCCTTGAGAATGTCATAGGCATGGCCGATTTCGGCAAAGCGGCTGTGCGCCAGCGGATCGTCTGGATTCTGGTCGGGATGGGCCGATTTCGCCTGTCTGCGCCAGGCAGCCTTGATCTCGTCCGCACCCGCATCTCGCTTTACGCCAAGAATGGAATAAAAATCGCGCATTGAACACCAAACCAACAAGGGCGGCGGAGGCTGGTGATCATGCCTCGCCCGCGAATACTCAATACCGTACCGCATAACATCGCGGCCGCGGGTTAACTGGCGAGGAGCGTCGCACGGAATTCGCTAATCGAAGGTTACACCCAGAGGGGGTGCAAGGCGGTGTTTCTTGAGACTTGCTTAAGCAATTCTTTCGAATGCGATCAAATTCGGCCGGATCATCCCTGAACAGGGGAAAAACCGGTCAATCAGGACTGCTTGTCAAAGCTCATCAGTTCCCAGCTGCCGCCACCGGCGGTGCAGGTCTTGCCGGAGAAATAGGCAATGCCTTCATACGAGTGCCGGGTGGTCGAGAAGTTGCGGCAGATGAAGCCGTTGCCCTTTTCTTCCTGGATGGCCGTCACGACGCCAGCGCTGCCGGTCGAGGCATTGGCCCAGGGCAGGGGGTGGTCCCCGGTCTTGCCAAGATCCGCGGATGAGACGGCACTTTGAACCGTCAGTTCGTCCGAACGGCTGAGCGGATTGCTCTTGCGATTGACGGTATTGGTCGAGATCGAGCTGTCCACCTTGTCTGACCCGAACAGATCCATGCTGCCGCCAAAGCAGCCGCTGAGCGGAAGTGTCGCGGCAAGAGAGAGGATCAACGTGGATTTCCGCATGCACCTACCCATTGTACGCACGAACGACTTTGCTATGTCTTTCAAGGGGCCATCCATCTGGTGCTTCGCCACGCATGGCCAATATGCAGATCGGGAGCAATTGAGACAATATGTCAGAACTCGGGTTAACAAGTGGTGACTTTACCGAGGAGAACGAACCCTTCGCACTCTTCGCATCCTGGCTGAACGACGCGCAGGCATCCGAGATCAACGATCCCAATGCCGTTGCATTGGCCACCGTGGACGCGGATGGACTGCCGAATGTGCGTATGGTCTTGCTCAAGGGATATGATGCCCGCGGCTTCGTTTTCTACACGAATTTCGAAAGCCAGAAAGGACAGGAACTTCGAGGCCAGAAAAAGGCAGCAATGTGTTTTCATTGGAAAAGCCTTCGCCGCCAAGTGCGGTTAAGGGGCGAAGTTGAGGTCGTTTCCAACGAAGAAGCGGATGAATATTTCAACTCCCGGCCACTTGGCAGCCGCATTGGCGCCTGGGCATCAAAGCAATCGCGGCCACTTGAAGGCCGCTTTGCACTCGAAAAAGCCGTCGCCGAATACACGGCAAAATATGCGCTCGGCACGGTGCCGCGCCCTGAACACTGGTCTGGTTTCCGCATCATTCCGCGCTCGATCGAGTTCTGGCACGACCGCAAATTCCGTTTGCATGACCGCGTCGAATTCCGTCGTGAGGGAGATGGCTGGGAGAAGGTGAGAATGTATCCGTGACGTCTGTCACTGCACGATCAGTGACGGAGATCACGGTACAGTCGTGTCAGCCTGCGGCAAGTCGCGAGGGAATGCCGGAGGCGAGCGCCCGGACATAGCGACTCTTCTGATAGAAGCCGTTGAGCGAGATCCGTGGCACGAGATGCGGCCGGTCGAGGTCGGCCGGGGATAGCGTGCCGGCCCGCGTCGTGACGGAGAGCTTAAAGCCTGCCCATTCCGCATAGGCAGCGGTTCTCTCGGTCGCGCTGCGCTCGTCACCATAGGGATAGGCAAAGACGTTCGGCCGCTTCCCGGTCAGGGCGGCGACATAGTCGGCGCTCTGGTTGAATTCGGCAAGCAGGGTGTTGTCGTCAAGCGCCGCCAGCCCGCGATGGCTGACGGTGTGTGCCCCGAGCGTGACCAGCGGATCGCGGGCCATCTGGCGCAGCTCCTCTGAATCCATGATGCTCTCTGCAACGATCGCATGCGGATCGATACCGGCATTGTAGGCCGCCATGTTCAAACGGCCGATGCCGGTGGCTTCGTCTCCCTCGAAGACGAGCCGCGACAATGCTGCTATTGCGGCGCGCTTTTCCGCACAGGTCTGGCAGGGGAGGCGTCTCGATCCATCGCCTGTCTCGATCGTTACAGGCTCCCCGCTTTCCAGCATCGCCGCTGCCGTTTCCCACCACATGGTGTGGCTGCGCTCGGAAAAGCCCTTGCAGACGAAGATCGTGAACGGAACGCCGTGGCGCTGGAAGACAGGTGCTGCATAAACGGCATTGTCGCGAAACCCGTCATCCAGCGTGAAAGCGGCAAATGGAGAGGCCGGCGCGCTCGGAGCCGACAATTCGTCCTTGACCGCCTCAACCGGAATGAAGCGATAACCCTCGGCCTTCAAGGCGAGAATGGCAGCGTCGAGAAACTCGGGCGTGATTTCCAGATGCCGGTTCGGGGCGAAGGCTGCGGGTTGGAACGGCCGCACATGATGCAACGTGAAGATGACGCCGCGACCGCGCAGGCCCGGCAGGGCTCCGAGCCGAGACAGGAAAAACGAGAATTCGAGCCCGCCAACAATGGCGGCTCGTCTCAGTCCGGTCTTCAATCCCGCTGCCATAAGCCTCGTATACCCTGCATGATTGCTGACGGGCAACCTAACGGGGAAGGTCTTAAGCGATACTCAATGGCGAGTGCCAAGACTTGATCCTTGCTCGGTTCGCGGTCGGGCTTCATCGCCGGCGTGCTTATCGGGGAAAATTATCCCGCAAAGGCGCCGCAGAGATCGCCACGTCACTCCAATCATCTGGCGGATCGGATGCCTTCTGCGTGCGAGGACGTCACGCGCAGCCATGTCGAGGTCGGGGAAGCTGTCGGGAATGATGTCGCGGGTGAGGTCTGGCTCGAACAAGGTCTGTCTCCGAAAAATGGGGTGGTGGTCGGAGAAAGGACACTGCAAGCTCAAGTTCGGTTGAGGTAAAGAGGCAAAAAGGCGTTTTTCTTCACGCCACACGGGCAAAAGACCGTGGGCGACGTCGAAAATCGCTCTTGCAGTGCACAAAGGGCAGATCTCGGGTGGCGGCGTTAACCCTTTGCTAACCATGCCTGCGTCAGCCTTTGTGGACAAAATGTCATGAACCATGTCGGTCGGCCGATTGTCGCCCCATTCTTGACCTAAGCGCATTCTCGACGTGGACATGAGGCCGAGAATCGGCTGGTCCTCGCCCCTGCCGACATGAAGAGAATTCTGGAGTCGTAATGAGCAAGTTTCTGGTCGTACTGTCGTTTTGCGTGACGATCCTGTCTCTTTCGACTTCCGCCCACGCCGGCAGCGCCCAGCTTCTCCTCGATGCCCGCACAGGTGAAGTCCTCGCCTCCGAAAATCCCGACGAACTCAATCACCCCGCCTCGCTCACCAAGATGATGACCGTCTACATGGTCCTCGATGCGATCAAGGCGGGTACACTGAGCTGGGACAGCCCGGTTCCCTTTTCGAAATACGCCTCGTCCCGTCCGCCGACCAAGCTTCGCGTCAAGGAAGGCGACAGCATCACGGTCAAGGAAGCGGTGCTGGCCATGATCGTGCTCTCGGCCAATGACGTGGCAACGGCTGTCGGCGAGAAACTCGGCGGAAACGAGCGCAACTTCGCCAACATGATGACCCGCAAGGCGCGTGCGCTCGGCATGACGAACACCACGTTCTACAATGCATCGGGCCTGCCGCATGATGACCAGTTCACCACCGCGCGTGACATGTCGACCCTCGGCGTTTCGCTGATCCGGGACTTCCCCAAGGACTACGATCTCTTTTCCACCAAGAGCTTCGCCTTTCGCGGCCGCACCATCAACGGCCACAACAATCTCATGTACCGCTACAAGGGCATGGACGGGATCAAGACAGGCTACACCAATGCGTCCGGTTACAACCTTGTCAGCGCTGTCGAGGACAAGGGTCGCCGCGTGATCGGCGTCGTCATGGGCGGTCGTTCGGCTGCAAGCCGCGACAGGCTTATGGAAAAGATGATCGACGCCAACCTTGCCAAGGCGACCGCTGGCGAGGAGCTGATCGCCAGCCGCAACACCAATGTGCAGGTCGATCTGGCGCGCCTCGGCGGCGATACGCCGGCCCCAGACAGCGGCAATGCCCTGTCCGCCCTGCAGCAGCTTGCTGGCATCACTGGCAGTGTTCAGCCAAACGTGGCGGCCGCCTATGCGCCGACGGAAGCGCCTGCTGAAACCGTTGAGGCTGAGGCACCAGTCGCCCCCAAGCCGCAGCCGCAGATCGCCGCGATGAACAAGTGGCAGGTCCAGATCGCCGCCTCCGACAGCGCACAGGGCGCCATGAAAATCCTCTCTGAAGCCCGCGCCAAGATCGGCGCACCGCTCGAAAACCTCGACACCTATACCGAGATGCGCGAACTCAACGGCGTGCCTGTCTACCGCGCCCGCTTTACCGGCTTTGAAACCAAGGACAAGGCCCGCGCCGTCTGCGCCCACCTGATCCGCCAGCGTTACGACTGCGTCCTGATGCCCGCACGGGGCTGAGGGAGAACGTCCGGCCGTAGAGGTCGGGCCGCTGCACAAGGTGAGGACGGGAGCCTAGCGCCTGCTGAGATCCTCAAAACACCGCAGCAGGTAGCCATCGGGATCGGCGACGAGGAACTGCCGATTGCCGACTTCATGGTCATCCCGCCGATACCACTTCTCTTCGAGCGGCAAGCAAAGATCGATCTCGGCCGTTTCCAGGCGTGAGAGGATGGCCCCGATATCGGGGACCCGGATCTGCAGGTTGAGGCCACGGCCCAAGGGGCGCTCCAGTGGTGCGCCTGCAATCTCGAATGTGCGCCCAATTCCGATCTGGTCGATCATCAGCTGTGCATCGCCAAGCGTCAGAAAGCTGAAGCCTTCTTCGGGACGCTCATAGGCGACCTCGAAGCCTATAAGATCGCAATAGAAGGCGCGGCTCGTCCGCCAGTCGCTGACCGCGAGTTCGGGGACGAGCGCGTTTGACCTCAAGCCTTGGTGCCGCCCACGGTAATCTGGTCCATCCGCAAATGCGGTTGACCGACGCCGACGGGCACCCACTGGCCGCCTTTGCCGCAATTGCCAATCCCGGTATCGAGCTTGGAGTCATTGCCGATCATCGAGATGCGCTTCATCGCGTCAGGGCCATTGCCGATCAGCATGGCCCCCTTCACCGGCGCGCCGATCCTGCCGTTTTCGATGAGGTAAGCCTCGGTGCAGCCGAAAACGAACTTGCCGGAGGTGATGTCCACCTGACCGCCACCAAAGGAAACGGCATAAATGCCCTTTTTGACGGACGCGATGATCTCTTCCGGCGTCTTGTCGCCCGAGAGCATGTAGGTATTGGTCATGCGCGGCATGGGCTGATGCGCATAGCCCTGGCGGCGGCCGTTGCCGGTCGCCTTCATGCCCATCAGGCGGGCATTCTGTCGATCCTGCATGTAGCCGACAAGGCGACCGTTCTCGATCAGCACGTTATAGGCGGACGGCGTTCCTTCATCGTCGACGGTGATCGAGCCGCGCCGATTGTCGATCGTGCCGTCGTCAACAACGGTGACGCCGGGTGCTGCCACCATCTCGCCCATCAGGCCTGCAAAGGCCGATGTCTTCTTGCGGTTGAAGTCGCCTTCCAGCCCGTGGCCAACGGCCTCATGCAGCATGACGCCCGGCCAGCCATTGCCAAGCACGATATCCATGGTGCCAGCAGGCGCTTCCTGAGCCTCGAGATTGACCAGCGCCTGGCGCAGCGCTTCGTCCGCACCCCGCTGCCAGCTTTCCGTCGAGAGGAAATCGTCAAAGCCCTGGCGTCCGCCAATGCCATAGGAGCCGCTCTCCTGGCGGTCGCCTTCACCGGTGACGACGGAGACGTTGATCCGCGTCATCGGCCTGATGTCGCGCACCCGGTGGCCGTCGGCCCGCAGGATCTCGACGACTTGCCAGCTGGCGGCGATCGAGGCGGTCACCTGGCGTACCTTGGCATCCTTGTCGCGCAGATAGGCGTCGATTTCGGCGAGCAGCTTCACCTTCTCTTCGAAGCTCGGAGAGCCAATCGGGTTGCCGTCGCCGTAGAGTTTTGCGTTGGTCCGCTGTGGTGCGGCCGCATAGGAGCCGGAATGGCCATGCGTGACGGCACCGACGGCATCGGCGGCGCGGGAGAGGGCGGAGAGGGAAAGCTCGCCGGCATGGGCATAACCGACCGCTTCACCGGCCACCGCTCTGAGGCCGAAACCCTGGTCGGTGTTGAAGGATCCGCCCTTCAGCCGGCCATTGTCGAAGGTGAGCGATTCCGCCTGAGCGTGCTCGATATAGAGTTCGCCGTCGTCTGCTCCTTTCAGCGCATCCGCGACACGCTTCGTCAGCGTCGCTTCATCGCAATCGAAGAGGGAGAGAAGGTCCTGGGTCATGCTGATCTCCTTGGGCGTTGCCAACGCATGTAGGCTTCCAACGAAAAAGGGGCAAGTCCGATGGACCTGCCCCTGTTGATCTGTCGCTTCACGATGCGGCGAGCATCGATGACTTCTGGCCGCCTCACGGCAGTTTGTCGTAGCCTTCGGCAAAGCCTGCGAGCTCGATCGGAATGCCGACGCGGTCCTGGTCGGCCGATTCGCGCAGCGCAAAGACCGCCGCCTTGCCGGCGCGCAGGATCTTCATCAACTCGTCGTCGATCTCGACCTCAACATAACAGCCCTCGGAGAAGCAGCGGGTGAAATAGGCCCGGCCGATATTGTTGCCGTCGACGAACAGCTCCATGCCATCCTTCAAAAGCACGCCGAGCGGCGCGAGGATACGCAGGATGCGGGCCTTCCGGTCGGCGGTCTTCAGCACGACGACAGAGAGGCCGACTTCCGGCCGGTCGTCGGCGATGACGTTCTGCATCAGCGCGCACTGCTCGGTCGATGCCCCGGCCGGCTGGTCGCAGATGACGGACCATGCCCCATGGTTGGAGCGGACGGAGCCCGGCTGCTGTGGTGTTTGCTGCGCCTGTGCGGCCACGGACAGCCCACCGATCAGGACGGCACCTGCGGTCAGGGTGGTCCAGGCAAGTCGTGGAAGACCCATGTATACCTCTGGAAAACGAATCATCCCGCGCATTCTTGGCGTCGGGGTAGGGAATTGGGAAGCCCCGGGCCTGTATTAAGAGTGACTACGGCATAATTGGGACTGGATTTCCCACGCAAGGCCGCGATCCGGCACGGCTGCTGTCATCTGGGCTCTGAAAACCACAGCGGTTCCCACAGGCATTTGATCAAGCGCAAAAATGCCGCACCAGCTTTCGTTCGGGCGTATTGCGAATGCGGCCAATCTATGATTTGAAACGGCGACACTAGCATGATTTATGCGCTATGGTTTGATGTGGATCAAGCGCTTGTGGGAGACCAACCGTGATGAAGAGAACCTATGCAGCCCTGGCCGCGCTGGCCTGTCTGCTTTTCGCTTCTGTCAGCTTCGCCGATCAGCCGAAGCCGTGGCAGATGGGTTTGCAGGAAGCCGCAACTCCGGTCATGGAGATGAACCGTTGGTTTGAGCAGTACACGCTCTGGTTCATCGTTCCGATCACCATTTTCGTCCTGATTCTGTTGATTCTTGTCGTTGTGAAGTTCCGCGCCAGCGCCAATCCGGTGCCGTCGAAGACCAGCCACAACACGGCAATCGAGATCGCATGGACGGTTATCCCGGTCCTTATGCTGTTTGCCATCGCCATTCCGTCCTTCAACCTGCTGACCTATCAGCTGAAGCTGCCGGAAAACCCTGATCTGACGATCAAGGCAACGGCAACCCAGTGGCTCTGGTCTTATGAATATGAAGGCGAGCAGGCCGTGTCCTTCGACAGCTACATGCTGAAGGATGCCGACCGTGCAGCCGCTGGCAAGGAAGATGTCGCCCGTTATCCGCGCCTGCTGGCCGTCGATAACGAAGTGGTCGTGCCGGTTGGCAAGAATGTCCGCATGCTGGTTACCGCCGCTCCGACCGACGTCATCCACGCCTTCGCCATGCCGGCCTTCGGTGTCAAGATCGATGCGATCCCGGGTCGTCTGAACGAAACCTGGTTCCGCGCAGATCGTGAAGGTCTCTACTACGGACAGTGTTCGGAGTTGTGCGGCAAGGACCATGCGTTCATGCCGATCGCCATCCGCGTTGTCTCGGAAGCGCAGTACACTGCCTGGGTTCAGGCGGCGGCGTCTGACCTTCCTGGCGCCAACCGCGCTCTGATGGCTGCTGTCGACGGCGCACCTGCGACCGTCCAGACGGCCGAAAACATCACGAACTGAGAGGAGTGAGGACAATGGCTGGTTCTGTTGCCCACGACGACCATGCGCACGACGCGCATCACGATCACAAGCCTGGTTTCTTTGCGCGCTGGTTCCTGTCGACCAACCACAAGGATATCGGCACGCTTTACCTGATCTTCGCGATCATCGCCGGTATCATCGGTGCTGCTCTGTCGGTCGCCATGCGCGCCGAACTGCAGGATCCGGGCATCCAGATCTTCCACGGTCTGGCCCAGATGGTTTACGGCTTTGAAGGCGATGCTGCCATCGATGGCGGCAAGCACATGTACAACGTGTTCACCACGGCGCACGCGCTCGTCATGATCTTCTTCATGGTCATGCCCGCGCTGATCGGCGGTTTTGCCAACTGGATGATCCCGATCATGATCGGCGCTCCGGACATGGCTTTCCCGCGCCTCAACAACATCTCCTTCTGGCTGATCGTCCCGGCCTTCCTGCTTCTGATCCTCTCGATGTTCGTCGAAGGTCCGGCAGGGGCTTACGGTGTTGGTGGTGGCTGGACGCTCTATCCGCCGCTCGCAACCTCAGGCCAGCCTGGTCCGGCGGTTGACCTTGCGATCTTTGCGCTCCACGTTTCCGGTGCGTCCTCGATCCTCGGTGCGATCAACTTTATCACCACGATCCTGAACATGCGCGCGCCTGGCATGACGCTGCACAAGATGCCGCTCTTTGCCTGGGCTGTTCTGGTCACTGCCTTCCTGCTTCTGCTGTCGCTCCCGGTTCTCGCCGGCGGCATCACCATGCTGCTCACCGACCGCAACTTCGGCACGACCTTCTTCTCGCCTGAAGGCGGTGGTGACCCGGTTCTCTACCAGCACCTGTTCTGGTTCTTCGGTCACCCGGAAGTCTACATCCTGATCCTGCCCGGGTTCGGCATCGTCAGCCACATCGTGTCGACCTTCTCCAAGAAGCCGGTCTTCGGCTACCTCGGCATGGCCTATGCCATGGTCGGCATCGGCGCCGTCGGCTTCGTCGTCTGGGCTCACCACATGTACACGGTTGGCCTGTCGCTTTCGGCCCAGCGTTACTTCCTCTTCGCTACCATGGTCATCGCGGTGCCGACCGGCATCAAGATCTTCTCCTGGATCGCGACGATGTGGGGTGGTTCGCTGACCTTCAAGACCCCGATGGTCTGGGCAATCGGCTTCATCTTCCTGTTCACCGTCGGTGGCGTGACGGGCGTACAGCTCGCCAATGCCGGCCTCGACCGCTCGCTGCATGACACCTATTACGTCGTGGCCCACTTCCACTACGTTCTGTCGCTCGGCGCCGTCTTCGCGATCTTCGCTGGCTGGTACTACTGGTTCCCGAAGATCACCGGCTACATGTACTCGGAATTCGTCGGCAAGCTGCACTTCTGGGTCATGTTCATCGGCGTCAACCTGGTGTTCTTCCCGCAGCACTTCCTCGGCCTCGCCGGCATGCCGCGCCGTTACATCGACTATCCGGATGCCTATGCCGGCTGGAACTATGTCTCGTCGATCGGTTCCTACATCTCGGCCTTCGCGGTTCTCGTCTTCCTCTTCGGCGTCTTCGAAGCCTTCGCCAAGAAGCGCGTCGCTGGCGACAACCCCTGGGGTGAAGGTGCAACCACGCTGGAATGGCAGCTGTCTTCGCCGCCGCCGTACCACCAGTGGGAACAGCTGCCGAAGATCAAGTGATCTGAGGCCAGACCACTAAACTATGCGGGCACCGCGGTCCTTGTGATCGCGGTGCCCGAAAGACCAAACGGAAGACGGAAAACAACAGCATGACGGTCATTGATAATCGCGACGTTTTCGGCATCGAGGGCGATGTGCGCCTGTCCGAAGCCGGCCCGCGCGATTTCTTCGCGCTCCTGAAGCCGCGTGTCATGTCGCTCGTCGTCTTCACCGCCTTTGCCGGTCTCATCCTGGCTCCAGGCACCATCAACCCGTTTCTCGGCGCGATTGCCATTCTCTGCATCGCCGTCGGCGCTGGCGCATCCGGTGCGCTGAACATGTGGTATGACGCCGATATCGATGCGATCATGACCCGCACGGCAACCCGCCCTGTGCCCGCCGGCCGTATCACGCCCACCGAGGCGCTTGCCTTCGGTCTCATCCTGTCGGTCTTTTCCGTTGTCATTCTCGGCCTTGCAGTCAACTGGTTTGCCGCAGGCCTGCTCGCATTCACGATCTTCTTCTACGCCGTCGTCTACACGATGTGGCTGAAGCGCTCGACCCCGCAGAACATCGTCATCGGTGGTGCGGCCGGCGCTTTCCCGCCCATGGTTGGCTGGGCCTGCGTGACGGGTGGCGTGTCGCTCGACAGCGTCATTCTCTTCATGATCATCTTCCTCTGGACGCCGGCGCATTTCTGGGCGCTGGCCCTGTTCAAGATGAAGGATTACGGCTCGGTCGGTGTGCCGATGATGCCGAATGTTGCGGGTATTCCGTCGACCAAACGCCAGATTGCCGTCTATGCCGTCCTGACCGCCGTGACCGGCGTTCTGCCGACGTTCACAGGTCTGGCCTCGATCGGTTATGGCGTTGTCGCGGGCCTGCTCGGCGCGGTCTTCGTCCACTGTTCCATCGCCGTCTGGCGCATGGCCGACGGCGACGAGAAGATGGTGCCGGCCAAGAAGCTGTTTGCCTATTCGATCTTCTATCTCTTCGCGATCTTCTCGGCCTTGATGGTCGACTTTTACCTCGCGCCGTTCATCGGCACGATCGGAGGTGCTGCATGATGGATACTGTGCAACTGACCGACAAGCAGCGTAAGTCGCGCCGTGGGCGCAACATCGCGCTCGGTGTTGTGCTCGCTGCTCTTGTCGTCATTTTCTACGTCGTGACGATCATCAAGATCGGCAGTGTCGGCTGAGAAGGAGACCGGATCGTGATCCAATCAAAGGACAATGACCGCAACGCAGGCCGCCGAAATATCGGCGTTGCGGCTGCCTGCGTCTTTTTTGTCGGCGGCATGGTCGGCATGAGCTATGCTGCCGTGCCGCTCTATCGTCTGTTCTGCCAGGTCACCGGTTATGGCGGCACCACGCAGCGCGTCGAACAAATGTCCGATGTGGTTCTCGATCGGACGATCAACGTCACCTTTGACGCGAACGTGTCTTCCGGCCTGAACTGGGACTTCAAGGCGATCGACAAGGACGTAACGCCAAAGATTGGCGAAACAGTCCAGATCCGCTACGAGGCGAAGAACAATTCCTCCGTGCCGGTTACGGGCGAGGCGATTTTCAACGTCACGCCGGGCGAGGCCGGGGCCTATTTCAACAAGGTCCAGTGCTTCTGCTTCACCAAGACCACGTTGCAGCCGGGCGAAACGCTGGAAATGCCGGTTGTTTTCTTCGTCGACCCTGCGATCGTCGATGCGGATGAAACCAAGGACATCGGGACGATCACCTTGTCCTATACATTCTATCCCCGCGAGGACGAGGCCCCGGTGGCAGCCCTTGCGGTCGAGAAAGACAAAGTACAGCCGAAACTGTGAGAGGGTTCCGGTTCTCCGGAACTCGTAATGAAATTGACATTCGGGGATTGCTGAAATGGCCGAAGCGCACCAGAAAAACCACGACTACCACATCATCGATCCAAGCCCGTGGCCGCTTCTGGCCTCGATCGGCGCCTTCGTGCTTACCTTCGGCGGCGTGGGTTACATGCGCTACCTGAATGGCGGCTCGTTCAAGCTGTTCGGTCTTGAACTGGCTCATCCGTGGCTGTTCTTCATCGGCCTCGCAATCGTGCTCTTCACCATGTTCGCCTGGTGGGCCGATACGATCAAGGAAGCCCATCAGGGTCACCACACCCGCGTTGTATCGCTGCATCTGCGCTACGGCATGATCATGTTCATCGCTTCTGAAGTGATGTTCTTCGTCGCCTGGTTCTGGGCCTTCTTTGACGCCAGCCTGTTTGCCAATGAGGCGATCCAGGCAAGCCGCGTCGAGTTCACCGGCGGTCAGTGGCCCCCGGTTGGCATCGAGGTCGTCGATCCCTGGCACCTGCCGATCTACAACACCGTCATCCTGCTGCTGTCGGGCACCTGTGTCACCTGGGCGCACCACGCCATGCTGCACAATGACCGCAAGGGCCTGGTTTCCGGGCTCGTGCTGACGGTTCTGCTCGGGATCCTGTTCTCCTTCGTCCAGGCTTACGAGTACATGCACTCGCCGTTCGACTTCAAGAATTCGATCTACGGCGCAACCTTCTTCATGGCGACCGGCTTCCACGGCTTCCACGTTCTGGTCGGCACGATCTTCCTGATTGTCTGCCTGTTCCGGGCGCTTGCCGGCCACTTCACCCCGCAGCAGCATTTCGGCTTCGAAGCTGCCGCCTGGTACTGGCACTTCGTTGACGTCGTCTGGCTGTTCCTCTTCTTCGCCATCTACATCTGGGGCGATTGGGGTGCACCGCTGCACGCCGGCTGATCGGCGGACGAACAAGATCCTGAAGGGCGGCGAAAGCCGCCCTTTTTCGTCGCAGCCTGCGACGATCCGACCCTAGGACCAAGCGGCGCTTTGCTCTAAGGCTTCGCCACACTCTCCGTGTATGAGGATCCATCAGACATGACCGAAGACAGCGCACAATTTCCGCCCACCGATCCGGTGAAGACCGCGCTTTCGGCATCTTGCCCACGATGCGGCCATGGCAAGCTTTTTGACGGGCTGACCAAGCCTAAAGCGCGTTGCGCATCCTGCGGCTTCGATTTCTCCTGGATCGACGCCGGCGACGGACCGGCGATCTTTGTCATTCTCCTTGCCGACCTGCTCGTCGTCGGTTTCGCCCTCTGGGTGGAGCTCAACTATCAACCCTCCGTCTGGCTCCACATTCTCGTCTTCGCACCCCTGGGCGTGGGCTTTACCCTGTGGTTGATGCGCTTCCTGAAGGCGCTGTTGATCGCGCTCCAATACAAGCACAATGCCTCTCAAGGGGTGATCGACCGTGATCGGTGATGGCATGAGAAAACCGACGCGGCGCAGCCGTGGCTGGCGCTTCTGGGCAGCCCTTGTCTTTGTGCCGGTGGCGCTGGTCATTCTTCTGTCGCTCGGGACATGGCAGGTCAACCGTCTCTACTGGAAGGAAAGCCTGCTGGCGCAGATCGAAGAGCGGCGTTCGGCACCGCCCGCCGCACTCGCGGAGATCGAGAGCCTTCTCGCCACTGGCGCCGATGTGGATTACCGGCACGCGACAGCCGAAGGTGTATTCCTGAACGACAAGGAGCGGCACTTCCTTGCGACGTTCCAGGGACAGTCTGGCTTTTACATCTACACGCCGCTTCAGCTCGCCGATGGCCGTTACCTCTTCGTCAACCGGGGCTTTGTCCCCTATGACCGCAAGGCACCGGAAACGCGCCCCGGCAGCCAGCCTGAGGGTCCCCAGACGATTGTCGGCCTTGCGCGTGCGCGACTGGCTGACAAGCCGTCGTCTCTGGTGCCTGACAATGACGAGAAGGCAAATATCTTCTACTGGAAGGATCTGGATCGCATGGCGGCATCTGTCGGTCTGGCGCCGGATCGTGTGCTTCCTTTCTTCCTGGACGCCGATTCAACGCCGAATGCTGCAGGAATGCCGGTCGGCGGCGTCACCCAGATCGACTTGCCGAACAGTCACCTGCAATATGCAATCACCTGGTATGGACTTGCCTTTGCGCTCGTCGCAGTTTCGCTGGCGGGACTTTTTCGCCGCAAATCGCAATAGTGGAGACGGGGATAATCGGCTAAACACCCACGGACAGCATTCACATATGCCGCGCCAAGGGAAAACTGCATGTCCTATCTCGCCTCGACACTGGTGGCACTCGTGGCCCTCGAGCACGTCTATATCCTCGTGCTCGAAATGTTCCTCTGGACCACGCCGACCGGCCGCCGCGCCTTCGGCATGAAGCCGGAACAGGCCGAGGCGACCAAGGTGCTGGCCGCCAACCAGGGCCTCTACAACGGCTTCCTCGCCGCGGGCCTGACCTGGGGTCTGCTGCATCCGGATCTTCCCACCGGCAGTCAAATTCAGTTGTTTTTCCTTGGCTGCGTGCTGGTCGCCGGCCTATATGGAGGTGCAACGGCCTCGCGGAAGATCTTCGTCATTCAGGCGCTTCCCGCAGCCCTTGCCTTATCCGCTGTCCTGATCGCTGGCTGACCCGATGACCTTGCATATGAACCGTCCCCCTCTGACGATCCGCCTCTGCGGCCCGCGCGGCTTTTGCGCAGGTGTCGATCGCGCCATCCAGATCGTCGTTCTGGCGCTCAAGCGTTACGGCGCGCCGGTCTATGTGCGCCATGAGATCGTGCACAACAGGTATGTGGTCGAGGGGTTGGAGGCCAAGGGCGCGATCTTTGTCGAAGAGCTGAACGAGATCCCGGCCGAACACCGCGAGCAACCGGTGGTCTTTTCCGCCCATGGCGTGCCGAAATCCGTGCCGGAAGATGCGACGAACCGCAATCTCTTTTATCTCGATGCCACTTGCCCGCTGGTCTCCAAGGTCCATAAGCAGGCCATGCGTCACCAGCGCCTTGGCCGCCATGTAATCCTGATCGGCCATGCCGGTCATCCGGAAGTGATCGGCACCATGGGCCAGCTGCCGGAAGGCTCCGTCTCGCTGGTCGAGACTGTCGAGGACGCGGAAGCCTATCAGCCCGTCGATCCTGACAATCTTGGCTTCGTTACCCAGACGACACTCTCGGTGGATGATACGGCCGGTGTCATCGCCAAGCTCAACGAGCGCTTTCCCAATCTCACCGCACCCTCGGCCGACAGCATCTGTTACGCCACGACCAACCGCCAGGAAGCGGTGAAGCATGCCGCGCCCGGCTGTGATCTCTTCATCGTCGTCGGCGCGCCGAATTCGTCGAACTCCAAGCGCCTCGTCGAGGTAGCGCTGAGGGCAGGGGCCACCCGCTCCATGCTGGTCCAGCGGGCCTCCGAGATCGACTGGACGGATCTCGGCGAGATCGCCACGCTCGGCATCTCCGCTGGGGCCTCAGCCCCGGAAGTCATTGTCGACGAGATCATTGAGGCGTTCCGCGAGCGCTACGACGCCAAGGTCGAACTGGCGATCACGGCAGAGGAGAACGAGCACTTCCTCGTCAATCGCGAACTGCGCGATGTGGAACTGACGCGCGCCGACATGGCCTGGGTCAACGGCTGACGTTCTTCTGCTTGCGAGCCTGCGAGCCTTTATCAGGTGCCGGTTGAGCGGAGGTCGTCGGTCGGGGTCTGCGCTTTTGCAAGAAGCGCCATGGCGTCCCGCTCGCACATCGGACGGCCGTAGAGATAGCCTTGACCCTGCGTACATCCCATTTCCAGGAGAACCGCCTCCTGGGCCTCCGTTTCGATGCCTTCGGCCACGGTGCTGAGCCCCATTTCGTGGCTCATGGCAACCAGCGCTCGTGTGATTGCGGCATCGGAGGGTCGAGTCTGGATATCGCTGATGAAAGCACGATCGATCTTGAGCGTGGTCAGGGGATAGCGCTGAAGAGAACTCAGCGAGGCATAACCCGTGCCGAAGTCATCAAAGGCCACGCCCACACCTGCGTCGCGCATGGCGTTGAGCGTCTGCAGGCTGGCTTCGTCATTGTTGAGGGTCACCTCTTCGGTGACCTCGAGTTCCAGCCATTCGGGTGCGATCCCATGCCGCTGAACCGCTGCAATCACCCTGTCTCTCAGATTATGTGCCCGAAACTGCGTTGGAAAGAGGTTGACCGCAATCTTGAGGTTTGCGCCTTTGGCATTGACCTTCGCAGCCATTCGGCAAGCCTCGTCGATCGTCCACCAGCCGATTTCCGCCGAAAGCGAACTCTGCTCAAGCGAAGGCAGGAACATGCTCGGCTGCAAAAGACCGCGCTCCGGATGGTTCCAGCGGATCAGGGCTTCAAAACCCAGGATCCGCCGCGAAGCTAACTCGACCAGCGGCTGATAATAGAGTTCAAGCTCGCCATGGCGAAGGGCCAGCCGCAATTCGTCCCGCGTCTCGCGCTTGACCTGGCTTTCCCTGCGCATCGACTGGTCGAACATGCGGAAGGTGCGTCCGCCATCGGCCTTGGCGCGATATAGCGCGAAGTCGGCAGAGGCCAGCAATTCCTCGGCCTCGACCCCATGTCGCGGCGCGATCGCGACGCCAAGACTTGTGCTGAGTTCCAGTTCCAGCCCGCCAAGGCTGAAGGGTTTGCTGAAGGCCGTGAGGATCTTTGTGGCTTCAATGCGCCCCTCGGCGACATTGCCGGTACCGGCAAAAAGGATCGCGAATTCGTCCCCGCCGAGACGCCCGATCAAGGCATGTTCGCCAAGCAGATAGGGAAGGCGAACGCCGACGGCCTGCAGCAGGCTGTCGCCGACAATGTGCCCATGCATGTCGTTGACATCCTTGAAACCGTCCAGATCCATCAAGACGAGCGTACAGGGAATGCCAGCAGTAAGCTTCTGGGCAAGGCAGCTCATGAATTCATGCCGGTTCTGCAGGCCGGTCAACGTGTCATGCGAGGCAAGCCGCATGAGGCGTGTATCCCGCTGGCGTCGCTCGGAAATATCCCGGATTGTGGCCCCAGCCCAGAAGCCGTAGGGATCCTGCCATGTCGACAGCGTGATTTCGATCGGAAACTCCGTACCGTCGCTTTTCAGTGCGAAGACTTCTACGGACTTGCCGCCGAGGCCAGGTTTGGCGCCGCCGGCAACATTTTCCATGCCGGCGGTGTGCGCGCCACGCATGCGTTCTGGAATGATCATGGTGATCGGTCGCCCGAGGAGCTGCTCGATCGTGTAACCGAACATCTCGCAGAAGGCCGGATTGGCAAACCGGATGTCGCCATCGCGATCGGTCACGATCAGCGCAAGGTGCATCGCTGCAGCGAAGTCCTTAGCTATATGAGCGGTCCGTGGGCTATCCATGCCGTCACATCCAGTATGGTCATGTTGATCCACTCTATACGCCTAAAATTAGGGAAGCGTAAAATTCTCTTACAGATAGACGGGGCCGGATGCACTTGTCGAGATGCGGGGCAAAGTTAAACCGGTTGTGCGACGAACGCGCGCAGCGTCTGCATGCGTGTGCCACGCGTTCTCCGTTTGCTGTGTCCCCGTTTGCTGTGTCCCCATTTCCTGTGTCCCATGTCGAGCAAGGGCTGGCACCGGCTGCCCACCCGTTATATGCCTTCACCATCCCCGAAGCGGCACGGAACCTCACGCTGTGGCAGTTTACACCGATATCAACGAAGTCGACCTCAAGGCCTTTCTCGCCGAGTATGATGCAGGCGAGCTCCTGTCCTACAAGGGCATCGCGGAAGGCGTGGAGAATTCCAATTTCCTGCTTCACACGTCCAAGGCGCCGCTGATCCTGACGCTTTATGAAAAGCGGGTCGAGAAATCGGATCTGCCGTTTTTCCTCGGGCTGATGCATCACCTCTCGGAGCGCGGGCTGACTTGCCCGCTGCCCCTGCCGCGTCATGATGGTCAGTTGCTTGGCGAACTCTCCGGCCGTCCGGCAGCGTTGATCTCCTTCCTAGAAGGTATGTGGTTGCGAAAGCCCGAGGCGCAACACTGCCGCGAAGTGGGGGCTGCTCTCGCCAAGATGCATATCGCCGGTGAGGGCTTCACACTCACCCGCCCCAACGCACTCTCGCTCGAGGGGTGGCAGACCCTCTGGGCCAAGTCTGAAGCGCGCGCCGACGAGGTGGAGGAGGGGCTTGAGGCCGAGATCGGCGCCGAGCTTGATTTCCTCGCCACCCATTGGCCGAAGGATTTGCCGTCCGGCGTCATCCACGCCGATCTCTTCCCCGACAATGTCTTCTTCCTCGGCGATCGCCTGTCGGGTCTCATCGACTTCTATTTCGCCTGCAACGACCTCTTGGTCTACGACCTGTCGATCTGCCTGAACTCCTGGTGCTTCGAAAAGGATGGCGCCTACAACATTACCAAGGGCAAGGCGATGATCGAGGGTTATCTCTCGGTGCGGCCACTGTCTGGCGATGAAATCGAGGCGCTGCCCATTCTCTGCCGCGGTTCGGCGCTACGCTTCTTCCTCACCCGTCTCTATGACTGGCTGACCACGCCGGCGGGTGCGCTGGTGGTGAAGAAGGACCCGCTCGAATACCTGAAAAAGCTGCGCTTCCATCGCGCCGTCACCAATGCCTCGGAATACGGACTGATTTCATGAAACATGTCGATATCTTCACCGACGGTGCCTGTTCGGGCAATCCCGGGCCCGGCGGCTGGGGTGCGGTGCTTCGCTACGGGGAGGCCGAAAAGGAACTGAACGGCGGCGAGGCGGATACGACCAACAACCGCATGGAGCTCCTGGCCGCCATCAGCGCGCTGAACGCCCTGAAGGACCCATGCGACGTCGATCTCTACACCGACAGCAAATACGTCATGGACGGCATATCCAAGTGGATCTTCGGCTGGAAGAAAAACGGCTGGAAGACTGCCGACAAGAAGCCGGTGAAGAACGGCGAACTCTGGCAGGCGCTTGACGCCGCCAATCAGCGCCACACGGTCAAGTGGCACTGGGTCAAGGGCCATGCCGGCCATCCGGAAAATGAACGCGCCGACGAGCTTGCCCGCAAGGGCATGGAGCCATTCAAGAAATCCGGTTTCCCGAAGTCGCTCCTGGTGAAGTGAAGATCTTGCCTTCGAACAGCATCGGCAATCTTTGCCTGCCACGGACGTAGCTGGATGAATGTCCGTATGAGCGGTCCTTTTCGATCCCGGCAGACATAACCGATGCGCGTTTCAAGACCTTCACCGGTCACGTCACCCATCGGCCCGCCCTTGCCCTTTGCCCCATTCTCCCTATGCTCCGGCAAAACACAAACCGGGAGACTTCCATGATCCAGCACTGCGTGTTCCTGCGCTTCAAGTCGGCCGTTCAGGAGGCCGAGAAGCAGGCGATCTATGCCGCGATCGCTGCCTTGAAGGACGTGGTGCCGGGCATGCTGCAGGTGAAGGCGGGAGCCAATGTCTCGCCGGAAGGCTTGAGCGGCGGCTACAATGACGGCTTCATCGTCACCTTCGAGGACGAGATGGTCCGCGATTATTATCTCAAGCATCCGAAACATGTCGAAGTCGGTGAGCGCATTGTCGGGGCAACGGATGGCGGTCTGGCCGGCATCCTGGTCTTCGACCTCGCCTGCTGAGGTTTGCTTGCGGGCCTCGCCCCAATGAAAAGGCCGCCCGCAGAGCGGACGGCCTCATCGGTTTCAAGACGGATACAGTCGATCAGAGCTGCTCGATCATGGTCGCAGCCGAGGATACGGTGGCCTGGCCCGGGTTTTCCTCGATGTTCAGGCTCTTCACCACGCCATCCTCAACCAGCATCGAATAGCGCTTCGAGCGCACGCCGAGCGCGCCGGCAGACAGGTCCATGTCAAGGCCGAGCGCCTTGGTGAACGAGGCATCCCAGTCGGCGAGGAAGTGGATCTTGCCCATACCGCCGGAATGCTGTGCCCAGGCGCCCATAACATGCCAGTCATTGACCGAGACGACCGCAATGTCGTCGACGCCGCGCGCCATGAGCGCATCGCGGTTTTCGAGATAGCCAGGCAGATGGTTCAGCGTGCAGGTTGGGGTGAAGGCGCCGGGAACGGCGAAAAGTACGACCTTTTTGCCCGCAAACAGCTGCTCGGTTGTAATCTCGGCTGCGCCGTCGGCCGTCTTTTCCTTGAAGGTCGCCTGGGGCAGCTTGTCGCCGATTGCAATGGTCATGAAAATCGTCCCTCGTTCCGGTTGGGATGCCGGTTATGCCGGTCATCGGATCGTGGGCGAATATAGAAGGCGGCTCCTTAAAGGCAAGGCGGTCGAGGACAAGCCCGCCGGGGCAAGTCACTCAAGGGTTAGTGTTGTTTCCATGGCCCGCTCGCCAGCAACGACCAGCAGGTCCCAGGTCTTGCCCGAGGGTTTGTAATTCTTCGGCAGTTTGCGGATCGGAATGGACAACTGCGTGTCCCCTGTGGCCGTCGTGGTGAATGTGCCCTTGACGAAGACGAAGCCGCTCGGCCCGCGGAGGAAGAAGCTTGGCGGGGTCGCGGATGGTGGGATGGTGAGCGTCACGTCGAACTGCTTCAGATCGGGCTGCAGCACATGCTGTTTGACCGAAAACTCGGGGGAGGGCGCTTGCGGCAATTTTCTCCGCGCATCGGCAATCAGCGCTTGCTCCTCCGCGCTGGTGGCTGCATTGACCGCAGGCGCGACAGTGAGATCGGCTTGAAACGGTATGCAGATATTGAGGCACACGCCGATAAAGGCATGAAGCGTCACCGGCATGTCTGCCGTGCTCCCGGACAGTGTGAGCGGCAGGACCACCGGTGCGTCATAGCCCACATCGCGGATATCGCCTGCATCGAGCAGTTTCGGCACTGGAAAAGCGATATGCTCAACCGCATAGGGCGCCCCCGGAGGCACCGTCAGCGAGGGCGGAATGCCGACATCGCCTGGCTCCTTCCAATAGGTAACCCAGCCGGGCTGAGGCTCGATCACCAGCGCGCCCTGACGGTCGCCGCTTTCGTCGGGAGCAAGCAGGATCAGCCGCATGCGGCCGCCTTCGTTCACCGCCCAGTCACTGCTGGCGGCACTGGCCGAACTGACAAGGCCACAGAGACCGAGGACGAAAACGGCGAGACGGAATGTGATGCGCGAGACGATCATGGACCTGCCGATACCGGTTGAACCGCAATGGCTCTAGAAGATTGTCCCTGCCTTTGCCAGTCAAGCTCGCGCGGGTCACATCATTTTGGGTTGATCGCAACGGGCTTCTGCCCCATGTTTCATATTCAGACCACATTCAACCACGCAGCAAGCCGGTTGCCGAATGGCACACCAAGGAGGCAGGCATGGCACCGTCGTCGAAAATGGAACTGACGGAACGGGGATTTCTCGACGGCCATTTGCTGATCGCGATGCCCGGCGTGACGAGTGGCGATTTCGCCCGCTCCGTCGTGTATATCTGCGCCCATTCGGATGCCGGCGCCATGGGCTTCATCATCAACCGCCCGCAACCGGTCACCTTCGCCGATCTTTTGCTGCATCTGGAACTCATCGACCGCAATGATGCGATCATGCTGCCGGATCACGCCCGCCATTTCCCGATCCAGTGCGGCGGCCCGGTCGATCAGAGCCGCGGCTTTGTCCTGCATTCCGACGACTATCTCTCCGACAGCTCCATTCCCGTCAGCGACGATATCTCGCTGACAGCCACGCTCGACATCGTGCGCGCCATTTCCGACGGCCGCGGACCGCGCCACGCCACGATGATGCTCGGTTATGCGGGCTGGGGGCCAGGCCAGCTCGAACAGGAGATTGCCCGCAACGGCTGGCTCCATTGCGCCGCCACCGAAGACCTGATCTTCGATCGCTTCCTCGACGACAAATATGACCGAGCGCTTGCCATGATGGGCATCAACCCCGCCATGCTATCGATGGATGTGGGGCACGCGTAAGGCCGCGTCGCACTCGCTTGCGGCCTTGGCCTGCACATTGCTTTCCAGCGCATGTGAGGGGTTGAAACCTCACGCCCGCTTCATCAGCGGAAAGCGTTCCTTCAGCAGCCGCAACACGGACTCGGCGCCCAGCGGTGGGCCGAACAGGTAGCTCTGGCCGAATTCACAGCCCATCATCGCAAGGTCGGCCGCGTCCTGATCGGACTGGATGCCCTCAGCCACCACCTGCATGTCGAGCCCGCGTGCCATGGAAACGACGGAGCGCAAGAGCACCGAGCGCTTGTCGGACTGGTCGCAGACCAGCGCCTTGTCGAGCTTGATCGTGTCAAAGGGGAAGCGGGTGAGGTAGGAGAGCGAGGAATAGCCCGTGCCAAAATCGTCGAGCGCCAGGCTGATGCCTGTCGCCTTCAGTTTCTCCAGCATCAGGCGTGCCTGTTCCGGGTTCTCCATGACCACCGTTTCCGTCAGTTCCAGCTTGATCCGGCTCGGATCGCACTGGGTCTTGGTCAGCATCGCACGAACGTCATTGTAGAGTTCGCTGGAAATCAGCTGGGCCGAAGAGAGATTGACCGAAACGAAGATCGGCAGTTCGCCGGTCTGGCGCTCCCAGTCCATCAGGTCGGTCGAGGCGCGTTCGAGGGCGAACATGCCAAGCGGACCGATCAGGTCGGTCATTTCAGCAATCGGGATGAATTCGAGCGGCGGGATATTGCCGCGCTTTGGGTGATCCCAGCGCATCAGCGCCTCGAAGCCGGCAATCTCGCCATTGCCGAGACGCACGATCGGCTGATAGGCGACCGAGAGCTCCTTGCGCTCGATGGCGCGGCGCAGATCCGTTTCCAGCTGCAGCCGGTCGGTGCTGACGGTTCGGAAAGCCGGGCGGAAAGGCTCGACGCGATTGCCCCCGGCACGCTTGGCCCGGTACATGGCAAGCTCCGCATCGGCCAGCAGGCTGGACGCGCTTTCCTGCTGGTCGATCCAAGAAACAAGACCGATCGAGGCGGTGAGTTCAATCTCGCGATTGGCGAAGTTGATCGGCACCATGATCGCCTTGGATATCGCATCGGCAAAATCGGCGATCTTGGCCGGGTCGCGCTCCGAGACGAGGATCAGGCCGAATTCGTCTCCGGAAAGACGCGCCAGCGTATCCTGCGGCTTCAGGAGACGGCGCAGGCGGCGGGTGATGGCGATCAGGATATTGTCGCCAGCCGCGATCCCGAGCGAGTCATTGATCGTCTTGTAGCGATCGATATCGATCGCAAGCACGGTCGGGCGCACGGCCTCGGTGCTGCCGGCAATCGACAGGATGGCCTGCAGCCGATCGAGGAAAACCTCGCGGTTGGGCAGGCCGGTCAGGTTGTCATGCATGGCATCGGCCAGCAGCCGGTCGATCGAATTGCGCTGCTCGGTGACGTCGATGATCGTGCCGACGCAGCGGATGACCTCGCCATTCGACCCCAGCACGGGCCGCGCCCGGATCTTTAGCCAGTGATAGTGACCGTCTTCGGCGCGAATCCGGAATTCATGGCTGAGCCGACCCTTTCTGTGCTCCAGAAGCACGTCGAGCGTCGCGCGGAAGCGGTCGCGGTCATCGGGATGCAGACGCGGCAGCCAATTGCGTGCAGCGCCGTGCATGGTGCCAGGCGACAGGCCAAGGCGCATGGAAATGTCAGGGCTCGTCACCATCCGGTCGCGGGCCACGTCCCAGTCCCAGACGGTATCGCCGGAGCCGGTCAGCGCCAGCGACTGGCGCTCGAGGTCGGAAAACAGGCCCTGCTGATAGGCGCCGCCGGCAAAGGCGTGCTGCATGACGGTAAAGCCGATCAGGAGAACGATCAGAACAAGGCCGCCGCCCAGCGCCGGCTGGACGATATCGTTGTCGAGCTGGCCCGTCACCGTCAGCCATCCGGCAAACAGCCAGACCAGGATCAGCGCCCAGGTCGGCACAAGAAGCACGGCGCGGTCATAGCGGTTGATGCCGAGATAGATGATGAGACCGATACCGGCCACGCCGGTCAGCGCAAAGGAGACGCGGGCAATACCGGCGGCGATCGAGGGATCGAAGACGGCGACCCCGAACAGAACGGCAAGGCCGAGCACCCAGGCAAGCGTCGCATAGCCGAGATGCACATGCCAGCGATTGAGGTTGAGATAGGTAAAGAGGAAGATCACCAGCGAGGAGGCAAGCGCCACTTCAGCCCCCGCACGCCAGACCCTTATATCGCTCGCCGTCAGCGAAATCAGCTTTTCGAGGAAGCCGAAGTCGACGCAGATATAGGCAAGCACGGCCCAGGCAAGGGCCGCCGCCGCCGGCAGCATCGATGTGCCTTTGACGACAAAGAGGATGGTGAGAAAGACCGCGAGCAGGCCGGCAATGCCGAGCACGATGCCCCGATAAAGCGTAAAGGCGTTGACCGTATCCTTGTAGGCGTCCGGCTCCCACAGATAGATCTGCGGCAGTTCCGGTGTCGCAAGTTCGGCGACGAAGGTGATCACCGTGCCCGGATTGAGCGTGATGCGGAAGACGTCGGCATCCGCGCTTGCTACGCGGTCGAGCGCAAAGCCTTCCGACGGCGTGATCGCCATGATGCGCTGCGAGCCGAGATCGGGCCAGAACATCTTCGAGCCGGAGAGGCGGAAATGCGGCGCAACGATCACGCGTTCCAGCTGTTCTTCAGAGACATTGGCGAGCGCAAAGACAGCCCAGTCACCTTGATGCTCGGGCGTGCTGGAACGCACCTCGATGCGGCGACGAATGCCATCGGCGCCGGCCGCAGTCGAAACCTGGAAGGCCTCGCCCTGGTTGGTGTAGATTTCGGTGGTGCCGGTCAGGTCGAGCGCGTTGTCGTCACGGGCGATCTTCACCGGCTCTACGGCCTGCGCCATCGTCGCGGTCAGCCAGAAGACGAGTGCCATCAGGCCGGATAGCGCGTGAGTGTAAAGACGTGGCATCCGGTATCCTGTGTTTCGCAAGCTTTTCATCCGCCCGACTTGCCTTTGCGTGACGAGGGGCTTTCGCTCAGCCTGGAAAACAGCAGATGGTCGCGCCATTCTCCGTTGATCTTGAGATATTCCCGCAAGAGACCTTCCTGCTCGAAACCTGTCTTTTCCAATAGGCGCAGGCTGTTGACGTTGTCCGGAATACAGGCTGCTTCGATCCGGTGCAACTCGAGCACCTTGAACATATAGGGTATTGCCAGCTCAAGTGCGGCAAACATGTGGCCTTTGCCCGCATGGCACTCGCCCATCCAATATCCGATCATGCAGCTTTGCGCCGCCCCACGCCGGATCAGGCCGATCGTCAATCCGCCGAGAAGGTCATCGGTCTCAGTCTGGAACAGGAAAAACGGCACGGCCATGCCGGTGATGAATTCCTGTTCGTTGCGGATCACGCGCTGGCGAAAGGCGCGCTCGGTCATGTCTTCGGCACGCCAGGTCGGCTCCCAGGGCTGCAGAAAGGCGCGGCTCTCCCGGCGCAGTTTGTGCCACTGATCGAAGTCACGAAAACGGGGAAGTCTGAGCGTCACCTGACGCCCAGATAGAACCGGTGGCTCCGGCTGCCGCGACAGAAACCGAAAGACCGAGCGCGTCATCGTCTATCCCCGTGGACGCCGGCGGAAATATCCACCGGCCAAACTTGAGTGCGGCAGGTTCAGCCTGCGACCTTGCGGCTTCCCGGCGATGTCGTCGATAGCTGGCCGGCGATTTCGTCAAGCGACACCAACTGGTCAACCGGGCCGATGGCCGACAGCGTCGGTGCGGTGTCGAAGAACAACCGTCCGGCAAGGTCGGTCAGGCGCTCGGTGGTAATTCCGGCAAGGCGCTCCATCATTTCCTGGTTCGGAATGGTCCGGCCATAGAGCATCATCTGGCGGGCGATCTGGCCGGCACGTGCGGCCGGGCTTTCCTGGCCCATCAGAAGCTGCGCCCGGATCTGGGCACGCGAGCGCTCGATTTCCTGCTGGTCGATCGATTGCGACGCTTTGCGCAGCTCCTCGATGATCACAGGCACGAGTTCCGGCAGATTGTCGCCGCCGGTCGCGGCATGGATGCCGAAGATGCCGGTGTCGGAAAAGCCCCAATGGAAGGCATAGACCGAATAGCAAAGGCCGCGGATCTCGCGCACTTCCTGGAACAGACGGGACGACATGCCGCCGCCCAGAATATTGGCCAGGATCTGCGAACAGTAGAAGTCACGCATGTGATAGGCCTTGCCCTCGAAACCGAGCAGGACCTGGGTGTCCATGAGGTCGCGTTCTTCACGCGCTTCACCGCCGGTATAGCGGGCAACGTCCATGACGGGCGGCGCGGACGGCTGTGTCGGCAGCGAGGCAAACCGCTCTTCGACCTGTTTGACGAAGGCGTCATGGTCCACTGCGCCGGCCGCCACGACAAACATGCGGTCCGTGGTGTAATTGCGCGAAAGATAGCCGCGGATCTGGTCGCTGGTGAAGGAGTTCACCGTCTCCGGCGTGCCGAGAATGCTGCGCCCGATCGTCTGGTTCTGGAAGGCCCGTTCGGAAAAGCGGTCAAAGACGACATCGTCAGGCATGTCGTCGGCAGCACCTATCTCCTGCAGGATGACATGCTTTTCGCGCGCCAGTTCCTCTTCATCGAAGACGGAATCCGTCAGGATGTCGGTGAGGATGTCGACGGCCAGCGGTACGTCGTCTTTGAGCACGCGGGCGTAGTAGGAGGTCGTTTCGGTCGAGGTCGCAGCATTCAGTTCGCCCCCGACATTCTCTATTTCCTCGGCAATCTGACGGGCAGAGCGTCGGCTGGTCCCCTTGAAGGCCATATGCTCGAGCAGATGCGCGATGCCATGCTCGCTCTCCGTCTCGTTGCGTGACCCGGACTTGATCCATGTTCCCAATGCCACACTTTCAAGATGCGGCATGTTTTCTGTAACGACAGTCAAACCCGAGGGTAGCCGGGTGCACTCAACACTCATGGTCCGTCTTTCTGCGCTTCCTACTGGGCGGCACGAGAACGCTTGCCGACGAAATTCTCGACGGTTTTCAAGTCCGCCGACAGAACCTCGAAGCGCTCCTCCCTATCCATCAGGTCAGCAAGCCATGTCGGAAGCGCGGGGTCAATACCGGAGGCCGATTTTACTGCCGCCGGGAATTTTGCCGGATGGGCAGTGGCAAGCACAACCATCGGGCTTTGCGGCTTTTCGAACTTCTTCGCGACATGCACGCCGACGGCCGTATGCGGATCGAGCAGATAACCAGTCTCGTCAAGCACGGCTCGGATGGTCTTTGCCACTTCTTTTTGTGTCGCGCGGCCGGCGCGGAAATCCTTGCGGATGAATTTGAGCGCATCCGGCTGGATTTCGAAGGCGCCGGACTGCTTCAATCCTTCCATCGACGAACGGATGGCGGCGGCGTCGCGGCCATAGGCTTCAAACAGAAGTCGCTCGAAATTCGAGGATATCTGGATATCCATCGACGGCGACGTGGTGGCCGACACGCCCTTCATCTCGTAGCGCCCGGTCTTCATCGTGCGGGCGAGAATGTCGTTGTCGTTCGTCGCAATCACCAGCTTGTCGATCGGCAGGCCCATCTTCTTGGCCACATAGCCGGCAAAGACATCGCCGAAATTGCCGGTCGGAACCGTGAACGATACCTTGCGGTCCGGCGCGCCGAGCGCCACGGCGGCAGTGAAGTAATAGACAACCTGCGCCATGATGCGGGCCCAGTTGATCGAGTTGACGCCCGACAGTTTCACCCGGTCGCGGAAGGCGACATCGTTGAACATCGCCTTCACCAGGTTCTGGCAGTCGTCGAAATTGCCTTCGACGGCGATCGAGTGAACATTGGCTTCCTTCGAGGTGGTCATCTGGCGCTGCTGCACGGGTGAAACCTTGCCATGCGGGAAGAAGATAAAGATGTCGGTGCGCGCGCGGCCAGCAAAGGCGTCGATCGCCGCCCCGCCCGTATCGCCGGAGGTCGCGCCGACAATGGTGGCGCGCTCGCCCCGGGTCTCCAGTACATGGTCCATCAGCCGCGCGAGCAGCTGCATGGCGACATCCTTGAAAGCCAGCGTGGTGCCGTGGAAAAGCTCGAGCACGAAGGAATTGGCCCCCGTCTGCACAAGCGGTGCCACGGCCGGATGCTTGAACGTGGCATAGGCCTCGTCAATCATGCTGCGGAAGAGGGAAGGCTCGATCTCGCCATTGGTAAAGGGCAGGAGAACCTCGAAGGCGACGTCCTGATAGCTTTTGCCACGCAGGCCGCGGATCGCCTTTTTCGACATCTGTGGCCATTCACGCGGCACATAAAGGCCGCCGTCGCGGGCAAGCCCTGCCAGAAGAGCGTCACAAAAGCCGAGGCTCGGGGCCTCTCCGCGGGTCGAGATGTATTCCACGTCGCTTATCCTCGAAGTTGAACAGTCGCAGCCGATGTCCTGAAGAACCTATGGCGTTTCCGATAAAGAGGTTTGCCGTTTTGCGCCAGTCCGGTCCGTTGAATTTCGCAAGCCGGCGCATTGTGTTTTTCGCGGCGCGAAGGGCGGTGCGTACCACTCTCTTGCGCGCAATCGAAAATCCACGCAAATTGCCGGCAACCCAATCGATTTTTCGCCGCACCGCTGCTATAGACCATCGGCGCCGGGCGTGAAAACCCGTGAATTGGACTGTTTTTCCGGCCTTGCGAGGCCGAGCATGCGGAAGGTGGAGTCTGGTGTCCCTAGTCATGTCGCGCGGTGTTCTGGCCGTTTCGCTCCTGATGGCTCTCGCCGGTTGCAATACCGGTAATCCCGTATCCGGCCTCATGGGCCAGCCGGCACCTCAGCCGGCCGCTCCGGCCGCGACCGCTGCCGCCCCAGTTGGCTCCGATGCTTTCGTCCAGGGTTTCTGCCCGCAGGTTGCGCTTCGCGACGGCACGACCGTTCACCGCGTCTATGCGCGTGGCAAGGACAATGATCCGACCCAGGTGGTCTACCAGGCCTCGATTGCCGATACGACGCGCTCCTGCTCGCGCACCGAATCCACGCTGACCGTCAATGTGCTGGCCCAGGGCCGTCTGGTTTCGGGCCCGCAGGGTAAGGCCGGCACGATCAACCTTCCGGTCCGCATCACCGTCATCGATGGCGATCAGCAGGTTTATTCCGAGGTCGAGCCATTCAGCGTCACCATTGCCGACGTCAACCAGCCGACCCAGTTCATCTACAGCCGCGCCGTCACCGTTCCCGGCAATGTCTCTGGCCTGACCCGTGTCCATATCGGCTTTGACGACGGCAAAGCGAAGAAGAAGAAATAAGCCATTTCGAATCGCTGGATGCGGCAGGGTCAGCCCCGCCGCGTCAGCGCCACGAGATAGCGCACCGGCAGCATTGAGCGATTGGCAAAGACGCAATCGACCGGCGCCCCAAGTTGCAGGCAGTCGCCGGCTTTGAGCTGATGCTGCCGCTCACCCTCGATAAAATCGAGCTCTCCATCGATCACCCAGATCTGCTGGTGCTGGAAAGTAAAGGCCGAAGCCGGGTAGGGGACCTCGACATCCGCCGGAAGCACGACCTCCAGCAATTCCAGATGACCGCCATTACCAGGTGAGAGGGTGCGCCGCGTATAGCCGGTGGCGGGATCGGTCCAGACTGGTTGGCTCGCATGGCGCACCAGCCGCTCGGCATCGCGCTCCGCCAGTGCCAGAAGTGCAGACAGCGGCAGGCCGAAGGCGCCGGAAAGCCGCCCGAGCACCGTTGCCGTCGGGCTCGCTTCCACCCGCTCCACCTTGCTGATCATGGCCTTGGAAACACCGGACCGCGTCGCAAGCTCGGAGAGAGACCAGCCGCGCTGTTCGCGCTCCAGCCGGATGCGCGCAGCAATGGCGCGGCCCTGGCCCCCGTCATCCGCATCCATGCCTGCCTCTTCCTTGTCCGTCATCCAATCCCTCTTGCCAAACTGCAAAGACTTCGTCTTCTATAGTGGACGAAAGAATACGATAGGGGATGGCTTCAGGCAAGTCATCGATCCCACCATCTCTAACGGGAGCGCTGTCCGTGCCACGCCAGATCCATTTCAATGCCTTCGACATGAACTGCATCGGCCATATCCAGCAGGGCTTGTGGGCCCATCCGCGCGACCGCTCGATGGAGTACAATCGGCTTGGCTACTGGACCGATTATGCAAAGCGGCTGGAAAAGGGCCTGTTCGACGGCATCTTCTTTGCCGATGTCGTCGGCATCTACGATGTGCTGAGCGGAAGTCCGGCACCCGCCCTGCGCGGCGCGGTGCAGGTGCCGGTCAATGACCCGATGATGCTGGTGCCGGCTATGGCCTCGGTCACCAGCCATCTCGGTTTCGGCGTCACCGCCAACCTGACCTATGAACAGCCCTTCCTCTTTGCCCGCCGCATGGCCACGCTCGATCACCTGACGGGAGGACGGATCGGCTGGAACATTGTCACCGGCTATCTCGACAGTGCGGCCCGCGCCATCGGGCTGGACGGCATGATGGCCCATGACGATCGCTATGATCTGGCCGATGAATATATGGAGGTCGTCTACAAGCTCTGGGAGGGCAGCTGGGAAGATGATGCCGTGGTCGCAGACCGCGCCGCCCATCTCTATGCTGATCCCGCCAAGGTCCACGCCGTCCACCATCATGGACGGCAATACCGTGTCGATGCGGTGCATCTGAGCGAACCCTCGCCGCAGCGAAGCCCTGTGCTCTATCAGGCCGGGTCTTCGCCGCGTGGCCGGCATTTCGCCGCGACCCATGCCGAATGCGTCTTCGTCAACGGCCAGAAGAAGGACGGCGTTCGCGAGATCGTCGGCGATATCCGCGCCCGCGCTGAAGCACTCGGCCGAAGCGGGGATGACATCAAGGTCTTTCTCGGCGCGACCATCGTCACCGGCCGAACCGACAAGGAAGCCCGCGACAAGTTTGAAGACTATCGCCGCTATGTGAGTTCCGAGGCGGCACTCACCCACGCGGCCGCCTCCATGGGCATTGATTTCGACAAGTTCGATCTGGATGAGCCTGTCGAAACGGCCAAGAGCCAGGCGATCACCTCCAACATCAAGGCCATGGACCGCGCCGCCGGGCCGCAGTGGACCAAGCGCAAGCTGCTTGAGCAGATGGTGCTCGGCAGCCGCCAGCCGCCGCTGGTCGCCTCTGCCGATCAGGTGGTCGACTGGCTGGTTGACTGGGTGGAGGATACCGGCGTCGATGGCTTCAACCTGTCGCGTACGGTGGTCCCGGAATGCTTCGATGACATCATCGAACTCGTCATCCCCCGTCTGCAGGAAAAGGGTGTCTATAAGACCGCCTATGCCGAAGGCCCGCTGCGCCAGAAACTCTTCGGTGCACCGCGCCTGCCGCAAAGCCATATCGCCGCCAGCCATCGGGTGCATCGTGGCTGAAGGAAAGGGCGCGCTTCGTCACCTGTCGATCCTGTGCCTCGCCGTCGTCCTCTCGATGACCGCCTGGTTTTCCGCAACGGCCATCGGTCCGGACCTCGTGCGCCTCTGGTCGCTCTCACCGGCCATGTCCGGCTGGCTGACCAATGGCGTGCAGATCGGCTTCGTCACCGGCGCGCTTCTGTCGAGCTTCGTCAATCTACCGGATATCGTCCGTCTCAACCGGCTGATGGCGATGGCCGCACTTGTTGCTGCCATCGCCAATGCCACTCTTCTTCTGTCGCCGTCGCCTGAACTCGCGCTCGCCAGTCGCATCCTGACAGGCATGGCGCTGGCCGGCATCTATCCGCCGGCGATGAAGCTGACCGCCACCTGGTTCGTTCGAGGCCGGGGGCTGGCGCTCGCTGCCGTGATAGCAGCGCTGACGGCAGGATCGGCCCTGCCGCATCTGACGCGGGCCTTTGCCGGGGCAATCGACTGGCAGGTCGTCGTTACCTTATCCAGCCTTGCGCTGGTCGCGGCCGCCGTGCTCTTCGCAACCTTGGTCCGTGAGGGGCCTTACCCCTTTTCCCGCGCTGTCTTTCGCCTCGGCCAGATCCGCGAAGTGATGACGGATCGCAAGCTGCTCCTGGCCAATCTCGGCTATTTCGGTCACATGTGGGAACTCTATGCCATGTGGGGCTGGCTGCTGACCTATCTGAGGTCGGCGCCCGCCCTGTCGCACCTCTCCCAATCGGCAGCCTCCATGCTCACCTTCGCCGCCATTGCGACCGGCGTGCTCGGTTGTTTCGCGGGCGGTGTGCTCTCCGACCGCTATGGCCGCACCGCGACCACCGCCGGCATGATGATTGCCTCTGGCACCTGTGCCGCACTGGTCGGCCTTGTCTTCACGGGTCCCGCCTGGTTGCTTGCTCTCGTCATCCTGGTCTGGGGCGCGGCGATCATCGGCGATTCCGCGCAATTCTCCGCAGCCGTGACCGAACTTTCCGATCAGCATCTGGTCGGCACCGCCCTTTCCTTGCAGATGGCTGTCGGCTTCCTGCTGACAGTTCTGGCGATCTGGCTGATGCCGGTGCTCGCCACCGCCCTTGGCAGCTGGCAATGGGTCTTCCTTTTCCTTGTGCCTGGTCCCGCGATCGGCACCCTTGCCATGCTCCTGTTGCGACGGGATCCCGTCTCCCGGCGACTGGCGGGCGGGCGCCGCTGACTGCTGGAAAACCTCGCGAATACAGGAGGTTGTTTTCCGACCCTTATCTGTACTAGATCTGTCGCAACGCGCCTTGCATGGTTCCATGTGGCGCGACGAGATCGAGTTTTGGGGAATGCGGAATTGATGGTCGCGATTGTCAGAAATCCGGTGGCCGGAGGCAATGGCCAGCCGGTCCGCTGGGCCCGGGCGCTTGACGCCTTCCGACAGCAGTTTCCCGATCTCACCGTGCATGAAAGCCGTTCAGCCGGAGACGCTCGCCGGCTCGCCATGGATCTCGCCGCCTCTGGCGTGGACCTCGTGATCGCTGCTGGCGGTGACGGCACGATCAGCGATGTCGTCGACGGTATCCTGTCATCGAGCCGGCCGGAAACACCCCTCGCATTTCTGCCGCTCGGCACCGGCTCCGATTTCGTCCGAAACTTCGACCTGCCGGCCGATCCGCAGCAACTGGCCGCCCGGATTGCAGCATCCGCCCCGCGTCAGATCGATGCCGGCCGGATCACGGCCCGCGATGCCGAGGGGAAAGAATTCCACCGCCACTTCGCAAACATCGCCAGTGTCGGAATTTCCGGCGAGATCGTTGAAAGGGTGAATGCGCCCGGTGCCAGACGCTGGCTCTCCGGCCCGGTGCGTTTCTTCGTCTTTTCGCTGCTCACCATTCTGCGCTACCGCCCTTACACGTTCGATGTTCTCATCGACGGCATGAAGGTGCATGACGGCCGCCTGGCGCTGACGGCCGTTGCCAATGGCGGCTGGTTCGGCGGCGGCATGCATGTCACGCCGGAGGCAGACGTTGCAGATGGTTTTTTCGATGTGGCGGTGATGCGGGAGGAGAGGGTAAGCGGGCTGATCCGTCTTTTGAAAAGCCTCTATAAGGCTGGCCATGTCGGCCATCCGCAATTGAGCTTTCATCGCGGCCGCCGCGTCGAGTTCCGACCGACTGACACGGCACGTTTCCCCGTCGAGGTTGACGGCGAGATGCCGATCCGGGGCGGTTTCGTTGCAGAAATCCTGCCCGGCGCGCTGACAATCCGAACTTGAGACAAATCTCCGTTTCTGAGGAGGTTCAGCGCCTCAGAAGGCGCCTTCCCATTCGGCCATGGCGGCAACGACACCCGGCAGGTCGGTCATCCGCGCGATCACGGTTTCAGCGCCCGCATCCGTCAGCTTGTCGGCATGCGAAGGATAGGTGTGCGAGGCACCGGTAAAGCCGACAACCCGCATGCCTGCGGCGCGGGCCGCATGCACGCCATGCACGGAATCTTCGATGACGATGCATTTCGAAGGGCTGACGCCGAACTGGCTGGCGCCATGCAGGAAGATATCCGGCTTCGGCTTGACGCGGTCGGCGCCGAGATCCTTGGCGGAATAGATGTGCGGCGCAAAGGCTTCCTTGAGGCCGACCTTGGTCAGCATCATGTCGAGCCGCTGCGAAGACGAATTGGAGCAGATGCAGCGTGGGGTCTTCAGCCGTGCGAGCGCAAAGGCCACGCCCTCGATTGCCTTCACCTCGCGGGCAAGCCGCTGGTCAAGCAATTGCTCCGACTTGTCGATGAGACTGGCAGACAGCGGAATGTCGACTTCCTTCTCGATCGACAGAAGAATGTTCTTCCAGGTCATGCCGGCAAAACGTTCGCCCATTTCCTCCACCGAGATCGGGTAGCCGGCATCGTTGAGCAGCTTCGATTCGACCTTGGCGGCGATGATTTCGGAATCGACGAGCACGCCGTCGCAATCGAAAAGGATAAGGTCGAAACCGCTCATGCTGGACAATCCGTGGTGATGTTCGAGGATGGCGCCTCCCTACACGATCACGCCCTGAAGGACAATGCAGGCGGCTGCATGGCAGCTCTTCGGCCAGCAGACGCGCACACCGCGCCAGTGTCAGCCGCCGGCAAGCGCCAGCAGCCGTGTCTCTAAATCTTGCGGATAGCGTTCAAGCGCCCGGTCCCGCTCCAGCATGTCGGCAAGCCAGACCCCGTCGGCCGCAAGCCGCACGACGGCAAGTGCCGGGTCTGCATCCGTCTGCCGATGCGCCGTCAGCTGTTCATCGAGCCAGTCAGACCAAAGGGCCCGGAGTGCCGGTTCCGAAAGGATCGCCACCGAGAGGGCCGCCCACAGGCTCTGCGCACCGATCAGGCGATCGGTAAAACAGGCTCTCACATAGGCCCGTGTAAACCGTCCCTCGGCTTTCGAGTCGGTCTCCATGCTCTGCGCGATCTCGTCGCCGAGCTTCCCGAGCAGATCGGCGAAGAGGGCCGCAATCAGGGCCTGCTTGCTGTCGAAATGATGCAGCAGACCGCCCTTGGTCACGCCCGCTGCCCGTGCCACCGCCTCAAGTGTCAGGCGGCCGAGCCCGTCTTCCGCCGCAATCCGGGCAGCGCAGTCAATCAGCGCCCGGCGCACCTGTTCCGGCTGCTTGCGACGCCGATAGGCGCTGTCAGCCGGCGCGCTCAATGGGATACCGACCCGGACAGCGTGTTCATCACGACAACACCGGCAATAATCAGCCCGATACCAATCATGGCAGGCACATCCAGCGTCTGCTTGAAGACGAAAAAGCCGATCGCAGCAGTCAACACGATCCCAAGCCCGCTCCACATGGCATAGGCGACGCCCAGCGGCATGCTGCGCAGTGCAAGGCTGAGCAGGTAGAAGGACGCGGCATAGAAGGCGATCATGCCGGCTGTCGGCAGGAATTTGCTGAACTGGTCAGACTTCTGCAGCAACGTCGTGCCGATGACTTCGAGCAGGATGGCGGCGGCAAGCGCGCCATAGGCGGGCAGGAGAGGGTTCATGGCAGCGATCTCGATTGAGTGATCCCTCAAACATACCGAATGGTCGGTTTGTTCACAAGAGCTGACCTGGCGTTTGTGACGTGTCGACGCGCGCAGCCACACTACTTGCTTATCGAAAGAACAAGGTAAGTATAATTGTAAGTAAGCATCACAATTTTGCCGCCATCGCGGAGCGAGTTCCCCTCCGGCGCCGAGGGCGCCTATACTCGTCAACAGGACATCGAATATGTGCCAGGAATGCGAAACCAATGGCCTTAACCGCCGCAATCTCTTCAAGCTTGCAGGCCTCGCCGGCGTAGGCCTCACCGCAGCCGCCCTGACCGGCGGCGCGACAACGGCGGCTGCCCGGACGCCAACAAAACCAGTCAGTTCGCCGGCTGAAGCGCTCGCCAAACTCAAGGAAGGCAATCGCCGCTTCGTCGAAGATGCCGATGCCTGTGCTGCAGGCCTCGCCTCGCTGCGCGGCGAACTCACTGGTGGCCAGCATCCCTGGGCAACCATTCTCACCTGTTCAGACAGCCGTGTCAGCCCGGAATTGGTTTTCGGTGGGGCAACGCTCGGTGAACTCTTCGTCGTCCGCAATGCCGGCAACGTGCTCGACACCGGTGCGCTCGGCACCATCGAATACGGCGCAGAGCACCTCAAGTCGCCGCTCGTCGTCGTCATGGGCCACAGCAAGTGCGGTGCCGTGAGCGCGGCTTGCGAGGAAGTGGAAAAGGGCAGCGAGCCCGGCGGTTCGATCGGCAAGATGATCCAGCCGATCCTTCCCGCCGCCATCGCCGCCCGCAGCGCCGGCGCGTCTGATTTGATCGCCGACACGGTTCGTCGCAACGCGATCAGCGGCGCCGTCCGGATCGCCAATGAAAGTGCGATCATGCGCGAACTGGTCGAAAAAGGCGAAGTCCAGGTGGTTGCGGCCGTTTATGACATTGCCACCGGCAAGGTCGAATTCATCGACAGCCTGAATTGATCTCAGCCCGTCGCGGTTCGTCCTGACGGGTCGCGACGGCATTGCCCGGGCCTCTGTATGGGTGAGGGAGGTGCGAGGTCACCGGTAAACTCGACAAGCGGAGAAACTCTGCTTTAAGGGAGGGAAAGCCATGCACATGGCTCTCCTTGTGCCGCGCCGGCTCTAAGCTCGCTCGGCCGCTCTTGAGGCCTGCATGACCATCCGCCTTCGCCCCCATCATCTCCTCTGCATGCTGACCTATGTCGGCAAGGGTTATTCTCCAACCTTCGTGGAGAATTACGAGCGGATCGCCGCCCGGCTTTCGGCCGGTGAAGAGATCGAACTCATCGAAGGCCCCGATGACATCTGCGCCCCACTCACCGCCGATCCCGAGGCCCATTGCCATGGCGCAAGCGTGACGGCCCGCGATGCGCAAGCGCAAGCATCGGTGGCTCGGCTTCTGGGTGGCCCGCTTGGCCCAGGCGCCCGCATCACGCCGTCGGCCACGCTGTTGGCGCATCTCAGAAAAACCTTCGCAACCGGCGAGATCCGCAGCGCCTGTTCGGGCTGCGAATGGAGCGGATTGTGCGACACGGTGGCGGAGGAAGGCTATCTGGGCGTGCGGGTCGCGCCTTGAGGCATGCGCTATCTTTTCGCAGCACGTGACGGGTGACGGCCGGCAAAGCTGAGGTGGATGACACGACCTGCAACCTCTGGCAGACTTTAGACGATACGCCGGAGGCCACGCCATGATCACCCTCGACACGATCCGCGAGATCATTCTTGCGCTGCCCGGCACCGAGGAGACCTCGTCCTGGGGCAATCCCTCATTCAAGGTCAATGGCAAGGCCATGCTCTTCTGGAACCTCGAATATGGCTGCCCGGTCTTCAAGCTGCCTTTCGAGGAGCGCGATCATTTGATTGAATTGGATCCCGACACCTTCTTCACGACAGACCACCACAGGCCCTATCCCATGGTGCTGGCCCGCCCGGACCGTGTCGATGTGGAATGGGTGCGAGCCAATCTCATGCGGGTGTGGCGCGATCAGGCGAAGAAGACGGTGGTCAAGGCCTGGGATGCTGGGCGGTGATTCTCCTCTTCTCCCCAGCGGGGAGAAGATGGCGCTTAGCGCTAGATGAGGGGGATACCAAAGGAACGCCCCCACCTGCGCGCTTCGAACGCTTCAAAACAAACGGAAATGGCGCGCCGGACTGCTCGCCTTCGATCAGGGCATTTTGCCGTGTCTTGCCCTTGGCGAGTTCGTCCTGTGGCTCGGCCTTCCGGCGGTGACGCATCCCACCGCCGCACAAAATCTCACGCCCCGTTCACCCTTCAGTAACCAAGTTCGGTAACCATAAGCATCGAACCCCGTGCTGCGTCAGCGTAAGAGTGAGTAACCGATGGCTTCTGTATTCCCGATTGCCGAACTCCGCCGTTCTTCGGACCCGTTTTCCTGGGTCGACAGCATCATCAAGGGGGATTGCGTTGCAGCCCTTGAAGCGCTGCCGGACAAGTCCGTTGATGTCATCTTCGCCGACCCGCCGTATAACCTGCAGCTTGGTGGTGCGCTTCACCGCCCTGACCAGAGCCTGGTCGATGCCTGCGACGACGAGTGGGACCAGTTCGCCTCCTTTCAGGCCTATGATGCCTTCACCCGCGCCTGGCTGCTTGCCTGCAGACGCGTGCTGAAGCCGACAGGCACCATCTGGGTCATCGGCTCCTATCACAATATTTTCCGCGTCGGTGCGACCTTGCAGGACCTCAATTTCTGGATCCTCAACGACATCGTCTGGCGCAAGACCAACCCCATGCCCAACTTCAAGGGTCGCAGGTTCCAGAACGCGCATGAAACGATGATCTGGGCTTCGCCCGATCCGAAGGCCAAGGGCTACACCTTCAACTACGATGCCCTGAAGGCCTCGAATGACGACGTGCAGATGCGCTCCGACTGGCTCTTCCCGATCTGCTCGGGCGGCGAGCGACTGAAGGGTGATGACGGCAAGAAGGTCCATCCGACCCAGAAGCCGGAAGCGCTTCTTGCCCGCATCCTGATGGCCTCGACGAAGCCGGGCGACATCGTGCTCGATCCTTTCTTTGGCTCCGGTACCACGGGCGCCGTTGCCAAGCGTCTTGGCCGCCATTTCGTCGGCATCGAACGCGAGCAGGATTACATCGATGCAGCCTCGGCCCGCATCGCCGCCGTCGAACCGCTCGGCAAGGTCGAACTGACCGTTCTGACCGGCAAGAAGGGTGAAGCACGCGTTGCCTTCAACACGCTGGTCGAAAGCGGTCTGGTCAAGCCCGGTCAGGTTCTGACCGATGCCAAACGCCGCCATTCGGCGATCATCCGCGCCGATGGCACGCTGGTCTCCGGCGGCGAGGCCGGCTCGATCCACCGCCTGGGTGCCAAAGTGCAGGGGCTGGATGCCTGCAATGGCTGGACCTTCTGGCATTTCGAAGAGAAAGGCGTGATTCGCCCGATCGACGATCTGCGCAGCGTCATCCGCGCCCGTATGGCCGGCCTCGAATAAGGACCAAGGCGCCATTTGGCGTGATACCGGTCACATCTCGGTCGTGTTCACCCGGTGTCTCTTGCGCCGGGTGTCCCATTTTGAGCGCTGAGTGCGCACGGTCACATACGACTGACCAGTTTCGTGCAAGATGGGGTCACTAAGGCACACAGACATCGGTCGCTTGCGATCGATCTGGCGCGGGCTGGGGTCCGCCAACACCGCCCGCGCCAGCGCCTTAGGCACCGCTCAGACCGTGACGCCGTGCGCCTCGAGATCCGCTTTCAGCTTTTCAGCGCCTGTAAAATGCACCGCATGCCAGCCGGCAGCGCGTGCGCCTTCGACATTCGCCAGACTGTCGTCGATAAAGAGGCTACGGGCCGGCTCCAGCCCGAAATCCTGCGCATGACGCTCGTAGATCGCCACATCCGGCTTGATCAGCCCGATTTCGCCGGACACGGTGACGCCGCGCGGCGCGTTGAGGAACGGATACATCTGCCGCGCTTCCTTGAAAGTATCTGCGGCGAAATTGGTCAGCATGGTCACGTCCCGGCCGGCTTCGATCAGGCCGGTCATGATCGCAACGCTGTCGTCATAGGCATGCGGCACCATTTCGGCCCAATGCTTGCGGAAGGCACGAATATGCGCTTCGCGCTCGGGGAAATCGGCGATCAGCAGCGCTTCGGCCTCATCCCAGCTGCGGCCGCGATCCTGCTCGAGGTTCCAGTCATGGGTGCAGATCCTGGCAAAGAAATCGGCGCGCTCCGCATCGTCGGGAATGATCCGCGAAAACGGCAGATTAGGATCGTAATGGATCAGCACCTTGCCGATGTCGAAGACGATGTGGCGGATCTCAGTCATGTGTTATCCCTTAAGTGTTGGAAAGGCTGTCGGAATAGCCGCCGCAATTGCCTTCTTCATGACAGTCGGCAGCGCTTCCCCATCAAGTTCGGTGACCGGCACCCAGAAACCGTGATCGCCCTCGGGAGCGTCGAGCGGCCCGGCGCGGAAGATCGACAATCGAAGTTCGAAATGGGTGAAGACATGGGAGATGCTGCCCGCAGCCTGCCAGTCGGCAACAAACGGTGCGGCCTCCGTTCCCGTTTCGCCATCGATGCGTGATGTCCAGGCTGTCGTTGGCACCTCGGTCATGCCGCCGAGAAGACCGGTCTCCACCCGCTTGCGTAAAAGAAGCCGCCCGTCGCGATCCACCGCAATGAAGGCCGCCCCCAGCCGCACCGGCTTCGCCTTCTTTGCGGCCTTCACGGGAAAACGTTCCGGTTCATCGGTCGCCAACGCAATACAGACGTCGTTGAACGGACAGAGCGCGCAGGCCGGCCGTCTCGGCGTGCAGATTGTCGCCCCAAGATCCATCATTGCCTGGGCAAAGTCGCCGGGCCGGTCTTGCGGCGTCAGTTCGGCCACGCGCGCCTTCATCTGCGGCTTCGACCCGGGCAGGGGCGCGTCGATCGCGTAGAGACGTGAGATGACCCGCTCGACATTGCCATCCATCACCGCTGCCGGCCGGTTGAAGGCGATTGCCGCGACCGCAGCCGATGTATAGTCGCCGATCCCGGGAAGCGCCCTCAGCCCGTCCTCGGTATCGGGGAAGACCCCGCCATGTTCGAAGGCGACGGCCTCCGCACATTTCTTCAGGTTGCGCGCCCGGGCATAATAGCCAAGTCCCGCCCAGGCGGCCATGACATCCTCGTTCGGCGCATCGGCAAGATCGCGCACCGTCGGCCAGCGCTGCGTAAACTTGGCAAAATAGGCCTTCACCGCTGCAACCGTCGTCTGTTGCAGCATCACCTCCGACATCCAGATATGGTATGGATCGGGCGTGACACCACGCTTGGCCATGGCCGGCGAGATCCGCCACGGCAAATCGCGGTGATGACGGTCGTACCAGGAGAGAAGGGCACTCGCCCTGATTGCCGTCTTGTCGCCTGCCACGTTTGCCGCTACCTGTCGCGCATGAATGAAGGTGGTAATCCATGCATGTATTCCAGAGATCGATGACTGCAAACAACCTGGCGGCGATTTATGCAGTTTTCGTGCTGGCTGCGCTGGGTGGGTCTGTGATCACGGGACTGCTGATTGTGTCGGCGTTTTGGGCATTGGTCTATGTGCTCATCGGGCGCATCCGCCCGAAATTTTCCGCAGGCATTGCAATTTTCTCGATTGTTCTTCTGGCGTACGTTGCAGTCAACATTCTGTTTTTCATTGTAAATTTTGGTGAAGTCTTCACGGAGCCTCTTGTGGAGCTTCGTAAGATTGCACCGCAAATCCTGTTCCTCGCAGCAATCCCCATAATGTGGCGCCTTGCGATTTCGCCTGGGGAAGGCCTTCTGCCTGCACTGTGGAGGGGGGCTGCAATCGGTGCCATCGCTGTTCTGCCGTTGGCGCTTTTCCAGCTATATGGGCTCGGAGAGCGTGCCGAGGGCGGAAGCGGAAACGCCATTCCCTTCGCATTGACCAGTGCACTCTTGAGCGTCACATCGCTTGCCGGGCTTCTCGATGACAACAGACGGTTTCGAATTCTAGCGGGTGCAGGCTTCGTAAGTGGTTACATCTGTGTCTTCCTTGCCCAAACCAAGGGTCTGATGCCGGTTCCGCTGGTCTGTGCTCTCGTCTTCGCAATCGCCTTTTTCCGCCAGAGGATAAGGATTGGACAGGCCGTCGGCCTGCTTGTTTTATTGGCCACACTCGTGATCGCCGGCCTCTACGGTTCAGGCAGCCACAAACGCTTCCACGATGTCGCACAAAGAGCCATGGGTGACGAGCATGTGGAACTGGATGCATCCTATTCCGTCAGATGGGACATCTGGGTGAAGGCCGTGAGTGCGATTGCCGATGCGCCTCTGGAAGGTCACGGCGTTCAGAACCGTCGGGCGGTCATCCAAAGCTTCGGCTATGCCTATTCGCACATGCATAATGGTTATCTGACCGCCATGGTCGATAATGGCGTTCTGGGCCTGGTCACCTTGCTCGGATTGCTGCTATCGCCGCTCTACATTGCCTGGCGCGCGCCACGCAATACGCTCTATGGAAGGCGGCTGTTTCTCGCATTCTCTCTGGTCGCGACCTATGCTATCGGTGGTCTGACCAACTTCATCTTCGGCCACGACATCTATGACGCGCTTTTTCTCTGGACGGGCATCGTCATAGCCGTCAGTGCCACCCCGGATCCGATCACAGATGAGCTCTCCGCCTAGGCGCTACGGCGCCAACCAGATTTCAGAGATAGCCAATGGCATCGTTGATCCGGTGCTGGCACGCCGTGCGGGCATCAATACCGCATTGCTCGGCTCCTGGGATGAAATTGTCGGCGAGAACTTTGCCGATTGCACCCGGCCGGAAAAGATCGCGTGGCCCCGGCGCTCGGATCTGCCCGATGATGGCGGCCATCGCCCGGGCGTGCTGACCATTGCCTGCGAGGGCGCCCGCGCGCTCTTCCTCTCCCACACCCAGAATGAACTCGTGTCGCGCATCAACGGCTTCTTCGGCTATCCCGCAATCGGCCAGATCCGCATCGTGCAGAAACCGGTTGCCGCTCCTCCCAAGCGGCGGCGGCCGCGCAAGCTGGAAGGTGAGAAGGCCCGTCGTCTTGACGAGATGATGGAGGGTATCGAAAACGACAATCTCCGCCGCGCCATCGAACGCCTCGGCACGGCCGTGCTGCAGGCGAAGCGCAAATAGCGCCAAGCTCGATCGTCGCTCGACGATCCCTTCACGACCTTCACGTGACCTGGCAGACGTCCGGGCGTGCAGAGGTTCAATCGGCGAGGGGCCACATCGCCTGCATCATTTCCGTGTGGCCGCGTAAATGCCGTCCCAGTCGGCCGGTGCGTCAGCCGGCAAGGATTCCAGCCGTTCGCGGTAGATCCGATGTGTTCCACAAAACAGCCCGGAAAGTGGCGTCAGCTCTTGCCGTGCCAGCTCCGCCAGATCGGCGAGTGCTGCTCGCGCTGCCGCGAAATCGCCGGAGCGCCAGGCCGCAATCAGGCCGGCATGCCGGTTGAGCAAGGCAGCGCTGACCGCAAGTGCCGGATCGCCTACCTGCCCGATCAGCGCATGCAACATCACCGGCGCCTTGCGTCCGACCACCCGCACCAGATCGATTTCGGCAAAGACAAACCCCTCTGCGCGCAGGCGAACCTCCTCCGTTACCAGCACCGGCAGGTCATAGAGTTTCGTCATGCCTTCGACGCGTGAGGCAAGGTTGACGCTGTCACCGAGGCAAGAATAACTGAAGCGCTGGTCTGAGCCGAGATTGCCGACACAGGCCATGCCAGTGTTGAGACCGATGCCGATCTTGAGATGCGTGCCCCGGTCACGGTTCAGCGCATCGACGGCGGCGACCATGTCGAGGGCCGCCTGGCAGCCCTTGGCCGGATGGTTGGCAATGTCGAGCGGCGCATTCCAGAAGGCCATGATCGCATCGCCGATATACTTGTCGATCGTTGCCTCGCGCTTCAAAAGCACATCGGTCATTGGCGTCAGGAAGCCGTTGAGCAGGCTGGTTAGCTCGGTCGGCTCGAGCGTCTCCGAAAGTGCGGTAAAGCCGCGGATATCGGAGAAGAGGATGGTCAGTTCCCGGTCCTCACCGCCCAGTTTCAGCGCCTCGGGATGTTCAGACAGCCGTTCCACGAGGGCCGGCGCCAGATAGCGCCCGAAGCTCTCGCGCACGAAGCGCTTTTCCCGGTGGCTGACCATCAGCAGCAGCGGCAGCGTGGTCAGAAGAATGGCGGCGATGCCGAAGAGGGGCTGCAAAGGGTCGAAGAGCAGCAGATGGTGCGAAAAGGCAATCCACGATCCGGAGGCGACGAGCGTCGCCAGCACAACGGCCGCAGCCGCGCCAATCGCCGGTGACGCGAGCCAGAGCACAGCCAGCATGATCAGGCCGGCGGCGAGCGTCGCGCTCCGTTCGGCCCCGGTGATCCAGTCCGGCCGCTGCAGGAAGATGCCGCTGGTGATCTGGTCGATGATCTCCGCATGGACCCGGACGCCAGGCATGGCCGGATCGAGCGGTGTGGCGACCAGATCGCGCAAGCCGACCGCACTCGTGCCGACGAGCAGGATGCGGCCCTCGATCAGCGGCGCGATGGCCGCCCGTTTTGCCGGGTCAATGAGATCTGCCGCAGATATGACCGGCATTTTCGGCATGCCTGAGTAATAGATCCATAACTCACCCCCGGCGCTGACCGGCACGTCGAGGGCGCCGACCCTGAGATCGGTAATGGCCGGATTGGCGTCGGTTCCGGCGGTGCGGATGATGTAGCTGCCGGCCTGCTGCGCAATTCTGAGCGTCTCAACCGACAGCGCTGGGTAGAGATGCCCATTCGCCCGCGAAACGAGCGGGAAGCTGCGCACGATGTTGTCGGAGCTCGGCGGAAACGAGAAATAGCCCATCGCATCGGCGGCGTCCGTCAGCACTGAGAGATTGGCCAGGGCGCCGCTATACTCGTTCACGCGAGAAGACGGATCGGCGCCGAGAAAGGAAAAACCCGCCTTCGGTGGTGGCACCGGCGACGAGTGCTCATTGGTGAGGGCGATGCCGATCACCACCGGATCGTCATTGATGGTCTCGGCCAGCAGCCGGTCGGGATCCGGCAACAGGCTGGCCGGCAGATCGAGGGCCACACCTTGTCGGCGCATTTCCTCGGCCATGCGTATGGGCGCGGTCCGGTCGGGTTCGGAAAACACGATATCGAAGCCGATGGCGGCAGCCCCTAGCGCGCTTGCCGAGGTCACCATGTCCGAGACGATGCGGCGCGACCAAGGCCACTGCCCAAGTCTTGCGATCGAGGCTTCGTCAATATCGACGACAGCGACCGGCGGATCGGTCGCCTCGCGCGGCTTCAGATCCTGGTATGTGTCAAAGACAAGAGCGGCGAGGCGAAACGCCTGCCGCTCCAGAAGGGCATGAACAAGGATGACGGCAACCAGTGCAGCCGCGCCGATCAGCACAGTGCCCATTCGACGTCTCTGCGCACCGGAGAGCCGCCGACGGCGCCGAAGCCCGATCGTCATTGGCTGTTGCGGCTTCCGGCAAAGATGCCGCCTGCCGACCATGTGCCATCGACAGCGGTGAAATTGCCCATCACACCCTTGACCGGATCAACGCCGTTGGACGCGAAGGCGCCGTCAACTGTTGTGGTCACACCGGCAACTGTTTCCGTTCCGCTGAATGTCGCCGTGTTGGAGCCAAAGTCGACGCCAGTGGCGAGGGTTTTACCATCGAAATCCGAAATGGTGACGCGGCCCTCGCGGTCTAAGAAATTCATCGTCGCTTCCATCGAGCCGGTCGCAATATACTGCGATCCGCCATTGACGACGGTGCCCACCGCATTGCCGTTATAGGTGGCGGTGCCCAGCGCTGCGGTCACTTCGGAGCCGGCCGGTTGCTTGCCGACGATCCAGTTGCCCAGATGCACAGTCTTGTCTGCGGTTGCGGAGCTATTGCGGCCCCACCAGCCCCAGGTCATGAAATCGCACGCCTGGCAGATTTCGGCTGTCTTTCCGCCGGTGCCGTTGTCAAAGATCTTCGCTGCCACCACGTCGGATGACACCATGTAGCTGCCGTCGCGGGTCGTGGCGGCCATCAACTGGTCGGAGAGATAGGCCGAATCGTCGCCGGCATCGAAGTCGACCAGGAATTCTCCCGAAGCGCCGACAGCGATGGTCCCGGAAAGGCTGCCGTTGGCAGCGTTGAAGTTGAGATCGGTGCGCCCGACCAGGACGGAGGAGCTGTTGCCCATGGTGCCGACGCCCGACGCAAAACCCGTCGTGTCATTGCTGCCAAAGCTGCGCGTATCGTCGGTTGCCACATCCGTACGCGAGCCAACATGGACATTGTCATAACCGCTGAGAGGTTGCTCGACCCCACCGGCAACGACATCCGGCAAGTCGCCCGAACCGATCACCAGATATTCGCCGTTGGCGCCGAGGAACTGGTCCTTGCCCACCTGCGAGCCGATCGTCTCGGCCGCGCCCTGATTATGGCTTGCCGTGTCCGCTGCATCGGTGCGGCTAGATCCAGCCATGCCGCCGGTCAGGCCATAGCCGCCGCCCTGAAGCAGGCCGACAGTGCCGGCAAAAACGTTGATCGCACTGGTCTGGGTGGCGCCGGTGCCGCTGATGTCGAGCGATGCCTGCAGCGAGCGACCAATCACAGTGCTCCCCGCCGTGGGCTGGACGCCCATGACATAGAGATCGCTCGAAACCGTGTTGTCGGTAAAGCCGCTTGCATCACCGACGAAGGGGATCGTCGTTCCCTCGCCATTTGTCAGGGAAGCCAGTGCGTCTGGTTCAAGCCTGTAGCGCATGATTTCGCCGCTGGCGAGCGTTGTGACAGCATTCGCCGGCGTGCCGCCAATCACGTAGAATGGCTTGTTATTGGCGTTTTTCAGCATGTATGCGACGAAATCGCCTGTGCCTGTATAGGCCGTGCCGGAGACCCGACCGACGCCCCGCGCATAACCAGAAACCTGGTGTTCGCTCAGCGTTGCGGTCGGTGCAAGCGTCGGCAGGGTAAACCGGCCACTGGTGCCATAGGTACCCTTCGACCCGCCATTCGTGCCCGCTGTAATCAGGCCGACCGCTTGATTGACGTTGCCGGAAGCATCCGGGGTCACGATCGTGACGGGCACAGGACGCAGCGTGTCGCGGGTCGAATCACCCGCCAGCTGGTCAGAGGGCTTGTTGACCGGCTTCGGCTGCGGAACGGGGATCTTGTTCTGACTTGGCGCGACGCCGGAATTGCTCCGCTCGAGCCGGCTCTTTTCCACCGTCTGGTCGTTCGGCCGGTTGATCGAGCCGCCATCGAAGCCCGGGCGACCGGCAAGATGCTGCTGCAAGCCGCTCACCCAATCGAGCGGTGTCCGGCTGACCCTTGAATTGGTCCCGTCCGAAATGATCGAGAAACCCGACTTGAACAGCCGCTGAGGCCGGCCGCGGCCGGTCAGCTCAACCTCTTTGCCATAGACCAGCGACATGTGCGGCGGCATGCTGCGGCCTTGCGCATCCTTGCCGTCGAGATTGATGTCGACGACCGCGCCGCGAATACCAGCGGTGCCGATCGGCGTGTTGATCGTGACATTGCCACCCTTCTTCGAGGCCTTGCCACCGATGAAGCGCAGTGCGCCCTTGGTCATGGTCGCCGTCAGCGATGCCGTCTTGGATTTCGGGTCGTAAACGAAGTTGTCGATGACGACGGAAGAGTTCGGCCCGATCGTAAATGCGGTACCGTCGGCGAGCAGGATCTGGACCAGTCCCTCGGCACTCGTTTCGATCCGGTGATTACGGATCACGGGGTCACCGAGCGAAATGAGCTTTCCCTTGCCTTGACCGTCATAAGCAGCCGCCTGGGGGTTAACAGCTGCTGCAACACCGGCGCGTTCGCCCTCGGCGAAGCTTGGACCCGACAAGGCGAAGAAGAGAGCCGTCGACGCGGCGAGTGCTGTTCTGATCGTCATCATCTTGCTCACGTCTCGGCTCCTGCAACATTTCCGGCAAAGCCGCCTCAGCGGTCTGGTTGTCCAGAAAGGCGAAAATACAAACAGTCAGAATTTGTCCAGTGATCCTGCGCTCACTGCACGCGTCCTAGAAGGCAGATTGCACGCCCACCGACAACGTGATGTTGTCGAAGGCCTTGATGTCGTAGTTGGACCAGACCTTGCGATACCCCGCCTCAGTCACGAGCGCGACCCGTTCAGTGAACGGCATGATCTGGCGAAGATTGAGCGTGAGTTCCGTATCCTGCTGACTTTCCTGCGCATTGATCATGATGTCGGGGTCGTCGTAATTGCGCCGGGAAACACCGGCATCAAGCGCCAGGATCCAGGCTGGCCCTTCGCCGACCGGCGCCGTGTAGCGCAGGGCCGTGCTGACCACCGCCCCGACATCGCTTGACGCGAGATAGCCGTCACGTGCTTCCTTGCGCGAGGCCAGGAGCCTGCCGGTAACGCTGAGGTTCTCGGTGAGGTAGCGCGAATAGGAAACCTGCGTGTCGAACCGGTTGCCGCTCTGCTGTTCGGCGGTCAGGCGTGTCTTCGTGTTGGTATAGTCTTCGTAGCGATAGGTGAACTGGAAGCTGAAGGCATCGATCGGCGAAATCTGCCAGTCGAAGGTGGTTGATGCGCCCAGCGAACCCAGATAGCGATCACCCTCGAGCAGCACGCCGCTCGACACGAGAAAGACCGACAGAGAGCGATCATCGAGCCCGAATCGGGCGAGATCGAAGGTCGGCCCCAGATAGACTTCAGCCGCTGCCGTATTCAGCGTGTCGCGTTTGTCGTAGCCGGCCGCATAACCCGAAACTCCCGCTTCGATCGCAATGCCCTGCTCGTCGAGATCGTGACGATAGCGCACCGATCCATTGGCATAGGCGTTGACGTCTTCGCCGGCGACGGTCAGGTCGTCGACCAGATAGGGAAGTCCGTTCAGGGTAACGGTCGAGTTTGTCGGGCCGGCATTGGCATTGCTCTGGTAGCGCAACCCCGTGCGAACTGATCCGGCAAAGTCTGAGGCCGACGATCCCTGGCGATCGATCGCGGCAATATATTGCGCCACGCGCGTCTGCACTTCCGCTGGCACATCCGGTCCGGCAAGCGTGGCATCGAAGTATTGTCGGGCAGTCTCGTAAGCGCCGAGTCGGAAATAGAGAACGCCGAGTTCAAGCTGCAGACGGGGCAGGCCAGGCGCGTAAATCAGCATCCGTTCCAGCGTCGAGATGGCGCCTTCGAGATCCCCGGCGCGCGATGAGAGGGCTGCATACTGGAAGGCGACGTCGAGATCGTCGGGCCGTTCCATCATCAGCTGGAACAGTCGATCTCGCTCCGCCTGGATGGCGTCTGCCGACAGCTCGCCAGTCCGCGGAGCCACGTTTTCCGACGACTGCGCAAGCGCCGGCGAACCAACGACGGTGGTGAGGACTGCCAGAATATTAACGGCTGCCGTAACGGAAAAACGGGAGACGGCGGGGAGGGGCGACGCCATGAAGGTATACTCGGTTACGAAGTCGTAAATTGTTTCTAGTGCAAGTTAAAGCTCTGTTAAACACCGAGTTTTCACGGGTTAACGACCAAGTCTGGGATCTTGTTCGTGCCCCACTCTACCTCAGCGAAGCGTAACTTAATCGTGAGCAGGCGGTAACGCAATCCTGTCAACTTCCGTTACGTAAGGTTTTCCCGTGTGTCTGGTTAATTGAACAGTCTCTGTTCAATCAATTTCGAAAGTAAGTGTAGATCAGTGCCGAAAAGGACCGCTGGCCGTCCATTTGTCGGTGGCCGAGGGCAGGGTGCGACTCCAGGTCGGACAAATTCAGGACCGAGCTATGTCACGCAACTTTGATTTTTCTAAGGTGGGGCTGCCTTGTTTGCCGCGACTTCGCGTTATAACGAGAAATACGCCTTTCATCTCCCAGCAGGTAAGACACAGATGTCCCTTTCCGAACTCTCGATCACCAAGCGCCGCCTTCTGGGCGGCATCGCCGCCACAGCCGTCGGCGTCACTCTCGCCGCATCCACTGGGTCAACGGCATTTGCCGTGGACCTTCCGACATCCGACCGCGATGTTGACATGGAAGAGGCGCTGAAGCCCGGCGCGCTGAAGGAAATGGCGCTCGGTGATCCCAATGCGCCGGTCAAGATCATCGAATACATGTCGATGACCTGCCCGCACTGCGCCAACTTCCACGAAAAGACCTTCGACACGATCAAGACCAAATATGTCGACACCGGCAAGGTCTATTTCGTGCTGCGCGAATTCCCCTTCCCACAGGACACGGCCTCGCTTGCCGCCTTCATGCTGGCGCGCTGCACGACCGAAGACAAGTTCTTCCCCTTCGTGTCGATGTTCCTCAAGCAGCAGCGCAGCTGGGCAGCCCCGGCCGATGGTGATGTGCGCGGTGCAATGCTCCAGCTGTCCAAGCTCGGTGGTTTTACACAGGAGAGCTTCGATGCGTGCTTGACGAACGCGAAGCTTGCGGCTGATGTGTCGGCGATCCGCGATCGCGGCGCACAGGAGTTCGGCATCCAGTCCACGCCGTCCTTCCTGATCAATGGCAAGGCCTATTCGGGAGACATGTCGGTTGACTCCATGTCGGCCCTCATCGACAGCCTGCTCTGATCGACGTTCCGTCATGATGACGGGCGCCGGTGATCTCTGCGCGCCCGTTTCCACCCTCTCCGCGAAGGAGAGGGGTCGATGAAGTTCAACCGTCTACGCCTCGTCGGCTTCAAGTCCTTCGTCGAATCGTCCGAATTTGTCATCGAGCGCGGCCTGACCGGCATTGTCGGGCCAAATGGCTGCGGCAAGTCGAACCTCGTCGAGGCCCTGCGCTGGGTCATGGGCGAGAATTCCTACAAGAACATGCGCGCGTCCGGCATGGACGACGTGATTTTCTCCGGCTCCGGCAATCGCCCGGCCCGCAACACCGCCGAAGTTGGTCTCTATCTCGACAATTCCGACCGCACGGCCCCCGCCGCTTTCAATGATGCCGACGAGATCCAGGTGACCCGCCGAATCGAGCGCGGCAATGGCTCGGTTTACCGCATCAATGGCAAGGAAGCCCGCGCCAAGGATGTGCAGCTTCTCTTTGCCGATGCCTCCACCGGCGCCCGCTCGCCCTCCATGGTCGGCCAGGGCCGCATCGGCGAGCTGATCGCGGCCAAGCCGCAGGCACGCCGGCAATTGCTGGAAGAAGCCGCCGGCATTTCCGGCCTGCATTCGCGCCGTCACGAAGCCGAACTGCGGCTGCGCGCCGCTGAGACCAATCTTGAGCGCCTCGAAGACATCACCGCCCAGCTTGAAACGCAGATCGAGAGCCTCAAGCGCCAGGCCCGACAGGCCAACCGTTTCAAGCAATTGTCCGCCGATATCCGCGCGCATGATGCGATGCTTCTCCACATTCGCTGGGCTCAGGCAAAACAGGCCGAGGGCGAGGCGGAAAGCGCGCTCAATCAGGCCATGTCGATCGTGGCTGAAAAGGCCAACTTCCAGATGGAAGCGGCCAAGCTCCAGGCGATTGCCAGCCTCAAGCTGCCGGAACTGCGTGAGGAGGAGGCAAAGGCCGCCGCCGCTCTGCAGCGCCTGCAGATCGCCCGCACCCAGCTGGACGAAGAGGCCTCGCGGCTCATGCGCCGCCGTGACGAACTCACCCGCCGGCTTGCCCAGCTCGATGAGGATATCCGCCGCGAGGAGCGCCTCGTCTCCGAGAATGCCGAGGTCATCGGGCGGCTTTCGGAGGAAGAGTCGGAACTTGAGGAAATCCTTGCCGATGCCGGACGCTTTGCCGAAGAGGCGAAGGATAGCTTTGACGCCGCTGCGGCAACGCTTGCCGACAGCGAACGCGACTTCACCCGGCTCACCGCCGAGCGCGCCGAGGCCGCCGCCGGCCGCAACCAGCTGGAACGCGCCATCCGCGATATGACCGAGCGCCGCGCCCGGCTGGAGCGCCAGGTGTCGGACGCCTCCCGCGAGCTCTCCGAGATTTCCGACCGCATTGCGAGCCTCCCCGACCCGGAGGAAAAGCGCGAAATGGTCGAGATTGCCGAGCAGGCTGTGCAAGACGCCGAAACGGTGGCGATGGAGGCGGAAGCCGCACTCACAGAAGCGCGTCGCACCGAGGGCCATCTGCGCCAGCCGCTGGAAGCGGCCCGTGCCCGTGTCAATGGTCTGGAGACCGAAGCCCGCACCATTGCCCGCATTCTGGCATCGACCACAACAGGTGATTTCCCACCGGTTGCCGACGAACTCTCCGTCGACCGTGGCTATGAGACGGCGCTGGGGGCCGCCCTTGGCGACGACCTCGATAGCGCGCTTGACCTCGATGCTCCCGCCCATTGGCATGGGAATGGCGATGGGGCAGGGGATCCGGCCCTTCCCGACGGCGCAAAGCCACTGATTGCCCATGTCCGCGCGCCGGCCGTGCTTTCAAGGTCGCTGCGCCAGATCGGCGTGGTCGAAGAGGCGGACGCACTCGCCCTGATGGCAAAACTCGCCCCCGGCCAGCGCCTCGTCACCCGTGACGGTGCCGTCTATCGCTGGGATGGTCATGTCACCGGTGCCGATGCCCCGAGTGCGGCGGCTTTACGGCTTGCCCAGAAGAACCGTCTTGCCGAAATCGAGCTGGAAACCGAAGAAGCCCGCGACCAGATGGTCGAGGCCGAAGATCGCCTCGCTGAAGCTGCAGAGGCCATTCGCGCTGAAGAGGCCCGCCTGACGGATGCCCGCGACCGCAGCCGCCTGACGGTCCGCGCACTCGCCGAAGCCCGCGAAGCGCTGACCCAGGCCGAACGGGCCTCTGGCGATCTGATCCGCCGCCGCGAGGTGATCGAGGAGGCGGTGAACGGCCTGAAGGGCCAGATCGAAGAGATCGTCGAGCAGGAAGAGACCGCGCGCATCGAGATGGAAGAGACGCCGGATCTATCGGCCCTCGACGTCAAGCTGCGTGACGCCGAGGCGATTGTCGCCCGTGATCGCGGCCTTCTTGCCGAAGCCCGTGCCCGCTTTGAGGGCCTTGCCCGCGAAGACGAGATGCGTCGCCGCCGCATCCTGTCGATCCGCCAGGAAAAGCAGAACTGGCAGAACCGCGCCAAGTCTGCGGAAGACCATATCGCGACGCTGCGCGAGCGCGAGGCCGAGGCCCGCGAGGAGATCACCGATCTCGAAATGGCGCCGGATGAATTCGAGGACAAGCGCCGCGCACTCTTGAGCGCGCTGGACAAGGCCGACAAGGACCGCCGCGAGGCGGGAGACAGGCTGGTCGAGGCGGAAAGCCGCCAGCGCGAGGCCGACCAGAAGGCGGCAGCCGCGCTCGCCACCCTTGCCGAAGCCCGCGAAAAGCGGGGCCGCGCCGAAGAGCGCCTTGTCTCTGCCCGCGAATGGCGTGTTGAGGCCGAGACCCGTATCGCGGAAACGCTGAACGTGCCGCCGCACGAGGCTTTCCGCCTGACAGGCCTCAAGGACCCTTCTGAAATCCGCGATCTGCGCGAGGTTGAGCGCGATCTTGACCGCTTGAAGATCGAGCGGGAACGCCTCGGCGCCGTCAACCTGCGGGCCGAAGAAGAGCAGAAGGAATTGGCGGACAAGCTCGCAGCCCTGGTCAAGGAGCGCGACGACATCATTGATGCGATCCGCAAGCTGCGCGGTGCGATCCAGAGCCTCAACCGCGAAGGCCGTGAACGCCTTCTCGCCGCCTTCGATGTGGTCAACGCTCAGTTCCAGCGCCTCTTCACCCACCTGTTCAATGGTGGCACGGCCGAACTGCAGCTGATCGAAAGCGACGACCCGCTCGAAGCCGGCCTCGAAATCCTCGCCCGCCCACCGGGCAAGAAGCCGCAGACCATGACGCTCCTGTCAGGCGGCGAACAGGCGCTGACCGCCATGGCGCTGATCTTCGCCGTCTTCCTGACGAACCCGGCCCCGATCTGCGTGCTGGACGAAGTGGACGCACCGCTCGACGACCACAATGTCGAGCGCTACTGCAACCTGATGGACGAAATGGCCGCCTCGACCGAGACCCGCTTCGTCATCATCACCCATAACCCCATCACCATGGCCCGCATGAACCGCCTCTTCGGCGTCACCATGGCCGAACAAGGGGTCTCACAGCTCGTCTCGGTGGATCTGCAGACAGCGGAGGCCCTGCGCGAGAGGGATCTGGTGTGAGGCCGTGCCGGGCAATCCTGATCGCTGGCGTATTGTTCGCTGGCCCCCTTGCAGCCCAGCCGACCTCTACCTCGCTTTCCGGCAACTACCTGCCGCAGGTTCTGGCCGCTTCTCAAACCCATCGCGATAGCCTGACGGTGTTGATCAAGGGGCAGCCCGGTCTGCCTTTTTGGGTCCGATCCCTGGTGCGCCAGCCGCGCTATGTGGCGCTGGCTTCGCAGGAGGTGCGGGTGAAGGATGCGCCGATGCAGCTGTTTCGCGCCTGCGAGGCGCGCCGATGCGAAGCAAGCTGGCTTCGTGCACTGTTCTCTGCGGATGGCAAGCGGGTGCTTCTCTACATTTCTGACGACAAGCTTGGCATCAAGATCTTCGGCGACCCGACGCCACAGGAACTGGCCTTTATCGCCCGGCCATAGCCGCCGTCACTCAGCCGCCGCCTCCCGCCGCGCGGGGCCTGCAGGCAGTGCGGCACTGGCGAAAATCGAGCCGAGGATCAGTGGCAGGCAGACGAGATAGGCATTGCGGATGCCGAAGGCTTCCGCAACGAAGCCGAGCAGTGGTGGCCCGAGGAAGAAGACGACAAAGGCCATCTGGGCGATTGCCGCGACATTGATGACCGCCGGGCGATCCGTGCGCAGGGCTGCAGCCGAAACCGCCATCGGATAGACCGCGCTGCAGCCGGCGCCCATGAGTGCGAAGCTCAGCAGCGCGGCATAGGGATGCGGGGCAAGCCAGGCCAACGCGATGCCGAAGGCGGCGACCGAGAGCAGCACGCGACCGACCAGTCTTGCGCCATGCCGGTCGACCACCGGATCGATGGTGAGGCGCGCCAGCGCCATGAAGAAGGCAAACAGCGTCAGGCCGGACCCCGAGATGAAGGGCGAAACGTCGAACACCTCTTCCATGTAGATCGTCGACCAGTCGATACCGGCTCCCTCGATCAGGAAGGCCGAGGTGCCGATGATGCAGAGCGGCAGCAGCGCCAGTGTCGGCAGGGCGAAATGCGGCTGCTTCTCATGCGTGGTCGCACTCACCACATGCGGCGCATTCTTCATGCCGGCAATGGTGATCGCGCCAATGACGAACATCATGCCGAGCAGCAGATGCATATGCATCTGCATGCCGATGCCGGCCTGTCGAACCAGCGAAGCGGTAATGGCAGTGACGAAGAAGCCGAGGCTCCAGCAGCCATGCGCCCGGTTCATGATGCCAAAGCCGACCTCCGCCTCGATGCGCCCAATCTCGACATTGAGACAGATTTCCAGCGCCCCGGCGAGAAGGCCGATGGAGAAGAGCACGCAAAACACCATGGGCGCACTCGGCAGGAGCGGAATGGTCGCCAGAAGCGCCATGACGCCGAGCAGCGAGATGGCAAGCGTCGCCCGCGTGCCGAGCTTCACGATCAGCGGCGAGGAGAAGGTCAGCGAAATCAGCGACCCGATCGCCATGCCGATCAGCGTCAGCCCCAGCTCCGCCTTGTTGACGGAGAGATGCGCCTGCAAGTCGGGCAGCCGCGAAAACAAGGATCCCGTCGACATGGCGAACAGGAAGAAGGCGATGTAGACGCGAAACTGCGGGGGGATATGCATCGGGACGACTCGATTTGTCAGACAACCAGATACCGACCTGCCAGCATCAGTCCGGCAAGTCCAGCCATCGACGCCGTCAATCGGTTCGCCCCCGGAAAAGGCCTTTTGATTGGTGCTGCGCGCCGAGACTTCTGGCGGGCAGGGGCCGTGCCCCTATGCGCCATCATCCTCGGGACAGGCCCGAGGATGCCGATCCATTCAAACGAAAAACGCCGGAAGCAAGCTCCCGGCATCCTTCTATTGCGACGGCCTATTCGCTATTCGCTCAGTCGGCCGAATTGATCTGCCGTGCAACCATGTCGTGGTTGAGCCAGAGAACAGGTGCAGACGGATTTGCGACCTCACCGAAGATCAGTGCGCCGGTTGCCTCGACCACCAGCACGCTCAGATAGTCCGAGATCAGCGCCTTGCTGTCCTTGTGCATCTGGGCGATTTCGGCCGAGGTGCCGATGGTGATGTCGGACTGGCCCTGGCTGTTCGGCATCGGCCAGTTGTTGAAGTCGTAGAACGGGATCATCACGTCGCTGGCCTGGAAGTCGGCGATCTTCTGAAGCACGTCGTCGATCGTCGCGCCCTCGACCAGAAGCGCTTCGCAGTCAGCCCAGATCTTCTCGGCCCGTGCGCCGCCATGTTCCTTTTTGAGTGCCTTCAGGAGCGGCAGGAGCGGAAGCTCGATACCGGCAAAGACATCCGACGAATTGGTGCGGATTTCCGGGCAGTTGAACACGGTCGCCTTGATGCCCGATGCAAAGGCCTCTTCGGCAATCGCCTCGAGCCGGATCTTCGCATAGCCCTGCGTATAGTTCGTATAGGTCTGCCAGCGATATTCGTCGCCGATCAGAATGCCGGTGCCGTGATAGCCATAGGCCGAGTAACGCACCTGGCCACCGCTCTTTTCAATGCGCTCGCGGATCGCAGCGCTGCCCTCGATCAGGTGGCGGAAGGTGTTGGCCGAGACTTCGTCGAAGTTCTGCAGGATCAGTTTGCCGAGATCGCTTTCCAGCAGCACCTGCGAAGACATGTGGCGCGCGCCACGGCCCTTGTAGATGCGGTTGGCGATGACGAGGAAGACCTTGGCCTTCGGAATGCCACCGGCCATGGTGTGGGCAAAGTGCACGTTCTTGCCGTCGGCAATCATGCCTTCGAGCTCGGTCATGATCTTGGCAACGGCATTCTGGAAACGCTCAACGCCAACCTGGCGGCACTTTTCGATATGCGCCCAGTCGAGTTTTTCGGTTTCCCAGTTTTCCAGCGTCAGCGAGGAAAGGAGATCGGTCGGCGTCGGTTCGCCTTCCGGCGCATCGAGGTCGAAACCGGCCATGGCGGGCACATTGATGATTTTCCCGCCGAGATTGGCTTCCGCCTGGGCCAGTTCATCTGCCGTCAGCGGACGCAGCTTGTTGTTCTCGTCACGGCGGCCAACGGTGATGCCGATGATCTCCATGCCGGCCTTCTTGGCCTGGTCGAGCAGGCCGGTCACATAGCCGCGACCGAACAATTCGCCGAACAGGACAAAGACATCACCCTTGCGATACAGGGTATTCTCGGAGATCTGCGTCAGGGAAACGGGGGACTTCATGTGCCAATTGATTCCAGTTTTTTAATATCTGCACATGCCCACTAGCAAACCCTGATCGACATGGCACCGTCCTCTGTTGCATTTCCTGGTCATTTTGCGTGACCGTTCATTGCAAGACGTGATCGACTGTAACAATTGCGAGCCGAACTGCGCCGCTCAGGCTTTGATCAGCCGCACCCGCGTGCCCCAGGGATCCTTCGCCTCGAACCCGCCATCGATCGCGCTGACGGCATAGCCGCGGGTTTCAAGTTCCGCCTTGCATGCGGCAAGGATCGCCTCGTTCTCCGCCTTCAGTGAAAACCAGTCGAGCCCGGTCATCGTGTCCTGGCGCGGCCCCGCATTCTCACTCTGCCAGATATTGGCGCCGATATGGTGGTGATAGCGGCCAGAGGAGAGGAAGGTCGCGCCGCGCTGGTCGCTGCCCGCCACCACATCGAGCCCAAGCCCGGTCGCATAGAAGTCGCGTGCGCGCGAAAGGGCGCCGACCTTCAGGTGAATATGGCCGATCCTCAAGGTTTCGGGCGCCCCTTTATAGAGATCCCGGTCGGTCGCCGTTTTTGTCTTGGTGAAGATGTCGTCGATGTCGAGTTCTTTTGTGCCCATGGACACCTGATTGCCGGCCCAGAGCCAGCGATCTTCGGGGCGGTCGCAGTAAACCTCGATGCCGTTGCCCTCGGGATCATCGAGATAGACGGCTTCCGAGACGGAATGATCGGCAAAGCCGGTCAGCGGCACCTGGGCGCGTGCCACATGCACCAGCCAGCGCGCGAGATGCGCCCGATCCGGCATCAGAAAGGCCGTGTGATAAAGCCCGGCCTGATTGCCGTTTTGAGGCTCCGCATCGGGCCGGGACGCGAGATGAAGAAGCGGAACGCCACCGGCGCCGAGCGTGACGAGATCCGTGCCGTTGGTCAGGATGTCGAGGCCGAGCACGCTCTTGTAATAATCGGTCATCCGTCTGAGGTCGCGGACCCGCAGACAGACGGCGTCGACATGGATCGGCCGCGTCAGGGCAAGCGGCAGTTTGGCCGGGCCGTCCCGAAGCGCCGTCTGGATTTCGCCTGGGCCTTCCGCGCCTTCTGCCCTGAGCGCTCCGGCCATCGCGCCGGAAAGCGTTGCCGTTCCCGCCAGCCGCAAGAGCTGACGCCGCGTCCATGTCATCGACATTCCTGTATCCCCGTCCAATATCGCGTGTCCCCGATAGGTCGGCATACACCGCCGTCCGTCGCGCCGCTGCTCACGTCTGTCCACGCCGTTTCACATCGCCGTGAGACAATCTCCTGCGGATTGCCGCAATTATGATGCAATGCAACATAAACTTGACAGGGCAGCATTTCCAATCCGTCACAATTGCTGTAAACGATGGAAAATAAAGCCTGTTTGGGTGGAGAGGGCAATGCGGAAGTGGGTTTACACCTTCGGCGGAGGAGCGGCCGAGGGGAGTAGGGCCGAAATCGATCAGCTGGGAGGGAAGGGCGCCAATCTGGCCGAGATGGCGAGCCTGGGTTTGCCCGTGCCGCCCGGTCTGACCATCGTCTCGGATGCCTGCACCCTTTTCTACAAGAACGGCAAGACGCTTGCCGATGACCTGAAGACGCAGGTCCTCACCGGCATTGCCGGCATCGAGGCCACGACCGGTCGCGGTTTCGGCGATACCAGCCATCCGCTTTTGCTCTCCGTCCGCTCCGGTGCCCGCACCTCCATGCCAGGCATGATGGATACGGTGCTGAACCTTGGCTTGAACGACCACACGGTGGAAGCGCTTGGCCATCACTCCGGCGATGCGCGCTTCGCCTGGGACAGCTATCGTCGATTCATCCAGATGTATGCCGACGTCGTCATGGGCCTTGACCATGAGGTCTTTGAGGAAATCCTCGAAGACGAGAAGGCCCGTCTCGGCCATGAACTCGATACCGAGCTTTCTGCGGTCGAATGGCAACATATCGTTTCGCTCTACAAGGACATGCTGGAGCAGGAACTGGGCGAGCCCTTTCCGCAGGATCCGCATGTACAGCTCTGGGGCGCGGTCGGCGCGGTGTTTTCCTCGTGGATGAACCCGCGTGCGAAGACCTATCGCATGCTGCACAACATTCCGGAGGAATGGGGCACATCCGTCACCGTGCAGGCCATGGTCTTCGGCAATCTCGGCTCCACCTCTGCCACTGGCGTCGCCTTCACCCGCAATCCCTCGACAGGAGCCAAGGAGCTGTACGGCGAGTTCCTCGTCAATGCGCAAGGCGAAGATGTCGTTGCCGGCATCCGCACACCGCAATCGATCACCGAGGCCGCCCGCATCGACAGCGGTTCGGAAAAGCCATCGCTCGAAAAGCTGATGCCGGAAGCCTTTGCCGAATTCGGCGCGATCTGCACGCGGCTCGAAGCCCATTACCGCGACATGCAGGATCTGGAATTCACCATCGAGCGCGGCAAACTGTGGATGCTGCAGGCTCGCTCCGGCAAGCGCACCACCAAGGCCGCGATGCGCATTGCCGTCGATATGGTCGCTGAAGGTGTGATTACCGAGGAAGAGGCCGTCATGCGCATCGAGCCGTCCTCGCTCGACCAGCTGCTGCATCCGACCATCGACCCGCGCGTCGCCCGCCACGTCATCGGCTCCGGTCTGCCCGCCTCACCGGGCGCGGCAACCGGCGCGATTGTGTTCACGGCGGAAGAGGCGGTCGATGCTGCAGGCGAGGGCCGCAAGGTCATTCTGGTGCGCGTCGAAACAAGCCCCGAAGACATTCACGGGATGCATGCCGCCGAAGGCATCCTGACAACCCGTGGCGGCATGACCAGCCATGCGGCGGTCGTGGCCCGCGGCATGGGTATTCCCTGCGTGGCCGGTGCCGGCAGCATGCGCGTCGACCTGCGCAATGAAAGACTGGTCGGCATGGGCGTCACGCTCACCAAGGGCGATATCGTCACGATTGACGGCTCCTCCGGCCAGGTGCTGAAGGGCGAAGTGCCCATGTTGCAGCCGGAACTCTCCGGCGACTTTGCTCAGCTGATGGAGTGGGCCGACGCCACGCGCCGCATGACGGTGCGCACCAATGCCGACACGCCGGGCGATGCCCGCGCCGCACGCTCCTTTGGCGCCGAAGGCATAGGCCTTTGCCGCACCGAGCACATGTTCTTCGAGGGCGACCGCATCCATGTCATGCGCGAGATGATCCTCGCCGAAGACGAGGCCGGTCGCCGCGCAGCGCTCGACAAGCTCCTGCCCATGCAGCGCTCTGATTTCACCGAGCTCTTCACCATCATGCACGGGTTGCCTGTCACCATCCGCATGCTCGACCCGCCGCTGCATGAATTCCTGCCGAAGAGCGACGACGAGATCGAAGAAGTGGCCAATGCCATGGAGCTTGAACCCGGCTTCATGCGCCGCCGCATCGATGCGTTGCACGAGTTCAACCCGATGCTCGGACATCGCGGCTGCCGGCTTGCCATCTCCTATCCTGAGATCGCCGAAATGCAGGCCCGCGCCATCTTCGAGGCCGCAGTAAGCGCCGCCCGCGAAACCGGCGCGCCTGTCGTGCCGGAAATCATGGTGCCACTGGTCGGCCTTCGCTCCGAGCTCGACTACGTGAAAGCCGTCATCGACCGTGTCGCGACAGAGGTCATGGCCGAAGCGGAGCTATCGATTTCCTATCTCGTCGGCACGATGATCGAGCTGCCGCGCGCCGCCATCCGCGCCCATATCATCGCGGAAGCCGCCGAATTCTTCTCCTTCGGCACCAATGACCTGACCCAGACGACCTTCGGCATGTCCCGCGACGATGCTGCCCGCTTCATCCCGACCTATCAGAAGAAGGGCATCATCATCCACGACCCCTTCGTCTCGCTCGATTTCGACGGCGTCGGCGAACTCATCCGCATCGCCGCCGAACGCGGCCGCAAGACGAGGCCTGACATGAAACTCGGCATCTGCGGCGAACACGGCGGCGACCCGACCTCGATCCATTTCTGCGAGGATGTCGGGCTGGATTACGTCTCGTGCTCGCCGTTCCGCGTGCCGATTGCGCGGCTGTCTGCGGCCCAGGCGGCGATCAAGGCGCGGGGGTGAGGAAGGTGTTCTACCAATTCTACAAACTCGTTGCCCTCTGAGGCATCCGATGTAATCTATTCGAGTAAGCCGTAATAGATGTCCCAGAGGCGGCTCTTGCGCGGTTCGACGGTTTCCAGGCAATTCGCATCGAGACCAAGAATACTCTGGTCGCGGCACATACCAAGGATGAGCGCGTACCGTTCGCGTTCGACATCCCCAAGACGCCAAAGCGAGAAGGCCGAAATTCCTGCTAGTACGAACAAGGCCGTGGTGCGCATTTCTTTGCCCTCTGGATGCTTGCAATCCGAGTTACAATTGGACCAGCTTAACCGCGCATACGAAAACAGCTAGGGTCGTCCGGCATATATGAGCTGGCATGCCAAAATTCTTGCGAGCCCTCCTCTGCGGCGGAGACAAAGGAAGCCAGGTCAGAGGCATAGAGACCGCAAAACGTCTGGCCCGGTTCTGGAGAGAGGCAGATGACTGAAATCCTGACCGACTATGATCCGGCGGAAGACCTTGATACCCCCGAGGCCATCACCGTCTTCGTCAACGAGGCCCTGAAGACCGACGACGCCGCCTATATCGCCCATGCGCTCGGCGTGGTCGCCCGCGCAAAAGGCATGGCCGGCATTGCGCGGGAAGCGGGGCTTTCGCGGGAGCAGCTCTATCGCACGCTCTCCAGCGAGGGTAATCCGACGCTCAAGACCACGCTTGCGGTGATGAAGGCGCTCGGGCTTTCACTGACAGCGGATGTGGTGGGGTGAGGGCGGTCTTCAAACTGGTTGTGGTGAAACGGAGTTCCTGCGCCGATAGCTACTCTCTAAACGTCACTTGGGCGCCTTCGATAACGATATGACGCCCTTGTGTCTCGATAAAGCGCCAAGCCTCATAAAATGAGCCGTCCGGGAAAATCTGCAGGCGATAACCACCTGTCAGCAACAAATCCGCTCCGCCAAATCTGTCGGTGCTAACCGAGATGACGACGAGTTGCTCGGTGGCATTGACGAAGGATCTTGTCTCCGCATCATAGCCTTTCAGCAGGGACTCTATTTTGATGAGCTGGAGGTTTCCGGTACGAGGGTCGTCATCCACCTCCGTTTCGTCCGCCGGATCGGCGAAACGATCAGATGTGCCTGTAACGACCCTCTTCTCATCGACGAACCGCCAGGGGCATTGGATATGGAGTGCGTAGGCACCGACCGTTCCAGCGCCTGATGGATGCGGTTTCACTTCGCCAAAATGGAAAACCTTCATGCTTGCGGCATCGCGGGCGATGCTCAGTGGCAGACCCACAAGGACCTGAAGGCTGCGTTTCAAACGGATATGATTGTTGTTCTCGGGCATCAATACGACAGTCGGTTAAGTTGCAGATTTTCAGTGGATGGCCAGGCCATTTCAAAAGCTTAAGTTCATCCGCCGGACCATTCGAGCGCGTATCCAGTTTCTGTGAGAAGCTGATCATTCACGATGTGTTCGTGGACGAAACGGATGTAGCAGCAGGTACCATCTTGCGGCCACCACCGAAACTTCATTCCCCCCTTCGTCTCGCTCGATTTCGACGGCGTCGGCGAACTCATCCGCATCGCCGCCGAACGCGGCCGCAAGACGAGGCCTGACATGAAACTCGGCATCTGCGGCGAACACGGCGGCGACCCGACCTCGATCCATTTCTGCGAGGATGTCGGGCTGGATTACGTCTCGTGCTCGCCGTTTCGTGTGCCGATTGCGAGACTGTCGGCGGCCCAGGCGGCGATCAAGGCGAGGGGGTGATGGCAGCTCGTTGCTCACCTGGCGTGGAATATGATCGGCCTGATGATGGCGCTGAGTTTGCATCACTTTGCGGAACCCGCCAGCCCCTCACCCCTACATACGGGCAATCCTTGAGACAGTGGGTCGCCTCATCACTTCACGGTTTTTAAACAGCAGATGTGGCAGACCCTCCAGACAAAATCTCTCTCAATGTCATGGGGATGTCCAGAAGTGCCAAGATTGCCGCTATACGTCCTCCTGCTTGCCGCGACGCTTTCCGCTCCAGTGCATGCCGAGGAAGACGCGCTGCCCGACCATGCGTCTCCTTCGGTCTGCGTGGTGCTCATTGGCCTTGCGCTCGACAAAGGCGTCATCGATGCCGCTGACCAGCAGGCGTACAGGGATGCTGCCGCGACCATGCGTGAGAAGTCAGTGGAACTGAATGGTGGCGAGGACGCAGCAAACCAGATGATCGGCAGCAGCGTCGCCTTCTTTGATGGGTTGAGCGAGACCGATCTCGCAGAGGGTGCCGACATGTGCTTGAGCGCCGAAGACGAAAGCTTTGACGCTGACGAGTGACGTGTAGCGCGCAGTCGAAGGAGGATTGCCGCATTCGGACCTCTTCGATGCCAAAGACCTCGTTCCTCTGGATCGCCCGGCCGCGCAAAGAAGAAAAACCCGCCGAACAGCCGGCGGGTTTCTAAACAGTGTGGGGCTAAACAGCTTTCTCTTTCGCCGTCAGCTCGCCGGCTTCAGAGAGGCCAGAATGTCTCCCAGTTCCTTCTGGTGGGTTTCATACGTGCCCTTCGAACCCCAATAGGTGAAGATCAAAACCTTGTCGCCGGCTGCGGCAAAGCCGAGAGATATTTCGACCGGACCCTCCTCGTCGGTACCCTCGTAACTGAGAGCCGAGATCTTCAGTCCGTTGACATCGGTCTCGCCAGTTTCTTTCATCGACTGAGCATCGATTTGCACGCCATTCTTGGTCAGAAAGTCGATAGCGATATCTGTCGTCTTGTCGGCAGAGCTGGCGTCGGCCACATCGATAGAGAAATAGATGGCCCCGTCTTCAGATGTGGCGTCAACGCCGGTTTCGGTTTCCTTCGGTCCCCAGCTGTCGGGAATGGTAATAGACGCCACAGGAGCGTCACTGGGGAACACGAGTTCAGCAGCAGATGCGGCAAACGGAATGCAGATCGCGAAAACAGAGGCTATGAGAAGTTTTTTCATGGTTGTCCCTTCGAGGATGGTTCCGGTCCGAATGTTAGGCGATTTCCAGTAGCGTCTAAATATCCATCTCAAAACGCCCCCTAAAATGAGCCGGAACTAACATGCGCGCAAGACTTTGCCGCCCTTCGACGCTTCCCGCTACCAAAGACATGATTGTTGGATAGTTGCAGCCTGCCCTTACGCGAAGATGACGGTGCCGAAAAAAATCCCCCGCCCATGTCACGTTGACGCTGCCCCGCTCGTCATGATCTCGTACCCCACAGAAGGAAACGACCTCATGACCGCAACACTGGATCCTTTCGCCGCCTCTCCCGCCTTGATGAAAAAATGGATGGCCGTCTCGACCGACATCGCCGCAAGCCTTGAGCCAAGCCTCGTCGAACTCGTCAAGATCCGTGCGTCCCAGATCAATGCCTGCGCCAACTGCCTCAACATGCACGCGGCCGAAGCCCGGGCCACGGGCGAGACGGAGAACCGCATCTATCTCCTCTCGGCCTGGCGCGAGGCGCCGTGTTATACGCAGCGTGAGCGGGCGGCCTTCGCCTGGACCGAAGCTCTCACCACACTTTCCGCCGGCCATCCGCAGGAGGCGGCGCGCCGGGATCTGCAGGCGGCCTTTACCGAGGAGGAGCAGGTGAATCTGACATTGATGATCAATGTCATCAACGGCTGGAACAGGCTCGCGGTGGGCTTCGGCCTCTGGATCGAGACACCGGCGACCCGAGCCCAGGGAGTGGCCGCCTGATGTTGTCTTTCGAGCACACGGATGCGGCAGCGAGCTTCGATCCCTTGAGGCAGAAGCTCATGCGGCTCGCCTATCGCATGCTGGGCTCGGTCACGGATGCCGAAGACATGCTGCAGGAGGCCTTCATCCGCTGGATGAGGGCCGACCGCCGCGAGATCCGCGAGCCCGAGGCGTTTCTGCGCCGCGTCGTCACAAGGCTGTGCCTCGACCAGCTGAAATCGGCCCGCCTGACGCGTGAGACCTATATCGGCCCATGGTTGCCGGAACCGGTGGTCGAAGACGAGGACGAGCCAGAGGACGTCACCCTGCCACTGATGCTGGCGCTGGAACGGCTCTCCCCGCTGGAGCGGGCAGCCCTTCTGCTCCACGATGTCTTCGGCCTGCCCTTCGAGGAGATTGCCGAAACCCTGGAGCGCGATATCGCCGCTTGCCGCCAGCTGGCAACCAGAGCACGGCGGAACGTGCGGGAAGCACGAACCCGCTACACGATCGACTCCAAGCGCGGGCAGGAGATGGCGCAGGCCTTTTTCAACGCCTCGCGCAGCGGCGACATGACGACGCTTTCCGCCATGCTCGCCGCCGATGTCGGCCTGCATTCCGATGGCGGCGGCAAGCGGCAGGCCGCGATCACACCGATCCTCGGCCATGCCGCCGTGATGAAAGTTCATACCTATCTCGCGGAGAAGATCTGGCCGTCAGGATCAACACTCCTGCGTGTCGGCCTCATCAACGGCCTGCCGGGCTTCGTCACGCGGGAGGCGGACGGCGAGTTGCAGACCACGGCGCTGCAGATCGAGGACGCTGCCATCACCGCCATCTATGTCATGCGCAATCCGGACAAGCTCCAGCACCTGCATTAAAATGGCGGACTGAACGTTCCACCCCCCATGGATTGACGAAGGCGACCCGACCACCCGGGCCGCCTTCGCAGAATTTACCAGACCAGCGCCACCGCGTCGGCACCAGCCGGAATACGCAAGGGCGATGTTGCATCGGTGGCGGCCCACCACACGGCTTCGGCGACGTCGGAGGCTTGCGTGACTTCGGACGCACTTTCCTCGGCCCATGCGTCGAACACGGCCTTCACCACCGGCAGATAGGGCTCCGGAAAGCCGCCTTCACCCTGAACCCTTGCGCGGGCCGTGTCGCCGAAGCTGGTGGTCGGCGCACGGCCGGGCAGCACGATGCGCACACGCACGTCGAAGGGGGCAAGTTCCAGCGCAGACACCTCGGTCAGCGCGTTCAGCGCGGCCTTGCTCGCAGTATAGGCCGACAGCAGAGCCAGCGGTTTCAGGGTCACGCTGGAGGAGACATTGATGATGACGCCCGAGCGTCGCTCGCGCATTTGCGGCAGCACGGCCTGCATCATCGCGACCGGGCCGAATGTATTGGTCTCAAACAGGCCGCGCAGGGTCTCCATCGGCGTGCCTTCCACCGCATTCATCCAGCCGATGCCGGCATTGTTGACCAGAACGTCGATCGGCCCGGTCGCAGAGATCGCAGCGGCAATGCTGTCCGGATCGGTAACATCAAGCTTGACGATCTCAAGGTGTTCAGAGGCGTGCAGCAGGTCTTCGCGGGGGCTGCGCATGCCGGCCACCACCCGCCAGCCTTTTGAGAGGAAGAGTTTCGCCGTTTCGAGCCCGAAGCCCGCTGAAGCGCCCGTGATCAGTACCGTGTTCATATGTCGTCTCCTGTCCGTTATGGGATGCACGGAGACTAGATCGCGGTCTAAATCTTATCTATAATGCAAAGTCCAATCTTCATTATCAGGAGTGTCGTTTGGCCGATCCCACAAGCGATCCATTGGGCGAAATCGTCTCTCTGCTCAGGCCGCGCGCCGGCTTTGCCAAGGTGGCAAGCGGGGCAGGCCGCTGGCGTGTGACACGGGAGCTGGATGGCGAACCCTTCTATTGTGTCGTACTCGATGGCAGGGCTCGCATGACCGTCGACGGGCATCCGGCCGTGCAGTTGCAGGCCGGCGATTTTGTCCTTGTGCCGTCGCTCTTCCACTTTGCCATGGAGAGCATGGAAATGGAGGGAGCAGGCAGAGAGGCAGCCAGGGAGGGGACAGCAAGGGAGGGCCTGACGGCTCGCGACCCGTCGCTGGCGACGCCGCTGCCGGGCGAGATACGCCATGGCGATCCGGAAGCGTCGGTCAATGCCAGGCTGCTGGTCGGCCATTTCCATTTCGGCTCGCCGGATGCGCGTCTGCTCGTCCAGCTCCTGCCGCGCCTCCTGCATCTGCGCGGGGCAGAGAGGCTTTCGGCCCTGGTCCGGCTCTTGACGGACGAGACGCGGGCAGCCCGTCCGGCGCGCGAGATGATCCTCGCCCGCCTGCTCGACGTGATCCTGCTGGAAGCACTGCGTGCAGCACCGGATGAGACGGCACCGGGCGAAACGCCCCCGTCCGGTATCCTGCGCGGCCTGGCAGATGAACGCCTGGCGGCAAGCCTGCGGTGCCTGCATGGTGACCCGGCGCAGGACTGGACGATCGAGAGCCTGGCCCGCGAGGCGTCCCTCTCACGCTCGGCCTTTTACAAGCGCTTCCGGGCAGCCCTTGGCATGCCGCCGATGGAATATCTCACGGCCTGGCGCATGGCGCTGGCCAAGACCTATCTTGATCAGGATCTGGGCATGGAGGAAATCGCCGGCCGCATCGGCTATGGCTCGGCCAGCGCCTTCTCCACGGCCTTCACCCGCTTCGTCGGCGTGCCGCCGTCGCGCTACGGCAGCGCGCAGGGGCGTACACAGGCGGCGGAGTAAGGCAATCCACAGCCCTACCAGCGGGTCAGGCCGAGCAGTTTCTCGCCGAGCTCGGTGAGATTTGCCGTCTCAGCATGGGTCTTTTCCCATTTGCGCGGGTCTCCCGGAAAGGCGTCGCGGCGCGGATAGTCGCGTTCGCGCCACAGACGGATCCGCTCACTGCGCTCGGCCTCGTTATCGAATTCCGCCGGATGCATGGAGACATACTGCGCCATGCGCACTCGGTCGTCGGAATGGTTGGGTCGGACGCCGTGGGCCAGAAGCGAATTGAAGATCATCAGGTCGCCCGGCTCCATGTCGATATTGACGACGGACAAGCCCGTCATGTCGGGATGCATCGGATCGCGATCCGCCGGCTGGTCCTTCACCCAAGTCTCGAAATTCTCAAACAGCCACGGCACGCACTGGAAGCCGCCCACATCGCCATCCTGTTTCTGCAGGCTGAGCACGCCCTGCACGCCGATAGGCGGTGGCTGGATCGAGGTGTCGACATCCCAGTGGATGAAGCCATGCGGATTGCCCTTCACCTTCTTCGGCGGATTGAGATTGGCCCGGTCTATGGTCACCCAGAGATCCTCCCGGTCCCAGATGTCGACAAAGGCGTCGTAGACGCGGCGCTCCATCCGGTTGTCCCAGAGCAGCTGGTGATTATAGATCTCCAGCATGCCGGTGTTGTTCAGCTCCTTCATCTTGTGCTCGCGCCGCTGCGGCGCATACCAGGTCGAGGGATCTGATGGGTCCTTCTCGTCGAACTCCCAGAGTAGCTTGACCAGCCGCTCGACATTGGCGGCGGGCACTGCCTGGCGCACGATCACATATCCCCGGGTGATCCAGTGATGCCAGTCGGCCTTGGACAGCACGCGCAAGGGCAGGCGCTTCTCGATGTCCTTCAGCTGTGTCGTGGCAGTTGTCGTCGGGTGGCTGTCCCTGACGATCTCGGCGGTTGCGGGCTGCATGACGCTCCTCCATCTCTGTGCATCGGCTGGTTAAGATCCCCAGTCTAGCCGCTCGTCCGGGGCCGTGTTGTCATGCCACAGCCAATACTGATACTATTCTGGCGTATCTGGAGTTCCTATCCGCATGGTCAGGCCCTATCTCGAAAAACTCCCCGTATCGCCGGATGCCTCCATCGCCATTCTCGACCGGCGGTTGGAAGACGGTATTCCCTTTCTCTGGCACCATCATCCCGAATATGAACTGACCCTGACGCTCAATTCCGAAGGTCAGCGCTTCATTGGCGATCATGTCGGGCCATATGGTCATGCCGACCTCGTTCTCGTCGGGCCGAACCTGCCGCATACATGGTCGTCGATCGGCCGGATCGATGCAGACAAGCCTCATGTGGCGCTTGTCTTCTGGTTCCGGCAGACATGGGTCGACAGCTTCTTAGGTGCTGCCATCGAGTTCGCGGCAGTCCACCGCATGTTCGATCGCGCCTCGGCGGGCATCTCCTTCGGCAATGTTATCGGAGCCAGTCTCAAGCCTAGCTTCGTGGAGGCGATCAAGGCTGAGCCGCCCAGACGGCTGATGATCTTGCTCGACATCCTGATGCAATTGTCTGCCATTCGTGACCCGGAGACGCTTGCCTCGGTTATTCCGCCGGGGGCTGGCGAAGGCCGCACCCGCATCGACCGGGTCCTGCAGCATCTCCATCAGTCTTATGATCGGCCGGTACGCCTCAGCGAACTTGCGGGGCTTGCCGCCTTGAGCGTCTCCGGCCTGCATCGGATGTTCGTCAAACACACCGGGACGACAGTCTCGGCCTATGTGGCGCGACTGCGCATCGGCGATGCCTGTGCCCGTCTGTCGGCCACAGATCAGCCGGTGGCAGGTATCGCAGAGGATGTCGGCTACGACAACCTGGCCAATTTTAACCGGCAGTTCCGCGCCCTGCGGGGCATGGCCCCGCGCGACTATCGTCACCGATTCCGTCGACAGGCCTGATTACTGCTCGGGGCGGTTGCCGCAGGCACCGGGCGCAGTATAAATCGGGTCGCGTCGCATCCAGCGCGCTCATTCCCCCGAGGAGCCCCCATGCCCGGTTACTCTGCCCGCCCGCCCGCCATCCCGACCGTGGTTCTCGACGATGCCGTCACCCGCATTACCCGCTGGGACTTCGAGCCCGGTGCCGCGACCGGTCATCACACCCATGGCCTCGGATACGTCGTCGTGCCGCTCACCGATTGCCACTTCCTGATCGAAGACGCGGCCGGCGAGCGCCGGGTCACCAGCCGCGCTGGCGAGGCCTATCGCCGGGATGCCGGTGTCGAGCACAATGTCGTCAATGGTGGCGATCAGCCAATGAGTTTCATCGAGATCGAATACAAATGAAGCCTGCCGATCAGGATCGCCCGCCGGTCTTCACCAGTGAATTCGAACCGCATCATGGGCAGGCGGTTCCGGTCGCCCAGGATGTGCAGCGGGTAACGGTCAACAATCCCGGTCCCTTCACCTTCCACGGCACCAATACTTATATTGTCGGGCGTAAGTCCGTCTGCGTCATCGATCCCGGCCCGGAGGATGATGCGCACTTCGTGGCCCTGATGACGGCGCTTGAGGGCAGGGAGGTGACCCATATCGCGGTCAGCCACACCCACCGCGATCACTCTCCGCTCGCCCGCCGCCTGAAGGAAAAGACCGGTGCGATCGTGGTGGCCGAGGGACCGCATCGACCGTCGCGGCCCCTGTTCGAAGGTGAGGTCAACCCGTTTGCCGAGAGTTCGGACACGGATTTTATGCCCGATATCGCGCTTGGCAATGGAGAGGCGATCGCGGGCGACGGCTGGTCGCTGACGGCGATCCATACGCCTGGTCACACCGCCAATCACGCAGCCTTTGCGCTTGATGGCACCGGCATTCTCTTTTCCGCCGATCATGTGATGGCATGGGCCACCTCGATCGTGGCGCCTCCCGATGGCGCCATGGGCGACTACATGGCCTCGCTGGAAAGGCTTCTGGAGCGCGAGGACCGCCTCTACCTGCCCGGCCATGGCGGCCCGGTCACGGAACCTCAGTCTTTTGTCCGCGGCTTGCGCACCCATCGCCGCATGCGCGAACGCGCCATTCTGGAGCGCATCGGCAAGGGCGACCGGAAGATCGCGGATATGGTCCGGGCAATCTATGCCGGCACCGATCCTCGGCTGCATGGGGCCGCGGCCCTCTCTGTGCTCGCCCATATCGAGGATCTGGTCGATAAGGGCCTTGTCGCTACCGACGGCCCGCCGCGTCTGACCGGCGTCTTTCTCCCGACATGACAGGTGTTCCGGCGATCCCGCAGCTCAGTTGCCGGCAATACCCAGGAGCTCGGCATCGAGCGCATGCAGGAAGTCTTCAGCGATCTGGTCGCTGATCCCAAGGTCATGCGGCCCATAGCGGGCGGCAACGCGCATATCGACCAGCGTCATTTCCGCCTCTTCGCGCAGCCGGATCACGGCATCGAAGGGCAGGCCGAGGAGAAGCGTGCGTGTCGAAAGCTGCAGGCGGGCCGTACCTTCCGGTTCGCCATCCGCCCGTGCCCGCTCGGCCTCCATCGCCAGGATCTCCGGCAGCGGGCGGGCCACCGGCAGCGGCCCGGTTTCCGGCAGGGCCTCATCCGGGATGACGTCCGGCTCTCCGGCAGGGTCCGTATCTGTGGGGCCGGCGCCCGTCTCGGCCCCGGTGGCCGCAACGCCGTCGTCGGTCCCGGTCCGCAGCGAAAGGTCAGGCAGTCCATATTCCTCGCCGCGAGTGGCCGTCACCACAAGGCGACTGTCAGCGGCCACCTTGCGCACCGCTTCGTAGACGCGGTCGATTGCACCCTCATAGCGGCGTCCGTTGAGGCCGGGATAGGCGCGGCCCTGAGCACCCGCCCCCTCGGCGGCCTTTACGGCACGCGGCAGAAAACGCTGATCGGTGGCCGGGTCAGAAACCCAGGCCGGCGGGTCGGCTAGGTCCGTCGAGACCTCGGTGAGTTGCGGCTTGGTCTTGTACAGATAGGCAGCATAGCCCGGCAGGGCGAGCGGCAGGGCCGCATAGACGACCGCCGAGACCGCAGCCAGTCCGCCCAGCGCCCCGATTTGCCAGAGCCGAACAAAGGCAACCAGGGCAAGCGGCAGGGCCAGGGCGGCCGGGATCGCGCAGAACAACACCAGAAGCACAAATTCCGGCGTTTTCAGCGGCCCGAACCGATGCAGGAGCAGAACGACGGTCAAAAGCCCCAGCGACAGCAAACCCAACCGACGCGCAAGGAATGCGGATCGCGATACGGGGCGGTCATAGCGGATCATCATGCGGCATCACCGGAATCAGGAAGCAGGTCGGAAGCGTTTGTAACCGCTGGCGGGCGGGGCGTCGACAAGGCCGCACACCCCTCCAATCACGGCAGGGCAGGCGGTGTGATGGATGGCGCAAAGCTGGGCGCCTCGGGGCGGCTGTTGAAAAGCGGGTTCTCCCCCTCATTCGGCATATTGGGCTCTTCAGGCAATGGCGGCTGATCGGCCTGAAGCGCTTCGTCGCTGAACAGGTCCGGCGCCACGATCAGGCCCTCCTCCATGGCCGGATCAAGCGGTGGGAAGGCGGGCGCATCCGGCTGGCTCCCGGTCGGCAAGGGTGGCGGTGGGGCGTTGGGCGCAAGCGGCACATAAAGCGACACGGTCACGATGATGCCGATCACCACGAGCCACGAACCGATGATGCGGGCGGGAATGGTGAGCCACTCGCCCCGAAACGGCCGCAGCATCATTCCGGGCACGATCAGGATCCACAGGGCGCCAAGCACGGCGGAAACCATGAAGTCCTTGATGCCGATGCCGAAGTCATCGAGCCCGATGAACAGCGACAATGAAAAGCCGACGACAGCGGCTGCGAGCGGCGCGCCGTATCGGCGAAGGCCTTCCGGAAGCCAGAGAACGGCCCCCGAGAGCATCACCGCGGCTGGCGCAATCAGAAAGAGTTCGTGACCCAGCGGGCTTGCTAGAATGACGCTGAAGACTGGATCGAAAAAGGCGAGCATCGGCACCAGGGGCGCAAGAAAGCCGAGCGTGATCGCCTGGACCTGCCGTATCGTGCCGGCCATGCCGATGGCGATCGACAGACCGAGCATGGCAAGCACGAGATCATAGATCGACAGCGTGAACAGGTAGCCGAGTTCAAAAAAGGCAAAGTCGTGCTGAATGCTGAGCGAGGTGGCAACCATCGCCACGCCGGCGAGAAAGACGGCGAAGGCGGCCTTGAAACCCGTCGTCCGCGCGCCTGCCTTCAGCCGTGCCACGGCGGCTCCGGACCCGCCGGCAGCAGCGGGCAGGGGCTGGGAAGGGGCGTTCGCATGGCTTGCCGCGTGAGCCGCAGATGCCTGGGGCATGGAGGGCCGTGGTTTGGCCTGGCCGCGCTGCTGCTTTTGCTTCTTCATCTCAACCGCCTGCGATCCCGTTCTCGCCAGAGCCTATTCCACAACAGGCCCGTTTTGTCACCGGGGATCGGACACAGGCCCGGACGCGACAAGACCCCGGCCGCAATGACCGGGGTCTTCTCTTACCATATCAGAGGCATCGTATCAGGAGCGGCGTGCACTTCGCCTGTCAGGCGGCGCGGCGCTCGTGACGGCCTTCCTCGACCTCCTCGACGATCTTGGCCACGAAGGCATCGAGATCGCCGGGGTTGCGCGAAGTGACAATGCCCTGGTCGGTGACCACGGCTTCGTCGCGCCAGTCGGCGCCCGCATTGATGAGGTCGGTCCGGATGGAATCATAAGAGGTCACTTTGCGGCCCTTGACGGCACCGGCCTCGACCAGAAGCCAAGGCCCATGGCAGATCGCGGCGACGGGCTTACCGGAGTTCACGAAGGTTTTGACCAGGTCGACCGCCTTCTGCTCCTTGCGCAGGAGATCGGGATTGATCTGGCCGCCGGGAATGACCAGCGCGTCAAAATCATTGATCGAGACCTCTTCGAGCGTCAGGTCGACGGCAACCGTGTCACCCCAGTTCTTCTCGTCCCAGCTCTTGATCGGCTCCTTCGTGAGGGAGGCGATGGACACCTTGGCGCCGCGGGCCGTGAGTTGGTCCAGCGGCACGCGCAGTTCCGAGCGCTCATAACCATGGGTGGCAAGAATGAGGATGCGGGCGGATTGAATGGAAGGCATGGGATGTCCTTTCGTCTGTCATTTTGGCAAGGGATGAAAGGAAAACACCGAAACCGCCCCATCGTTCCCCGGAAAAACTGCAAACCACCCGACAAGAAGAGTTGCCGCCCGCCTTTCGCTTTGCTAATCAGGCCTCGCTTGCGGAGCGCAAACGCGCTTCGAAGCCCTGCTGGGGCGTCGCCAAGCGGTAAGGCATCGGTTTTTGGTACCGACATTCCCAGGTTCGAATCCTGGCGCCCCAGCCAACTTCCCAAAATCGTTATTTTTCAATGGTTTGCGAGTTGATATAATTAGCTACCGGAACAGTTTAGCGGCGCATGTTTCCGGTCAAGTCAGGGGCAGGGCAAAGACCCAGCGGAACACGCTCTGCGGCGCGTTCCCTCCGACCCCGTTGAGACTGCATGCAGCTTGAAGATTCCGGCCGTGCGCGATCGGTTCGCTGCAGCTGCCGAGCCCTGCCGCCTCCTAAATCTTTTTCGGGGTGAAACTCCTTGACCCTAAAGGCGTTGCTGCCTTCAGCGAAAATCGGCAAGGAGCCTCAGCATGGCAGACAATGCAACAAGGACCCTGCGGGCGACCTTTGAAACGCGTGAGGCAGCGGATCTCGCCGTTGAGCATCTGGTCCAGCAGCATGGAATTCCTCGTCCCGATATCTTCATCCAGTCGACCTCTGGTCAGAATACCTCTGGGACCAGGTCCTCAAGAGGGGATGCGGACCGCAGCGATGCCCCGCACGAAGGCGAGATCGAGGTGTCGGTTGATATTGCGAGCGATCTCATTTCGACTGTCCAGCGCAGTTTCGGCGAGGTTGGCGCCATTCGCGTATCTGGCTGGTGATACCCATCAGGCACCGACCTTCCTGTTGATTGCTTAGAGGTGCTGTCATGGCAGACAATCTCAAAACATACCGGGCCAAGCGGGACTTCAAGAAAACCAGGGAGCCGAGTGGAGAGGTTGCGGTAAAATCCTCCGACCGCAAGCGGTTTGTGATCCAGAAGCACGATGCGACACGCCTGCACTATGACCTGCGGCTTGAACTCGATGGTGTGTTCAAATCCTGGGCGGTGACCCGCGGCCCATCGCTTGATCCGCAGGACAAGCGCCTCGCGGTCGAGGTCGAGGATCACCCGCTGGACTATGGTGATTTCGAAGGCACGATTCCGAAAGGGCAATATGGTGGCGGAACCGTCATGCTCTGGGACCGAGGCTATTGGGAACCGGAAGGCAACAGGACGCCGGAGGAAGCGCTCGAAAAGGGCGACTTCAAATTCACGCTCGACGGAGAGCGCCTGCATGGCAGCTTCGTGCTGGTCAGAATGCGCAACGATCGTGAGGGTGGGAAACGCACCAACTGGCTTTTGATCAAGCACCAAGACGCGCATTCAGTGACCGAGGACGGCGCGGCGATCCTTGAAGACAATCTGACATCGGTTGCCTCAGGCCGGACCATGGAGGCCATCGCCTCCGGCAAGGGTCGTAAACCGAAGCCTTTCCTGTTGAATGCAGCCGCTGTTGACGCTGATGCCATCTGGGACAGCAGCGAAGGCCTGGCTGCCGAAGAACGCAAGGCCGGCATGAATTTGAAGCCGAAGCGCAAGAGGACGAGAGCCGCCAAGAGTGCACCGACGTCGGCAATGCCGGCCTTTGTCGCACCGCAACTCTGCCAGTCGCTCAACCGGCCACCTTCCGGCACCGGTTGGGTTCACGAGATCAAGTTCGACGGCTACCGGACTCAGATGCGGGTGGAAGGCGGCAAGGTGACGCTTAAAACCCGCAAAGGTTTGGACTGGACGGAGAAGTGGCCGGCAATCGCGGCGTCGGCTTCAGTCCTTCCCGACTGTCTGATCGACGGCGAGATCTGTGCGCTCGATGAAAACGGCGCGCCCGATTTTGCAGCGCTGCAGGCCGCCCTTTCGGAAGGGAAAACCGACGATCTCGTCTTCTTTGCCTTCGACCTGCTCTTCAGCGGAGAGGAGGATCTGCGTGCGCTTCCCCTGCTCGAGCGCAAGGCGCGCCTGGAAACCCTGTTGATTGAAGCTGGAGAGGATCCACGTTTGCGATTCGCCGAACACTTCGAGACAGGTGGCGATGCCGTGCTCAAATCCGCCTGCCGCTTGTCGTTGGAAGGCATCGTTTCGAAAAAGGCCGACGCACCGTATCGGTCGGGCCGCAGTGACAGTTGGGCGAAATCGAAATGCCGGGCGGGCCATGAGGTCGTGATCGGCGCCTATGCCACGACCAACGGCAAATTTCGCTCCTTGCTGGTCGGGGTCAACCGCGGCAATCACTTCGTTTATGTCGGTCGGGTCGGCACAGGGTATGGTGCCAGGGTCGTGTCTCAGCTCCTGCCCAAGCTGCAGGAGCACGAGAGCTCGAAATCTCCATTCACCGGGATTGGTGCGCCGAAGACGTCCTCCGACATCACCTGGCTTAAACCGGAACTCGTGGCAGAGATCGAGTTTGCGGGATGGACGGGTGATGGACAGGTACGTCAGGCCGCCTTCAAGGGTTTGCGCGAGGATAAACCGGCGGATGAAGTCGAAGCTGAACGCCCGGTATCGCCGGAGGTGACCGACGCCCCAAATCCCGCCCGCCCGATCGCCTCCAGGAAGGTACGGCGCAAGGGTGCGAAGGCGCAGGTGATGGGTGTGATGATCTCGAGCCCCGACAAAGCGCTCTGGCCAGACGCAGGTGATGGCGAGCCCGTGACCAAGGAAGATCTGGCCCGGTATCACGAAGCCGTCGGATCCTGGCTTATCGACCATATCCGCGGCCGTCCCTGTTCGATCATTCGCGCACCCGACGGCATCGGAGGCGAACAGTTTTTCCAGCGCCATGCCATGTCAGGCATGTCGAACCTCGTGGATCTCGTCAAAGTCTCGGGCGATAAAAAGCCCTATCTGGAGGTGAATCGCGTCGAAGGCCTGATCGCCATCGCCCAGATCGGTGGTCTGGAGCTTCATCCCTGGAACTGCGCGCCCGGACAGCCCGAGGTTCCCGGTCGACTGGTGTTCGATCTTGATCCGGCCCCGGATGTTCCGTTCACTGCCGTCGTCGAAGCCGCTCGGGAAATGCGTGATCGCCTGGAGGAGCTTGGACTGATCAGCTTCTGCAAGACGACCGGCGGCAAGGGACTTCATGTTGTCTCGCCCCTCGCCGTCAACAAGAAGAAGCCGCTCTCGTGGGACGAGGCCAAAGGGTTTGCGCGAGACGTCTGCCAGCAAATGGCTGCGGAAAATCCAGACCGCTATCTGATCAAGATGACCAAGAGCCTGCGAAAAGGTCGGATTTTCCTCGACTACCTCCGCAATGATCGCATGGCGACCGCAGTAGCCCCGCTTTCCCCGCGTGCAAGGCCTGGCGCGCCTGTTTCCATGCCGCTGACCTGGGCGCAGGTGAAGAAGGATCTCGATCCCAAGCGGTTCACCATCCGGACCGTTCCGGCGCTTCTCTCCAAATCCCCCGCATGGCAGGACTATTGCGATGGAGAGCGCTCGCTTGACCAGGCGATAAAGCGGCTGGGAAAGTAAGTCTGGCCCACAGGAGGGCCAGGCCACACTTATGACTTCGGGGATCTGGATTGGCCCTTCAGCGACTTCTTCAGCGCATCCATGATGTTGATGACGTTGCTGGGTTCCTGTGGGGTCTCCGGCGCCTTGGCTTTCCCTTGGGAGGGCGTCTTCAACGCCTTTTTCTTGGATTTGATCAGCTGCAACAAATTGTCCTGGACCGGGTCCGAGACCATCTCGGGCGACCAGTCGCGTGTCTGCTGCTTGATGAGCTTCTGGATGAGCGGCATCAGCTCGTCATCTGCCTTCTCATCGCCGATCGCGTCGAAATAGCTCTTCTCATCGCGCACTTCGTCGCCAAAGCGCAGCGTCCAGAGCACAATGCCCTTGTCGCGAGGCTCAAGCATGACGGCCCGCTCTCGCCGGGAGATCACGAGCCGTGAAATGCCAACCATGTTCTGGGCCCTCATGGCATCGCGAATGACGAGAAATGCTTCCTCACCCACGGCATCATTGGGGGACAGGTAGTAGGGCGTATCCAGCCAGATCCACTCGATATGATCGCGCGGCGTAAACATGGATATGTCGATGGTTTTCGTGCTTTCCAGCGCGACAGTCTCCAGCTCCTCGTCCTCGAGAATGACGTAGTCGTCGTCGCCGCGCGGATATCCCTTCACCTCATCGTCATCTGCCACCTCCTTGCCGGTGACGGTATCAACATATTGGCTGACCACGCGATTTTTCGTCTGGCGGTTCAACGTGTGAAACCGGACCTTCTCGCCTTCGGAAGTTGCCGGCATCATCTGCACCGAGCATGTGACCAGGGAGAGCTTCAGATAACCTTTCCAATAGGGTCGAACCGCCATGAATGCCCCCCCCCCCTTAACCTGCGCGCCGCGAGGGTGCTTTCGCACTCTTCGATTTGGACGCGCTCTTGCTCGGTTTGGCGCGACTGGCGCTGCTGTTTGCATTTGCCGCTTTGCGCGTTGAGGTCTTGCTCTTCGACTTGACGCCGGCGCTTTCCCGCAGCGCCTGCAAGAGGTCAACGGCTTTGGCGACCTTCACCTTTTTCTTCTTCGGCAGGGTGCGTCCTTCGATCTTGGCTTTCACGAGCTCGGCTACGGCATCCTCATAGCGATCATCGAATGTGCTGGCGTCGAAGCTGCCTTTCTTGGTGCCGATGATGTGCTGGGCAAGTTCAAGCATTTCGCCCTCGATCTTGAGATCCGGCAGATCCTCGAAGGCTTCGGCCGCCGAGCGGACCTCATAGTCGAAATTGAGCGTGGATGCGATCAAGCCTTTGCCATGCGGGCGAATGAGCACCGTGCGCAGCCGCCTGAACAGGACTGTTGTTGCAAGTGCTGCGACCTTCGCCTGTTTCATGCCATCACGCAGGATGACAAACGCTTCCAGCCCCATCTTGTCCGGCGTGAGATAATAGGGCTTGTCAAAATAGGTTGTGTCGATCTGCGCGCAGGAAATGAAACTGCCGATCTTGAGCGTCTTGTCGCTCTCGGGGACGATGGCTGCGACTTCCTCCGGCTCGAAGATGACATACCGGCCATCCTCAACCTCATAGCCTTTCACCTGATCGTCACGCTCGACCACCTCCCCGGTTTCACTATCGATAAATTCGCGGCTGACGCGGTTTCCGGTTTTGCGATTGAGGGTGTTAAACGCGATGCGCTCTGACGAGGAGGTCGCCGTATAGAGCGCCACGGGACAGGACACTTCCCCGAACTTGATGTAACCCTTCCAACTTGCTCTCGGGGATGCCATTGCGCCAACTCTCCTGACCAGAATTGCAGGTTCAACTGCGCATCAGCGAGATCGTTCCAGATGGTGACCGCGATTTGAGGTGCCGGGCGTTTGGGGTCGCTCTAATCGAGCCGCATTTGATGGAAGAAGAGACAGTTCGAGAAGAGGTCCCGGAAGTGCTGCACGAATAACTTTGGGGCCAAATGCGGCCTACGAAACCTCTGCAGCATTCTTCCTGCCGCGCAAAGTTCTGCCGTCGACGACGCCTCAAGTCGTCATGGCAGTTGTGACCAGAGCGAACTGGTAGGCGATGTCTCTAAGGACATTGGATTTGGCCGACCTGGCAATCGCCACAAAGGCGTCCTGCCGATGCACCATGCCGAGCCGCTCGGCCTTCGCCAGGATTTTCGTCACATGTGCGCGGCTGATGTTGTAGGCCTTGGCCAAGGCCTTGCGCGAAAACAAGACGCCAGCGCTTGGCCAGTTTGCCTCCATGCACGCGCGCAGAAGATCGAGTAGAATGGGGAAACCTGCCGCGTGGTTTGAGAACAATCGGATTTCGGCACTGAACAACAGGCGCCGTCCCGCCGAGTGCATCAACTGGTCAAAGCTGCCAACGAACATCGAAAGTTCGGTTGCGACGGTTGCAGGAACCCTGTCGCCGCGCCAGGGATACGTGACGGCGAGGTAGATTTCCGCCAGCTTGTGTATTCCAGTCTCTAGCCAACCCGTAATCGACCAAGGACGTTTGCGCAAATCCGCGGACGGCAAGACCTGCCTGGCGCACCCCGCCCATTCTAGCCATTCGACGAGTGCCCGGACACGTCGCTGCGAAGCCCAGCCGAGACGGACGATTCCGGCCTGAACTGCGGCAAGCGTGAAGGTGCCGTTCTCGCTGGTCGCGATGGCGGTCGCTCGCATGACGATGGAGAAGGCGCCGAAATCTCCGATGGCACGGACCAGTCGCGTATCGGCCTTGAAGAGTTCCGGTAAATGGATGCACAGGGCAGCCACTGACCGCATGAAGGACTGATGCGTGAGGATTTCACGCGCCAAAACGTCCAGTTCCAGTTGCACCATCAATGCCTCGACGCAATACAGATGATCTGCATAGGTTGTGCTATTTTTGGTTGTCAATAAACAAAGCTGGGCGCATTTGGAAAAGATGAGGCGCTAGCACCTGCTTGCGAGCGCTTAGCTGTTTTCGGGCATTTAAGTAAGCCAGCCTGGCGTCAGGGACGAACCACTATGATACCGACGCCTTCCGAAGCGTGCAGAATTACCCTTCATATTTAGGGATTTAGTCAGATCTCTTGACCTCGTTGGCAGATCTTTTCTGCCGCGAACAGCGCGCGCCTTCGTGTGCGGAGATCCGCTATCACGCTTTCTCAATTTTACGATTCCGCACGGAAGCTCCGTACAACCTGAAGCGAAGAGCGTGCATTTTGTTGCACTGGCGCGGAACGCGGGCACACGGCAAAACACCCTCATGGATTGCATTCGGCATCGGAGCTGCGGCGAAATCTATGAGGGTGTAAAGCCAGCTCAAGCAGCGCTCAGATGCCAGCCATCCAAATGCGAACCCGGCGGTCTGCCGCTGGACTTTAACCACATCAACCAGAGCGCGCTTCGACCGGTACGGCCGCAGCGCCCGCGCCCCTGCGCCCAGCGCCTGGCGGAGAGGCGCCTCGTCAATGAGGAGATGCACAATGCACATGCGTTACTCCAGACTACTGGCATCGGGCTGCCTATGCCTGTCGTTAGCCGTAGGGCCTCTTCTGGGCTCAAGCTTCCCCTATGCTGACCAAGCCATAGCTCGACAGATCGACGATGGTGAGCTGCAGGCTTTTAAACAGAGCCTCCAGATGGCTGTGGAGGCGCGCAATACGCTCGAACGGCATGCGAGCTGCCTGGTCGATTACGTCGGCAAGCTTGAAGCGATCACGGCCGATCAGGAACGCGCCTTGGGCGATTCCATCCAGCGCCAGCGCGACAGCGAGGCCGAGCTCGCACGATTCCGGCAGGAGGTCGAGGGCTTTGCGGCGGAAGCGGAAAGAGAGCGCAACAAGATGGAGGAGCACCGCGCCAATGTCGAGCGGGCGGCGCGGGAGCGTGATGAACAGGCTGAGCGTCTCAAAGTCTGCCGTGACGTCTTCTTCCTGTTTCCCGATATCTGCAATGCTGGCGAAGACGTCGTCAAGCAGTTGAACTGGATGAACGATGCCCAGGCCGACCTCAATGCGGCCGAGCCTCGCTTGCAGGAAGCGATCGGCGCGTGGGAGCAGGCGCGGCAACGTCTGGATGCCAGCACCCAACAGGCATCAAACGCGCAGCAGCAATTGGCCGAGGCGCAGAATGCTGTCGCCCGGACAGAAAGCGCGATCGCCAGCACCAAGCTTGTCGCCTCGCAGGTTCGCGAGCAGATCCAGCCTTTCAACACGCTCATTGCCGAGTTCTCGACAAGCCTCGATGAGGCCGCTGATCTCAATCTCGACGAGGCCCGCTGGCGCACCTTGAGGCGGGTCTCTTCAGAGACAAGCGCTCTTGCCGCCTCACTGCCTGAATTCGTTCGAGCCACCCAATCCGCGCTGCCTGAAGAGGCGCAACGGAGCTGCTCTCTGTGAGCAGAAACACCACCCGAAACCGTACTGAAAGGAAAATATCGTGACCAATACTGTCAGCAATTTCGAAAGTCGTGAGGCGCAGCTGAACAAAGCCATAGCGGCCGATGTTCAGACAATCCTCGACACCCCCAGCGCTCCCCTGCCGCCTGTGGATGCCGGTATCGTGCAGACCTTTGTCCGCAAGATCGAAGGGTCCTACAATGTCGAGCGCGCCAAGCGCGATACCGACAATGCGGTTGATCTTCTCTACATCGCTTACAACACGACACCGCAGAGGTTCGGCGACAGCCGCGTCAGTATTTCCACCATCATGAACAAGCTGATCAGTCTGCAGCAGCGCAGCGAAAGCACCATGCGCGGGGCAATGGGGACCGCTCAAACCATCGTGAAGCAGCTCGGCGAAGTCTATCCCGATTGGCTCGATATCAAGGACAGTGCCGATCAGAGTGAGATCAAGCAATTCGTGTCCAGCGACCTCCTGGCACTCGCCAAGGATATCCGCGATCGTTCGTTGAAGATCCGAGATGCTCTTCTTGTCATCGCCAAGGGCTATGACGAGGTTATTGCAGCCACGGTCAAGACCATCAACACCAATGAAATTGCCATGGGTGAGGAGCTTGAGCGCCAAGCTGAGCTGAAGCGCGAGTTGACGGAAACCCGCGCCAAGCGGGCTCAGGTGGAATCGCTGGTCACCGACCTGACCGATGAGGTCGCGGAGTTTGAGAAGAAGGCGCGGGAATACGAAGAAAAGGCCAATACGGCGGAAGAGCGCGCCTTCATCATGTCGATCATCCGCACCGGCGCCCAGATGATCTCCAATGCCATTCCGGCAATTGCGATGGCAGCCGCCGGCCCGGCCGGCATGCTGGCACCGATGCTTGGCGGGATGATGGGCGGGCAGGGCAAGGCGACCGGCGCTGATGCGGGAGACGGCCAGACCGATGGGCAAAAGCCAGTCGCGCAGCAGGGAGCTGGCGATCCGGCAGGCGCCGCGGGAGCAAAAACCAAGCTTTCCGAGCAACAAGCTGCACTCAAGACCAGCGAGGCCGACCGTGACCGGATCAAGGCGCAGATTGGCGAACTGACCGAGGCGCGCAAGAAGCTGGAGACTTCAGAAGGCACGGACGATCCCGCCTCTCCAAAGGCAGTGCAGCTCGCCGAAATGGACAAGCGCATCGCAGCACAGCAGAGCAAGCTGCAGGAGCAGGAACAGTCGATTACCCAACACAATACTCTGATCTCCAGCCTGCAATCGACCGTCGATGCCTTCGACAAGGGGCTTCAGCAGATGTCTGCCGAACAGCAGCAGCAAGGTGACAATCTGCGTGCCATGCAGATGAAGATGATTGACCGGGCCGAGGCGTTGGAGCGCGAGCGACGCACCCAGGCAGCAGACCTTGTGCGGCTCAATGCTATGCTGGCAGGCGGCGTGCAGCGGGAGGAGGAACTTGAAGTCTCGATCCGATGCCTGGAAATGAGTGTGACGGCTCTGAAGCGCATGAAGGAAATCGTCGAAGAAATGGCCTTCTTCTTCAAGTCCTTTGCCGATTTCATGCAGGCTGTTGCCGATGAAGCCGGCGATCAGATCAAGTCGGTCGAGGATGTCTCGAAACTTGAGGTGATCCGCAAGCACCGGTTTGCCCAGCTGATCCGTTCGGTCGACGAATTCTTCATCCGCCAGACGGCTCAGTTCCATGCCACCAGCATCGTCTGCGACCGTTTCGTCCAGAGCTTCGCCGATGGCTGGTCCAAGCTGAACAAGCTGTCCGGCGACTACATCACGGGCGAGCGGCTGAAGGCCTACATTCGCGACGCCTCTCAGCGCGTGAGCGAAATCGTTGCCGAGCGCCAGGCAGCAGCGGACGAGAAGATTGCAACGCTGCAATCCTATCGCGAACAGATCTCCAAGAGTGCCTGAAACGGGGCAGAATTCCCCGCAAACCCCAACCTAACCCCGTGAACCCAAGATCGCATCCGCCTCGGCAAGGGGCCGGGCGGATGTCGGTTGCCTTGAAAGAAGGAGAATGACAATGCCGCATACTTGGACACCACTGCAGTGGGCCGACTGGGCGAAGGGCAGGACAAGACAGCTTCTGGCAAATGGCTCGAACAACGTCCACATTTCGGCCCTGCGCACTCCCAATCGAGATTTCTCGACGGAAATGCTGATGATCGTCCGGAATACTGAAATTCGATACAGCACGCCGCTTGAGCTTTATCTGAAGGCGGCAAAAGTCGCCGTTGGTGGCAAAAGCGGAAACTGCTTTGAAATGCAAGCTGTGGCTCTGGCGCTTCTATTCCGACATGGCGTTTACCCCTTGCGGGCTTACTGCTTTCCGATCGACAAGGGCGATCACTGCTTCCTTGTCATAGGGAACGGAGACCATGAAGTTGTCTGCGATCCCTGGGCGAATGATGCCTATCCTTCGCATCAGTTTCCCGAAAAGATGAACGCGCTTTACGGAAACAATCCCCCTAATTTCGACGATCTGCAAATTCTTTGCGAGGTCCAGGAGGCTGGGTCAGCTGAAGCCTATGAACGTATCACCAGGGACCAGGAAGCACCGGATTCGATGGATATCTCCATCGACTAGCCGGCGGTAGGCGTCCGGAAATACGAAGGCCGGTGAGCACAGGGGGCACCGGCCTTTATTTAAACTGGTGATGGACTTAATTGGTGCTCCCTATACCGTAATGGTTGATCTCGCATCGCAACGTTCACTCCCCGTTCGACAGCCGCCGCAGTCATCGAAGGTGCAGGCAACATGCGAAGTCCTAGATGAGGGTGGTGAGCCCTATGGGATGAAGGTGTCTGCGGATTGTCCGCTCCTGGTTGAGACGCCTCGCTCAGCTTGTCTTACGCACAGGTGCCACTTTTCCACATCAGACCTGAGTAATAAGACATAACTGGTTTGCCAATCCTAAGGTGTGCCCATACAACCTCAAGCCGTCGACCAGCGGAGAGAGTGTTGTGACCCAAAAAATCATTCCTGTTATCATGGCCGGCGGCAAAGGCACGCGGCTCTGGCCCTTGTCGCGCTCCAGCGCGCCGAAACAGTTCATCCAGTTGATCGATGAAAAGACCCTCTTCCAGGAAACCCTGGAACGCGTTGCGGACGCCTCCGTCTACGAAGCGCCTGTCGTCATTACCAACCAGGATTTCCGCTTTACCGTGGCTGAGCAGGCCCGTGAAGTGGGCATCGATCTCTCTGCCATTATCCTCGAGCCGGTTGCGCGCAATACGGCTGCTGCCATCGCGGCTGCTGCGTTTCATCTCAGGCAGACGTTTAACGAGGACGCGATCCTTCTGCTTCTGGCCTCTGATCACGAGATCGATGCTGGCCGCGAGTGGAGCGATGCTGTCGTCACCGCGCGCGACACAGCAGCTTCCGGCAAAATCGTAACCTTTGGCATCAAACCGAGCGAGCCGGCGATCGGTTATGGCTATATTGAAGAGGGTGAGGTGCTCTCAACGGGCGTTCATAAGGTCAAACGTTTTGTCGAAAAGCCGCAGCTCGCCGCCGCAGAAGAGATGCTGGCAGCCGGCGGGTTCTTCTGGAACTCAGGCATCTTCATGTCGCGCGTCGATCTGCTGCTGAGCGAACTCGAAGCCTTCGCGCCAGCCGTTCATGAGGCTGCCGCGGCTGCAGTGGCTGCGGCAGCAGTCGATCTGGATTTTGTTCGTCTCGATGAGGAGAGCTTCCAGAGTAGCCCAGACATCTCCATCGACTACGCCGTGATGGAAAAGACGCAGAATGCAGCCGTCGTTACGTCAGCATTTGCCTGGTCTGATCTGGGGAGCTGGGATGCCGTATGGAAGCTCGGCGATAAGGATGCCAATGGCAACGTTGTCATCGGGCAGGCCACGGTCATGAACACGGAAAATTCTCTGGTCCTGTCGCGCGCGTCGCATGTTGCGGTCCAGGGATTGAAGGACGTGGCCGTCATTGCAAGCGAAGACGCCGTTTATGTCGGCCGGCTGGATGAGGCGCAGGAAGTCGGCAAGCTCGTCAAGGTGCTAGCACTGTCGAAGGAAACGTCACGTCTGACGGAGACCCATCCGACCGCCTATCGCCCATGGGGTGGCTATACCTCGCTGTTGAATGGCGACCGCTTCCAGGTGAAGCGTCTGTTCGTTCTGCCGGGCAAGAAGCTTTCGCTGCAGAAGCACTTCCACCGCTCGGAACACTGGATCTGCGTTAAGGGCACGGCCGAAGTGACTGTCGGCGATAAGGTGATGTTCGTGCGCGAAAACGAATCCGTCTACATCCCGCAAGGCGATCTGCACCGGCTCTATAACCCCGGCAAGATCATGCTGGAGATGATCGAGGTGCAGACTGGGTCTTATCTCGGCGAAGATGATATCGTCCGGGTGTCCGACGAGTTCGGACGCGGCTAGCTGCTGCTTCCTGACAATGGCGCCATCGCTCAGGCAGATGGCGCCACAGGCGGATTGAATTCGAGGATCTTGAAATGCGCGTTCTTCATGTCTTCAAGACCTATCATCCGGATACATTCGGCGGTGTCGAGCGGACAATCCACGCAATCGCAAAAGGGGCATTGGCGCACGGTATCCAGTCCGATGTGCTGTCGCTCAGCCGCGATCCGGCTGCCAACACCGTCGAGTTCGATGGTCACATGGCGTACAAAGCGAAACTCGATCTTGAATTCGCCTCCACCGGCTTTTCGCGCGAGGCTTTTTCAAAGTTCAGAGATCTGAGCGCAAAAGCCGATGTCGTACACTACCACTTTCCCTGGCCGTTCATGGATCTGCTGCATCTCCTGCATCCGCCGGGAAAGCCGACCATCGTCACCTATCATTCCGACATCGTGAAGCAGAAGCTGCTGCTGCAGCTCTACAAGCCGTTGATGCATCGCTTCCTGTCGAGCGTGACGCGGATTGTTGCGACCTCGCCGAACTACCTGGAGAGCAGCGAGGTGCTGCAGCGATATCGCGACAAGACAGACGTCATCCCGATCGGCCTCGACGAGGCGGATTACCCCCGCGCACCGCAGAAGCTCAAGGATCACTGGAGGTCACGCTTTCCCAAGCCCTTCTTCCTGTTTGTTGGCGTGCTACGCTACTACAAGGGCCTGCATACGCTGATTGAGGCGGCGAAGAAGGTGGATGCCGACATCCTCATTGCGGGGAAGGGGCCCATGGAAGGGCAACTGAAGGCGCAAGCGACAAGTGCGGGCCTTACCAATGTGCATTTCCTCGGCGCCGTCAGTGACCTCGACAAGGCGGCATTGCTCGAGCTTTGTACAGCCTTTGTGTTTCCGTCTCATATGCGGTCGGAGGCCTACGGGCTGTCGCTGGTCGAGGCGGCGATGTTCGGCAAGCCGATGATCAGCTGCGAGATTGGGACGGGGACAAGCTTCGTCAATAAGCATGGCGAAACGGGAATTGTGGTGCCGCCTGAGGATGCGGGCGCGTTGGGATCCGGAATGGAATTGATGCTTACTGCCAATGCCGGCCGTACTTATGCCAACCATTCGATAGATCACTATCGTATCCAATTACGAGCAACTCTAATGATCCAGCGCTATGTCGCGCTATTCGAAAAGCTACGCGGTCAAGAACTGTGGAACTGAGCAATATCATTTCCAATGGAGCAGTCGAAACCTTTCTTCGAGAACCTATCTTTGATCATGGGGTGATGGTACGAGTTCGTAGCTGTCAACGCGCACATTGTCACCCGCATCAACAAACACTCTGATTTCCAATCGCTCAACCTTGGTAGCGATATTGAATTTTTGATCAAAGATCTTATCGTACGGACAATTCTCTGTGCATAAAGCTGCGCTGGTTAGTACAGTTTGTCCATTGGCTGATGTCACGTCAGACCATGCCGTTCCGTTCGCTTTGCCCCTGATTGTCAGTCTATATTCACCTGGATTCATCGCTACATAGGGGCCGTAGAGAAGGAAGCCCTTCTTGTTTGTAGAGAAGATAGCGCCTCCCTTATACTCGCCGACCTGAGTGGCGCTATTGCTGGGATGCAAACTCTCCGCCGTCAAACATAGAGTACCAATGCATTGCTGCTCCAAGAAGCGCTCGACAATGTCGTCCGCGTCGAAGTCATTAGCGATTTTCGAAAGTCTGGCTACAGCGTAGTCATTTCTAAAACTAACGTCGACTAAGGTGCTTTTTTCGAGCTGTCGTGTAACCATTGATAGTGCTGGCTGATAGACATTCTCAATTTTACCTTTGTGAGCTGTGTCCAACATGTCAAAGTAAGGAAATATAACAACATCTCCATCTCTCTTCGCCAAAAATTTTAATGCGGCCTCAGCTAGTCCCATGTCTGTTTGCTGCGCCTTTGGATCCAAAAGAGGTTGCGGCCAGTTAAGCATGGCAGCGGCTAAATTCTTATCGCCGCCAATGTTAAAAGCGCGGATTCCAATGCGTGGGGCGAGGTAATTTACAAGAAAATCATTTCGAAATGGAAGGAAAGCAACTCTTTCACCGGGTTTAAGATCCGAGTCCAAGGCTGAGACGAGGCCTTTTTCGAGTTCCCCAAAATTCTCTCTGTTCGAGCGTGCTGATGCGAAGTTGGCAGGGCCTGGTATTAAAAGCAAGATGACCAAGCCGGGCACAGCTAATGTGACCGCCCTTCCGGCTTTCATTTCAGTCATGCACGAAGCAAGCAGCAACCAGACCCCCAAGAGGGCGAGGACCACCCAGCGATAGCTGGCCCTCATACTTGCAAAGCCGGGGATTCTTTCTGAGATCCATCCGCTGCCAGTCTCAAACCAGCCTTGCGACGCACTCATAAATGGCCCGTCTAAAAGGTGATCAGGTTGCTTGACCGTGAAGAGTTTTACTGTCGGCCCGAGCGACATGTATAGAGCAAAAAGCCCGAATGCAAGGCAAGCAAATGGCAGCCAACCTTGGGGACGTTTCCAGAAAAAAAATAACATTGATGCAAATAGAATTGGAGATATAAATGTAGTCCTCCATACGGAGGCATCTCCGTAATGTAATTTTGAAATTCGTTCCGAGCATGCTCCGAAATAGTCAAAAAACGACGATACGCCACAAGTTGGGACGAAGAAATATGTGATATCCGCTCCCCATCCGCGGAAGAAATCTAGCGTTGAGAGGTTAGAGTCCACATAAGGAAAGTATGATTTATATAGAATGTATGCGATGCCGAAGGAAGCAATATGTACGGGAAAAAGCCGGAGCGCTACGGAACGCGGGCCCTTCTTTGATGCAATTACAGAGCCGATGCATGTAGATGACGCTACGGCGAACATGACAAAGGTGTATCCATCTGTAAAAGCCGAAAGAAGACAGACGGCTGCAAATAAAAGAGAATCTAGTGCAAACCTTATTTTATTTTGAAATGGTGAATTGAGAATCCGAACTACTGACCAAAGATAGAATGGCATTAAGGCCATGCCAACAGCTGTCATGGAATAGCTTGCGTGATCCCACACCGCAGGCAAGCAAAGCCACATCGTCGCCATTAAGAATCCAGTAATGAGCGAGGTGCCAGCTATTCGAGCAAGTGCTGCTGCCCCTATGAAAGCTATGATGAGCCAGCCCGTGACGACCAGAGTGTAGGCATCAATCGCGTTTAGGCCAGCGGCAATCAGGAGGCCTGACGGATAGGCACCGCTTAGGCCAAATGCGATCGGGGATGGAAGCGGGTAACCCATGTTATTCGCATGGATAGCCAAGATTGATTCATTTGAAAATGAATATCCGAAACCCGCGATCCAGATGGCTTGCCCAAGCGTGGGAGCGGTAAAAAATGGAATTGAACCATTTACACTCAGCGCGAATATGATGCACAGAGCCGCAACGCTAATCTTGCGACAGGTCAGACCAAGAATATCATTGTACGGCATGCTTGGTATCTCCAGCGCTTACTGTGAATAAATGAATTCTGATATGCGGTATGTTTCATCTTTCCCGGAAAAGAAAGACGACCGCTACGACTGCATCACCAAGGACGGTCGAAAGCCGATGAGATAACGCCAGAGCCAAAGCCGCGGGCTCGTTTACTCCAAGCTTACTCAGAGCTGCAATCATCGCGGCCTCTCTAACGCCTAGGCCGCCCGGTGCACCAGGTACGATGAACCCGATTAACCAGGCCGCCGCACCAATTCCCATCAGTTGAATAACACTGATATCCAAACCGTTGACTGCGACACTCAGGATTTTCAACAAAACTCCATTCAACACAAAGAAAAGGGAATAGCAGAGGAGCGCCAGCGAGCCATTAGCCTGTGATAGCCGAATCTTGTTGATTGGGTTTCGATGCCGCGCCCATCTCACGGCGACAACACCGACAACTCCGATGAGTGCGGTCGCCCAGAATATCGTCATCGGAGAGATGTTTAATTGGTGACCCTGCTCCTTAATCAAGTGCCAACCGAAAGCGCCTGAAACCAGTGCGGCGGCGCTTGCCAATAGGAAAAACTCGACGAATTGTGCAATAATCAGGATTGTCGTTGAGACGCCGTGCAGGCGCGCTTCTGCTATCCGACCTGCCATATGGAATACGTTCGTCGGGAGATATTTGTAAATCTGCGTGCGGCCAAAAATCGCCAATGCAGTGTTGAGGTCAAGGGCTCTATCACCAAGGCTGACCAACACTTGCCACCACCCCGCACCGACAAATTGGAGTGTTAGCGCGTACAGAAATCCGCCGAGCAAAATGGAAAAAATCAGTTTGGAGGATGTGAAATAAGCCGCGACCGAGGCGCCGGAAAGCACAAGAGCATAGGCAATATATGCAAATGCGAGCGCGGTAAGGAGAATGCTAACAATGCGCCAAGCCGTCTTTGCGAGAGTGAGCTTAGTCTGCTTCGCGTCCTGCCTCCTATCCGTCTCAGTCACAACGGCACAGCACCATCGTCCACGGCAGCGGTTGTTTGATCGACACGATATCCCCGATTTTTTCGATTTCCTTAATAAACGTTCGTGATGACCAATGATGGATATGGCCCGGAGTATTGCCGAGGTCTTGAAGGTATTTTCCGCGGGCCATATTGAGAACCCGCCAGACCGGCTCCCTTGGCACGCTGACAAGGAGGTAGGGGGTGGCCAGGTTTCGCAAAGTCTCAAGTGCGCGATGTGTGTCAGGCACGTGCTCGAGCACCTCGCAGCAGATAACCAGTTCGCAAGCGGCCTCCTCTGGTGTGAGGTCGAACAGAGAGCGTTGGTAAAACAGGGGAGGGTAGTTTCTGGCCGCGCAGGCCATGTTGGCCTCATCGACGCTCACGGTTTCCAGATCGCTACCTCTTACCTCCCAGCCCCGCTCGCGCAAACGAAGTGAGAGATTTCCTTCCCCGCATCCCACTTCATAAGAGCGCTTGCTCCTACTCAAAGCGGTCAATTCATCAAATGACCGTAGAAATCCATCCATCAAATAGCGAGCAATCGGGTTCTTAGTGTTATACTTATCGTAATAATTGCCCGGAACGTTTTCGTATGTGGCTTCATCTATCCGCATTGTCGAGCTCCGAAATCAACGTATTCCCGCCGGTATTCGGTTTTTGAGCGGTGCCGGTCGCATTGCCAAGATCGATTTTGATGAGCCGAAGTCTAATGTCTTCGAGCAAAGTGCGGTTGACGGCAATCAGCTCGGCCAACAGGCCGGCCATGACCAGAATGCCGCCGATCGCAAAAAATACGGTCGAAAGGACCAGAGACTGAATGTTTCCTTGGCCATCGCCTATGCTGTAGTAATATAGAAAACGGAGAACGGCGAGAACTCCGGGCGTCACAGCAATCAGTGCGGCCCAGCTGAAGAAGCGGAGGGGAGCATAGACCATGAAAATGCGCAGCACTGTTACAACGGAGCGCATCACATAGTCTGGAATGCTTTTGACAAGGCGCGAGGGACGCAGATAGCCGTTTACGGAGACAGGTACTGACATTATCGGTATGTTTTTGCGGCCGGCCTGAATGATCGTTTCGAGCGTATAGGTATAGGGATTGAAGACGTTCAGCCGCATCGCCGCGTCGCGATGGATGGCGCGGAAGCCACTAGGTGCGTCGGCGACAATCGTATCGCTTGCAACTTTGACGACCCAGCTTCCGAACCGTTGCAGAAATTTCTTGACCGGGCTGAAATGCTCAATATCCGCAATGGGCCGAGCGCCAATGACGATTTGTGCTTCTCGGGCGAGGATGGGTGCAACTAAGTCGGGGATGCAGTCTGCGTTGTACTGATTGTCCGCATCCGTGTTGACTATAACATCAGCCCCCAAGCGCAAAGCATGCTCCAGACCGGCCACAAAGGCTTTGGCAAGCCCTTGATTATGTGGCAGAGAAATCACATGGTCTACGCCATGTCTATGGGCAACCTCGACCGTCCGGTCGGTTGATCCATCATCTATAACGAGCCACTCGACCACGTCGAACCCTGCGACCTTGCGAGGCAAGCGCGCCAAAGCAACTGGGAGGGCTTCTTCTTCGTTGAGGCACGGAATTTGTATAATCAGCCTATGCATATGCTACGCTCCGCTGACCAAAATTTGATGGTACTGCCCGCAGCGTTATTGTCTAGATAAGATTAAACATGGTTGATATTTTGGTACGGGGATCGTTAGTGGACGTCTCTGGTCTGAAGCCGGGCCGACGTGTCTTGCGTGACCGCAAGCTGTATCAGCGCCGTTGCTGCCATTTCCCATGGGAAGCGCGCGGTATTTAATCGTCCTAACTCGCCCAGCTGTTCCCGCAATTCACGATCGCTATGCAGGCGCTGGATCGCATCTGCAATCGCTGCTGAATCATCCGGATTAACGAAAACTGCCCCATCTCCCGCCACTTCCGGCATGGAGGAGCGGTTTGACGTGATCACAGGCACGCCGAAGCTCTGCGCTTCGATGATCGGAAAGCCGAACCCCTCATAAAGGGAAGGCATGAGCAAAAAGTCGGCCGAGGCATAAAGTTGCGCCAGTTCAGCATCTGACACGAAGCCGGTGAGGACGACGCGGTCTTGAATACCATGATGGCTGATCAACGCCGATAGATCACCCATTCGCCAGCCCTGGCCGCCGGCAATGACCAGCTTCAGGCCGGACAGGCTGGAAGATGGGATGGAGGCGAAGGCCTGAAGCAGTTGCGCAAGGTTCTTCCGCGGCTCCAGTGTGCCGACGAATAAGGCGTAGCGTTCCTTTTGCCCCTGATCGTCCATGGGTATCAGAGGTCGACCGCCTGGCGGGGGAAGGGTGGTAAGGCCTGGGTAAATGACATCAACTCGACCTGCCGCGTCCGGATAAAATGCGGTAATGTCTTCCGCCGTCGCTTCCGAGTCTGCGACAATATGGCGGGCACGCTTCAGAGAGGCCACCATAAATGCCCGTTCTCCCAGCCAAGTCTGCCAACGCATGGTCTCGGGAGCCTTGAGCCACACGAGATCGTGAATGGTTACGATTGTTGGGAGATCGACGGGCAGGCCGGGCGGCAGCCGATGTGCCGGTCCCCAGAAGAGGTCGAGTTGGTCTTGCTTGGCTGCCTTCGGAAGGGCCGTCATGCTCCAAACTGCGCGCCGCCAAGGACCTTTAAACGTCCCTATACGAAGCTCGCAGCCGCGCAATGGCGGGAGGGGTGTGTGGGGCGCCTCCGGCAGATACAAGATCAGTGCGTGCCCCTGCTCCCCCAGTGCCCGACACATTTCGAGCACGTAGCGCCCAATACCGCTGAGGCTGGGCACAAGGTTTCGGGCGTCGACGCCTACGCGCACGCCATATTCCTCGCGATATCCTCAATCCGCAAGACAAGCGGACTGCCCCACCAGCGTACGCCTTCTTGTACCATCTCAATACGGACAACGGCATCTGTGCGTTTTAGCCAATCGTTAGGAACTTCAACCGGCATAAATACTGTATCTTTCGGGGCGATTATCAAAGGTATCTCTGTGCGGTAACCTTCGTATAGAAGGCGTCCGTGCAGGTCAAAAAGGCGACACCCGAGGAAAACACCAAGCACTCTATCTTTGGCGCCTTTGCTTGACCACAATGCATCAGATTGATTGGCAATCTCAACGATGTACTTTTGAGCATCGTTGATGTCAGCGTTCATTGGCCCATCAATCAGACGCAGTGCGTGGCGGCTCTGGGGAGGATCCAGGGCGTCTGTCATCTCGAATTTTCCGATTTCCGCAGGATGGACAAAGGCAGCGGCATCTTCGGGCGTGTAGCGATGGTACCACCCACCATCCATGACGACTTGCCTCAGTTTCTCTGCACTCTGCGTCCAGTTTTCCCACGGTTTCACAGCTTTAAAGTCCTGCTTGCGAGGATTTGAAATATAGGTCTCAATGCAGCCAGCTAGTGCCTCGGAGTTGCCGACTTCAAAGAAGCTGCTACCAACCGATTTGGCCGAAACCTCGCGAAAAACCGGGATATCACTCGCGATAATCGGTTTGCCGAAGTAGCCAGCCTCGACGATTGGTAGCCCAAAACCTTCGGCAAAAGAGGATGCAATAAGGCAATCTGCGGCGGCATATTCCTCGCCGAGTTCGATGTCGGTTGCGCTGCTGCGCCAAAAAAGCCTTTTGTCGAACTGCGGATGGTTTTGCAGCATCCGCACAAAATGTTCGACGTTCCACCCCTTTTTGCCAACTATGGTAAGCTTTACATCTATATTTGCCTTCCAAAGTTTGTCGAAAGCATCGAGTGCGACGCGGTAACCCTTTCGCGGTTCGATTGTGCCAACCATGAGAAAGCCGGGAACAGTCGTATAAACAGCCTCTCGCGGTGCCGCTTCATGGATTGGAACGAAATCGGCACCAAGAGGCCAGAAGCCAACGTCGAGAGGACGAGGAAAACGAATCTGCTTCAGGATTTCCAGGAATTCATCCGCGACAGCCTTAGAAATGCACACGAAACCCGTCGAATAGGAAAGTGCCGCCTGGAGCCATTGAGAAAATACCGGTGGCATCCCAATGTGGCTGAAACCTGAGGCTCGCAGAGGCACCGTGTCGTACAGGCAGGTGGTGACTTTGGCGCCGCGAAGTCGGGCATTCATCAGGCTTCGTGCATGTTCTGCATGGAAAGTCCACGAACTGTCGAGCATCAAAATATGATCGCGTTGCGTGAAAAATATCCGCTCGCCTGTTCGTTTGGTTTCCTCAACGCCGATACTGATACGCCGTCCCTTAACCTCGAACCATTCGTCGCTATTGTCGCTGAAACCGACAATCACGGCTGTATCCGCACCCGAGGGCATTGCGTCGCAGATTTTTTTGACGACTCTTTGGATGCCGCTGCCGCCATCTGTAATCACCGTCGACGTCGCATCCAGGATAAGGCGTTGCGTTCCTGCCTCCCTGATTTCGGACCGAGCGAGACAACCAAGGATCAAGTCTCGTCGCAACCTTAATTCTTTCGCGGCGCGAAATGCTTTGCTTGCGACAACACCGTCCTCTTTTATTGAAAGCGAACCGGTTTGCCGCTGTGCGATACGCTTCAGCGCTTCAATCGTAATTTCCGCCGTGCGTTTCCATGAAAATTGACGAGCGTGATCAACGGCTTCAGTCGACAGGGTGGATTTTCCCTCCATGCTCAGAGCATGAGAAATATGGCGAGCGATGTCGGCGCGGTCGTGGGGATCGAAAAGGTGGGTTTTATCGATGATGACCTCGGGAAGAGCGCCCGCATTTGCCGCTATGACGGGGGTTCCGCATAAAATGGCCTCGAGGGCGGTTAGCCCAAATCCCTCCATAAATGAAGGTTGGATCAGCGCTGATACATTGCGATAGTAACTCAACAGCACGTCATCCGAGACGTGCCCGATGAGCTGCAGATTGTCTGCGGGAAGTTGAAGATCCGACCAGCTGCGTTTCAGCGAGGCTTCCGCGTGAACATTGAGGTCACCGACAACCAGGAATCTGACAACGTTTTTTTGAGCCTCTTCCAGCGTTCCGATCGCTTCAATGACGGCTGGCACGTTTTTGCGCCAGTCAAAACCGCCGACATAAAGAAGCGTGTTTCGTTCTCGCTGGTGCTGGGCGAGAGGCGGTCGCAAGTTCATGAAATGATCGGATACACCTGCCCCAATATTTACTGAGCGATCCACGCCGATAAGATCTGCCAGTTCCTGCTTGGCGAAATCCGATATGCACATATTCCATTGAAAGTTGCTGAAGGCTTCAAGCCTGCGCCGGTAATATTGGCTTGCTGAATTGTCCGAGAGATAACGATCGGGAAATCGATAGGGGATCGCATCGTAGAATATCGACGCGATTGGGACGCCACTTATTTCGTCAGGCAGCAGCGGAACGGCCTTGTCATAAGCGCCCTCAAAAGGGCTTGTAGAAAGCGCAACGTCGGGTGCGATGCATGAGACGTGATAGGCTAGGGCGGTCTCACTCAACCGACGCCTATCAGTTAGTCCTTCAATTGCTTCTCCTTGTTCCGCAACGCCATGCCAGACGTGAATGTTGTCGGGTTTGATCCATCTGGACAAGAAGTCACGCGCAGCAACAGCCTCCTGAGGCATCCCTGCGTTCAAAGACACGTGAAGGTCGACCGTCTGGCCTTGGTCCACAATGCCGCGAATGAGCCCTTCAACATAGCGGCCAATTCCGCGCATGCGACTGGCAGTTTGCAGGCATTGGCCATCCAGCCATAGCCGAAGTGTTTCAGACATTTGACTTCCTGCTATTCCTTATCGAGATCTTCAAATCTCTTAATCAATTCGGGCTCAACATCTAGGTTCCACGCCGTCATTCCTGGGGGGATTGTAGGGCGAAGCGACAGCGCCATTCCTCGGGCCTGCGCGGCCAATATCAGGCGTTGTTGCAAAACAGGCGAAAGCCGCAAGATTTTCAACAGAAAGCGTGCCAGTCTCGGACGGCTTCTTATCCAGAGCATAGAATGCGTCAGGAGACATTGCATGATGCGTCGAGGACGCGTACCCGGTCGAAGCGTTGCCCAAGCAGCCATGCCATCTTGAAGCCAGCGCGCCCTTAGACGGATTGCGCGTAAAGGTGAAGTGATTTTCCAAGAGGTAGAGTTGTACAGCTCTTGGATCACACACTCTAGCTCTCGGTGCGACTTCTCTAGCTCCTTGGAGGAATGGACTAATTTGTCTTTTTGTAAAAGTGCCTCAACAAGTTTAATCTTCAAATTTTCATGCTGGGTGGACAGGGTGTCGATCCGGTTGTTAAGTAACTCAGCGATTCGGGAGTTCGCCATTCCTGATACAGCGAACTCGTCAAAAACGTTTGGCGGAACTTGAAACGAAGCCTTCAAGTCGAGGTGTTCAGAGCTAACAAAGTAGCAATTTAAGCCATCGAAATAGCAAAGCTCATATCCACGATCAAAGAGTTGATGATGCCAAGCCCAGTCAACACGATTTTCTTTCGTGGGGGCTGTCGCTTCAATCACCACAATCCAAGGGCGAGATGCGGAAGAACCCCAGCTTTCGAGGACAGCACCTTCCATACCTTCAACATCAATCTTCATCCAATGGATGTCACGATCAGAATAACGATCGAGAATTTCAGATAAAAGGACTTGCTCAACAAATGTTTCACGACAAAGAAAACCTCTTTCTTTGTGTTGTCGCGCTATGTCGGGATTGCCAGTGCTTAAGCCCGTTTCTGGAAATTCGAAAAACTGGATATTGCCTTTGCCTAAGCTAACCGCATTCTGCAGAATGGTTTCGTCGGGCCGGTTTTCTCGTAATTTTTGAGCGTATTCAGATGTGGGCTCCAGGTGGACGCCGCGCCAGCCCTTTTCATAAAAGCTCCGGCTGACAGAATCGATAACCGGATCCTGCGCGCCGATATCCAGATAGAAACCGCTTTTAATGTGCTTCAGGGCACGCCACAACATTACGTCTTCGAAATTTTGGGCGTAGGAGATGAACATCATTTCTCCGGAAAAAGAGACAGCTGAGAAGCATTGCGGCTAATATGCGGGATAGTAACGCGCTCGTCGCCGGAGAAGAAGCTCGCGACGATGAGTCCGTCGCCGCTGAATGATTCTTGCACGTTGTGTTCGGCCAATATGCGCCCGCCGAGAGCCAGAATATGCGCCAGGCAGTCCTCATGTGTGGTTACCGAACCGGAGATCGAGCGATGATGGGTCGATACAACTATAAAACGAATTCGTTTTTGCTCGATTGCTTTTTTAGCGGACATCAGCAGAGGCAGCTCAGCCCCCTGGACATCGGCATGCAGGATCTCAATTACATCCTGTCCGCTGAGTTCGAGGATGGCGTCAACGTCATAGCAAGGCAAAACAACCGGTTCACTGACCGTTTCAACCGTACCCTGTAACGCTTGCTGTCGTGTGCCTCCAACGAAACCTTGAAGAAAAGTCATGCGATCCTGAAGGAGGTTCAGGCGGGCATTTTTTTCACCGATAGCCTTGTTATTCGGGTCAGGCTCGATGCACAGGCTTCTCGATCCCGGAATTTCATGAAGATACCAGAGACTATAGTAGGCCCAAAAGGAGCCCAACTCCACGAAAAGTGAATTATGTCGGCATGCACGAAGCAGCGCATGGAAAATGGCTTCTTCCTGAGGCTCGTGGTGACCGCCTAGTGCTCGGATCACATGCGCCATCCAGTCGCCGTGATAGCCACCAGCGACGACCTTCAGTCCATTGTGCATGATTTGAACATTGCCGTCGTCGCTCGGCAGAATGCGCCCAGCGTTCGAGACCTTTGGTATCCCATCGCAGTCGCCGCATCCGATTGTCATGAGGGTGCGTCCGAGGCTATCCATGACTAAATCCTTGATATGCTGAATGATGCAGGTAGGGCTGTTGTCCCAACAAACGTTGGCTGCGACATGTTCGCGACATCGAAAACAAGAGCGTTGTCAGTCCATTCATAATTACCCAAAGTGTGGTTTTCTGTCGCAGTCAAAGCCGCAGTGATGCCATAGGAGCCGGGTCCGAGCATACAAGGGAAATCGACGTCGAAGCGATAGACGCAGTTTGTAGCGGGAAAGCGAATAACTTGTTTGGTGTGAGCGGTGTTCGTGCCCCATACGATGTGGCCCGTTCGATCGCGCAGCATGAGGCCGAGTACGAGAGCTGATAGCTCTCCTGTAATTCGAGCCTCAACCCTTAGTAATAGGTTCTGGCCGGTTGAAGCCAACTCTATAGGCTGTTCCGTTCCTCTATCCAAAAGTTGAATGGCGGTTAGCTTTGCTTCGGCGGTTCCCGATCTGGTCCTCATCCAGCCGTCCTCGCCGCGAACTTGTTTTATGCCTCCACCTGCGTTTGCATTCTCGCGATCAGCAATCATCGCGTTGTAAAAGTCGACCACCTCATCTGGCAGTCCGTCCTTCAGCACGTGGCCCTTGTCCAACAAGATGACCCTGTCGCAAAGCGCGCGGACGTCACCCAGGCTGTGGGTGACAAGGATGATCGAAGTTCCCTGGTCCTTGAATTGACGGATCTTATCAAAGCTCTTGTGCTGGAAATAACTGTCGCCAACGGACAGTACCTCGTCGACGATCAAGACATCCGGGCGCCTGGCTGTCGCCAGAGCAAAGGCGAGGCGGGCTTGCATGCCGCTTGAATAGACGCGGATTGGCTGATCGAAGAATTCGCCGATCTCGGCAAAGGCCTCAATCGATGGCATCAGCCCGGAAAGCTCTTCCTGGGAGAAGCCCATAAGGCCGCCCGCATGATAGATGTTTTGCCGACCTGTGAATTCGGGATTAAAGCCCAGTCCAAGCTCAAGGATGGCGCTGATATGGCCGGATACCGTGATTTGACCGTGTGTCGGTCGTACGGTGCCGGTGATCATTTTTAACAACGTGCTTTTTCCAGCACCATTCTGGCCGATCAGGGCGAGCGCCTCTCCTGCCTTGACGTCGAATGAAATCTCTCGGTTTGCCCAGTACTCTGAAACAGGGGTGACATTTGCCCCGAACCAGCTTGCAAAGCGGTGTAGGTTGCTTTTGTAGGCCGCATAGCGTTTGCTTACGGCAGAAACGGTCAACACGCTGGTCATTTAGAGGGCATCCACCAGTTCGGGACTTGCGCGTCGGAACAGGATAAATGATGCCGCAACGGCAATCCCCGCTACGATAACTGACGGAATGAGGGTGGCGATATTCGGCGCCTGGTTGAGAAGGAGGGCGTCCTGATAAATCGCCACCAATCCGGTCATCGGATTGAGGTTAATGTAAGCTTGGACCTTTTGTGGCATGACAGCCTTCAAATAGACGATCGGGGTCAGCCAGAACCATAGCTGCAGGATAACCGTCATTATCTGCCCGACATCCCGCGCAAAGACGTTAAGAATACCCAGGAAAACGCCGAGACCAAATGCCAAAGCTGAAATCAGTACGATGCCGACAGGCACATAAATCCAAGCTCTGCCCGGATAATGCCCGAAAAAGATGAAGATGATGGCGATCGCTAAGAGCAGCAGCAGATGATTGATGATCGCCCCTCCCCAGACGATCACCGGAAGACAGAGCCTTGGAAACGCTATCTTTTTAAGGGCCGGTGCCTGCTCGATGAATATCGTCATGCTGCGATTCAATATCTCGGCAAAGAGCCCCCATGCTGCCATGCCAGACAACAGGTAAATCGGATAGGCTGCGCTGTTATCCATGTTTGGAATGCGCGCCTGCATTACCTCCGCCAGCACGATCGAAAATATCAGGGATTGCGCCAATGGGTGCAGAATGAACCAGAAGCCGCCGAGGTAGGAACGCGCGAAACGTCCTTTCAACTCTCCTCGAATGGATGACAGCATAAAATATCGATATTGCCAAAGGCTTCTCAGCACGATGCACAACTCCAGTTGGGCTTAAGCGGTTGCATCAACGCGGGCTCTCCAGTCGGAAAGGACCGCAGCTATCGTGTCCTCAAGCGCAAATTGGGGTTCCCAGCCAAGGATGCTAAGAGCGGCCCCGGCGTCACCGCGCGCCATGGGGATATCGACGGGCCGAACCCGCTCAGGCGATACGACAACCTCGATCTCTCGACCGGATAGCCGAATGAGGGTATTCAGAATGCTCCGGATTTCAACGGCCTTGCCGGAAGCCAGGTTGAACACTTTGCCCTCGACTTCAATATCGTCACCGAGTGCCGCGAGCGCATAGGCCCGTACTACGTCGCGCACATCGAGGAAATCACGATGCGCCCCCAGATTGCCAACTTCGATCACTGGTGGCGCGACCCCAGCCTCAATACGGGCGATCTGACTGGCAAACGCGGGAATGACATACGCTTCTGTCTGCCCCGGGCCGGTATGGTTGAAGGGGCGGAAGCGAATGGAGCGCAGCCCATCGAAATACATCTGTCCGACTGCGATGTCAGCGGCTGCCTTCGTTGCACCATAGATGGTCATCGGTTTCAGCGCGCAATCTTCACTGACCGCTCCGCCGCTAATCTCGGCGAAGGATTGCCCATAGGCCTCCGAGCTACCGGCGAAGATAAAGCGGCAGTCGGGCGCATCGTGGAGAACTGCTGACGCCAGATTCATTGTGCCCTGAAAATTGACGTGCCACGCCTGTGACGGATCCTTACGAGCCTCCTGAGGGGCTGCGATGGCCGCAAGGTGGACGACTGCTGTTGGACGAAAGTCCCGAAGCGCCGCTGTAATCACTGCTTTATCAGTGACGTCGAGTTCGCAATCGCAGCCAGGGTCGCGACCCGCAGATAGCACTTCCACGCTGGAATCCACCGGGAAATCACGCAGGGTCCTCATCAGCCATGTGCCGACAAAACCGGAAGCGCCGGTGACAAGGATCCTGTGCTGTGCGGGCATTACGCCTCCTTTATACGGACTTCAGGTGGGCCAGACGCCTCAGGTCGGCGTCGACCATCTCGACAATCATCTCTTCAAGGGTGATCGTTGCTTCCCAGCCGAAAGCGTCTTTTGCCTTCTGTGGATTGCCAAGCAGGACGTCGACTTCGGCTGGCCGGAAAAGGTCTGGGTCGATAACCAAGTGTTTGTCGATGTCTAGACCGGCATGTTCGAAGGCGATTTTGCACATGTCGCGCACAGTTGTGGTGCGGCCGGTCGCGATCACGTAGTCGTCCGCGACGTCCTGCTGCAGCATCATCCACATGGCGCGGACGTAATCCTTGGAGTGCCCCCAGTCGCGCTTTGCGTCGATATTGCCAAGGCGGAGTTCTGTAGCAAGCCCGAGTTTGATGCGGGCAACGCCGTCGGTGACTTTACGGGTAACAAACTCAATGCCACGAAGCGGTGATTCATGGTTGAACAGGATGCCGCTTGATGCATGCAGGCCGAAGCTTTCGCGGTAGTTCACCGTCAGCCAATGGCCATAGAGTTTGGCTACGGCATAGGGCGAGCGGGGGTAAAAGGGCGTGATTTCCGACTGCATCGGCTCCTGGATCAGACCGTACATTTCGGAAGACGATGCCTGATAGAAGCGAGCATGAGGCAGTTCGAGGCGCACGGCCTCAAGAACGTTTGCAACGCCAAGACCTGTCACCTGACCGGTTAGGATGGGTTGCTGCCAGGACGACTTAACGAAAGACTGGGCACCAAGATTGTAAACCTCATCTGGCTGCAAATCACGGAAGGTACGGATCAATCCAGACAGGTCTAGCAGATTACCGTCAACGATACTGACATCCCTGGTGATGCCAAGCCAGTCAAGACGGCTCAAGTTTACGTCCGAGCTGCTGGAGCGCCGCGCAAGTCCGTGAACTTCGTAGCCCTTTTCCAGCAGAAAAGCGGCGAGGTAGGCACCGTCCTGGCCTGTGATGCCGGTAATCAACGCTTTTTTCGTCACATATCTCTCCGTAATCGACACCCGCCGAATCGCAGGTATTGCTAGTCGCCTTCGTGGGCCACAGCTTCAGGTTTCATGATGGCAATAGGTGCTTCTGGCTAAAAACACAATCTCAGTTCTGGTTTTACCACTGGTGTTCGTCGGTGCTCATTGCTGTTGCAAGCTGTTTCGCAGAGTGCGCGTTTTGTCGCGTTTCATAAAAGAGCCGCCCAAAAAAGCTTTGGCGGCCGGCAATTACATCTTTCGACCCTCTCTTATGCCAGATGCTCTAACCGTAACCCCGAATACTCAATAGCATTCACCAACTCCACACGCTGCGCCAGCACACCCTGAACCAGAACGCCGTAACCGCGCGTGACGAGATTGCCATTGCCATGGCCAAAAATGAAGTTGAACTGGTCATCGAGATAGCCGGCTCGCCTGAGAGCATCAACGGCACCGTGACGGAAAGAATAGAGAGAAATGCCGCGGCCATTCTTCAATCCAATCTTGGTGAGATAGCGACCGAACTCCCGGCTGAAGTCGGCGATCATCTGTCCGCGTGCATTGCGCGTGGCGAATGGAAACACGCGGCTGTGTCCAGCCTTCTTTGCCTCGTTCAGGTAGTCCAGAAAGCCTAACCGCACCAATTCTGGATGGATCGGCACGACGCGGCGGGAGCCGAGTGTCTTGAGGCTCTTGAGATCTTCCTCGCCTTCATCTGACGTCTCCGTAATGTCCATGATCCAGGTTTCCTGATCCAGACGAATGTCCTTCACGGCGAGCTGGGCAATCTCTGCAGGGCGCGCGCCGGAATAGAGCATGATCAGCGGCACCCAGTAGCGGTGATCGCGGATAAGCACGGTGCCTGGCTTGCTCCAGAAGCGAGGCGCTTCATCGCTCTTGCAGCCAGTAAAAAGCGGCGATTTGAAGAGCGCGTTCATCTGCTCGACCGTGAACGGGAAGACCTTCTTTCTTTTGTCCTTGGCTAGCGACATCCCGTCTGTCGGATTGCTGTCGATGTAGCCGTGTGCCACCAACCAGCTACAGAAGGCGCCCAGGCTCGACAGGTAGCGGTTGACAGTGCGAGGGGTGAGCAAAGGCTTCCCCACGGTTTTGTTGTGCTCGACGATCTGGGCGATTTTCATGCCCGCGAACGCCTTGGTCTCGGTCGCCTTCACCGGATAGAGCATCAATAGCGCCTTCCACTCGCGTACGGCTTTCTTATCAATCTTGGTTGCGGGGCAGGTCGCGCCGACATGCTGGACAAATATGCCGATATCGCGTCGGGCTTGGTTGATCGTGTCGACAGTGATGTTCCTGGGGTTCTCCTTGGCGTAAACTTCAAATAGCTCCATGATGCTCTCGCCAGGAGCTGCAACCTCCCGCACAGTCGCCTTAGCGGGCTTCACAATGGGATCCTTGGGAACGCCTGTAAAGTCACCGTTGTCGCGCTCAGTTGTGCGCTGAAGAGCTTCTATCTCGGCACGAAGGATTGCGCTGCAGAGGTCTCGATATTGGGCGGACCTCTCGTCTGTCACTATCTGATGACGGGACATGAAATCTGTCGCCGTCGCAGGAACCAGTTTGATATCTCCGGAACTCAGCGCTCTTTTTAAGAAGGTCAAACGTCTTGTGCGAAGATTTGCGTCGTCGGATCGGGCCTGCAGCATGAGGTAGTAATCTATATATGCAGTGATCATGCCAACAAAATCGTCGCAATTGATTTCTCCCATTTGCATTCGACGATGCAGCTGCTGCAGTTCCCCATCGATCTGTTGTGGCGTCGGCATCGCCCGCTGCGTTTCCTCGTAATTTTGAAGCGTCGCCTTATAATACTTCCATACGGCGACCGCCTCCTCGTGTAGGCTCAACTCTCGCCTCGGTTGGATCTCTTCAAACAGGGTATCCCATCTTCCAAGCTTGGAAAATGGTCTTCCAGGTCAGCAGGCACGGGCGCCCCAGCCAATAAAATTCTCTGTCTGCGCCGTCGAACGCCGCGATTTTTTCTTTATCTTCGCAAAGAGCCGGATACCCTGTGTTTTGTAGGGGACTCGTTTGTGGGGATTGCATGGCACATCTTGCCGATGGTGAGATCGTACTACCGCGCATCGCGCGGATCGAATGGCCGACGGTGGTGCTGGCCCTTGTCATCTATGGGGGCTTTCTGGCGCTCACCTGGTTCTGGCGGGAGATCCCACTCTATATTCTGGTGCCGCTTGGCGCCTGGCTGATTGCCTGGCATGGCTCGCTGCAGCATGAGGTGATCCACAATCACCCGACCCGCCACACGTTTATCAACGATGCGATCGGCCTTGTGCCGATCTCGCTCTGGCTGCCCTACAGGGTCTACAAGCAAAGCCATCTCGCCCATCATCGCGATGAGCATCTGACTGATCCGATCGAGGATCCGGAATCCTATTATTTCACCCGGGAAGATTGGGAGCGGTTCGGCTGGTTCGGCCGGGGGCTTCGCGAGTTCAACCTGACGCTGGCCGGCCGGTTGACGGTGGGGCCGGCGATCATTCTCGGTTCCTTCCTCTGGCACGAAGGCCTGATGGTGATCCGCGGCGAGGGCGATCGCCGCCGCCTCTGGGCCGAACATGCCGTCGGGGTCGCCATCGTCTTGTGGTGGGTGCTTTCCGTCTGCGACATGCCCTTTCTTCTGTTCTTCTTCGGCTTCATCTATGCCGGCACAGGGCTTGGCCGCCTGCGCTCCTATGCCGAGCACCGCTTTGCCGACAATCATGAAGAGCGCACGGCCATCGTCGAGAAAAGCCCCGTTTTCGGCCTGCTCTTTCTCTACAACAACCTGCATGTGCTGCATCACCGCGTTCCGGGCCTGCCCTGGTACATGCTGCCGCGTGTCTATGAAAAGCACCGGGACTTCCTCGTGCGGCTGAATGGCGGCCTCGTCTATCGCGGCTATTTCGACGTCGCCCGCCGTTTTCTGTTGCGCATGCACGACGATCCGACCCATCCGAGATATCCGTGAGCGCGCACCTGAGCGCGCAACCGGGCCCACACCAGGGCTCAAAGGGAAAAGAAGCGTTGGCCGAGCTGCTGGCAAGCCTTGCGATGTATATCGCTCCATCCGTGGTCGTGGAGGCACAGCAGAACCTCTGGGCCTTTCTGGCCACCCGATTGCGCGAAGCGGGGCTCGTCGATGTGCCGGAGCATCTCGACGCCACGCTCTCCCATGACGCGGCCTGGCTCGATCCCCGGCTTTTGCTCGCCCAGGCCTGCGGCTTCCCATACGTCAAGCGCCTGCGCGGCCGGGTTCACCTCGTTGCAACGCCGGTTTATGATGCGCCGGGCTGCGATGGGCCGTCCATGTCCAGTGTCATCGTCATGCGGGCCGATGCCGGCCCCACGGATCTGTCCGGCTGCGCCGGCCTGGTCGCGGCGATCAATGAGCCGATCAGCAATTCCGGCTATAATCTCCTGCGCGCCGCCGTGGCACCGCATGCACACGGCAAGCCGTTCTTCTCAGGTGTCGTTGAAACCGGTGGTCATCTGGCCAGCCTGGAGGCGGTGCGCAAAGGCGCCGCCGATCTCGCCGCGATCGACTGCATCACCTATGATCTTCTGAAGCGCCATGCGCCGGACGGGATCGACGGTCTGAAGATCCTTGCGCACACACCCTCCGGCCCGTCGCTCCCCTTCATCACCCGGCTGGAGACATCCGACAGCGAACTTGCCGCCCTGCGCCAAGCGCTCACGGACGCCGTCACCGCGCCAGAGCTGGCAGAGGCCCGGGAGATCCTCGGCCTCACAGGTATGGCCGTGCTGGGTGAGGCGGATTACGATGCGCTTCTCGCTCTGGAAGCGAAGGCGGTCGCCTTGGGGTATGACCAAGTGTGGTGAGGGGCTGGCCCGGGGCTGACCCGGGCCAGAGTACTGGCGTCAGAACTCAGCCGAAGCGCCGACCCAAAGAGTGCGGCCGATTACCCAGGGCTGGCCGGATTTGGTGGTGGCATTGCCCATTTCGTTGAACACATTGGCCACCTTGAAGTTGAGGGTCAGGCCATGCTCATCGACATCGGCCACCTTGTAGGAACCGCTGAGATCGACGGTCAGAACTGCGGCAAAGGCCTTGTCGTCCCAGATGTCGTGCTGGATACCGTCAATGTCTTCCGTGTCGCCGGTCTCGGCCACGCCGTCATAGGCGAAGTTGTAGTTGGCGCTGACGCCAAGGTTCAGTCGTTCTTCGAAGAAGCTGCCGGAAAGCCCGACCTGCGCGCGAAGCGGAATGTCCATATTGCCGGTAATGGCGTTGAAGCCGGCTTTGGTGTACGACATGCCCTTATAGGAGATGCGGTCCTCCAGATCGTCCTCGTCGACGAAATAGCTGTCGGCCGAGACATTGTTGTCCGCCCAGGTAATCGATGCGGAAAGTACGGAGTTGTCCGCCGGGTTCCAGGCTGCCGTCGGCAATTGCTTGGCATATTCCGCCGTAAAGGAATCATAGGATCCTTCGGCGTTGTTGGTCAGCACGTAGGAGGTCGAGGTCGGCGTTGACGACGCATACTGGTCGCGCGAGCTGCGGTGCATGTAGCGCAAGCGCCAGTCCCCCTCGGTCAGCGGATCGACAAAATTGATCGCGGCCGTGAACTCGTCCGTATAGGGCGTCTCCAGATCTGAAGCATCGAGGGAGTAATAGGTCTGCGTCGGCGTGGTGGTGAAATCGCCGACGACACCGGTTGCACTCGGTGCTCGACTGTAATTGATCGTGCGTGGCTGCTGGTCGCGAATGGCGTAGGCAAGATTTGCCGCATCATAGTAGCGGTTGTAGCCAGCGGAAATGCTGAAATCCTCGATCGGCGTCACGGTTGCAACCAGACGCGGCGCGATGTTTAGGTTGCCCTGATAGTCGTCATAGTCGAGGCGCATGCCGGGGCGAATGTTCAGCCAGCCAAAAGTCTGGTCGAGTTCCAGATAGGAGTTGGCCTGCATCATCTGGGCCTTGATGTTATAGGCCTTCCAGACGCCCTTCGTTGCCGCGAACTGCTCCGTGTAGCATTCCTCGGTGGTGTTGCAGGTGAAGGTTTTGACGCCGTTGCCATTCTGCCAGAGATTGGGATTGCTCGTATAGGACGCTGCGACGCGGTAGGTGTAGTTGACATAGTCCTTGGCGCGCCAGCGATGCGCTTCGGTAAAGCCGAATTCATATCCGGCGCGGAACGTGCCGTTCCAGACATCGCCGGCCACATCCTGTGACCAGGTGTAGCGCTCTTGTCCCTGACCGCGTTCGGACCCCATTCCGCCTTCGCGGCAGGAGGTGGTGGTCGTCGAAGTCGGATCGACCCGGCACCAGTCGTCCAGCATGGTCGATGTGAACACGTTTGTCGGGACGCCGGAAATACTGCGGAAATAGGTGGATTGCCAATTGCGCACAGTGTCATCGCCACCGAGATTCAGCGCGTCGGATTTCGATGCGGTGAGTTTGCTGGTCAGCGAAACATTGGAAAGGGCAATGCCGCCAAGCGAGAAATCCTCGAAGTCATAGCTGTGTTCCAGCTTTCCGGCATAGCTTTGGGTCGCGGTATCGATCTCCAGGTCCCGGTAGCTGGCCGACTCGAAATCCTGAGCGTAATCGGTGTGGAGGCCCTCCAGCTTGAATGCGCCGAAATCTGTCTCCGCATTGGCCTGCAAGCGATAGAACTCGTTTTTCGATTCGGATTCAACGTATTCGTCGCCGTATATGTAGTCTTTGGCCTTGTTGGTCCACGCATCCGTGACGCTGTACTGGCCGATCACGGCGATATTGTCGGTGATCGGACCTGAGACCGAGATGGCCTTCTTTTTCTTGTAGAATTCCGGCTCTTTCACATTGTTGGGATTAAGCCCATCCTTGGTCGCCAGATTATATTCAACAAGCGCGTCGCTCTCATATTCCACCGAGGCTGTCGCCCTCAGCCGGTCGGTCGCGGGCGACTTGAGCTTGTATTCAACGACCCCCCCCTGGAACGAGCCGTACCGGGCCGAGGCGTTGCTGTCGATCACGGTGGCAGATTCGACAAACTCCGTCGGGACGAAGAGCGTCTGCGAATGCAGGCCATAAATTCGGTCGGCATCGTATCTGTTGTTCGCGTCCGACAACTCGCCTTGGTTCCCCTGATCATAGGGCTCTTCCGTCCCCGTGACCGTGTTGATCCCGATGCCGTTCAGAATGAAATTGTTCTCGTAGGTCCGCCCACCGGAAATCGACAATTCCTGCGGTTTGGTATTGAGGATCGCCTGGCTTTCGACACCTGCATCGTCATTCGTGTCGTTCTGATACTGCACATTCGGCAATCCGCGCAGGAAGCTGTTTGCGTCGCCGCTGCCGTCGCTGCGGATGCCGATCTGGGTGGCATCCATCACCGTCGTCCCCGTATCGCCCGCGCTCTCCGTGCCAAGCTTCACTCCGCCGCCGGACGATGTCACCGTGATTTCCTCGAGAACCGTCGTGCCACCGGCGTCGATACCGGCCGCATCGGCCGGGTTTGCGGCGATCAGCGAAACCGTGCGTGCGCCGGTGATGCGAATGTCGAGGCCGGAGCCGGAGATCAGGGTCTTCAGGGCTGCCAGCGGATCACTTTCGCCGGAAACGGCACTGGAGCTGCGGCCGGCAACAAGCGCCGTGACATAACCGACCTGCCAGCCGGTCTGGCGGGTGAAGGCCCGCAAGGCGGCGTCAAGCGCCTGTGGCGGAATGGATATGGCAGTGGCAGAGGCGGCGGGTCGTGTGGGCGTTGTTTCGGCCGGTTTCGGGGCGGCGTCCTGCGCCTGTGCCCTTGCCGTGCCAGTCATTGCGGAAACCAGTGCCGTCGACACCATGAACATGGCAAGCCTGCGCTTGCCGGAAGATACTCTACGCTCTGCCATCTGAATCCCGGCCTCTGACAAGGCCTTGTCACCCTGTTGTCACCCCGCCGCCGCACCTCATGTGCAACGGCTCTGAACGGGATGACGTGTGAGGGGAGCGGATCTCACAAAAAAACTTGATGATTTAGCGAATGATTAGAATTCCGCCGGGAAGTCGGTCGAGTGTGGCGCCGGCGGCGGTCGTCACCGCCTCGATTGCCGCCTCTGCCGCCTCGATCCGGAAACTGCCGCTGACCGGCGTGTCGAGGGCGGCACCCGGCAGTGTCACGATGCGGTCGCCGGTGTGACGGCCGATCTCGGCCAGCGCCTGGCGAAGCGGCATGCCGGACAGCTGGATCCAGCCTTCGCGCCATGAAAGCCTGATGTCGCTGTCGTCATCCGGCAGCATGGATATTGCCGAACGGCTGACGGCTGCGGTCTGCCCTGGCGTCATCGCAAGCGTCTGGCCGCCATCGTCGTCGCGGGTGAGGCGAACCCCGCCGCTTTCCAGATGCACCACATCCGCCTCGTCTCCGCGCGCCACGTCGAACCGCGTGCCGGTCACCTCCACGGTGCCGAAACCGCCAGTCACGGTGAAGGGGTGGGCCGTGTCATGCGCCACCTCGAACCAGGCCTCGCCCTCGATGATCCGTACAGCACGGCGGCCGTCTTCAAAATCGAGCATGACGGATGTGCGGCTGTTCAATTGCATGCGTGAGCCATCGGGCAGGGTGATCGTGGCAATCTCGCCCGCACCTGTGCGATGATCGGCGCGAAACGCGAAAAACCAGTCGCGATCCACGGTCGTCAGCGCCACGGCTGCCAGAAGCGACGCGGCAAGGGCGACCGGTGAGATGCGGCTAAAACCGGAGATATACCCAACACGCCGCCTTGGGCGCAAAGGCTCTGGCGGAGCGGCAGCCGCGGTCTGTGCGGTCTGGCCCTTGCGCGCCACCTCCGCCGTTGCTGCGGCCAGTTCCGGACAGTCCCACAGAGCCGTCACGCGCGAGAGTGCCGCTGCCCGGTCGGGGTGTCCGGCAATCCAGGCCTCGAAGGCCTCAGGGTCGGCATCCTCCGCCCGCAGCTTCAAGAACCAGTCCAGCGCCTGATCCATGACGGGATCGGCATGCCGGTAGCCTGAACCCCGCTCCTCGTCAGTGGATGGAAACATGACGGCCTTCCGAAAAAATGTCCCGATACATGCAATGACGTTTCAACATGAAATTTCTCCTAAAAATTGTAGTCGCACCATCCTCCACCCGCGCATCATCGGTCGAGCCGCTCCTTGATTTCGAGGAGAACGGCCATCGCCATCTTCATGTCGTTGAACACGGTATTCGGCGAAACCCCGAGCCGCCTGGCAATGTCCGGATAGGCAAGCCCATCGATCCGGCTGAGGCACCAGACAGAGCGCGCCCTGGGCGGCAGTTTCAAAAGGGCGCGATTGAAGGCCATGACGAGATCTTTCTGGATCGTCTGGTCCTCGATGCTGGGCTGCGGGTCGGCCACCACGGCGGCCTCCACAGCCCCGAAATCGGCGGGCTCATGCAGTGCGCGCACCTTGCGGCGGCGGATGTGGTCAAGCGCCAGGTTGCGGGCGGTCTGCCAGAGAAAGGCTTCGATATTGGTCGGGCTGCCCTGATCCAGCGCCCGCCTTGCCCGAAGATAGGCATCCTGGGTCAGCTCCTCGGCCTCGGCCTTGTCGCGCACGATCCGCAGGATCACCCGGTAGAGCGATTGCCGCATGCCGAGATAGGCGTCGTCCAGGCGCTGTGTGTCCGTGCTCATCCGCGCATCCTCAAGGCCCGCCGGGGGAGGAGCCCCGGCACGGATGAAGATGGCGGCAAAGCGTTTCGGACCACGGCGAAAAGGATCATTCGACCTCGGTCTTGCCGGTTATGGGGGCGAGTGGAAGCTTGGTCAGCACGGCCACATTCTCGGTCCGGAAAATGTGCTTCGCATGCGCCTCCAGCCGCTGCGGCGTGATCTTCTCGCCCAGCCCCTGCATGCGCTTGAGATAACCCGCATCGCCATAGCGGCGATAGCTCAGCGCCAGCCGCCTGAGCCAGGTGTTCGGGTCTGTCAAACGGCTGCCTTCGGCAAAGGCGATGTCGGCACGCATCTTGTCCGTATCTGCGGCGCGGGCGATTTCCGGCATGCGGTCAAGCACGGCCAATGCCGCCTGTGTCAGTTCGTCGGCGCGATCAGGATCGCAATAGAATCCGAGCGTGCCGATCGCCCGGTCCTGATCCGGTTCCAGCGCCAGTTCGAACTCGAGGCTGTAAATGCCGCCGAGCACATTGCGCAATTCCTTCTTCAGGCCCTGCTGTGCAAGCGGCGTCAGCGAAGACACGATGAAGCTCGCCTCCGGGGTCCAGTCCAGGGGCGCATAGAAGGAGATCTCGACGCGGGCCCGGTTCTCGGCAAAGACCTGCGTTTTCACTGCATGCCGCCCCGGTTGCTGAAGGGCAATATCCGGCGTCAGCGTGGCCTTGCGTGGCACGGCACCGATCACGCTCGCGAAGGCTGTCCGAATGGCCGTATCCGGTGCCGCACCGACCGCATACCAGGTCACCGGCTGGCCGAGATGGGCATCCGCAATCCGCGTCATCTCCGTCGGGGCGAGGGCCGCGAGCGTATCAAGGTTGCCGCTATCCTCGTATGCGCTGCCATACAGCAGCTGCTCACGGATCGCGGATGCCTTGTCGTCACTGTCATCAGCGCTGCCATTGTCGTCATGGCCCATCTGCTCGCGCATGGCCTCCACCGCCTCGGGCCGCACCGCGCCATAGGCAAGGGTCGCGGCATAGGTCCGCAGCCGCGCCGGCAGGTCGGCGGGGGCGGCAGCAATACCCGCATCCAGGTGCCCATCCTTCAGCGCGAAGCTCCAGCGCTGCGTCTGGGCATCGACCCAGAGATCATATTGCGTCTGGTTCCAGAAGCGGAAACCGCTCTGGGTGAAAAGCTGCAGCGCCGCTTGCGAGGCGATGCTGCCGAATTCGCTGTTGCGGAAGCCGGGCAGCGATTGCCCGGACAGATAGACCTTACCATCAGGCGTATCCCGAACGAGCCAGACCACCGTGTCGCCATTTGAAAGCTGCCATTCGATGACATCAGGATCAGTGGCGCGTGTTTCGCTGACGATGTGCCCGGAGGTCTCCACCGTCAGGTCGGCCGGCCAAGTTGGTGCGATTTCCGCCGGCGGGGCCTCGGCCAGCGGCGCGTGTGCGGGAAGCGTATCCATGGCCGCCAGCCGGTCGCGCTCGGCCGTCACCGCCTCCACGGCGGGAAGCGCCACGTCATTGCGTCCGCCCGGCACCTGGTAGAACAGAACCTGGTCCTCGGCCGCTAAGAGCTCGCGCAGGCGCGCGTTCAGGCTCTCCAGCGTGATGCGGTCGAACAGGGCGGCTGTGCGTTGCGTCCGTGTCGCCGGGTTATCGACCACGGAGCCGGTCAGCACGGCCGAGGCAATCCGGTCCTCCCAATCCGCATAACTCCGGCTTTCGGCGGCTTCGCGGTTATTCTCGTTCACCTGGCGGGCGCGGCTGAGCAGCGCCTCGAAGCCGGTGCGGGACAGACCCTCCCGGCGCAGACGCTCCACCGTTTCGAGAATGGCCGATGTCGCCGCGCCATGCGTCTCGGTGCGGGCATTGAAGGCCAGGATGAGCCGCTCTTCCGTCGGCTCCTGCGTCACGAATGTCAGGGCCTCCGCAACGTCCTTGTGGTGCGGCGCCTCGGCTTCCACGGCATCACGGATCAGCCGGGTGAGGAAATACTGCTGCAGATAGGCAAGCTGACCCGCCTCCGTCAGCCGGTCCGGCATGGCAACGCGAAAAGCATAGGTCACCTGCGAGCTGGAACCATTGGGGTCTTGCACAAGTGCCACATTCAGCCCCTGTTTCAGGGGCAGGACGCGATAGTCGCGAAGCGGTGCCTCACGCGCTGGTGCCGCGCCAAAGGCCTGTTCCACAGCCCGTCGCGCGGCCTCCGTGTCGAAGCGGCCGGAAACGATCAGCGTCATGTTCGAGGCACGGTAGAAGGTCTGATAGAAGCTCCGGATATCCGCGATCGAGGTCTTTGAAATCCCGGCTGCGGTGCCGATGGTCGGGCGATCGACATAACGCGAACCGGGCCGCAGTGCTGCCTTCTTCAGGCGGCTGACGCGGTCTGGCAGGCTTTCCGTCTGGCGTAATTCCTCCAGGATGACGAAACGTTCCTTGTCCCAGTCCTCGGCACGAAGCGAGGGCTGAAGCACGAGATCCGCGGTAAATTTCAGCGAGGCGGCAAGGTCGAGCGCATCATCGGGACGAGTTCGCAGCATGAATTGCGTCTCCGTTTCGCGCGTCACCGCATTGACCTGCACACCAGTGCGCCAGCCCAGCGCCTCGATCTCCGCATGCATCGATCGGCCACGCGCCGTGTTCGACTGGAACACCATATGCTCGAGAATATGCGCAACGCCGCTCGGCACCGCCTCGTCGATCGATCCGGCATGCACGATCAGCCGGATGTTGAAAGGATCATTGTCTTTGCCACTGTCATGCAGAAAGTAGCGAAGCCCGTTGTCCAGTCGTCCCGTCGCAATGCGCGGATCCCAGCCGGGATCTGCGGCAGGCGCGGGCGTTGTCAGAAGGAGGAGGGGGATCGCAACAAGGAGGCGTCGAAACATCTTGAAAATACCGCATGCCGTTCGCGCGGGAGCAAGCTCGATCGAGGTCGACTTGCTGCGCGAAGTTCAAAGATGAACGCGCCTATCAACTTTTTTAGATGGGGGCAACCTACCGGCAGCCAGGGAGATAGGACTTCCAGGTGCCTCTGCTCAGCCCTGCAAATCTTATGGACCGGGCACGGTGCCTGACTACAGCTTCACCTTGACCGGCCGCCAGATCACCGTTTCCGGCGTGCGATCATAAGGGTTCTCCATCAGCGTCACCTTGCAGTTTCGCTGGTCGCAATCAGTGCAGCGGAATTTCAGGCTCCGGGGGTCGCGGCCATGACCATAAAAGGTGGCAAGGTCACTCGCCAGAAATCGCGCCTGACGCTGGCAATCGCGACAGGTGGCGATCACCAGCATGTTGTGGCGCAGCGCCTTGCCAAGCGTATCGATCGTCTGGGTCATGCTAGGACAATAAGAACAAAGAAAGAACATCGTCAAGTGCTCAAGCAGCGCGCGAGCGGAAGCTGCCCTCGGAATCCCCGGAAAATATGGGTTTTCCAGCCTTGCCGATGCCTGTAATGTGATTTTGACATTTATGCGCAGGTAACTGAAAATTAAGCATAAAATCCTGCGCTCGTAAGGCATCTGTTAACCGCGATGTCCTTATAACAGAGCGGCTTCCATCAAGGTCTCGCGTCGAGAAGCGCACCGGTTTCAGTTTTGCGTACCAGGGAGGACGTCATCCACGGCGGCCTCCCTCCGCATGACTGGAAAGCCGTTTTCCCTTTTGATCTGTCATCCGGATTTTGGGCCCGCCTCGCGGCTGCAGCACCTTATGAAAAGGCCTCCGCACCCGAAGGAGCGAAGGCCCAATGATCGCATCTGTGTGTCGGCAATCAAGCGCCGGCCAGGAATTCCGCGCAGTAGCTCTTGCCACCGTCAACGCCGGGGCGGTCGACGATCGTCCGGATCCCACGGATGACGTAGTCGGAAGATACCGTCAGCTGCACTTCACAACGCAGATAGACCGTACGCGCCTGGGTCAAAAGCTTGCCGCGCTTGCCGCCTTCCAGCTCCTCATAGGTCGCCGGCACGACGCGCGTCTTGTTGCCGCCACGCCAGACATAATTGGTCGAGTTTCCAGCAGCCGTGTCGCTGGCGGGCGGGCCGAACTTGGCGAAGAAGGCGCCGGCCTGTTGTCCCACCCAGCGGGTCTCGATTTCGTTCTTCGGCGATGCGGTCGTCGTGCAGCCGGCAAGTGCCAGCCCCAATGCGGCTGCCAGCGATACGGCCATGCCAAAACGCATATTCATTGTCACACTGCCCCTTACAGTCTTCAAAATGCTCATCCGGCTCCACCATCTGACGCGCGCCGCCGGTAGCGCTGCTGCGCACTGCAATAGACTCAATTTGAAACGGGCGGTATCACCGGTGTGACTGCGGGTGCGAATTTTTTGCCATGGTGCTTCTCAGCAACGGCCGCATCCATGCGGCCGATCTCGGCCTCCCATCCGCAATCCCCTGGCCTGACTGGGGGTGTCATGATTTCATCAAATTTCTGCGATGAATTTGCACATGCCTGCTTGTGCTCAGAAAATCACTGGTCTATAGAGGCGCCGCTGGTCACGGAGTGTAGCGCAGTCTGGTAGCGCACCACGTTCGGGACGTGGGGGTCGCAAGTTCGAATCTTGCCACTCCGACCAGCTAATAAAGCGATCCCGACGCTATCCCCAACTTATAATTGGTTCGCCAAACGCCGTTACACGGCTCATAATGACTTGGGTTTCGGGGCGAAAGCCCATTGAGCTCAATACCTTATAGGTTGCACATATTGCATATAATCGTTAACTATAACGGCTCTGCGCATTTGTGTTCGACGATAGTCGCTTCTGGTAAATCGTTGCGTTCAATGTGAATTTGGTCTAGAAATTCTCTGGGGGACACATAGGGATAGCGGCTCCATTGCGTTCAATGCCGCTATTTCTGGTTGTGATGAGGCAGTGGGGCAGCCATGAAATCCGGAACGCGACGCCGGCGCCAGCGCCAGGAAAAGATAACGCTGTCGGATGTTGCTGCAGCAGCCGGTGTCAGCGCGATCACGGTCTCGCGGGCTCTGCGTGAACCTGAAAAGGTCTCGCCGCATCTGCGCGAAACAATCCTCGAAACGGTCGAGCGACTGGGCTACGTTCCCGATCTTGCCGCCCGCGCGCTGGCCAGCAAGAACAGCGGCTTCGTCGGCGTGATGTCACCGGGACTAACCAATTATGCCTTCATGGCGCTGATGCGCGGCATCGAGGATCGGGTGCGTTCCACCGACCTGCGCATCCAGTATGCCAATCCCGGCCATGACAGTGCCGATGAGGCTCGGCAGCTGCGTTACTTCTATTCGCAAAATCCGGCGGGCATCATCTATGTCGGCACCGAACATGGTGAGGCCGTCAGCCAATTGCTGGCCAACGCGCCCTGTCCGCTGGTCGAAGTCATGGATCTCGGCGATGAGCCGGCCGATATGGCCATCGGTATCGACCATCGCAAGGCGGCCGAAGTGGCCACGCGCCATCTGGTCGCCAAGGGCTATCGCCGGATCGCCATGGTCGGTGGCCGTTGGGATGTGCGTGCGCGCCGTCGTCTTGAAGGCTATCGCAGCGTTTTGACGGAGGCCGGTCTGTTTGACCCCGCCCTGGTGCTGGCGGTTGACGGCCACACCAGCGTCTCGCTCGGCACACAGCTGCTTGCCCGGCTGCTTGCCGAACATCCGGATGCCGACGCCGCCTTCTGTCACAATGATGATCTGGCGCTCGGCGTGCTGTTCGAATGCCAGCGGCGCGGCATAGCCGTGCCGGAGCAATTCGGCATTTGTGGCTTCAACGATCTGGATCTCGCCGGTGCCGCCTTTCCGTCGATCACCTCCGTTCGCCTGCCGCGCTACGAGATCGGCTACCGCGCCATCGATATGCTCATTCGTGCCGGCGGATCGACCAATCCGCCGCCGGCCAAGGTCGATCTCGGCTTCCAGCTCGTCGAGCGGCAGTCAACCGCGCGGACGCCCCGCGCAGATTGACTTTCGGCAGGTGCCGCGCATCTCCATCGGCGCGCGCTCGTCCAGAGAGCCTGCCGCAAGGCCTGTCGCGCCATCGCGACAAGACAATCCGCTATCCTCACGCAGCCCGGCTCCGCCAATCGGTTGTCATGCTTTGGCTGCCAAGGTTGAACTGCCCGATCATGCCCAGCAGCTTCTGCGTTTCCGAGGAGAGGGTGGACGCTGCCGCACTGCTTTCCTCGACCATGGCGGCATTCTGCTGGGTGGTCTGATCCATGCCGTTTACCGAGGTGTTGACTTCAAGAAGACCGGTCGATTGTTCGCGCGCCGCCGTGGAAATCGAGACGACATGGTCATTGATCTCGACGATAAACGCGCTGATCTTGCGCAAGGCGCCCCCGGTATCGCTGACCAGTTTGACCCCCGTCGAAACCTCGGTTGCCGAATTCTGGATCAGATCCTTGATCTCCTTCGCCGCCTTGGCCGAGCGCTGCGCCAGTTCTCGAACTTCCTGCGCGACCACGGCAAATCCCCGCCCGGCTTCGCCTGCTCGGGCCGCCTCAACACCGGCGTTCAGCGCCAGAAGGTTGGTCTGGAACGCGATTTCATCGATCACGCCGATGATGTTAGAGATCTTCGAAGACGAATCCTCGATGCGGCTCATGGCCTCGACAGCGTGAGCGACAACATCTCCGGACTGCTCGGCGTTTGCCTTGGCGGAACCGGCGACGGTACGCGCTTCCTGCGCGCGCTGGGCGGAAGAGGTAACATTGGCGGTGATCTCTTCAAGCGCCGCCGCCGTTTCCTCCAGACTTGCTGCCTGGCTTTCGGTACGTTGAGACAGGTCGCCAATCCCCTGGCTGATCTCGCGCGTGCCCTGGCTGATAATGTCGACACTGCTCGATATCTCGCGGAAGGTGTCGCGCAACTGTGTGACCGAGCGGTTGAGATCATGCCGGAGGAATTCGAATTCCTGGGCAAAGGGAACGGTGAGCTGGAAGCTGAAGTCCCCTGAACAAAGCCGCTTCAGCGCGTCGCCCAACGACGACACCGTGTTGACGCGTGCGGTCACATCGGTGGCGAACTTGACGACTTTGACCACCTTGCCGTGAATGTCGAGGATCGGATTATAGGATGCCGAGATGATCACCTCGCGACCGGTTTTTGTCAGCCGTTTGAACTCGGCGGCCTGGTAGCGACCTTCGCGGAGCGCGGTCCAGAACGCCTTGTATTCCTCGGAAGACGCAAATGCCTTGTCGACGAACATACTGTGGTGCCGGCCGACGATTTCGCTGTTGTCATATTCCATCAGCGCGAGGAAGTTGTCGTTGGCGCCCATGATCTGTCCATTGATATCGAACTCGATGATGGCTTGCGAGCGGCTGATGGCGGCAATCTGGGCGGCATAGTCGACATTGAGAAGTCTGGCTTTTGCATCGGCCCATTCCACGACGAAACCGACGGTCTTTGCCCCCTGCTTGAGCGGCGTGACGAGCAGATCGAAGACACGATTGCCGACGGTGATCGTCGCGCTGTGGCGGTTCTTGAGCGCTGCCAGCATGTTGCGCTGATGCGAAGGATTCTTGTGGAACACGTCGATATTGCTGCCGATCAGGCTCGCCACACTGAACTTCGGCAATTCCTTCTTGAGGTCGGATTCGGCCTCTTTCAGCAGATCGATCACCGCCGGATTCATGTAGGTGATGTTCAGTTTGGCGTCCGCAACCATCACATTGGCCTGAAGCGCTTCAAGCGCAAGTGTCTTGGCGGCGGCTTTGGCGTTCACGAAGTCGGCGAGTCCCATTCTATCCCCCCAGAAAGAAAACCACGGCAGTTTTCATGGCTGCGCGCGTGAATTAGAAAAACAAGAAATATCGACAAGAAATAAATAAACCCCTAAAATAGCGTGGTCTTGTATACGGGGTGGCCATGCCCGCACCATGCCAGACGGGCGCCGTCGCGGATGTGCGGAAAAGAGGCCTGGGGGAGGGGCTTCGGAGATCAACCGATCTGGGCGGCGGGCTTTTTTGCCATCCGAAGCGCGGTGACAAACGTGTCGAGATCGGCAAAAACGCGCAGGCGGTCCATCGACGGCATGGTGGAATAGGCCGGCCCGCCAAGCCAGATTTCCGTCTTTGGTGGCAGAGCTGAAAGCAGGTCGCGCAATTGGCTTTCAAGCACGCGACGCTTTCCGGTCAGCGCACTGAGACAGACGATGTCCGCCTGTCGGGTGCGGACAGCGAAGGCAATGTCTTCAACGGGAAGGTCCGGCCCCAGATAAAGAACATTGCAGCCTTCCATGCGTGCCATCAGGGCCGCAACGAGTGCGCCGACTTCATGCTGCTGGCCTTCCGGCGTGGTTGCGATCAGCCGTGGCGCATCGGCCAAAGGGGGTGGGCAGTCATCCAGCATCCGGCCGAGAATGCGTTTGATCTTGAATGTCGCGAGATGTTCGGCCGCTGCCGTCACAGACCCTATGGACCAGAGCAGGCCGACCTCTCTCAAGAGGGGCAATGCCGTGCGCCGCACGAAGCGGTCTGGCCCTTCGCTTGCCGCCCGTGCCGACAGTGCCTCCTGCAATGCTTCGCCATCCAGCGCCTGTATCGCTTCGAGAAGGGTGACGAGGCTCAGCTTCGCAGCATGATCCTCTTCGATCCGCATCAATTCGTCCGATGACAGTGATATCAGTGTTCCGATCCGATAGCCTGCGTCGCAGCAGGCCTTCAGCAAGCGTAAATGTTCGGCCTGAGCGCGTGTGTAAAAGCGAAGCCCGGTGTCGCTTCGACCTGCCGGAGCAAGTCCATAGCGGCGCTCCCAGGCATGCAGCACAAGCTTGCTTATGCCCGCAATGGCCAGCACCTCTGAAAGACCCAGCAAGGACCTGTCCGGATCTGGACGATCAACCGCCACCCGATTCTCCCGAAAGACTCCTTTGGCAGGATATTAGCAAAAATTGATGTAGTTAAGGAGAAAGTTTCTCTGGTGACATGAAAACAGTCAACCGCCCGTCGGGAAACGGGCGGTTGATGTTCAACGCGGGGCTGGATGGTGCGGTAACAGCGTTCAGCCGTCGATCTCGTCCAGCAACTGGCGGGCCGCCGCTGTCGTCACGCGGCGGGTTTCCACTTCGTCGCGGCGGCTGGCGAGAAGCTCGGTTGCCAGCAACTGCTCGGCGAGATCGGCCGGCAAGGACAGGATGACCCGTCCGTCATGGCTGTTCAGCCCGCCAATCTCCGTGCGCTTGGCCGAGATCATGCCGCCGGCCACCGTATTATTGGTGTCCGGATCGATCAGGATGAAGGCGCCGGTGCCGCGGTTCAGCTCGTAAGGATCAAAGATCGCCGTCTCATCGAAGGAGAGATGCACCTTGCCGATGGCATTCATCTGCAGCATTTCGCTCGGCTGCCACTTGCCGGTCTTGAGGTCCAGCTGCTGCACCGGCTCCACCTGCACGCGCTGGCGGCGCGAGCCGGCCTTCAGCCAGTAGCGCTTGCCCGGCACGATGCCATCAGGCTGCAGCGCCACGAGCTGGGCGTCGAAGGCCAGGCCCGTCTGCGGCTGGGCATCGAGCGAGACGATCATGTCGCCGCGCGCCACATCCACCTGGCGGTCAAGCACCAGCGTGATCGCATCGCCGGAAACGGCTGCGTTGCGCACGAGGTCGAAGGTGACGATCTGCTTGACGTTGGCGATCTGGCCGGACGGCAGGATGGCGACGCTGTCGCCTGGCTTCACCGCCCCACCGGCAACCGTGCCCTGATAGCCGCGGAAGCTTTCGCCCGGACGCGACACGCGCTGCACTGGCAGGCGGAAGCCGGTCGACTGGCCAGAGCGCAAAGTTGCAAGCTCCAGCGTCTCGACCAGCGTCGGGCCTTCATACCAAGGCATTTCGACCTTGCCGGAATAAACGACGTTCTCGCCCTTCAGTGCCGACATCGGGATGGCGGTGACCTGGCGCACGCCCAGTGTCAGCGCCAGTTCCTTGAAATCATGGCTGATCTGATCGAAGACGGCGCGGTCATAGCCCACGAGATCGAACTTGTTCACTGCCAGCACAAACTGCTTGATGCCCATCAGCGATGCGATGGTCGCGTGGCGGCGGGTCTGTTCGAGCAGGCCGGTGCGGGCATCGACCAGAAGTACGGCGAGATCCGCCGTCGAGGCGCCGGTCGCCATGTTGCGGGTATACTGCTCGTGGCCGGGCGTGTCGGCAACGATGAAGGAGCGGCGATCGGTGGCGAAATAGCGATAGGCGACATCGATGGTGATGCCCTGTTCGCGCTCCGCCTGGAGACCGTCGAGCAAAAGCGCGAAATCCGGCAGGCCGAGATCGTTCTGCTGACCGCTATCGCGGCGCAGGGTCGCGGCCTGGTCTTCCTTGACGGCCTTGGTATCCCAGAGCAGGCGGCCGATCAGCGTCGACTTGCCGTCATCGACGGAGCCGCAGGTGATCAGGCGCAGCGGACGCGAGTCGCGGATGACGGGGGCGGCTTCGGTGTGCGGTGCCTCGGAGACGAGGGCGGTATTGGCAGCTGCGGTCATCTCAGAAATATCCTTCGCGCTTCTTCTTTTCCATCGATCCGGCCTGGTCGCGGTCGATGGCGCGACCCTGGCGTTCGGAGACGGTGGCGATTTCGAGTTCGGCGATCACCTCGTCGAGGGTCGTCGCATTGGAGCGGATGCCGCCGGTCAGCGGCCAGCAACCGAGTGTACGGAAGCGCAGCATGCCTTCCTGGATCTGTTCGCCGGGCAAGGCCTCGAAGCGCGGGTCTTCGGCCCACATCAGCATGCCGTCGCGCTCCACATACTTCTGCTTCTTCGCATAGTAGAGTGGCGGCAGCTCGATGTTTTCGGCCTGGATGTAGCGCCAGATGTCGACTTCGGTCCAGTTCGACAGCGGGAAGGCGCGCACGCTCTCGCCGCGACGGATCATGCCGTTATAGATGTTCCACAGTTCCGGGCGCTGGTTGCGCGGGTCCCATTTGTGGTCGGGCGTGCGGAAGGAGTAGATGCGCTCCTTGGCGCGGGAGGCCTCCTCGTCGCGACGCGCACCGCCAAAGGCAGCGTCATACTTGCCGGCATCGAGCGCCTGGCGCAGCGCTTCGGTCTTCATTACGTCGGTATGATAGGCCGAACCGTGGCTGAACGGGCCGATGCCCTCTTCCTTGCCGCGCGGATTGGTGTGCACGATCAGATCGAGATCGAACTTCTCCGCCGTCGCATCGCGAAACGCGATCATTTCCGGGAACTTCCAGCCCGTGTCGATGTGCAGCAGCGGGAAGGGCACGCGACCGGGGAAGAAGGCCTTGCGCGCCAAATGCAGCAGGACGGACGAGTCCTTGCCGATCGAATAGAGCATCACCGGCTTTTCAAACTCGGCAGCCACTTCGCGGAAGATATAGATCGCCTCGTTCTCGAGCGCCTTGAGATGCGGATCGAGCGGCGGCTTGGTGACGGGATCCTTGGAATGCGGATCGAATTCGGATGTGTGTGTGTGCATGGTCTCTGTCTGCCTTGATGGCCATCGACGATGGCATTTCGTGGCACCCCCCTCTGCCTGCCGGCATCTCCCCCACACGGGGGGAGACCGAAATCCGCTTCCCGAGCGCCCAGTCCAGGCAGGGAGGCGAGTGGCTGGCGTCCCGCTCTCCCCCCTTGTGGGGGAGATGTCACGAAGTGACAGAGGGGGGTGAATTCTAAAGTCTCAACTCAGGCCGGTGTCGGGATCGCGGAACTGGCCGCCTCCGGCACATGCAATCCGCATTCCCGCTTCTCGTCATTCTCCCACCACCAGCGGCCGGCGCGCTCGGGCTCGCCCGGCTTGATGGCGCGTGTGCAGGGTTCGCAACCGATCGAGGGGTATCCGCGCTTGTGCAGCGGATTGGTCGGCACGCTTTCCGCCTCGACAAAGCTGTTGATGTCCTCGATCGACCAGTCGGCCAGCGGGTTCACCTTGATCAGGTTGCGCTCGGCATCATATTCGGCAAACGGCGTGGCAGCGCGGTTGCCGGACTGGGAGCGGCGCAAGCCCGTGATCCAGAAGCGGGCGCCGGTGAGCGCCTCCGCCAGAGGAACAAGCTTGCGCACATGACAGCAGGCATGGCGCGCTTCGACGCTTTCGTAAAAACCGTTCAGGCCATACTTCGCCGCATAGGCGTCGATGTCGTCCTGGCGTGGATGAAAACGCTGGATCGTGATTCCAAAGCGCTCCTCGGTCTCGGCGATGAGATCGACCGTTTCCTTGAACAGGCGGCCGGTCTCCAGCGTCGAGACATCGATCGGCAGACCGGCAAGCCCGATCGCTGCTGTAATCACCTGGTCTTCGATACCGAGCGAGGTGGTAAACACGGCGCGGCCCTCTTCGGCGGCGACGATACGCAGACGTTCGCTCAAATTCGCGGATGCGAGCCGCGCGTCAAGCGCGCTGGCAAATTGCTCTGGGCTGTGGAGGGTCATCGGGTCTTCCTGCTGCTTTTCGTCATTATCGGGCAAGGCGGGCTGCGAAGACAGCAATCAGCTTTCACTGAGACGCGCGCTCTGAGCAAATATCTCTCTCACCGGTAAAAAACGCGGCAATTCCTGCCGCGTGTTGCCCAAGCGCGTTTGAACACCCGGCCGATCTGCGTTATGGCCAAAGCCGCGCGGAATGCCGGATGCTAGCCTGATCAGGGGCTATCATGCAGGCTCCGTCGCCGGGACGGTGAAATCGATGATCACGCAGAAAGCCAAATATGCGCTGCGGGCGCTCAGCCTTCTTGCCCGTGCCGAACCGGGCCTGACGGTGCAGATTCCCGAGATCGCCGAGCGGCAGAAGATCCCGAAGAAATTCCTCGAACAGATCATGCTCGACCTCAAGCGAGCCGGCATGGTCGAAAGCCGTCGTGGCAAGCAGGGCGGCTATCTGCTGGCCCGCCCGGCCGGTGACATCACCTATGGCGAGGTGCTGCGCCTGATCGATGGCCCGGTCGCCCCCTTGCCCTGCCTCTCGCTAACCGCCTACCGCGCCTGCGAGGATTGCGACGGCGAGACCGATTGCGAAGTCCGCCGCGTCTTTTCCCGTGTTGCCGATGAGACCCGGGCCGTGCTCCTGTCGACGAGTTTGGCGGATGCGATGGACTGAAGCGTCGGCACCTCCATCAACAAGGAAATGGCGAAGACGGTCCGGTTCGACGATCACCGCATGACTTGCGCCGCGCACCTGCGATGCTAATCTTCCTCCAGCTATTGGGGGGAGACCAACATGCCGCAGCTATCCGTCTGGTATTTCCGAACCGCCATCCTGTTTCTGATCGCCGGCATCTGCGTCGGCCTCTACATGTCGATCACGCATCAGTTCGAGGCCACCGGCGCGCACGCCCATATCAATTTGCTCGGCTGGGTCACCATGGCGATCTTCGGCATCTATTACGCGCTAAACCCGGTCCAGGCCGCAAGCCGCATCGCGAAGATCCAGTACATGCTCTATACGCTGGGCATTCTGGTGATGGGCCCCTCGCTCTTCCTGATGCTGACCGGCAACCCGGCGCTTGAACCCGTCGTTGCGATCTCTTCGCTGGTCACCTTCGCCGGCGTGCTGCTGTTTGCGGTGATCCTGTTTACGCGGAAGGCGTGATGGGGAGAGGGGCGGGGAACTGCCATCGCCCCAGCGCCTCGTGCCCCGCCGGCGTCAGCGCATAGACACCCCGTTCCACGCGTTCAAACCAGCCATAGACATTGCCCTGCAAGATCTTCGCAGCATCGGGAACGTGTGCCCTGATCTCCTTGACCTTGAGCGGACCCGAGGCCAGCGCCGAAGCGCAGCCCAGCGCCTGCTGCCGGTAAGCCGTCATCAGCGGTGTCCGCGTGCTGCCCCCGACGGCCGGATCGCCCTTGCGCTTCTGATGCTCGCGCATCAGCCGGGAGCGCCGTTTCGGATTGGTCCTGGGCATCGGCGTGACCGATCCGACGAGGACGCTGACGATGCCCTGATCGGAAACGGAAAGCATGCCGATCCCGAGCCTGCGGCAGAGATCGCGGTAGCGCTTGTCGCCCTCGCGGCCCCGGCCCCTGGCCGAAACGCGCGCCGCAATCCACACCTCGTCCGCGACTGCCGCGCGGTCGACCGCCTGCAGAATGAGTTCGAGATTGAAGGTCAGCTTCAGCTCGCAGATGACCACCACCGGCGGATCTTCGTCGCTCAATCCGACGAGATCACAACCGCCGATCTCGCCCTTGACGGTGTAGCCTGCCTCCTCAAGGAAGGTTTTGACGGGCAGATAGAGCGAGGTTTCCATGGGTCTCGGGATGCGATTGCGGATCGACAGAGCGTTACAGCGGTTTGTCTGTCGGTGACAGCCAAAATCGCCGCTCGCAACAATCGGGTGGCGCGGCGACAAGAGGCCGCGCGCCGCTTAAGGCTGTTCGGCTTGAAGTTCCTGTCTTGCTCTGATCGCATCTCTTCGGCTGCTGGCCGAAGCTTTTCGAATACCAAGGCTTGTGGCGATCAAAGTGGCCGGCTTGCCGTCCTCGCCGCCTAGCATGGTTGGAAAGATGCGCAGGAAGGGCCCGAAGCAGTTATCCTTCGGCGCCTGCGGTTCTCGCGCGCAGAAAAAGAAGGGCATGGGGATCCAGGTCAGCGGATAGGTCTCGGCAAAGATCAGATTCGCCGTCTTGCCGTCCTTGCCCGTGATCTTGATGGAGCCCTGTTGCGTGTAGAGGAAGAAGTTGCTGCCATCCAACTCCCCCGTCTTGATCTCGACCGTTACGGCATCCGGAGGGACCGAGCTCGGTTGTCGGATCATGCACATGTCCTTCACGAGTTCGCCTCTTGACTTTCGTCCCGGCCGTGCTGTTTTCGGTTCATCGAACCAGGTGATGGAGACATCTGAGGTTTTTTGTCGTTCGCGATCGCAATCCGCGCCGACGGCCAGGCGATGAGATTTGAGACTGCGGTCACGGCGGTTGGGACTCCCTTCGTAAATGATCGACAGATCATGATCTTGCAGAAGGTTGCTCACCGTCGCATCCGATGCACCATTTCGGACAAGTAGAACATCGGTGGCGGTGAAATCGATAAACTGGTTCGCATTGTGCTGCTGGATCGCGCTGTCCAGCCGTGCCATGTCGACATGGCTGATCGTTGCCAGGGCCAGATAGGCCAGGATGTAGAACAGGGGGACGACCACCCAGCCCTTGGCGACCTGACCTGTCAGAACCTCTCCCACGATGCCGATCATGCAGACATTGATCAGCAGGATTGGCAAAAAGGGAATGGCCAGGAACAGGAGGATCGTATTGAGGAAGGGAACGAATTGCAGCCAGAATATCACGCCAGCAACAGCCAGAAACCGGAGCGCCCTCGGCAGATCTCGTTTCTCGGTGGCAGGCAGGTGAAAACGCAAATAGGTTCCGCTGGGGGTATGACGTCGTCCGAAAGCCATAAACGATCCAAAAGGCAGAATTCAACTTCTGGATGATCGCCCTCAAAGATTAAGGGGACTTATACGCGAGCCTCCGCAATCTTGCTTGGATGGGGAAACTCTGTGGATGAGCGTCTGTGTGCAGAGATTGAGGCTGCGGAGTTTTACGCCATGCGCAGACCGGGAAATTGTCTCGCAACAATCGGGTGGCGCAACCAGCGGCCTGAAGTGCATCCTTCCTGCGATCAACCGAATGGAGGACTGCATGCGCCCCGAAACATCGCCTCCGACGCCGGCACAATGGCAAGCGATCCACGCCCGCGATGCAAAGCGGGATGGCCTGTTCTTCTACGGCGTCTTGTCCACCCGCATTGTCTGCCGGCCGTCCTGCGCTTCACGCCCGGCGCGGCCCGAAAGCGTCGTCTGTTGTGAAACGGTGGCCCAGGCGAAAGCGCAAGGTTTCCGCGCCTGCCTGCGCTGCCGTCCTGACCAGCCAGCCACCTGGTGAGACGAGGATATCTTCCGCCTCACACCAGGAAGATCGAGATCACCGGAAAGGCCGTGAGAAGCACGATGCGCAAGAGGTCGGCGGTGACGAAGGGCACGATCGCCTTGTAGGTCTCGCGGATCGGCACGTCGCGCGCCATGGCGGATATGATGAAGAGGTTTAAGCCCACCGGCGGCGTGATCATGCCGATCTCGGCGACCATCAGCACGAGAATGCCGAACCAGATGGCAAAGTGCTCCGGGCTCATGCCGAAATCCATCGCCGTCACGATCGGGAAGAAGATCGGGATGGTGAGCACGATCATGGAGAGCGAATCCATGATGCAGCCGAAGATGATGTAGAGCACGAGGATGATGATCAGCACGGTCATCGGCGCAAACCCTTGCGCCGTCACCCATTCAGCCCCCACCTGCGGCAGGCGGGAAAAGGCCAGGAACGAGTTGAACACGGAGGCGCCGAGGATGATGAAGAAGATCATGCCAGTCGAGACCGCCGTCTCCTTGAAGCAGTCTCCGAGCGCCTTTCGGTCGAGCCCGCCATTGACGAAGGCCACGAGGCCGGCACCCGCCGCCCCGATGGCGGCAGCCTGGGTCGGCGTGAACCAGCCGAGATAGATGCCGCCCACCACAAGGAAGAAGATCGCCACCACCGGCCAGACCGCAATTACCGCCGGCAGGCGATCGCGCCAGGGCATGCGGGCCGCCTGTCCTGCCGATCCGGGGTTGAGCCGGACATAGATGGCGATCACGAGGAGGTAGGAAATCGCCGCGATGATGCCGGGCACGAAGGCGGCGAGGAAGAGTTTGGCGATGTTCTGCTCGGCGAGGATCGCATAGATGACCAGCACGACAGAGGGCGGAATGAGAATGCCAAGCGTGCCGCCTGCGGCAAGCGTCGCCGTGGCAAGCCCGCCGGCATAGCCGTTGCGTTTCAGCTCCGGCAGCGCCACCTGCGCCATGGTCGCCGCCGTTGCCAGCGATGAGCCGCAGATCGAGCCGAAGCCGGCACAGGCGCCAACGGCCGCCATGGCCACGCCGCCCTTGCGATGCCCGAGAAAGGCGGCCGCCGCGTTGAACAGCGACTGGCTCATGCCGCCGCGCGCGGCAAACTGGCCCATCAGCAGAAAGAGCGGGATGATCGACAGCGAGTAATTCGCATTGGTGTTCCAGGCCAGAACCTTCATCTGGGCAAGGATCGGCGTCCATTTGCCCAGCACGAGATACGTGCCGATGACGCCGGTGCCGAGCATCGCAGCACCGATGGGAACACGCAGGAAAATCAGGAGGATCAGAACAGGGAAGGACCAGAGACCGATTTCAATGCTGCTCATCAATGCGCTCCCATCACGGCCGTGATCCTGCGACCATTCCGGATGTCGTTGAAGTCGGCGAAGACGACGAAGAGACTGACTGCGAGGTTGGCGAGAAGAAGCGCCAGCGCAATGGCAAAGCCCCACCACACGGGAAGCAGCAGCAATGGTGTCGTTTCGCCATTGCCGAACTTGTCGAGCGTGCCGATTGCATGCCGCCAGGTGATCAGCGCAATCAGGATGGCGATAATCACGTCGCCGATCAGCTGTGACAGGTTCATGGCCTTTGGCCCGAAGGCAGATATCAGAATGTCGACGCCGACATGGCCGCGTTTCAGCTGGCAGAAGGGCAGAAAAGCAAAGACAGCAAGACCGCACAAGGCCTCGACAAGCTCGATCTCGCCCGGCAGGGGTTTGAGCGCAAGACCGCCGATGATCGAGGCCGCCGTCAGTCCGCAGGCAAGCACTAGACAGACGCCGCCAAAGAAAACGAGGGCGCTGGCGAGCGCATCAATGCGGCGCGCCCACTGGTCAAGGCTGGTGGTGGAAGGGGGGCTGTCCATGGCGGCGATCTCCGGTGGGCAAGGGAGGCTGTCCGGGAACCCTCGGCGGGCCCCCGGACAAAGGCGGAGAGATTATTGGCTATGCTGTTCGATCAGCGCCAGCGCATCCTTGTGCAGTGTCGTACCGTCAAGACCCTTGCCGTCCATCTCGGCGATCCACGCCTTGGTCACAGCCTCGCCGGCGGTTTTCCAGCGCGCCGTCTCCGTGTCGTCCAGAATGAAGGTGGTGTTGCCGGCCTTGTCGGCAAAGTCCTTGCCGCGAATGTCGCCTTCGTCCATTGCCTTGCCAAAGAGGCGGGCGAGTTCCTTGCCGGAATTGGCGTCGATCACCTTTTTCAGGTCATCCGGCAGTGCGTCATAACTGTCCTTGTTCATCGCAAAGATGAAGGTGCCGGTATAGAGCCCGCTCTTGCCGGAAAAGCCGGTATGGTTGGGCGCAAGCTCGGCGATCTTGATTGCCGGCGTCACTTCCCACGGCACCACCGAGCCATCGATCACGCTTTTCGACAAGCTCTCGGGAACGGCCGTCACCGGCATGCCGACCGGCGAAGCGCCCATGGCTTCCAGCATCTGGTTGATCACCTTTGAGGTGCCGCGCAGTTTGAGGCCCTGCATATCCTCCAGCTTCTGCACCGGCTTGGCGGCAATGGTGTGGATCAAGCCTGGCCCATGCGTATGCACGGCCAGCACATGGTAGTCGGCAAGCTCGTCTTTCAGGTGTTTCTCGTAGTAATCCTGGAAGGCGAGCGAGGTGGCTTCACCCGTTGTCACCATGAAAGGCAGCTCGAAGGCTTCCGATTTCGGAAAGCGACCCGGCGTATAGCCAAGCAGCGTCCAGCTGAGATCCACCACGCCGTCCTTCACCTGGTCGATCAGGTCGGCCGGCTTGCCGCCCAGCTGCATCGCCGGATAGAGCTCGACTTCGATCCGGCCGCCCGAATCGGCCTTGATCTTCTCGGCCCAGGGCTGGAGCACCTTGGACGGTATCGTCGCCTGCGGTGGCAGAAACTGATGCAGTTTCAGGGTGACTTCGGCCGCCAAGGCCCCAGCCCCGGACACCGTGAATGCGGCTCCGGAAAGCGCTACAAGAAAGATTGGACGCAACATGAATTTCCTCCCATGAAGTGTTCGATCGAATGGGCATAATTGCTACGCGCATGCGTTGCATTTCACAACCGGATCATAAGTCTCGACAATGCACTCCGCTTGCAACCCTTGGCTCCTCCAGCGGACCTCTCCCTCATTGGTTATGGTTGCAGAAGTTCCTGAGCGTCGCAAATAACAATCTTGGCCGAATGCATAACCATATCGACATGGGCGGCGCCCTCATGTGCCGCCCCGCCGGCATGCGGACCGTTCACGGCCTGTTGCACGCATCTTGCTTGGCGAAACATGCGCAACACATTATAGATCCGGCCGAACCGTCCGGCAGGATGCCGGTCGCCCTCCGGATCGAATGATCATCGACGACAAGGACTGGCCGACATGCCCTTCTTCCCCCTCGGCCTTCTGTGCAATTCTGGCCGTTCCGGTCTTCTGGCCATGGCGACGGTCTCCTTCATGCTCGCCGGCTGTGCCGGTCGCCCCGGCCCGGAAACGCTGGCCACGGTGCCGGCTGAGGATTTCAAGCCGGCCAAGGTCGAAACCGTGTTGACCGTGACCACCCGCAACCGGGCGGAACCGGGCAAGAACGTCTTCACGGCGGAGAAATCCAGCGTGTCGAACTATGCCCGTTTCGACATCTCAATCCCGCCGAACCACAAGCCGACTGCGATCGAATGGCCGAAGGGAAGCAAGGTCGATCCGCGCACGGATTTCGCCGTGCTGTCGCAGGCCGCACTCGAGCGCAAGAGCTTCATCGACGAGGTGCGGTCCCGCTCCTCGAAAGGCAAGCGACCCGGTGTCTTCGTCCATGGCTACAACTACAATTTCCAGGAGGCGCTCTATCGTCTCGCCCAGTTGAAGACGGACGCCAATATCGACGGTACGCCGGTCCTTTTCTCCTGGCCGTCCTTCGCCGCGATCCCGGCCTATGTGGCCGACAAGGATGCCGCCACCTATTCGCGTGATGCGCTGGTTTCGCTGCTGTCCGATCTCGTCGCTGCGGAGCGCGGCGAAGTCGATGTCTTCGCCCATTCCATGGGTGGCTGGCTGACGGTCGAGGCGCTGCGCCAGCTGAAACTGGAAGGCCGGCAGGACGTGCTCGACCGGCTGCGCGTCATTCTCGCCGCCCCCGATATCGACGAGGACGTCTTCGTCGCCCAGATGCGCGTCGTCGGTCGGATGAAGACGCCAATCACCGTGCTGGTTGCCCCGGATGATCGGGCGCTGCTCGTCTCGCGCTTTCTTGGTGCCGGCACCCAGCGCGTCGGATCGCTGGATGTGACGAACCAGAGCGTGGCAGATGTGGCCCGCGAGACCAATGTCGTCATCATCGATATTTCCTCCTTGCCGGCAGCGGATCAGACCAATCACAACCGCTTCGTCGACGCCCGGGTTCTGGCCAATGCGCTGGGCCAGCCAGCCTCTGCCGCGAGGCTCGGCGATGCCGGAGCCTTCGTCTTTGATGCCGCCGCCCAGACGATTTCCAGTCCCTTCTCTCTGGCCGCAACTGTCCTGCGCGGCCAGTAAAATCAACGCTATGGACTGACGGCCGACGGCAGGGAACATGCTGTCGGCCGCATGGCTGCCTTGCGTTCCGTCAACTTGACCCTTCAGGAAGAATCGGTGTCTTGCGCAATTTATGCGTCGGTTTACCGACTTGTTTACCCGTCAGTGTCACAAGCTTCGGTCCATGCGCTTGCGCTAATAAATCGCCAGCTTTTACAACAGTGGTTCTCACCCATGGCTTCTACCGTGTCAGACGTCGAGTCTGCGCTTTCGCCCGCCGCCCCGCAGACCTCGATGGCCCCGGCCGTGCCGCGCGGCAAGGCGGTCTCCGTCATTCTCGCTTCCGTCCTGTTCCGGCTTGGCTTGCGCATGCCGCGCCTGGCGCTTGGTCTCGGCGCGATTGCTGGCTGTGTCATCGTCACGGTCGTGGCGCTGGGGGATAGCGCCCTGAAGGTCAGCCTCGGCCTGGCGCTCGCCCGCTATGGCATCGATGCTGTGGAAGGCACGCTCGGCCTCTCCATGCTCGTTGGGCTGGTTGCCTCGCGCGGCCTGATCCGCCTGCCGCGACGCCGCAAGGACGGGATGGGGGAGGGCGACCTCGAAAAGGCCTGCGAGATCCTATCCGGTCAGCCCAATGCCAGTGCCGGTCTCGTGCGCCTCGGCGACAAGCGCCTCTTGTTTTCCGAATGCGGTGAAGGCTTCGTCATGTATGCCCGCCAGGGCCGCTCGCTGGTGGCGCTCTTCGATCCGGTCGCCCCGAAGCGCCTCTGGCCAGAGCTTGCGATGAAATTTGTCGACGAAGCCCGCCGCCTGAAGTGCCGCCCCGTTTTCTACCAGGTCTCGCCCGATTTCCTGCCCACCGCCATCGACCTGCGCCTGCAGGCGCTGAAGCTCGGTGAACAGGCCGTGGTCGACCTTGCCCGCTTCACGCTGGCCGGTGGTGACTGGGTCAAGCTGCGCCGCTCGATCAACCGGGCGGAGCGCGACGGCCTTGTCTTCGAATGGCTGGAAAAGGATGCCGTCCCCGGCGTGATCGACGAACTCGAAAATGTCTCGAATATCTGGCTGTCCGCCCATCAGAGTGCCGAGAAAGGTTTTTCGCTCGGCGTCTTTGACCGGGATTATGTGGCCGCCGGTCCCGTTGCCGTCATTCGCCTTGAAGGTCGCATTGTCGCCTTCGCCTCGGTCATGACCGCCTCCAATGCCGGCGATGCCTTCATCGATCTCATGCGCCATGTGCCGGGCGTGCATCGCGGCATGATGGACCTGCTCTTCGTCCGCATCATCGAGACGCTGCAGGCCCGTGGCCTTCTGACGCTGAACCTCGGCATGGCGCCGCTTGCCGGCCTTTCCGACCACCAGCGGGCGCCGGTCTGGAACCATCTCGGCCGGCAGATCTTCGAACATGGCGAAGAGTTCTACAATTTCCGCGGCGTGCGTGCCTTCAAGGAAAAGTTCGATCCGGACTGGCAGCCGCGTTATCTTGCCGTCGCCGGTCAGGGTTTTCCGGTCGTCTCGCTCCTCGATGTCACGCTGCTGATTGGCGGCGGCATCAAGGGCCTGCTGAAGAAATGAGAGACAAGGGCAGGGCGAAGGTTGCCCAAATGCGGATGCGCCATAGGCTGACAGCCGCAGCGCTGATGCTTTCCGCCGTCATTCACCCGGTGACAGCAGAGGAAAGCAAGATCGTCAGCCTGCCGCAGGACCGCATTGCTGCGCCCGATGATGGCACCATGTCCGGCGTCGTCGTTCTCATCTCCAATGCCAATGGCTGGGATGCCGAGGAAGACTCAGCACGCGATGCAATCGTCGGCGCTGGCGCCATCACAGTCGGCGTCGACCTGCGCCAATGGCTTTCGGCACTCGCGAAGGAAGCCGACCGCAACTGCCTTTTCCTGCCCGCCGACATCGAACGCCTGAGCCGCGAGCTGCATCGTCGCCACAAGGCGGATTTCTATCGCCCGCCGCGGATTCTGGGGCTTGGTGAAGGCGGAGCTTTGGCGCTCGCAATGGCCGCCCAGACCCCGAATGGCAGCTTTGCCGAAACGATCGGCGAAACCGTCGCCATCGATCCAACCGAGGCCGTGGCTTTGCCCAAGCCGCTCTGCACGCCCGCGCCCAAGCGCGAAACCGCAAGCGGAACGGCTTATGGCCTCTCGCCCGGTCCGTTGCCCAATCCCATCCGCGTTGTTTTTTCGCCGGTGGCAGACGCTGCGGCGAAGGCCCACGCAGCCACGCTCCAGCAGGGCCACCCCGATATCGTGATCGCCTCGGGCGACGGCACGCTAGACGGCGTGCTGGCCACGGAAGCAACCGCTCTGGTCACGCGCCTGAAGCCCGACGATGCCTCCCTCGATCTGCCGCTGGTTGAGGATATCGTCACGCCCGAACATGACACGCTGGCGATCTTCTATTCCGGCGATGGCGGCTGGCGCGAGATCGACCAGCGCATCGCAGCCCGGCTCAATCAGGGCGGCGTGCCAGTGATCGGCGTCGATGCGCTGCGCTACTTCTGGAGCGAGAAGACGCCGGAAGAGACCGCCCGCGACCTGTCGGCCATCATCAAGACCTACCGCAAACGCCTCGGCATCCCCCGCGTGGTGCTGATCGGCTATTCCTTCGGCGCCAATATCCTGCCCAAGGTCTACGGCCTGCTGCCCGAAGAGGACCGCCAGTCCATCGATCTCCTGTCGCTGCTCGCCCTCTCGCATCAGGCCGATTTCGAGATCGCCGTCACCGGCTGGATGGGCGTCGCCGGAACGGGAAAACACGGCGATCCGGTTGACCATCTGGCCGCGGTGGAGCCGCAGAAGATCCAGTGCGTCTACGGCCTGGAGGAGGAAGACACGGCCTGCCCGGCGCTCGGCCCCCGCGTCGCCCAAGGCGCGCAACTCATAGCCCGCCCCGGCGGCCACCACTTTGATGAGAATTACGAGCTGTTGGCAGAGATGATCCTGGCGCGCCTCGGGCAACGCTGAACCCCGGCTTATCAGGCCTGCGTTTTCGCGTTATGATAGGTGAGAACCCCATGGGAGCCCCGACATGGACGAGACGGTCAAACCTGCCGTCATCGACGATGCGGAATTTCTCGCCGCCGCGGAAGATGTTCTGCGGGATGGCGAAACCGTAGCCGACCTGATCGACCGTTCGGCCCGGGCGGAGGTGGAGCGCCGAAGGGAACAGGCGGCGTTCATTGCAAGGGGTTTGGCGGCGCGGGAAGAAATGGCGCGCACGGGCATCTATTACAGCGATGAAGACGTCCACCGGATGTTGGAGACGCAACTCGGGAAGGCAAAGGCCCGTCAGGCGGCGCATTCCGAATGAGCTTCCGGCTCACCTATACGCCGGGCTTTTATCTCGATCTGGAGCGGCTCACCGACTTCCTGATCGAGCGTGACCCGCACCTTGCAGAGCCGCAATCATCACCATTCAGAAGGCCTTGATCTCCCTGAGGGATTTTCCTCTCAGGGCGCGGCGTGCCTCTGGTGATGATCCCGCACTGAGGGAGTTCACTGTGCCCTTCGGCTCTTCTGGTTACATCATCCTGTTCGAAGTCGTTGATGACGAGACCCTCGCGGTTCTCGCCATCCGCCACCAGCGCGAGGACGATTTCCGCTGACCCTTAGCGGTCACTCGACTCCCAGCGTGGATTGATCCACGGCTCCTGATTGCTGCGCGGCAGGGGCGTTCGCCCGAGGATGTGGTCGGCGGCCTTTTCGCCGGTCATGATCGAGGGGCCATTGAGGTTGCCATAGGTGAGCTTCGGGAAGATCGAGGAGTCTGCGACGCGCAGGCCCTCCACCCCGATCACCCGGCATTCCGGATCGACGACGGCCATGGGATCGTCCTTCGATCCCATCTTCGATGTGCCGCAAGGGTGATAGGCGCTTTCCAGATGCTCGCGCAGGAAGGCGTCGATCTGATCATCCGTCTGCACCCCTTCGCCCGGCTGGATCTCCGGGCCGCGGAAGGCATCGAAGGCCTTCTGGCCGAAGATCTCGCGGGTGAGGCGCACGCAGTGGCGGAACTTCACCCAGTCTTCCTCATGGCTCATATAGTTGAACTTGATCACCGGATCCGCCATCGGATCGGGCGAGGCAAGGGTTACCGAGCCACGCGACTTCGAGTGATTGTAGCCGACATGAACCTGGAAGCCATGGCTCTTCGCCGCCGCCTTGCCATCATAGGAAATGGCAACAGGCAGGAAGTGGAACTGGATATCCGGCTGCTTGACGCCCGGTGCCGAGCGCACGAAGGCACAACTCTCGAACTGGTTTGAGGCACCAAGCCCCTTGCCGGAAAACAGCCACTGCGCGCCCGCGACACCCTGCCAGAACCAGGGCAGCCAGGAATAGAGCGAGACGGGTTTGAGCGAGACCTGCTGGAAGTAGAATTCCATATGGTCCATCAGATTGGCGCCAACGCCGGGGCGATCGACCTTCACCTCGATGCCCATCGCCTTCAGATGTGCGGCCGGTCCAATGCCGGACAGCATGAGCAGCTTCGGCGAGTTGAACGAGGAGGCAGAGACGATCACCTCGCGATTGGCCTTCACCACCTCGATTTTGCCATTTCGCTCGATCTCGACGCCGACGGCGCGGCCGTTCTCGATGACGACCCTGCGGGCAAAGCAGCGCACCAGTTCGACATTGCCGCGCTTCATCGCCGGCTTGAGGTAGGCATTGGCAGCAGACCAGCGGCGCGAACGCCAGATGGTCTGCTCCATCAGGCCAAAGCCTTCCTGCTTCTCGCCGTTATAGTCTTCCGTCGTCTCGAAGCCGGCTTGGCGGCCCGCCTCGACAAAGGCGCGCACCAAGGGGTTCTTCGCCGGCCCGCGCTGCACATGCAACGGCCCATCCGTGCCGCGCCAGCCCTCCTGGCCGCCATGCGAATTTTCCATGCGCTTGAAGTAGGGCAGCACGTCGGCGTAACCCCAGCCTGTCGCTCCACTCTCCGCCCAGCCGTCGAAATCCTCGGCCGATCCGCGCACATAGACCATGCCGTTGATCGAGGACGACCCGCCAATCACCTTGCCACGCGGAGCTGTGATCCGCCGGTTGTTGAGGTTCGGCTCCGGCTCGGACAGATAACCCCAGTTGTAACGCTTCATGCTCATCGGCCAGGCAAGGGCCGCCGGCATCTGGATGAACGGCCCGACATCCGACCCGCCATATTCAAGCACCATGACGGTGTGCTTTCCGTCTTCCGACAGCCGATAAGCCATGGCCGAGCCGGCGGAACCGGAGCCGATGATGATGAAGTCTGCTTGCATTTTCTCAATCCAGGGTTGATTTCAAATATAGCTCTGCGCTATATTGAAGGAATGAAGCCGGTTCAGTATTCTAGCGCTGCACAGAAAAGCATGAGCCGGATGCAGCCCAAGCGACAGGCTGCGATCAAGGCAAAGGTCAATGCGTTCGCGCGCGGCGAGCGGGTCGACCTCAAGAAGCTGGCGGGCAGTTCGCTCATCCGCATTCGGGTCGGCGACGATCGTGTCATCATCGATGAGCAGACGAACCTCGTGCTCGTGGTCAATGCCGGCCCTCGGAGCGGCATCTACAAGGAGCAGGTCATGGGTGGTTTCAACAGAACTGTCATCGACGGAAAGCCGTTTGTTCTGGTCCCCGAGGAAGAGTTCGAGGACATGATGGACGTCATCATGGCCAAGGAGATCATGGCGCGCATCGAGGTCGGAGAAGAAACTTGGCCGGCCGAACTCGTGTACGAATTGTTCGACACCAGCAGCCGCATCCGTACCTTCCGCAATTATCGCAAGATGACCGTCTCCGACCTTGCCACGGCTGCCGGTATTTCCCAGCCCTATCTCTCGGAGATCGAGAGCGGCAAGAAGACTGGTTCCGTCGACGTGCTGAAGCGCATTGCGGCGGCCTTGAAGGTCGATCTCGACGATATCGTGGTGTAAGTGAGCCAGCATATGAGAAGCTCCGGAGACGGCGTGGTTTCCGGAGCGCTGATCAGTGGGGGCGTCATTCGCGCGTGCCATCGTCACATTCATCATCCTTTTCTAAGCATGATGAAAGAGATCTGCGCTGGATTGCCCGCAGGGGTTGAAAACGCCTGGGGCCATGGTGACATGTCCGACATGGTCATCTTGAGGGAATGGTAGAGCGCATGGGATCTGATCGCCTTCAGGACAGGCTTCAACGCAAATTGGAAGCTGCCACCGAGGAGCGCGCCAGAAACGAGGCGGGGCGGCAGGACGTAGAAGCGCGTGCCCGCACGCTTGTTTCGCGCAATCTCTGGCGCACTTATCTGCAGGATGCCGGGCGCCAGATGCGCGAGAGGGCCGCAAGAGATTTGAGGGCGCTGGGTATCTGCGTGGTGTTCATCCTTCTCGGACTTCTGGCGGCGAGCCTCTCCCCTGTCCTTCTTCTGCTGTGGTGCGTGGCGCTCGTCGCTTGGCTCGGCTACACAATCGGGAGCGTGCTGGATTGGGTCGGGAGAGTGACACGCGCCCTGCTGACGTCGAAGAACGGTAAGTGACCGCGCGTTGAGCGCGATCCCTTCGTTCTTAGCTGCTCTGCAGTCCCACGTGTGCATGAAATTCCCCGGTGTTTCGAAAGTCCTCGGCTAGGCACCAAGGGCCCTCAATACGGCGCCTCGCATTTGCCCATGCCGACATAAACCGTCTTCAGTTCGGAATAGTGCTCCAAGGCCGCCGCCGAATTCTCGCGGCCGAAGCCGGACTGCTTGGATCCGCCGAACGGGATCTCCACCGGGCAGAGATTGTATGTGTTGATCCAGAGGGTTCCGGCTTCCAGCTGATCCACCACGCGATGCGCGCGGGAGAAATCGGCCGTGAACACACCGGCCGACAGGCCGAATTCGGTGGCGTTTGCCCGTTCGATCACCTCGGCCTCGTCCTCGAAATCGAGCACGCACATAACAGGCCCGAAAATCTCTTCACGCGCGATGGTCATGTCGTCGGTGACATCGGCAAACACGGTCGGCTGGATGTAGAAGCCTTCGCCGGTGACGCTATTGGGAATGCCGCCACCGGTGACGAGCGTCGCGCCCTCTGCCTTGCCCTTGTCGATGTACGAGAGAACCTTCTCGCGCTGCGCGAGCGAAACCATCGGCCCCATCTGCGTTGCCTCGTCCTGCGGATCGCCGATCAGGATGGCTTCCGTGCGGGCCTTCAGCCGTGACAGGAAGGTTTCCTTGATGGCCTTATGGACGAAGACGCGCGTGCCGTTCGAGCAGACCTGGCCGGTCGAGTAGAAATTGCCGAGCATGGCGCCGGAGATCGCGCTGTCGATATCGGCATCGTCGAAGACGACGATCGGCGACTTGCCGCCGAGCTCCATGGTGACGTGCTTGAGCTGCGCGGCAGCCGCCCCCGCCACCTTGCGACCTGTCGGCACCGAGCCGGTCAGCGACACCTTGGCGACATCCGGATGCGACACGAGCAGCGGCCCGGTTTCGCGATCCCCTTGGATGACATTGTAAACGCCCTTCGGAGCGCCCGCCTCGATCAGGATCTCTGCGATCTTGAGTGCCCCAAGCGGCGTCACTTCCGACGGCTTGAACACCATGGCATTGCCGGCAGCAAGCGCCGGCGCGCCCTTCCAGCAGGCGATCTGCTGCGGATAGTTCCAGGCGCCGATGCCGACGACCACGCCGAGCGGCACACGCTTGGTATAGGCCCAGTCACCGCCCAGCGGGATCTGGCTGCCGTTCATGGCGGTCGCGATGATGCCGCCGAAGAATTCGAAGCTGTCGGCACCGGAGGTCGGGTCCGCCACGATCGTTTCCTGGATCGGCTTGCCGGTGTCGAGCGTCTCGAGCTCGGAAAGTTCGCGATTGCGCTCACGCATGATCTCGGCCGCCTTCTTCAAGACGCGGCCGCGCGCAGCCGGGCTCCACGAAGCCCATTCCTTCTGCGCCCGTTTGGCAGAGGCAATCGCCTTTTCGATGATAGCAGGTGTTGCCGCATGCAGCCGGGCGATCACTTCGCCGGTCGCGGGATAGATGCTCTCGATGACAGTGCCGTCGGTATCTTCGACATACTCGCCATCAATGAAATGCGAGGCTTGCGGTTGGGCTTTCATGTCCTGTCTCCAGACGGGTGTTCGAATTTGCATCTTGCTACTAAGGGCCCCTCATCCGCCCTTCGGGCACCTTCTCCCCGCAGGCGGGGAGAAGGATACTCCGGCGCTAGCGGTCGCCTCTCCCTCTCCCTGCCTGCGGGGAGAGGGTCGGGTGAGGGGCAATTGTTTCGGCGGTCACGGCTTGCAACTGCCCCGTCACATAATCCTCGACCAGGGCCACAGAAGCCTCGATCGACAGGGGTGCGGATTTCAGAGATTGCCGGATATAGAGCCCATCGATCATCGCGGCCGCGCCATCGGCAATCCGGCCCGCGTCCAAGGGGCTGCAGAGGGGAGTGAGGCCGGACATCAGGTTGGAATGCAGCCGCCTTGCATAGAGCGCAAGCAGTCGCCGCACGGCTTCGGAACGTTGGGCTTCGGAATAGAAGGCAAGCCAGGCCGCGACCACTTCGGGTGCAAACTGGTCGGCCTGGAACGACACCCGGATGACAGCCGAAACGCGCGCCCGTGGCGTTTCGGCCCTCGCCAGCGCCAGGCCCGCATCGGCGCGCAAATGGCGAAGCAGCGAGCGGATCGTCTCGATCAGCAACTGGTCCTTGGAGCCGAAATAGTGATGCGCGAGCGCTGCCGAAACGCCAGCCTCGCGGGCAATCTCCGACATGGTCACGCTGAGAGAACCGTGATGGCCAATGGCCTTCAACGCGGCATCGACAAGCGCCTTGCGGCGGATCGGTTCCATTCCGATTTTCGGCATCGCGGTCCCCTTGAAGGTTCCGATCATAGTTTTGATTGACTGATCAATCAATAAAAATCTGCACTGCCTAAAATCCTTGACAAATGGCAGGCAAACTTCATCGAACTGTCATTTTCGAGAAAGGATTTGTTGATGGTTGTGACGCAGATTTCGCTCGTAAAATCATAAGGTTAATCCAGGAGTTTCTAATGGTCCCGCAGCTGATGGAAGCCCCGCCAACGGTTCGGCGCTTCGCCGGGGATCAGCTCGTGACGCTGGCAAAACTCGTGGTCGAAAACGGCTTTCAGCCCATTGTCGAGGTCGGAACGGGCGCGGTCTTTGGCTATGAGAGCCTGCTGCGCGGCCATGACAGGATCGGCTATCAGAGCCCGCTCGACCTGATCGATCACGCGGCCGAAACAGGCCATCTTCTGGCGCTGGAGCAGATGGTGGCAACGCGCGCCGTCGCCAAGTTTGCTGCCCTGCCGGATCGCGCCGGTGCCACGCTCTTCCTCAATCTCGATGTCCGGCTGATCCGCGAGGGCGATGCACTGATCGACACGCTGCTCGATCAGCTGCGCAAGGCACAGGTGCCGCCGTCCTCGATTTGCTTTGAGCTCTCCGAGCGCTTCGACAACACCCAGGTGCCGGAATTCGCGGGTCTGGTCGAGCGTCTGCGCCGCTCCGGCTTCAAGCTTGCCATCGATGATTTCGGCGTCGGCCATGGCGAGATGAAGCTGCTCTGCGACTATCCGGTCGATTATGTGAAGATCGATCGCCACTTCATCGCTGGCCTCGACCACAATCCGCGCAAGCGCCACCTGGTCAAGAACATCGTCAATTTCTGCCATGTGCTCGGCGTACGCGTCATTGCCGAGGGCATCGAGACGGAGACGGAATTCCTGGCCTGCCGCGAATTCGGTGTTGATCTGGTCCAGGGCTGGTTCATCGCCCGCCCGACCACGCTGATGTCCGAACTCAAAAGCGCTTTCCCGCATCTGCAGGATGTTGGCAAGGCCCGCCGCGCCGGGCAGTCGCTGGATGAGATCCTCATCCGCAAGCAGATCGAATCCCTGCCAACCGTTTTCGAGCATGAGAGCATCGAGCACGTCTTCGATCTCTTCCGCCGCAATCCCGGCCAGAGCTTCTTCCCCGTGCTCAATGCCAATGGCGAGCCACGCGGCATCATCAACGAGCGCCATCTGAAGGAATACATCTACCAGCCCTTCGGCCGCGACCTGTTGAAGAACAAGCTCTACGAGCGCTCGATCTCGCATTTCGTCGACCGCGCCCCGATCGTCGGCCTTGATGCTGACGCCGAGCGGCTGATGACGATCTTTGCGAATATGGAAGGCTCCGACTGCGTCATCCTGACGGAAAACATGCGCTATGCCGGTATCGTCTCGGCCGCCTCGCTGATCCGCATCATCAACGAAAAGCAGCTGAAGACCGCCCAGGACCAGAACCCGCTGACCGGGCTTCCCGGCAATCGCGCCATCCGCGACTTCATGCGTGACAGCGCGCTGGATGGCGATACGACACGCTTCTTCTGCTACTGCGATTTCGATCACTTCAAGCCGTTCAACGACCACTACGGCTTCCACCAGGGCGATCATGCCATCTCGCTCTTTGCCGCCCTGATGCGCCGCTATTTCTTCTCCGACGGCGATTTCCTCGGCCATGTCGGCGGCGACGATTTCTTCATCGGCGTCACCGACTGGACGCGCGAGGACCTGACCGAAATCCTCGACCGTTTGCTTTCGGATTTCCATGACGACGTGATCGGCCTCTATTCCGCCGCCGACCGCCAGGCCGGCCGCATCCGCGGCGAAGACCGCCTTGGCCGTGAGCGTGATTTCCCCCTGATGCGCTGCTCGATCGGCGTGCTCGAACTCCCCAAGGGGCGCTTCATCGACGATGTCGACGCGATCAGCACCGAGATCGCCGAGCTAAAGAAGCGCGCCAAGGAAGGCGAGGGCGGGTTGGAGATTGCGGCGCTGGGGATGTGAGGCTTGCTCGTTGGCTATCCCGTGTTAGCCTTTCGTCCAGCACAACAGCACCTGCCAGGAGTTCGCCTTGGGTCCGGTTTCCATCCATGTCGAGCCGGCAGACCAATCCGACGTCGATCGTTTGCTGCAGCTCTCCGATGCAGTGGCAGCGCGCCTCTATCCGGGCGAATATCGCAAACCGATCACGGGCAAGGTTCTGGATAGCGCGGGCATCGAGGTCTTCGTTGCGCGCCTGAAGGATAAAGCCATTGGCTGTGTCGCCTGCTTTGAGCTCGGCGACGGGGCGGTCGAACTCAAGCGTCTGATCGTGGATCCCGACCATCAGGGGCAAGGCATTGGCCGCGCCCTGGTTTGCGCAATGCTTGAGGCCTGCCGCAGGCGGGATATCCGCACAGTCGTGCTTGAGGTGGGCATCCGCAATATCGAAGCCCGGCAGCTTTATGAAAAGTTGGGCTTCCGCAACCGTGGCGCCTTCGGAAACTATCAGCCGACGCCGGTCGCAACCTTCATGCAATATGATCTTGTACTGCCAATCCGTTGATGTGTGACGTCGAAATCCTTCAAGCAACTTGCCTGCACAGAAGCGACGGGCCCCGGACCAAAGAGGGCGCAAACACTCTGGGAAGTGACATGATTGTGGTGTGCGGCATCCTCACTTGAAGAGATGGGGGCGGTTGAACTGGGTCTTGAATGCCCGCAGCAGATGCGCAAGATGGAGCGGTATTTCGAAACAGGATCCTCACATGAAGAAATTGATTGCCTCGCTCGGCGGCCTGTTCTTGCTCGCCGGCTGCCAGACAGACGTGGCCCAGTCCGTCGCCGACTCCCAGGTTCCGCCTTCGGCTTCCGTGCGCAACCAGCTTGTCCGCATCATAAACAACAATGGCGGAAAGATTGGCGATTTCGTCCGGCCGGAAATTTCCAGCGTGGTGCTTCTGCAGCCGGAAACCAAGACCTATGCGTTTTGTGTCCGTGCCTGGCACGCCCAGCGGCAGCGACAGCCCGACGTTATCGGATTCTCGGTCCGCAACGGCCAGATCCTCGGCTCGACGGCGAACGACTACCGCTGCCGCGACCAGCGTCTGCGCTACTATCCCTATCCGGAGCTGATCGCCGTTCGGGGCACGAATTGAAGCCCTGACGGCCGGCGCTGGCGGCATGCTCTAAACACGCCGCCGTGCCCGCCGCACCCGATACCATTTGTCACGTCAGACAAAGCGTCTCCTTCCAATCGGCCGCCCGGCACCCTAGCTATGTCACTCCACTCACAATCTGGAGCCCCGCCCATGTCCCTTCCCAGCACCATGCGCCATGTCGATTTTTCTGCTCCGGGTGGCCCCGAAGTCATGCGCATTGTCGAGGGCCCGGTGCCCAGTGTGCGGGCGGGTGAGCTTCTGGTTCGGGTCGAGGCAGCGGGCGTCAACCGGCCGGATGTCGCCCAGCGCCAGGGCACGTATCCGCCGCCGAAGGATGCAAGCCCCATTCTCGGCCTCGAAATATCAGGCGAAGTGGTGGCGCTGGGGGAAGGCGTGTCCGGCTTCAAGCTGGGCGACAAGGTTGCGGCTCTCGCCAATGGTGGTGGTTATGCCGAATACTGCGCGGTCCCGGCCGGCCAGGCGCTCGCATGGCCGCAAGGCTATGATGCGGTAAAGGCGGCAGCGCTGCCGGAAACCTTCTTCACCGTCTGGGCCAATCTCTTCCAGATGGCGGGGCTGACGGAAGGCGAAAGCGTGCTCATCCACGGCGGCTCCTCCGGCATCGGCACGACCGCCATCCAGCTGGCAAAAGCCTTTGGCGCCACCGTCTACACCACCGCAGGGTCGGCGGAAAAATGCGCCGCCTGCGTTGAGCTGGGTGCGACAAGGGCAATCAATTACAAGACGGAAGACTTCGTCGAGATCATCAAGGCGGAAACTGGCGGAACGGGCGTTGATGTCGTGCTCGATATGATCGGGGCTGCCTATTTCGACCGCAACCTGCAGGTTCTCGCCAAGGACGGCTGTCTGTCCATCATCGCCTTCCTCGGCGGCTCCACCGTCGAAAAGGCCAATCTCGCCCCGATCATGGTCAAGCGCCTCGCCGTCACCGGCTCCACCATGCGCCCGCGCACGGCCGAAGAGAAACGCGCCATCCGCGACGATCTCCAGGCCGAAGTCTGGCCACGGCTGGAAGCCGGCGAGGTTGCGCCCGTCATCCACACGGTGCTGCCTTTCGATCAGGTCGTCGAGGCGCACCGGCTGATGGAAAGCTCGGCGCATATCGGCAAGATCGTGCTGAAGCTTGGCTGAAGGCGGTGGACGGAGCGGGGGCAGGGCGGCCAGTCCGCCTGGAAAAGAAGCAAAGCTCTAGCCTTCATTCCGCCCCCTTCATGACCGCTTGTTAACGTATCATTCCGGCTGGAGGTCTTCATGGCACTTGGGGCATCGCATCGCTTGCAGGATGGCGTGATCGCCGTCGAAACCATGACACGCTTTGCGCTTGCGGTCCTCGCACTCGCATCCGGCGTCTATACCTATCTCGGTGTGCGCAGCATCCTGGATGGCTCGGCAACGGCCGTCTTCTTTGCCGCCATCATCTATGCCGCCTCGGTGTCGGTCGCGATCTATGCCTTCTGGTCCTACATGGCGCGCTTCTATCCGCATGTCACAGGCACGGCCGCCCGTGGCGCCATGCTCGGCGTGATGGCGCTTGGCTGCGCCATGATCATTGCCATGTCGAGCTGGCTGAATGCGGCAGCGCTTGCAGGCTCAGCAGCGCTTGAGCAGCATCTGGCCGAAACCGTCGAGGACTATACCGCAGACCTCGACAAGGCGCATCAGAACGCGCTGGCCGCGCAAAGCCTCTTGCCGGATATCCAGCGCACCTCGGAACGCTTTGCCCGCCTTGCGGCAGACGAACGGCAGAATGGCGCGCTCACCGGCACCACAGGCTCCGGCAGCGTGGTCCAGCTTCTGTCGCAGATGTCCTCGCAGCTGAACGAGCTGGAGACCGGCATCACGGCGTCCCGCGAGCGGGTCACCACGCTGTTCGATCAGGGGCGCACCCATCTGGAAACCATGCGCAAGCTGGTCTCGGCACCGGGCGCGATTGCCCCGCGCAGCGATGATTTTTCGGCGGAAGTCGTGGCGCTCTCCGGCGTCATCACCTCGCTGGAGCAGACCTCGATTGCCCCGTCCGTCAAGCGGGCGGCGGAAGACCTGTCCTTGGGCTTCATCGCGCCGGTCGCGGATGGCCAGGCGGCCGAACTCGTGGATCGCCAGGACCAGGTCATGCAGACCATTCGCGCCTCGGTCACCGCCCAGTCGCAAGTGCTGTCGCAGGCGGCGGATGATATTCTGGCACGTGAGCCGGTGGCCGAGCGCCGCTTCGTGCCGCTGTCGTCAGCCGAAGCCGTTCTGCGCTATGCCGCCGATTTCATTCCGGCCTGGGCAGGCGCTATATCCATCGACCTTCTCCCCGCAGTCCTCGTCTTCATTCTGGCCATCGTGCATGGCGCGATCCGCCGGCAGGACGAGCGCTTGCCGTTTGCCGAGCGGATCACGGCAGCCGAGCTTTTGCAGGCGCTCGAGGTGCAGCGTGCCTTGGGGCGCCAGGGGATCGACGTGGAAAAGGCCGTGCAAGCCCTCGAAAACGACGAGGAGCGGGATCGCGCCGATTCCAACATCACCAGCCTCGATATGGCGGCCAAGACACCGCGAAAGGGGCCGCCCGCATGAGCCCGTCAGCGCTCGCCTCGCGTCTGAAAGACGCATTTCTGAGCGCCGATGACGGCCTCCTGATGCGGGGTGCCTTCTACGGCCTGCTGGCGGCAGCCGGCGCATTCCTCTTTGTCGACCTCAGGGAATTGAGCCTGGCATCAGAAGACCTGCCCGGCCATGACCCGATGACGACGGATGCGCCCGTGCTTCCGCCAGCCTTGACCGATGGCGTCCCCAATGCGCCACCCGTAGAGCCGGAAAGTACACCGGAAGTGCTGCGCCAGCCCATGCGCTTCGAGCTTCTGCCCGGCGGAGTGCTGAAGGCGGAAGGCTCCATCGATCTTGGGGCGGCCGATCGTTTCGCCAAGGAGATTGAGGCGCGCGGCGAATATGTAAAAGCCGTCTCCCTCAATTCCCCCGGCGGATCGGTCACCGACGCGCTCGCCATGTCGACGCTCATTCGCGAGAAGGGCCTGAACACTGACGTGGCGGCAAAGGCGCTCTGCGCGTCCTCTTGCCCGCTGGTCATGGCCGGCGGCGTTGCGCGCGCAGCGGAAAAAGACGCCATTGTCGGCGTCCATCAGGTCTTCAATGCCGGAGAGGAGCGTCCCTCGCCGGAGCGCGCCATGTCGAGTGCCCAGAGCACCACGGCGCGCATCGCCCGGCATCTGGAAACCATGGGCATTGGCAATGGCCTCTGGATCCACGCCCTCGAAACACCGCCGGACCGGCTCTATTATCTGACGCCGCAGGAAATGGCGGAGTTTAAGCTGGTGACGGAAGCTGTGCCGATGGCAAAGCAGACCAACTAGAGTGTCGTGGACGGCAGAGCGACGCCGATGGTCATTGACCCGGTGTTGGCAGCGATCGCACGCTCAGCTTGTTGTCGTCGGGGTCGCGCAGATAGGCCACGAATGAGCCGTCAGGCCGCTCGGAGGGTGGCGTTTCGATCGCCGTGCCGCCATGCCGGGTGCCTTCGGAATGCCAGGCTCGAACCTCTGCCGGGCTCGCGGCGAGAATGCCGATCGTCCCGCCATTGGCCGCCGTGGCCGGATGCCCGTCAATCGGTTTCGTAATCATCAGCCGGCCACCATTGTGCAGATAGATGAGCCTGCCCCGCGCATCCATCTGGCCCGGCTTGCCGCCCAGCGCATGGAAGGTGGCGTCGTAGAAGCGTCGGGAACGCTCCAGATCGTTGCTCCCGATCATGATATGCGTGAACATGGCAATCTCCAGAAAAAGCGATGGGTGCTGAAATGTTTGTGTCCCGGGGCAAGGACCGAATTTAGGCTTTTCGCCCCTTAAATCCCCGAGCCATCCAGCTCCTGCTCATCCTCGCCCTCCCAGGCGGGCGGGCGGACCATTGCGTCCATATTGACGCTGGGCAGGGGCATCCAGCATTTGAGCTCCGGCTCGGCATATTCGACAATCAGGCCGGGCACGGAATCTGACGAGCGCCAGGCTTCGCGGCCGAAGCGGTCGCCATTCGACCAATAGACGAGATCGACAGCGCCCGGTCCCTGTTCGGAGGCGCGGATGGTCACGAGAATGCGGCTGCCGTCTCGCGGTGCCGTTCGCATGTTTCGCCAGCGGTTTGCCTCTTCCATCGTGTCCTCCTCCAATCCTCGGCGCAAGTGTTGCCGCGCAGCCGTCTGGGGTCAACTCGTATTGCTGGAAATGCGTTCCCAGCGGAGCGGACGCATGCGTGGAAACGGTGGAACTGCCATTTGCGTCGCGGCCAAGGTCACGCTACCTTCATAAACGGTTGAGGAACCGAACAAGGGAGGAATATCCATGAGGCGTGCATGGCCGGAAGAACTGAAAACGATCTTCGATAATGCCGAGGAGGTCCTGCTGGATATTCCAGAATCCGAGCGCGAAGGCGCCGGATCCGCAGCCAAGACCAAGCGGGCCGCCCTGCGAATCCGCCTGACGGAGGAGGACTATCAGCGTATCTGGCCGCTCGCGGAAAAGCGCTACCGGCTGGATGGTAAATATGCCGGCAAGGCGGTCACCCTCGTTGTCAACAATCCGCATTACCACGCCTGGCACCCGGCCGATGGCGGCACGGAAGAGGCCAAGGCCGATAGCGGCGTCACCTACAAGATCAAATATATCATCGCCCACCTGCTGCTCGACGACGTCCGCGAGGAGGCGGTCGCCTGAGAGCACAGTCCAGCAAAGCTGCGGGAGCGGATTGCGCCCGGACAGTCAAAAACACCAAACAGAGAACGAGACAGCACCGATGCTGAAGCCGGTCCTCGCCTGAGGATCGGCTTTCCGCCCGGGGTGGAAGACATGCCGTGATCCACGGCCTCTGGCTGTCTCAAGGGAGAAAAAATGAGCCGCAATATCATTCTGGTCGATCCGCTGCCGAGGACCCTGGAGCTGATCATGGAGCCCTCCGTCAGGGCGCGGCTGGAGGCGCTGGGCGAGGTGATCGTCTCGGAAGATCGCCAGATGCCGGACGAAGAGGTCGAGCGCTATCTTCCCGAGACGGTGCTGATCTTCGGCCAGACCGATATGCCGAAGGAGCGTCTGGATCGGGCGCCGAAGCTGAAGGCGATCATCAATGTCGAATCGAATTTCCTGCCCAATATCGACTATCAGGCCTGTGTCGAGCGCGGTATCTGGGTGATCACGCCGGCCTCGGCCTTCGCCTCGCCGGTGGCCGAAGCGGCGCTCGCCATGGCGCTCGATCTGGCGCGTGGCATCACGGCGGCAGACCGCGATTTTCGCCAGGGTATCGAGCGCTATGGCCTGGAAGGCAATGCCAACACCTTCCGCTTTGCCGGCGCCCCGGTCGGCCTGATCGGCTTTGGCGATCTTGGCCAGGAGTTTCGCGAACTCATCCGCCCCTTCAAGAACACGGTCCGCGTTTTCGATCCCTGGCTTCCGAAGGAAATCGTCGAGCGCCAGGATTGTCAGCCCGCCACGCTTGAAGAGGTCTTGCGTGAAAGCCAGGTGGTCTTCGTCTTTGCCAGCGTCACCAGCGAGAACCAGGGTTTTATCGGCAAGCGCGAATTCGCCATGATGAAACAGGGAGCGGCCTTCCTGCTGATGAGCCGCGCCGCCGTCGTCGATTTCCCGGCCATGATCGAGGCTGCCCAGTCCGGCCATATCAAGGTCGCAACCGATGTGTTTCCGGAAGAACCCGTCGCCGCAGACGATCCTGTCCGCAATGCCACCGGCATTCTCCTCTCGGCGCACCGCACTGGCGGCACGCGCGACGCCTTTTATGCGCTTGGCTCCATGGCCGTTGCCGATGCCGAACTGATCATGAAGGGCCTGCCCCCACGCCTCTGCCGCCGTGCCGACCCGGCAACGGCGAGGATGCTGCGGTCAAAGCCGGTGTCGGTGTCGTGAGGGGGCAGATGCTGGCTCCGTGCGCCAGATGTAGAGCCACGAACCGGCGGTGAGGGCCACGGAGACAACAAATGTGGCTTAGGCTGAGTGACGGAAAGCAGCGCGGTCAACTACGGCAGATGACCGAGCGCTGAGATCAAAGCGGCGGTCAAAGCGTGCCGATATGCAGGCTAAACTTTTAATTTTGCCTCCGCAGATTTTTCAATCACGGTCAGATGTCTATGGCAGACAAGAGATCCCATAGTTCTAAAAGCCAAACCCCAATCCCGTGGGCGATTCCAATTGGATAGAATATCGCGCCGACAACAAAAAATCCTGGAAGATTGTCAGAGTAGCAAACATAGATGTGATTAATCCATCCGCATAGGAATGTTAATTGCAGAAATAAACCACACACGTTTGTTATGGATATTGTTGATTTGTATTTCATGGATTGAATGAATGTTTCATTAGTGTGTTGAGCGGAAATCTATATTTATCTAGGATATCCTGTGGCCTCGGTTGTGTGCGACTCTCCGCGTGCAAATTGACTTTGGATCGCGTCAATTGGGAGCCGCGCGCCATCGGAACCCTTTTCACCGGCCATGGCGGATCGCGACTGTTCGTGCGGCCAAGGTTGTTTCGGCGCTATGATTGGTGATTGAGGCTTCTCTGTGAAGGGAGCAAGAGCGAGCGCGATTGCACTTGGCTCGGCCTACCTCGAATGCGCTGCGGAGTTTGCCACCGGCATCCTGATCGGCGTTGTCCGCTTCCAGCTCCCGGGAAGGCGACATCACCCGCCTCAGCGGTTATCGACCCAGAGAGGGTGGCATCCGCTCTCCCGTCCAGCCGCTCCATGCGCAAAGCAAGGGCATAGTCTTCGCCTTGGTTCAGCAAGATCGGTGGCGAGCATCTGGCGGTGATGGTCTCTGATGCAGCGCAAGGCAGCCAGCTGGACGGCAGTGTGAGGTTGATCTTGCGCACCGCCGCGAACCCGCGAGCATGCTGAGGCTGGCCTAGTTTCTCCGGTGGCCCATCAACAGGCGCGGTGGCTCCGGGCGACTTTGGGTGCTCTGCGTTCCAAATCACCAGCGCGCGAATTGTGAACGAAACTCGCTGCAACGCAACACAATTATCCGGACAAAACGTTACACAATGTGCCTTGTCGAATCCTCATGCTCGCCCTACCTTTTGATCATCGGCAACGTAACGAAAGGAAGGTGATCCAATGTCTAATGAGATTTCGGTCTGCGTAGGTGACTTTGGAAAGGGTGTGGTTTTGACGGGGCGGCCCTCGGCCTGACCCAACCTTCCTTCGGACGCCGCAAGGTGTCCGGGTCCCCATCAAGGACCAAACTCATGGGAGCCACCCTCGCGGGTGGCTCTTTTGATTCCGGGTTGGCCGTCTGGCTTAAAATCCGATCGGGCCAAAGCCCGGCACTTTGAGCGCCGGCTTTGAAAAGTCGAGCCCGGCAACAAGGCCGAGGAAATTGACCTCGAAGCCGCTGCGGGCACCGACCGAGAGGCCGGCATAGCCGCCAAGGCTCAAATGCAGATCGCGGCCGTCCTCGTCCAGCGCGTAAAAACCACCCTCCGGCAGATAGTCGCGTCCGACGGCATCCGAAGGCAGAACCGTGCCAAGCTCCGGCACTTGGCGCAGCACATGCGCCACGAACGTGTTGGAGTTCGGTCCCGGATAGATCCGGTAGCCGCCGGGCCGGGCGTAAGGGTAGCTCTTGATTGCCGCTTCGACCTTCGGGATCAGCCGCTCGGCGTCCGCCCCTTCGATTTTCAGCACCTGGCGCGGCATGTTGGAATACCACCGCCCGTCCGCCGGATAGTTGTTGAGCCGGATCGGATTGCCCCAGCCCACCTTGTCATAACGCTTGTATTCGCCGTTCCTCGCCTTGGTGACGATCCAGGCATGGCTGGCCACTGCGCCTTTCAGGCCGCCGGTCATGGCGGAGAAGACATAGATCGCAGGTTCCGGCGCGGTGCTCGCCTCTGGCAGCAGGCCGGTCGAGCTCCAGTCGGCGTCGCGCCATCCTTTGGGATGATCCCGCGCCACCCAGAGCCCGGCCGAAACCAGCGTCGGCAGAATGAACACGGCCAGGATCACGGCCAGCAGGCGCCAGATAATTTTCAAGGTGGGGTCTCGCGAAAGGTGAGCAACTCAGGTTAGGTATGGTCGAAATCTTACATTTCTGGGGCAGGTCATGGACAATCCGATCACCGTTGAGGTTACCCGCGGTAAACTCGTCGAGAGCCGTCATCGCGGTATGGCGGTGGTCGTCGATGCCGAGGGGCAGATCCTCTATGCCGCCGGTGATGTCGATGCCGCGATCTTTCCGCGCTCGGCCTGCAAGGCCATGCAGGCCCTGCCTTTGGTCGAGAGCGGTGCTGCCGATGCCTATGGTTTCGGCAACCGGGAATTGGCATTGGCGTGCTCGTCGCATTCCGGCGAGCCGGAGCATGTCGAGACGGCGGCCGGCATGCTGAAGGCGGCCGGCCATGACCAGCGCATTCTGGAATGCGGCGCGCATTGGTCGTTTCAGCAGCCGGTTCTGATCGCCCAGGTCCGCACTTTCGAGCAGCCGACAGCGCTGCACAACAATTGCTCCGGCAAACATTCCGGCTTCATCTGCGCCTGCACCCATACGGGCGAAGACCCGCGCGGCTATGCCGGCTATGACCATCCGCTGCAGGAAGCGATCCGCGCCATCATGGCGGATCTGACCGGTGCCGTGCTGTCGCGGGATAGCTGCGGCACCGATGGCTGCTCCATCCCGACCTATGCCGTGCCACTGTCAGGCCTTGCCCGCGGTTTCGGCAAGCTGGCAACGGGCAGGGGGCTTGAGCCGATCCGCGCCGCAGCCGCCCGCCGGCTGATCGATGCCTGCATGGCCGAACCCTTTTACGTCGCCGGCACGAAGCGCTTCTGCACGAAACTCATGCAGGTGGCGCCGGGAAAGATCTTCGCCAAGACCGGTGCGGAAGGCGTGTTCTGTGCGCTGCTGCCGGAAAAGGGCCTGTCCTTTGCCGTCAAATGCGAGGATGGCTCCACCCGCGCCGCCGAAGCCATGATTGCCGCCCTTCTCGCCCGCCATTTCGAAGCCGAGAGCGAAGAGCGCCAGGCCCTGATGGCGCTTGCCAATTGCGGCATGACGAACTGGAACGGCCTTTCGGTCGGCACGGTGCGGGTCACGGACGTGCTGTTTGCCTGATTGCGTTCGGCGCAGCTTCAAGGGTCGCTTAACGACTAAGGGTCTATGATTGCCTCATTCCGGGACGAATGAGCGGATCGAGACGCGATGAACATGTCGATGACGGTGATGCCGTTCGCCCAGCAACGGCAGGGCCTGCGACCGCAGGAAAGACCATCGGCATGATTGCAACGCTGACCGACCGGCTCCGAGGCGCTGTGCGCAATCCGGATCTGCGCGGCGCGCTGGTCACAACGTCGGTGCGCCTGGTGGCGGCCGTGGTCGGTCTTGTTCTGCAGGTGACGCTTGCCCGCCTGATGGCGCTGCAAGACTATGGCATCTATGTCATCCTCTGGACCTGGGTCAGCGTCGCTGGCCAGATCGGCGTCTTCGGCTTTTATTCGAGCAGCATGCGCTTCGTGCCGCGTTATGGCCGACGCGGCCGGCCGGGCCATGTCTCCGCTTTCCTCGCCACCGGCTTTCGCGTGGTCATTCTCGGGTCGGTCCTGCTGTCGGCCCTGGCGCTTGCCGTGCTTGTCTTCGGCCGGTCCTTGATCGATCCGGCCTTCCTCCTGCCGCTCACCGTGCTCAGTCTCGGTTTCCCCATCCTGTCGCTGGAAACCTATCTCACCGGTGTCTCCCGCAGCTTCGGCTGGTATATGCTGGCCACCGTGCCGGGCTTCATCCTGCGCCCGATCATCGTTATCACCGGCTTCCTCATCGCTCGCGCCATAGGCATCACGCTTGATGCGACCGAGGTCCTGACGCTGGTCGTTCTCTGCTCGCTTGTCGTGCTCAGCCTGCAGGCCGGCATCCTGCGCCGCCGGCTCGCCAGCGGCCGAACCGCAGACCAGTCAGAAGGCCCGGCAGACGAGACCGGTTTTGCCGATCACGCCGACGCTCCGCCACCATCGCCGCTTCTGGCCGCCCTGTCCCCGGCGGCTTTGACCCGACACCGCCGCTTCTGGATCGTCTCCTCGCTGCTCCTCATGCCGGCCATGGCAGCGGACGAACTCTTCGTCTGGATCGATGTGCTGCTGCTCGGCTTCCTTGTGCCGCCGGAGCAGGCCTCGCTTTATTTCGCTGCCCAGCGCGCCCTGTCGCTTGCCGCCTTCGTGCAATATGGCTTCATGGTCGTCGCCGCCCGCGGCTTCTCGCTGTCCCATGCGACCGCGGATCGCGCCGAGCTGCAGGCGCGCATCACCGGCGCCACCAATGCCACCTTCTGGTTGACCATCCCTTCGGTGCTGTTGACGGTGATCGTCGGCTATCCGCTGCTGTCGCTGTTCGGCCCGGCCTTCCTCTCGGCCTATCCCTGCCTGCTGCTGCTGGGCCTTGCCTATATCCTGCGCGGCGCCACCGGCCAGGCCGCCGAATTGCTGATGGTGCAGGGCCGCTACCGGCTCAACTTCGTGATGGCGGCTGGCTCGATCACCGCTGCCGTCGTCTTCGTCATCCTGCTGGTCCCAGTCCTCGGCATCCTCGGCGCCGCCCTCGCCATGGCCCTCGTCCAGCTCCTGCGCCTCGTCCTCGGCACCTGGCTGATCTATCGCAAGACCGGCTACTGGGTCCTGGTCCGGCCCTTCCGGCGGGGGTGACGGGTACGCGAATTTGCCCTACCCATCATGTTGGGCCATCCTGCTGCATGATCGCGGTTTAGCGCCAGTCCGGCACACGCTTCGTCGTTTACACGGCGGATCATGAGCCTGCACATGCGCACGGCTATGGTGATGGCGAAGCCCGTATTGATATCGTCGAACTGACGGTCATCACGCAGGGCGGGCAGTCTGACCGCGATGTTCGGCGAGCCTTGACTGTCGTTGAGGAGAACCGCTCCACGCTGCTCGATATATGGAGGCGTTGTCATGGTTGAAGTTACGGACGCCGAACTGGCGGCCGCACGACAGCGCTGGGAGACCGAGCACGAAACCAGGCCGATCCCCGTTTCCGCGCGCGTCGATGTGTCCACCGAGCGGCTGATCGTCGAATTCCGCAATGGTGCCGCCTTCATGGTGCCGGTCCGGGCAATCGAGGCGCTCCCCTCACTCCACCTCCGCCAGCCGCTTGGCCCACATCGCCTTGAACGCGGGCCGGCCTTGCATGCGGGCAAGCCATTCTGCCGTTTTCGGATGCTGGTCGAGCAGTGGCTGCCAGGGCTGTGCATAGCGCACGATCTCGGCGAGATTGATGTCCGCCACGGTGAAACGGTCGCCCACGGCATAGGCATGGTCTGAGAAATGCTTCTCCAGAACGCCGAAGGGGCGGGCAAGCAGCCGGGCTGCGGCTTTTGCCTCTGCCTGTCCGGCATCGGTGGAAAGCCGGCCGCTGGAATTGGAGACGGAAATCCGCAGCGCATCGCTCTCGATCGAGGTCGCGGCAAACAGCGTCCATTGCAGCATCTGAGCGTCTTCGCTGAGATCCTGCGGCCCAAGCGGCCCGCCATACTTCTTTGCCACGTAAATCGTCTGCGCCAGCGACTCGTTGAGCACGAAGCCGTCGTCCTCGATGGTCGGGATGCTGCCCATCGGGTTGATCGCGAGGAATTCCGGCGAATGGGTGTTGAGCCGCACACCCGGCGCCTTGGGATCGTCAAGCTTGTAGGCCTGGAGAACCGGCACGAGTTCGAAAGGCAGGCCCAGCTCCTCGAGCAGCCAGAGAATGCGCGTCGCACGCGACTTGTAGACGCCGTAGATTTTCAGCATTCCCCTCTCCCCAATTGATAGATGTGCAGGCTAGCCTCCGCGAGCCTGTGCGAAAAGCCGTATCTGCGTGAAGCGGCCATGAAATTCCTTGATGGTCGCGCGGTTGACAGAAGGATGCGCCGGGCCCTATGCAGAAGGTCCAGGGTCTGCAGTCCACCCAGGCGTCACCGCCCCAGAAGGGGAGCTAAACCTGCCATTTTCTTGTCGACGAAGCTCGTTTTCCCGTGCCCCGTCGGAAGTCGGTGACCACCGGCCTTGCTGGCTGCCATGCGCACCAGGGCACATCAGGAGAAAATGATGATGTCGAGAACACTCCACGCCTATCAAGCGCCCGATCTGTCGGCGCTGGCCCGCACCCTGAAACGCGAGCTTGAGGCCCGGCCCGAACGGCCCGGCCATGTCGAGCTTTTGAACATGCTGACAAAGGCCGTCGGCTACCGCAACTACCAGCACTTCAAGGCGAGCCGGGCTGCCGAAGACCGGTTGTCGCATCCGCAGGTGGCCGAGCCGGCGCCCGTGGTCGATTTCCGCCGGGTGGAACTCACCGCCCGCTGCTTTGCCGGCACAGACGTGCTGGTCCGCTGGCCGGGCAAACTCAACCAGCAGCAATTGGCAATCTGGGTCATGTGGTCTTTCCTGCCTGCTGGTAAAGACATGCCGGAAAAGGCGGTGAACGAGATACTCGCCCGCCATAACGGCTTCGGCGATCACGTTCTCCTGCGCCGGGAGCTGGTAAATATGGGGTTGGTCACCCGCACCGTGGATTGCCGGGTCTACCGACGGGTCGAGCGCAAGCCGCCGCCGGATGCGCGGGAACTGATCCGCGTCGTCAAGGCCGCAAGCAGCCGCTGATTGTGCCCGGCCGGGAGCATTCCCGGCCAGGCCTCAGCCGTAGCAGCGACGCCCGAAACGGCTTTCGACGAAATCCTTCCAGCCGGGATGATAGCCGCCGCCTTCGCGCAGAAGCTGGAGTGCCCTGTCGCGGTGCAGTGGTCGGGAGAAGAAGTAACCCTGGCCTCCCTTGCAATCGAGCCCAAGCAGATGTTCGGCCTGCTGTTCTTCTTCAATGCCCTCGGCGATGACCCACATGCCGAGGCCTTCGGCAATGTCGAGCAGACCTTGCGTGATGACGCTGCCGCCACCGGCATCGAACAGACGTTGGACAAAGCGGCGATCGATCTTGAGAATATCGACCGGCACCGTCAACAGATGCGTCAGCGATGCGAAACCGGTGCCGAAGTCGTCGAGCGCCACCTTGATGCCGAGATTGCGCAGGCGGCGGATTTCATCCGCGACAACCCCGTCCTTTTGCGTCAGGTAGACGGATTCGGTTACCTCGGCGACGATCATGGACGGCGCCATGCCATTGTCTTTGCAGGCGGAGGCGATCCGTTCCGTCAGCCTCCCGCGATGGAAGTCCGCGGCAGTCAGGTTGAAGCCGATCCGGGAAAATGCGAGCCCCTCGCGCGCCCATTGTCCACCATCGCGCGTGATCCGCTCAAGCATCCGGTTGGTGATTTCAATTCCGACATGCGCATCTTTCATCGCCTCATAGAATTGTGCGGCCTCGATCAGGCGACCGTCCGGAGCCGTCATTCGACAGAGCGATTCAAAACCCAGAATGCGGCCGGTGGAGAGTTCGACCACCGGCTGGTAATGCGCATCGATCCGATCGTCACGTAGTGCCTGGTCGACCTCGCGCACGGCGCGGAAACGCTCGAAGATGGCGCTTCCAAGGCCTGGGACATATTCAACGAACTGGCCGCGCGCGCTCTCCTTGGCGTGGTAAAGGGCGTAATCCGCATTCTGGCGCACCTGGTCCGGGGTGAGCTCCCGATCGGCCCGCGCCCCGCCAAGCGTGGCCTTGGGATAGATCAGGTGTCCCGAGCAATCGGCCGGGCTTTTGATCGCAGCGATCAGATCTTCGGCCAGCCGATCAAGATCGGTTTCGGCAAGACTGGGCACGATGATGGCGAATTCGTCGCCGCCGAGGCGGAACGCCATGCCGGGATCGCAGCGTTCAGCGATGCGCAGCCCGGCGGTACGGATGAGGTCGTCGCCTGCCGCGTGACCGAAGGTATCGTTGACCATTTTCAGATTGTCGAGGTCGAGCAGCACCAGCGCCCAGTTCTGCTCGCGCCGGGCAATTTCGGTGATCGTCTCGTTGAACCGGCTGCGGTTGGGCAATCCGGTCAGGCCATCCGTCTCGGCAAGCTTGCGCCGTTCCGCCAGACGCTGGTCGCGCTCGATGGCGATGGCGCAGAGATGCACGCTGGCAGCAACCAGATTGTGCTCAACGGCCGAGGGGCCGCGCGTGTTGCGATAGTAGAAGCCGAAGGTGCCGAGCACCTTGCCGGAGCCGATGATCGGCGTCGACCAGCAGGCCTTGAGCCCGAGCGGCAGGACGAGACCCTTGTACGGCGCCCAGAATGCATGTGTTGCAATATCCGTGACAATCACGGGCGCGCCATTGTAGGCGGCTGTGCCGCAGGAGCCCACCCCGTGGCCGATCTGGATTCCATCAATCGCCTGAGCATATTCGAGCGGCAGGGACGGACCCGACAGATGGCGAAGGCGCTTCTCGTCATCAAGGAGCAGAACCGAGCAGACAATGTCGTCGGCCATGTCCTCGACGGCACGGCAGAGAAAATCGACGACCTCTGCCAGGGGCTGGCCCTTGGCGATCATTTCCAGGATTTTGTTCTGCAGCGTCAGCAGCATGGTGGGTATTCTGCGTTGTTGCGTAACTCAGTGAACCACCACTCGTATGAATTATCGGTTACGAATATCCGAAAAAACGAATGTTGATTGGCGGTCACATAGGCGCGGCGTCGCACCTTTCCAGTGGCTGCCCGTTTTTGTCAGCTCCTGGTGCATCTGAAATTTCGCCTCGACGGAGGCCGGTTTGCGCCAGATCAAGGAACGCGCCGTCTCCTTGGCTACTGTGATCATCAACTAAAGCGAAGTTGGGAGACACGATCATGCTGCGCCTGACAGCCGTCCTCTACATTCTTGTCGCCAGTGCCCTGGCCGGTGCGGCGGTCATCACGGTTCTGACGCTTGATCTGCGCGAGGCCTGGCAGATCGGCAGCGCCTTTGGTGCGGGCCTTGTCGTCGCGATCCCGGTGGCGGCTCTGCTGGGACGCAGGATCTACAACGAACTCAACGGACCGAAAGTGGTCTGAAGCCAAGCTTCGGCGCGGGACAAATCCATTCTCTCGGTCTCGGCGGAGGAGGAGGGAGCTGAAGATGTTCCGTGACGACCGGCCGGCATTTTCTCGGGGGAGGGAGTGCCGGCCGGGTCTTATTCCCAACCTCGCCAGTCAACCAAAAAGGGATTGGCCAGGGCCGCAGGCGCCCCGCTTTAGCGGGTCTCGTCCTCTTCAAAGCGGACGAATTTGGCTTCCAGCCCTTCGGTGAAGCGCATGTAGAGCCGTGCGAAGGTCTCGATTTCCTCTTCGCTCCATCCGGCGGTCGCTTCGGTGATCGTTTCCCGCTTGATCGCCTCGATCTGCTCCATCACGTCACGCCCCGCAGCGGTGACCCGCAACAGGCTGCGTCGCCCATCCTGCTGAGAAGCTGCCCGTTCCAGAAGCCCCTGCCGGACCAGATCGGCCACGATCCGGCTGCCGCGCGAGGGGTCGATCCGCATCTGCTCGGCAATCAACCCGACGGTCGCTTCCTCCTGGCTGCCGATCCGCTTGATGACGCCGATGGCATCGATGTCGGAGAGTTCAAGCCCCGTGCCCATGCGCTTCAGCGCCATGCGGCCTATGAACCGCCGGCCGATCAAAAGCCGCATGCGCGTCATCGCCTGGCCCACTGCGGCAAGGGCGATGCCGCCGCCTGCTGGCGGTGACATGGGTTTCGGTGTCTCGCCTTTGGCCTGCGAGGACGCCTGCGGCGTTGGGTGCTTGGACATGGTCTGCATGGGCGCATCTTAGCAAAACAGGCGCGTGGAGCAAGGGGAATGTATGCTGTCAGCAAATGTGTGCTATTGACATATAAATGTAAGGGGCACATTTTGGCGGCACACAGGAGCCCCCGATCCATGAGCAAGCCCCACAGCGCCGCGCCAGCCGGCCCCGAACCCCGTTTTGAGCCCCATCCCGGAGCTATCGCCGCAAAGCCCGTGGAGCCGGCCCCGCTGGTCACCGATCCGAGGCTGCGCCTTTTCGTCTATCTTCTGCTGATGTCGGCCATGTTCATGGCGACGCTGGACAACCAGATCGTCTCGACGGCGCTGCCGACCATTGTCGGGGAGTTCGGCAAGCTTGAACTCTTCGGCTGGGTCGGTTCGGCCTATCTGCTGACCACCAGCACGGTCATGCCGCTTTACGGCAAGCTTGGTGATCTCTTCGGCCGCAAATATGTGATCATGGCGGCGATTGCGATCTTCACCGTGGGCTCCCTTATCTGCGGCCTGGCTGTTTCCATGGAAACCCTGATTGCAGCCCGCGTGCTGCAGGCGCTCGGCGGCGGTGGCATCATGGTCTCGATCTTCTCGATCAATGCCGATCTCTTCGCCCCGCGCGAACGCGCCCGCTACCAGAGCTATTCGAGCCTGGTGCTGATGGCCTCCGGCGCGCTTGGTCCGGTGCTGGGCGGCACTTTGTCGGATCTCTTCGGCTGGCGCTCGATCTTCCTCGTCAACCTGCCGATCGGCATTGCGGTCCTGCTCGGTCTTGGCCTGCTTCTGCCCTATCGCAAGCCGGATCGCCGCCCTGAGATCGATTATGCCGGCGCGCTGCTTTTGGCCGGTGCCGTTGCCTCCATCGTCTTCTGGGCCGATAGCGGCCAGATCTTCGGCTCGCTCATCGCCTGGAAAAGCCTCGGCGTCGTCGCCTTTGGCATCCTCTGCGCTGTCGGCTGGGTGCTGGTCGAACGCCGCGCACCCGAACCCGTCGTGCCGCTGTCGCTCTTTGCCAAGCCGACCATCAGCCTGCTTCTGATCATCTCCATCGTCTCGGGCGCCATCGGCATCGGTTCGGTCAATTACATCGCGCTCTTCCTGCAAACCACGACCGGCCTGTCGCCTTCCATGGCCGGCCTGCTCTTCATCGCCACGACAGGCGGCATCGCCATCGGCTCCATTGCCGCCGGCCGGGTCATTGCAAAGACCGGTTACTACAAGCCCTTCTCCATCGCCTCCACGGCACTTGGCGTCACAAGCCTCGGCATCTTCTCCTTCCTGCATGCCGGAACGCCGCTCGTCGTCCTTGCGCTCGTCATGCTGCTGCAGGGCTTCGGCATCGGCATTGGGCAGCAGGTCCCGGTCATCGGCGTGCAGAATGCGGCCGCCAAGCGCGACGTCGGGGCCGCCACCGGCACGGTGACGCTGACCCGCATGGGCGGTGCGGCGATTGCGATCTCCATCTACGGCGCCATCGTCTCCTCAGGCCTCGCCCATGTCTCGATTGCCCTGCCGGACGGCGTGGATTTCCGCGAGCTGACCCCGCAGATCCTCGCCGCGCTGCCAGAGGCGTCGCAGGCCCTTGTCGCACAAGCCTATTCGGATGCTTTCGTGCCGCTGTTCATGACAGCATCGGGCTTCATGTTGATCGGCCTCATCGCAGCACTCTTCCTGCCCAATATCCGCCTGCCGCGGGCCGAGGAACGTCCGGCCCTCAAGGCTGAAACACGGGCAGAGTAACAAGGATCTCGGCGCCGCCACCGTCGGCGGCGGCGATCTCCACCTCGCCGTCATGCGCCTCGACCAGGGCCTTGACGATGGAAAGCCCGAGCCCCGCGCCGCCGGTCTGGCGGGCCCGCGAGGGTTCGCCGCGGGTAAACGGCTCCAGCAGCATGAGCCGCTGGTCGGGTGCAATGCCGGGGCCGTGGTCGCGGACGGCAATCACCGCCGTCTCGCCTCGGCGCATCAGGCGCACCTCGGCGCGGTCGCCATATTTGACCGCGTTCTCGACCAGATTGGCGAGGATGCGGGCCAGCGCCAGCCGATCCGCCAGCACCGGAACCTCGGCCGCACCCGGATCGGCAAGCGTCACCGCCAGGCCGGCGCGCTGGAGGTCGGCGACATCGGTCTTCAGCCAGTCGCCAAGGTCGAGCAGCTCCCGATCCAAACTGCCATGGCCGGCGCGGGCGCTCAAAAGCGCATCGTCCAGCAGCCGGATCATGTCCTCGATATCCTTGATCGCCCGCTCGCGGTCGCGCTCGCCCGGGATCGCCTCGACCCTGAGCCTCAGCCGCGTGGCAAAACTGCGCACGTCGTGCTGCACGCCGGAAATCAGCGTCAACCGGCTCGCCATCAGCACCTGCAGCCGCGCCTGCATCCGCCCGAAGGCCTCGATCAGCGCCCGCACATCGGGTGTCCGGCCCTTGACCGAGGGCAGCGGGATTGGCGGGCCGGAGAGATCCATCCGGTCGGCCGCCTGGGCAAGCCGCGTCAGCGGGCGGATCTCGATCTGCACGAGGATCAGGATCAGAAGCGCAATCAGCGTGCCAAGAAAACCCGCCCCGAGCCCGACCGGCATGCCGAAGAGATTGGCGGCATAAGGCGGGCGGCTGAGCGCCACCAGCACGGTCGCCGCGTCGATCCGGATCTGAAATTCCAATGGTACGGCAACAGTCCCGACGCGCCGCGCCAGCGCCTTGCGGCGCAGCGCTGAGGCATCCGTCCGGATGCTCAAGAGCCGATCGCCGAGCGCGGCATGATAGGCCGCAAATTCCGGCCGCAGGCTAAGGTCGTCTTCCGTCGCCAAAGGCGCCAAGGTCGCCGCATCGACCAGCGAGAGCGATAGGGTCGGCGAGCCGGCGGCAGCCAGCACCGTTTCTCGCGCCGCATCCGGCGCGCCATCAAGCAGGGTCGCGAGTGCGGCAAGACGGGCGGGATCCGGCGCGGTTTCTGTCTCGGCCCGATTGCGATAAAGCGCCGAAAGAATGGTCAGCCACAACACCAGCAGCGCGCAGATGCCGATGGCCGCGATCCGTGCGGAAAGTCCGAGGCGGCCCATCACGGGGCCTGCCGGACGCTGCATGTCAGTAGATAGCCGCCATTGCGCACCGTGCTGATCAGGTTGCTGCCGGGGCTTAAGGTCTCAAGCTTGCGGCGCAGGCGCGACACCAGGATATCGACGGTCCGGTCGAGCGGATCGGCGCTGCGGCCATGGGTGTAGTCGAGGATCTGGTCTCGCGAGAGCACCCGGCGCGGGCGCTCGACGAAACAGGCGAGCAGGTCGAATTCGGCGCTGGTCAGCCCCGCCGGCTGGTCATCATGGCTGACCATGCGGGCATCGAGGTCGATCTGGAAGCGATCAAAGACGAAGCGCCGGGCAGGCGGCGTGCGGGCCGCCTCCGCCATGCCGGCCCGTCGCAGCAACGCCCGCACCCGCGCCAGCAGTTCACGCGGGCCGAAAGGCTTGCTCAGATAATCATCGGCCCCGAGTTCCAGCCCCACCACCCTGTCCATCTCGTCGCTCTTCGCCGTCAGCATCAGGATCGGCACGGTCGAGGAGGCCCGCAGCCTCCGGCAGATCGACAGCCCGTCCTCGCCCGGCATCATCAGATCGAGAATGACGAGATCCGGCAGCCCCCGGGTCAGTGCCCGGTCCATCGCGACGCCATTCTCGGCCCCGGTCACGGCATAGCCTTCGCGGGCCAGCAACGCTGATACGAGGTCGCGGATATCGGCATCATCATCGACGAGAAGAATGGACGGCATCTGGTGTGTCATGACCTTGAGGATGATCATCCAGGGGCACAAAATCAAGCAGGCTCAGGCGCTTGATACAAAATGCTACAAACCGTTCATAAGCGGGAAAAGCCCGCCGCCCATTCTTGGCCTCGACGACGCGATGATCGTCCGGATCGGCTCCGCCCCAATCCGATCCGCCCGCTTTGATCACGAGGAAATTGAGATGAGAAAGACTGCCTTTGTGCTTGCAGCCCTTGCGAGCTTCGCCATGGTCTCCGAAGCAGCCGCCTGGAGCCGCAACCGCACGGTAACCTCGCCGCGTGGCACGTCGAGCTTCAGCGCCTCGGGCGCCTGCGCATCCGGCACCTGCACCCGCAGCGCCACCCGCACCGGCCCACGTGGCAACAGTCTCTCGGCCACTGGCAGCATCACCTGCGATGCCGGCCGTCAGAACTGCTCACGCACCAAGACCTATCAGGGTTCGAATGGCGGCTCCGTCACCGTTCACGGCGAAGCGCATCGCTGATCCCTTTTTGCTCAGGGAGCCCGTCGTCAAAGGCGGGATCCCGCATCCTTGATGGAACCGACCCATGACGTTCAAATCCGCACGCCCCGCACTTCTCTTCATCCTCATCGCCTTGTCGGCGGGACTTGCCTCCGGGCTTGTCTTCGCCGCTCAAGAGCGCCCGGCGCTGACGCCGGAAACCCGCGCCAAACTCATCACGGCCGCCCGCGCCTGCCGGCCGGACATGAAGCGCCACTGCGCCAATGTCGAGCGCGGCGAAGGCCGCATCCTGCAATGCCTGAAGGCGCACCAGTCGCAGCTTGCGCCCGATTGCGTTTCGGCCATGCAGGCGCTTCGGGCGCCGTGAGCATAAGCTTCGCGCCAGCCGCGCCTGACACGGTGTCTCAAACGATGTCAGCGTGAATCGGTGCAGTATGCCTTATCAGTTGAGCTCTTCAGAAACGAAGACGCCGCGTTCCCTCGCCATCCGGCTCGCCCGGCTTGGTCTTGGCGTGGGGCTTCTCGCCTCGCTTTCGGGCTGCATCCTGATCCAGGATACGAGCCGGATGAACATCGAGGTCTTCCAGGATGAGGTGGCCCCCGTCTGGTACGATCCGGCCCGCACGCCGCCGGCCGCTGATCAGGCGGCCCCCGTCAAGCGCAGCCTCTACCAGACGCAGTTCCACCAGACCTATGGCCTTCCGGTCAGCAATCCGCTGCACAAGGTCATTTACGGCTCGATGGTCGACGAGGGCCACACGCTCTCCGCCATTCCGCTTGACCGCGTCCGTTCCGATATTCTCCGCCAGGATGTCGACTACCAGACAGCGGAAGCGCCCGGCACCATCGTGGTCGATACCAAGGCTAATTACCTCTACCTCGTCCAGAAGGGCGGCAAGGCGATCCGCTATGGCGTCGGCCTCGGCCGCGACGGTTTTGCCTGGTCGGGCAGGGGCGTCATCCATCGCAAGGCCAAGTGGCCGCACTGGACACCGTCCGACGAGATGGTCGAGCGCAATCCGTCGCTGCGCCCTGTGGCTGCCGATCGCGGCGGCCTCGTCGCCGGTCTCAACAACCCGCTCGGCGCCCGCGCGCTCTATATCTACCAGAACGGCAAGGATACGCTCTACCGCGTCCACGGCACGCCCGACTGGCAGTCCGTCGGCAAGGCCACGTCGTCCGGCTGCGTGCGCATGTTCAATCAGGACGTCATCGATCTCTTTGAACGTGTGCCCGAAATGACACCCATTGTTGTCATATAGCGACACTCGAATGCGACGCAGCCCTCTCTCTAAAACGTGAAGGGCGCGTGCGGTTGCATTAACGAGACCTTTCCTGTTTGCATCGCATCATTCGCGGAACAGAGCGCGCCTCCCACGCGTCTTAGGTTCCGCTGCTATGCTTACAGGAAACCTGAAATTCCATGTCCTCTTCGAATGTCTTGACCCGCCGCTCCCTTCTGTCATTGACGGGGCTCGGTGCCGCCAGCCTTCTGGCGAGCTGCACCACGTCCCAGCGTCCGCTGCCTCCCGGCGTGCGCCTTGAAGGTCCGGTAACCCCAATGGCCCCGTCTGAAGGTGGCCGCACCCCTGAACTCGATGCCATGTATGGCGAGGTCTATGATGGCGGCATCGTCATCCCGGCCGTGCCATACTGGAAGATCCCGCCGCGCTTCTATCGCCAGCAGGTCGTTGATCCCACAGGCGAAGCGCCCGGCACCGTTGTCGTCGATACGCCGAACCGCTTCCTCTACCTCGTCGAACCCGGCGGCACCGCCATGCGCTACGGCGTCGGCATTGGCCGTGACGGCTTTGCCTGGGGCGGCGCCGGCGTCATCCAGTGGCGTCAGAAGTGGCCGAAGTGGACCCCGCCGGACGAAATGATCGCCCGCCAGCCGGAGCTCGAAATCTACTCGTCGCGCAATGGCGGCAAGCCCGGCGGCATCGATAACCCGCTCGGCGCGCGCGCGCTCTACATCTTCCGCAATGGTGAAGACACGCTTTATCGCCTGCACGGCAATCCGGAATGGAATTCGATCGGCAAGGCCGTTTCCTCCGGCTGCGTGCGCCTGATGAACCAGGACATCATCGATCTCTACGAACGCGTGCCGACCAAGGCGCGGATCATCGTCAAGCAGTAAAGGCAACTTTGCCGGACCGCTCGGCCGTTTGACCCGATACAGAGAAAAGGCCCCGTCATCGCTGACGGGGCCTTCGTCATTTCATCCATCTGCGCTGCGCATCAGGCCGCTTCGAGCGCTTTTTCAATGTCCTGCACGCTGTGCCCGGTCAGGTCCTTGTCCAGCTCGCCGATCAGCACGGCCGACAGCGCCTTGTGATAGCCCTTGCGCATTTCACCGAGGGTGCGCGGGGCCGCCACGATGACGAGATCCTTGATCTTGCCCTCCAGCACCTGCCGGTTCAGCATGTCGGTCACGCCGCTGCTAAAGCCGTCTTCTTCCTGCTGGGCATCGTCGGGATTGGCCGCACTGCTCACATGGCGCGCGCCCGAGGTGATCTTCGAGCTGTCGATCTCTTCCGCCGGCAGCGCCTTCAGCTTGATGCTGAGCACATTGCCCTCGTTCTGGAACAGGCTCAGCTTTTCGCCATCGGCAACAGCGACGATCGTGTTCTGGGGAAGTTGCATGGAGGTCTCCTCTTAAGTGCAGCGCAGGTGCCACCGAGAGATGGGCTGCTTCTGCGTGTGGGGCCAAGGCACAACCCGCTCGCGCCCCATCGGTTCCTCCTTTTTTACCGGCCGTGCATCCTGCGGGGTGGCGCCTGGATGGCTGCGACGCGCTGCCGCTCAGACCCGCCGCTGCCCGGCTGCTGCGATCAGCTCGTCGACGACGCGGTTGGGGAATTGCCGCTCGACGGTGAGCGCGAAAAAGGTCTCGCTGATCCCGTCCAGCGGCACGATTTCCGAAAGCGTGCCCGCCTGCAATTCGTCACGCACCACAATGGCTGGCAGCGGCGCAAGCCCGATCGCCTCCCGCGCCATCAGCCTCAGCATCGCCATGTCGTCCACTTCCGCAACAATGCTCGGCGTCACCCCGATCCGTCGACACAGCGCATCGAATTCGGCGCGGATGCTGGTCTCGCCGGTCGGCAGAATCACCGGATGGGCAATCAGCGCTTCCCGCGGCGAAGATGCCTGACAGCCCAGCTGCGGTGCGGCCATCAGGCTGATCGTCTGCTCCGCCAGCCGATGCGCGACAATGCCGATCGCCTCTGGCCCGCGCGGCGGCTGGTTGCACAGCACCACGTCGAGATCGAGCCGCCGCAACCGGCCCTCAAGCTCCTCAAGGCTGCCGGAGGAGAGAACGATTTCAAGATCCGGCCGCCCGAGACAGGGCCGGAGGAACTCGATCTGGAAGTTGCGCGAAAGCGTTGCCAGCGCGCCGACCTTCAAGAGACGTCGCTGGCCCGTCCCGGCCTTCAGCGTCGCTACCAGATCCTCACCCACGGCAAAGATCGCATTGGCATGATCAAGCGTCAGCCGCCCCGCCTCGGTCAGGACCAGCTGCCGGCCAAGCCGCTCGAACAGCGGATGGCCGAGCCTCTCTTCCAATGTCTTGATCTGGGTGGACAGTGCCGATTGCGACACCGCCAGCCGGGTCGCCGCCCGCGTCAGGTTGCCCTCGCGGGCGACCTCCCAGAAATAGCGCAGATGATTGTAGTTGAGCGCAGCCATCCTTCCATTTTACAGAACGTTTTGTTACAGACAATGAATTTTTCAGAACGACCATCGGACGCTAGACCGCACTGCAGCAAAAGGCGCAACCCATCCGGCGGGGATATCCGATGGACACACTCTTCTCTCCCATGATCCTCTTCTTCGTGCTTGGCGCGCTGGCGGCCCTGATCCGCAGCGATCTCGTCATCCCCGAAGCCATCAGCAAGGCGGTGGCGCTCTATCTGATGGCGGCCATCGGCCTGAAGGGCGGTGTCCAGCTCTCTGAGTCGGGTTACAACACCGACCTCCTCTCGGCCGGGCTTGCGGGCCTGGCGCTCAGCCTGCTTTTGCCGCTGCCGGCCTTCTGGATCGCGCGCGCCGTCGGTCGACTGGACCGGCTGAATGCCGGGGCGATTGCCGCCCATTATGGCTCGGTCTCGGTCGTCACCTTCGTCACCGGCATCGAAGTCCTGAAAGTGGCGGGCCTGCCGGCGGATGGCTATATGGTGGCGGTCATGGCGCTGATGGAGGCCCCGGCGATCCTGGTCGGCCTCTGGCTTGCCAGATCCGGGTCGCTCGCCGGTGCCACGCACCACGCAGCAGAGGTAAAAATCCAGGCTCAGGGCCAGTCGCAGGGGCAGGGGGTGGCCCATGCCGGTGCCAAGGCGCCGCTCACCGAAGCCTTCACCAATGGCTCCATCGTCCTTCTGTCCGGCAGCCTGCTCATTGGCTTCCTGGTCGGAAAGCAGGGCTTCAGCCAGGTTGCGCCGCTGTTCGAAGGCGGTTTCCGTGGCATGCTCTGTCTCTTCCTGCTCGACATGGGCCTGCTCGCCACCCGCCAGCTGTTGAAGTCGCGGAGCCTCACACCGGCGCTCGTCGCTTCGGCCATCGGCATGGCGCTTCTCAATGGCACGGTCGGCGTGCTCGTCGGCACGGCACTTGGGCTCCAGCCGGGCTCTGCCGCAGCGCTCGGCATCCTCGCCGGCAGCGCCAGCTATATCGCCGCCCCCGCCGCTGTCCGTCTCGCGCTGCCGCAGGTCAATCTCGGCCTGCCGCTGACCATGGCGCTGGCCGTCACCTTCCCCTTCAATCTCCTCGTCGGTATCCCGGCCTACATGGCGCTTGCCCGGGCGCTCGGCTGATAAGACGACATCCGCTCCAAACGCCCCTCCCGCATCCGGCAGATTTCGGCTATGCCGGTTCCTGAAAGCTGGATGCGGAAGAGGTTGCGGCATGGACTTCATGAAACTCCTGAAGTCGCTGGAGGAGTTGCTTTACGAGCTGGTGTCCTGGCTCGTCTTCTATCCCGTCACCTTCTGGCGCACGCTCTCCCGGCCGCTGCAGATGATGCGCTATGCCGATATCGAACTCGGCGACAACCCGGAAGATCAGTATGAAGACACGCTGAGCCCGCCGCTCTTCCTCCTGATTACGCTGATGATCGCCCAGTCTGTTGCGGGCTTGATGCCCCTTGCGGTGAAGCCCGAGGCACTCGGCGGAGAACTGTCCTCCACCGCCAACCTCCTGATCGCCCGGGGCGTCATCTTCAGCGTCTTCCCGCTGGTCATGGCGGTCACGCTCCTTGGCAAGAAAGGCCAGCGGCTGACCCGCAACAGCCTGCGTCCGCCCTTCTTCAGCCAGTGTTATGTCGCAGCGCCCTTCGTCATGGTCGCCACGCTTGGCTTAGACATGCTGATGCTGAAAACGGACCGCTGGGATGGCGTGGGCATCGCGGCCATGGTGCTGGCCACGCTCTGGTATGGCCAGGCCCAGATCCGCTGGTTCATGCGCGATCTTGCCATCGGCCCTGTCCGCGCATCGCTCCTCGTCGTGGCGGCCCTGATCATTGCCCTGATTGCAACGCTCCTGCTGACGGTTGCCATCGGCCTTGGCCTCGGTCAGGGAAAACCCTGACGGACGCTCAGCCCTTCGGCCGGCAGCGGAACGGGCTGAAACTCGAGGCGGCCCCGGCATTCATCGTCGCAATGGTCAGCCCATTGGCGATCTCGATGTCCTTGGCCGTTTCCGGGCAGGCGTCGACATCCGACAGACAGCCGCTATCGATGTAAGCGCGGTTGTTGGCGATGAAGGCCGGTGTCACACCCTCTTCACCCATGCGTTTGAGGATCCGGTCAAGCGCTGCGGCGAACACCGCGCATTTTTCAACCTGCCATTCGGAGCGCTCTCCGATCGTGGTGCCGGCCTCCTGCGCCTTGGTCTCCATCGCCGGAAGGGACAAGGGCAGGGCGGTTGCGGCTGTCAGCAGCGCGCCAAGGCGGGCGCTCCGCGTTCGAGATATCCGCAAGATCGAACGATCACCGCGCCTCATCGGGAATAAGCCGCCACGATCGCAGCCCCCAGTTCCGCCATGGCCGCATCCCGAACCTTCAGCGGATGCTGTGTCCCGTCAAGATAGATTGCCACCACCAGCGGTGCGCGGGCGGGTGGCCGGATCACAGCCACGATCCCGCGCGTGCCATGGCCGCCCGCGCCGCCCCGGTCGGCAATGGCCCAATCCTTCGGCAGGCTGGCGCGCAACATGCCGCCCGCCACGCTATTGGCGGCCATCCATGCTTCCAGCTGCCGTGCGGCCGGTACTGCCAGCGCATCGCCAAACACAAGCTTCTCCATCGTCTCGGCCATGGCGCGCGGCGTCGTCGTATCGCGCGGATCTCCGGGTGTCGCCTGGTTGAGATCGGGTTCGAAACGGTCGAGCCGTGTCACCTCGTCGCCATTCGCCCGCAGGAAGGCGGTGAGCGCCGTCGGGCCGCCAATCGCCTCCAGCACCTTGTTGGCCGCAGTGTTGTCGCTGGTCCGGAGCGTCATGGCGCAAAAGTCCCGGGTCGTGCGCCGCGCGCCCACCAGCTTGTCCGTCACAGGCGAATAAGCCTGCAGGTCTTCCTGGGCGATCGCAGATTGCCGGTCGAGCACCGCATCGCCTCCATCAAGAGCGGCAGCACAGGCCCAAGCCTTGAAAGTGCTGGCCATGGCAAAGCGCTCGTCGGCCTTGCGAAACGTGCCGGGCCCGCCACCGGTGTCGATCACCGCCAGGCCGATCCGCAGGTTCAGCCGCGCCTCGATCTGTTCGGCCGTCTGGGCGATATCCGCCGCGGATGCTGCAGCCGGCGCGCCAAGCGCGATGAGCAAGACAGTCGAGAGGGCGGCAAGGGAGCGTTTCGCTAAAAGCATGATGTCCTCCAGATATGCCCCTGTCTGGTCCGTTGCAATCATGGCGGGAGCGAGGCCGTGGCAAAGATGCAAGGCATCGCCAACTTCCCGCTTGAATTGGCGCTTACCTCTGCACGGCCGAAAGCGGCAGGCTGGCGCTGCAAGACAACGCTCCGCCACCCCTGAGGATGAACCCGTGAAAGGAATGCAAATGGGCACGGAACTGACCTACCAGGAGCGGCTGATCCGGTTTGAGGTCGCGCAGGATACCATCGGTCTCCTGATGGCGCATTGCACGCACTGCATCCACGAGGAGCAGAAGAAAGACGCCCCGGACGCAGGAAAGATCGCCGAGTGGCAAGCCGAGTTTGACCGGCTGTTTGACGAGCAATACGAGCTCAGACCGGGCGATAACACCGAGATTGCGCGTGTGCTGGCCGATTATGGCCCGCTCGTCAGAGCGAGGTATGAAATGGCCAGCTCCGGCGATTGATCGTTCATCTCTGCACGGAGCCCAGGCATGCGATGCTCCAAGTGCATCACGGCTCGGGCAGGAATTCCAGCTGCTGCTTCAGCCGCTTCAGGCTGTCGCGCAGCACTTGCAACTCGGCCAGATCGCAGCCGGTCGACTCGCCGATTGCAGCAAAGACCTTCAGCGCCTCCGCCTTCAGAGATCGTCCCGCTTCGGTCAGCGCGATAAACACCTGCCGTTCGTCGGCGGCGTCGCGCGAACGCGTCACATAGCCGATCTGCTCCAGCCGCTTCAGCAGGGGCGAGAGCGTGCCGGAATCAAGTCCGACTTTTTCGCCCAGCACCTTGACGGGAATATTGTCCTGCTCCCACAGCGCCATCATCGCCACATATTGTGGATAGGTGAGGCCAAGTGGCGCCAGCAGCGGCTTATAGGCACGCGTGAAGGCATGCGCGGCTCCGTAGAGCGCGAAACAGAGTTGTCGGTCGAGCGTGAGCTCTTTTTCCAGGTCGAGATCATCCATCATCTCTAGGGAACCTCTCAAAGGGCCGAATTGTTTCGACTGTGGTCAAAACAGAGCCAATTTGCAATGCGCAAAAAACAATTGCGCGCAATTCAATTGTGCTCTATATAGTGACCATCGCGAACCGAACAAGGAGAAATCGTAATGGCTATCCTCTACACCGCCCATGCTCATGCCACCGGTGGCCGCTCCGGTCATGGCGCCACTGACAACGGCGTGCTCGACGTGACGTTGACCACCCCGAAGGAACTCGGCGGCGATGGCGCAACGGGCACCAATCCGGAACAGCTCTTTGCGGTCGGTTATTCCGCTTGCTTCCTTGGCGCTCTGAAGTTCGTGGCCGGCAAGGAAAAGGTGAAGATTCCGGAAGACGCCAAGGTCTTCACTGATGTCGGTATCGGCCCGCGTGAAGATGGCACCGGCTTCGGCATCGATGTGAAGATCTCCGTCGAAATCCCCGGCATGGAGCGTGAACTGGCTGAAAAGCTGGTCGCTGCCGCCCATATCGTCTGCCCCTACAGCCATGCGCTGCGCACCTCCACCGAGGTACCGGTTTCGGTTCGATAATCCCAACCATCCGATCCACCGCCTGAAGGCCGGCCTTGCGCCGGCCTTTTTGCGTTCTGCGCACTCCCTCCGGAGGAGCCGGTGATCGCAGGGTTGCATTTTGCGTGTTGACACAACCAAGAATTGATAGCACCATAGTCTTGCTCGGAATGAGTGTTAATTCCTCAAGGGAGACGCAGAATGGCGCGCTTACGTTGGAAGGCCGTGGTCAACGGCCATGATCTCAATCCGCATATTCTCGCAGCCGGTGCGTCCATCGATGCCATTCAGACAGCGATTGATGCGGTTCAGCCCTTCGGCCCTTACAATGCGGGCGGTGCCCAGCAGGCAGTGACGACAGTGACATGGGCGCCGAACCCGGCGACCCAGTATGCGACCGCCGTAAACATGCATTCGGAAATGGTTGCCCTCGACGCCAGCATTTCCCCGCCGCCCATCTGGACGGTGAACGCCAATGGCCAGGCTGTCGCGCTCAATGCCCTGCCGATTGGAGGCGGCAATTATGCAACCAATCTGCCCCATTGCGCCCATTGTACGGTCATGCTCTCGATGCTCGGCCTGCCTCTCGGCGCACCGACCGCCGGTCGCTACAACCTCGCGGTAAACCTCAACTATCCGCTGCCGGCAGACGTCTTCAACAATCTCGAACTGCTGGTGCGGCTTCTCAACTCCAACGTCGGTGGTCATCCCGGGCTGATCAATCTGAAGCTCATCATCAACACCTTCATAGGCACAGCCTCAGGCAACTGGGTTTTGCAGATCGGACCGGGTGTCTTCGTCACGGATCTCGCGGTTGTGGGTGCCGCCCCGATGGGCGCTTTCATCCTCGACTGGGCGACCGAGGCAGTGCCCCATGTCGTCAACGTAAACATCCAGCACTTCGGCCATAACAGCCTGCTGCTGACCCTTTGGAAAATCGTCTGGCAGGCGCTCTACGATCATTCGAATTGAGCGCTCTGACCAATTCGATAAAGTTGTGTCTGCGTGTGCGGCGCAATTCAGGGCGGCAGTCGCGCTTGGTCTCCACCAGTTGCCAGCTTCAGGGGAACGCGACGGCCGTTCCACGGTTTTGTTTCTGTCCACTGAAACAGGAGCCCCAGATGCAAACACTTGAGACACCCCTTGCCAACACCCCCGTGATCACGCAGCAGGAGACCAGTGTACCGACCCCCCTCTATCCAGCCGCCGCCTTTCGCGGACCGCTGTTTGAGGGGCGCGACAGGATTGCGCTGGGAATGGCTGCATTCATGATGCTTGCACCGCTGGCGGCTCTCCCGCTCGGCTTCGGCGGCTAAAAGGCGGCGACGCGCGTGAAGCGGGCCGGCCTTGCGCCAGCTTACGGCCCGCGCATCCACTTGCCGGCAAGCCAGCACTTGGCAATGACTGCCTTGCCCTCGGAGACCGTGAAGATTGATCGTGGCAGGCTTGCGGCGTCCAGCGCATTGCGCGCGGCATGTAGCCATGCGCTGGTCGAAGCCACGGGCCTGTGCGCAGACCGGGAGCCACTGAGCGGCCCATTTCGGCCTCAATACATCGTCCGTTGATAGGCCTGCTCTAGGTCATCATCGAGCTTGCGCATTTCGTCTGCATCGTTTGGCGCGCCGCTGGTTTCATCGAGAATGAACTTCATCAGCGACGGCATCTCCCGGCGGTCCTGCAGGTAGTCTGGATCCCAGAGATGCGAGCGGCGAAACGCCTTGGCGCAGTGCAGGAACACCTCGTCGACCACAACCACGATCGCAAGCTTCGGGACCTTACCATCCACCGCCATACGCTGCAAAAGTGCCGGATCCGTGCTCAACTGCGCCCGACCGTTTAGCCGCAGCGTGTCGTCAAAACCGGGAATGATGAAGAGCAGGCCGACGGCCGGATTGGCGATGATATTGGAGAGCGTATCGAGTCTGTTGTTGCCCGGCCGGTCGGGAATGGCGATAGTCTGCGGATCGAGGATTTGCACAAAGCCGGCCGGGTCGCCGCGAGGGCTGACATCGGCCTTGCCCTCGGGATTCTGCGTCCCGATGCAGAGGAAGGGCGCGCGGCGGATAAAGGCCTGCGCATGCACCCCAAGCTGCGACTGGCACTTGCGCAAGGCGAGCGCATGGGTCGGCTCAAACAGCGCCCGAAGCTGCGCCTCATCGCCGATCACATGATCCGGATCCACCTGATACCTGTTCGACATCCGACACGTCCTCCCTCTGTCGATATCTATGAGGTACGTACCTCATATCGGGTTTTATCACGTGACTTCAGCCGACTCAACCGCGCGTCGTTGTGCCCTGTAGAGAGAGCTACCTGGCGGTAAGGCTCCACGGGGGTTGGGAGGAGAGGCAAGGAAGGAGGGGGCCGTAACCTGAGCGGGTCTCTCCATAGCAAGACAAAATTGTTTCCGCGGCGCCTCCGTCATAGCTGGGCTTGGCAGCTCAGCAGAACGGCGATATGGTTGCATGATGCAACGAAAATGGTGCGCCATGTCAAATCATCCGATCCCGATTGACGACATCCGCGCCCAGTCGCGAAAACTCGTCCGTGCCCTCGGCTTCATGGGCGGCTCCTTTGCCGGCACGGATCTGCCGCCATCATCGGTGCATGCCCTGATCGACATCGAGGCTGAGCCCGGCATCACGGCTGCCACGCTCAGCGAGACCTTGGCGCTCGACAAGTCGAGCGTCAGCCGCCTCCTGCATAAACTCGAGCACTCGGGCGATGTGCATGCCTGGTCAGATGCGGATGATGCGCGCATCAAGCGGCTTGGCCTCACCCAGCAGGGCAGCGCCCGCCTATCGGCGATCCATGATTTCGCCCGGTGCCAGGTGGCTGCAGCGCTTGATCGTCTACAGCCGCAGCAACACCGCACGGTGCTCGATGGCCTCGCGCTTTACGCAAACGCCCTGATGCCCGAGGCAGATCAGCGGGCGACCCCGATTGAGATTGTCACGGGCTACCATCCGGGTCTGATCGCCGGCATCACCGGGATGCACATCGCTTATTATGCCGACACAGCCGGCTTCGGCCGATCTTTCGAGGCTGTGGTTGCCAGCGGGCTCGCCGACTTCTGCAGCCGCCTCGACCATGCGGAGAATGAAGTCTGGACCGTGATGCGGGGTGGCCGCATCCTGGGCTCCCTCGCCATTGACGGCCAGGATCTGGCGCCGGGTGTGGCGCATCTGCGCTGGTTCATCCTTGACGCCAGCCTGCGCGGCCTGGGTTTCGGGCGGCGATTGATGGCGCAAGCGCTTGCCTTCGTCGATGCCAGCCCCTTTGAACGCACCGATCTCTGGACCTTCGAAGGCCTCCATGCCGCCCGCCATCTTTACGAAGCGCATGGTTTTGTCCTGGCTGAGCAGTATGCCGGCGATCAGTGGGGCAGGGATGTGCAGGAGCAGAGATTTACGCGATGGGCCGGCGCAAGCGGCTCTTCCGAACGGGCATAGGGCCCTTCGTCACGCGCTCACCTCCAGCAAGCCGCGTCGCAGCACAAGCGGATCGCTGGTCATGCCGGCCTCGATGTCGCCGTGAACCTGCCGCCAGATCGGGACCGCCTGCGACAGCGCGTCTTGTCCGCTTTCGGTCAGCCGCAGCAGCTTGCCCCGCTTGTCCTTCGGATCCTGTTCGATCGCCACCCAGCCACGCGCGGCAAGCGGCTTCAGGGCCGCTGTCAATGTCGTGCGGTCCATGGCCAGAAGCCTGGCAACAGGCCCCATTGACGGCGGCTCCGGCCGGTTCAGCGCCATCATCAGGGAAAACTGCTGATTGGTCAGCCCAGTCGGTTTCAGCGCCATGTCGAAGCGCCGGGCAAGCGCACGGGCCGCGCGCTGGGCATGCAGGCACAGGCAGGTGTCCTTGATGTGGATGGTGGTGGAATAGGGAATCACAGGCTGAATTGACATGGATCTAATATGTTGATATCAACCTAATTGTCAAGAGGAGGATCAGGAAAATGGAATATTCCGCTAAGTCGCAACCTCTATCCGCTCCGGCGTCCCGCGCGGTCTCGCGTGAGGAATGGCTGGAGGCGCGCAAGGCTTTGCTGCTGGAGGAGAAGCAGCTCACCCGCCAGCGGGACCGGGTCAACGCCGCCCGTCTGGCGCTGCCCTGGGTCAAGGTCGACAAGGATTATCGCTTCCACACCGCGTCCGGCGAAAAGACGCTGGCCGATCTCTTCGATGGCCGCAGCCAGCTGATGATCAACCATTTCATGTTCGGGCCGGACTGGGATGCGGGCTGCCCCGGCTGCTCCTTCTTCGCCGATCACATCGACGGCATGCTGCCGCACCTCAACAATCACGACGTCACCTTCGTCACCGTCTCGCGTGCGCCCCTTGAGAAGATCGAGGCCTACAAGCGCCGGATGAACTGGCATTTCCCCTGGGTCTCGTCCTTCGGCAGCGATTTCAACTTCGACTTCCACGTCTCCTTCACGCCAGAGCAACTGGCCTCCGGATCGGTCATCTATAACTTCCGGGAAACCCCGCGCGAACAGGCGCATGACGAGCTGCCCGGTCTGTCTGCCTTCTACCTTGACGAGAGTGGCGATATCTTCCACACCTATTCGCAATATGCCCGCGGTGGTGAGGAGGCGCTGGGGGCGCTGATGATCCTCGATCACGCGCCGCTTGGCCGCAACGAAACCGGCACGCTGAGCTTCGTCAAGCGCAAGGATGAGTATGCCGTGCAGCCGGTGAAGCAGGCAAACTGCTGCCATTGAGGGAGGACAGTCGATGGAAACGCCAAAGCCCACGGAGCATCACCGCTTTCTCGACCGGCTGGTCGGCGACTGGCTCTTTCTCAGCACTGCCGGCGATGAAGCCTATGATCCCGAGGACCCTCTCAAGCGCTGGACCGAGAAGGTGCGCTCCATCGGCGGCCTTTGGGTTATTGCTGAAAGTGAGGGCATGATGGGCGATACGCGCGAGACGATGATCATCACCCTCGGCTACGATCCACGTCTCGGCCAGTATGTCGGCAGCTGGATCGGCTCGATGATGGATAAATTCTGGGTCTACAAGGGCTGGCTGGAGGAGGACGGCCAGACACTGGTGCTGGAAGCCGAAGGTCCGAGCATGGAAGACCCCTCCCGCACCGAGCTTTATCGGGATGTCATCCACTTCATCGATGATGACACACGGCGTTTCTCCGGCAGCGTGAAAAAATCCGACGGCAGCTTTCACACCTTCATGACCAGCGTTTCGAAACGCATCAGCTGATTTCAAAAGAGAGAGACTTTTCCATGCATGGCACATTTCTCTGGCATGAATTGATGACGCCTGACCCCGCTGCCGCCAAAAGCTTTTACGGCGCGCTTCTGGGCTGGGAGCCGACGGATATGGACGGTCCGGGCTTCACCTACACAACCTTTGCCGTGCCCGGCTTTCCCTCTGGTGTGACCGGCATGATGGAACTCTCCAGGGAGATGGCGGACCAGGGCATTCCTCCAGGCTGGACGGGCTATGTCCAGGTCGATGACGTCGACAAGACCGCCGCCGAGTTTGGCGAGAATGGTGGCGCCATCCATCGCGCGCCCGAGGACATTCCTGGCATTGGCCGCTTTGCCGTGGTCGCGGATCCGCATGGCGCGATGCTCTCCATCATGGCGCCGAAAATGCCGGATGGCGAAACCGGCACCTGGCCCACCCCGGGCAGCCCGGGCACAGTCGGCTGGAACGAGCTGATGTCGGGCAATTGGCAGGAGGCCTGGGATTTCTATGCCGCCCGTTTCGGCTGGGAAAAGGATATGGCCGTCGATATGGATGCCATGGGTATCTACCAGACGTTCAAGCTCGGCGATCGCGGCCTTGGTGGCATGATGACCAAACCTCCCCAAATCCCCATGCCCTATTGGGGCTTCTATTTCATCGTGCCCGCCATTGATGCCGCGGCGGAGCAGGTGAAAAAACTCGGCGGTCAGGTTCTGATGGACCCGCATCAGGTCCCCGGCGGCTCGTGGATTGCCGCCTGCCAGGACCCGCAGGGCGCTTACTTCAATCTGACAGCTCCGGCCCGCTGACGCCTTTCCGGACAATGCATGGACCGGGAGGGCATTTGCCACCCTTCCGGTCGGTGGCCGGCAATGACGCTTGATATCAATGCCTGTTGATTGATTTTGAACGGAGAGTTTTGCATGCGCGGCGCTTTCATCTGGCATGAACTCATCACGCCGGACACATCTGCGGCCAAGGCATTTTACGCCACGCTGCTCGGCTGGGAGCCGAGCCCGATCAACATGGGCGAGTATACCTACACCACCATGGCCGTGCCGGGCTTTCCCTTTGGCGTGGCCGGCATCATGGGGCTGACCGACGAGATGAAAGGGTGGGGTGTCCGGCCCCACTGGACAGGCTATATCGAGGTTGATGATGTCGATGCGATGGCGCGGGATTTTGAGGCGGAAGGTGGCGTGATCTGCCGTCCCCCCGCCAATATCCCAGGCGTCGCCCGTTTCGCCGTGGTGGCCGATCCCCAGGGCGCGATTGTCTGCATCATGACCCCGGATAAGGACGACAGGCAATCGGCCACATGGCCCGATCCCGGCAGCCCCGGCACGGTTGGCTGGAACGAGCTGATGGCCGGTGACTGGGCGACCGTCTGGGATTTCTACGCAGCGCGCTTTGGCTGGGAAAAGGACATGGCGGTCGATATGGACGCCATGGGCATCTACCAGACCTTCAAATGCGGCAATCAAGCCATTGGCGGCATGATGACCAGGCGGCCGGACATGCCCATGCCCATGACCCATTGGGCCTATTACTTCGTCGTCCCGGCAATCGATGCCGCCGCCGACACGGTGAAGGCGCTGGGCGGCCAGGTCCTGATGGAGCCCCACCCGGTCCCCGGCGGCTCCTGGATCGCCGCCTGCCAAGACCCGCAGGGTGCCTACTTCAATCTGACGTCTCAATCCCGCTAAGCCGGGACGCGGCGTTCAGTCACGCAGAGAGGCGCTGCGAATGCCCGCGGAGTTGAGAGGCCGCATCCGTCCTGCACTGCGTTGATGTTGCATCAAGCGCAAGCCGGCGGCTGCCTCTTCGTCTCAGCGATCAATCACGCTGCGTTATGGGTCATGATGTGGGGAATGGGGGCCGAGCGCCCGATAGGGCCAGGGACAGGCGCTATCCATCGCCTCAGGCGATCTTGGGCTTGGTCGCGCGCTTCTTCTTCGGGGCAGGGGCGTCCTGCGCTTCCAGCAATTCACGTTCCAGCCGGAGCGCCTTCAGCGCTTCGGTCTTGCGAATGCGGGCCTTGGCTTCGGATTCGATGGTTTCGCGGGCAATGGCATCGGTCGCGGCAGCGCGTTCCTGCGGCGAAACCTTGGGTGTCTTGACTGGCGCCTGCGTTTCGGATGCGGGTTCGGCAGTCATGTCGTCTGTGTCGGTCATGATATGCGCTTTCCCGGACGGGGCTTGTCAATGCGGGTTTCCCCGCAGGAGACGTCCGCGCCGAAACGCGGACGAAAACTCTCTGAGCGGACGGTTCAGCGCGCGGGGCGCACGGCGCGCTTCGGTGCCGGCAGCAGGCCTTCGCGCTGCATCTTCTTGCGCGCCAGCTTGCGATGACGGCGAACGGCTTCAGCCTTTTCGCGCACGCGCTTTTCGGAAGGCTTTTCAAAGGCGCTGCGGGCCTTCATTTCGCGAAACAGGCCTTCGCGCTGCATCTTCTTCTTGAGGACCCGGAGGGCCTGGTCGACATTGTTGTCGCGGACGAGTACTTGCAAGTCGTCTCCTTTCGGGTGTCAGCCTTGAACGGGCCGGACCCATGATGTGCTGTTGCGGAGAGGGTGGATGCGAAGAAACCGCGCCGCACCCGGCGAAACTCCCGAACGAGTCGGGACAAATGAAAAAGGCCGGGCAAGGCCCGACCTTCCCAAATCACTCAGCCCGTCGCGAAAGCACATGTGCCGTCGTCGGGCGAGAGACAGATATCAAGCGGCGCGCAGGTTGTCGGCCGAGCTCTTGCCCGAACGCTTGTCCTGGACGATGTCGTAGGCGATCTTCTGGCCTTCGACGAGGTCACGCATGCCGGCGCGCTGAACGGCCGAGATGTGAACGAAAACGTCGGCAGAGCCTTCATCCGGCTGAATGAAGCCAAAACCCTTGGTGCTGTTGAACCACTTTACGGTGCCTGTGTTCATAACGATTTCCTTTCAATCGTTGGGCTTGCCGGCGAGACATTCGACCGGCGGTGTATCGTCGTTGAAGGAAATCTGTCGTACGCCAGAGGCGCTTAGGCAAAGTCGCTCGCAATCTTCGATGGGCGCAACATAATGAAGAGGCTAGGGATTGGCAAGGCTGCAGCTTTCGATTTTGCGAAAACAATGGCCTCTACCCCCGGAAAATAAGGGCCTGCGGAACGATAATCATCCGAATGGATGAGGTATGCGACCGTTTTTTGCTCATACCCTATGATTCTGTCTACAGTCCTGGATTGTAGAATCCGATGGCTAAGGGCCTTTCCTTGGATGTTGAACCAAAAACAGTCCAGCACGACCCTGTCTGAATTGATAAGAAGGCGCGGTGCCGGGCGGCAAGGGGTCGCCGGGTCTGATACACTCACGCACGTTATGGGTTACTTCCGATGAAATCGCTTCTCGCTGGCGTCGCTCTCCTGCTCGCTGCCACCTCTACATCTTTCGCTGCCAACTTCTCTTTCCCGCCGGATGCGCCGATCGCAACGGTCGATATCCCTGACAGCTGGCAGCCTGCCGAAACCGACTACGGCGTCGAGGGCACCTCTGCCGATGGCGGCACCTACATCTCCTTCGATGTCGGCGGCGAAGGCGATATGGATGCCATCATGACCCAGGTCTTCGCTTTCCTCGAAGAAAATGGCGTGGTGCCGGATCCGGCCAGCCAGAAGGAAACCAAGGACACGCTGAACGGCATGCCCTTCGAAACGCTCGACTGGAGCGGCACGGACAAGGACGGCCCGGTCTCGATCGGCGTCGGCTTCATCACGCTGTCGCCGGAACACGTCGCCATCGTCACCTACTGGGCCTCGAAGGAATCCGAAGCTGCCAACATGCCGGAAGTCGGCAAGATCCTGGCGACGATCAAGCCCGCCAAGTAAGGCGTGAGCGGCCGCTCGTCGGCTGAATCTCCGCTCGAAGTGACAATCGAGACGCCCCGTGCCTGTTCAGGCCGGGGCGTTTTGCAAGTCAGAACAAGCGCCTGCCGGGGTAAGCCACCGCAGGCGAAAACGTCGCAGCCTGTGCCTTTGCGGAGTTCCATGGCGACAAGCGCCTTGTGATCTGCTAGGGGAGGGCACCTGATGCCCCCTGGGCCCGGGACGATTTCTCCCACCACGAAAGCCAGCCGACCATGACTATTGCTGAGGGCCTCTCCCTTGGAAGCCCTGCGTCTTGCGCCGCCCTCGCATCCAATTCCGCCGGCGCATGTGTCGTGCCGCTCATCCCCTCCCAAACCAGTGGAGCTGCCCGATGAGCGCCGCCCTCGACTACCGCCCCGATGCACCGCTTGAAGACGAAACGCCGGATGCCAAGGCTTGGCTGAAGATCGTCAACGCCTATCGCAAGCCCGATCTCAAGCGCTCGAGCTTCGAACTTGCGGTCACGATCGTGCCCTTCATCCTGCTCTGGGCCGGCGCCTGGGCAAGCTGGCACTTCGCCTTCTGGCCGGGACTGGCGCTGACAATTCCGGCGGCAGCCTTCCTGCTGCGCCTGTTCATCATCCAGCATGATTGCGGCCATGGCGCCTTCTTCGCCCGCCGCTCGATGGATGACTGGACGGGCCGCGTGCTCGGCGTTCTGACCTTCACACCTTATGATTACTGGCGCCGGGCGCATGCCGAACATCACGCCACCGCCGGCAATCTCGAAGAGCGTGGCGTCGGTGACATCACCACGTTGACGGTCGCCGAATATCAGGCCCTTTCGCGTCTCGGCCGCATCGGCTATCGCCTCTATCGCAATCCGGTCGTGCTCTTTGTTATTGGCCCTGCCTGGGTGTTCCTGCTGAAGCAGCGCCTGCCGATCGGCATGATGAAGGACGGCGCTCTCCCCTGGGTCTCGACCATGGCGACCAATCTCGGCATGCTGGTTTTTGCCGCCGTGATGATCTGGGCCGTCGGCCTTGGCGGCTTCCTCGCCGTCCATCTGCCCATCGTGCTCCTCGCCGGTGCCGCCGGTATCTGGCTCTTCTATGTCCAGCACCAGTTTGAGGATACGCATTGGTCGGCGCCGCCGGAATGGCAGTTCCAGCATGCAGCGCTCCATGGCGCCTCGCATTACGATCTGCCCTGGGGCCTGCGCTGGCTGACCGGCCATATCGGCGTCCACCATGTGCATCACCTGTCGAGCAAGATTCCCTTCTACCGTCTGCCGGAAGTGCTGCGCGATCACCCGGAGCTGAAGACCATCAGCCGCATCACGCTGAAGGAAAGCTTCGCCTGCGTGAAGCTGGTTCTCTGGGATGAAGCTCGCGGACGCCTCGTGTCCTTCCGCGAGGCCCGGCGGATGGCTGTGGTCGCCTGAGCCTTCAGCGCTGACCAACCGACGAAAGATGCGCGGCCATACTGAGGGCTGCGTCTGACGGCCCGGATTTTCCGGGCCGTTTTTCCATCACCGCATAGCGGATCTCGCCAAGATCCGGCAATCCGCGGTCGATGAGGGGGCGCAGCCCCATGCCGACCTCTGTCCGGCAGGCAATGCCGAGACCGGCTGCAACGGAAGCCTTCACCCCATCAAGGCTCGGCGTCACCAGCGACAGCCGCCATGGCCGTCCCGCCGCATCAAGCGCACGGGTGGCCGCGCTAAGAAACGGGCAGGGCGGCGTGATGCTGACCAGCGGCACCACCTCATCGTCAAGCAGGTGTCTTTCCCCGAACCAGGCCATCGGCAAGATCGTGCCCCCGCTGCCGACGCTTCCCAATTCACTGACGCAGACCGCCGTATCGAGCCGGTCCTCGCTCATCGCCTGCAGCAATTCGCTGGTGCTGCCGATGACGATGGAAAACTGGGCAGCGCTGTCTGCTTTTCGCAGATCTTCCAGCACCGGCCTCAAGACTGGCGCGACAAAATCCTGCACCACGCCAAGCCGCAGCGGTGGGCGTGAGGCGGCCGCCAGTTCCGCCCGCGCCGCATCGATCCGCGCCAGGATCGCGCGGCTATGCGCAAGCAGCCAGCTCCCCGTGCCATTGAGCTTCAGCGCCCTGCCATCCCTGTCAAACAGCGGTTGCCCGATAATGTCCTCCAGCCGCTGCATCTGCAGGCTGAGCGCCGATTCGCTGCGATTGACCCGTTGAGCCGCAGCCGCCAGCGATCCGCAATCGGCGACGGCCACGAAGCTGCGAAGCAGGGGCGAGGGCAGATCGGCAATCATGAGCTTTCCTCAAGTCAGAACGCGCATAAGCGCGATATCTCTTCAGATTAACGCGATTATCCTGCCTCCGTCACGTCCCGATGGAGAAAAACAATGCCCTTTGCCCGCCTGACCTACCGCCCGCAGCGTCCCGACCGCGAAGACCATCTCGCCCAGGCCTTGACCGACCTCATTGCCCGAGACCTCGCCAAGCGCCACGACCTCACCTCGGTTCTGATCGAGGCCACGCCCGCCAGCCGCTGGACAATCGGCGGAGAGCCGCAAGCGACGGCAGCCCATCTCGAAGTCTTCGTCACCGCAGGCACCAATTCACCTAAGGAGAAGAGGGCTTTCCTGCAAAATGCCATGACGCTCCTGCGCGCCGAATGGCCGGAGCTCCATGCCGCAACCTATGTCGTGGTGCATGAGCTTCCCTCGACCGATTGGGGTTATGACGGCTTGAGCCAGGCAGACCGCGCCGCCAACCGATAACGGGGATCTCGGACCAAGCCGCTGAAGCTTCGCTCAGGTGCTTCTTATGCTCTGGCCGGACCTATCCCACCCCGCCACCCAGAGCTTGCGTAACAGGTCGCCCTCCCGGCGAAAATGCGTGCCCGTTGCCCGGCAGGCGCTCACGCGGTCGGCCCGGAAATTGCGGATGCCGTCGCGCAATTCGCACCAGCCGACGATCACGGTGGTCTCGGCATAATAGATCACCGCAATCGGCCGGATCTGCCGCGTCGTCGCCTCGCCCTTCTCGCTCACATAATCGATCTCGAGCTTCTCTTCGTCGCGGATGGCGCGGCGGATCATCGAAAAGTCGATGGCCTCTGGCGGTTCCGCCACGCGGCCCCAGGCATAGAGCGCGCGCGAGACGATCGCCTCCTTGAGCGGGGCGGGCAGGGCGGCTGCGATCTTGTCGAGCACGCGGGCAGATGCCTCGCGCAGCTCGCGGTCTGCCGTGCGCTTGGTCAGCGCCATGCCCAGCACGATGGCCTCCGTCTCCTCCGGCGTAAACATCAGCGGCGGCAGGTGAAAGCCGGGGCGCAGAATATAGCCGATGCCGCGCTCGCCCTCGATCGGCACGCGCATGCCCTGAAGGGCGGCGATATCGCGGTAGATCGACCGCTCGCTCACTTCCAATTTTTTCGAGATCTCAAGCGCCGTTATCGGGTGGGCCGCCAGCCGCAAAATCTGGATGATCTCGAACAGCCGGGACGCCTTGCGCATGGATGATCCCCATCACTCCTGACAGAACTCTGTCAGGAGCCTTGTGTAAAGCATCCGCAACCCATTGAAAACAGGTGATTGCCCGCTGCAACCTTCAGCGTCCGAGGAGAACATACTGACATGAGCTATGCCGAAAACCTCTGGCTTTTCACGCTTCTGCTCGCTGGCATCATCGTCGTGCCCGGCATGGACATGATCTTCGTGGTCGCCAATGGGCTGACCGGCGGCCGCCGCGCCGGGATGGCCGCCACCTCCGGCATCATGCTCGGCGGCGCCTTCCACACCCTCTTCGGCACCATCGCCGTCACGGCGCTGTCCACCCTCGTTCCGCAGCTTGCCGCCCCCATGCTGGTGATCGGTGCCGCCTACATGATCTGGATCGGCTATACGCTCGCCAAAAGCGCCATCGTCATCGACGGCATCGAGGCATCCAGGCTGCACCGAACGGCCCGCATCTTCACCCAAGGCCTCATCACCTGCCTTCTCAACCCGAAAGCCTGGCTCTTTATTCTCGCCGTCTATCCGCAATTCATGCGCCCCGAATACGGCCCCTTCTGGCGCCAGGCGCTGTTGATGGGCGCGCTCACGCTGATCTTGCAGGCGCTGGTCTATGGCGGACTGGCCTTTGCCGCCGCCAGGGGCCGGGATGCTTTAATCTCCAAACCGCAGATCACCATCTGGATCGGCCGCGCCGCCGGCTGGCTGCTGATGGCGGTGGCAGCCTTAATGCTGGTCGAGGGCTGGAGCAGCTGGTGAAGTTTTGCGGGTCGAAGGGCACCGGCCCTCACAGCCCCACCGCCTTGCGCAGCGCCTCGTTCATCCGCGATTGCCAGCCCTCGCCACTTGCCTTGAAGCGATCGATCACTTCCTGATCGAGCCGGATGCTGATCGCCTTTTTCGGCGTCTCAGCCTTCGGCCGCCCCAGCTTGCGGTCGATTGCCTCGGCAAGGTCGGGGAAGACCTCGCGGAAGGGCCGGAACTCCTTCAATTCCTCTTCAGTAATTTCCGGATTGTCGGGATCAGACGCAATCATCGCCTGAATTTCGGCTTCTTCCGCATCTGTGAGCGGGCGGGCCGAGGAAAACTTACGTGTCATGTCTTGCTCCTTTCCCGACGGCTGGCCGGACGCATTGAGATAACGGAAATGGCTTCGCGGCCCATGGGAAGAAAGACCACCGCGATGATAAGCCGCCCCTGCAACTCACCGATGGCAATCGCGCGACCGGTTTTCGCTGTCCGGATCGAAGCACGCATAAAGAACGTCAGATCGAGCTCGGCGAAGTCGAGTCCATGCTTCGCCAGATTCTGCTGCCGTTTCGGCTCATCCCAGACGATGATCATAGTTTATGTATATACGGAAATTTCGCAAGCCGGCATCCTGCCTTTTGAGGGGCGGGGCTGTCGCCGGGCACTCAGCCGCGCTGCGGCAGAAGAATGATGGCCGCGCCCGCAAGGCAGACGAGAGCGCCGGCAAGGTCGAAGCGGTCGGGCCTTTGTCCTTCGACAAGCCACAGCCAGATCAGTGATGCGGCAATGTAGACGCCGCCATAGGCCGCAAAGGCGCGGCCCGCGGCATCCGCCGGCACCAGTGTCAAAAGCCAGGCGAACAGGCCGAGCGAGGCAAGGCCGGGCAGGACCCAGAGGACGGAGCGATCCAGCTTCAGCCAGGCCCAGAAGGCAAAGCATCCGGAAATCTCGGCAAGAGCTGCGGCCAGATAGATGAAGACTGTCATGCAGGAGCCATAGCATGACCGGTCCGGCGTCACCAACCGGGGTAAAACGCGGCGGCCTTAGCCGGCCTGTCCCTGCAGATTGAGCACATGGCAGACCCGGGGCACCAGATCGGCCTCTTTCGGCCGACAGACGAAGAAGCCCTGGACGCTGTCAAAGCCGAGCCGAACGGCGGCTTCCATATGCGCTTCGCTTTCCACGCCCGAGGCGGTCACGGTGAGGCCAAGATCGTGGCCGAGCGAAATCACGCTGCGCACGATGGCCCGGTCGATCTTGCTGCGCAGCGCGTTGCGGATCAGCTGGCGATCGATCTTCAACCGGCTGAAGGGGTGATGGCAGAGTGCCTTCAAGGCGGCATGGTCGGCGCCGAAATTGTCCAGTGCCAGCGAAAAGCCGGCATAGTGCAGCCCTTCCAGCGCCAGGGCCACCTGGCCCCGTTCCGGCCCGTGCAGGGCGTTTTCAGCGACCTCGATTTCCAGCATCTGCGGCTTCAGACCGAAATCGGCAACCATGGCGGCGAGGTTGAAGGCAAAATCCGTCGAACACAGATCGTAAGCGGTGGTGTTGACGCTGATGCGCGGCACCACATGGCCGTCTGCATGCCAGCGCGCCACTTGCCGCAGCGTCGTGGCCAGCACGAAATCGCGGATCGACAGCGCCATGCGGCGATCGCCGAAGATGGCGGAAAAATCCTGCGCTGCCGTGAGATGGCCGGGCCGCATGCGCCAGCGAAGCAAGGTCTCGACGGTTGCGACCTCCCGCTGGTTGACCGAGTAGATCGGCTGATAGATCAGCTCGAAACGGCCGCGGTCCAACGCGCGCCGCGCATTGTTGACCAGTACGAGACTGTCGAGGTCACTGTTCAAGCTTCACCTTCTGACGCAACGCGACGCAACATGCGTGCAAAACTTCTATCACGCAGCGGCAACCTAACACGAGAGCCCTTGTCCAGAGATGAACAAAATCTGCGTGATTGGATGAGGTTTTACCCATAAGTTTTTGCTGATAGAGCCTGCCCTGCCGGTGATCCGGCGAGGCAATGTGTCCGCCGGTTGCTCTCTCTGGTGAAAATCGCGGCTTTGATGTGCGGTGCCGGCCGGTCTGCCGCCACCGCATGCGCGATTCGCTGAGCCAGTCGCCTCTAGCGTCTGAGGCTGCCCAGAATGCCCCGCACCAGCGCACGACCGACGGAGGTCGCAACAGAACGGGCGGCACTCTTCATCGCCGCTTCGATCACCGTCTCGCGCTGATAGCCGCTGCTGCGCTTCGTCGTGCCGCCGGTCGAGGCCTCCTTCGGCTCGTCGCCAAAGCCCGGCAGCGTCCAGCGGCCGGCGGCGCTGTCGTCCTCGGCCGGCTTTTCCGCTTCCGCCTGCCGGGCCGCTTCCGCCTCGGCCGCCTTCTTGGCCCGCGCCGACAGGATCTCGTAGGCCGATTCCGAATCGAGATCGATGTCGTATTGCCCGGCGACCGGCGAGAGGTTCATCACCGTCTGCCGCTCGGCATCGGTGATCGGCCCGACCTTGGCCGATGGTGGCCGGATCAGGGTGCGTTCGACCATGGAGGGAATGCCCTTGGCCTCGAGCGTCGAAATCAGCGCTTCGCCGATCCCGAGCTGCGTAATGGCATCGGCGCAGTCGAAGGCCGGGTTGGGCCGGAAAGTATCGGCCGCCGTCTTCACCGCCTTCTGCTCGCGCGGCGTATAGGCGCGCAGCGCGTGCTGCACCCGGTTGCCCAGCTGGGCGAGCACGGTCTCCGGCACGTCAAGCGGGTTCTGGGTGACGAAATAGACGCCGACGCCCTTGGAGCGGATCAGGCGCACCACCTGTTCCACCCGCTCGGTCAGCACTTTCGGCGCGTCGTTGAACAGCAGATGCGCCTCGTCAAAGAAGAAGACCAGCTTCGGCTTGTCGAGATCGCCCACCTCCGGCAGTTCCTCGAAGAGTTCCGAGAGCAGCCAGAGCAGGAAGGTCGCGTAGAGACGCGGGTTCATCATCAGCTTGTCGGCGGCCAGGATCGAGATCGCGCCGCGCCCGTCATGCGTGGTGCGCATGATGTCGGTGACTTTCAGGGCCGGCTCGCCGAAGAAATTCTCCGCGCCCTGCTGTTCGAGCACCAGAAGTCCGCGCTGCAGCGTGGCAATCGAGGCCTTGGAGATGAGGCCGAACTGGCTGGAAAGCTCGGTCGCATGCTCGGCCATATAGGTCAGCAGCGCCTGCAGATCCTTGAGGTCCATCAGCGGCAAGCCGCCCTCATCGGCAATCTTGAAGGCGATGTTGAGCGCGCCTTCCTGCGCCTCCGAGGCGTTCATCAGCCGCGACAAGAGAAGCGGCCCCATCTCGGCGACCGTGGTGCGCACCCGGTGGCCCTTCTCGCCGTAAAGATCCCAGAAGATCACGGGAAATTCGGAAGGCGCATAATCGGTAAAGCCGATCTGGCTCACCCGCTGGGTAATCCAGTCCTTCGGCTCGCCCATGGCTGCGATCCCCGAAAGGTCGCCCTTGATGTCGGCGGCGAATACCGGCACGCCGGCCTCGGAAAAACTCTCGGCCAGCACCTGCAGCGTCACCGTCTTGCCGGTACCGGTGGCGCCGGTCACGAGGCCATGGCGGTTGCCATATTTCAGCGCCAGATATTCGCCCTTGTTCAGGCTGTCGTCCGGATTGCGGCTGGTGCCGAGATAGAGCGAACCTTCTTGCAGCATGCGCATGCGTCTCCCAGAGGCTCCGTGAGCGTCGCCCAGCGAAGCGGTGTCATCAACACTTCAGCTTGCTCTTATACGGATAGTATGGAACATCGACAACGGTCGCCCATGCCGTCGCGTGACGTTCGGCCGGATTTCCCGGTTCTGCGGGAGACGCGACCGGATGTCCCTCAGCGCGCAATTTTGGTCGCCGGATTCCGGCGCGAAATTCGGGGGAGGGCGAGGCACTCCACTTGAGTTCCGCGATGACTTCCATTACGTTGACGTTAACGTCAAAAAATCACGACCAGGAGGAATTTGAACAGATGAGCGAACTCGTTACCCGTATCGCCGACAAGGTCGGCATCGCCCCGGACGTTGCCGAAAAGGCGCTCGGCATGATGCTCGGTTTCCTGCAGCGCGAAGCAGCCGACGGCCCGGTCGCCAAGATGATCGAATCGATCCCGGGTGCGGCCGCCCTCGTGGCTGCCCATAACGGCGAAGGTTCCGGCGGCGGCGGCCTGCTCGGCGGCCTGATGAGCGCCATCGGTGGCGGCGGCATCATGGGTCTTGGCCAGCAGCTGATGTCCCAGGGCCTCGGCATGGGCGAAATCTCCTCCCTCGCCAAGGAAACTATGGCCGTCGCCCGCGAATATGCCGGCGCCGACGTCGTCGACGAAGTTGTCTCCTCGGTCCCGGGCCTGAGCCAGTTCGTCTGAGATCAGCCGGATTGCAGAGTTTCAAAAGCCGTCGGGGCAACCCGGCGGCTTTTTCCTATTCTGCACTCGCCGCAGCGCGTGCCACTGCTCCTCTCCCCTCGGGGAGAGGGTGGCCGAGCGAAGCGGAGGCCGGGTGAGGGGGCCACAAGCGCATTGCCTTCCTGTGGTTGCAGGCGGCGAACCCCGCAGCTAGTGACGCGCTCACCTTGAACCGCTGGGGGGAGCATGCTGATCTGAACTTAAACCGATACCGACAACCTCGAAGGCAACCTGCCCTCGGTCCCGCCGAATAACCGGTCAGGGAGTGCAAGCGAGATGAGCCGACGCACCGACCCTCGAACGCACCATCCTCTCTGCCGTTGAGCCGCCTCCCTCACGGAAGGCGTGCATTTGTGCTTATAGGAACGATGGAGATGGTCTGGCGCGAAGCAAAAGCTACACGCAAGCGCGCAACCCTAAGGTGCGAATTCTATCTAACTCCGTGCCATTATTCTATTCGAGGTTATGTGGATGCAGGTACAGTCCGCTTACAGTTCATCGCCCTACGTGACCACAACCCAGTCGGCCAATACCGCGGCGTCCGAACAGAGGCCGAATCTGGAGCAGATGCTCGAAAATCTGCGCAAAGATCCCGAAATAAACGATCGGATTACTGAGAATGAAGATGGCAGTTATAACTACAACATAAAGGGTGAAAGCTGGTCCGAAAAGAGCTTTGCGGCGCGCGCGGTTATCACTGAACTGAACGGCGAAAGCTTCAGTCTCATCGGCACTGAAGGCTGGATCCTGCCGTCTGATACTGACGCCCAGTTGTTCAAGCAATTGACCGGCTACAACCTTCTCGTACTGGGGGACGTTCCCGTGGTGCTTGATGACGACGGATTGCCGCCGGCACAGGCTGATCAGGCATCAGTTAAACAAGCATTCGATTTTATATCTGACGTCATGATCTTTCGAAACGAAGGTTACTTTGAGGGAGAACTGTCCTCAGAGAACGTCGGAAGCATACTGTCAGCTTACAACATATTGCCAGGCGAGAACACTTTCATTGACCAACTGCTCAAACAGTTGAGCGCTTCAGCGCCTGACCCGGCTGTTCTGCCAGACTCTTCACAACAAACGCAGATTGATAAACTTCTGGACCTGTTATCGACCTGAGACGTGCTTGGCGCGTCTCAGGTCCCATCGGTCAGGGAGTGCTGTAGTTGGCCCGCTGGGTCGTCACCGCCATCGCTGCCGCCGCCATCTCCGGCATGATCCGTCGCGACGACTGACGCCCCTCACACCCCCTCATGCGGCGTTGCGATCGCCACGCGTGAGGGCGCGATGCGGAAGTCGGCGGGCAGCATGCGGTGATGCACCATCATCAACTGGCAGGCGCTGCGGGCGTCCTGGCGCAGGTCATGGTGGATGACGAAGGTGAGCTTTCCCTCGAACAGCAGGGCGCGGTTGTCGCTGTCGAGGTCGTGGGCGGCAAGCACGTCGATGCGGCGCTTCTCCTCGGCAAAGGCTTTCAGGATCGCCCGGTTGCCGCCGCCGATCGAATAGACGGCGCGAATGTCGGGATGCGCGGCAAGGGCTGCCCGCACCAGAGCCCCCGTCGTCCGGTCAACGCCAAAACCTTCCGAGATTGTCACTGCCGCCAGATGTGGAGCGTCCTTCGACAGGGCGGCGCGAAAGCCGCGTTCGCGCTCTTCCTCGCCGGAAAACCGAGCGCTCGACAGCGTCAGCAAAACCGTGCCGGCCGAAGGTCCTGCCATGCGCGCCAGAAGATAGGCGGCGGTCGCTCCGGCGATCCGGTTGTCCATGCCGACATAGCCGGTGCGCGCGCGGGCGGGCAGGTCGGTCACCAGCGTCACCACCGGAATGCCGGCTTCCATCAGCTGCCCGGCCATCTCCGCCATGGCCGGGGTCGAGGGCACTTTCAGAACCACGCCATGGCTGCCCCGTTTGCGAATGGTCTTGAGGATCGCCAGCAATTCGGCCTCGCTGATCGTCTCGGCGACATGATAACGCGCCGAGATCGTCGCTGGCCGAATGCCGGGAAGCTCCGCCTCGAAGGCGGCGCGCACGGCATTGGAAAAGCGCTGCGGCGTCTCCATCACCACGTCGAGCACCAGCCGCCGCCCGCCGATCCGTGCCTCGGCATATTGCCGCTCGAGTTCCGCAATCGCGGCCTCGATGCGCAAGCCCGTCGCTCTCGCCACATGCCCGCGCCCATGCAGCGCCCGGTCGACGGTGGCGAGACTGAGGCCGGCTTGCAGGGCAATGTCCTTGAGCGGAAAGGGCGGGCGCATCGGCGAAACCTTGAGGTGTTTTTGAGGTGTTTGCCCACTCATGTCTCCGCTCTCTCTTGGCTATGGTCAAGCCCGGAAGAGACAAACGGGAGGACGACCATGGACACGCAAACCCTGACCAGCCGCCGCCGCCAGAAGGTCTGGCTCGACAAGGATGCCGGCAGTATCGATGCCTTCAAGGCGCTCGTGGCGCAAAAGACCAATCTCGCTGACTGGCCGCTCGCCAGTGGCGTCGAGAAGAACGTTCTGATCTATGACGGCGAGGCGGTGCGCGCGGCCGCCCGCGATCCCGAACGCCGCCGCGAGCTGATGGCCGAATGGGTGGATGCCTTCGCAACCGGCCCCGGCGTCATCGTCATCAAGCGCGCCATGGCCGACCTTGCGGTGGTCGATCGCGCAACGGATGTCTTCAACGCCATCGTCAGGGCAGAGAAGGAAGCGGGCAAGGCCGCCGGCGATCACTTCGCCAAGCCGGGCGCCAATGACCGCATCTGGAACTCGCTGCAGAAACACGCACTCGCCGACCCGGAGAATTTCGCTGGCTATTATGCCTCCGAAGCGCTTGCCATGGCGTCTGAAGCCTGGCTCGGCCGGGGCTATCAGATGACGGCGCAGATGAACCGGGTAAACCCCGGCGGCACGGCGCAGGTCCCGCATCGCGACTATCACCTCGGCTTCATGTCGCCGGATCAGATGCAGGCCTATCCGGGGCATATCCATGCCATCTCGCCGGTGCTCACGCTGCAGGGTGCGGTTGCCCATTGCGACATGCCGCTCGAAAGCGGCCCGACGCTCTTTCTGCCGTTTTCGCAGAGCTTCTTCGAAGGCTATCTCGCCTTTGGCCGGCCGGAATTCCAGGCGCATTTCGCCAGCCACCATGTCCAGCTGCCGCTCGAAAAGGGCGATGCCGTCTTCTTCAACCCGGCCCTGATGCATGGCGCCGGCAACAATGTCTCCAGCGATATCTGGCGCATGGCAAACCTCTTGCAGGTCTCCTCGGCCTTCGGCCGCGCCATGGAAACGGTGGATCGCGACGCCATGTGCAAGGCCGTCTATCCGGCCCTCTTGTCGGCGCGAAACTCAGCTTCGCTCACGCCAGCCGAGATCGCCAATGCGATCGCGTCCACGGCGGAAGGTTACGCCTTTCCAACCAATCTGGATCGCGATCCCCCGGTCGGCGGCCTTGCGCCGAAGACGCAGAACACCATGATGGCCGAAGCGCTTGAGGCCGGGATGGAGCCTGAGGCCTTCGCAATCCTCGTGGATACCCAGGCGTCAAAGCGCAAGCCATGAAAGAGGGGGGCATGAAAGAGCGGGGCATGACGGAGCAAGCCATGACAGGGAGGATGAAGAGCGACATGGGAAGGCTGGATGGAAAGATCGCCGTCGTAACCGGCGGCACGCAAGGGCTCGGCGCCGAAGTGGCCAGGCTCTTTGCCGAACGGGGTGCCGGCGGTCTGGTGATCTGCGGGCGCGGGCGCGACAAGGGGGAGGCAAAGGCGAAGGAGATCACCGAACGCTATGGCACGCCGGTCACCTTCGTCGCCGCCGATCTTGGCCGCGTCGAAGATTGCCGCGCCGTGATTGCGGCCGCCGACCAGACCTTCGGTCGCATCGACGCACTGGTGAATGTCGCCGCGCTCACCGATCGCGGCACGATCCTCGACACGGATGAAGCGCTGTTCGACAAGATCTTTGCGGTCAATACCAAGGCCCCCTTCTTCCTCATCCAGGATGCGGTGAAGCTGATGCTGCGCGATGGCGTCGAGGGCACGATCGTCAATATCTCCTCGATGTCATCCATGGCCGGCCAGCCCTTCATCGCCGCCTACTGCGCCTCCAAGGGAGCACTCGATACGCTGACCCGCAATGTCGCCTTCAGCCTGCTGAAGAACCGTATCCGCTGCAATGCCCTCAATATCGGATGGATGTCGAGCGATGGCGAGGACCGGATTCAGCGCGAATATCACGGCGCCTCCGAGGACTGGCTTCAGCAAGCCGCCGCCCGCCAACCCTTCGGTCGCCTGGTCGATCCGGCCGAGGTTGCGCGAGCCTGCGCCTATCTCTCGTCGGCGGAAAGTGGCCTGATGACCGGCGCCACGATCAACTTCGACCAGTCGGTCTGGGGTGCCTATGAGGACAGCCCGCATCCAAGGGACAAAATGACCCTTTGAGATCCTGCGGCCGGATGCGCTTGAGTGTTTAAAAATGAGCGCTTAGGTGGCTGTGACAGGCCACTCTGGGGGCGCTCTTTTGGCGCGCATTTATAGTTCAACGCAGGGCTTCGGATGAATCTGCGTTGACGCTTAAGCGGTCAATATAAGGGAACATTAACGCAATCCATGCTTGAGTATGGTCAATTCAAAGCGAAAGACCTTGCTCATGGCCATTTCCAACTTTCTCCACGCGAACAAGCTGGCTGCTGACATGGCAGCGATCTCCAATACCCAGGCGCTGATCTGGTTCAAGCCGGATGGCACGATCCTCGATGCCAATGCAAATTTCTGCAATGCGCTGGGTTACTCGCGTGAGGAAATTATCGGGAAACATCACCGCATCTTCTGTGAAGAGGGCATTGTCAAATCGGAGGAGTATCCGCGCTTCTGGAGTGAACTCGCCGCTGGCAAGCACAAGCAGGGCCAGTTCCGCCGCCAGAGCAAGGCCGGCGCAGATGTCTGGATCGAAGCCAGCTACAATCCGGTTTTCGATGGCGACAAGGTCGTCCGCGTCCTGAAGATCGCTTCCGACATCACCGCCACAAAGACCGTTTCGCTTCACGATGCCAACCGCATCCGGGCAATCGATGAATCGCAGGCGATCATTGAATTCGAGCCGGATGGCACGATCGTCACCGCGAATGCGAATTTCCTGAAGGCAATGGGCTATACGCTCGATGAAGTGGCCGGCAAAAAACATCAGATGTTCTGCGATCCGGCTTATGTGGCCTCTTCGGCCTATTCCGAATTATGGGACAGTCTGCGCAGCGGCAAGCCCTCGGTCAGCAATTTCGTCCGCTATGGCAAAGGCGGTCGCGAGGTCTGGATCCAGGCGGCCTACACGCCAATTATCAACTCGCACGGCCAGGTCTACCGCGTCATCAAGGTGGCAACCGATATCACCGGCCGCATGAAGGCAGTGTCCACCATTGCCGGCGCGATCAAGCGTCTGGCCGATGGCGACTTGACGGTTCAGGTCACCGAGGCCGTCGATCCCGTGCTCGAAGCGACACGCCAGGATTTCAACAGTGCGGCCCTTGCCCTGAACGACTCCATGCGCGAAATCATGGAAGCCGCGCAGTCGCTTGCGGAAAATGCAACCGTCATCAACGAGATCTCCTCGCAGATTGCACAGTCGGGCGAGCGTCAGGCAGCGACGGTTGAAGAAACGGCAGCCGCCCTCGAACAGATCACTACAACCGTGCGGGATACGTCGCAGCGCACGGCGGCCACCACGAAGATTGTCAGTGCAACCCGCAGCGATGCCGAGGCTTCGGGCGTTGTCGTCAGGCAGGCAACTGCCGCCATGGGCGAAATCGAGACGTCGTCGCGTGAAATCGAGAACATCATCGGCGTCATCGATGAAATCGCTTTCCAGACCAACCTCTTGGCGCTGAATGCCGGTGTCGAGGCGGCCCGCGCCGGGGAAGCCGGCAAGGGCTTTGCCGTCGTTGCCCAGGAAGTGCGCGAACTGGCCCAGCGCTCCGCCAATGCCGCCAAGGAAATCAAAGCGTTGATCGCCAAGGCATCGAATGCGGTCAGCCATGGCGTGGCACTCGTGGACAAGACCGGTCAGGCCTTGGAGCAGATCGTCGTCCAGGTGAAGGATATCGACGGCAACGTCGAGGCCATGTCGACCGCCGCCCGCGAACAGGCCATCGGCATCAACGAGATCAACAGCGCCATCAATTCGCTCGACAAGGTTACCCAGCAGAGTGCCGCAACCGTCGAGGAAGCCAATGCCGCCGCCAGCACGCTGGCCGAAGCCGCCCGCACACTCTACGGCTCGATCTCGCGCTTCAAGACGGTCAGCCGTCAGGTCACCGCCGGTTATCGTGACCGCGCGGCCTGAGCGCACCCGCTGATCGGCCATGCACGAGGCCAGTGACGGGGCAGCGGTCTAAAAAATCAAACGGGACGGATGACCTCCGTCCCGTTTGGCGTTTCAAAGCGGAAAGCGGATCGTGTAGGTCGTGCCCACCGAGGTGTCGCGGTGGATCTCGCCGCCCACCTGCCGGGCAAAGGCATCGACCATGGCCGTGCCGGAGCGCCGTGTGGTGGCCTCCGCAAACCCAACACCATCATCAGAGACCGTGAGCACCCCCGTCTCGTCTCCGTTCGGCTCTGTTTCCAGGGCCAGCGTCAGGCGGATCAGGCCCGCATGCCGGTCGGTAAAGGCATGCTTGATCGCATTCGTGACGAGCTCAAGCGCGGCGAGTGAAAGCGGCGAGGCGCGGTCGGCAGATAGAAGAATTCCGTCGGGCAGATCGGCCTCGAAGCGGATCTCGCGATCCTCGGGGATCAGCAGCGCCGGATTGCAGGCGCGCCGCAACAGGTCGCCAAGATCGATCCGCTCATTATCATCCGACTGGTAGAGCAGGTCATGCACCTCGGCCAGAGCCTGGACGCGCATCTGCAGGTCCCGGGCATTGAGGCTGCCCTTGCGCGCCTGAATGCTGATCAGGCTGTTGATCATCGAAAGATTGTTCTTCACCCGATGGTTCATCTCGCGCATCAGCTGCTCGCGCTGCTCGGCCAGCCGTTCGGCCTCCGCCAGTTGCAGCTTGCGCCGCTCCGATATCAGCTGGGTCAGAATGCTGCGCCGGGCAAAACCGCCAATGATGAAGCTGAAGGCGCCGATCGCCACCATCAGCAGCCAGACGGGCAGGGCGCGCTTCAACGTCTCCTGCCAGACAAGCGCCGTCGGCACGCCGAAATTGGCAACAAGCGGCAGCGACCCCAGCCGGCTATAGGCATAGATGCGCTCGATCTTGTCGGTCACGGCCACCGTGGTGAACAGGCCCTGATCGGACATGGCAAGGCTTCGGCGCGAGGGTGATGTTTCCGGGATCCAGGAGGGGTCCTCGATTTCGCGCCGGATCAGCAGCTTGCCGTCATCGCGCATCAGCGAGGCGGCTTCGTCCTTGCGAACGGCGGTATCCCGCAGGAAGCTGCGGCTCTCATCGGCCGGCATGGACGAGACGATCACGCCGCGAAATCCGGGTGTCACGAAAGGCGTGGCGACGATCAGTGCATCCTCGCCATTCGGCTCCAGCCGGATGCGATCGATATACAGCGGATTGCCATCCCGCACCGCGTCGAGATAATCGCGCTGCGGCACCCGCTGGTTGATCGGATAGGTGACACTCGATGCGATCATTTCGCCGTCGACGGTCATGATTGCGACGCCATAGGCCTTCTGCTGGCGGTCGTCGATGCTGGCGAGAAACCGATGAAAACTCTCGGAACGGAGGAACTCGACCGGCTCTCCGGCGGCGCGGCTGGTGGCGGCACGATGCTTGAGTTGCTCGGTCTCGACGATGCGCTGCAGATATTGCCGCACCAGAGCGACATTGTCGCGTGCGTGATCGCCAGCCGCCTGGTTCTGATCGCTGAAGGAGATCGCGCCCCAGATCAGACAGCCGAATATGGGCAGCGCGATGCTGGCAATCTGCAGCTTGCGGAACCAGCCCAGAACGATGTTTGGTCCCCAGCCCGTCAACGAACCCGCTCCCCTCGATTAGCCCCCGTCGGCCGGGATTCTCCGCCCATAGAGCATGTTCGTTTTGCCTTGGCAATTGTTCAAGCCTGACCAATGCGGGCCGATCTTGACCTTTCCAACCGGAGTGGCACGCCCAGATTTCCCCGGCACAATTGTCCGTTTCGCGCGTTCTGAAGGTCTGGAACCCACAATCCCTCTCCCAAGGAGACCAATATGCCCATTCCTTTTGATCTGACAGCCATGTCCGACGCGGAACTCGACCGGCTCATCGATGAAGCAGGCCAGGAGCGCGCCACCCGCAACCCGCAAGACGAGACCAGAACCGCAAGCGGCGGCATCAAGGGCCAGGACGTGCATGATCCGGACCACGGCGTGATCACCACCCCGACGCCGCATCATGTCCGCGATCAGGGCCCAAAGGGTCTTGAAGTCGGCGCCCGTGTTGAAGGCACCACCATCAAGCCATAACGGCGACGCAGCCCCTCCGACGTGCGGTGAGGGTAAGCCAAAACTGGGCGGTGCCCCCGGGCGTGTCGGGACGTGCCACAGATGTGTCCGGGGTGTGCCCCCCGGGCGAGCCCCGGGTGTGTCCTGGTGTGCCCCGGGTGTGTCTTGAATTGGTGACCCCCTGGTCCCGCTGTCTTGCGCCGGGGTATCGCTCGCGCTTGGCCTGGCTTGCAGCCTGCCCAAGACTTCAAGGGGCTGAGCCTCGCCTTGGCTTGGGTCAGCCTGGCCTGACCGTCTCGGGTCTAGGCTCGCCTTGGCTTGGCCCCGCTCAGCTCGCATCCGCTTGGCTTGGCTCAAGCTGCCTCCGGTCCCGATTGCCACCCCCGGCGCTTCACGCTAGACCTCGGCGGTGTTGACCGATCTTGCCACCTATTCGGGCCTGTTTGCCGCTGCCTTTTTTGCAGCGACGCTTCTGCCCGCCCAGTCAGAGGCTGTGCTGGTGAGCCTCATCCTCGCCGAGCGCCAGCCGCTCCTCGCGCTTCTGGCCGTCGCCACATTCGGCAATGTCCTGGGCTCCGTCGCCAACTGGCTGATCGGCCGCTTCATCGAACATTTCCGCCACCGCCGCTGGTTTCCGGTCTCGGAAAAGAGCCTTCTGCGCGCCGAAGCCTGGTATCGCCGCTATGGCCTCTGGTCGCTGCTGCTGGCATGGATGCCCGTCATCGGCGATCCCATCACCATGATCGCAGGCGTGCTGCGCACGCCCTTTCCTGTTTTCCTCGCACTGGTCACCATCGCCAAGCTCGGCCGCTACCTGGTCCTGGCCGCCATCACCCTGGGGCTGATGTAAGGCGAGCATTGGCAGATGGCGAAGCAGGTCTTCAATTCCGACTTTCGAAACCCCTAAAATCATACTGACTCAATTAGCGTATATCTAAGTGTTGGATGCGAGGCTGTGCTGAAGTGACGGGCGGAAAGCCAGTCAAAGAGCGATTGGAGAGCCCTCATGTCGAAGTCCAAGCTTGCGCTGCTTGCCTGTTTGTCTGCGGTCGTTGCCGCAGCACCGCTGTCGTATGATCCGGCCGGAGCCGGTTTTGTCGTCGCGGGCCTGTCGGCCAAGGAAGGCAAGGGCGGCGGCAATGGGGGTGGCAATGGAGGTGGCAATGGCGGCCGCGACAAGAGCAGCAGCCAGTCCAGCGGCGCATCCGGGGGAAAAGGTGCCGCATCCTCAGCAGACCGCGCAACATCGAAGACAAGGGGAAACTCTGCGGCATCCAAGCAGGGTCGGGCGAAATCAGACCCGCTGACGGAGGCGCTGGCCAGCCTCTCCGGCACGCCGAAGCCGGCAAAGCAGACCAGGCAGACCAAGCAGAAGGCGGGCAAGGCGCCGAAGCCGCCGACAACAGATGTTGCCGTGTCGGTCGTGCCCAAGGAAAAGCCGCAACGCCCGCTCCAGGCGAGCCTGAAGGGTCTCAACTCGCTGAACCGCAATTACAAGGCCTATATGAACGCGGCTGATCCGCGCATGGCTGCGATCCGCGACTTCGCCGTAGCCTATGCTACCTATGAATTGGCCAGTGGCGTCGATACGCTGCCCACAGACCCCGCACTGAGTGACGATGCCCTGAGGGCCGCCCTTGAGGCCGCCGCCAAGCCCGGCACGGTGGTCGATGATAGCATGCTCGATTGGGCGAAATCGGTGCTCGGCGTCGGCGCGGCTGTCGGGCAAGATCGATCAGATCCGCGACGAACTTGCGGCTGTCGCACCTCCGCCGACGGATGACGGCACGACAGACGGAACCACGGACGACACCGTCGATGACGGCACGACCGGCGATGATACCGCCGGAGACACGACGGGCGATCCGGCAAGCGATACAACCGGTGAGGCTGTCGCCGACGTCCCGGCAAGCCCTGTTCCTGCCGAAGAAACCTCGGAAGAACTTGCCGAAGTCCAGACGACCACGCTTATTCCGCCAGTCGCGGAGTGATCAGGGTCGGCGTTTGCGTCGCGGCCAGCGTCAGGTCTTGACCTTGACGCCGGCTTCCAGCGCGGCGGCAAGCAGCGCCTGACGCGCATCCTCGTCCTTCGCCTTGCCATTCGAAACCGCCGCGCAAACGGCAAGCGCCTTGTCGAGCACTGGGCCTTCTTCCAGCGGCCAGTCCTCGATCAAAGCCCAGGAGGCGCCGAGCGTGGTATCGACCACGACATCCTCGCCGTCTTCGCCGATGCCGATCAGGGTCACCGGGCTTTTCCAGAGTGTGCGCATCGATCCGTCTTTCCTGAACGCGCCGCCCTTCGGCGCCGCAGATATCGCTTTGGCCCCTCTATAAGACCAAAACCCCTCGGCCCGCCACTACACAATCTGGAATGGACGGATCACACGCCCGAGCGCAAGCTTTCGCAAGACCCTGAGGCCGGGTGAGGTGCGTCGTCATAAAAAAGAGCGGTCATCATCAGTTTTATCCTGTCGCCAAGGCCTCGGAAATGTTGGCTGCAAAGCTAATCAGCTTTGCCCCACCAAAGAGCAACGAAAGGGCCATTGTGGGTGTGCGGATAAGGTTGGTGATGGTCGCGGAGTTAAAGAAGGCCGCAGGGCTGCTGCAGCCTTCTTCTCCTTTAGCTCTGGATGAATGCCAGCAGATCGGCATTGAGAACGTCTGCATTGACGGTCAGCATGCCGTGCGAAAAGCCCGGATAGGTTTTCAGGGTGCCATCCTTCAAGAGCTTGGAGGATTTGTACGCCGAATCCGCGATTGGAACGATCTGGTCGTCCTCACCGTGAAGCACCAGCGTCGGCACGGTGATTGCCTTCAGGTCTTCTGTCTGGTCGGTTTCGGAGAAGGCCTTGATCCCATCGTAATGGGCCTTAGCGCCGCCCATCATGCCCTGACGCCACCAGTTCTGGATCACGCCTTCATGAACCTTGGCACCTTCACGGTTGAAGCCGTAGAACGGGCCTGCCGGCACATCCCGGAAGAACTGCGCGCGGTTGGCGGCAAGAGCGGAACGGAACCCGTCGAAGACTTCCATTGGCAGTCCTTCGGGATTGCTGTCGGTCTTCAGCATTAGCGGCGGAACTGCCGAGACAAGGACAGCTTTCGCGACGCGACCGGCCGTCTGGCCATGCTTGGCGACGTAGCGGGCAACTTCGCCGCCACCCGTCGAGTGGCCAATGTGGACGGCGTTCTTCAGGTCGAGTTCTTCCACGACAGCAAATGCATCCGCAGCATAGTGGTCCATATCATGACCGTCGGCGACCTGAGCCGAGCGGCCATGACCGCGACGGTCGTGGGCGACAACGCGGTATCCCTTGGAGACGAAGAACAGCATCTGTGCATCCCAGTCGTCCGAGGACAGAGGCCAGCCATGGTGGAACATGATCGGCTGGGCGTCCTTCGGACCCCAGTCTTTATAGAAAATCTCGACGCCGTCTTTGGTTGTAACAGTAGCCATCGTCCAATCTCCTTCGATAGCGGTTGGGGACACAGCGTTGGCGGCCATACCGAAAGCGGTTGGGAGCGCAGCATACGCAGCAGCAGCCGCGGCGGAGAGCAGCGCACCGCGTCGGGTAAATGGGGGCAATGTCTGAGTCATTTTCGTGTCCTGCGATCTAAACTTTGCGTTTTGCAAAGTTTTGGGCACAACCCTTATCGCGAACGAGAAGCCGCGTTTCTTGTAAGGAAATTACGCATTTTGGATGATCGCGACCTTACCAAGAGAGGTGGTGATCTCGTTACCTGGACATTCGTCGCCATTGAAGAGGTGTCATCCCGACATGCGCGGTAAACACCCGGGTCAGATGCGACTGATCACAAAAACCGCAGGTAAACGCCACCTCGGCAATCGTCAGGTCAGTCGATCGAAGCTGATCTTTTGCTTTTGCAACGCGCTTGAGGATCACCCAGCGATACGGAGCGTGGCCAGTCGATAACTTGAACGCTCTGGAAAAATAGCCTTGGGAAAGGCCGCACGCAGATGCAATTGTCGACAAGGAAACGTCCGCCGTCAGGTCCGCTTCGAGCATGTCCAGTGCCCGCTTCTTTTGCCATGGGGCAAGTGCGCCTTGGCAGGGCTTTCGCAGGCTTGCGCCACCGTAAGTCGCGCAAATGTGGAAGGTCAGGATAGCAGCGATATGATCCTGGAACAGACGGGTCGCTCTCCCGGGGTTCTCCAGAACGGGAAGGCATGCACCAACGAGCCGTCGAACGACATCGTCTTCGATATCGCGCCCAGGTGCGGCATGCAGCGTGTCGATATGCTTCCCGCCCAAATCCTCTTCGTAGGCCTTAAGCGCCGCACGAGGGATATGAAACCCAAGGCCATCAAACGGCGATTTCATGTCGGCAAGCCAAGATCGCCGGTGATCGTAGATTGTGAAATTGCCGCGCTTGGAGACGCTGGTGTGCACCTTCTTTCCGTCAACCCAGAGATCGCCTTCGTAATCGCGAAGATTGAATGCGAGGAAAAACGCGTCTTCATATGCGGGCGGATCGATGACACCGTGGCCTCGCGTGCCGCATGACAGCCTGGCCATGGAAATCTCCGACTTCCCGAAGACTGGAGCGATGACCATGTCGATTCGTTTGGCACGGAAATATTCCATGCTTTGATTGCTGATCGTCGGTGTCTGCATGGCCTCAGAAATCATCGCTTGTTCGCTGGGGATACCATAGCGGAGCGGTTCGCCGGTGAACAGACAAGCTGGTTCTGTCTTCAGCTCATCCAATCGCGTGTCGAGCAATGACCGTGCCAGATGCTCGAATGGCGGCTCCCTCGCCGTCGGACAGTCCCGTTCCGGCCCGCCGTGAACCCTCCCTGAGAACCGCACCCAGCACCGCAAAAACCCTGTCATCCAGTGTCTGCGAGACATTGAAACGCATGAAGCTGGTGGCCGATTGCGCGAGGCTGAAGGCATTGCCGGGGGCGAGGACCACATTCTGCTCGAGGGCGGCCAGTGCAACCGTTGCCGCATCCGCGCCATCCGGCAGCTGGCACCACAGGAACATGCCGGCTTGTGGCTCGATCCAGGGCCTGATGCCAAGCGATTTCAGCCGCGTCGAGGTCTGGCGCATGGCCAGTGCCAGCCGGGCGCGCAAAGCTTCCAGATGTTTGCGATAGCTGCCGTCGCTCAGCACATGGAAAGTGAGCTCCGAGGTCAGCCGTCCGCCGCCGAAGGAGGTGGCAATCTTCAAATCCGTCAGCCCCTCGATCCATTCCGGACGCGCCGCGACAAAGCCGCAACGGGCCGAGGCCGACAGCGTTTTCGAAAAACTGCCGATGTGGATCACCCGGTCCAGCCCGTCAAAGGCGGCAAGCCTTGGCGCCGGCGCATGTTCGAAATCCGCAAAGATGTCGTCTTCGATGATGGTCAGGTCGAACTGTTCGGCCATCTTCAGTACCCGATGCGCAGTGACCGGCGAGAGGAGGGCGCCCGTCGGGTTGTGAATGCCGGAATTGGTGATGTAGAGGCGCGGCCGATATTCGGCAACGACCGCGGCAAAGGCCTCGATGTCAGGGCCGCAGGGCGTGTAGGGCACGCTGACGATCTTCGCCCGATGCGCCCGCAACAGGGCGTGAAAGTTGAAATAGCAGGGGTCGTCGACCAGGACGGTATCGCCAGGCTCCAGCAAAAAGCGGCAGATCAGGTCGATCGCCTGCGTGCCCGATTCCGTCAGCATGATCTGGTCCGGCGAGGCCTCGATGCCGTGATCCGCCATGCGCCGGGAAATCAGCTGGCGAAGGGCCGGCAGGCCGAGCGGCGAACCGTAATCGGCAAGCACGGCGCCATCGCCGCGCGAGACGGTGCGCAAGGCCCGGCGGAAGCTCTCTTCCGGCAGCCAGGAGGGCGGAAGCCAGCCGCATCCGGGCTTCGGATTGTCCTCGATCGCCTCCAGCGATTGCCGCGAAATCCAGAAGGGATCGATGGCGCGGTCGAGCTTCGGCCCGGCTTCCGCAAGCGCAAACGGCGCGGCCTGGTTGGCGACGTAAAAGCCGGATCCCCGCCGAGACAGGATCGCGCCCTCCGCCACCAGTCGCTCATAGGCCTCCACCACGGTTGAGACCGACACCTTGAGCGTCGAGGCCAGATTGCGCACCGAAGGCAGCTTTTCCCCCGGCGTCAGCGCCCGGCCAGCGATCCGCTGCCGGATCGTGTCCATCACCATGGCGACCCGGGTTTTCGTTCCCTCGCCGCCGGAGGTTCGAGCCTGCGCCGTCACCATTTCGCTCATCTGTATTGCCCTGACATCCATAACAGTTTTGCGAAACTGTATCAGACTGTCACTGGTTGTGCCAGCGCCCCCGGCCGATAGAGGACCAGGGCAAGACCGGCCGCACGGGTCGGATGCGCCAGATGAAATTGGAAAGGGCAGTGGACATGACAATGGCAAATCTGGGGGCGCAGCCCGTGGACAAGAGGATGAACCGGACAACGGCCGGCTGGATCAACGGCCTGATCGGCGTGCTGATTTTCAGCGGCTCGCTGCCGGCCACCCGCGTCGCGGTGATGCAGTTCGATCCGGTCTTCCTCACCGTCGCGCGCGCCACCATCGCCGGCATCCTCGCGCTAGTCCTTTTGCTGGCGCTCAAGCAGAAGCGGCCAACGGGGCCGCAACTTCTCTCGCTCGCCATCGTCGCGGCCGGCGTCGTCATCGGTTTTCCGCTGCTCACCGCGCTGGCGCTCCAGCATGTCACCTCGGCCCATTCGATTGTCTTTGTCGGCCTGTTGCCGCTGATGACGGCCATTTTCGGCGTGATCCGGGGCGGCGAAAGACCAAGACCCGCCTTCTGGCTGTTTTCTGTGGCCGGAAGCGCGCTCGTCGTCGGCTATGCCCTGGTTCAGGGATTGACGGCCTCCCCGAAGGGCGACCTTCTGATGCTCGCCGCAATCATCGCCTGCGGCCTCGGTTATGCCGAAGGTGGCAAGCTGTCGCGCACGCTTGGCGGATGGCAGGTGATCTGCTGGGCACTGGTGCTCGCTTTGCCGCTCATGCTGCTGATCAGCCTCCTCACCATGCCGGAAAGCTTTGCCGGGATCGAAGCACCGGCCTTTCTCGGGCTCGCCTATGTCTCGCTGTTCAGCATGCTGATCGGCTTCGTCTTCTGGTATCGCGGCCTTTCGCAAGGTGGCATCGCCGCCGTCGGTCAGCTGCAGCTCCTCCAGCCCTTCTTCGGCCTTGCCCTTGCCGCAAGCCTGCTGAACGAGACCGTCACCTGGGGCATGCTGACCGTGACGCTGGCGGTGATCCTGTGCGTGGCCGGCGCCAAGCGCTTTGCCCGGTAAGGGCTGTCTTCTGATGGACACTGCAGACCCGCTTCCATCCTCCGGGGGATGAGAGGCGGGTTTCAACCAGAAGAGGAAAAGGACCAGTTTTGGACGTTCTCGACATCGGTCATCATCGCTAAACTCAAACCAGAGTTGAATCACATCGTGCGCCTGCGACGCGCCATGCCGCCGATGTGATGGCGCGATCTGCGGAGACGGCAGGTCGAAGATGCGGATATTGAAGGCATGTTTCAAATGAACAGCAAGACCCGGAACGGTTTGATTTCCCTTTTTCCTTTGGTGTTTGTTGCCGGCTTGGGCACGGCTCATGCCGACAATCTGTCGTCAAAATCGCTTCTCGACATGAATGCGAGCGGTTCGGTCTATCTGGAATCCGTCACGACCTATGATCCCGATACAGGCGACGCAATGAGGTCGTATCGCCTGGTTTCCAACCTCGGCGCCAAAACGATCACGCTGGCGCCGCCTGCGGGTGCAAGCAATCTGGAAGCCTACGGTCTAAGCCGCGACGGCACCTATGTTATCGGCAGTTACTTTGATGAGCGCGCCGGAAAATACGTCGATTTCATCTGGAAGAACGGCCAGTACCAGATTGTCGATTCTGATACGGATGGCCTTTCCGGCATCAACGGGGTCGGGAATGATGGTAGCGCCTTCGGCTTCACGCAGCGCGGCGGTATATTGCAGTCCTTCATCTGGAAAAATGGTGTCTTCACCTTCACGCCGACGGACCCCGGCGTTTATCTGGGCACAAACCTGATTGACCGCACGCCGGATGGACGTTTCGCTGTCGGTTCGCTGGAGCGCCTGGCTGATAACCAGTCGCATGCGATGATTTGGGATACGAAGCTCAATGCGGTCACCGATATCGATACCCTCTATCAATACTCCTATTCTTCGCTCGTCAGCACGGATGGTTCGGTTGTGGCCGGCGTGGGCAGCCCACTGAATGGGCCATATCAAGTCTTCCGCTGGACAAAAGACGGCGGCATGACGGATATCGGCGCCCTCGAGGTCGGCCAAAGCATGGTCCTGAGCGATATGTCAGCCAATGGCGCCGTCTTGGTCGGAGGCGGTTACATGTCCGATCCGAATGGTGGTGTGGCCCCGATCTACGCATATCGCTATGCCGTGGACGCGACAGGTCAGGGGACACTGACAAACCTCGGCGTGCTTTATGCACCTGAGCCGGGCGAGTCTGCTGAATCCGAAGCCAAAGCGGTTAGCGCAGACGGGGCTTATGTCGTCGGTTATTCCTCCACGGATGGCTATGTTCAGCAGGGATTCCGCTGGTCCGAGGCGACCGGCATGATATCAATCGAGGATTGGCTTGCCGACGCCGGCGTTACCCCCGATTTTGTTAGCTACAATGCCGAGTTCATTTCCGACAACGGCAATGTCGTCATGGGCGCCACCCAGGACGATGACATCTATATCGCCCGCGTTGGCGACATCAGCGGCGTGATCACCGAGTCCGAATTCTATCCGACGGTTGTTCAGGCTGCATCAAGCACCGTGCAAAACAGCGTCTCCAGCGCCAATACCGTGATGTTCGGCGCGCAGGGCAATCCCATGCGCAACCGGCTGGGTGCGGGGGAACGCGCTGTCTGGGGCACGGTCGACGGCGGATACGACAACACGGATATCTCCAAGGGCGGACTGGCGCTCGGCGAATTCGGCCTGGGCTACGGCATCACCGATGGTGTGACGGCCCGCATTTCGGTCGGCGGCACCTATTCCGATCAGGATCTGGATGCCGGCGGCTGGGTGAAGCAGAGAGGCTTCTTCCTCTCGCCGGAGGTCACCGCCGATCTCGGCGCGAACCTCTATCTCACCCTGGGCGGCTATGTCGGCCGCACCAATATCGACACGTCGCGCGGCTACATGAACGGAACCATAACGGACAGTTCCGATGGCAGCACCGATGCCGATACATGGGCCGCAAAGATCCGGCTCGACTGGCTGAATGCGGCGAATGTGGCCAATACCGATATCACCCCTTACATCGGCCTCTCCTATGCCCGCACCACCGTGGATGCCTATACGGAAGAGAGCGGCTCCTTCCCGGTCAGCTATGACGAGACCAGCGATCACTCCACAATCGCCCGCCTCGGCGCCGATTTCGTCCACCCGATGAGCGATACGGTTCGCCTTCTGGCCAAGACAGAGGTGAGCTACCAGTTCGAGGATCAGGCAACGGCCACCACGGGCACGCTGACCGGCATCAGCGATTTCAGCATTGATGGTGCGGAGTTGAAGCAGCTCTGGCTGCGCGGCGGCGTGGGCGCCGAAGTCGATCTCGGCAGCGGCACCGCCTCCTTCATGGTCAACGCGACCACTGAAGGGCAGGACCCGTCGGTCTGGCTGCGCTCGAACTACACCGTGAAGTTCTAAAGGGATCGGAAAAGATCAAGCTGAGACCCGCTTGGGCCTTCCGGGCGGGTTTCGGGGACTGGACAAGGGCATTGATTGGACGCACCGCGCCCACATCCCAATCCCTAATCCCCGATCCTCAATCCTTCCGCCGCGCCTCCAGCCGTCTCCGGTCGCGTTCCACATGGTCGAAGCCGAGCCCGGTCAGGCGGAACTGGCGTTTCTGAAACTCGCCGCGGATCATGATGAAGCCCATGGCTTCGGCTTCACTCAGCGTCTTCAGGCTCGTGCCCTTCGGCGGCGCCTGCCATTCCAGCCCATCTGCTGCATGCAGCAATACCATAATCTTGATAATCGCAGTCTCTCCATCGCTGTCACGTCCGGTCCGCGCGCGTGTCGGCTCCGCCGGGTGAGGGGAGCGCTTCTCGCCTGGGACCGTTCCGAGTGTGTCGAACAGTCCTATGCCTCAGCGCGGCCAAGCCGTCGATGGGCAAATGCAGCCGCCGCCCATCCGCCCCGCGGCAACGCGGCCCGCACCACCGCCTCGCCAACGGCAGATAGCTGAAGGTCTCAGCCTCACACCGTGCGCCCGGCTGCCGCAAAGGCCAGGCGGGCGCGCATGATCTCGTCATGGTGTTTCTCGGCCCATTTCCAAACGCCGCAAAAGGCCTCGCCCAGGCTGCGCCCGAGCGGCGTCAGGGCATAATCCACATGGGGCGGAATGACCGGATGCACGGTGCGCTTCACCAGCCCGTCTTCCTCCATGCGCCGCACGGTTTGCGTCAGCATCTTCTGGCTGATGCCGGTAACCACCCGGCCCAGCTGGGTGAACCGCAGCGTGCCATGCTCCTCCAGGGCCTCGAGGATCAGCAGCGTCCACTTGTCCGCCACCTTGCCGATAATGTCCTGCACCAGCGCCTCAAGCGCGGGATCAACCACCTCGGGAATCGTGTCGCGACCATGCAGGGCCAGATCCGGATCCCTGAATTTCCGCTCGGAAGCCTTGCTCATCAGACACTCTCCTTTTGGTGCGTATAAATCTTTTCGGTGCCTACTTTGGAAAAGAGAGTATGACCTCTAGTTTGGGCAAGCACAACACCAAAGAGGTTTTCCCAATGCATATGACTGGCAACACCATCCTCATCACTGGCGGCGGCTCCGGCATCGGCGCCGAACTTGCCCACCGTTTCCACGATCTCGGCAACACCGTCATCATCGCCGGTCGCCGCATGGAAACGCTGCGTGCCGTGATTGGCGACCGGGCGAATATGCATGCCCGCAGCGTGGATATGGAAAATCCGGCCGCGATCGAGGCCTTCGCCGCAAGCCTGATCGCCGATTTCCCCGATCTCAACGTGGTCTTCAACAATGCCGGCATCATGCGCATGGAGGCCGGGCTCGATCGTCGCCGTGACCTCAGCGACGCCGAAGCCCAGATCACCACCAACCTGCTTGGACCCATCCGGCTCACCAATGCCCTGGTCGATCATCTGAGCGGTCGCGACAATGCAGCCATCGTCAATGTCAGCTCCGGTCTGGCCTTCGTGCCGCTGGTCATGGCGCCGACCTATTCGGCCACCAAGGCCGCTCTCCACAGCTACACTGTCAGCCTGCGCGACGCCTTGTCCGGCAAGGTCGAGGTGATCGAGCTTGCCCCTCCGGCCGTCCAGACGGAGTTGACCCCCGGCCAGTCCAGCCGCGAAGCCTATCTGCCGCTCAAGGATTTCATCGACGAGGTCATGGATCTCTTTGCGACCAAGCCAACGCCTGCCGAAATCCTCGTCGAGCGCGTCAACTTCCAGCGCAAGGCAGAGGCCGAGAACCGCTTCGACCAGACCTTTGCGGCACTGAACGAGTTCGCCCGCAAGGCGCGTGACGGAAGCTGACCTGTGACGGCCGCGCCAATCTGGCGCGGTCGTTTCCCTGTCCGCGCCGGCGTACCGCGCGGTGGGGCGTCAGGTCTGCAGCGGGTAGCGGGCCACGGCCAGCATGGCAACGAAGGCAATGGCCACGGCCGCAACGGAATGCGGAAAGCCGAAATGGGTCGTCGCAACGATGGCGAAGAACGCGGCGATGCGGGCCGCACCGAGGGCGAAATACCGGCTCGTCTGGTTGCTTTCCCAGTCGAGAATGCTGCGCGCGGCCACCAGGCCTCCGCCAAACGGATAGAGCGTCCAGGGCAATGTGCGCGCAATTTCCGCATCGCCGTCTTTCAGCCAGGCCAGCAGAAGGGCGAGCACGAAGGCGGCACCGACAAGCCGCAGCAGGGCGATGATGAAGTTCACCGCTTCGATCCCAGCATCATCAGGCACAGGCTGGCAAAACCCGCAGCGGCCAGCCATCCGGCACCGAAGAGCAGCACTTTGACGGCCGTACCGAAGCCGACGAAGATCCAGTCGATCAGCGCCGTCAGCAGCAGCCCGCCGAACATCAGGATGAGGATCATGGTCCAGATGAAGCCGTTCGCGCCGGAAACCTCCTGCTTCAAACCCTGATATTCCATGAGGCCGGCAAGCCCCAGCGCCAGCCCGGAAATTCCCATGTAGATGTAAAGCAGAATCAAGTCCCAGTCCCCTTTCGCCCGCGTCGTCGTCTTGGACGGCGCATGCGCGTCGATCGGCGAATCGCCCCCGTGACGCCCGTTTTGCACTCGATAGTCTGGTATCCCGCGGTCGATCAAGCCCCGGCTGCGCAAGCCAGGTTCTGGCTGGCTGTGCCAACCCGGACCCAAGGCAGCAAGGCCTCGATCACGTCCTGGTCCAGCCGTATGGTGGTCGAGATCTTCGGCCTGTCGCGGATTGGCCGCCCCATCCGGATAGGTGCCGCATCGAGCTTCTCGCGCCAGGGAGACAGCATCAGGTTGGGTGCGTCGTCGCCAGTGTCTGATGGGCCTTGAGGCATACGCGGATTGTGCACGCTGATCTGCCATTCTCATAGGGAAGATCGCACGACAGCACCTGTCTTTTGCTACCGCTTGTTCATCAACAATCCATCCAGGCGCAGGTGATGGATTGCACTTCATGGCTGTGGACGTTACGGAATATCTGCAATCAATGGGGGAATGCATGTCGCAAACTGAGATCACCGCCAAGAGTGCCGGACAAGCCGCCACGGTCCGCACCTATGCCTTCCTTCTGTTCGGATTGTTGTTCTGGCCCTTGTTGATTGCGGCCCATGTTCGTGCGTCACGAAACAGGGCCTCCGCCGATCCGGTGGAGCGGAGCCATGCTGGCTTCCAGTATCAGACAACGACGGTCGCCCTGATTCTGGGCTGCGTCCTTTTTCTCGCATTTCTCGTGGTGGTCTTCGGTTTTCCGCCCGAAGAGGCCCTGGCCGCATCGCATTGGCGAATGCGCGGCATCCTGTTCTTCAATCTCGGCTATTGGGTGTCCCTATGGGCGGCGCTGCGCGCAGTTCGCGGTCTCTACCTAGCCGGGCTCGGAAAAGCGGTTCAGCGCCCGGCCGTCTGGACTCTGTGGGCGAAACCTGCCGATTGAGGCTCTGGCCCCACCTTATCCCCCCAGCCCCTGTTCGATCTCCGTCAGCGCCCGGTCCACATGGCCCTCGAACACCAGCGTTTCCTCCTCCGTGATGATCAGGATCTCAGGCGCGCCGCGCACCTTCACATGCAGCGATTGCTTCAGCCCCTCGTCGATCCCCCGTTGCAGGAGATCCATGAAGCGCGTGCCGGGCCCGGTGATGGCAATCGGCATCGTCTCTTCCGCCAGGCTCAACAGCCGCGACAGGCCCTCGCCAAGCGCCAGCCCCGCCTGACGAAAGGCATATTGCGAGGCGCGGTGGCCCTGTCTTGCGCGGCTCGCAATCTTTTCCATCTCGGCAAGCGGCACGAATTGCGCCGGAATCGTATCCGGCGGCACTTCAAACGCCATGCGCAGGATGCCGTAAAAGCCGGCGGAGGCCTCGATGCAGCCGTAAGCGCCGCAGCGGCAGAGCTTGCCGTCATCGGCATGCAGCATATGGCCGAAATTCGGCGCGCGCACATCAAGCTCGCCATGCCGGTCGCGCAGCGCCACCCCAAGCCCGATGGAATGGCTAAGCGAGAGCGTGGCAAGCGAGGCGAGCGGCACGCCGCGCGTCTTCTCCAGACGCGTCGCCAAGGCATGGGTCACAAGCAGGCTCTCGTTGAAGAGATGCACCCGCGCCTCGCCAAAACCGTGCAGTGCTGCTTCGAAATCGAGCGGCTCGTAGCCGAAGACCGGCGACCAGGACAGTCTCGCGCCCTCGCGGTCGGCCAGCCCCTTGCTGCTGATCGAAACGATGGAAATGGCGCTGGCCGGCAGGCGGGAGCGGGCAATCAGCCGGTTCAGCGCTGAGGTGAAACCCTCAAGAAACTGCCGAGCAGAGGCCGGCCCCTGATCACGGGCCTCCTCGATGCGGTCGATCATCGTGCCGCGAAAATCAGCCAGCGAATATTGCACGGCATGGGAGGAAATTCTGACAGCGATGACATGGGCGGCATCGGCCCGGCGGGCAAAGAGCACACGCGGTCGTCCGCGTCCGCCAGCGCTTGCCACTTCCCGCCGCTCGATCAAGCCGCCCTTTTCCAGCATGCCGGTGATGGCGGAAACGGTGGCAGACGAAAGCCCTGTTAAGGCTGAGATATCGGTATGCGCCAGCGGGCCGTCGCGCCGAAGCGCTTTCAGCACCAATCCATTGTTTTGCTGACGAACGGCCTCCGTGCTCGCTTTCGCGCCCGTCGTCATCGGGGGCTTTTCGCCCGGTTTGTTTTGATCCACCGCATGCTCCTCCCAAAGCATTTGGTCGCTGTCTTTTCAAGCACTCCTCAGCCCGTGTTGACAGCGTTCGAAACATCTGACAGTTATTTTCTCGACTGTCGAGAAAAACCATTGGACGGGGTTCCATGGGGCAGGGCAGTTTTCAGGCGGGGCGTCGGCAGGGAGGTACTTCCGGCGATCCGCTTTCACCTTGGGAGGTTACAAATGAAATCCGTTTTGAAGCTGATGGCAGCGACTGCCGTCATCGTGAGCCTGCATTCTGTCGCCAGCGCCGAAGGCCTGACGGTTGGCGTTTCCTGGTCGAACTTCCAGGAAGAGCGTTGGAAGACCGACGAAGCCGCCATCAAGGCAGCGCTTGAAGCCGCCGGCAACAAGTACATTTCCGCTGACGCTCAGACTTCGGCTGCCAAGCAGCTCACCGACATCGAAAGCCTGATCGCGCAGGGCGCAAACGCCCTCATCGTTCTGGCCCAGGATTCGGAAGCCATCGGCCCGGCCATCGAAAAGGCCACCGCTGAAGGCATTCCGGTCGTCGGTTACGACCGCCTGATCGAAAACCCGGATGCCTACTACATCACCTTCGACAACAAGGAAGTTGGCCGCATGCAGGCCCGCGAAGTGTTGAAAGCAAAGCCGGAAGGCAACTACGTCTTCATCAAGGGTGCCTCGACCGACCCGAACTCCGACTTCCTCTATTCCGGTCAGGTTGAAGTCCTGAAGGAAGCCATGGACGCCGGCAAGATCAAGAATGTCGGCGAAGCCTATACCGACGGCTGGAAGCCGGAAGCTGCCCAGAAGAACATGGAGCAGTTCCTGACCGCCAACAACAACAAGGTCGATGCAGTCGTATCGTCCAACGACGGCATGGCCGGCGGTGTTGTCGCAGCGCTCGAAGCCCAGGGTCTTGCCGGTTCCGTTCCGGTCTCCGGCCAGGACGGCGACAAGGCTGCTCTCAACCGCGTCGCTCTCGGCACGCAGACCGTGTCTGTCTGGAAGGACAGCCGCGAACTCGGCAAGAAGGCAGCTGAAATCGCCAACGAACTCGCAGCTGGCAAGGCCATGGGCGAAATCGAAGGCACGGTTAAGTTCTCCGGCGGCCCGAAGGGCACCGAAATGAACTCCTACTTCATCAACCCGCTGCCGATCACCAAGGAAAACCTCAACGTCGTCATCGACGCTGGCTGGATTTCCAAGGAAGAAGCCTGCCAGGGCGTGGCCGCTGGTTCGGTTGCTGCCTGCAACTGATCTGACCGGATAACGCACTTAAGAGCTTGAGCCGGAACGTCGCAGCCTTTGCGCTGCGGCGTTTCGACTGGTCGAAGGCAGGAATGTAAACCGGCAGGCCTTCAAGGCGCCGGTGGCTTTGCAGCAAGGCTTCAAAGTTTCGCAGACTTAAAAAAAATGCCTCGACCCGCAGGCCGGATCCATCCGGCAGCCCGACGCTTGACTGAAGCGTGGGCCTCGACCGCAAGCCGCACTACGACTGGGGAGACAAATCGTAATGGCCGATAACAGCATAGCCACGTCGTCGATGGGCGCGCGGGCATCCAATGTTTCAGCGGTAAAACGCTTCTTTCAAGCAACCGAGATCGACACCCGCCTGCTTGGCATGGTGATCGCGCTCGGCATCATCTGGGTCGGCTTCGACCTCCTGTCCGGAGGCCTGTTCCTCACCTCGCGCAACCTGTGGAACCTTTCGGTCCAGGCCGCCTCGGTGTCTGTCATGGCAACCGGCATGGTGCTGGTCATCGTGACCCGCAACATCGATCTGTCGGTTGGCTCCATTCTCGGCTTTGTCGGCATGATCATGGCGGTTCTTCAGGCGCGTATCCTGCCGCCGATCATCGGCTTTGAACATCCGATGATGTGGATCATCGCTCTCTCCGCCGGCATCGCGCTGGGTGCCGCCATCGGCGCCTTCCAGGGTGCCATCATCGCCTTCCTCGGCGTCCCCGCCTTCATCGTCACGCTGGGCGGTCTTCTCGTCTGGCGCGGTGCCGCCTGGCTCGTCACCTCGGGTGCAACCGTCGCCCCCATGGACACCACCTACCGCCTGATGGGCGGCGGTGCGGATGGCTCGATCGGCGTTACCGCCAGCTGGATCGTCGGCCTCGTCGCCTGCCTGATGATCGTGCTGTCGATCCTCAACACCCGCAAGCAGCGCCGCCGCTTCGGCTTTCCGCTGCGCCCGGTCTGGGCCGAATATTTCCTCGTCGCTGCCGGCTGCGCTGCCATTCTCGGCGCCGTCTATGTGGCCAACACCTATTACATGCCGGTCAACCTCGCCCGCAAATATGCGGAAGCCAATGGCATCGCCTGGCCGGAAGGTGGTCTGCAGATCGGTCTCGGCATTGCCGTTCCCGTTCTCATTGCCATCGGCATCGCCATGGTCATGGCCTTCATCACCAACCGCACCCGCTTCGGCCGCTATGTCTTCGCGATCGGCGGCAACCCTGAGGCCGCAGAACTCGCCGGCATCAAGGTGAAGTGGGTCACCGTCAAGATGTTCGCGCTGATGGGGGCACTCTGCGCCATCGCCGCCGCCATCTCGACCGCCCGCCTCAACGCCGCGACAAACGCCCAGGGCACGCTCGACGAGCTCTACACCATTGCGGCTGCCGTCATCGGCGGCACCTCGCTTGCCGGCGGCGTCGGCACCATCGCCGGTGCCATGCTCGGCGCCATCGTCATGCAATCACTGAATTCGGGCATGGTTCTGCTCGGTCTCGACACACCGCTCCAGAGCATCGTCATCGGTATCGTGCTCGTCGTCGCGGTCTGGCTCGACACCGTCTACCGCGCCCGTGCGAAGTAAGGGGAGTTGAACTCATGTCGGAAAATCGTACCCCCCTCGTGGAAATGCGCAACGTTTCCATCTCCTTCGGCGGCATTCACGCCGTCGATGATGCCTCGATCGATCTCTTCCCGGGTGAAGTCGTGGCCCTGCTCGGCCATAACGGTGCCGGCAAGTCGACCCTGATCAAGATCCTGTCGGGCGCCTACAAGCGCGACAACGGAGACATCCTGGTCCGTGGCGATTTCGCCGATATCAACAACCCGCGCGACGCCAAGAAATACGGCATCGAGACGATCTACCAGACGCTCGCCGTCGCCGATAACGTCGATGCCGCCGCCAACCTCTATCTCGGCCGCGAGCTGCGAACCGCCTGGGGCACGCTCGATGACGTCGCGATGGAAGCCAAGGCGCGTGAAGTCATGGGGCGCCTGAACCCCAACTTCCAGCGCTTCAAGGAGCCGGTGAAGGCGCTTTCCGGTGGTCAGCGCCAGTCGGTGGCGATCGCGCGTGCCATCCTCTTCGACGCCCAGATCCTGATCATGGACGAACCGACGGCCGCCTTGGGCCCGCAGGAAACCGCCCAGGTCGGCGAACTCATCCAGCAGCTGAAGAAGGACGGCATCGGCATCTTCCTGATCAGCCATGACATCCACGATGTCTTCGACCTCGCCGACCGCGTCTTCGTCATGAAGAACGGCCGCGTGGTGGGCCATGCCCGCACCGAAGACGTCACCAAGGACGAAGTGCTCGGCATGATCATCCTCGGCAAATGCCCCCCCGGCGCGATCCCGGGTCCGGGTGCCATGCAGACGGCCTGAGCATTGCGACAATGAATTGAGACAGGCGAGGGGGCGAAAGCTCCCTCGTTTGTTTTTGACGAAGGCGCGTCCGTATATTGGGGCCAGCTCGACCTTCTATCTGGCAGTTCAGTATGCCGAGCCGGACACTGTAAGAAACGATTTCAAGTCTGGCGCGGAGGCAAGTTCGGCTGATGGATGGCGTAAATATACGGTATGAAGCGTATTGAGCCCTAGCGCAGATGTTGCGCCAAAATACAAAATATATATAAAATTCAATAATTTAGGATTAAATCGAACATGCAGAAAGATGCGAGGTCTTCGCCGTTTATTCGTTATTTGAAATCTGCGGCAATGCTGACATTGACTGTGTACTTGGTTTTGGCGCTATTTTTTGGCAGTTTCTTCCAAGGTTTGAATATTGTCTTGGCATTCATACTCTGTTTTTCAGATGTATACCTTCTCGCTATCCCTGTCGGTGCATATGTCCTCGCTCGGAAATGCAGGTCGCTGGAGCAGCTGAAGTCGATACCCAAGTGGGCGGGCCCGTCCGTTGTGTTTGCGCTGTGGGTTGTTTTTTCGATCGTGCCGCTGAGCGTTTATGCGGAATGGTGGCTGAGTGAAGCGATCAAACAGTTTAAGCCTGATGAGATCAGCAAGGTCTCTTTCTACTCCTCGGTTCGTTTTGCTCAGCCTGTTGGGCTGAATTTTCATTATCACGCTGTCGCCCTGAAGGATTGTGTGGCTTACAATTGGAGTTACAGATCTATGTCGTTTTACGTTCTCCCGCCCGGCAGCGCCGTAAATGTCTTGCCATATCAATGGCGGGAGCGCTGCGATTTCGAAAAGACGAACCAGGCGGCACGATCCAAAGGATAAAAGTTACAGTGATCGGTCAGGTTCTGTCTGGTATCGAGCAGCCCCATCCTCTTCGAGGCCCAAACGGAATGAGCAGCTCGCGCATCGCATGGCCACCGATCACGGGACGTCCGAGCAACGGGGATGTTTCGAGTTTGAGCAGGTATCGCTCGATGGCCCTGCTAGCCTTGATCGCGGCCTTCGGCGATTACCGAGCGAGAAACTCGCGGCATCGCCCAATTCCGACCGCAGCCCGCTTTGTGATGATCAGTCGTGGCACTCCGACAGTGCCTTTTCATCCTTGGTTCCCCAGCTTTGCTGCCAGGCGCGCATCTCTGCCCCTGTCAGGTGCTGGCCATCGGCCTGATAGTCCGCCCACGACTGTTCTGCCTCGGCAAGAAACCAAGCCTTGGCGTCCCCACGCTCCAGATAGTCCCGAACGGCCTCCTGCAGCAGTTGATCTTCCGTGCAAGTGTGCAGTTCGCCAGATCTGCCAGCCGGGACTTCAATCCTTCGTCGAGGGTAAAGGGACGATTCATGCGGTCACCTGTCATCGGGATATCGTTGCGATCATATGGCAAACGCCGCCCGCTGTCGCCCCTCACGCCCCGCCGATCACCGCTCCCAGCGCTCCGCCCACCAGAAGCACGATGCCGATCAGGAAGGTGAGTGCCGCGCCCGGGCCGCGCTTTTTCGCATCGGCATAGTATTCCGCCGCGTAAAGCGCCCGCGCCGCCGTCCAGCCGAGGCCCAGCAGGCCGGCAAAGATATCCGAGACGTAAAAGCCGAAGATCCACAGCGAGGGCAGGAAGAGCACCAACTGCTCCACCGTGTTCTGCTGCACCCGGAACACCCGCTCGAAATCCGCGTTCCCGCTCGTCTTCGGCGCCTCGATGCGGAATTTCTTCCGTGCCTGGCCCACCTTCAGCAGAAACCAGCAATAGGTCACGAGGGCAGCAAAGGTGGCCAGTATGGTGAAGCGCATGAATTTTTCTCTTCGCGGTCGTCTATGGTTAAGACTTGATTGGTAGGCGAGGCATAAGCGTCAGACAAGCGGAGGCGGTCACGACCCGGTCATGATCTGAGCCGATCTTGTCGGGAGACGGCTTTTCCGCCATTGTTCTGAAATATGCTTTACCAAACCGAAATGGAAAACGACGGCACGCCATGAGCACCGAGCACTTCAAGTTTGGCCGCGCCTATGATCTGCACGAACTGGTCGCCGATGGCATCATCCATGGCATCGGTGTGGTCTTCGCGCTGATCGGCGCAACCGCCCTGATCTTTTATGCCACCGTCTATTCCGACTATGCCAATATCGCCGCCAGCTGGATCTATGGCCTGGGCCTGATCATCGCGCTCGGCGTCTCCTTCACCTACAATATGTGGCCGCATTCCAGGGTGAAGTGGATCCTGCGCCGCTTCGACCATTCGGCGATCTTCATCCTGATTGCCTCGACCTACACGCCCTTCCTCGTTCAGGGCGCGGAGCGGCCGATGATCCTGGCGCTCCTCATCGGGATCTGGTTGACCGCCATCATCGGCATCTGGCTGAAATTCCGCTTTCCCGGCCGCTATGATCGCCTTGCCATCCTGCTCTATCTCGGCATGGGCTGGAGCGGCGCGCTTGCCATGGGCCAGCTGTCGGAAATCATCCCGGGCGTGACGCTCACCCTCATCATCATCGGTGGCTGCATCTATTCCGCCGGTGTCATCTTCCACGTCTGGGAGCGCCTGCGCTTCCAGAATGCCATCTGGCACGCCTTTGTCGTCACCGCCTCGATCGTCCATTATTCGGCAGTCTTCACGGCGATCAGCCTGGGCTGAGAACGGGCTTCGGCCCGGCCCTCCGGCAATCTTGGGCCTGTCCTGAGGCGCGGCAAACGAAAACGAGCGGCCGCTTCCGCCGCCGCTCGCGCCGTTCGTCACGAACCGTTTGGCTCAGGCCGCCGGGGCGGCTTCCAACTTGGCCGCCTCTTCCTTGGCGATCTGCTTGGCGGTGCCGCCGGCGCCGATCCGAAGACCCACCAGCGTAACCGGGTAGGCGAGCAGCAAGCCGAAAGCGATGAAGACCAGCGCCGCACCGACCGCGCCGATGCCGATCTCATCCACCAGGCTGTTGATGTCGGCCATCTCCACGCCGCCGGCCGCGATGATCAGAACGAACATCAGCACGCCAAGAAGGATGCTGGTCAGTGACATGAAGAAGGCAAGCCCGAGCGACATCGGCCAGCTGGGCCGGCCGCGCAGCTGCAGGGCAACATAATTGCCGGCCGTTGTGGCGCTGCCGATCAGCACGGCGACATTGGCGGCGCGAAACAGGTCTTCGCTCCAGCCAAGGCTCTCGGCCACCAGCATCAGAATGAACATCAGCACCTGCAGGCCGATCAGGGTCGCGGAATAGCGGATCAGGAGACCAGGGAGAAGAGCAAACATCGACACGCTTCCTTTGCGGTTTCAATCAATTTCGCGCTGCTCATGAAGGATTTTTGTGTCCAGCGAAGTGGCGCAGATCACAGTCCAGGCGGCGATGCCGGCGGCTGCGCCCTGCGGTCGGCGCGCCGCTTAGCCCTCACCATCCAGCCGGCGCCAAGCCGGAAGGCCGGCAGCGTCACGATCGCGCCGGCAACAAGCGCCGTGGCGGTGTTCACCATCACCAGGCTGAGGATTGTCAGGCCAAGCGCTTCGATCAGCGTCGCGATACCGCCGCCCGACACCATCTCCGTCGCGATGATCAAGGAGAGAATGCCGATGTTCCAGACAAGCCCGAGTGCCACCAGCACCGCCGACACCGCCAGACTTTCGCGCCCGTCCGGCATGCGCTTTCGTTCCGCCGCAAAATGGCTGCCCGCATAGGCCGCACTTGCCATGGCAGCCGCCACCTGCATGGCAAGACCGATCGTCCTGTCCGCCGATGCCACTTCCATCACGGCCATCATGATCAGTTCACAGCCGAAAAGGGCAAGCAGATAGTGCCAGATGAGGCTGGGGAAGACGGGGCGCATGGGCGGCTTTCGGGTGCGGTGCGGCTTGCAATGCGCCAAGAGATGGCGGATTTCTGGAGGCTAGCGCAGTGGCGCCGGTCACACTGCGTGCCTGTGACGCCGCTGCGGCCTTCCGCCTCTCCGCCGTCCACCCGCCTCGACCGCATCATCTGCCAGGGCGCCCGCCCATTTTCGTCCATCCGGGCTGCCGTGCCCCATCGCCTGCGAGTACCAGCCATGACCACAGACTTCATCATCCGCGATGCCACTGAAGCCGATCTTCCTGCTGTCCTTGAGATCTACAATCATGCGGTCGCAGAAACGACGGCGATCTGGAACGAGATCCTGGTTGATCTCGACAATCGCCGCGCCTGGCTCGAGGCCCGCCGCGCCCGTGGCTTCCCCGTCTTGATCGCCGATGTCGGCGGCGTGGTCGCCGGCTACGCCTCCTATGGCGACTGGCGCGCCTTCGACGGCTTCCGCCATTCGGTGGAACACTCCGTCTATGTCGAAAAGAACCACCATGGCCGTGGCCTTGGCCGCGCCTTGATGCAGGCGCTGATCGAGGAGGCGAGGGCAGGCAACATCCACGTCATGATCGCCGCCATCGAGGCCGGCAATCAGGGCTCCATCGCGCTCCACGAAAAACTCGGCTTCCGCCTCGTCGGCACCCACCGCGAAGTCGGCCAAAAATTCGGCCGCTGGCTGGATCTGACGATGATGGAATTGCAGGTGTAAGATTTGGCCTGCGCCTTCCCTTTGCCACCTCCTTCAGGAGGGGAGGTTGCCAGGAACGCGCAGGCAAGGCTGAAGCGGGCACAAGGTGCGGAGCCACCAGACGGTCAGCCCTCATCCTGAGGTGGGAGCGATAGCGACCCTCGAAGGACGGGGGCGGGTGGGGGCTTGGGCGCACGATCCTTCGAGGCCTGCTGGCGCAGGCTCCTCAGGATGAGGGGCGGCCAGCGCGGTGCCCCCGTCCTGAGGTCCCCAGTCTCCGTTAAAGCAGCTTCAACAGCGCCTTGGCCGCCTCTTCCGAAGAGGCCGGGTTCTGACCCGTCACCAGCTTGCCGTCGGTCACCACATAGACGCCCCAATCGGCACCCTTTTCATAAAGCCCGCCGCGCTCCTTCAGCATGTCTTCCACCAGGAAGGGCACGACCTTGGTGAGGCCGACAGCCTCTTCTTCGGAATTGGTGAAGCCCGCCACCTTGCGGCCTGCAACCAGCGGCTTGCCATCCTTGCCCTTCACATGGCGCAACACGCCGGGCGCGTGACAGACGGCAGCAACCGGCTTGTCCTTGGCGGCAAAATCCTCGATCAGCGCAATGCTGTCCTTGTCTTCGGCAAGATCCCAAAGGGGACCGTGGCCGCCGGGATAAAACACCGCGTCGAAATCGGCCGGATCGATATGCGACAGGGCCGTGGTCGAGGCCAGCAGCTGCTGTGCCGTCTGATCGGCCTTGAAGCGGTCGGTGGCTTCCGTCTGCGCATCCGGCTCATCGCTCTTCGGGTCCAGCGGCGGCTGGCCGCCCTTCGGCGAGGCAAGCGTGATCTCGGCACCCGCATCCTTCAGCACGTAATAGGGGGCGGCAAACTCCTCCAGCCAGAAGCCGGTCTTCTTGCCGGTATCGCCAAGCTTGTCATGCGATGTCAGAACCATAAGAATTTTCATGGTGTTATGTCCTTTTCCTTGGGTGTTCGGAGGCAAATCATGCCCATCTCTCGGGAGGCCTCGCCCTTCGGGGCCCGGCCGCGCCGGGCCCCTCGGGATGAGGGAAAACATTGGTGTATCGAACGGCAGACGCCCTCATCGTAAGGTGCCCTCGCGATAGCGACGGCCTCGCAGGATCCCGCCCGCCCCGCCAACCACCGCAAAAGAGCGTAGACCCCCGTCAGGCATCCGGCCCGACGCGGATCACCCGCTTGCCAAAACCTTCGCCCCGCAGGAGGCCGATAAAGGCCCGCGGTGCCTGTTCCAGCCCGTCGATCATCTCTTCGCGATACTGGATACGGCCCGCCTCCACCCAGCCCGCCATTTCCTTGGCAAAGTCAGGATAAAGATGGCCGAAATCGTCGAAGACGATAAAGCCGCGCACGGTGATGCGCTTCTTCAGGAACATGCCCATCAGCCAGCCCAGGCGGTCCGGACCATCGGGAAGCGACGTTGCATTGTACTGCGCAATCAGTCCGCAGAGCGGGATACGGGCGCGGGCGTTGAGAAGGGGGGCGACGGCATCGAAAACCTTGCCGCCGACATTCTCGAAATAGATGTCGATGCCATCGGGCACCGCTGCCTTCAGGCTTTCGGCAAAACCATCGGCCTTGTAATCGATGCAGGCGTCAAAGCCGAGCACATCCACCGCATGGGCGCATTTCTCCGGCCCGCCGGCAATGCCGACGACGGTGAGCCCCAGGATCTTGCCGATCTGTCCGACGGTCGCGCCCACAGGGCCCGTCGCGCCGCCCACAACCAGCGTCTCGCCCGCCTTCGGCTGCCCGATCTCCTTCAGCCCCGCCCAGGCCGTCAGCCCCGGCATGCCGGTGACGCCAAGCGCCCAGGACGGGTGCCTCGGCTCCGCGCCAAGCGGCGTCACACCCCGGCCGTCGGAGAGCGCATAATCCTGCCAGCCGGAAAATCCGACCACCCAGTCGCCCGGCTCGAAACCTGCAAGCTTCGATGAAACCACCCGCGACACCGTGCCACCCACCATGGTCTGGCCGATCTCGACCGGCGCCGCATAAGACGGCGCATCGCTCATTCGCCCGCGCATATAGGGGTCGAGCGACAGGAACACGGTGCGCAGCAGCATCTGCCCGTCGCCAGGCTCAGGAATGTCGCCCGTTTCCAGTCGCAACGTCTGATCCGTCGGTTCGCCCTTAGGGCGCTCGGCAAGCACAAAACGGCGATTGGTGGTGTTTGATTGGGCCATGGATGGTCTCCTGAGCTAAGGGGCGTGTCTCACGGACCCGTTTCGCGGGTCCAGGGCTGCCCGAACGGCAAACCAACGGCGCCGCATCTCGGCAGCGCCCGTTCTCAGCCAGTCAACGGCAGCCGTGATCCATTGTTCCATGCCATTCTGTCACGCCCGTGACGGGGAGGGAGGTCACGCGGCGCGACGCGCTCAGGTGCAAGATCGTGCACCGGGGATGAAGGAGGGCAGGGGGTGAGGCTAACGTCGCTCGCCGACTTCCTCTTCTCCCCAGCGGGGAGAAGGTGGCGCGCAAGCGCCGGATGAGGGGGAGCGAAGCAGGGGCACAGTCAGGTACAACAAACGCCGTGCCCCACCACCCCCTCACCCTGCCTCCGCTCGGCCTCCCTCTCCCCGTGGGGGAGAGGAGGTGACGCGGGCGTCGCGATAGCCGCCCGCGCCCCCAACCTCACCGCGAATAGGCCAGGATCACCTCCAGAAACGCCTCCCCATAGCGCTCCAGCTTCGATTGGCCGATGCCGGAAATGCCGAGCATCTCATCCTCGTCCATCGGCCGTTCGGTGGCCAGCGCAATCAGCGTCGTGTCGGGGAAGATCACGTAAGGCGGCACGGCCTGTTCGCGGGCAAGCTCCATGCGGCGGGCGCGCAGCGCCTCGAAGAGTTCCTGATCCGCCTGATCAAGCCCTGCCTTGGCCTGTGCCGTGCGTGAGGAGGAAGCCCCGCGAGCGGCCTTGCCCGTCGTCGGCCGGTCCTTGCGGAAGCGCACCTCCACCTCGCGCTTGAACACGGCGCGCGCCGTCTCTTCCAGCTTCAGCGCACCAAAGGCGGTGTGGTCAACGCGCACGTAACCGGCGGCCAGCAGCTGGCGAAACACCGATTGCCAGGTCTTTGCGGATAAATCCTTGCCCGCCCCGAAGACCGGCATGTCCGTATGGCCGAAGCGGATGGTCTTGTCGTTCTCGGTGCCCAGCAGCACATCGATCAGATGCCCGGTGCCGAAGCGTTCGCCGGTGCGATAGATCGCCGCCAGCGCCTTGATCGCCGCATCCAGCCCGTCCCAGGTTTCGACGGGTTTCAGGCAGGTGTCGCAATTGCCGCATTGGCCGGCGTGGCTTTCGCCGAAATGCTTGAGAATGGCCTGCCGCCGGCAGCCCGGCGTCTCGCAGATGGCGAGGAGCGCATTGAGCTTCGCCCGCTCCACCCGCTTGATCTCGTCGGATGCGCCGCCTTCGTCGATCATCCGCCCGCGCTGGATGACATCGGCCATCCCATAGGCCATCCAGACATCCGACGGCAGGCCGTCTCTGCCGGCACGCCCCGTCTCCTGGTAATAGGCCTCGACGGAGCCCGGCAGATCGAGATGCGCGACGTAACGCACATTGGGTTTGTCGATGCCCATGCCGAAGGCGACCGTCGCCACAAGGCAGAGCTCTTCCTCTTTCAGAAACGCATCCTGATTGGCGTCGCGCACCGCCCGGTCCATGCCGGCGTGATAGGGGAGCGACCGGATGCCTTGCGTCTCCAGCCATTCGGCGGTCTCCTCCACCTTGGCGCGGGAGAGGCAATAGACAATGCCGCTCGATCCCTTGTGGCGCGAAAGAAACCGCAAGAGCTGCTGGCGCGGCTGGTCGCGCTCGACAATCTCATAGGCAATGTTCGGCCGGTCGAAGGAGGTGGTGAAAACCTCTGCATCGTGAAGCCCCAGCCGATCGATGATGTCGTCCCGCGTATGCGGATCGGCCGTCGCCGTCAGCGCCATGCGCGGCACGCCGGGAAAGAGCGAGGTCAGCTTGCCCAGCTCGCGATACTCAGGCCGGAAGTCATGCCCCCATTGCGACACGCAATGCGCCTCATCAATGGCAAAAAGCGCGATCTCCACCCCTTGCATCATCTCGACGAAACCCGGCGTCGCGCAGCGCTCCGGCGTCACATAGAGAAAGTCGAGTTCGCCACGGGACAATGCTCTGCGGATCTCGACATACTCTTCCTTGGACAAGGTGGAATTCAGCGCCGCCGCCCGGATCCCCAACCCTTTCAGCGCCTGCACCTGATCGCGCATCAGCGCAATCAGCGGCGAGACGATCACGCCCACACCCCTGCGGCACAGCGCCGGCACCTGGAAGCAGAGCGATTTGCCAGCCCCGGTCGGAAACAGCACCACGGCATCGCCGCCCGACACGACATGATCCACCACCGCCTGCTGCTTGCCGCGAAAAGCGGAATAGCCATAGACGCGCTTTAAAACGGCAAGCGGGGTGCCCGTGGCCTCTGCGGCAAAAAGCGGATCGGTGAGGGAATGAGTCGGCATGATCAAGGGGTTTAGCCGAGCGGGCAGGGGATGGCGATAGGGGAACTTGTCTTGTGATGTTTTCCGATCTAATATCGGATCGATCGGTTCAATATTAGATCAACTCTGCGCATCAAGAATAGGGCGGGCGCAATCATGGCCAGGCTGCAGCTTCAAAGTGCCGTGCGCAACCCGTTGAACACCATCTTCGGCGTTGATGCCAATGTTGCAGTCTTGCGCGAACTGGTGCGCCATGGCGGCGCGCTGGCAAGCGCTGAGATCGTCGCCCGGTCTGGCGCGTCGAAGAGCAGTGTCCGGCTCGGCCTGATCGCACTTGCAGCCTTCGGCCTGGTGACGTCCGAGGGGACGCGGACCACGCGTCTGCACCGCTTCAACCGCGACAACTGCCTCGGTCCCGCAATCGAGGCCCTGTTCCAGGCGGAGGCCCAACGCTATGCGCTGATCCTGGAAGCGATCCGGGAGGCCGCTGCCGGCCAGACATCGGAAATCCTCAGCCTTTGCCTCTATGGCAGCGTCGCAGAGGGCCATGATCGCCCCGATAGCGACCTCGACATTCTCGTCGTTGTCGGCCGGTCTGACATCGAGACCGTCCTGCAGTCCGTGCGCGAAAATCTGCGTGAACCGGCAGAGCGCCTGGGCTTTGTTCCCAATGTCCTCGGCCTCTCCAGTGCTGATCTCGAAAGGCTCAAGCGGGAGCGTGATCCCTGGTGGCAGGGTGTGGAGGACAATGTCGTCGTGCTCTCAGGGCGGCACCCGGATGGTCTAACCCGGACGAAGGCGGGATAGGGTTATGGTCAGGACAGGGCCATCAAAGAAGAAGGATGCCGCTTACGCGTCCGCCCGATTGAAGATCGCCAGAGGCTTTCTGAAGGAGGCGCGCAACAGCGCGGCCTTTGCCGATCCCGGCGATTTCGGCAATGCGACCATGTCGACCGTCATCAACTGCGCCATCGCCTATGCCGACGCCCTGACGGCAAAGTTCAAGGGCGAGATCAATCAGGGTGACCATCAGGCCGTGGTGAAGCTTCTGCGTGCTGCCTTTGGCAAGGAACTGCCTGCGAAGCAGGAGGCCAATCTGAGAAGTCTCCTTGAGCAGAAGGATGAGGTGCAGTACGGCGCGCGTCTCATGCTGCGCGCGGAAGCGGATCGCTCTCTGGAGCGCCTTGAGGAATTTGCCGCCTGGGCCGAAGAGATGTTCGCCCGCTGATCGCCGAAGGCTGTGCCCCTCTCAGCGGCGCTGCCCCACACCCACCCCAGCGAAACCCTGTGCAAACCGCGCAAAGCGCCCCTGCCACGGCTTGCATCGCCCGTCCACCACTGCTCCTCATCACCGTCTCCCAACGGTCAGGATCCTCCCCCGCATGTCTTCCAGCGCCACACCGCTCAAACTCTATCTTGCCGGCCCCGAAGTCTTCCTTCCCGATGCCCGCGCCATCCTCGATGCCAAGGCGGCGCTGACGCGAACCTATGGCTTCGAGCCCATCTGCCCCGGCGATCTCGTCATTCCGCCGGCACCGACCAAACACCAGTTCGGCCTCAACATCTCCGAGGTCGACGAGGGCTTCATGAATGCCGCCGATGGTGTGATTGCCAATCTCACCCCCTTTCGCGGCATCGCCGCCGATCCGGGCACGGTCTTCGAACTTGGCTATATGTGCGGCGCCGGCAAGCGCGTCGCCTGCTACACCAATGTCGCCGCCAGCCATTATGACCGCAGCGCCGGCTTCTACAACGGCAAGGTCCACATCGCCGAAGACGGCCGAAAGCGCGCGCCCGATGGCACCATGCTGGAGGATTTCGAAATGATCGAAAACCTCATGCTGCATGGCGGCGTCACCCGCCGCGGCGGCCCCGTGGCCGTCCATGATGCAGCGCCCGATCGTCTCTGGACCGATCTGACCGGATTCGAGCAATGCTTGAAGGCGCTCGCAGAAGGGAAGTGAAATCAACGGCTTGTGCCGGGCAGTTGAGGTGACCGCTGGCGCTGCGTCCACAGATCAGCCCTCATCCTGAGGTGGGAGCGCAAGCTCCCCTCGAAGGGCGAGGGCGGTGGCTTGCAGGGTTGGCTGACGCTGGAATCGGCGGGGTAGCTGTGGCCTCGGTCCTTCGAGGCCTGCTTTCGCAGGCACCTCAGGATGAGGGGTGATGTGGGCATCTGGGGAAGCCGGCGTCACCATCAAAATTGGCCCGCGGCGGAGCATACCGGTTAGCCCCATCTTGAGGTGGGGCGGCTCAGCGGTCGGCTCTTATCCGGAGGTCGCTCGGCACACCGATCAGCCCTCATCCTGAGGTGGGAGCGCAAGCTCCCCTCGAAGGACGAGGGCGGGTGGCATCACACCGTTTCACCCCCTCACTCGATCGGCGTAAACACCATCGAATGCCCGTTGATGCAGTAGCGCAAGCCGGTCGGCTTCGGCCCATCCGGAAACACGTGGCCGAGATGGCCGCCGCAATTGGCGCAGCGGATTTCGGTGCGCACCATGCCGAAGGCCGTGTCGCGGTGCTCGGTCACGGCGTCAGGCTTCACCGGCTCGAAATAGCTCGGCCAGCCGCAGCCGGCGTCGAACTTTGTGTCGGAGACAAAGAGCGGTTCGTTGCAGGCCGCACAGCTGTAGAGGCCCTTGTCGAAGTTGTCCCAGTAGGGGCCGGTAAAGGCGCGCTCGGTGCCGTGCTCGCGCAAGATCCGGTATTGCTCCGGCGTCAGCTGCTCGCGCCATTCCTCGTCGGTCTTCACCAGTTTCGATTGCGGCGCGGTGGCGGATCGGGTCAAAGTCATGGGGGTCTCCTCAAGCGCTTGGAGCATTTCCAGCCGGAGCGGGATCGCTTCGGCGTCGGACAATGCGGCAAAATCAAAACGATAGAGCATTCCAGCGAGCCTGTGTTCATCGGAATGCTCTGTCAGGCCAAGCATTGCCTGGCCGGTCTTGCACTATAGATAGGGCGGCACCGGCGCTCCTGCAATTGCGCGGGAAAGCCTTCGGCTTGGGCGCCGGTCCAGCCGCTTCACCCATTCCTGATATACATGGGGAAAACACGGCAAACCTCGGCCTGACGCGTCCGTGAACTGCTTTTTGTTCGTTTTTGCTTGAGACGACGCATCCCATGTCCTAACACCGACCCACCTTGTGTCACCACCGAGTATCACCACCGATCGCATGATCCGACGGGGAGGTTGAATGCCTGTATTAGCGAGCGATCTGACCTGGGTCGCCATGGTGCTGCCCTTTGCTGCAGCCCTGCTTGCACCCTGGTTGACCCGTCGCATGGGCGCCAATGCCGCCTGGCTTCTGGCGCTCGCCCCCTTGCTCGCCTTCCTCCATTTCGCCGGTCTCTTGCCCGAGATTGCGGCTGGCGGCCGCGTCACCGGCGGTTATGCCTGGGTGCCCAGCCTCAATCTCTCCTTCTCCTGGTTGCTCGATGGCCTGTCGCTCACCTTCGCGCTGTTGATCACCGGCATCGGCACGCTGATCGTGCTTTACGCCGGCGGTTACATGAAGGGCCATCCTGAGCAGGGGCGTTTCATCGCCTATATCCTGCTCTTCATGGGCGCCATGCTCGGCGTCGTCGTCTCCGATGGCCTGTTGATGCTCTTCGTCTTCTGGGAGCTGACCTCGATCACCTCCTTCCTCTTGATCGGGTTTGACCACAGCCGCGAAGCCGCGCGTCGTGCCGCCCTGCAGGCGCTGGTGGTCACCGGCGGCGGCGGTCTGATCCTGCTTGCCGGCATCTTCTTCCTGTGGAACATCACCGGCGTCAGCCAGCTGTCGCTGCTGCTGCTCACCGGCGATACCCTGCGCGAAAGCCCGTTTTATCTGGCAGCGCTCTTCCTCGTGCTCGGCGGCGCCTTCACCAAGTCGGCCCAGTTCCCCTTCCATTTCTGGCTGCCCAACGCCATGGAAGCGCCAACGCCCGTCTCCGCCTATCTGCATTCCGCCACCATGGTCAAAGCCGGCGTCTATCTGCTGATGCGGCTCAATCCGGTGATGGGCGCGACACCCGCCTGGGAGATCCTGCTGCCCTTCTTCGGCGGTTTGACGCTGCTTGTCGGCGCGGTCATGGCGGTCCGCCAGACAGATCTGAAGCTGATGCTCGCCTATACCACGGTCGCCTCGCTTGGCCTGCTCGTCATGCTGACCGGCTTCGATACGCCCTATGCGGTCGAGGCGGCGGTCCTCTATCTCGTTGCCCATTCGCTGTTCAAGGGCGCGCTCTTCATGGTCGCCGGTGCCATCGATCATGAAACCGGCACTCGCGACGTGACCCGGCTCGGCGGTCTCAGAAAGCTGATGCCGATCACCTTTGCCGCAGCCCTGTTGGCCGGCATTTCCATGGCCGGCCTACCGCCGCTCTTCGGCTTCCTTGCCAAGGAAGAGATCTATGCAGCGCTTGCCGGTTCAAGCCCCCGCGCCATCCTCTTCACCGGCATTGCCGTCATCGGCAATGCGTTGATGTTCGTCATCGCCTTTGCCGTCGGTCTGAAGCCCTTCATCGGGGCGGAGACGCAGACGCCGAAACACGCCCATGAGGGCCCGATCCTGCTCTGGCTCGGCCCCTTGACGCTCGCCGTCCTGTCGCTCGCCGCAGCACTGTTCTCGTCCGTCGCCCATCGCTTCATCTCGTCCCCCATGGCAAGCGTCGTGCATGGCGAGCCGCAGGTCGTCACCATCAGCCTCATCCCGCATCTCGGCGCGGCGCTCGCCTTGTCGGTGCTGACGGTCATCCTCGGCACCGTTCTCTATCTCGGCCTCGACCGGCTGCGCGCGACCATTGATCGTTTCGTCACCGCGCTGGGTTTGAGCCCGGACCGCGGCTTCGACCATGCCGTCTCCGGCCTCGTGCGCCTGTCGGTCGCCGTCACCCGTTTCGTCCAGAACGGCCGGCTGGAAGTCTACATCACCTCCACCTTCATCCTCGTCGCCGCCGTTCTGCTGGTCACGCCCGTCGTTTATGGCGAACTGCCCGCCATGCCCTCCTGGCCGAAAAATGCCTCGCTGCATGAACTGGCCATGCTCGCCATTGCCGTCATCGGCGTCATCGCCGTGCTCACCGCCCGCGACCGGCTGACGGCCATTGTCTGCCTCGGCATCCAGGGCTTCGCCATGGCCGTGCTCTTCCTGCTCTATGGCGCGCCGGATCTCTCCTTCACCCAGTTCATGGTCGAAACCCTGTCGGTCGTCATCCTGGCCCTGGTCATGACCCGTCTGCGCCTGACGCTTGCCGATCACCGGCCGCCCATCGCAGCACTGCTGGATGCGGTGCTTGCCATCGCCTGCGGCATCGGCTTTGCCGTCATGTTGGTGGCCGTGACATCGGGGCCCTTTGATCCGGCGCTCACCGTCTTCTTCTCGGAATACTCGAAGGTCATCGCCCACGGCGCCAATGTCGTGAACGTCATCATCGTCGATTTCCGCGGCGTGGATACGCTCGGCGAAATCGGTGTGGTGATGATCACGGGCCTGTCGATCCTGGCGCTGATCCGCATCCGCGTCGCGCCGCCGTCACCCGCTGGCGCATCCCTGGGCGAAGCTGCGCCGTTCAACGCGCCGTCGAAGAAAAAGGGCAAGGCCCGATGAACACTCTGATCTTCCGCAGTTTTGCGCCTTTCCTCACGGCCCTGATGTTGCTCTTCTCGATCTTCGTGCTCTTGCGCGGCCATAACGAGCCCGGCGGTGGCTTCATCGGCGGGCTGATCGCAGCCTCCGCCTTTGCCATTTACGGCATCGCCTTCGGGGTGCGGGCCGTCCGCCGCGCGCTTTATGTCCACCCCATGTCGATTGCCGGCTGCGGGCTTCTGATCTCCACGCTGTCGGGCTTCATCTCCGCCCCGCTGGGTTATCCCTTCATGACCGGCATCTGGGTCTATCCGACGCTCTTCGGCGTCGAAGTGCCGCTCGCCACCGTCGTCTCCTTCGATGTCGGGGTCTATCTCGTCGTGCTCGGCTCGTTCACCTCGATCGCGCTGGCGCTCGAAGAAAGGGACGACGCCTGATGGAACCGATCTTCGCCCTCGTCGTCGGCATCTTCTTTGCTGCCGCCATCTATCTCATGCTGTCGAAAAAGGTGATCCGCATCCTGCTCGGCGTGGTCCTGCTCGGCAATGCGGTCAACATGCTGATCTTCACCACCGGCCGGCTGACGGCCGAAATCCCGCCGATCATCCCCGCCGGTGCCGATACCCTGGCTCCGACCGCCGCCAATCCGCTGCCGCAAGCCCTGATCCTCACGGCCATCGTCATCTCCTTTTCCTTCTTCTGCTTCCTGCTGGTCCTCACCTGGCGCGCCTATCAGGACCTCGGCACCGACGACAGCGACGAAATGCGCGTCGCCGAACCGGCAGACGAACCGCTGCCGCCGATGGGGTATTGAGCATGATCGCCTTCGCATATCCGGGAGGTCGTGCCTGATGGCTGCACCCGCCACCACATCAGTCGATTTCACCGCAGCGCTTGTCACCGCCCCGGCAACGGCCGCCGATTGGCTGGCCATCATGCCGGTCGGGCTCTGCATTGCCGCCGGCGCCATCCTGATGATGATCCGCCACCGCATGAACTGGCATCCGCCGGTCGCGATAACGGCCCTTGCCCTTCTGGTGCTGAACAATGTCGCCCTTCTCATCAAGGTCGGCACGGATGGGCCGCTGACCATGATGATGGGCCGCTGGCTGCCCCCCTTCGGCATCGCCATCACCGTGGATTTGACCGGGGCGCTCTTTGCGCTGGCGGCTGCCATCGTCGCCCTGGCTTCAGCGCTCTATGCCCATGTCGAGATTGACCGCAGCGGCCGCCGCTATGGTTTTTATCCGCTTCTGATGATGCTGATGGCCGGCGTCTCCGGCGCCTTCCTCACCGGCGATATCTTCAACCTCTATGTCTGGTTCGAGGTCCTGCTGATCTCCTCCTTCGGCCTCCTGATCCTCGGTTCGGAGCGCGAGCAGATTGACGGGGCGCTGAAATATGCGGTGCTGAACCTGATTGCGACGACGCTCTTCCTGATCGCGGTCGCCTATCTCTATGGCATCTTCGGCACGCTCAACATGGCCGATATCGCCCGCAAGGCGTCAACCTATGCCGAGACCGCGCCGCTGGTCACGCTGTCGGCCCTGTTCGTGCTCGCCTTCTCGATGAAGGCGGCAGCCTTCCCGGTCAATTTCTGGCTGCCGGCCTCCTATCACACGCCCCGCACCGTGGTCTCGGCGCTGTTTGCCGGCCTGCTGACCAAGGTCGGCGTCTATGCCCTGCTGCGCGTCATGGTCATGCTGCTGCCGGTCGAGCGCGAAACGCTGAGCTTTGCCATTGCCGTCACCGCCGGCCTCACCCTGGTCCTCGGGGCCATGGGGGCGCTGGCCCAGAATGACATCCGCCGCATGCTCGGCTTTGTCGTGATTGCCGGCATCGGCAATATGATGGTCGGCATCGCCATCGGCGGCGAAATGGCGGTGGGGGCGGCGATTTTCTACGCCCTGCATTCCATCCTCCTGATGACCGCGCTCTATCTCGTCGCTGGTGAGGTCGCCCGCATCGGCGGCAGCTTCCGGCTGGATCGGGTCGCGGGCCTCTGGACGGCAGCCCCGCTGTTTTCGGCAGTGGCGCTTGGCCTCTTCTTCGCCGCAAGCGGCCTGCCGCCTTTTTCCGGCTTCTGGCCGAAGGCGCTGCTGGTCAAGGCGGCCATCGATATCGGCGCCTGGTGGCTGGCAGCCTGCGTGCTGATCTCCGGCTTTCTCACCACGCTTGCCTTCGGTCGCGTGTTCCTCTTCGCCTTCTGGCGCCCGTCGGCGGGTGAGGGTGCTGCCGCGCTGCCACCAATCGATGCCACTCAGACCAGCTGGCGCATGGCGCCGATCCTGCTTCTATCCGCCTTCGTCATCTGGTTCGGCCTCTTTCCCGAAAGCCTGATTGCCGCCACCCAGCAGGCGGCGGCCGGCCTGTCGGATCCGACGGCCTATATCCGCTCCGTCTTTCCGGGAGGTGCGCCATGAGCCTTTATGCCCTCAGCGTTCTGATGGCGGTGATCTGGGCCGTGGTCAGCGGCGGCTTCAGCCTGCACAATCTGCTTTTCGGCTTCGTGCTCTCGCTGTTGACGCTCAGCATCCTGCGCAGTCAGTTCGAAGGGGCAGGCCGCCCCGGCCGCACGCGCCGCATCCTGTCCTTGATCCTGCTCTTCCTCGTCGAGCTGGCCAAATCCGCCTGGAAGGTCGCGCACCTCGTGCTCCGGCCCAATCTCGAGATAAAGCCTGGCATCTTTGCCTATCCGCTGCAGGTGAAGACCGATTTCGAAATCGCGCTTCTCGCCAATCTCATCACGCTCACGCCAGGAACCCTGTCGGTCGATGTCTCCGAGGATCGCTCGACGCTTTACGTGCACGGCATTGATTGCGGTGATGTCGAAGCCGCGCGGCGCGATATTGCCGAAGGTTTCGAGAAGAAGATCATGGAGGCCTTCGCAAGATGACACCGGATCGGATCATTGATTTCGCAAGCAACTTCGCCATCCTCATCCTTGTGGTGGCCATGTTGCTCACCGTCTGGCGCGCCGTGGTCGGCCCGACGCTGCCCGACCGGGTCGTGGCGCTCGACATGCTGGTCGGCATCGTCATCGGCTTCATCGCCGTGATCGCGCTGAAGACCGGATATACGCTCTATATCGATATCGCCATTTCACTGGGCCTGGTCGGCTTCCTCGCCACGGTTGCCTTTGCCCGCTTCATCCTGGCCCGTGGCCGGGTGGGCGAAGACCAGCCGGGCAGGGCCGAATCGGCGGCCAGCGGCCAGATCCTGAAGCGTGAAGCGTCGAAACCCGTGTCGAAGCAGAAATCCGCCGGCAAGACCGGCAAGCCAGCCGGCAAAACAGCCGGCAAGACAGCCGGCAAGGAGGCATGAGCATGGCCACACTCTTTGCGCTCTTTCTCTCGGTCTTGATCATCGGCGGTGCGCTCTTCTCGCTGATCGCCGCCATCGGCGTCAACCGCCTGCCGGATGTCTATAGCCGCATGCACGCCGCCTCCAAGGCCGGCACGGTCGGCTCCGGCCTGCTGCTGCTCGCTGTTGGCCTGCATGCCGGCGATATCGCGACCTTCGGGCGGGCGTTTGCCGGCATTGTCTTCTTCATCCTCACGGCCCCGATTGCCGCCCATCTCCTCGCCCGCGCCGCCCACAAGGTCGGCTATCCACTATCGTCCGTGTCAGTTTGCGACGAGATGACCAAGTAATGGGCAGCTTTCACCGGTGACTTGAATTGACCTGAGAAGCGAAGAGTTTCTTCGATCTAGAGAAGTGAAGCTTACTCACACTTATTTTTGCACCTGTTAAAACTTGCAGATCATTACAGTGGACTTTTACATCAGGGGTGATATTTCAGGAATGAGAGTGCTTTCCGCTGCTTCGCAAGATTGAGTGGTCATGTATTTGGTATCAATGTTTCATTGAATACCGATAAGACCTGTCGGTTTTGCTGGAATAAGGCCCTAGAAATGGGGGGTGGCTGAAGGCGAATGCATTCTGAACATAAGCTATGTTCTTCATATTCTGGCGATGCTGTCGGATATGCAGAACCTCATATCATGAACAGGCTGCGGCGGTGCCTGCAATGGTTGAACAGGAGATTGAAATGAGTGAAGTACAACAGGGTCTCGACCCGCAATTGCTGGTCGAACTCACGGCGGATATCGTGGCTGCCTATATCGGCAACCATGTTGTTCAGGTCGGCGATCTGCCGACGCTGATTGGTGATATCCACCAGGCCCTCAGCAACACGACTTCGCCAACCCCGGTTGTCGTGCCGGTGGAAAAGCCGAAGCCGCCAGTGCCGATCCGCAAGTCGATCGAGGACGACTACCTGATCTGCCTGGAAGACGGTCAGAAATTCAAGTCGCTGAAGCGGCACCTGATGACCCATTACAACATGACTCCGGACGAATACCGCGAGAAATGGGGTCTGCCGGCCGACTACCCGATGGTTGCCCCGGCCTATGCCGAAGCGCGTTCGCGCCTCGCCAAGGAAATGGGCCTCGGCCAGCGCCGCAAGCGCGCCAAGTAAGCCATCCATCCAGATTTCGCATTGAAGAGGCCGGGTTTCGCACCCGGCCTTTTTCGTGTCCGCAGCATAGGATTATTTCCCTGAGTGCGGACCCGCATTGGGGGGGATGACTTCTTGCATGGCCGTTCCGCACGATCCCCCGCAAATTGAGGGTTTCCAGCCTTCCGACTTCTGTTATCGTGTAGGAAGAAAATCCTATATCGCGAGGTCGCCATGCAGACTGCCACATCCCCCCGCTATACGCTCCGGCCCATCGCTCCCCCAACCCCCACGGACGCCCCGGGCTCAGGCAGGTCACAAACGCCGCCGCCCTCCCTTGAGCATCGTCTGCTCTGTATGATCCTCCGCCAGCTAACCCAGGAATTGCTGGAGGCCATCGGCATCGAGGCCGAGGGCGGCAATCGGCGGCGCGCAACGAGCCATGTCCGCCAGATCGCCATGTATGTCTGCCACACCGCCTTTGCGCTTTCCATGGAGGAGGTGGCGGCCGCCTTCGGGCGCGAGCGCTCCACGGTTGGCCATGCCTGCCGCATGGTCGAGCACCGCCGCGAAGACCCCGGCTACGACGCCTTCGTCGCGACCGTCGAGCGCATGGCAAGCGCCGTCCACTTGCTCGTTCCCCGCACTGCCGCTTGAAAGAGGTGCCTGCATGACCCTGACCATTCAGAAGACATCCAGAGGAAAAGCCCCAGGGACCGCAACGCTGGAGGGGAAAGCGCTGCCTCGCGACCAGAAGCCGACCCGCCGCCTGCTGCGGCTGCTGCTCGACGGCCCGCTCACGGTGATGGGCCAGGCCGCTGCGGAGGCAAGGCCCGGCGAGGGCGTCAACGCCGCCGCACCTGCCGCCATGCTCCGTCTCGGCCGTGACCCTTCCATCGGCACCATGACCGATCTCACCGTCGATGCCGGCCTGCTTGCCGGCCTTGCCGCGCGCGGCCTGATTGCCCGGACCGGTTCCACCATTGCCGCCACGCCAGAGACGGCTGCCTATTTGCGCCGCGCGCTCTGCGATCTGCCGGAGGAGAGTTTCGCCGCCCAGCATAGGCAGATGGAAACCATCACCGAAGCCACGCCCGAAGGCCGGCGCGTGCTGCGCCGCAATCGCCAGGAATCGCCGCTCTATCCGCTGTTGAAACTAAAGGACAAGGACGGCCGCGCCTTTCTGCCGGAAGAGGCGGTGCTGGCCGGCGACCGGCTGGCCGCCGATTTCGACTACGGCGCCCTGCAGCCCCGCATCACCGCGTCCTGGGAGCCAAGGCTTGCCACCCGCGTCAAGGGCCAGGCGCCGGATGCTCCGGATCTCGCCGACAGCCGGCTGGCCGCGCGTGCCCGCGTCAACCGCGCCATCGCCGCCATGGGTCCGGAACTGGCCGGCGTCGCCCTTGATGTCTGCTGCTTCGGCAAGGGCCTGGAAATCGTGGAGCGCGAGTGCCAATGGCCGGCCCGCTCGGCCAAGCTCATGCTGCGCACCGCGCTGTTAGCACTCGCCCGCCACTATGCCCCGCCGCAAAAGCCCGCCCGCACCCGACACTGGGGCGAGGAGGGCTATCGCCCTGAAATCACCGAGAACGCCGAGGACGCTGAGGGCGCCGAGGCCCCGGCCAGTGAGCGCGGCTAAGCCCTCAAACCAGCCGCCGCGCCGCCTCTTCGCGAATCCGCTGGATCATCGAGCGCAGCCCATTGGCGCGCTGCGCCGTCAGATGTTCGAGAAGCCCGATCTGGCTGAACAGGTCGAGCGCATCAAAGGCGACCACCTCGGAGGCCTTTTTGCCCGAATAGGCGGCCAGCACGATGGCAACCAGCCCGCGCACGATAAACGCATCGCTATCGCCGCGAAACGTCATCACCGGATCGACCCCGTCACCGGCCTCGACCGACAACCAGACCTGGCTCGCACAGCCCTGCACCTTGTTCTCAGCACGCTTCTCGGCCTCCGGCAGATCCGGCAAAGCCTTGCCAAGCTCGATGACATACCGCATCCGGTCCTCCCAATCCTCGAGGAACCCGAAATCATCAATCATCGCATCCAAAGTCGCCATGCCGCACCCATTCTGTCTGTCGGACCTCATATAGAGGAGAGGGGGAGGCTTGTGTACCGGGTGCGAGGGAGGAAATGAGGGGAGGGGACACGGTTCTTCCAATACGATCCTGGGCTTTCGAATTTATAAAGTGCATATTTTAAGTTGCAGCCATGCCAGGCGTCGCAATGCCCCGCATTCGGCGGCGGTTGTGTGCCACTTGCAGATATTGGACACGTTTTGGAAAGCGCGAATTCCGATGACCGATACGACGCTGAACTTCTATGAGACGAATTCCGAGACCTATGCGGCCAACAAGGCAACGCCCAATCCGAGATTGGGCGCCTTCCTCAGCCAGTGCAAGCCGGAGGGCAGGGTGCTGGAATTGGGGACGGGCGGTGGCGTTGATGCCAGCGTCATCATCGCAAACGGCTTCACGCTCGATGCGACCGATGGATCAGCGCAACTGGCAGCCATCGCGTCGCGCCGCATCGGGCAACCCGTCAGGACCATGCTGTTCCATGAATTGGATGCCGAGGATGCTTATGATGGCGTTTACGCCTGCGCGTCCCTCACGCACGTCCCACGGCAAGACCTTTGCGAGGTCATCAAGAAAATTTACCGCGCGATGACGGCCAATGCCGTCGTCTGGGCCAGTTTCAAGGCAGGGTCCGAAGAAGCGTCCGATGCCCTTGGCCGCTCTTACAATTATCTCCAGCAGGACGAACTCATGTCCCTCTGGCAAGCCGCCGCACCGTGGCGAAAGATGGAAGCCGAGGCCTGGACAGGCAGTGCCTATGACCGCAAGCCGACGGATTGGGTTGCGATCACGGCGGTGAAATGACGTCTGTACGGGGCCGTAACAAGACTGGATCCATCTCTTCCGTCTGAAGCATGGGAGCACACGGCCGTCAGAGTTCCTCAAGCCAAGTGTTACGTACTGCGTGACTGTCATAGCCATGGCTTGTGAAAAGCCCTTTGATTTCGAGGCTTCCGGTTTGATAATCGAGTTGCGCTTCCAATGCCGAAACAAGGCGAAGCCAAACCTCCCTGTTCGGATACCAACTGGGTGTTGGGTCAGAGTGGGAGGGGGGGATGGGTTCAAGCTCTCCTTGAAATGCAGAGAGCGGATCAACCGCGATGACTGCAACTGACGCTGTCTCAAAGCGACCCGGAAGGCGTGGATACCACCTGGCTGTTACATCGTCATCCACATATTCGAAGATGGGCACTTGGTAGATGTCGCCGTCTGGCGGAGCGTGCAAAGACTTCCAGCCGCAATGATGCAATATCGCCCGGCCATCCAGCCTTAGGCAACTCAATGGTTTTGCAGAGGGTCTGCTCAAAGGATCTAAAACGCCACTCTCTGCCTTGCTGATCGCCCTCTTGATTTTATCACTGATGATTGTGGTATCAGTCGCAGGCTCAAATATCTTCCATGGATGAAGCAAGGCTGACGCGTCCGCAAACTTGCAGTCGGATCGATCCGGTTCGAATGTGTTTAGACCGTAGGATTGCTGACGGCGCAACCTTGCTTCCCAGCGTCCTTGAAATACACCGCCAGTTTCAACAACTGAGGAAGGGCTCGCGCCAAAAATTGTGTCATCCGGCCAGAAGAGAATGGCATCCCTGATGAAGTTTGCCATTCTATACCACATTTCGTTTGATATTGATTGGCCCTTGGATTGTTGCTTTTTCAAGCGTGATGAATTGTGATCGACGATCCATATTCCCGCTACATAGTTTTTGCGGCGATTTTCTCTGGTCACGTTGAAAAAATAGTCAGTGTCGCCGTCCCGGTAGCGATAAATTCCTGCGCATTGATCTGTTACGTTTCTGTTGCCCGAAATAATCTCATGTAATTCGAGCCGCTGTCCCGACGCTCGATCTGTCAGGCATCGTGAAACTGGATGAAACTCGAACAGCTCCGAAAGGGCGATTCGTGAAACAAAAGTGTCCTCGCGGAAGGCATACGACATCTCCTCAGCGTTGAAGCTGTCTCGCTCCAGCGTTGTCGCGACCTGAAGCCTCTTGGTCCTGTCCGTTCCGGCAACGGAAATGATTCCATCGATGCGAATCCATTCAGGCTTTGGGATGTGAATCGCGTTTGAGCGGCCGTGACTATCGAATGCGGGATGGGAGGAGTGGATGTATGTGTCCTCCCATAGCCATATCCCGTTTCTGCAAAGTTCCTGAAAGCGTTCCAGAAAGTTTCTGGAAAGTTTCACCGGCATCTTCCTGCCGTGGCCGCTCCTGGGGGCATACTCAAGGCTGTTTGATGTCCCCATGTTTCGAGAGATGGCTCCAATGACACTGTCGCGACCATTCTCAACATTCAGGTACCAGTCTGGCTCGTCGGTACTGAGGGTGATGCAGTCGGTAATGATCTCATCGTCCATGTACACCCAGGGCGACCTGCGGAATCGACCCGGAAATAGCGGGAAGAAGAAGCGGTCACCGGATCGCAAGTGAGGACGACTTGGCAAGAGCTTGGTGACCAGTGCCCGCAGGTCGTCCCGCGCTGCGTCAGACAGCGTCTCCTGGGTGTCGAGGATATCTTCTGCAGTGACAATCTGGGTTGGGGGGACAAAGTGCCACTCGCGGGCGTCCTCTATCCGATCAACAACCACCGGCACGCTGCCCAGATCAACATCCGCGGCACTTCGCAGAAAAGCCATTTCAAAGGTTCGGTAGTATTTGTCCTGCCATCTCCCTTCGTGCCAGCCGCCAGTGACGGCAAGCAGACTTGGGCGGAGACCTGTTGCCTCTCTTTCCGGCCAGCAAGTCAATGCGTCGCAAATGAACCGGTCAAACGCGACCCACTCATTGTGTCCCAATTCAGCGAGATCTGAAGCTTTGAATGACCGGGCATAATCGAGGCGCCAGATGAGGGAGCGCTGCCGTGAGGGACTGAAAACGTCGCGCCATTGAACTGAGACTTGCATGCAGCGCTTGGTATCGTTCGCTTCGAAGCGCATCCAGCGGCGACCGGTCTCGAATTCCTCTGGAGCCAACGCATCTTGGTCAAAAAAGCCGAGAAAGCGAACGGACGCGCCGTCACGTCGAATGAGGGCTTCTCGATCTTCATGCATTGACCACCAGCCGACCAACGGCCTGGATTTATGGCGCCCAAACGGTGGAACAGTCATAGTCGGCACTTAAGAAGGTTTGGTGTCATGGAGTTGAAAAAACCTGAAGGAGAAAAGTGAATTGGTCCGCCTTGCGCTGACGGAGTTTGAGAGGATGGTTGGTATGGCTCGAAAAATGGGAAGCAGTAAAATTTCGAAATGCAAAGGCAGGTGATAATCCGTTTTCATCCCAAAAGAGGCTTCGCTGGTGGGGGGCGAAACCGATCGGCAGTTCGAAGCGCAAGCGCAACGGGGGCGCCGAAGGGCCTGCTTGCTTCCACTATAACCTCAAGGCTTGTGTTCAAGATCAGAAACGCGGTGTCCGAGGTCGGCAACGGAGGTCTCGATCCGCGCAAGCGTAGCCTCGAGCGAGGTCTGAATGTTGCCAAGCGCGCCGCCGAGTTCCATCTTGATCGTGAGTTCAAGGTCGTCACGCAATTCAACCTGCCGGCGCTCGGGGCGCCGGGTCAGGTCATATACGCCGTTGACGAGGCGCAGGACGTCACCGAGATCTTTGCGCATCGGCCGCATTTCATCGATCCTCGTCTTCGCCTGTCGCGCAAGAAAGTCGAGGCTCACAGATTCCGTTGTCATCATCCCAGATCCCGGCATCATCGTTGAAATCTAGCGCGAAACTGCAAGCGTCACAACCGCAGCGGGCGATGCGCGAAACACACCCCAAAAAAAACGCCGCGAGGATTGCTCCTCGCGGCCCGGCATAGGCCGATCAGCAGTTTGGGACAGGCAGACAGGCATCCGGCTATGGCCAGCCGGATGCAAGCTCGGGGGGAAGGGCGGGGATCGCCCTTGGAAATTCTCTTTATGGCCGCTCTGAAGTCAGGGGCCGGGTCTGTCAGGCTCGGCTACCCGTTCAGGGCGTCTGGCTTGGCTTGCGATAGGGTTGTGGCAGGTTGCGCGGTCGGGCGCTCGGCACCACGGTGCCGGTCGTGATCGGCTCTTCGAATTCAGCGGCAGCCACTGCCGGCGTCACCTTCGGCTTGACAATCTCGACCACGCCCTTGTCCGTTTCAGGAGCGCTGAGCGGACGGGCGTCTGCCGTCGCGCGCTCGCTCTCTTCCGTGTCGGTGAACTGCTTGTCGAGGATCTGATAGGCAACCAGCGCGCCTTCGCGGGCCCGCTGGCCGATCGCCTGGAAGGTTTCCATGCCCTTTTCGCAGACCTCGGGCCGCTCGACGCAGAGCGAGGCGACATACTCATAGGCGCCGGTAGCGGCGGTAAACGCATCGCCGATTTCCAGCCGCGAACCGCCGTCTTCCTCTTCGTGCGGCGGCGCTGCCAGGAACGAGAGCGCCACCAGCGTCACCGTGCAATAGAACGTTCCCTTGATCAGAAACCACATGTCGTCACCAATACCCTGTTTTCCGGTCTGTTCCGGATGGCGTCGGGTTTGCCCCGAACTTGTGCCCTTTACCTAAGCCCTGATTCGCGAAGATCGATTTTCAAAAGACGGTCGGATTCGAAGCGAATTTGATTAAAATGCAAACTGTCGCTCAACCTCTGCGCGACAGGGCGCCAATCTGCCGCTGGCGATTAAGCATATTTGTGGCAGAGGTCAGGAAATCCACCGCTTTCCTGCGGCGTCTCCTCGGTCAAATATTAACGCGACCGCTAAAATTCTAGGAAAATCAGCAGTTACGCCCCGTTAACCATAAACCGCAAAGGCCCTTTTCGCTGTCCCGAATCGGGTCAGATGCCCCCCAACCGCCGGTTTCCGGAGCCTCGCCTTATCTATTCTTTAAGCGCGCCGGCGCTATCTTCGGCTGTGAAATGTGAAGTGAACCGGTCGCGGAATCCTGGCGTGGTTGTATTGCGTAAGATGTCGGATGAGATGGCTGCCCTGCTGGACGGGATTGCAGCACGCTGCCTGCCGCGTCAGGCCGCCGGCCGCTCGATGGACCAGGGCGAGATCGTCATCCTGCGTCGCCTGACGCTCGGCTTCTTTCCGGCCGTGGTGCTTCTCCCGGCTCTCCTGTCCTCCGTCTTCGGGCTTGCTGCGGGTCTTCCGCTCGGTGTCGGCCTCGCTTCGGCTCTCTTCATGCTGGCCTGCGTCGCGCTTGTCGCCGGACGCCGCCTCACGGGCCCGGAAAAGCCGGCGGGTGAACCGGACATGCCCAATCCCTTCCATGGATATGAAGCCTGCCCGGGCCTCTTCCTGACGCTCGACCACACCGGCATGGTGCGCGCCGCCGGCGGCCGGGATCGCGAGATCTATCTGGCCTTCCTGCGCGAGCCGCTGCTGCGCCCCTTCGTCGAACATGTCCATGTCTCCGATCGCCTTGCCTTTGCCCAGAGCCTTGATGCCCTGCGCCAGGGGGCGGATGCCGTCGTCATCGACCTGCGTCTCGATCGTCCGGTGCTCGGCCTGACCCAGACCCAGTTCCTCAATGTCCGCATGGACATGACGGCAATCCGCCGCGACGATGGCGCGCTCCAGGCTGTCCAGGCGCAGATCCTCGACATCGAGAGCGAGTTGAAGATGCGCGATGCCATGCGCCAGAAGGAGCATGAGGCGATCGATGCGCATGAGACCAAGAGCCGGTTTCTCGCCGCCGTCAGCCATGAGCTGCGCACGCCGCTCAATGCCATTCTCGGCTTTTCCGACATTCTCGCCGGCGAATATTTCGGCAAGCTCGAAACCGATCGCCAGCGCGAATATGTCCAGCTGATCCGCCAGTCCGGCGCCCATCTTCTGTCGGTGGTCAACACCATGCTCGACATGTCGAAGATCGAGGCCGGCCGCTACGAACTCCAGCTCGAGCGTTTCGAGGTCGATGGCGCCGTCATCGCCTGCGAACGCATGCTGTCGCTGCAGGCCGCCGAAAAGGGCGTCAAGCTCACCAGCCGCCTGTCGCGTGGTCTGGGCGATATCGTCGCCGACGAGCGGGCGCTGCGCCAGATCCTGATCAACCTCGTCGGCAATGCCATCAAGTTCACCGAGGAAGGCGGCGTCGTCACCATCGATGCCACCCGCCAGGGCGCCAATGTCGTGCTGTCTGTCAGCGATACCGGCATCGGCATCCCGGCTGACAAGATTGCCATGCTCGGTCGTCCCTTCACGCAAATTCAGAATGATCTCAACCGAAACTATGAGGGTTCCGGTCTCGGCCTTTCGCTGGTAAAGGGACTGACGGCCCTGCATGGTGGAACCTTCTCCATCGCCAGCCGCCCGGGGGAAGGCACGGTCGCCACGATCGTCCTGCCGCTCGATGGCTCTGGCGCCGTGCAGCTGTCCGGTGAAGACGAGACCATGGTCGAGTTCCCGCCGCGCCTGGCCAAGACTGACATGATGGGAGCCCAGAGCGGGAAAACGGACGGGAATGACGAAGCGAAAGCGAAAATCGCCTGAGAAGACGCCGGCCAGGAGCCGGCTTCTCGGCCTCGTTTTGGCCGCCGGCGGCGCGCTTTGGCGTCTTGCCCTTCGTTATCCGCGTCTCGTTGGCGGCGTCGCCACCTTCGGCGTCGTCTTCGGCACGGTCGCCGCCAATGCCCTGTGGTATCAGCCCGGCCAGCATCCGTCGCCCTTCCTGCGCACCCGTGACGCCGGCGATTTCACCGCCCTGGCCGGTGCCCAGAAAAGCACGCTGCTCACCGAACATGATCCGGCCAATGTCACCACCTTCCGCATCGAGCGTGAAGGCGAGGGGGAGGCCGAAGCACTGCCAGCCGCAGCCGATCAGACGGCGGAAGTCATCCGCCGCGTCCAGGCGGCCCTCATCGCACGCGGCCTTTATGATGGCGAGCCGGATGGCGTGATTGGCCCGCGCACCGAAACCGCCATTGCGCTCTTCCAGAAATCCGCCGGCATGGAAGCAAACGGCCTCGTCAGCCCGGAACTGATGGCAGCACTGGAGCTCGAGACGGGCTTTACCGCCGCAGTCCCCGCCCAGCGCCCGTCCGATCTCACCGGTCTTGAAGCCGACACGGATCCGGTGGCCGCCGCCATCCGCAAGGCACAGACGACGATCGTCACCAATCCGCCCCGACGCCCGGTCACCGCCGAGCCGAAGTCGATCGCCGAGCCCAAGGCAAGCGCCGAGCCCAAGCCCGCCGCCGCCGTGCAGCCTGCCGCCGCCACTGCCGCTGCCCCGGCCGACGCCAAGCCGTCGGCTGCCCTGGTGGCCGCGCCCGTGCCGCCACGGGCCGTCACGGGGGAGGCATCCGCCCCCGCTGAGACGCCGCCGATCAGCCAGGCCAGTTACGATCCGGGCCTCGTCATGGAAATCCAGCGCGGTCTGTCCAACATGGCCTATAAGGATGTCACCATCGATGGCATGCCGGGCGAGGAAACGCGCACCGCCATCCGCCGTTTCGAGCGCCACTACCAGCTGCCGATCACCGGCGAACCCAGCCAGGCCGTGCTCAAGAAGCTCCGCGACATCGGCGCCTTGTGACCTCCGGTTTACTGTTTTTTAGCTTTGCATAATAAATGCTTCTTTAAGCATGCGCGCCTACCATCCCCGATTGGGTAATGCCGAAGCGCGACTCTAGGGTCCTATTGTCGCGACTTGGCATCAGGAGGATGCTCATGAACGTCGCCTTGCATCATGTGGCGGATGACCGGGATCGGGGCCATGCCCCGCTGGCGCCGCAAGTCCCGGATCACACGGTTGAACGGTCCCCGGCGCCATCGGAAGTCGATGCTGCCGCGCTGCGCGACATTGTCCAGCGCCTGGCGAAGGAGGCCTCCAGCCTCGGCATCGATATTGTCGATATCGGCGGCGCGATCCAGGATGTGGCGCAGGTCTCGCGCAGCCATGCCAGCACGTTTGATGAAATCACCCGCACCGCAATCACCATTTCCGAAAACAACCGCACCGTGGCCGCGGCCCTGCGCGAGACGGATGAGACCGCGGGCGAAGCCCGCCGCATGTTGGGCGACAGCGCCACGCGCCTGACCGGCGCCGTCGGCAAGATCGATCACATGGTCTCGACATCGGAGGAAATCGGCACGGAGATCGGCACCTTTGCCCGCTCGCTGTCCGAGGTCGACAAGGTCGCCGAGGAGATCGGCACCATTGCCCGCCAGACCAATCTTCTCGCCCTCAATGCGGCGATCGAAGCGGCGCGGGCAGGGGAGGCCGGCAAGGGTTTTGCCGTCGTCGCAGCGGAGGTCCGGGCGCTGGCGCTGCAGACCTCGCAGGCCACCGGCGCCATCCAGCAGACGCTGAATGAACTGCGCCAGAAGATCTCCCGCCTGACGGAAGCCGGCCGCGGAGCGACGGAAAGCGCCCGCGATGTGCGCCAGACCTCGCAGGCGATGAACCAGTCCTTCAGCGCCATGGAGCAGGTGATCACCCGCATCCTCGACAGCTCCTCGTCGATCTCCGGCACCACCGAGACGGTTGACCGCCAATGCGCGCAATTCGTCGTGACGCTGAATGCCATGTCCGGCGAAGTGCGCCAGTCCGATCACCAGCTGCAGGAAACAGCCGCCCGCATCGACAAGGTCGTCGGCCTGTCGGAAACGCTGGTCCAGCTGACCGCCAGCGCCGGCATTCGCACCGTCGACAGCGACTGGATCGACACCGCCGTCTCGGTCGCCGCCAGGATTTCCGAAACCTTTGAGCGCGCCGTCGAGACCGGCCGCATCCGCATGGCCGATCTTTTCGACCGCCAGTACCGCCCGATCCCGGGCACCGATCCGGTGCAGATGATGACCGGCTTCACCGATTTCACCGACCAGGTCTTGCCCGCCATTCTCGAACCTGTGGCCACCAGTTCCGACCGCATCGGCTTTTGCGCGGCGGTCGACAACAATGGCTACCTGCCGACCCATAACCGGAAATTCTCAAGTCCCCAGCGCCCCGGCGATACGGTGTGGAACACCGCCAACTGCCGCAACCGCCGCATCTTCAACGACCGCGTCGGCCTCGCCGCCGGCCGCTCCACCGCCCCCTTCCTCGTCCAGACCTACCGCCGCGACATGGGCGGCGGCAATTTCGTCCTGATGAAAGACATCTCCGCCCCCATCACCATCAACGGCCGCCACTGGGGTGGCCTGCGGCTGGCGGTGAAGGTGTGAGGGAGGATCGGCAAGTGAAAAGGCTGACGGGGTGAGGGGCGACGTATGAGGGGTGAGGCAAGGGATCATGGCTGACGGTGTGAGGTGTGCAGGATCGCGCCCACATCACCCCTCATCCTGAGGTGCCTGCGCCAGCAGGCGTCGAAGGAGCGAGGCCATACCATGCCCAGGCTTACGCCACCTGCTACCTGCCGCTCGCGCACCGCCAGCCCCGAATGCCACCGGCCCACGTCCTTCTGATGTCGCTGTCGCTCCCACCTCAGGATGAGGGCTGACCGGCGTGCCTCGCTCGCCAGCCAAGGTTTCGCTCCGCGCTGGCGGACGCCACGCGCCTACATCACCCCTCATCCTGAGGTGCCTGCGAAAGCAGGCCTCGAAGGATCGAGGCCCCGGCACTCACCCGGCGAAAAGACCCAAAACGACCCTCATTGCTTTCCGATCAATCTCACGCAATGATTGCAGAAGGGGGTACCATGGAAGTGACGGTGTACATCCTGCGATGCCGCGACGGATCGTATTATACGGGGCTCACCAAGCAATCGATCGAAGCCAGAATGTGGGAACACAATGCAGGGGCCTTCGATGGTTACACGGCGCAACGACGACCGGTGGAGCTTGTCTTCACGGAGGTCTACGACCGGATCCTGGACGCGATTGCGCGCGAGCGGCAGATTAAAGGCTGGAATCGCGCCAAGAAGGAGGCGCTGATCGCCTATGCCTATGAGGCGCTTCCTGACCTTTCGCGGCGGGGACCTGTAAAGAGGATCGATTGAACCCGGTCGAGCCCCACCCGCTTCTTGCCCACCCCGCCAACACTTTCCCCACCCGCCCACATCACCCCTCATCCTGAGGCGCCTGCGAAAGCAGGCCTCGAAGGACCGAGGCCACAGCTATCCCGCCTTTTCCAGCGTCAGCCAACCCTGCAAGCCACCCGCCCTCGTCCTTCTGATGTCGCTTGCGCTCCCACCTCAGGATGAGGGCTGACCGGTGTGCCGAGCGACCTCCGGATAAGAGCCGACCGTTGAGCCGCCCCACCTCAAGATGGGGCCAACCGGTATGCTCCGCCGCGGGCCAATCTTGATGATGACGCCGGCTTCCCCACCCGCCCACATCCCCCCTCATCCTGAGGCGCCTGCGAGAGCAGGCCTCGAAGGACCGAGGCCCCGGCCATGCCCAGGCTTACGCCACCCGCCACCCGCCGCTCGCGCACCGCCACCCGCCCTCGTCCTTCTGATGTCGCTTGCGCTCCCACCTCAGGATGAGGGCTGACCGGTGTGCCGAGCGACCTTCGGATAGGAGCCGACCGCTGAGCCGCCCCACCTCAAGATGGGGCTAACCGTTATGCTCCGCAGCAGGCCAATCTTGATGATGACGCCGGCTTCCCCACCCGCCCACATCACCCCTCATCCTGAGGTGCCTGCGAAAGCAGGCCTCGAAGGACCGAGGCCCCTGCACCCAACGACCGCACCCCGCCCACCCACACCCCGGCCCCCACTTCCCCTCCCACCTGGCATGCCCTACAAAGCCCGCATGCGCATCCGTTCCGATATCCTCGTCTCTGCTCTCACCCGCCGCGTCTTTGCCGATGGCGGATATGCCGCTGTCGTGCGCAAGGGTGCTGATGCCTCCGGCGCGATCTTTGTGCGCCAGCGGTTTCGCGATGGGCTGGAAACGCTGTTTGGACCGGCACCCCAGGCGATGATTGAGACTGAGGCGCGTGACGACCGGTTGTTCGAGGAGCGGCTATCCCGCGCCGAACCGGAGGCGGTCGCCGATGTGATTGCGCGGGAAATGAAGTTCGACAGCGATCTCTGGCTGGTCGAAATCGAGGTCGATGCGATCGGCACCTATCTGGACCTGGCGCCCACTGCTAAATGACGCGGCGCGAAGCCCTTAGCGCTTGCGGGCGCGCAGCACCTGGCGGCCATGGTCGTCGCCAACAGGGCGGCGATTGCCATGCGACGGGCCGTGGCCGGACAAGGATGCCGGCAGGCCGGCCTCGCCGGTAACGTTCCCGCCATTGGCCGCCACCCGCTCCGGTGCCGGAAAACGGTCGGCTGTGGCGAGCGGTTCGCCAAAGGTGTAGCGGTCGGCCCGAAGCCAGCTGTCGATGCGGGCCTCCGCCTGGCCGGGCTCGATATCGGCAATCAGCCGCACGGCGCGGCTTTCCGCCCCGTTCGCCGCCCCGTCCGCCACCCCGTCCTGCTGGCCATCGTCCCGTTTCGCCATGCGGGCAAGATGCGGATAAAGGGCCTTCAGAACGAACACGGCATCGGCCGTCTCCATGCCGACGCCGACCAGCGTGGTGGCGAGCTGACGGCCGGAAATGTCGATCAGGATGCGTTCGGCAAGCCAGCGACTGGACGAGAGCACATCGGCAAGCGTCGTGCAGAACAGCCCGCCTTCATGGCTGCGGGCAAAACGCACGAGAAGGGCGGCCTGCACCGCCCCAATCGAAAAGCGGCCCAGCCGGTCTTGGCTCTCGGGCAGGTCGCGCCTGGCCAGCGTCTTGATCGTCTGGCGCAGCGCCTCTTCGCGCCCCAGCCGGTCGGCGTCGACCGACGCCTGCGCGCCGTCCGGTGTGACAATCTCGGTCCGGCGAACGCCCGGCAGTGGCGCGGCGGCGGCGCGGCCGGCCGGTTCGGATGTCGTCGCCTGCGCCATCTCGGCTGCCGGCTGCTCGGGGCGCTTGCCCTCGCTGTGGCGAAGCCCGACCAGCGTGTCGATGACGGTCGGCGAGAGCTTGTCGCGCTTGACGATGGCGCGCGCATGGTCTGCCCCTTGCGTGCGGGCGATCATGATCAGCAGGTCATCGGAAAGGGCGGGCGAAGAGGCGAGGAAGGGCGCGGCAATTGCGATCGGTTGCGAGGCGATGAAGGCGGCAATGGAGAGCGGCAGATTGGGGCTTTGCGAAAGGGCCGCCACCGCGTCGCGCCGGGCCTCGAGCGAGGAACCGGCAAACAGTGGCTGGAACAGCTCGGCAAATTGGCGAAGCTCGGATTTGGCCGGGTGGGAAAGCGCCTGAAAACTCGTGACCGTGGCCATGAGAACGACATCCTTGTTCCGCGCGCGGCTCGGCCGTTCCAGTTCCCTGAATTCTTCGCTCACGAGCCACGCACTCCAACGCAATACAGATACGCCTCACTTTAGAACGAAATTGTTAGCAGGCTGTTAACTAACCTATGGCTTCCTCGATCAAGGCGGATGGCCAGATCAGGCGATTCGCCACATAGTTCGGAAACTTCGGATATTCTTGATAGTGCATACCCCGTTTCACGGGCTGATCCATGAAACGGGAGCGTTTGAGAAAGGCGCAAGTGATCCCGGTCCGTGGCCATCCATCCGCGACATGAACCGGGCTGTGCCGGGCCCCTTGGGACAGGGGCAGGGTGAGATGAACCCCCTCATCCCTCTCGATCTTTCTTGATGAAAGGAGAACGAGCATGGCGGATATCATCAGGATCGCCGATCGGCGGTGCGAAACACGACGGTCTGCGTCTTCGGCCGGACCGGACACCGGTGCCAGGGCAAAGCCCAAGGCCGGTGCAAAGGCCAAGATCCTCCTCTTCACCGGCATTCGTTACGAGCGCTTGGGCGCTGAACCCGCCTGGACCCGCGTCGAATTGCCAACCTTGCCCGCCCTTCCGGCACCCGCCTGATGGACGCTTGAGACGGCACGCGAAAGTCCGGCTCACCCGGCCGCCGTCACGAGGCCTCGGAAGGCTTGCGTCCTTGCCCATGAGGGGTCGCCAGTTGAGGGTCGCCAGTTGACGGTCGGAAAGATGAGGCCGTTCAGCGCCCGGTAAAGGGCAGGCATTCGGCATCGGCCAGAAAGGCCGTGGCTTCGGCCTCAAGGCTTGGCTGTGGCACCATGGCGCGCAGCACCACATAGCCCGTCGTGCCGCGATGCTCGACCAGAATGGTCTGGGCCAGGGCGGCAATCGGTGTCTTGCGCAATTGCGCCACCTGCACCGGCGTTGCCAGAAGCACATCGAGATCGCCGGCCACCGAGGTCCGGTCATTCATCGAAAACACTTCATTCGCATCGCGGTCATAGATCGCCATCGACCAGAATTCGACGCCACCGGCTGCCGTCAGCGAAAGCGGCTGCGTGCCGATGTCGAAATGGCAGACGGCCAGTCTGAGATAGGGATTGCGGCTCGAAAGCCCCACGGCATCCTCGGTCGCCGAGAGCGGATGAAAGACAAAGGGCTGCCCCTCCGCCGTCACCCGCGTATAGGCGTCCCGGCCGGTAAACAGCGGCACGCCGAGAATGATGATGATGTGCAAGAGCACCGCCCCGATAATGCCGGTCAGGAGCGCATAGACGAGTTTACTCATTGCCGCACCCGATCGCATCGATGACCGGCATGTCGAGACCGGAAAGCCCCGTGGAGGCCGCCGCAGGCGTGTCGAGCAGCGTCAGCACCAGCTGGAACGAGCCGGTATCGGGAATGGCCAGCCAATTGCCCGCCTGCGCCGTCCTCGACACCAGAATGTCGAAGGTGCCGTCGGTGCGCCTGAGGATCGTCTGGGAATTCTTCGCCACCGGAAGGTTTGCACCCGCCGTCAGCGGCTGGCCGCTGTCATCGGCCGCATAGAGCGTCCAGGCACGGGCCGCCGGTGTGCGGCCGCTCATCTTGTAGGAGCAGGTGCCGGTGAGGGCCAGCCCCTTGGAATCCTGAGTGGCGGTAAACTGCAGCCCCTCGGCCGAGCCATAGAGCAACAGCCCGGCCTTGGCGCGATGCGCCTTGGCATAGGGATCGGCTGCCAGCGTCTGCGCCGCCGGATAGGCCCGCCACCCCGACACATCGATCGCCCCGAAGCCGACCGACGCATTCAGCATCGACAGCGCCGACAGGATCCCGCCGGCAAAGGCAACGAGAAGCGTGAAGGCGACGATGAGGGGAACACGGAGCACGCTCTGGCAAAACCTTGGGGGCACGAGGCGGCAGATCACCGCAGGGAACTATCGGTCCCGACGGGTATCACTGATTCGGGAAGGAGGGAAGTTTCGTCGGGGAAGGCCTCCGCGTAAGTGCCGGCTTCGCTTGCAAGCCTTCGCCCTCCAATCTGCCGCCGATCTCTCTGCCTTGTCCGTCAGTTGCCTTCCCACAAAGCCTCATGCCCCTTGGCGGGATCGCAGTGTGTGTCGAGCCCGATGTTTCCTCGACCGAAAGCCTGGCGACGGATCGACCAGAGCAGCATGTCCCTCTCGCCCTCGATCACCAGAACAAGATGCGGTGAACTCTTGCCTTTCGGCAAGGCGTAGAAGCCGAGGTCTGATCTTGTGACCGTGCTGTCCGGTTTTGTCGGCATGGTGAGACACCAGGCGCGTCCGTTCGCAAGCTCGCTAGCATGGTCGATGATCGACTGGGTCTGCGCGGAACCGACAAAAGACATCACGGCGATCGTCAGCGCGGCGCTGGCACCTCCGACGTCGAAATATCCCCTGAGCCGCCAGCCGAGAAAGGCGGCAATCCCTGCGGCCGTGCAGCCGATCACAAGATCCAGCGCGAGACCGCCGGAATGGCCGCCCGTCAATGCTGCCAGGGGGTGGAGCAGCAGCAGACCCGTCACGCCGCCCATCGCCACGGCGATCACGAGATCGACCCATTTGGTCCTGGGCTTGCGTTCGCTTTGGCGGCGGCGGACATGGCGGTAGATTGCCTCGATGACCACCCGAATGGTGACGACGATCCCGATGGCGCCGCAGAAATAACCGAAAAAGGCGAAGGTGATCGCATAGCCAAGATCCCGGTTGGACCAATGCACAGGCCCCGTCAGCACCGAGCCCGTCATAAAGGCGAGGCCGGCAAGAAACAGCCCCCGCCACATCAGATGTTGCGGCAGAAAAGGGCTGATCAGAGCGAGGAGAAGCGATGCGCAGATGAAGGATAGTGCGAGTGTGTCGATCATGGCCGCACCCAATCACGATCACCTTAACCGCGCGTAAGCGGTGGCATCACAACTTTTGATAAGGGCATCACCGCCCCCAAGCCGGACACCCCACGCCCCTCAGATCGCCACCTGCTCGCCCAGTTCCACCACCCGGTTCGGCGGCAGCTTGAAGTAGCGGGAGGGGTCGATGCCGAAATCGGCCAGCGCGATATAGAGATGCTCCTGGCCCCAGGGCAGGCCCTTGCCGGGCATGGCGATCAGGTTGCGGCGGCCGAGATAGAAGGAGGTCTGCATGATCTCGAACTTGAAGCCCTTCTTCTTGCAGAGCGTCAGCGCCCGGGCAACATTCGGCTCGTCCATGAAGCCGAAGGTGATGTCGAGCCGGATGAAGCGCTTCGACAGGCGGATCATCTCGACGCGGTCGGCATCCGGCACATAGGGCTTGTCCTGGGTCCAGATGGTCAGGATCACGTTCTGCTCGTGCAGCACGTGGTTGTGCTTGAGATTGTGCAGGAGCACGGCCGGTGTCTTGTCGGGCACGCTGGTCAGGAAGACGGCGGTGCCGGGCACCACGACAGGCGCGCTTTCCGATTGACGGTCGATCGAGCTTTCCAGCGAATCGATGAAGGTGTGGATCGGAATGTCGTTGCGGGCGATCTTGTCGCGCAGATATTTGGAGCCCTTGGTCCAGGTCCACATGATCATGATGATGACCAGCGCCAGCGCCAGCGGCACCCAGCCGCCGTCATGCACCTTGAGCAGGTTGGCGCCGAGGAAGACGCTCTCGATCACCATCAGCGGCAAGAGCAGCACGGTTGCCCGGAAGCTTGAAAAACCCCAGACCGAACGCAGGAACTGGAAGGACATCAGCGTCGTCACCACCATCGCGCCGGTGACCGAGATGCCATAGGCGGTGGCGAGCGATTCGGAATCGCCAAAGGAGAAGATCAGCACGATCACGCCGATAAACAGGATCATGTTCACCGCCGGCACATAGATCTGCCCGGTATTGGTCTCCGAGGTGAACTTGATCATCAGGCGCGGCAGGAAGCCGAGGTGCACCGCCTGGCGTGCGAGCGAAAAGGCGCCGGTGATCACGGCCTGGCTGGCAATGATCGTTGCCATCGTGGCCAGGATTACGATCGGCAGCAGCGCCCAGTCCGGATAGAGCAGGTAGAACGGGTTGTCGATCGCCGCCGGATGGCTGAGCACAAGCGCGCCCTGGCCGAGATAGTTCAGCGCCAGTGCCGGAAAGACCAGGATGAACCAGGCGACACTGATCGGTTTGCGGCCAAAATGTCCCAGATCGGCATAGAGGGCTTCCGCCCCGGTAACCGTGAGGAAAACGGCGCCGAGCACGATCACACCCGCCCAGCCGGCATGGGTGATGAACCACAGGGCCTTGCCGGGATTGAGGGCAGCCAGGATCGTCCAGTCGTCGCCGATATGGATGAGGCCACCCCAGGCCATGGCGAGGAACCAGGCAACCGTGATCGGGCCGAAGAACTTGGCAACCGCCGCGCTGCCCTTTGATTGCACCGCGAAAAGCACCACCATGATCACCGCCGACAGCGGCAGCACATAGTCCGAAAAGGCCGGCGTCACCAGTTTCATGCCCTCGAGCGCCGACATGACGGACAGGGCCGGCGTGATCATGGCGTCGCCGATGAACAGCGCCGCCCCGACAAGCCCCGCGAAAAACAGGACCGGCATGGAGCGCAGGTTCTTCTTCATCAGAAGCGCCAGAAGCGACAGCGTGCCGCCTTCGCCGTCATTGTCGGCGCGCAGCAAAAACAGCACATATTTGAACGTGACGATCACCGTCAGCGTCCAGATCATGAGCGAAATCAAGCCGATGACATGGTCGGGCTGAATGCCGTTTGCCGCAAACGGGCGCAGGGATTCCCGGAAGGCATAAAGCGGGCTCGTACCAATATCGCCATAAACGACGCCGATACTGCCAAGGAGAAGCGAGAAGAATTTCCGCCTTTCCGACTGAACGGGCGATCCGGCGGCATTCGAGGCGGTCATGCGATCTCCTGGCACGGGCGCAGTGTTGCACTGCAACGATTATCACAAGATCCGCGCGACAGACAAACGCGACGTTCTGTCAGCGTGTCCGCCGCTGCCCGGCAAGTGACGAATGCCGAATGACGGGCCTTGGGCAATCCCGGCCGCCATGCGCGGCAGGTGACCTAGCGCCGGTCGCGACAGAAAGCAATATCCACCCCGTCTTGCCCACCTCGGCGCGTCCGGCTCTGCACAATCGCGGCAAAACGGAAGATCCGGCGGAAGGCCAAAGGTTACACCTAGGATAACTGGGGATGGAGTTTTAACCGGAGCACAGTAACGGTTGGTTTGTGAGTTGCCGCTAATGTGGCCGAATTAACGTCATGCGGTAGGAAATGCGGTGGAAGCGGTCTGGAATCATGTGTTGGCCAATTGTGCCATCATCCTCTTCACGATCTTGGCCTGGACCAACGTGCCCCAGGGGCGCGCACGAAAACCGTTTGTCGAGCGCATCAAGCTTGGTTTTTTCTTCGGTTTCGGAACCTTGCTGGTCATGGCGCGTCCCATCGAGTTCGAGCAGGGCATCTATATTGATCTGAGAACCATCACCCTGTCGATTGCCGGCCTCGTCGGCGGCTGGCCCGGTGCTTTGGTGGCCGCTGTCATGGCCGGCGCCTTTCGCCTGTGGTTGGGCGGGGTTGGGGCCAGCGCCGGGGTTGCCATCATTATCCTGGCCGCCTCTATCGGCGTGGCCGGCGCATGGTGGCTCGCCGGCCGGCTTGCCACCTATCGCGAACTCCTGACCTTTTCCGCGCTGATCTGCCTTGGCAACCTGGTTGTCCTTCTGATCATGCCGCAAAACCATCTCACCGAGGCTCTGCATCAGGCCGCCGGTATCTGGATCGGCACGGTCTTCGTCACAACCTTTCTGTCCTCCATGGCCGTCTTCGCCGAACTGCGCCGCCGCGACTTTGCAAAAACGCTGAAAATGTATGAGGCGGTCATCCGGTCCCTGCCGGAAAGCATGAATGTGAAGGATCCCGACGGTCGCTTCGTCATGGTCAATCCGGCCACCGCGAAACTCATGCGCGTGGCATCGGAACAGGATCTGATCGGCAAGACCGACCATGATTTCTATCCGCCTGAAATTGCCGATACATTCCGCGCCGACGAACTCGACGTGCTGGCCGGCAACGACGCCAAGACGGTCGAGCAGATCATCGTCTGGCCGGATAGCGGCGAGATCACGCTGTCGACGCTGAAAGCGGCATTGCGCGATGACGAGGGCATGCTGATCGGCCTGATCACCCATAATCGCGATCTGACCGAAAAGAAGGAACTCGCCTCGGCGCTGGCCGAGAGCGAGAAGCGGGCCAATGCCGCCCTTTCCAACATGGCCGATGGCCTGATCATGTTCGATGCGGAGATGAAGGTGATTTTCTGCAACGAGCAGTATCGCGCCATGTTCCCGCTGACCGCCGATATGCGCGTGCCCGGCATACCCGCACGCCAGATCCTCGAGGCGGCGATGGAACGCGGCGAGATCACCGGCATTCCGCCAGTCGAGGCCAAGAGCTTCATCGATAACGCCATGTCGCGCCTGCGCCAGCCCGGAACGGTCCAGTTCCCGCTCGCAGATGGGCGCTGGGTCGAGTCCCGCACCACCCCTTCGGAGAACGGCGGTTGCCTCGTGGTCTGCTCCGACATCACCCGCGCCAAGCGCGACGAACAGGAACTGCGCGACCTCAACGAAAAACTCGCCGAAATGGCGATGACCGACAGCCTGACCGAACTCCTCAATCGCCGCGCCTTCGACACCGCCCTGGCCACCGAAATGACCCGTTGCATCGGCACCGATGCCGGCCTCAGCATCCTTCTGATCGATGTCGATCGCTTCAAGGCCTATAACGACACCTATGGCCATACCTCCGGCGATGATTGCCTGCGCCAGGTGGCGATGGCCGTCCGCTCCGTCGCCCGCCGCCCCGGCGACCGCGCCGCCCGCTATGGCGGCGAGGAAATGGCGCTCATCCTGCCCAATACAAGGGAAGAGGCGGCCATCGCCATGGCGCATGACCTGCGCATGCGCATCCGGGCGCTGGAGATCCCCCATACCGGCAGCGAAAAGGGCGTCGTCACCGTCAGCATTGGCGTGGCCACCATCGGCAAGCTGGCAAGACAGGTGCCCAGCACGCAGTTTATCAACCGGGCCGACGAGGCACTCTACCGCGCCAAGGCCTCCGGCCGCGATGCCGTGCGCGCCTGGGAAGAGGAGGCCGTGGTGGAGCAGAGCTCGGCGGGCGGCAGCAAGCGATAAGCGGCAGCAAGCGATAGGGGGAAGCGTCCCCCAGCTTGGCATGGATCTCCTGTCGAAACCGCAGGCCGGACAATCATGGCCCGGCACGTATCCGGGCATCGCCCCCTCGCGCATATCCAGTGAGATCCAATTCGGATTTCTCGTCCGGAGACTGCGCCAGATCAAGAAGAGAGCCGATATGCGGTGAGCCCGTCTTCACCGCACATCGTCTAGTCTTGGCCCTTGGCGATATAGGCCGCCAGTTCCTCGGAACGCCCTTCGGGAAAGGCCTCCTTCAGATAGTCCAGAAAGGCAGACACCCGGGCGCTTAACAGCCGTCGCGACGGATAGAGCGCCCAGAGCCGGGTTTCCGGTCCCTCCACCTCACCCCAGAGAACCAGATTGCCGGCCGCGATATCGCCGGCGACCAGCGAGGTGGGAAGCCTGGCCGCACCCACACCCATCCGCGCTGCATCGCGCACCATGGTCATCGATGACAGGCTGAGCACCGGATCGATGGCCAGCGATAGAGGCCCGTCCGCCGTTATCATCCGCCACTGTCCGGCCTGGCCAGCCGCGCCGCGCAGCACCACCGGCACGCGCGCGCCCTCGGCAGGGCGGGGCAGGGCGGGGCTCGCCACGACCACGAGCCCGTCACGCAGGAAAACGCGCCCGATCAGGCTCTCATCGTCAGGCGGATTGACCCGGATCACCAGATCATAGCCCTCCTCGATCATGTCCACCGGGCGGTCCTCGGTGGTCACCTCCAGCCGGACCTCCGGATAGCGCAGCGCAAATCCGGCGGCGAGCCGGCCCATCGCCGTCTGCGAAAAGAGAAGGGGCGCGCTGATCTTCAGCCGCCCCCGCGGTGTTCGCCCGCCAGAGGTGATCGCGGCTGCCGTTTCGTCGATTTCCGCCAAAAGCGCACCGGCCCGCTGATGCAGCATCCGGCCTTCCTCGGTCAGCGCCAGGCGCCTGGCCCCGCGCTCGAACAACCGGATGGCAAGGCTGGCCTCCAGTTCGGCCACCCGCCGCGACAGGGTCGCCTTCGGCCGGCCGGTGGCGCGCGCGGCGCGGCCAAAGCCGCCATGCCGGGCAACGGAGACAAAATCGGCAAGCGCCAGCAGATCCATTGTTCCACCTATGAGACGAGCTGTCCAAATTATCGATCTATTGGATCACCTGTGGGGCAGCGATAGTCAAGCCGTCAACACAACACAACACCAATCCAGCTACGGAGAACCCACAATGACCATCCTCGTTACAGGTGCCACCGGCCGCGTCGGCCGCCACGTCGTCGACCAGCTCCTCGCCCGCAAGGCTGCCGTCCGCGTCCTCGTTCGCGATCCCGCCAAGGCCGATTTTCCAGCCGCCGTCGAAGTTTCCAAGGGCGATCTCCTCGATGTCGATGCCCTGCGCCAGGCCTTGAAGGGCGTCACCACGCTCTTCCTGCTCAATGCCGTGGCCGGCGACGAGTTCACCCAGGCGCTGATCACCCTCAACATTGCCCGCGAACAGGGCGTCAACCGCGTCGTCTATCTCTCGGTTCTGCACGCCGATCACTTCGTCAACGTGCCGCATTTCGCGGTGAAATCCGGGGCGGAGCGCATGATCGCGGCCATGGGCTTCAGCGCCACGATCCTGCGCCCGGCCTATTTCCTCGACAATGACGTGATGATCCGCGACGTGATCGCAAATTACGGCGTCTATCCAATGCCGATCGGGTCGAAGGGCGTGGCGATGATCGATGTCCGCGACATTGCCGAAGTGGCAGCGATCGAACTGGTGCGGCGCGATCAGGCAGAGGGGCATCTGCCCAGCGAGACCCTCAATCTGGTCGGGCCGGACACCTTGACCGGCGAGGACCTCGCCGCCCTCTGGACCGAAGCGCTGGGCCGCCCCATCGCCTATGGCGGCGATGACCCATCCGGCTTCGAAGCGCAGATGGCCTCCTTCATGCCGAAATGGATGGCCTATGAAATGCGCCTCATGGCCGAACGTTACGTCAGCGACGGCATGATCCCGGCAGACGGCGATGTCGAGCGCCTGACGAAGCGCCTCGGCCGCCCCCTGCACAGCTACAAGGCCTTTGCCGAACGCCTGGCAAAGACAGGCTGATCCCACCCGACGCCACAAGCACACACGAGCGACGTGCCTTCACGTCGCTCGCCATGGCCCGGACCATGCGGGAGCGAATGACGGAAATGCGCGAGCGATTGCAGGTACGCCCTGTTGCAGAGCCTCACCTGCGAACACCACGCCCTTTACTTCAAAACCCCCGTCGCCAGCGCCCGCTGGATGCCGCGCACATCCGTGCCCTTCTTCAGCGTCTTGGTGACGGGCGTCGCGGTGCCGGAGACCCAGATTGTCAATTCACTGTCGAGATCGAAAGTGCCGGCGGTTTCGACGGAAAAGCGGGTGATCGCCCGGTAGGGCACGGAGGTGTAATCGACCTTGGAGCCGGTAATGCCCTGCACGTCGATCAGGATCAGCCGCTTGTCGGTGAAGACGAAGATGTCGCGGATCACCTTGAAGGCGAGGCCTACGGCTTCGCCCTCGATCAGCACTCCATCCAGGCGCTTGGCAAGATCAGCCGGATCGACGCTCGATCCATGCCCCAGCAAACCGTCGAAAAGTCCCATTCTCTGTCTCCTGTATTTGACGCAGACATGGGGTCGAAGCCATGCTGTGACAAGGGGTTAAGGCTCGGGCCTTAGGGCAGGGGGCTTAAGGCACGGGGATAAAGGCACGGGGGATAAAGGCAAGGCGCTCAAGACAGACTTAGCGCCTGCCTTGCCGTGCAAATAGCGCGGCAGCCGTCAGGCAGAGCCCAAGCACGACCAGCGGCGGCACGGCATGGCCATATTCGCCATGATAGACCACCGTCGCCACGGCGCTCGCCATGACGGAACTTCCCAGAACCGCGCCCCACAGGCGAAAGCGGGTGAGGAGGATCAGGCTGGTTGCAAGCTCCACCGCTCCCGTCACCCAGTGGAACCAGTCGGGATAACCCCAGCGCTGATAGTCCGCCAGAATGGTTTCGGAGGCAAACATGTTGCCGAAGGCGCCAATGGCGAAGAAGGCGGCCAGCAGCCAGTTGAGGGCGGAGAGCCAGTTTAATCTAGACATTCTCGGATCCATGATAGGTTTGAAACGCGCCGTTGAGAAAGACGGAGACGGCATGGCGGACGATGGCGTCGATGTCCGATGCTGCGGGCAGCTTGAGACCGATCAACGCCTTCAGCTGGACATCGGCCGTGGTCAGGCTGATGAAGTCGGCAGCCAGTTGTGCGGCCTCGACATCGCGGCGGAGCAGGCCCGCCCTTTGACCGTCCTCGATCCAGCCTGTCAGAATGCGTTGCGCATTCATGTGGCCGGCATGCCAGATCGACTGGGCAAGGCTCGGGAAGCGGCGGCCTTCGGCAATCATCAGCCGGTGCAGCGCCACGGTGCGTGGCTGAAGCGTGATCTCGACCATCTTGCACCCGATAAGGGTGAGGGCATTCAGCGGATCGCGTCCCTCGACTTCCATCGCCCGCAGCGGTTCTGCCAGGTCCTCGCAAAGGGCGGTGATCGCCTCGACAAACAAACCCTCCTTGCCGCCGAAGTGATCATAGACATTGCGTCTGGAACCGCCGACCCGCGCAATCAGCCCGTCGACGGATACCGCCTCATAGCCCTCGACGAGAAACATGTCGGTTGCCGCTTCCTTCAGGGCCCGAATGCGGTCCTCACCCTTTTTTGTCCGATGCTCGGCAGCCATCCACGCCCCCTTTGAGCCGATCCAGCCTTGTTGAGGATTTGGTATGGTACTGTACCGTACCAGTCAAGTCATGGATCGCCAGCAAGCTGCGCCCACTCGCCGCAGGCAAGGGGGGAAAGCCCAGCCGATCCGCCTCCGGCTTGCAGCGCGACGCTGCTGACAATCAGAAGGACAAGGGCAGGGGGCGGCCCGCAGACCTGAAAGCGCACCCCACATGCGGCCTCATCCGCGTTCCACCCCATAATCCGGCAGATCGACATCATCCGAGCGCGAGGCGATCACCTTGGCCAGCATCGGCTTGATGCCCGGCAGTGCGGCCACTTTCAGCACCGCATGCTGCAGGGCGACTCCGAAACGGGTCTGTGGCTGCAGGAATTTGGGGCCGGCCTTCGGCACGTTCTGGCCCTTCTCCACGTCGGGCCGCATCCTGTCTTCATAGGCGCGAAGCGCACTGCCAAGCTCGGCCTTCGTCGCCAGTTCACCGGCCAGCACATAGGCGCCGATGATCGCCAGCGTCGCGCCGATGCCGGCAATCGGCGTTGCGCACCAGGCGGCATCTCCGGTCAGCACGACATGGCCGCGAGACCAGTGATCGAGCCGCACTTGCCGCAGCACATCGAAATAGAGGTCGTCCGTGGTCGAAAGCCCCTGCAGCACCCGCTCGGCCTCCCATCCGGCATCGGCAAAGCGCGTGGTGAGAAAGGCCTTCTGCGCCTCGGGCGACAGATCGTCCTCGCCTTCCGGCGCCTTCTGCACAACGAGGATCGCCCGCGTCGTGCCGTGATTGTCCGGCCGGAGCCAGATGCTGCGGCCTTCACCGGCGGTGAAGATCCGGCAATGGTCCTCGTCGGTCGGGCCCTTGGCCAGGGTGAAATAACCCATGATCACATCGAGGAAACGCGGATCGTTTTCCCCGGCAAAGAGCAGCTCCCGCGTCGAGGAACCGACGCCCTCGGCAACCACGACGAGATCGAAACGCTCCCGCCGGCCGCTGTCGAAGGTCACGTCCGCATCGTCGGGCCCGTCATCGACCGCCGCAATCCGGTCGCCGAAGCGAAACTCCACGCGATCGCCGCAGGCCTCAAACAGCAGCCGCGCCAGATCGCCACGCAGGATTTCCAGCTCCGCCGTCGGCCCGTCCGCCCCCATCTCGTCGACGTCGAAGGTCGCCACGGTCTCGTTGTTTGCGTCGACGAAGCGGATGCCGGTCTCGCCGGTGCCGGATGCGGCAACGGCCGCTTCCAGCCCCATCTTCTGCAAGACGGTGCGTCCCGCGCCGCGCACATCGATATTCTGCCCGCCATCGCGAAATTCCGGCGCGCGCTCGACGACCGTGACGTCGAAACCGGCGCGCTCCAGCCACCAGGCAAGCGTGGTCCCGGCAATGCTGGCGCCGGTGATGAGCACGCGCCGTCTGATCCCGGGCGCGCTCATTTCAGCCGCTCGTAAAAGGCTTCGATCGTTGCCACCTCGATCCCGAGCTTGGTCAGCGAAGCATGTACGGAGAGATGGTTCTCGTCATGCAGGATGAACCAGTCTTCAAAGCCGAACCGGGTCTTCGATCCGTCCGCGGCCGGCACGTCGCGGGCATAGGTCCAGCGAAAGGCCGATCCGGCCTGCTCGCCATCGGCGGCCCCATCGATCAGCGCCTCGCGGCCCTCGTAACGGGTCTCGCTGCGTTTATGGATCGTCCAGCTCAGGCTGTCGGAATGGCCGTCATCGAAGAAATAGTCCTCTTTCAGCGTCAGCACATTGGCCTCCGCATCAAACAGGCCCCGCGCATCAATGGTGAACCGGTTCTGGAACCCGCCCAGCCGCCCGATCGTCACGCCCCATCCCCGGATCGGCCCGGTGAAAAAGTCTTCAAGAAGAAATGTCGGTTGCCTCTGGGCAAAATCGTCAAGTTTCACGCGCGCCTCCATACTGGCCGGCATGGAGCCGGCTTCGGCGGGGAAACACGGGGGACGCGGTTCTGTTCCAGCGGCGGGAACAAGGGCAGGCGGTGAGGGGGGAGCTTACTGACAGCAGCTCCGGCTCATGCCTGGCACAGGATCTTGAAACAATGGCGGGTCCGAGCTATATTTTTCCTAGCAGCAGACAACGAGGCTTCCGCAAGGTCGCTGTTGCAAGTGCACCCTGAGAGGTCGGTACACCACGGTAAGGCACACTCGTTCGGCGGTAACGCCATGGGAAAGGCTCCTTTCGGGAGCCTTTTTTGTTTCTAAGGCACTTTTGTCTGCTGGAAGTGCGCCATTTTGATCAATTGCCAGACATTGTATTTTCGCTTGATATGGCTGAAATCGATGTCTTTCCGGTAGGCGCTTTTGACCACCAGTTCCACGTCGTGCTCCTCGGATCGACTTGGAAAAAGGTAATAGACAACGAGATCGTTGAGCCCAGAGGTCAACACAGGGCCGGCAACGGCAAGATTGCTTGCCTTGTTTTTGTCGAGCGATTTCCAGGTCAGATAGTTCTTCTCGATCATCCGCTTGCACACATCCGGAAGCGTCAGAGAATTTCGATATCGTTCTTCGCAAAACTGTCTCAAGAAGCCTGCCTCATCGCGCAAGCGAAAGGCTGCGGTATCGCCCTCGTGCCGCCTTGAAAACACATGCGTCTGATAGGAGATGCGGATGTTGATCTCGGCACCGCCGGCGCCCTGTCCGGGCAGCCACACGGAAGTCGGCACAAGGTGCTCGAATGTGAACCTCGCTTGTGCGTGTTCGATCGTTGGAAATGAGCCGTTTATGGTCGTCATGAGACGCGATCACCAGATGGGGCAAGACATCTCCCAGGATCTGGCCCCTGACAACAACGAATGGAATGCCAGGTTGCACCGGGTTGTCTGGCTCTGAAACATCAACTCCATTCCCGATATACGGGCACTCAACCAATTCGACAACCTGAGAGGTGCGCCCTTTGCGCGGCATCTGCTTCAGTCCACTCGTAACAAGTTCGGCCTCCGGTTCCGTTGCGCGTACCCCCGTTCGCGCCCCCCAGACGCCTTGAAAAACACCGGTTTCACACCTCAGACATTGCAACGTCCCGTCGCAGCCTTGCCACCGGCCCACCGCTCCCCCTATACTGGTCGCAGATCGACGGGATCGCGGCGCCATCATCTTTCGGGCCGTACCTCCCGCGGGAGCGGCCGGCTCATCGGCATTCCCGGCTGTGCGCGGCGGGAAGCTGCGCGTTGCTTCGACCCATCAAACGGACCCACAGTGTTTACTGAAATTGCTATCGTTGTTTTCCTCACGCTCCTGAACGGTATCCTTGCCATGTCGGAGCTTGCGGTCGTCTCCTCGCGCCCGGTGCGGCTTCGAATTCTCGCCGATCAGGGCAGCCGGGGTGCCGCCATCGCCATCGGCCTTGCCCAGGATCCCGGCCGTTTCCTCTCCACCGTGCAGATCGGCATCACGCTGGTCGGCGTCCTCTCCGGCGCTTTTTCCGGCGCCACGCTCGGCGGCCGTCTGGCCGGCTGGCTGGAGCTGCAGGGTCTGTCGGCCTCGCTCGCAAACGGTCTCGGCGTCGGCTCGGTCGTTGTGGCCATCACCTATCTCTCGCTGATCGTCGGCGAACTCGTGCCCAAGCAGATTGCGCTGCGCGCCCCCGAAGCCGTCGCCGTCAAGGTCGCGCCCGCCATGGCGCTGCTGTCGCGCGTGGCACTGCCGCTGGTCTGGTTGCTCAATGCCTCCGGCAAGCTGGTGCTTGCGCTGCTGGGCCAGTCCGGCCAGTCGGAAGAAAAGATGACCGATGAGGAAGTCCGCACCGTGATTGCCGAGGCGCATAGCGCCGGCGTCATCGAGGCGGGCGAACAGGAAATGATCTCCGGCGTCATGCGCCTGGCCGACCGCACCGCCCGTGGCCTGATGACGCCGCGCCGCGATGTCGAGGTGATCGATCTGGAGCATGATCCGGCCGAGATCCGCGAACAGCTGCGCCACACCCAGCGCTCGCGCCTGCCGCTGCGCAATGGCACATCGGATGAGATCGTCGGCGTCGTCGCCGTCAAGGATGCGCTCGATGCCTGGCTGGAAGGCCGCGAGGTCGATCTTCTGGCGCTCGCCCGCGAAGCCCCCGTTGTTTCGGACCGCTCCTCCGCCCTGACCGTCATCGAGCAGCTGCGCAAGGCGCCCGCCCGCATGGTGCTGGTCTATGATGAATACGGCCATTTCGAAGGCGTGGTCTCCTCCGGCGACGTGCTGGAAGCCATCACCGGCGTGCTCGAAGACGAGGAAACCGGCGAACCCGCCCTGGTCTCGCGCGCCGACGGCTCCCTGCTGGTCTCCGGCTGGATGCCGATCGACGAATTCGCCGACGAAATCGGCCTCACCTTCCAGCGCGAACCCGACTACGAAACCGTCGCCGGCTTCGTCATCGAAACGCTCCGCCACCTGCCATCGCTCGGCGAAAGCTTTTCCGTCGACGGCTGGCATTTCGAAGTCGTCGACATGGACGGCCGCCGCGTCGACAAGCTGATCGTCAGGCGGCAGGCGGAGTAAGGCAGGGCGTTTCCTTATCCCCTCATCCTGAGGTGCCCGACACCGTCGGGCCTCGAAGGACCGAGGCCCCGGCCAATCCCCAGACATCACCCCCCATCCACGCACCAACCCGGCCGCTTCACCCCGGGAAAGGGCTGACGGCCGTTAGACCTGCGGACAGCAGCGCTCTTCATGCAGCCCCTGATCGCGGCCTTCATGCGTCACGTCGGCGTGGGTTCAATCTTCCCGGCATTCGGCCGCCGCAGGTTGAAGAGATTGCCGACCAGGATCAGGCTGGCGCCGGCGGCGGTGAAGCCGTCGATCGCCTCGGCGTAGAGCAGGTAGCCGATCAGCGCCGACAGCGGCACCCGCAGGTAGTCCATCGGCATCACGACGGTCGCATCGGCATGGGAGAGCGCCTTTGCCATGCAGAAATGGGCAAATGACCCGGAAAATGCGAGCAGGACGATAAAAGGCCATGTCGCGGCCGAGGGCCAGGTCCAGACCTTGAGGGCCGGTATGAGACCGACGATCGATTGCACCACGAGCATCCAGAAAATGATCTTGGTCGCGCTGTCACGCCGGGTCAGCGCCTTTGTGGCGATGAACGAGATCGCGAAGACCACGGCGGCGCCGAGCACGATCAGATGCCCCGGATTGAGCGGGGCGACGCCCGGGCGCACGATGAAGGCGACGCCGGCAAGGCCGAACAGGATGACGACGCCCTTTCGCCATGTCAGTCGCTCGTTCAGGAAGAAGGCGGCGAGAAAGGCAGCCCAGATCGGCGCCGTGAACTCGATCGAGATGACCTGCGCCAGCGGGATCATCGTCAGCGCCATCAGCCAGGCATATTGCCCCAGATAGTGGGCGAGGTTGCGGCCGATATGCCGCGGCAGGATTTCGGTGCGCATCGCCCGAAGTCCGCCCTCGCGATAGACCAGGGGCAAAAGCATGAAAAAGGCGATGACGGACCGCATTTCCATCGCCTGGAAGACATTGATGTCGCGAGTGACAACGCGACCGGAAACGGACATGAGGAGCAAAAGCAACACGGATGTCACCATCCATGCTGCCGCCTTGGCGGTCGACCGACTGCTATCCAATGGGGTGGGCTTTCAGGGTTGGAGTGGGGACTCGGGAGGGGCCAAGACTATAGGACCCCGCCGCCAAGCTGTGTCAACGTTCGAAGGTCGAAGATGACGGGCGCAAAACCGACACGAGGGTGCAAACAGGACCTTGCCTGACCTCTCGCCTGTCCTGCGCCTTGCGCCCAAGACCCGGATGCCCGCAAGCACGACATCAGCCGTCCCCTACCACTGCTCGCCGATCCGCGCTATCTGGTCGTCCGACAACATCAATCCATGCGGGAGGATCATCATGGGCAAGCGGATCGTGTTTACCGGCGGCAGCGGCAAGGCGGGGCGGCATGTCGTGCCTTATCTTCTGGGAAAGGGCCACACGGTGCTGAATGTCGACCGCGCCGTGCTGGATGTCGAGGGCGTGCATACGCTCCTTGCCGATGTCACCGATGGCGCACAGGTGTTCAATGCGCTGTCCTGCCATTTCGGCTATGACGGCTATGAAGAGGCGGGTGGTCCGAAGCCGGTTGATGCGGTCGTGCATTTCGCCGCCGTGCCGCGCATCCTGATGAACCCTGACAACCAGACCTTCATCGAAAACACCGTCTCGACCTATAATGTCATCGAGGCCGCCGCCAAGCTTGGCATCCGCAAGGTCATCATCGCCTCGTCGGAAACCACCTATGGCGTCTGCTTTGCCGAGGGGAACAAGGACTACCACGAATTCCCGCTGACCGAGGATTACGACACCGACCCGATGGACAGCTATGGTTTGTCCAAGGTGGTCAACGAGAAGACGGCCCGCGCCTTTGCCATGCGCTACGGCATCGATGTCTATGCCCTCAGGATCGGCAATGTCATTGCGCCGGAAGATTATGCCGCATTCCCCGGCTATCTCGCCGATCCGCCATGCCGCAAGCGCAATGCCTGGTCCTACATCGACGCCCGCGATCTCGGCCAGATCGTCGATCTCTGCGTCGAAAAGGACGGGCTCGGCTTCCAGGTCTTCAACGCCGTCAACGACACGATCACCGCCACCATGCCGACGCGGGAATTCCTGGCGAAATACGCGCCGAATACGCCGATATCAGGCGATCTCGACGGCTTTGCCGCCCCCTTGTCCAACGCCAAGGCCCGCACGGTTTTGGGCTTCCGCGAAGACCATGACTGGCGCAAATATGTGAAGGTTTAAGGCCTCTCAGGGCGCAAAACGGCAATGCGGTTTTGCGCTCCGAACCTCATTCCATCCGCGTCCTCCAGCGGCCATCGGGCTGCAGATCGACACAGGCAGTTCTCGCGCCCGCGCTGAAATCGCATTCGGCCGCCGCCCCCACTTCCGCGTCAAAATCGATCACATCGCCGGGCATGCGCCGCGGGCCACCCGCCCGAACATAGAAGCGCTGCGAGGGTTTGTACTCAATCTGGCTCATGCCCTTCGCGCTGACGAAGCTGGACAATACGGGCACGCCTAGGTTTTCAACATACTGCCCCTGTCCGATGAAAAAGTCCCGATCCGGACTGATGTCCGGCTGGCTGGTACCAGGCAAAACGACGCGGACGCTGCCTGGCAGAACCGAGGGGTCGTGATACGGCCTGCTCAAACCGATCACCCCCCGGCTCACCTCCACTGTATTCTCCGGGTTTGATTCCGCATTCGCCAAGAGCACGGGCCGGGAATAGGAGGAGCCGCCGGATCCGGCTTTGCCGACCTGCATGGAGAGGTAAGATTGTGTCTGTACCACGAAGGTGAGCATGGCACCCGTTTCGTACAAGCAGCCGACCTCGCCGGAAAACAGGCAGGCCGTGATGACAGGCGCATCCGTGGCGAAGACGGCCGGCTGCTGAAAGACATAAAAATGCTGCGCAGACGGCATCCTGTTGGTCATCACAATGTCCAGCAGCTTTGGCATTCCGAAAACCTCCCCATGGCCGTCGCGTGGATGGAAGGACCGGCTGAGCCGGCAGGCGCGACAGAGGCGGACACAATGGGCGAGGATATCAGCGCCAGGCAATCATCAGACGCGGGCTATCCAGAGCTTTCCCGTGATGCGTGCGGATAGGCCCAGCAATGGCTGGTTCGGGCCAACTGACGCTGACGCTGCCTCCGGGCTTTGCAGCTGGTGCGGGCTGAAAACGACATCACGCCGCAACAATCGGCGTATGGCCAGATCGGGCGGGGCAGGGCACATGATTGCGTGAGAGCGGCCCGCATCCAACCCTGAACACGGCCTTTAACCGTCATCCACAACCTTTGAACGCAACCTTTAAAAAAGTGAGGGTCGCCCTCTTCCCTAACGTAAGTTCATGAGCGACTATGGATATACCCCAGAATACAAGGGGTTTTATTGCCGGCATCCGCAGGAGGGGTAGTATGGCCGCGACCCGACGCATGCATATCAGCAATATTGCCGAAACTGTGTTGGCCGGTCGCCGCTTCGTGTCCTTTGATGTGGCAATGGAAGGCCAGCTGATCTCGTCAATCGATGCGCCCGTGCTCGGTGGCCGCATTTCCTGGTCGCATGCGGCCTATCTCGGCTTTGCCGATTTCGACCACGCCGCCCGCAGCAATCTCGCCGTCGAGGTCGAGCAGGTGCTGACACCGCCGCCCAGACGCGGACACTGACCGGGCGAGGGGGCGACGTCGCCCAAGCCGCTCAAGTCGTTCAAGTCGCGCTAGTCGCCCTGGTCGCCCAAGCAGCGCTGGTGCCCAAATAGCCCGCGCCGCCGAAGCAGCCCGGGCCGCGCTTCAGCTCCGGCCCTGTTCGCCGACGCGCATCGGCCAGTCGACCACGTAATTCTCCAGATCCTCGACATCGAGGCCCTCTTCGGAAATCGTCCGTCCGCGCGCCGAAATCCCGGCCTGGTGCACGGTCTCCGGGCTTCCGGAGACGAGCGGGTGCCACCAGTAGAGATCAAGACCCTCGTCGATCAGCCGATAGCCGCAGGTCGGCGGCAGCCAGGTGATCTCGCGCAGACCCTTCAGGGTCAGCTGGATGCAGTCGGGCACGGTGGCCTGGCGGTTCTCATAGTCGGAGCAACGACAGCTGTCGCCGTCGAGCAGCTTGCAGGCGACCGAGGTGAAGACCACTTCGCCGGTGTCCCAGTCTTCGAGCTTGTTGAGACAACAGAGCCCGCAGCCGTCGCAGAGGCTTTCCCATTCGGCATTGCTCATTTCGGCGAGCGTCTTGGTCTTCCAGAAGGGCTGTTCGGTCATCGCTTCGTTCTACTGGGTGGTTTGCTTGATCGCAACGCGTGCGGTGGCATGGCCGCAACGCCGTCTGCAAAAGCGCGTGCCGGAGGCCGCGTGCATTAGCCATTGTGCGCGATTGCGCTTGTCCTTTTTCGGCAAATCGACCATCACTCATGCAAAGTCGGCTGCCGTGTCGTCTCGGTGCTCCTGAGCCCTAACGGCCGTCGCGTCAAGGGACGGAATTGATTTATTTCAGGAAGAGCGACTGTGTCCGGAGACGATCAGCCACAGGATGAGATGCCGAAGATGACGGCACCCGAGATCCGGCCGCCGGCGAAAAAGGCGGCGCGGCTGAAGCGCCATGTGCTGCTGCGCATCGACAGCTGGCTCGACTCGACGCTCTGGAATGCCGGTTACAATCTCGCCGAGACCTGGGAAGAAATCACCATCTTCTTCCGCCGCTTCCGCGTGCGCGGGTTGAAGAAACTGGGCTTCGAGATTGCCGGCGAGGCCATGACGCTCGGCACCGCCGGCGCGGTCGTGCTTCTGACGCTGGCCCAGCCGGCGCTGGAAGAGACCAAGAAGGACTGGCGCAACCACGACAATTTCGCCGTCACCTTCCTCGATCGCTACGGCAATTTCATCGGCCATCGCGGCATCATTCATGAAAACTCCGTGCCCGTCGATGAACTGCCGGACCATCTGGTCAAGGCGGTTCTGGCGACCGAGGACCGGCGCTTCTTCGAACATGTCGGCATTGATTTCTTCGGCCTTGCCCGCGCCATGACCGAGAATGCCCGCGCCGGCTCCGTTGTCCAGGGCGGCTCGACGCTGACCCAGCAGCTGGCAAAGAACCTTTTCCTCACCAATGAGCGCTCGATCGAGCGCAAGATCAAGGAAGCCTTCCTCGCCTTCTGGCTGGAAGCCAACCTGTCGAAGAAGGAAATCCTGTCGCTCTATCTCGACCGCGCCTATATGGGCGGCGGCACGTTCGGGGCGGCTGCCGCCTCGCAATTCTATTTCGGCAAGAACATCACGGAAGTGTCGCTGGCCGAGGCCGCGATGCTCGCCGGCCTGTTCAAGGCACCGGCCAAATATGCGCCCCACGTCAACCTGCCGGCGGCGCGCGCCCGCGCCAATGACGTTCTGACCAACATGGTCCAGAGCGGGCTGATGACCGAGGGCCAGGTGGTGGCGGCGCGGCGCAACCCGGCCACCGTCATCGACCGGGATGAGAAGGAAGCGCCGGATTATTTCCTCGACTGGGCCTTTGACGAGGTGCAGCGCATCGCCGCCCGCTTCAAGGACCACACGCTGGTCGTCCGCACCACGATCGATCTGGGCCTGCAACAGGCGGCTGAAGAGGCGGTTGCCTCGAGCCTGCGCGAATATGGCGAAAGCTACCGCGTCAAGCAGGGGGCGCTCGCCATGATCGAGAATGGCGGCGCCGTGCGCGCCATGGTCGGCGGTCGCGACTATGGCGAAAGCCAGTTCAACCGCGCCACGCGGGCGCTGCGCCAGCCGGGTTCCTCCTTCAAGATGTATACTTATGCGCTCGCCATGGAGAACGGCTACACGCCGCAGACCGTGGTGACCGACGGCCCGGTGTCCTGGGGCAATTGGAGCCCGCAGAATTACGGCCGCAGCTATGCCGGCCGGATCACGATGGAAACGGCGCTGGCGAAATCGATCAACACCATCCCCGTCCGCCTCGCCAAGGAAAAGCTCGGCATCGACGCCATCATCAAGACGGCAAAGGCCATGGGCGTGGAAACGCCGATCAAGAAGGACGTGACCATTCCGCTCGGCACGGCCGAAGTGACGGTCATGGATCAGGCAACGGCCTATGCCGTGCTGCCGGCCGGGGGGCGCGCGGCGCGCCGCCATGGCGTGGCGCAGATCATGAATTATGCCGGCGAGGTGCTCTATGATTTCGAGCGCGACGAACCGCCGGCCGAGCAGATCCTGACCGAACAGGCCGCGATCTACATGAACGAGATGATGTCGAAGATCCCCTATATCGGCACGGCACGCCGCGCCGCCGTCGATGGGGTTTTGACCGCCGGCAAGACCGGCACGACCCAGGCCTATCGCGATGCCTGGTTTGTTGGTTACACTGGTAACTATACGGCGGCCGTCTGGTTCGGCAATGACGATTACACCTCGTCGAACAACATGACCGGTGGCTCTCTGCCGGCCATGACCTTCAAGAAGCTGATGGATTATGCCCATCAGGGCATCGACCTGAAGCCGATCTTCGGCATCGACACGCCGATGCCGGAAAAGGAAGCCAAGCCGGAAGAGGCGGTGAGCGAAACCGGCGAGCCCCTGGTCACGCTGGTCAGGCCCCGCTCGCTGTCCTCGCAATCGACCCGGATGATCCGCGAGCTCGGCCAGAGGCTGAAATCCGCAACGCCGCTCTCGCTTCCTGCCGATACGGCCGCCCTTGGCCCGAAGGAAGCCCCGACCGGTGCGACCGGTGCGGCCCCTGCGACCGGTGCGACTGGTGCGACCGGCTCGGCCATCCCCGTTTCCAACTGATCATCCAAACGCGTCAGCATCATCCCGAAGGCGGGACGGGGCGCGTTTTGCTGCATTGCGGCACGCCTGATTCGGGGCCTCAACCCGCATCGTCACAAGGTTTCGCAGCCTCTCACCGCACAACCTACGACGAAAGGCGAAGGACCAATCCTGAATTGAGACGCCTGTCACATGACGGGCCGGCCGGGATCTGCCAAATTCAGAATTATTAAACCATAGCGCTTGCGAAACGCCCACGTTTCCCGCATTGGTACAAAGCCTTCACCCCAAATTAAGGGGGTCGGGTTTAGCGTCGCTACAGGTTTTGAACGATTATTTTTCAATCGGTGATTGGATCTCCATGAAGAGATGGCTCGGTATCCCCGCAATGCCCCGCATGACGCCGGAGCAGAATGCGGCTTTCCTCACCCACCGCGCACCCCTTCGCACCCACATGCTGAAGACGGCGGTCATCACGGTTCTCGGCTTCTATCTCTGCTGCTATCTGTTCGACCTTTTCCTGCTGCGCGACGTGGCGGTGCTCGGCGCCGTGCTGCGCTTCGGCGTCATCCTGCCGCTCGCCATCGGTCTGCTTTTTTATCTCGCGGGCGATCACCCGATCGAACGCAAGGAAATCGCGGCGATCCTGGTGGCCATGTTTGCCAATGTCGCCTGGTGCGTGATCATGCTGGCGAGCGACAGCCCGGCCGTGCTCACCTATTTCTATGCCGCATCCACCTTCCAGATGGCGATCACGCTGGCCGCCGCCTCGCCCTTCCGCCCGGCGCTTCGGGCCAGCATCTTCACCTTCTGTCTGAACTATTCGGCCATCTTCTTCCTGGAAGGGGTCTCGCTCGGCTATATCGTGCAGCATCTTGTCGTCTACATGCCGACCGTGGTCATGACGCTTCTGGTCAGCCACCATCTCGAGGTCGAGGCCCGCATCGGTTACCTCCAGGCCTCGGAAAACGAGGCGCTGAAGCGGGAGTTGTCGCGCCAGAACAAGGATCTTGCGCGCCTTTCCGTCACCGATCCGCTGACCCGCTTGTCCAACCGGCGCGGCACCGATCTCGAATTGCTGCGGCTGCGCAACGAAGCGCCTGATGATGCGGGCAAGGCCATCCTGCTCGTCGTCGACATCGACCACTTCAAGGCCTTCAACGATGCCTATGGCCATGGTGCCGGCGACCAGTGCCTGAAGCGGGTGGCGCGTGCCATGCGCCGCGCCCTGCCGGTCGATGCGCATTTTGCCCGCCATGGCGGCGAGGAATTTCTTGCCATCATCGCCGGCGCGACGCCCGAAACCGCAATCCAGATCGCCGAGAGCCTGCGCCGCTCGGTCCGCCAGCTCGGCATCGCCCATGATTTCACCGGCGACCGCAACCGCCACGTCACGATCAGCATCGGCGCGACCTCCGGCTCGATTGCCAGCACCAGCGCCTTCGAGCGGTTGATGGAACGGGCCGACCGCGCGCTTTATGCCGCCAAGGCCGACGGCCGCAACAGCTGGCGCGTCGATATTGCCGAGACGGAAGAGGTGACCTTCCCGATCTACGGCCATCCGGTGGTCGAGCCGCAGGCCGGAGATGAAGAAACCCGCGTCGTCGCCTGAGGCGCAAAGCCGGGCGGCGCGCCGTCACGCCCGCTATCGCCTCAGTCGGAAGCCGGCACCTTGACCTCGGTCGCGGCCTTGCCGGTGATTTCATAGAGGTAGAGCTTGGTGCCGCGCCGGTCGGACAATTCCCAGATCTCGTCGGGATCGCGATCCGGCACGGCAAAGCTGTTGGAAACGAACAGGCTGCCCGGTTTCATGCCCGTCTCGACCTTGGCAAAGAGCGCCGCCATCGGATGCGGCGACAGGAAGGCATAGACCACATCCTCGCCGGACAGATCCGCCCGGAAGAGATCGCCGCGCCGGATCCGGCCACGGCCGGTCAGCGCGCAGATCAGCGTGCCGAGAAGGACGAGGCCCGGCGCATTTTCCACGCCCTGCGCCCGCCGTCCCTCGCCATCGAGCGCGCGGACAACGCCGCCCAGCCCGCAGCCGAGATCGGTGAAATGCGTGGCCCCCCGCTCGACCATCAGCCGCTTCAGCACGGACGCCGTCTCGCCATTGGTGAGATAAAGCGGCACGCGGCCCCGGGCGGTGTTGGAAAAGACCAGCGCCAGCACGAGAAAGACGATGGCAAAGGGCCAGGCCGGCAGTTGCCCGGCCGACAAGGCCAGCGCCATGGCAAGCGGAAAGAGAAAGGCAATCAACAGCCACCAGCGGGCAAGGCCGAGCGCGCGCGACAGGAGCGCTGCGATCAGTCCCTGCAGCACGATGCCGATCGCAATCAGTGCCAGCCGCTCGACCTGTCCCGAGAGCGCACCCGTCACCGCGGCGACCACCGGCAGAGCCACCACCTGGGCAAGGATGGCGCCGAGGATCGGCGTATTGCGCAAAAGAGTGATCATGACTCGGAACTTCCCAGGGTTTTCGGGAGGGACGGGCAGCGGTTCAGCCCGCCGGACACCCCGCCATACACCTCGCCCGACACTGGCCCGGACAGTGGCAGGGGGAGGCGCGATTCTCAAGCATTTCAGCGCCGGGCGCCGTTCAAGGCCGAACAGGTGAGTGCGTGAAGGAGAACAGGCATGGCATGGTGCAAGGTGGGGGCCCTAGCTCCACTGAACGCTCTGTGTTCTCCTGGGCATTTGCTCATTGATCGAAAAAACGCGCTTTGTGGGTGATTTGCCCTGCGAAAAAGCCTTCGATCCCGCTAATTCACTGACGATGCGTTAACGTAGATGGGCGAATATTATCCCATCAAATTGTACGGGTTATATTCATGGAGCATCAAGCTGCCGGAGACCCGCAACACGAAAGGATGATGGATGTTGGGCTTTGGATCCCGTTCGGATGCGGGCGCAGTGCTGGAGGCGATGAGCCGCTCGCAGGCAATCATTGAGTTCAGTCTGGATGGGAAGATCCTGACGGCCAACGAGAACTTCTGTCAGGCGGTCGGTTACAGCCTGTCGGAGATCATCGGCAAGCACCATCGCCTCTTTGTCGATCCGGCGGAAGCTTCCAGTGCCGACTATACCGCCTTCTGGGCCCGACTTTCGCGCGGCGAGTTCGACCGCCGCCAGTACAAGCGCATCGCCAAGGGCGGGCGCGAGATCTGGATCGAGGCCTCCTACAATCCGGTCATGCGCGGCGGAAAGCCGTTCAAGGTCGTCAAGTTTGCCACCGACATCACCAAGTTTAAGCTCCAGTGCGCCGATGACGCCGGCAAGCTTGCGGCCCTGTCGCGGGCCCAGGCCGTGATTGAATTCACGCCCAAGGGTGAAATTCTGGCGGCCAACGAGAACTTCCTGAAAACGCTGGGTTATTCGGAAAGCGAGATCAAGGGCCAGCACCATCAGATGTTCTGCGAGCCGGATTATGTCCGCAGCGATGCCTATCGCGAATTCTGGGCAAAACTCGAAGCCGGCCAGTTCTTTTCCGATGAGTATCTGCGCATCGGCAAGGGCGGCAAGCGGGTCCATATCCAGGCCACCTACAATCCGATCTTCGACATGAACGGCCGCGTCTTCAAGGTGGTCAAGTTCGCCACCGACGTCACCGAACGCGTCGGCAATGTCGACAGGCTGGCGGCATCGCTGAAGGCGATGTCGGAGGGCGATCTCAGCCGTCCAATTTCCGAACCCTTCCTGCCGGCGCTGGAAAAGCTGCGACAGGACTTCAATCTGGCCTCCGGCAAGCTGCGCGAAACCCTGCAGACCATTCTGAGCAATGCCGGAACGATCGCGGCCGCCTCGCAGCAGATCCAGTCGGCCTCGGGCGAACTGGCCAAGCGCACCGAACAGCAGGCGGCCTCCGTCGAGGAGACGGCAGCAGCCCTGGAGGAGATCACCACCACCGTCTCCGACAGCAGCCACCGCGCTCAGGATGCCGGCCAGATGGTTCGTCGGACCAAGGACAGCGCCGAACATTCCGGCCATGTCGTCGGCCAGGCGGTTGATGCCATGGGCAAGATCGAACATTCCTCGGCCGAGATTTCCAACATCATCGGCGTGATCGACGAGATTGCCTTCCAGACCAATCTTCTGGCGCTGAATGCCGGTGTCGAAGCCGCCCGCGCGGGCGAAGCCGGCAAGGGTTTTGCGGTGGTGGCCCAGGAAGTGCGCGAACTCGCCCAGCGTTCGGCCAAGGCTGCCAAGGAGATCAAGACCCTGATCACCGCCTCCAACGAACACGTGAAAAGCGGCGTCAATCTCGTGGGCGAAACCGGCCGTGCGCTGGAAGACATTGTCCGGCAGGTGACCGAGGTCGATGGCAATGTCGCCGCCATCGTCGAGGCATCCAAGGAACAGGCGGTCGGGCTGAAGGAGATCAACACCGCCGTCAACACGATCGATCAGGGCACCCAGCAGAATGCCGCCATGGTCGAGGAAACCACGGCCGCCGCCTTCAGCCTGGCCCGCGAGGCCCAGCAGCTCTTCGCGCTGCTCGGCCAGTTCAACATCGGCGAGCCCCCGGCAAAGACGCAGCCGACATCGTTCGCCCGCGCCGCCTGAGCCGCGCCACCGCCCTTCGACCGGCGGACCACTGCCGGTCGAGAGATTTGATGCCCTAGACTGTATTGAACACCGTTTACTGCAGAGACTGTTTCATCAAGCCAAGCCGCCGGACTGCCCCAGGTCCGGCGGTTTTGGTGTGTCTGGGGCGGTGTGGCAAGGGATGGGGTCGCGAGGAGGGGGAGGGGAAGCCTCAATGCCCTTCCGGCTGACACGGACACGCGGCAAGGCGGCTTTGCGCCAGACAGGCAAGCGCAGATGAAGATCCAATGGTCGCCTCTCGCCGTGGCGGACGGATTGGCAATTTTCGACGTCATCGAGGCAGACAATCCGCCGGCTGCGGCAAGGCATGACCAGGCGCTGGCGGCCGCAACCTCAAAAAAGCTGAAATCACCCCTTGACCCTCCCATGATGGGAAGGTCCATCTATCATGGCAGAGGTGATAGCCATGAACATGCAGTCCAAAGTGAAGACGAACCCGGTGGCGGAAGCCGCGCCGATCCTGATCCCCGTCGAGGGCATGACCTGCGCGTCGTGTGTGCGCCGGGTGGAGAAGGCGGCCGCCAGCGTGCCGGGTGTCGAGATGAGTGCGGTAAACTATGCCGCCGAGACGCTGTCGGTCACGCCGGGGCCGGGCTTTTCGGCCGCAGCCCTCGTCGCCGCGATCGGCAAGGCCGGCTACGAGGCGCGGCCCGAGACGATCCGGCTCGAGATCGAGGACATGACCTGCGCTTCTTGTGTCTCGCGGGTGGAAAAGGCGCTGAAGACGGTGCCATCCGTCGAGACGGCCAATGTCAATCTGGCGACCGGCGAAGCCGTGGTGACGGTGCTCGGCGGGGTCGCCGCACTCTCTCAGATGAAGGCGGCAGTGGAGAAGGCCGGGTATACCGCGCATCTGGCCGGCTCCGCCGGGGTTGAGACGGCGGGTGGCGCAGGCTTCGGCGGCAATGGTCGCGGCAATGGTGGCGGCAATGGTGGCGGTGCCGCCGTCGCCGGTGCGGCCGCGGTCCATGGCCTGCAAGGGGCGGATTCCGGATCGGCCGATCCTGTGGCAGATCCGGCAGCACAGGCGGCGGATGCCCGCAGCCAGCGCAAAGCCCGCGAAATCGACGGGTTGCAGCGCGATGTCATCCTGGCTGCCATTCTCACGCTGCCGCTCTTCGTGGTCGAGATGGGCGCGCATCTCTATCCACCGCTGCATCATCAGTTGATGGGAATTTTCCCCGGCAAAACACTGTATTACCTGGAATTTGCCCTGGCGACGGCGGTGCTGGCCGGTCCCGGTCGGCGCTTCTATCAAAAGGGTCTGCCAGCGCTTGTGCGGCTTGCGCCCGACATGAATGCGCTGGTGGCGCTCGGCACGGGCGCGGCCTATCTCTATTCGCTGGTCACGACCTTTGCGCCGGCGCTTCTGCCGGCAGATGCCCGCCATGTCTATTATGAAGCGGCCACCGTCATCGTCGTTCTGATCCTGCTCGGCCGGCTGCTGGAAGCCCGCGCCAAGGGCCGGACGGGGGCAGCGATCCGCAAGCTGGCGGGCCTTCAGGCGAAGACGGCACGCGTCGAGCGCGACGGCGAAACGCTGGATGTGGCGCTGTCTGCGGTGATTCTCGGCGAGACCGTGATCGTTCGGCCCGGCGAGCGCATTCCGGTCGATGGCCGTATTCTGGATGGGGCGAGTGCTGTTGACGAGGCGATGATTTCGGGCGAGCCGATCCCGGTGGAAAAGCGGCCGGGCGATACCGTCATCGGCGGTACGGTCAACGGGTCGGGCTCCTTCCGTTTCGAGGCGACCGGCATCGGTTCGGACATGATGCTGTCGCGCATTATCCGCATGGTCGAGGAGGCGCAAGGCGCCAAGCTGCCGATCCAGAAACTGGTCGATGAAGTAACCGGCTGGTTCGTGCCGGCAGTGATCGGCGTCGCCGTTGTGACTTTTTTCCTATGGCTGCTGCTCGGGCCGGAACCCGCCTATACACATGGGCTGGTGGCAGCCGTTGCCGTGCTGATCATTGCCTGCCCCTGCGCCATGGGGCTCGCCACGCCGACCTCGATCATGGTCGGCACCGGGCGCGCAGCCGAAATCGGCGTCCTGTTCCGCAAGGGCGAGGCGCTGCAAACACTCGCCGGCATCGACTGGCTGGTGATGGACAAGACCGGCACGATCACCGCCGGCAAGCCGGGGGTGACGGAGATCGTGACCGCTGAGGGCTTTGCTGAGGAGGAGGTTCTGCGGATGGCGGCAAGCCTGGAAGCCCGCTCGGAGCATCCGCTGGCCGATGCCATCCTACGCGCGGCGGAAGGAAGGGGCATTCAGCTTTCGGCCGTGGAGAATGTCGAGGCGGTGGCGGGGTTTGGCGTGACCGGGATGGTTGACGGGCGGCGGGTTTCTGCTGGTGCTGATAGGTTCATGGTGAAGTTGGGCGTTATGCCACATGGTCACTCAGAAAATCCCCTCCCCAACCCCTCCCCAGAAGGGGGAGGGGCTGTCTCCGCCGACGCTCGGCCACACGGTCTCTCCCCCCTTGTGGGGGAGATGGCCGGCAGGCCAGAGGGGGACTTTGCCTCCAGTCTCACAGTTGTAATGACCCGTCTTGCCGATGAAGGGGCAAGCCCGCTCTATGTCGCGATCGACGGCAGGCTCGCCGCCGCCATTGCGGTTGCCGATCCGATCAAGCCGACGAGTGCACAAGCGATTGCTGCCCTGAAAGCCCGCGGCCTGAAGCTGATGATGGTGACGGGCGATAACCGGCGGACGGCCGGGGCCGTGGCGAGACGGGCCGGGATCGATGCGGTCGTGGCCGAAGTTTTGCCGGAAGGAAAGGTGAGTGCGATCAAGGATTTGCAGGCCAAGGGCGGGCGCGTTGCCTTTGTCGGCGACGGCATCAATGATGCGCCGGCGCTGGCCACGGCCGATGCCGGGATCGCCATCGGCACCGGCACGGATGTGGCGATTGAAAGTGCCGATGTCGTGCTGGTGGGGGGCGACCTGATGGGCGCGCTGCATGCGGTGGAACTGTCGGATGCCGTGATGCGCAATATCCGCCAGAACCTGTTCTGGGCCTTCGGCTACAATGTCGCGCTGATCCCGGTGGCCGCGGGGCTTCTCTATCCCGCCTTCGGCGTGACCTTCTCGCCCATGCTGGGCGCCGCCGCCATGGGGCTTTCCAGCGTGTTCGTGCTGAGCAATGCGCTCCGGTTGAAAAGGGCCAGGGTGACGGGGTGAGGGGCCATCACCTCCCCCTCAAGGAGAGAGCGGGTGTCGCCGATCTTGCTGTCTCCGCTTGCCCCAGCGGGGGAGAAATGTTTGCCGCCGAACGAGATGAGGAGAATGCGCATGAACATTGGTGAAGCCTCCAGCGCCTCTGGCGTTTCGGCCAAGATGATCCGCTATTACGAGGACATCGGGCTGATTGCGCCGGCCGGGCGGACCGCGTCGAACTACCGGGTCTATGATGGAGACGTGGTCAACCGGCTGCGTTTCGTGCGCCGGGCGCGCAGCCTCGGGTTTTCGCTTGAGGAGACCGAGCGGCTGTTGAAACTCTGGGACGACAAGGCCCGCGCCAGCGCCGAGGTGAAGGCGATGGCGATGGCGCATGTGGCCGAACTGGAAACGAAGATTGCCGAAATGCAGGCCATGCGCGATACGCTTTTTCATCTCGCCGAACGCTGCCACGGCGACGACAGGCCGAACTGCCCGATCCTTGCGGATCTCGGCGGGCGCAAAGGTGGCGGGGCATGAGGCGCGGGGCTTGCGATGCCCCGGCATGACCAGGACGGCCGGTGCCAGCTATGCGCTGGAAAACACACGATAAAACAGAAGACAGAAGACACAAGACGAAGTGCCAGGAAAGCGAGACACGATGACGACGGCAACCACATTCCAGATCGATGACATGACCTGCGGCCACTGCGAAAAGACGCTGGTAAAGGCACTGGCTGAAGCCCTGCCGGGCAGCGCCGTGACCATTGATCTCGCCAGTCGCAAGGCGGTGGTGGAGGGCGATGCGAGCCTGGCTGAAGCGGCGATCCGCGAGGCCGGCTATACGCCCGTCAGGCAGGGGTGACAGGCAGGCTGTGGCGGCCGTGTCCCGGCCCCGAAACGCGCCCCGAAACGGGCCCCAAAACGGGCTCTGCAACCGGCCCTGACGCAGGGTCTGAAAGGGGGCTGACAGCGGCCCTCACGCCCTCTCTGCTGGCTTATCCACTTATTTTTGGGGTGATCACCCACTCTCCCAAAAAAGATCAACCTAAATTAGGGATGGATTCACGAAAGCCTTGCCAAGGTCTTCGCACGTGCATGATGGTATTGCACTGCGAAAACCTGGGGTTTGGGATTGCTGCATGATCGCGCCATGGGCCGGCTGGACTGGCTTTTGCGCATGCCGACGGAGGTCGAGCATGCCTATGAGCGTGACTATGGGCCGGATCGCATTACCCATCTGCGCCAGTCGATCCTGATCGGCCTGATCGTCTACAACATCTACAACCTGACCAGCTACGCGCTGATGGCGGATATCCAGCCGATCACGGTGGCCATGCGCCTGCTGGTGCTGTCGCCGGGATCGCTGATCATCTTCTGGCTGGTGCCGCGCCTGAGCCTGGCCTGGCGGGAGCGCATGCTGCTGGTCGGCATGCTGGGGGCGAGCTTGCTGCCGCTCTGGCTCTTCTCGATTTCGCAATCGCCCTATGCGGCCTATACGCTCGGCGAGCTGCCGCTCGTTCTGCTCTTCGGCAACATGCTGCTTGTGCTGCGTTTTCGCTATGCGCTGACCTTTACCGGCGTGACCTGCGCCGCCGCGCTTCTCGTGGTCTATACGAAGCCGGGGCTCGACCCGCATCTGATCTTCCCGGTGACCGTGCAGATCGTCAGCGGGCTGTTTTTCACGCTCTACGGCAACTGGCACACGGAGCGCCAGCGCGCCCGCGGCTATCTGGCCCAGTATGACGCCGAAAGCCGGGCGGACGAGGCCGAGCGCGCGGGCAACATGCTGCGCGACATGAGCCGCACCGACATGCTGACCGGCATTGCCAATCGCCGCCATCTCGACGAGCTCCTGCCGCAGCTTCTGGCCGGCCACGAGGATCTCGTCCTCCTGATGGTCGATGTCGATCACTTCAAGGCCTATAACGACGCCTATGGCCACCCGGAAGGCGATGTCTGCCTGACCCGCATTGCCACCACGCTGGATGAATTTGCCGAACGCCATCAAGGCTTTGCTGCCCGCTATGGCGGCGAGGAATTCACCCTCGTCCTGCCCGGCGAAGTCAAGACCGGCGGCGCCTTCCTGGCCGACCGGCTGGTGCGCAGTGTCCGCGCACTCGCCCTGCCGCATCCCGCACGCCCCGACGGCCTGTCCCATATCACCGTCTCCGTCGGCTATGCCGGCACCGGGCATAGCCGTGACGTGAAAGCCCTGATCGAACAGGCCGACCGCGCGCTTTATGAGGCGAAACGGGCCGGGCGCAATCTGGCGCGGGCTGGGTGAGGTTTTCAGGCCATGTCGGGGCTCGGCGGCCTCGCCCTTCGAGGCCCGACGGTGTCGGGCACCTCAGGGTGAGGGGCGGGTGAGTGGGCGTCGTATGACGGAATTCCAGACATAGGAAAATAATCCTTGACGGCGTCACGGTGGTTTGATAGGGTTCTGCCATGATCGGAAAGCTGCGGCGGTAGGGCTGGCGGGGTTTCGGCACAACAGACGGGAATGGGTGAAGGAAGGTCCGCTTGGCGGGCCTTTTTGCGTTTTTGGAGGTCGGTCATGGATGCTGAGGATGTAGACGGTGCTGAGGATGCAGGCGCGCTGCAGCTCTTTGAGGTGAAGGGGCTGCCGAGCGGGACCGATTTCGAGGACCTTTTGTCCGCCTTCACCACCGAGATGCGGGCCCAGTTCGACCTGTTTCGCCGGCTGCGCGAAAGTGCCGAGACGCTTTTGCAAGGGGCGGATGAGGCGGCGGCGAAGCTGGCGCGTGCCGATATCAAGGCGGCGACCGATGCGATTGCGCTGATTGTCCGCACGCTGGAGAAGATCGATGCGTTGATGCGCCAGCTCGCCCGCGATCGGGCCGAGGCCGAGGAGCGGCAGCTGGAGGGGCGTGACCCGCAGGCCCTGCGCGACCAGGTGGAGGCGCTGATTGCCGCGCGTGTTGCGGCTGCGGTTGCGATTGCTGAGGGGCGGGGGCCGCCTTGAGGGGGGCGGGGGGATTGGTGATGGGAATTGCCAACGGAACGGATCCCCTCACTTGCGAAATCTGAAGTTTAGGCGGCTTGCGCGCGCCTAATTCTTCGATTTCGCTTTCTCCCCCACATGGGGGGAGAGGGCGTGTGGGGCAGGCGGCAGTGTCTCCTCTCCCCTTGTGGGAGAGGTTACAAAATCGAGGGCTTAGCCCAGGGGGCTAAACCTCAGATTTTGTTGGTGAGGGGATTGGTGATGCTGGTGCCAATGGAACGGGGCCCCTCGCTTGCGAAATCTGAAGTTTAGGCGGCTTGCGCTCGCCTAAGCCTTCGATTTCGCTTTCTCCCCCACATGGGGGGAGAGGGCGTGTGGGGCAGGCGGCAGCGTCTCCTCTCCCCTTGTGGGAGAGGTTACAAAATCGAGGGCTTAGCCCCGAGGGGCTAAACCTCAGATTTTGTTGGTGAGGGGATTGGAGATGCCGGGGCAACGGAACTGGTCCCCTCACTTGCGAAATCTGAAGTTTAGGCGGCTTGCGCGCGCCTAATCCTTCGATTTCGCTTTCTCCCCCACAGAGGGGGGAGAGGGAATACGGGGTTGGCGGCAGCGTCTCCTCTCCCCTTGTGGGAGAGGTTACAAAATCGAGGGCTTAGCCCTGAGGGGCTAAACCTCAGATTTTGTTGGTGAGGGGATTGGTTATGCTGGTGCTGGTGCCATCGGAACTGGTCCCCTCACTTGCGAAATCTGACGTTTAGGCGGCTTGCGCGGACCGCAAGCCTCTCAACTGCCTTCGCGCGGCGACGCGCTCAGGCCTTCGTTCGCTGAAATCGATTCACGGGATTGATTTCTGGCCTTCGGCCAAGGCTCCGAAGTCTCCCCCGCAGAGGGGGAGAGGGATACGGGCTTGTTGCCACATGCACCAGGGAGATTGCCGATGACGCCGAAATCTCTGGCGCGGTTGGGGCGCGATCGTCAGAGAACGGCACTCGCCATCGCGGCTGATGCAGCGGAGGGGCTGGGCGCGATCACGCAGGGGGTGACCATGGTGGCAGCGCGGGGTGCCGCGCTCGCGGACAGCCTGTCCGCTGAGACGCGGGCACTGGCGGGCATTGCGGGCATTGCGGTGACAGGGGTCTCGCCGTCGGGACTGGTCGATCTTTCAGATCTCACGCGCCAAGAGCTCGCCTTTCTCGCCCGCGATTGGCAGCTCTTGGCGCGGCCCGACCAGCAGGCGCCGGCGGGCGACTGGGGGACGTGGCTGATCATGGGCGGGCGCGGATCGGGCAAGACGCGGGCAGGCGCCGAATGGGTGCAGGCCCAGGTGATGGCGGCGGGGGCAAAGACCGATCTGCGCATTGCGCTTGTGGCGGAAACGCTGGGCGATGCTCGCGAGGTGATGATCGACGGGGCCTCGGGGCTTTCGCGGATTGCAAGGCGCCTGCGGCCGGAGGTGGAGATTTCGAGGCGCAGGCTGGTCTGGCCGAATGGCGCGATTGCACAGATCTTTTCCTCGGAAGACCCCGAAAGCCTGCGCGGGCCGCAATTTCATCTCGCCTGGTGCGACGAGCTGGCCAAATGGAAACATGCCGACGAGACCTTTGACATGCTGCAGTTTGCGCTTCGCCTGGGCACGCGTCCGCGCCAGGTGGTGACGACGACGCCTCGGCCAATGCCTCTGTTGAAGCGGCTGATCGCGGATGAGGTGACCCGGCTGACGCGGATGGCGACCTCGGCCAATGCCCCGCATCTGGCGCCGGGGTTTCTCGCCGCGCTGATGCAGCGCTATGGCGGCACCCGGCTGGGCCGGCAGGAACTGGATGGCGAACTGATCGAGGACCGGCCGGACGGCCTGTGGAAGCGCGCCCGGCTCGACGAGATCGTGACCAAGCTGGCCGAACCGCTCACCCGCATCGTGGTTGCCGTCGATCCGCCGGCGGGCGGGGCAAAGGCCTGTTGCGGCATTGTGGTCGCCGGGTTGAAGGCAAACGGCCAGGCGGTGGTGCTGGCGGATTGTTCGCTCGAGGCGCCGAGTGCGGCCGCCTGGGCCCGCGCCGTGGTTTCAGCCTTTCGCCGCTTCGAGGCCGACCGGGTGGTGGCCGAAATCAACCAGGGCGGCGACATGGTGCGCGCCATGCTGGAAAGCGTGGACATGCGGCTGCCGCTGACGACGGTGCGGGCGACGCGCGGCAAATATCTGCGCGCCGAACCGGTGGCCGCGCTTTACGAGCAGGGCCGGGTTCTGCATGCCGGCCGCTTTCCAGCCCTCGAAGACCAGATGTGCGACTTCGGCCCCGAGGGCCTCGCCAACGGCCGCTCGCCGGACCGCCTGGACGCGCTGGTCTGGGCGCTGACGGCGCTGATGCTGGAGGGCGGGGGCGAGCCGCGCATCCGGGGTGTGTGAGGGGGGTGCCTTCAGAACCGGTCCCCTCACTTGCGAAATCTGAAGTTTAGGCGGCTTGCGCGGTCCTGAAGCCTCTCAACTGCCTTCGCCAAGGCTCCGAAGTCTCCCCCCACAGAGGGGGGAGAGGGAATACGGGGTTGGCGGCAGCGTCTCCTCTCCCCTTGTGGGAGAGGTTACAAAATCGAGGGCTTAGCCCTGAGGGGCTAAACCTCAGATTTTGTTGGTGAGGGGATCGGTGATGGGAATTGCCAACGGAACCGATCCCCTCGCTTGCGAAATCTGAAGTTTAGGCGGCTTGCGCTCGCCTAAGCCTTCGATTTCGCTTTCTCCCCCACAGAGGGGGGGAGAAGGAGCGCGGGGCAGGCGGTTGGTGAGGGGATGAGTTCTGTGGGTGTGACGGCTGAGACCGATCTTGATCGGCGCGCCGGTTCAGCTAGCATTTCACTTACTGCGATATCGTTCCTCGCCCACTGAGGAGGTTCCCCATGCGCCAGCCTACAAGTGCGCTCGCCAGAGCCCGGGCACGCGGCATGCGTTCCGATCCAACCGCACCGGAGGCGAGGCTCTGGCAGGCGCTGAAAGATCGCAAGCTGGGTGGCGCGAAGTTCCGCCGGCAAGTGCCGCTTAAAGGTTACATCCTGGATTTTGTCTGTTTCGATGCGAAGCTGATCATCGAAGTGGATGGCGGGCAGCATGGCGAGAGCCGATATGACGAAAGACGGGACGCGATCTTCCGTGCTGAAGGATTTCGGGTCCTGCGGTTCTGGAATGAAGAAGTGCTGACCGGGATCGATGCGGTTTGCCTGCACATTCTGGCAGAGCTGCGGAATACAGGTGAGTAAGAGGCCTGCAGCACGCGCCCAAACTCTGCCAGGGAAACCGATCCCCTCACTTGCGAAATCTGAAGTTTAGGCGGCTTGCGCGCGCCTAAGCCTTCGATTTCGCTTTCTCCCCCACAGAGGGGGGAGAGGGAATACGGGGCAGGCGGCATTGTCTCCTCTCCCCTTGTGGGAGAGGTTACAAAATCGAGGGCTTAGCCCTGAGGGGCTAAACCTCAGATTTTGTTGGTGAGGGGATTGGTGATGCCGATGCCAACGGAACGGGTCCCCTCACTTGCGAAATCTGAAGTTTAGGCGGCTTGCGCGCGCCTAATCCTTCGATTTCGCTTTCTCCCCCACAGAGGGGGAGAGGGAATACGGGGCAGGCGGCAGCGTCTCCTCTCCCCCTTGTGGGAGAGGTTACAAAATCGAGGGCTTAGCCCTGAGGGGCTAAACCTCAGATTTTGTTGGTGAGGGGATCGGTGAGGCTGGTGCCGACGGAACTGGTCCCCTCACTTGCGAAATCTGAAGTTTAGGCGGCTTGCGCGCGCCTAATTCTTCGATTTCGCTTTCTCCCCCACATGGGGGGAGAGGGTGTGTGGGGCAGGCGGCAGCGTCTCCTCTCCCCCTTGTGGGAGAGGTTACAAAATCGAGGGCTTAGCCCCGAAGGGGCTAAACCTTAGATTTTGTTGGTGAGGGGATTGGTGAGGCTGGTGCCAACGGAACGGGTCCCCTCACTTGCGAAATCTGAAGTTTAGGCGGCTTGCGCGGACCTCAAGCCTCTCAACTGCCTTCGCGCGGCGACGCGCTCAGGCCTTCGTTCGCTGAAATCGATTCACTGGATCGATTTCTGGCCTTCGGCCAAGGCTCCGAAGTCTCCCCCACAGAGGGGGAGAAGGAGCGCGGGGCGGGCGGCATCGTCTCCTCTCCCCGTTGTTGGTGAGGGGAAATTTCTTGGCCCCCCAGAAACGAAAAAACCGGCACCCTTGGCGGGGTGCCGGTTGATCACGGCAATGCGGTGGATCTTGATCTGGATTACTTGGGCGTGCCGGTCGGGGATGACGGCTGGCGGACCTGGCGCCATTCGCTTTCGAGGCGTTCCAGCACATGGGCCGGAATGGTCGCCGGGGCTGCGGTCTTGGGGCTGATCGAAGAATTGGTCTGCATCTCTTCCCTCCTCATGTTGGAAGTCTGACCCTCGAAACGTGGTTGTGAGCGGAAAGTTCCACAGTGTTAAATCTTTGTAAATATGAACGGAACGAGCTCTAAACGATTGAATTTCGTTCAATCGGTTTAAACGCGCGCTTTTTTTCAAGAGCCTTTGGCGCGGCCCGGGCCGCCCTTCGAAGAACCCCCTAAAAATCCGAGGAGAGCAACATGCGGATCGATGGCCGAGTGTTTTTTAACGCCGTGCGCGGCCCGGTGTTTGGCGGCCGGCTCAATCAGGGGCAGGTCGCCGGTACCGAGGCGATCATCGCCAAGGCAGGCGGAACACGGCCGGGTGCGGCGCATTTTTCCGATCCGCGGCGGCTGGCCTATATGCTGGCGACCGCCCATCACGAGACGGCCGGCACGATGCAGGCGGTGCGCGAGACGATGGCAAGCAGCGATGCGGAGGCGGTGGCGCGGCTTGAACGCGCCTTTCGCGCCGGCGAGATGCCGACGGTGTCGACGCCCTATTGGCGGCGCGATGAGAGCGGCCTCAGTTATTATGGCCGCGGCCTGGTCCAGCTGACGCATCGGCGGAATTACCTGCGGATGAGCCGGGTGACCGGGCTCGATCTGGTCGCGGAGCCGGATCTGGCGCTGAGGCTCGATGTGGCGGCGACGATCCTCGTGGTCGGGATGAGCGAGGGCCTGTTTACCGGCTTCCGGCTGGCGGATTTCTTCACAGGGGTGACGACGGACTGGACGGGCGCGCGCAGGATCGTCAACGGCCGCGACCGGGCAGAGACGATTGCCGAGACCGCGAAACGCTTCGATGCGGCGATCCGGGCAGCGCTGGTGGTGTCAAGGCCGGAGGGCGCTGGTGCTGCGCCATCCGAGATATCTCCAGCCGCAGCACCCATTGCCGGAACACCCCTTGCCGGATCGGGGCGGCTTCAGCGATTGAGCTGGACGGCGCGGGATGCTATGCGCCGGGCACTGCAACAGGACTTTCCGGAGCCGCCATGATCCGCCACATCGTCTTCTTCACCGTGCGCCCCGAGAACCTCGAGGCGGTGCGGGCGGGCCTGTCGATCCTGACCGAGATCCCGGCTGCGACGCGGCTGGAGATCGGCACGAATGTGAAGACCGACCGCTTCGATCAGGGCATTGATCTGGTCGTTTACGGCGAGTTTGAAGACGAGGCAGCACTCGCCGCCTATAAGGCGCATCCGCTGTATGAAGAGAGCATTCGCCGGGTGAAGCCGCTGCGCGAGGAGCGCTTTGCGGCGGATTATGCGGTGGAGACGGCGGTGAAGGCGCGGGTGTGAGGGTTGGCGGTGGAAAGGCGGGCGATCAGGCAGGCTCCAGAAGCGGCTCGATTTCATCCGCCAGAAGGGCCGGGTCGTGATCACCGATAATCAGATCCTCGATCAGGAATTTGAGATGCTCTTGCTGCTGACCAGTCAGTGACAGGCGATAGCCATTGATGGCGATGAAGTAGCGGCCCGCGACCCAGGCAGTGCGCTTGTTGCCTTGTTCGAAGGCATGCGCCTTGCCGATGGCCTGGATCAGGCAGCAGGCAAGCCAGGATATCGAGGTCTGAGCAGAATATTCGGCATGAAAACGGGGCCGATAAGCGGCGCTTTCCAGAGCCGCGAGATTGCGCAGAAAGTGATTTTCGGGGCTGCCCTGAAGCAGGCGCCTGTTGATGGCGACGATCTCGGCAGTGGTTAGCCAGACCGGTTCGCTCACCGGGCGAGATGATCCAGGATGATCGCATCGGATCCGATCAGTTCGGCGGTAAAGTCGGTCGGATCGGGGCGCTCGACGGCAGGCATGGAGGCCTTCCCCTGCCGAGGGGGCTGAGGCGCACGGGGAACGGCCGGAACCACTGGAACCACCGGCTGCTGATCGCCATTCGGGCTGCTGTGCTGCTTGCGGACGCTCATCTCGTTTCTCCTGACGTCCCAATATAGCGCAGGATGCATGGCCTGACGAGATATCCTTGTCATGGTGCCTGAAACAGGGGCCGCTGGGTCAAGCTATTCCCGAGAACGACAACCAAGGACACACCTCATGAAATTCCCCTTCCGTCTGCCCTGGGCCTCCGCCCCGGATCGACCCCCCATGCCCGAGGGCAAGGCCTATGCGCCGATTGCCGGCACGCCGCTTGCGCTGATTGCGGGCGAAGGCGAGGCGCGGTGGACGGGGCGATCTTATGCGGCGCTTGCCCGCGAAGGGTTCATGAAGAACCCGGTGGCGCATCGCTGTGTGCGGCTGGTGTCGGAGGCGGCAGCCAGCATGGTGTTTCTCGCCTATCGCGGGGACGTCGAGCAGCCGGAACATCCGGCGCTCAACCTTATGGCCAGACCGAATGCGGCCATGACCGGGGCGGATTTTCTCGAGGCGCTTTATGGGCATCTGATGCTCTCCGGCAATGCCTATGTCGAGGCGATCGGACTTGAAACGCCGGGCAAGCGCAGCGCCGAGCTGCATCTTCTGAGGCCCGACCGGGTGAGCGTGGTGGTGAGTGCCGATGGCTGGCCGCAGGCCTATGACTACCGCGCGGGGACAGCCGCGCGGCGGATCGCGCCCGACGGACTTCTGCACCTGAAGATCTTTCATCCGCTTGACGACCACGAGGGCTTTGCGCCGCTTTCGGCAGCGCAGGTGGCGCTTGATCTGCACAATGCGGCGGGGCGCTGGAACAAGGCGCTGCTCGACAATTCGGCAAGGCCTTCCGGCGCGCTGGTCTATCAGCCGAAGGAGGGCGGCAATCTCTCGGCCGACCAGTATCGGCGGCTGAAGGTGGAGCTCGACGAGGGGTATTCCGGCCCGATGCGGGCGGGCCGTCCGCTTCTGCTCGAAGGCGGGCTGGACTGGAAGGCGATGGGGCTCTCGCCGAAGGACATGGATTTCGTCGAGGCAAAGAATGGGGCTGCCCGCGACATCGCGCTTGCCTTCGGCGTGCCGCCCATGCTGCTCGGCATTCCCGGCGACAACACCTATGCCAATTATCAGGAGGCCAACCGCGCCTTCTATCGCCTCACCGTGCTGCCGCTGGTGACCCGGACGGCAGCGGCCCTTTCGGGCTTTCTCGGGCGCCTGACCGGCGAGCCCTTGGCGCTGGTGCCAGACCTCGATGCGGTGGCGGGGCTTGTGGCCGAGCGCGACGCGCTCTGGGCGCGGGTGGGGGCAGCGGCGTTTCTGACCGATGAGGAGAAGCGCGAGGCGGTGGGGTATTGAGGGGGGGGCGGGGAGCAGCCTCTCCCCTTGTGGGAGAGGTTACAAAATCGAGGGCTTAGCCAGAACAGGGCTAAACCTCAGATTTTGTTGGTGAGGGGATCGGTGATGCTGGTGCCAACTGAACTGATCCCCTCACTTGCGAAATCTGAAGTTTAGGCGGCTTGCGCTCGCCTAAGCCTTCGATTTCGCTTTCTCCCCCACAGTGGGGGGAGAGGGAGCGCGGGGTTGGTGGTGTCGATTCCTCTGCCGTTTGTTCACTTCAATTGGCCGGATCGAACACCGGGCGCACGCCCTCCAGGACACACACACCGCAAAACGAAAGTTGACGGCAATCCCGCAATTGAGGTTGATGATGGCTTGGTTACATGCGTTTTCGAGTTAAACCTCGCCGTGCATAGGCGCATCGAATGAATTTCCCAAAGTTAGTTCCGCAAGGCGCAAAGCTCATCTCCGACTGGATCACCCCTGCAGACGAGGCGGCACTCATCGCCTTCCTCGACGCTGGTGACTGGAGCGGCGAGCTCAAGCGGCGGGTGCAGCATTTCGGCTATCGCTATGACTACCGGGCGCGGGTGGCGACGCGGGAGAGCCTGATCGGGCCGCTGCCGGACGCGCTGCAGGGACTGGCGGAGCGGCTGGTTGCGGAGGGGATGTTCGCCACCACCCCGGACCAGGTGATTGCCAATGAATATCTGCCGGGACAGGGGATCAGCGCGCATGTGGATTGTGCGCGGTGTTTCGGCGCGGTGATCGGCTCGGTGAGCCTCTTGTCGGAATGCGAGATGCAGTTTCGGGATCTGCGCACACCAGAGATGCGGGCTGTCGTCCTGACGCCACGCTCCCTGCTGGTGCTAGCAGGGCCGGCGCGGCATGACTGGACGCATGCAATCCCGGCGCGACGGTCGGATGTGATCGACGGTGTGCGGATCGCGCGCGGGCGGCGGGTGTCGCTGACGTTTCGGACCATGCGGTTTTGACGGCTGGCCTGGTTGGGGCGGTGGTGCCGTCTCCCTCATCCCGAGGTGCCCTGCATGAGCAGGGCCTCGAAGGATCTTGGCTCGCGATGGTGGCCTCAGCCCTTCGAGGCCGGGCGGTGTCGGGCACCTCAGGGTGAGGGATGACGATGAGCGCAGCGGGAGCCTTGCGGCGCCTCGCGCCTCAGGGCTTTCTGTCGTCAATCGTTGACGGGGCGGGGGTCAGCAGGACTGGCGCCAGCGACAGGTGGCGGGTGGCGGTGGTTGAGAGGCGGGCGATTGCCTGACGGCGGTGGGCATGCAGCCTGTGGCCGAGGGTGGTCATGGCGGCTTCGAGCGTGATGTCGCAGGTTTTCGAGCCGGCGCGGCCGTAGAAAAGATAGGCAAGGCCGATGGCGAGCAGGCCCATGAGGCCGGCGGAGATCAGCACGTCGGAGAGGAAATGGGCGCCAAAGGCGATGCGGTTGAGCGCGGTCAGGGCGGCGAACAGGCTTAGGAGTGCGAAGACGGAAACGCGCCAGACGGCGGGCACGAAGAAGGCGAGCGGGATCAGGCAGACGACGACGGCGGCCTCGCCCGAGACGAAGGAGCGGTCATCGAAATAATCGCCGCCCAGGCCCCAGGCATGGACGAAGAGGTCACGGCCGCCGAAATCGACGATGCTGCGCGGCCGCGGGCGGTCAAACAGCGGCTTGAAGATGCCGTTGACCAGAAGGGCCGGCCCGAGAAGGAAGAGGCTGGCGAAATAGAGCGTGAAGCGCGGCGGAAAGAGCGAGGGCCGCGACGGATAAAGAAGTTTCAGCACAAGCCCGATGACGAGCACGATGGTCAGCGTCAGCGGAAAATACTGGCCGAAGGCCCGGAAGGTATTGAGCGCATGGATCTTGGCCGCTGGAAAGCCCTCACCCTCGACATAGAAGAGCCGGCTGACGGCAAGATCGATCTGCGGGAAAGAGACGAAAAGCGCCGACAAAGTCAGCGTGACGAGCAGCACGAACAGCAGCGGCTTTTCCGCGATCGTTCCGCGTGGCGCGCGCGCCGTGTCGATGACATAGACCATGACGTGACCCCCATGCTTGTAAACCCCGGCATAGATGAGCAGCCCTTGATGAAGCCCTGATGACGGTTCGTCAGGGCCTGCAGCGGCAGGGGCATGCGGTGGGGCATGCGGTGGGGCATACGGTGGGGCCAAGGGTTTCCGCCGGCTTGGCGAAGGGTGATCCGGACCCTCAATCGGGCTGCCGGGAAGGGGCTCTCGCCCTGCGTGTGGTTGATGAACGGCCGGGGCCAAGCTGTTGCCGCGACTCCGCAATCTGCCCCGTCTTCATGTGACGCATGAAGGGCGGCTGGCGGCATGGGGGGGCGGCTGGGGGGCGGCATGGGGGCGGCTGGCGAAGAGACAAGGAGCGCCGGCCGCGGCCCTTGTGGGGCGGGATCGTACCGGCCGGCGCCACGGATAATCTTGAGCGAGAAAGATGAACAAATGACTGATTTCAGCCATGACGGCGGCGTGCTTTCGGCGCGCCTGATCGGGGCCTTTGCCGGGTCTGCGCTGTCGCTGGTCTATCTCGTGCCGCATGGCCGGCGCGAGGCAGCCCTGCGCTTCCTGACCGGCATTGCCTGCGGCCTGATCTTCGGCGGCCCGGCCGGCGTCTGGGGCGCAACGCGGCTCCAGCTTCTGCCGTATCTCTCGGCCTCGGAAATCATGCTGGCCGGGGCAACGCTTGCGTCTTTCATCGCCTGGTGGGGCCTGGGGCTGCTTGTGCGGCTGACCAGCCGGGCGGGGAAGACGGGGTGAGGGGGCGTTTTGGGCACGCGTTTTGGGCACGCGTTTTGGCCTCTGTCCTTCGAGGCCCTCGCTTGCGCAAGGGCACCTCAGGATGAGGGGGACGGTCGGAGGGGCGCAACGGGTTATCTCCCGTCTTGAGGTGGTGCCATCCTGAGGTGTGGTGGCACAACGGTTAGCCCTCATCCTGAGGTGGGAGCGACAGCGACATCAGAAGGACGAGGGCGGGTGGATGGCACTGGGGGGCGGGCATGGCCAGGGGCCTCGGTCCTTCGAGGCCCTCGCTTGCGTAAGGGCGCCTCAGGATGAGTGGGATGGGTGGGGGCGGCTGACGCTCTTTTGGCTGCGCCGGCATCTGCGCCGGATGCTGTGCCGACATCTGCGGCGATGACGGGATGCTGAGCGCTACCCGCAAACAATCACATGAGGAGAGATCGATGCGTGAGAGAGACGGTGCGGATGCGCCGCGGTTTACCTATGCCGGGTTGACGCTGAAGGGGGTCGATGGGGCCGGCATGTTTTCCGGCTATGCGAGCCTGTTCGGCGAGGTTGATCTGGGGCGTGATGCGATCGAGCCGGGGGCGTTTGCGGCCTCGATTGCAGCGCGCGGCGCAGGCGGGGTGCGCATGCTTTACCAGCATGACCCGACCGAGGTGATCGGGCGCTGGACGGTGCTGAAAGAGGATCAGCGCGGGCTCTATGTCGAGGGGCAGTTGGCGACCGAGGTCAGCCGCGCCCGCGAGGTGCATGCGCTGATGAAGGCGGGGGCCCTGGACGGGCTGTCGATCGGCTTTCGCGCCGTGAAGACCCGCAACGAGCGGAAAAGCGGCGTGCGCCGCATCGTCGAGGCGGATCTCTGGGAGATCTCGGTGGTGACCTTTCCCATGCTGCCGACGGCGCGTGTCTCCAATGTCAAGCACAGGCGGTTTTACCGCGACCGGGAAACCGAACTCGTTCGGCTGATGCGCCGGGCGGCACGCTCGATGGCCAACAATCATTTCACAAAAGGATGACGGCATGACCAGGACGATGGGCACGGAGACGACGGGCAGGGAGATGACGGGCACGGGGACGATGGGCGCCGAGACGGCGGGGGGCGAGGCGACGGGGACCGAGGCGACGGTGGTCGAGACGAAGGGGCTCGAGGTGATGGGAACGAGGAAGATGGGAACGAGGGAAATGGGGACCGGGACAATGGGAGCAAGGCGAATGGCAGCGAGACGGATGGCGGCCGGGGCTCAGGATGAGGTGCAGACGATGATGAGGTCCCTGAGCGCCGGTTTGGCGGATCTGGCCGGCAGGCCCGGTGGAAACGAGCACGCGGCGGGCGCAGGCGCGGCGACCCGGGCGACGGACGGCATCCGCGTGGCGCCGGAGGTGAAGGCGGCGCCGGATACGGTGACCTCTGCCTTTGCCGAATTCATGAGCGCCTTCGAGGCCTTCAAGGAGGCCAATGACGAGCGGCTGGGCGAGATCGAGGACAAGCTGACAAGCGATGTCGTGACCCGTGACAAGGTGGAGCGGATCAACAAGGCGATCGACGACCAGGGCCGGATGCTGGACGAACTGGTGCTGAAGAAGCTGAGGCCGCAGCTGGCCCATGCCGGGGGTGGTCACGATCCGCTCACCGCCGAGCACAAGGCGGCTTTCGAGGCCTATGTGCGGCGCGGCGATGACCATGCGCTGCGCGACCTCGACCAGAAGGCGCTCTCGGCGGGTGTTTCCGGCGATGGTGGCTATCTGGTGCCGCCGCAGATGGATGGCGAGATCGGCCGCAGGCTCTCAGTCATGTCGCCGATCCGGTCGCTTTCAACCGTGCGGCAGGTTTCCGGCGCGGTGCTGAAGAAGCCGTTTGCCGCAACCGGCTTTGCCAGCGGCTGGGTGGCGGAAACCCAGGCGCGGGTTGAAACCGGCACGCCGGAGCTTTCCGAACTCTCCTTCCCGACCATGGAACTCTATGCCATGCCGGCGGCCACGCAGAGCCTGCTCGACGATGCGGCCGTCGATATCGAGGCCTGGATCGCGGCGGAAGTGGACATGGCCTTTGCCGAGCAGGAGGGGGCTGCCTTCATTTCGGGCGACGGCGTGCTGAAGCCGAAGGGGTTTCTCGCCTATGACCAGGTGGCGGATGCAGCCTGGCAATGGGGACGGATCGGCACGCTGTCAACCGGGGCGGCCGGGGCTTTTGCGGCAAGCGGGGCCTCGGACGTGCTGATGGATGTGGTCTATGCGCTGAAGGCGGGCCACCGGCAGAACGGCACCTTTGTCATGAGCCGCCGGACGCAAGGGGCGGTGCGCAAGCTGAAAGATGCCGACGGCCACTATCTCTGGACGCCACCGGCCAAGGCCGGCGAGGCAGCCTCGCTGATCGGCTTTCCGGTCTGTGAAGCCGAGGACATGCCGGAAATCGCCGCCAATGCCACGGCAATTGCCTTTGGCGATTTCCGCGCGGGCTATCTGATCGTCGACCGGGTGGGCGTGCGGGTGCTGCGCGATCCCTATTCGGCGAAACCTTACGTGCTGTTTTACACGACCAAGCGTGTGGGCGGCGGCGTGCAGGATTTCGAGGCGATCAAGCTGGTGAAGTTTTCGGCGTGAGCCTCTCCCTCTCCCCTTTGTGGGAGAGGATACAAAATCGCGGGCTTGAGAGCGATCAGGGCTAAGCCTCGGATTGAGTTGGTGAGGGGGGCGGTGATGGTAGCATTGAGAACGGATCCTTCGGTGGAGGGCCACAAGGTCTGTTATCTCGTGCCAAGGGAACCGATCCCCTGACCTGGAAAATCTGAAGTTTAGGCGGCTTGCGCGGACCTCAAGCCTTCGACTTTCCGTCCTCCCCCACATGGGGGGAGGTGGGCCCGCGCCAGCACCTTGGCTCCCTCATGCTCAAGTGGGCGCGGAGCGCCCCTCGAAGCATCCATCTCTCAACTCTTCAGGGTGGCCTCGCCCTTCGAGGCCGGGCGTGGCCCGGCGCCTCAGGGTGAGGGGCTACCTGCAATTCGTTTCCAAGGATATCCCCATGACCATCATCGAACTTGCCCCTCCCACCGTGGAGCCGCTGACGCTTGTCGAGATCAGGGCGCATTTGCGGCTGGATAGCGAGGAGGAGGAGGCGCTGCTTGCAGCGCTGGCCATCGTTGCCCGCGAACATCTGGAGCGGGAGACGGGGCTGGTGCTGGCAGCAAGGGATTTTCGCCTCTGCCTCGACCAATGGCCGGCCGACGGGATCCTCAAGATCCCGCGGGCGCCGGTGCGGGAGGTTACGGCCGTGCTCGTCTATGACGGCGCGGGGGATGCGGCGAGCGTTTCGCTTGACGGGCATCTGCTGGATGGGCAAGCGCGGCCGGCGCGGCTTTATCTGCGCGACGTGCCAAAGCCCGGACGGGGGATCAACGGCATCGAGGTGGAGTTTGCAGCCGGCTTTGGCGAGGCGGGGGCGTCCGTGCCGGAAACGCTGAAACGGGCCATGCTTTTGCATGTGGCGGCGATGTTTGCCTGCCGGGGCGTGGTGGCGCCCGACGCCCAGCCGGCGGTGGTGCCGCCAGGTTATGACCGGCTGATTGCGCCCTTTTGCCGACGGGGGCTCTGACCATGGCGGCGATGATCGATATCGATGCCGGGCACTTGTCGACGCGGCTCGTGCTGGAAGCGCCGGAAACGGTGGCAGACGGGCAGGGCGGGGTGGCGACGGTGTTCGTTGAACAGGCACGGCTCTGGGCAAGGGTCGAGCCGCGAGGTTTTGCCGAGGAAAACCGGGGGCCGGGCCCGGTCTCGACGGTGACGCATCATGTGACGGTGAGGGCCGGTCGCGCGCTTTCCCCCGGGCAGAGATTTGTGACAGGCGGGCGGGTCTTGCTGATCGAGGCGCTGCGCGACACGGACGAGACGGGGCGGTTTACGCTCGCCCTGTGCCGGGAACGGGTGGGATGAGGGGATCGAGAATGACGGCGCTGGATGAGACGGGGCGGGAAATGGCACGGCTTTTGTCGCGGGCCTTGGCCCGGCGGTTGGTGCGGGGCGTTTCTGGCGAGGAGGATGGCGCCGATCGGGCCGTCGAAGAGGACGGGCCTGCGGCGAAGAGGCATTCTCCGCTGCAGGCTGGGCGCGGACGCAACGGTCAACGGGCGCGGCTGCGGCACAAAGGGAACGTTACGGTAGGAGCGGCGCCATGACGAGCCCGGTCAACGCCTTGCTGCAAGCCCTTCATCTGGCGGTAAAAGCCGATGCCGCGCTCTCCGCAGCGCTTGGCGGCGAGGGACTTGCCGACCGAAGGCAGCGCGGCACCCGCTTTCCGGTTCTGCTGCCGGGGGCCATCGAGACCCGGGATTTTTCCACCGGCGACAGCAAGGGGCACGAGATCCTGATGGTGCTGGAGCTCTGGAGCGAGATCTCCCGCCGCGAGGCCGAGGCGCTGGCGTCGGATCTCGGCCGGGTGGCCGAGGCGCTGCCGGCGGGGATCGGCGGCTTGCGGCTGGTCAATCTCGTGCAGCGCGGCATCACCAGCCGTCGGGAGGCAAAGACCGGGCTGTTCGTGGCGGAGGTGCGGCTGCGGGCGGTGGTGGAGTGATTTTTTTCGGGGGAGCGGTTTTGTGGCTCAAGGAGGCCTCGCCCTTCGAGGCCCGACGGTGTCGGGCACCTCAGGGTGAGGGGGGGCGTTGGGGCTGGGCTGGAGGTGGTGGCTGGCATTGGCGTTGCTGGGCCGTGGTGGCATGAGGCAATGGCGGCTGTTGAGAGGGGCGGGCCTCGCCCTTCGAGATCGTGCTGGTGCCGGTGCCTCAGGGTGAGGGGTTGGTGTCGCGAGGCGGGATGTCTGGAAAAGCGGGCTTGAGCACGCTATGCTGCGGCTCGTGTGTTCACGGGGAATGCTCTGTGCGTTTGCTTGCAGAAGAATTTGGCGGTCGCATCGCGGTGCAGGGACGGTTTCCCGAGCTGGTGCCGCTGCTTGAGCGCATTGAAGAGGCCTGCAATCCGGTCAATGTCATCCTCTATGGTAGCCGGGCGCGGGGCGACGAGACGGCGCTGAGCGATTGGGATCTGAAGGTCATCGTGCCCGACGATGCGCCTGACCGTATCTTGTCGCCGGTTTTCGGGTGGAAGCTCCAGGAGGGGGCCGGTGTCTATGCCGATGTCTCCTGCACGCGCCTGTCAGAATTTCGCGCCGATCTGGCGGTGGCCAACTCGGCGGCCAGCCACATTGTGGACGACGGGATTCTGCTCCTTGTCCGCTGAGCTCCATATCGCCAACGCGCTGCGTTTGGCTAAGGAAGATCTCGAGGCGGCAAACATGCTGGCCGCAGCATCAAACCGCAATGATGCCTATCATGCCCAGCAGGCTGCAGAGAAAATGCTGTTGGCATTGCTGACCGCTGAAGGGATCCGGGCGGAGCGCAAAGACGCGCATCGGCTGGACGTGCTGCGCGACCTCTTGCCGGATGCCAATCCCTTCAAGCTGCGGTTTTCCGCTTTGACCTTCCTGACCGTCTACGCCACGAGCTATCGTTATCCGAAAGATGCCGGTCGCATGCCTGCGAGAGCGCCCAGAGACGCGTTAGATGAGGCCCTTGCAGCGCTTGCAGCGATTCTTGATGGCCTTGCTCTGCATTTCGGCGTTGACCTCAACGACAGCGATCGTGTTCCGGCGCACACGGCCGTGGCGCCCAGGTTCTGAACAGAACCATCCATGGCACGCTCGATAGGCTTCAGAGACGAACGGGGCCTCGCCCTTCGAGGCCCGACGGTGTCGGGCACCTCAGGGTGAGGGTTCTGCGTGGGAATTGGGCGCGCTGCGCCTGGCGATCACGGCAAGGCCGATGATGGCGAGGAAGGCAGAGGCGGCGAGGGTGGTGGTGACGAGGAGGCCGGTCTGGATGCCGGCGCGGTCGATCACGGCGGTGATGAGGACCGGGGCGATGGCATTGGCGAGGTTTTGCGGCAAAGCCAGCCTTGCGGACTGTTCGGCAAAGCGGCTGGCGGAGAAGAAGGCAAGCGGCAGGAGCGCGCGGGCAAGCGTGGTGACGCCGGAGCCGAAGCCGTAAAGCGCGGTGAACAGCAGAAGGCTCGCCGGCGTGCCGGAGGTGAAGATTAGGAGCACCGTCGAGGCGGTCAGCATGGCGGTGCCGGCAAGGCCGGTCGCGACCGGCGAGGTGTATTTTCCGGCAACGAGATCGACGGCGCGGGCGGCAATGCCGAACACGGCGCGCAGCGAACCGAGCTGCAGCGCCAGCGCCGGCGTGGCGCCGGAGAGTTCGAGTATATGCAGGAGCTGCGGCGAGAGCCCGAAGGTCATCAGGCTGGCAAGGGCACTGGCAAGCGCAATCAGCAGAAAGGCAAGGAGAGCGGTGCGCCGGCTCATGACAAGCGGCGCGACCGCATCCCGCGCGCGGTCTTCGGCCGAGCGGGCGATCTGAAGGCGCAGCAGTGACAGATGCAGCGGCAGGCAGAGCAGGATATGGGCAAGGGCTGCCATCTGCAGCGCGCCGCGCCAGCCGAACTCTTCGCCGGCGAGCGCCAGAAGCGGCCAGCAGACGGCGGACGAGAGGCCGGTAAAGACCATCAGCATGCCGATGGTGCGCCGCGCTTGCCGACCCTCGCGCTCGACGACGGCGGCAAGTGCCGGGACCGAGAGGGCAAAGGAGCCGCCGGCGCCCAGCACCAGCCAGGCGAGCCCATAGGTGACGACACCGTGCGCGACGGACAGCAGACCAAGCCCGGTCGCCATGGTGACGGAGCCGAGGGCGAGCACGCGGGCCGCCCCGATCCGCGCCATCAGCCGGCCGGTCGAGGGGCCAAGGGCTGCCATGACCAGCATCATCACGGTGAGCCCGGCAAAGGCGGTCTCATTGGCCATGCCCAGATCGGCAGCGATCTGGCGGCCGAAGACGGCGGGCATTTCGAAGGTCGTGCCCCAGCTGATGATCTGGCTGAGCGCAAGCGTGACGACGAGGATGATGCGGGGGGAGAGCATGCGGGACTTTCAACGAAACGGGGCATTGCGGCGTGCGCGCTCGTCTTAAGGGTGTCGGGCGGATTGGGCTAGGGGAAATGTTGACGGGTGCGGAGTGGTGCAGCGGCACCGCGCGCACCGCCACCCGCCCGCTCCACGCCAGCCGCGCGCGCACCGCCACCCGCCCTCGTCCTTCGAGGGTCGCTCACGCTCCCACCTCAGGATGAGGGCTGACCGTTGTGGCTCCCACCTCGGGAGGAGGGCTGACCGTCGGGGTTCCCACCTCGGGAGGAGGGCTGATCGTTGAGGCTTCCACATCCGGGATGAGGGCTGACCGTTGGGGCTCCCACCTCGGGAGGAGGGCAGGTCTTCAAGCCTGCTCTCCCACGCCACACGGTTCACACACACCACACACACATCAAAGGAGCATGGCCATGGGCGCGCAGCGGGGCAAGGATCTGTTGTTGAAGGTTGAGGATGGGGCGGGGTTTGTGACGGTGGCGGGGCTGAGGGCGCGGCGATTGTCGTTTAATGCGCAATCGGTTGATGTGACCGACCAGGAGAGCGCCGGGCAATGGCGGGAATTGCTGGCAGGGGCCGGTGTGCGGCGGGCGGGGCTGACCGGCTCCGGCCTGTTTCGCGACCAGGCTTCGGATGCGACGCTGCGGGCGGCGTTTTTTGCAGGCGCGATCCTGACCTATCAGGTGGTGATCCCGGATTTCGGCACAGTGACGGCGCCGTTTCAGGTGACGGCGCTGGATTATGCCGGCAATCACGACGGCGAACTGACCTTCGAGATCGCGCTGGAATCGGCCGGTGCCGTTTCCTTTGCCGCGTTGTGAGGTGGCGATGCATAGCTTTGGCGACCATCCGGGGCGCGAGCCCGCAACCCTCCGCCGCGCCAACCGCCATCGCGGCGAGGTGGAGGCGATGATCGACGGCGAGCGGCGCATTCTCTGCCTGACGCTCGGGGCACTCGCCGAACTGGAAACGGCCTTCGGGGCAGACAGCCTCAGCGATCTCGCGGCGCGGTTCTCCTCCGGACGGCTGAAAAGCGCCGATCTCATCCGTATTTTGAGCTGCGGCCTGCGCGGCGGCGGCAACCGGGTCTCGGATGCCGATGTGGCGGGCATGGCCGTGGAAGGCGGCGTGGCCGGGGCGGCCGCCGTGGTGGGGGCGCTGCTGACGGTGACGTTTTCGCCCGGTGGGGCGCCGGGTGGGGCGCCGGGTGGGGCAATGGGTGGCCCGACGAACGGCGGCGCGGCCGAGCGCGGCGCGCAGGCGGAAAAGGCGGATGCGCCTTTCCCTTGAGGGCCGCAGGCGGAGATAGGGTCCGGGCAAGGCCGTTTCCCTGGGAGGCGGCCATGACGCTCGGGCTCCACCGCCTGCGGCTGTCTCCGCAGGTTTTCTGGGCGCTCACCCTGCCGGAACTGGCGGCCATGGCGGGCGGTCCGGACCGTTCGGCGGCGATTTCGCGGCGCGATGTCGAGGCGCTGATGGCGCGGTTTCCGGATTGAGGGGAAGGGGGCTAGTCCTGGCGCGGCGGCAAGGCGGCGGGTATCGGCGCGAGGGTCGATCTGGGCAGGTTTGCAGCGGTTGCGGACGTTGTGGCTGCCGTAGAACTGGATATTTTGCAATGTCACAAAAGTCAGGACAACAAGTGTCGCCTTGATTGGAAGGTCCGCGAGTGCTTGATGCGCCTCATTTTCTTCCTCCTGCACGCAGCGATCGCCCCGATGCCTCGTGCATCGAAATTAGGATGCCAGCGGCAACTCGAAACTTCGCTTCAGGGTTTCCATTGGAACGTCCGTTTTGACGTTCAGCACACTTGGGATACGCGTTAGGTGATCGGCCTGAAAGCGCCAATAGCTATGTAGGTCGGCAGTAACGATCCGCAGGATGGCGTCGCATTCTCCGGTGGTCAGATAGCATTCCATGACTTCCGGTAGGCGCCTGACAGCGTCTGCAAATTTCAAAGTGACCTGTGCGTCCTGTGTTTTGAACCAGACGCGGGCAAACACCGTCAGACCTGCACCCACTTTGGTCGGATCAAGAACGGCCACGTAGCGATCAATGACACCCGCCTCTTCCAGGAGCCTGACACGGCGCAAGCACGGCGACGGAGAGAGCCCCACTTCCTTCGCCAGATCGATATTGGAAATGCGTCCATCCCGCTGGAGTGCCTTCAGGATTCGCCGATCAATTTCATCCAATTTGAGTGACATAATGTAGCTCTAGAAACCCATTTTTTGGCATAATATCCCAAATTATCCTAAATCAATGGACTATTGGCAAGCTCATTGCGCAGCGGTTGGCCTATCGTTTCAGATATTCAACGTGGGGACGAAGGCAATGACGAAAAAGATCGAGAAGATCGTGCTGTCCTATTCAGGCGGACTGGACACTTCGATTATCCTGAAGTGGCTGCAGGAGACGTACCGATGCGAGGTCGTTACATTCACGGCTGATCTCGGCCAGGGTGAAGAGCTGGAGCCGGTGCGCGAAAAGGCGGAGAAGCTTGGCATCAAGGATATCCGCATCCTTGATGTCCGCGAGGAATTCGTTCGGGATTTCGTCTTTCCGATGTTTCGAGCCAATGCGCTCTATGAGGGTCAGTATCTGCTTGGTTCCTCAATTGCGCGGCCGCTGATCGCCAAACATCTCATCCACATAGCAAGAGAGGTTGGCGCTGACGCCATCGCCCATGGTGCCACCGGTAAGGGCAATGATCAGGTGCGCTTCGAACTGGCGGCAAATGCCCTCGACCCGTCAATCGGGATCATAGCGCCCTGGCGGGAATGGGAAATTCAATCTCGCGCGCAGCTCATCGAATATGCCGAAAAGCATCAGATCGCTATTCCGAAGGATAAACGCGGGGAAGCTCCTTTCTCAATCGATGCGAACCTCTTGCATACATCGACGGAAGGTAAAATCCTGGAGGACCCGTCCGAGATTGCTCCGTCCTATGTCTATCAGCGAACAGTCGATCCCCTACATGCTCCAGACGAGCCTGAAACCATCGTCATCGGCTTTGAGAAAGGTGATGCAATTTCGGTGAATGGCATCGCCCTGACGCCTGCAGCACTGCTGACAGAACTCAACAGGTTAGGCGGCAAGCATGGGATAGGCAGGATTGATCTGGTTGAGAACCGGTTCGTCGGGATGAAATCCCGCGGCGTCTATGAAACGCCAGGCGGCACGATACTGCTTGCCGCTCATCGGGGTATTGAATCCATCACCCTCGATCGCGCGGCGGCTCATCTAAAAGACGATCTCATGCCGCGCTACGCCGCGCTAATCTATAGTGGCTTCTGGTTTTCCCCGGAGCGCGAGATGCTGCAGGCCATGATCGATCAGAGCCAAACTTATGTCAGCGGCGAAGTCACGCTCAAGCTCTACAAGGGCTCAGCAAACGTGATCGCTCGGACTTCGCCCGGATCGCTCTATTCGATGGATCTCGTCACCTTTGAAGAAGGATCGGGCTCATACGACCATCATGATGCCCAAGGCTTCATCAAACTCAACGGTCTGCGTCTGAAAAGCTGGGCAGCCCGCAACGGCAAAGCGCGACAGGTAGACCCCATTTGAATTTTAAGGGAAGTTCTGTCGCGAAATTCAGGTGAAAAAACGAGTGTTTATCGACTGATTTGCGCGTCGACGGGTGACCGCTTCGGGTCGATTGCGGACATCCGCAACTCTGTGGCGCTGACCTTTCCCGGGAAGGCGCTGATGGCGCGGTTTCCGGATTGAGGGGGAGGGGTGCTAATCCTGGCGCGCTGCAAGGAGGCGGGTATCGGCGAGAGGGGAGGTCTGCGCAGGTTTGCTGCGATTGCGTAAGCCCTATTTCATAACGCAGCAATAGTCAGAAGCACAGGTTTGGCAACAATCAGGATTTTTGCGTAAGGGAGAGACCGTTGAAGACTGCGATCATATTCGACTGTGAATTTCTCTGCCTTGAAGGTTCGCAGCGTAGGTTTTGGTGCGCGGCACATGACCCGGATCCGGTTATCGCCCAGATTGGCGCGGTCAAGGTGCGGTTAGACGGCGATTTTCCGCTAATCGACACGTTCAAGGCTTACGTCCACCCAATCGATCGATTTGGCCGCAGATATGCCCTCGATCCCTTTTTCACACAGTTGACAGGCATCACGGACAATAAGGTCGATGCTGAAGGTATTTCGTTGCAGGACGCCCTTTCGAGCTTCGACGCCTTTTCCGAAGGTTCCCGGTGCTGGTCATGGGGAAAAGACGAGCTGAACATGATCGCAATCAGTTGCTATGTTGCGGGCATCGCGCCTTCCATTCCAGCCCAGCGTTTTGATAATGCCGTAAAGCTCTTGTTGGCCGCTGGAATGCCGATTGAGGATGTAGCGAAAACCCCAAGCAATAAACTCGCGGACTATTACGGCGTGTCGCATCCTCCTTTGCGAGGCCACGATGCGTTGGACGACGCGTTATCGCTTGCCTACACGATTCAATATCTTTTGCAGACAGGGAAGCTTCAGCAGGAGATGTTTGGCCGCTGACGGCCAATAGCGGACACCCGCGATTCTTGGGCAAGGCTCTTTCCCTGGGAGGCGCTGATGGCGCGGTTTCCGGATTGAGGGGAGGGGTGCTAATCCTGGCGCGGCAGCAAGGCGGCGGGTATCGGCGCGAGGGGAGGTCTGGGCAGGTTTGCGCAGGTTTGCGGCGATTGTGGACGTTGCGAGCAGTATTGAGTCCTGCGATGCCGTGCCGGGCCATGAACCGGTGGAGATTGAATTTGGCATGGCCAGAGAGTGAGCGTTCCAAGGGATCTGTCGAGACGTGCTGACGAACTTCGTCAGCCGGTATCTGGCAGGCTTGTCCGGCATGTCTCGAGCGGCATGTCTCGAGCGGCTGGGTTCAAGACGGGCCGCCGCGAGCCGTTGGGTTCGCCAGCGCGTTGACCCACGGTTTCGCACAGATCCCAAGTTCCCCGACGGCGCTTGACGTCTGATCGGAGGAGGAAGCCAGTTCGCCTTTGGATTGAATTCTAGGGCGTGAGTTGCAGAGGCTGCTGTCCCTCGGAAAACATGACCCAATAGTCTCGACCGTCTCCTTCGGCATTCTCAAACAGACCTTCGACGAATTCCCTGAATGAAGAGGCCTGCGGACAAAGATAGTCGTTTTCGGGAGAAAGCCATGGCCCGCCGAAATTGCGGACCCAGCTATAGATGTGACCATAATCGCCTTGCCGAAGCGACATCACCAGCTCGATAAAGCCGGGATCCCCGCCGATGACCAGGCATTGCTCAGGCAGGCTGTCGCCGAGTTCAGCGCGCCACGTCATGACGTGGTCCCACTCGTAGAAGGGATCAACGAAGTGCTCGGTGGGGTTTGATGCCTCGCCTGGCTCGCGGGCTGTATGTCTGAACATCAATGGATAGACCCTGCCACCGTCATATCGGGTCATGAAGCTGCGATAGTCATCCGGCAACTGCACACCATTGTCGCGCTCCCATATCCGAATGGCTTCGCCGATCCCATCTTTGGGGCCTTCAGCATGAAGAGGCTTAACCCATCTTTCGATCATTGAATTCTGCCCTTCTGTGAAAACGAGCCGCGCCATGTTGGAGCGGATGGCTGAAGCTCTTTTTCGCCAACGCACGCGGCATACTTTGTAGGTAACGGTGGGAAATCGAGTCAAGAACTGCAACGGGGCGGGCCGCCTTGTCAGATTGCAGGCACCGAGTCACGGGCGTTCGGCCGAAGTGCCGACCGTCACGTTCTGTCGATTGCGCTCTGCGCCGGCAAGCAGCGGCGCGCGCAAACCCCTCCCTCCCTTCGAAACACGCAAGGAGCCCCCCCATGACCGATGACGACACACTTTCGCTCTCCGTTGATCTGGATGGGGCTCAGGCGCTGGCGGTGCTGGAGGATCTGGAGAGCCGTTCGGCGAGTTTCGGGCGGGCGCTGACATCGGCGTTGACGAATGCCGCAAGTGGCGGCAAGGGGCTGGAGGATGTGCTGCGCACGGTGGGGGCGAGGCTCACCGATATTGCGCTTTCGGCCGGGCTGAAGCCGCTTGAAAATGTGCTGGGCCAGGCGGCGGGTGGGCTGGTGGGCAGTCTGGGTTCGGCCCTGGGTTCGGCCTTGGGTTCGTCTGGGGGAGCGTCTGTCGGGGCGGGGTTCGGCGCGGATGTTGCAGCCTTTGCGCATGGCGGCGTGCCGGGGCGGGTGATGCCCTTTGCCGATGGCGGCGTGGTGGCAGCGCCCACCTATTTTCCGATGGGCGGCGGAACCGGGCTGATGGGCGAGGCGGGGGCGGAGGCGATCCTGCCGTTGAAGCGCGGCTCGGATGGCGCGCTTGGCGTGGCCGCCGATGGCGGCGGCGCGGTGACGGTGCATTTCAACGTGACGGCGACCGATGCCGCCAGTTTTGCCCGCAGCGAGGGCCAGATCTCGGCCATGCTGGCGCGCTCCGTTGCCCGCGGGCGGCGGGGGCTGTGAGGGGATGGGATATTGGCGGGGTCTTCATACGCAGATTGTGGTGGAGGTTGAACTTGACTTTGCCCCTCATCCTGAGATGCGCGGCGCAGTCGGGCCTCGAAGGATCGAGGCCGGGCGAGCAGGTTTTTAGCAGAGGGTTCCACCCGCCCTCGTCCTTCGAGGCCGGGCTTTGCCCGGCACCTCAGGATGAGGGCTGATCGTTGTGGCGCCCGCCTCAGGGTGAGGGCTGGCCGTTGTGCTCGGGGGGGGGGGCGGTTACCACCATCCGCCGCTTGAGCGGCGGTCTCCGCCGTCCAAGGGGGAGGTGGTGGGAGGCTGGGCCGACTTTGCCCCTCATCCTGAGGTGCCCGGCTCAGCCGGGCCTCGAAGGATCGAGGCCGCGCGAGCAGGTTTTTAGCAGAGAGTTCCACTCGCCCTCGTCCTTCGAGGCCGGGCTTTGCCCGGCACCTCAGGATGAGGGCTGATCGTTGTGGCGCCCGGCTCGGGGTGAGCGGTGACCATCGAGGCTGATCATAGGCGCCCGGCTTGAGATGAGGGCTGATCGCGATGGCGGCCTGGCGCATACACACACCAAACGGAGGCAGAGATGGCCTTTCATGAGATCAGGTTTCCGCTGCGCTTGTCGCTGACGACACGGGGTGGGCCGGAGCGGTTGACGGATGTGGTGTCGTTGACCAATGGGCGCGAGGCGCGCAATCGGCGGTTTCGGTTTTCCAGGCGTCGCTATGATGTCGGCTCGGCGCTGCGGTCGGTCGCGGATCTCTACGCGGTCCTGGAGTTCTTCGAGGCGCGCGGCGGGCGGCTGCATGGGTTTCGCTTTCGCGATCCGGTGGATTTTTCCTCGGCGAGACCGGGGGAAGCCGTGGGGCCGCTCGACCAGATTTTGGGCGAGGGGGATGGCGAGACCAGGCGGTTTGCGCTTGTGAAAGCCTATGGCGATCAAGCCGCGATCGAGCGGCGGCCGGTGCAAAAGCCGGTGGCGGGCAGTGTGCGGATCGCGGTCGACGGGGTGGAGCGGCTGACCGGTTTTGCCGTCGATGCGGCGACCGGCATGGTGACTTTCGAGGATGGCCATGTGCCGGACGACGGGGCGGAGATCCGCGCCGGCTTCGACTTCGACGTGCCCGTGCGCTTCGACACCGAGCGCATCGAGATCGATCTCGAAGCCTTCCGGGCGGGGCGCATTCCCTCCATTCCGCTGATCGAGGTGATGCCATGAGACGGTTTTCACAGGCGCTGGCGGCGCATATCGCAAGCGGTGAGACGACGCTCTGCCGGGCCTGGCGGGTGACGCTGAGGGACGGCGCGGTGCTGGGCTTTACAGAGCATGATGCGGCGCTGGCGTTTGCCGGCACGCATTTTGCGCCGGCAAGCGGCTTTGCGGCGACCGAGGCGCGGGCGATGAGCGGGCTGGCGGCGACCGGCGCCGAGATCCGGGGCGGGTTTTCGAGCGAGGCGATCAGCGAAGCGGATCTTGCGGCGGGACGCTATGACGGGGCAAGGGTCGAGGTCTTCCTGGTCAACTGGCAGGCGCCCGAGGCGGCGCATGCGCGGCTTTCGGTGGAAGAGATCGGCGAGGTGACAAGGGCGGGCCCCGGCTTTTCGGCGGAACTGAGAAGCGTCGCGCATCGGCTGCAACAGCCGGCGGGGCGGATCTACAATCGCCGTTGCGATGCCGATCTGGGCGACGGGCGCTGCGGGGTGAACATGGCGGCAGGTCTGCGGCGGATGACGGGTCTGGTGGGAAGCGTCAAGGCCGCCGACCGGCTGGTGATAACAGGCTTGCCGGTGCTTGATGCAGATCTGGCGGCCGGGCATTTTCGCCTCGGCCATTGCCGGTTCGAGGGCGGTGTGCTGGCCGGCCAAAGGCTGGCGATCGAGGAGAGCGGCGCCACGGTGCCGGCGGCGCCTGGGTCGGCCGGGGAGGCTGCTGCGGGCGTGGCTGAGAGCGGCGACATGGATGCGGCAGAGGCCGCGTTTGCGGCAGCGCCCGGGGCCACGATGGAGCTGCGGCTCTGGCTGCCGATGGAGGCGAGCCCTGCGCCGGGCGATCCGGTGGTGCTGACGGTCGGCTGCGACAAGAGCTTTACCACCTGTCGAACACGCTTCGGCAACGCACTGAATTTTCGAGGATTTCCCCATATGCCGGGCAGTGACTTCGCCTATTCCTATGTGAGTGGCGACAGCACGCATGACGGCAGCGTGTTGTTCGAGTGACCATTTCGGTCGGATGAACTTGGCAGCGCGCCATTCGAAACGGTGCAGACAGGACCTGCGCCGTCCGTCCCGGCCCAGGAGGGTCCGGGCTCCTCCCAAGCAACATGTCCGATAGAGATGAAAGGCATTGCCATGAAAATCATTTGCCCTGACGGAAACGGCTACTCCTATTATGTGCAGGCGGTCGACGAGACGCGTTACAGCCGCGTCAATGGCGTCGAGACATTCCTGGTGCGCGCAGGCGACTACTGGAATGGTGACGACAGCAGCGACGCGCTGAATTTTCGCGAGCGCTGCGAAGCGCGGGTGACGACCGAAGACGAAATCGGCTCGACCCATGTCTATGCCTTCCAGCTGAAGATCCCGTCCAATTATCCGGAATTCAGCCCCAAGCAGACGCTCGGCCAATGGCATAGCGGCTCCTATGACAGCGTCTTCAACCGCTATGAGGAAGGCGAATTCACCATTTGCCTCAACAATCGCGATGCCGGGACCTTCGTCGAGTTCCCGGTGACCGTGAACAAGGGCAGCTGGAACGCCTTCGTCTATACCTTCGTCTGGCACGAGACGGCGGGTGCCATGACCGTCAGGTTGAACGGTCAGACGGTGATCAGGGAGACCGGGCTTGCCCTGGTGCCGGCTGCGGCGACGTCGGTCTATTTCAAATACGGCATTTATCGAAACATGACGGAAGGCCTTGTTGGGCCTGACCAGCAGGTGAGCTACTGCAAGGTCAGCCGGAGCTGACGCGCGCAAGGTCAAGGACGGTTGCTGGGTTTCCGACAGGAAGCCCCGCGATCGGTCGCGGTTGACCGGGCGCTCTTGCGCGGGCGGGAGAGGCCGTTGTCAGCGCCCGAAATTCGGGTTGTCGCGGCCAAGCTCGGCCTCGCGCAGGATGACGAGGCGGCGCAGATGGTTTTCGACCTCGACCAGCACCGCAAACAGGCCGCAGATGATGGCCGCAAGTACGGTGCCTGCGCCAAGGCCGGCAATGCCGAGCAGGATATTGGCGCCCTCGGCCGGTTTCATGAACAGGCCGTACACGGTGCAGCCGCCGATGATGGCGAGCGCGAGCAAGGTGTTGATGACGTCGAGTGCGCTGATGAGTGTCCGGTTCATGCCACCATCCTTTTCGAGTGCGTGCAATGAAGCAGGCGGTTCAGCGCTTGTAAAGCTGGGGCTTTTGGGGTGGTGCGGGACCGCGCGGTGCAGCGCATAGGCGTTGCGCTTCGCGCCCCCTCATCCGGCCCTTCGGGCCACCTTCTCCCCGATGGGGAGAAGAGTAGGCTGCGGCGTGTGGCTTGGTCTTGTTTCGATCCGCCGGGAGTTTTTCCATGACCATCGAAGAAGAGGTTCTGGCCCTCGCCGAGGGCTGGATCGGCACGCCCTATCGGCATCAGGGGTCGGCAAGGGGCATCGGCTGCGATTGCCTGGGGCTCGTGCGCGGCATCTGGCGGGCGCTGTATGGCACAGAACCCGAGGCGGTGCCGGCCTATGCGCCCGACTGGGCGGAGCGCTCCGGCGAGGAGCGGCTGATCCGGGCCGCCGAACGGCATTTTCAGGCGGTGGGGTCGCTGGTGGATGCCCGCGCCGGCGATCTCGTGCTGTTTCGCTTTCGCCCCGGCATGGCGGCGAAACATGCAGGCATTCTGGCGCGGATGGAGAGGAGGGAACGGGACCCTGCCGCCTTCAGCCGGACGCCCGATGCCTTCATCCATGCCTATGAGCAATCGGCGGTGATCCGCTCGGCGCTGGTGCCGGGCTGGCGGCGGCGGATTGCGGGGATTTATCGGTTTCCGGAAAGGACGCGCTGATGGCGACCATTCTCCTGCAGGCGGCCGGTGCCGCGCTTGGTTCGGTCTTCGGGCCGGTTGGCAGCATTCTCGGCCGGGCAGCGGGCGCGCTCGCCGGTAGCGCCATCGACCGCAGCTTGCTCGGCGGCAATTCGGTGACCGGGGCGAGACTGTCTTCGGCGCGGCTGGCCGGTGCCAGCGAGGGCACCGCGATCCCGAGGCTTTACGGCACGGCCCGGCTTGGCGGCACGCTGATCTGGGCGACGCGTTTCGAGGAGCAGGCGGTGACCGAGAGGAGCGGGTCGAAATCGACCGGCGGCACCCGGACCACGACCTATCGCTATTTCGCCAATCTGGCGCTTGGGCTCTGCGAGGGGCCGATTGCCGGCATAAGGCGGGTCTGGGCCGATGGCCGCGAACTGGACCTGACCGAAATCGAGATGCGGGTCTATACCGGACGGGACGGCCAGCCGGCCGATCCGCTGATCGAGGCCAAGCAGGGGGCGGGCAAGGTGCCGGCCTATCGCGGACTTGCCTATGTCGTCTTTGAGCGCCTGCCGCTCGATGATTTCGGCAATCGCATTCCGCTCCTGCAATTTGAAGTGATGCGGCCGGTGGGGGCGCTGGAGGAGAAGATCCGGGCGGTGACGATCATCCCCGGCGCCACCGAGCACGGCTATGCGACGACACGGGTGTCGGACGCGCCGGCTCCGGGCGAAAAGCGCTGGCTGAACCGCAACACGCTGACGGCCGACACCGACTGGCAGGCCTCGCTGGACGAGTTGCAGGCGCTCTGCCCGCAGCTTGAAACCGTGGCGCTGGTTGTCGCCTGGTTCGGCACGGATCTGCGCTGCGGCGAATGCCGGATCGTGCCGGGCGTCGAGGTTGCGGCACGAACGAGCGAAAGCCGGCCCTGGCGCGTGGACGGGTTGACCCGGGCCGAGGCGCATCTGGTTTCGCGCCATGAGGGCGGACCGGCCTATGGCGGATCGCCGAGCGATGACAGCGTGGTGGAAGCGATCCGCGACCTGAAGGCGCGGGGGCTGAAGGTGATGCTCTATCCCTTTGTGATGATGGATATTCCGCAGGACAATGGACTGCCTGATCCCTATGGCGGAGCAGCGCAAGCGGCCTATCCCTGGCGCGGGCGGGTGACCGCCTATCCGGTCAGTGCCGACCGGACGGCGGCAGCACGGACGCAGGTGGAGACCTTTGTTGCAAGGGCGGAGGGCTATCGGCGGTTCTTGCGGCACTATGCGGAGCTTGCCAGCGAAGCGGGCGGCGTTGACGGGTTTCTGATCGGTTCGGAACTGCGTGGGCTGACGACACTGCGGGACGGGGACAACCGGTTTCCCTTTGTCGAGGCGCTTGTGGGCCTGGCGGGCGAAATGCGGGACCTGCTCGGAGCTTCGACGGCGATCACCTATGGGGCGGACTGGAGCGAATATTTCGGCCATCAGCCGGCCGATGGCTCGGGCGATGTCTTCTTCCATCTCGATCCGCTCTGGGCGAGCCCTGACATTACGGCGGTTGGCATCGACAATTACATGCCGCTGGCCGACTGGCGCGACGAGGATCTCGAAGCGGAAAGCCCCGATGGATTTTCGGGCGTCGACGACGCCCAAGGTTTTGCCCGGATGCTGACGGGAGGCGAGGGGCATGACTGGTTTTATGCAAGCGAGGCGGACAGGCAGGCCCGTATCCGAACGCCGATCACCGATGGCGCCCATGGCAAGCCCTGGGTCTATCGCTTCAAGGATCTGGAGGGCTGGTGGGCAAACCCGCATCACGACCGGATCGGCGGTGTTGAACAGGCCGTGCCGACGGCCTGGGTGCCGGGGATGAAGCCGATCTGGTTTACCGAGCTTGGCTGTGCGGCGGTCGACAAGGGAGCGAACCAGCCGAATGTCTTTGTCGACGCCAAATCGGCGGAAAGCGGGCGGCCGTATTTTTCCACCGGCAGCCGATCCGATAGCGCGCAGCGGCGGTTTCTCGAAGCCCATCTCGACCATTGGGCGGCAGGTAACGCGCCGGTTGGCATGGTCGATCCGGCCCGCATCTTTCTCTGGACCTGGGATGCGCGGCCCTATCCGGCCTTTCCCGAGGATCGCGGCCAATGGTCTGACGGAAGCAACTGGCGCACGGGCCATTGGCTGAACGGACGGCTGGGCACGGCGACGCTGGCCGACACGATTGCGGCGATCCTGACGGATCACGGCTTTGAGGATTTCGACGTCAGTGCCGTTGCGGGCGATCTCGGCGGTTATGTGAAGGGCGACCTGAACGCGGCCCGCGACCTGATCGAACCGCTGATCACGATCTTTCAGATCGACGTGGTGGAGGATGGTGGCACGCTTCGGTTCCGCAGCCGCGCCCATGCGAGCCTGCCGGCGCGGGTGATCGATGTGCTGGCGGCCACCGAGGGAGAGCCGTTGTGGAGCGAGACACGCGGTCATGACAGCGATTTTGCCTCCGAGGCGCTGATCACCTTTTACGATCCGGCCGCAGACTATGGCGAGGCAAGCGTGCGCTCGCGCAAGGTGGAGGCAGCAACGCTGAGGCAGCTGGCGCGGGATTTGCCGGCGGTGATGCCCGAGGAGACGGCGCTGGCCGCGGCCGAAGGCTGGCTGCGCGACAACCGGCTGGCGCGGCGCACATTGCAACTGACGCTGTCACCACAGGAGATCGCGGTCGAGCCGGGCGATGTGCTGCGCTTCCCGGAAGGGCCGCAGGGGCGGTTTCTGGTTTCCGAGATCGACGAGGGCTTTGAGCGACGCCTGACGCTGCGCGCCTTTGCCGGCAGGGCGGCGGCCCCGAGCGCAACGAACGAGCCGGGGCGCCTGCCGGATACGGGCGGCTCTCAGGGCTTTGCGCCACGCGTGCTCTTTCTCGATTTGCCGCGACTGGAGGGCGCAGCCAGCACCGGAGATGCCGCGATTGCTGCCTTCGGCCGACCCTGGCGCCGGATCGCTGTGTCATCTTCGCTGGAGGCGGAAGGCTATCGGCTGCGGCTGACACTCGACCGGCCGGCGACCATGGGCCAACTGGTCGAGCCTTTGGGGCCGGGGCCGAGCGGGCGTTTCGACGAAGGCAATTCGGTTGTGGTCGATCTCTTTGGCGGGGCCTTTGCCTCGGTCAGCCGGCTGGCGGTGCTTGCCGGGCAGAACCGGATTGCCGTGCGGGCAATCACGGGCGGCTGGGAGGTGATCGGTTTTCGCGACGCGGAAGAAGTCAGCCCTGGCCGATTCCGGCTGACCGGGCTGCTGCGCGGGCTGGGCGGCACGGAAGCGGCGATGCGGGCGACGGCCGCTGTCGGGGCCGATCTCGTTTTGCTCGACGATGCGGTGCGGCCGCTTGGGCTTGCCGCTGCCGAGCGCGGTGTGGCGACCAACTGGATTCTGGAGCCGATCGGGCTTTTGAGCGACCGCGCCGGACCCTTTGTTCAGGCTGGCGGCTTGCAGGCCGAGACGCCGCTTGCGCCGGTGCATGCACGCGCGGTTCGCCAACTGGCCGGCGACATCACGCTCACCTTCATCCGCCGGGGCCGGATCGAGGCCGATGGCTGGACGGAGGGCGAGATCCCGCTCGACGAGAGCGAAGCGCGCTACCGGATCGAGATCCTCGATGGCGGCGTGCTGCGGCGAAGCGCCGAGGTGACGGAACCCCGGTTTCTCTATGCCGCGGCCGAAGAGACAGCCGATTTCGGCGCGCCGCAAACGGCGCTTTCCGTGCGCATCCGCCAGCTGGGTCGGCTGGCGGCCGGCGCGCCGCTCGAGGCGGTTCTGCCGGTCGAATGACCCATCATGATCACCGGCAAGCCAGATCAACGGCAAGCCAAATCAACAGGAAGCCATCTACAGCAGGAAGAAGGAGTAGGACCATGCTGGACTTTAAACCCTGGTATCAGTCGAAAACCGTCTGGGGGGCGCTGATTGCCATTGCCTCGCCCCTTCTGCGCCAGGCGGGCCTGGATCTCGGCGACGCCGATCAGGCCGAACTCGCCGACGCGCTGACGCTTCTCGCCGGCACGTTCGGCGGTCTGCTCGCCCTTTACGGCCGCGTGACGGCGACCAAGAGCGTGGGCGGGTGAAGCGGTTCCGCCGGGCTGTGACCGGTGACGGTTGACAGTGGCGGAAGCTTTATGAGCATTCATTTGCCATTCAGACGCTCTGCAGTACATAGTCGATAACAATCGATCCCCATGCAGAAGTGGACGCAATGGCAGCATTCATGAACATCACCGGACTGGCGCTTGCGCTCGCCGTGGCTGTCCAGCCGGTGACCAGTGGCGAGGCCTTCGCCGCGGGCGAACAGATGGTGGCGCAACGCGCCGTCGACTGCCGGGCAGCCGCGATGCGGGTGGCGGCCGAGGAGGGCGGACAGTTGCTTTCCGTGCGCGAATCGGGCGGTGAATGCGTGATCGTCGTGCTCGTACAGGGCAGCGGCAATGAGCGGCCCCGCAAGGTCACCCGGCGGGTGTCGCAGTAAAACCGGCGACACCGCCGATCTCTGCCGAACCAAGGGGAACAGCATGCGCATTCTCGTCGTCGAGGACGATATCAACCTCAACCGCCAGCTCGTCGAAGCCCTGCAGGAAGCGGGCTATGTCGTCGACAAGGCCTTTGACGGCGAGGAAGGCCACTTCCTGGGCGACACGGAACCCTATGACGCCGTCATTCTCGACATCGGCCTGCCGGAGATGGACGGGATCACCGTGCTGGAGAAATGGCGTGCCGCAAGCCGGGTCATGCCCGTGCTGATCCTGACGGCCCGCGACCGCTGGTCGGACAAGGTGGCGGGCATCGATGCCGGCGCCGATGACTATGTGACCAAGCCTTTCCATGTCGAGGAAGTGCTCGCCCGCATTCGTGCGCTGATCCGCCGGGCGGCAGGGCATGCATCCTCCGAAATCGTCTGCGGCCCTGTGCGTCTCGACACCAAGAGCTCCAAGGCGAGCGTCGATGGCGTGACGCTGAAGCTCACCTCGCATGAATACCGGCTTCTCTCCTATCTCATGCACCACATGGGCGAGGTGGTCTCGCGCACCGAACTGGTCGAGCATCTCTACGACCAGGATTTCGACCGCGACAGTAACACGATCGAGGTCTTTGTCGGCCGGCTGCGTAAAAAACTCGGCATCGACATGATCGAGACCGTGCGCGGCCTTGGCTATCGCATCCAAGCCCCGACGGCATGAAGATCCGCTCGCTCACCGCGCGCGTCCTGATCCTCGCCACCCTCTGGTCGGCGTTGGCTTTGGTGACGATTGCGGTAGCGATTTCCGCCCTCTACCGCGAGGGCGTCGAGCGCGGCTTCAACAATCTCCTGCGCGCCCAGCTCTACAATGTCGTCAATTCCGTTTCGATCGGTGACGGCGAAAGCCTGACCGGCTCGCCGGCGCTCGGCGACCTCCGGTTTTCCCAGCCCGAGACCGGCTGGTACTGGCTGGTCGAGCCGATCGGCAATTATACGGCAGCACCGCTCGCATCCGCCTCGCTTGGCGTTTCCAACCTCGCGACACCCGATGTGGCCGAGACGCCCTTCGACATCAATTATGAGCGCTTCTACGAGATGAAGGACGAGGTCGGAAACCTCATCCGCGTCGTTGAAACCGAAGTGGTGCTGGACGACCAAGGGCGGGCGGCGCGCTTTCGGGTGACCGGCAATATCGAGGTGGTGGAAGAGGAAATCGCCTTCTTCGCAAGCCGTCTGAACCTGGCGCTGGCCGTGGTGGGCATTGGCAGTCTGATCCTGAACGGTGGCGCCATCGTCTATGGCCTGCGCCCCGTCGACCGGGCGCGGCGCGCCTTGGAGCGCATCCGGCGCGGCGAGGCCGAACGGCTGGAGGGCGAGTTCCCACGCGAGATCATGCCGCTTGCGACGGAAATCAACGCCCTGATCGAGAGCAACCGGCGCATTGTCGAGCGCGCCCGCATGCAGGTCGGCAATCTCGCCCATTCGCTGAAGACGCCGATTGCGGTGTTGCTCAACGAGGCGCGCACGCTCGACAAGGCCCATGCCGGTGTCGTGACGACACAGGCCGAGGCGATGCAGGCGCAGGTGGCGACCTATCTCAACCGCGCCCGCATTGCCGCCCAGCGCGACAGCGTGCTCGCCCGCACCGAAGCCCAGCCCGCGCTTGAGCGGCTGGTGCGCGTCATGCGCAAGCTGAATGCCGAAGTGAGCTTCGACCTGGAGGTCGCCCCTGACCTGACCTTTGCCATGGAGCAGCAGGACGTCGAGGAAGTGGTTGGCAATCTCCTGGAAAACGCTGCGCGTTTCGCCCGTTCCAAGGTCGTCACCCGGCTTTCCTCCGTGGTCCGTGAAGAAGACGCGACGGAGGGGCGCCGCCGCTGGGTGGAACTGATCATCGAGGATGACGGGCCGGGACTGGCGCCCGACCAGATCGGCGAGGCGCTGAAGCGCGGCCGCAGGCTCGACGAGAGCAAGCCGGGAACGGGGCTCGGCCTGTCGATCGTCAAGGAAATCTCGGGCGAATATCAGGGGTCTCTCGGTCTTTCCCGCAGCCCGCTCGGCGGACTTCGCGCACAGGTGATACTCCCAGCTGTGAGCAAGGAGACTGCGTGATTGATTTTCCTGTGAAATTCCATAGTTGTATGAGAACGTGTCAGAAGCGCTCGTTGTCGCGGGCTTCGGGCGAGGGCGCTTTGCGCGGTATACGAAATGTCGACGGAAACTGGGTTGATCTGATGGGTGTATCGCGCTTTGGAGTTGTCGCCGTGGCCTTGGCTGCCACTGTTGGACTGTCGGCCTGCACGACGACGCAGGGCAGTGCTGCGACGGGCTCGGCCCTGTACATATCTGCATTGCAGGGCGGCATCGTCTCGCGCACCGGCGTGAAGCTGTCGAACAGCGAGACCCAGCGTGCGCTGGAAGCCGAATACCGGGCGCTGGAAGCAGCCCCTGGCGGCCAGCCCGTGACCTGGGTAGGCGGCGAAGTGCGCGGCCAGGTGGTTGCGGCAGCACCCTATCAGGTCGGCCAGCAGAACTGCCGCCAGTTTACCCACAAGGTGATCAGCGAGGGCCGCGAACTCCAGGCTCGCGGTGCGGCCTGCCGCAACAGCGACGGGACCTGGACGCCGCTGAGCTGACAAGGCTTTGACGGGTTGGATGTGCGGCTGCAGCGCGGCCACCACTTGACTTGCATCAAGGATGGGCGGGTTATGGCGTCCTAGAGAGAGCTTGCGGCCAATCGCCTCAATTTTACGTCAGAGGCGGTTTGTCGATTGGAAAGCTCATTGCCTTGAAGTAATCGGTTCTCATGTTGTTCTGGATCATCGCCGCGCTTCTGACGGTCGTCGTCGCATTCATTCTCCTGTCGCCGTTGCTCAGGGCCAGGGCCCTCGCATCGCGCTATGAAGAGGGGGAGGCGGCGGTTTATCGTGACCAGTTGCGCGAACTCGAACGCGACCGCGCCGGCGGACTGATTTCCGCCGAGGAGGCCGACTATGCGCGGGCCGAAATCGGCCGGCGGCTTTTGGGTGTCGATGCGCGCGCCAAGGCTTCACCGCAGCCCGACGCGGGCGCGGCAGGCGAAGACGCCAAGGGTGAGGCTGCCAAGGGTGAGGCTGTCAAGGGTGAGGCTGCCAAGGCGCTGAAACCCGGTCGCTACCGGCTGTCGCAGGCCTTCATCCTTCTCTGTCTTCCCGCAATCGGCCTTGCCGGTTATCTGGCGTCCGGCAATCCCGGCATGCCGGATGCCCCGCTTGCAGCACGGCTTGCCAATCCCGGCGACAATGTCGAGCTTCTGGTCGCCCAGGTCGAGCGGCATCTTGCGACCAATCCCGAGGACGGCAATGGCTGGGCCGTGGTGGCGCCGGTCTATTTCCGCATGGGACGGCTTGAGGATGCCGAACTTGCCTATCGCAATGCCATTCGGCTTCTCGGCCCAGATGCGGAACGCATGACCGGTTTTGGCGAAACGCTCGTGACCCGCAATGACGGCATTGTCGTGAAAGATGCGCAGCAGGCGTTCGAAGCGGCGCTGAAGATCGAGCCGAACAATCCGCGCGCCGACTATTATCTGGCGCTGGCGCTGGAGCAATCCGGCCGCCGGGCCGAGGCACTCGTTGCCTTCGAGAACATCGCCAAGGCATCGCCGCCGGAAGCCCCGTGGATGGAGCTGATCAACCGGCATATCGCGACCAACAGCGCCGGCCTGCCGCTGGCCGGTGGTGCAGCGACGCCGCCGGGTCTTGCCGCCAACCCGGCAGCCAGTGGCGCGCCGGCACCGCTCGGCAACCCGACCGCCGAGGATATTGCCAATGCGCAGGCCATGTCGACGGGCGACCGCAGCGAGATGATCCGCGGCATGGTGGCAAGCCTCGACGCCAAGCTGAAGGACGACCCGAAGAATTTTGAAGGCTGGATGCGTCTCGTGCGATCCTATGCCATGCTCAAGGACAAGGACCGCGCTCAAGGCGCGCTGCGGGATGGCCTCAAAGCCTTTCCGGCGGAGACCGCCGAGGGCCGGCAGCTGATCGCCATGGCGAGCGAACTTGGCCTTGAAGTCGAGGAGAAGACGCCGTGACCCGCAAGCAGAAGAGACTGGCCGTGATTGCCGGCGGCATGGGGTTTATCCTGGCAGCCGTGCTTTTGGTGATGTTCGCCTTCAGCCAGACCATTGCCTATTTCTACGTGCCCGGCGACTTGAAGACGGTGAAGCTCGATGCCGGCACGCGCATCCGGCTCGGCGGCCTCGTCGAAGATGGCTCGGTGAAGCGCGGTGAGGGCTCGACGATCACCTTTACCGTGACCGACACGCTGGCGACGGTGCCGGTGACCTATACGGGCATTCTGCCGGACCTCTTCCGCGAGGGGCAGGGCGTGGTGGCCGAGGGCAGTTTCCGCGAGGGCGACCGCGTCTTCGTGGCCGATACCGTGCTCGCCAAACATGACGAGACCTATATGCCGAAGGACGTCGCGGATCGTCTGAAGGCGCAAGGGGTGGAACTCAGCGGCAAGGAAAAGCTCCAATGATCGTTGAACTTGGTCACTATGCGCTGGTTCTGGCCCTTGCGGTCGCGCTGATCGTTTCCGTGCTCCCCGTGATCGGTGCCCGAAAGGGCGATGCGGGGATGATGGCGGTCGCGACATCAGGCACCTATGCGCTCTTTCTGCTGGTCGCGCTCTCCTTCGGCGTTCTGACCTATGCCTATGTCGTGTCCGACTTCTCCGTCCAGAACGTCTACGAGAACTCGCATTCGCTGAAGCCGATGATCTACAAGATCTCCGGCGTCTGGGGCAATCACGAGGGTTCGATGATGCTCTGGGTGCTGATCCTGACCCTGTTCAGCGCCATGGTCGCCTGGTTCGGCACCAATCTGCCGGATCGACTGAAGGCCAATGTTCTGTCCGTGCAGGCCTGGATCACCTCGGCATTTGCGCTCTTCATCCTGATGACCTCCAACCCGTTCAACCGGCTCTCGCCGATCCCGGGCGAGGGGCAGGACCTGAACCCCGTGTTGCAGGATGTGGGCCTCGCCATCCATCCGCCGCTTCTCTATCTCGGTTATGTCGGTTTTTCCGTCTGTTTCTCCTTTGCCATCGCCGCCCTGATGGACGGCCGCATCGATGCGGCCTGGGCGCGCTGGGTCAGACCCTGGACGCTGGCCGCCTGGGTGTTTCTGACGGCCGGTATCGCCATGGGCTCCTACTGGGCCTATTACGAACTCGGCTGGGGCGGCTGGTGGTTCTGGGACCCGGTCGAAAACGCCTCCTTCATGCCCTGGCTTGCCGGAACCGCCTTGCTGCATTCGGCGCTCGTCATGGAAAAGCGGGATGCCTTGAAGATCTGGACCGTGCTTTTGGCGATCATCGCCTTTTCGCTGTCGCTGCTCGGCACCTTCCTCGTTCGCTCAGGCGTTTTGACCTCCGTGCATGCCTTCGCCACCGACCCGACCCGTGGCGTCTTCATTCTCGGCATTCTCGTGATCTTCATCGGCGGTGCGCTGTCGCTCTTTGCCTTCCGCGCGCCGATGCTGAAGGCCGGTGGCCTGTTCCAGCCGATCTCGCGCGAAGGCGCGCTGGTTCTCAACAACCTGATCCTGACGGTTTCGACGGCGACCGTTCTGATCGGCACACTCTATCCGCTGCTTCTGGAAACGCTGACCGGCGAGAAGATTTCGGTCGGTGCGCCCTTCTTCAACATCACCTTCGGGCTGTTGATGATCCCGCTTCTGCTGGCCGTACCGTTCGGCCCCTTCCTTGCCTGGAAGCGGGGCGATCTGCTCGGTGCCTTGCAGCGTCTGTACCTTGCCGCGGGCGTTGCGCTCGTGTTGGGTCTGGCGCTCTATTACGTCGAGCATGGCGGACCGGTCATGGCCGTTGGCGGCCTGGCGCTCGGTTTCTTTGTCATGGCCGGTGCTATTGCCGATCTCTTCTATCGCGGCGGCTTTGGCAAGCAGAGCTTTTCCGTGGCGCTCAGCCGGTTGAAGGGCCTGCCGCGCTCGACTTTCGGCACGGCGCTCGCCCATTTCGGCCTCGGCGTGACTGTCATCGGGATTGTGGCCGTCACCACCTTCGAGACGGAAACCGTGGTCGAGATGAAGCCCGGCATGACGGCGGAAGCCGGCGGCTATGTGCTGACCTTTGATGGCATGCGGGCTGCAAGTGGCCCGAACTATACCGAGGATCAGGGCCATTTCACCATCCGCAAGGGCGGCGTCGAAGTGGCCGATGTCTGGTCGTCGAAGCGGCTCTATCCGGCGCGGCGCATGCCGACGACCGAGGCCGGGATCGTGACCTTCGGCTTCAGCCAGCTCTATGTCTCGCTGGGCGACCCCATGGCCGATGGCGGCATCGTCGTGCGCGTCTGGTGGAAGCCGTGGATCCTCTGCATCTGGTACGGCGCGCTGGTGATGATGGCAGGCGGGATTGTTTCGCTGTCGGATCGCAGGCTTCGGGTCGGTGCGCCGAAACGGGCGAAGGTGGCGGCAAAGCCGGCGCTGGAGGCTGCGGAATGAGCGCGCCGAGGAACCTCTCCCCAACCCCTCCCCACAAGGGGGAGGGGCTTTTGCGCCGCATGCAGCCTTGGACGACGGCGAAAGCGGCATCCGCAAGGTTTCTCCCCCCTTGTGGGGGAGATGGCCGGCAGGCCAGAGGGGGACTTTGGGCCGCACTGTTCACGCTCGCGCTGTTGTTCGCTCCGCTCCCGGCCTATGCCGTCAATCCCGATGAGGTGCTGTCCGATCCGGTGCTCGAACAGCGCGCGCGCACCCTGTCTGCGGAACTGCGCTGCATGGTCTGCCAGAACCAGTCGATCGACGATTCCAATGCCGAACTGGCCCGCGACCTTCGTGTCGTCGTGCGCGAGCGACTGGTGGATGGCGATAGCGACGAGCAGGTGCTGGACTATGTCGTGTCGCGTTACGGCGAATTCGTGCTGTTGAAGCCGCGGCTTTCCGTGCGCACGCTGGCGCTCTGGGGGGCACCCTTTGTGCTGGTGGTGATCGGCCTGATCGTGGCGGTGGTCAGTGCCCGCAGGCGGGCGGCGCGGCCGACGGCCAAACTGTCGGTCGAGGAAGAGGCACGGCTGGGCAGGTTGCTCGACGGCGAGTGATCAGGGCGTCTCGAAGTCGGTCTCGTCATCCAGCGGCAGGTCCGGCGGTCGCTCGCGACCATGGCGGATCGGCAGGATCCGAATGCCATCGGGACCGACGTCATCGAGGATGTGGTCGTCACCCAGAACGAACCGCCTTTCCGACCGCAGGGGGAGATCTGTCGCTTCCTGTCCCATTGAGGGGAACTGGGCAAGCGTTCTGACAAACTGGCTCACGTCATGCCTGAAACGGTCGCCCGCCGCTTGATTGCGTTCTCTGATAAGCTGCGTCTCGCGCCACATATGCTCTGGCACTCGGCGAGAAGGTTATTTTCACGCGGCAGCGCCCTTTATGATGCCGTCCAGTTCGCCAAGGACTTTGTCGGCATCGATGCACTCGCCATCAGCGATTGCCTTCCGCGCTTCCGTGATCTCCAGGATTTCGCGGCCTTGCCCAGCTATGTAACTCTTGAGTGCGCGCACGATGATCCAGCTACGGCTCCGGTCGCAGGCACCGGCAACCGCTTCGATCTCGGCGAGTAAATCGCGCGGCAGTCGGAGCGTGATGGGACCAGACAGTTGCTGTTTTAACAGCGTTTTTGACTCCGATTGTAATACGGAGGACAGGTGCCGTGCAGCCTCAAGTCAATTGCGGCTCTTGTCGCCTCAACGTCCCGCAAACATTACGAAGAATTCATCCGCCGTACAGTTCGCCGTAAGGTGACAGCACCTATATCTCTCCTCATCCACCGCTTCCCCACCGCCGGATCGTCCGGCGGCTCCAGTCAGAAGAACAGATGAAGGTAGATCACATGTCCGAGATCAAAGGTCGCTCGCTGAAGACGATCCTCAAGACTTCCACCACGGCTGGCCTCGCGGCCATGATGCTGGTGACGGCTGCCCCCTTCGCCGCTGTTCCGGCCTTGGCCGCGCCGGTCGAGGTGAACGCGCCGCAGGTGCCGAGCTTTGGCGACGTCGTTGCAGCGGTCCTGCCGGCCGTCGTTTCCGTCCGCGTCCAGTCCAATGTTGCCGAAGAGGCATCCGAGGACAGCAATTACTCGTTCAATTTCGGCGGTCGCAACTTTGACGACCTGCCGGACGATCATCCGCTCAAGCGTTTCTTCCGCGAATTCGGCGGTCCTGGCATGGACGGCCCGCATGACGGCGGCCCACGCGCAGAACGGGGCGAGCGCGGTGAGCGCGGCGAGCGTGGTCAGGGACGCCTGCGTCCGACCGCGCAAGGCTCCGGCTTCTTCATCTCCGAGGATGGCTACATTGTCACCAACAACCACGTCATCGACGATGGCCAGGCCTTCACCGTGGTGCTGAACGACGGCAAGGAATATGACGCCAAGCTCGTAGGCAAGGACAGCCGCACCGACCTCGCGCTGCTGAAGGTCGACGCCAAGGATGTGAAGTTCACCTATGTGAAATTTGCCGATGACGAGAAGGTGCGCGTTGGTGACTGGGTCGTTGCGGTCGGCAATCCCTTCGGTCTCGGCGGCACGGTGACCGCGGGCATCATTTCCGCCCGTGGCCGCAATATCGGCTCCGGCCCCTACGACGACTACCTGCAGATCGACGCGGCCGTGAACCGCGGCAATTCGGGCGGCCCCGGCTTCAACCTGAACGGCGAAGTCGTCGGCATCAACACCGCGATCTTCTCGCCTTCCGGCGGCAATGTCGGCATCGCCTTTGCGATCCCGGCTTCGGTGGCGACAGATGTCATTGCCAAGCTGAAGGACAGCGGCACGGTTTCGCGTGGCTGGCTCGGCGTGCAGATCCAGCCGGTGACGCAGGACATCGCCGATAGCCTTGGCCTTTCCGAAGACAGCGGTGCACTGGTCGTGGCCCCGCAGGCCGGGTCTCCCGGTGAGGCAGCCGGCATCAAGCAGGGCGACGTGGTGACGGCCGTGAATGGCGAACCGGTCAAGGATCCGCGCGATCTGGCCCGCCGCATTGCAGCCTTTGCCCCTGAAACCACCGTGGATGTAACGCTGTGGCGCGATGGCAAGGCGACTGAGGTCAAGGTCAAGCTTGGCGAACTGCCGGCAGACCAGGCAGCCGCAGAGCCGAGCGAGAACGATGCAGCGCCGGCACCGGCTGCAGAGCAGGAACTGTCGGGCCTCGGCCTCTCCGTTCGCCCTGCGGATGGCGGCAAGGGCCTCTCGATCATCGATATCGACCCGGACAGCGATGCCGCCGACAAGGGCCTGAAGGCCGGCGAGACGATCACCTCGGTCAACAACCAGCAGGTATCCTCGGTGGCGGATGTCCAGAAGGTGATCGACCAGGCGAAGAAGGACGGCCGCACCCGGGCGCTCTTCCAGGTGGAATCCGAAGCGGGCAGCCGCTTCGTGGCACTGCCGATCAACCAGGGCTGATCATGACGTGAAGACGGGGCGTCGGCGGTTCGCGGACCGGCGGCGCCCCTTTTTCGTATCCGGATGAGGCCCCCGCCAGGGGCGGCGCGGCCAGACGTGATGGAAAGGACAAGAGCATGGGGATCGCTGACCAAGGACAGCCGACAAGCGGCGAAACCGTCTATACGGGCCCTGAGGCCGGCGCTAAGGTCGCGCACATGAAAATACTTGTCATTGAAGACGACCTGGAAGCTGCCGCCTACATGACGAAAGCCTTTCGCGAGGCAGGGATCGTTGCCGATCACGCCAGCGACGGCGAGAGCGGCCTCTTCATGGGCTCGGAAAACAGCTATGACGTGATGGTCGTCGACCGCATGCTGCCGCGCCGCGACGGACTTTCCGTCATCAGCGAGCTGCGCAAGCGCGGCGTCGAGACGCCGGTGCTGATCCTGTCGGCTCTCGGACAGGTGGATGACCGCGTCACGGGCCTGCGCGCCGGCGGCGATGACTACCTGCCCAAGCCTTACGCCTTTTCCGAACTTCTGGCGCGTGTCGAGGTTCTTGGCCGGCGCAAGGGCAAGCCGGAACAGGACATGGCCTACCGCGTCGGCGATCTCGAGCTGGACCGGCTGTCGCATGAGGTCAAACGCGCCGGCAAGGACATCCTGCTGCAGCCGCGTGAATTCCGCCTGCTCGAATATCTGATGAAGAATGCCGGTCAGGTGGTCACCCGCACCATGCTCTTGGAACATGTCTGGGACTATCACTTCGACCCCCAGACCAACGTCATCGACGTCCATGTCTCGCGGCTGCGCTCGAAGATCGAGAAGGATTTCGACAAGCCATTGCTGAAAACCGTGCGCGGCGCGGGTTACATGATCAAGGACGAAGGCTGACATCATGGCGTCTTCGTCCCGCTTCGGCGTGCTGTTCAAGTCGACGGCGGTCCGCCTGTCTGCGCTCTATATCCTGCTCTTCGCGCTCTGCGCCGCCTTCCTCGTCTTTTATGTGACGGGGCTTTCCGAACGCATCCTCAACAACCAGACGCGCGATGCGCTGCGTCAGGAAGTGGAGGAGATCGAGGGCGCCTTTGATCGCGGCGGCATCAACCAGCTTTTGCGCACGCTGGAGCGGCGCGCCCGACAGCCGGGCGCCAATCTCTATGTCATGGCCGGGCCGAATGGCGAGATCCTGGCCGGCAACGTCGCCTCCGTGCAACCGGGCGTTTTCGACCACGAAGGCTGGACCGAATTTCCCTTCCGCTACCAGCGTTACACCGACAGCGGCGGCATCAAGCGGCATTTGGCGACGGCGCATATCTTCGTTCTGGACAACGGCTTGCGCGTGCTGATCGGCCGCGATCTGGGCGAGCCGGGCAAGCTGCGCCAGCTGGTGCGCCAAGCGCTGATGGTGGCGCTTCTGATCATGGGCATCGGCGCTGTCGTCATCTGGTTTGCCATTGGCCGCAATGCGCTGAAGCGCATCGACCGGGTGTCGGCCGCAAGCCAGAAGATCATGGCTGGCGACCTGTCGCAGCGCCTGCCGGTTTCCGGTTCGGGTGACGAGTTCGACCGGCTCTCCTCCTCGCTGAACGGTATGCTTGGCCGGATCGAGCAGTTGAACGAGGGGCTGAAACAGGTTTCCGACAACATTGCCCATGACCTGAAGACGCCGCTGACCCGCCTGCGCAACAAGGCGACCGATGCGCTGGACGAGGACGATCCGGCGAGCCGAAGGGCGGCACTGGAAACCATCATCGGCGAGTCGGACCAGCTGATCCGCACCTTCAATGCGCTGTTGATGATCAGCCGCGTGGAAGCCGGGTCGATTGCCGCCGAACTCTCCGACATCGACGTATCGGCCATTGCCGCCGACAGCGCCGAACTCTACGAGCCGGTGGCCGAGGAAGAAGGGCAGGTTATGGATTGCCAGATCGCGCCGGGGCTTTCCGTGCGCGGCAACCGCGAACTGGTTGGTCAGGCGATTGCCAATCTCATCGACAATGCGATCAAGTATGGCGGGCAGGGCGAGACAGGATCGAGCATCGGCATTCGCGTTTCGCGCGGCGCACAGGGCGTGGAAGTCAGCATTTCGGACGAGGGACCGGGCATTCCGGCCGACAAGCGCGAAGACGTGGTCAAGCGCTTCGTTCGCCTGGACAAGAGCCGCTCCAAGCCCGGAACCGGCCTTGGCCTCTCGCTGGTGGAAGCGATCATGGCGCTGCATGGCGGACGGCTGATCCTGTCCGACACCCGCGACCATGCCGAGTTTCCCGGCTTGACGGCCACCATGGTCTTTCCGGGATCAAAGCCGTAACGTGACGCCGCCAGCGAGATTCGGGGGACGGTCTCGCCTCAGGGAGGGAGACCGGCATGGAGCACGACCGCGCGAGACGATTGGCCGAGGTGGCGGAGGGCGTGATCCGTCCGCTCAACCAGACGGAACTGAAGGCGGCAACGGCGCTCCTCAAGGACCTGATCAAGCAGGAGCCGGGACTTGCCGACCATGTCGGCGTTGACGGCCCCCTGCGGAGCTTCCTGCTCGCCACTTTCACGCTCTCCCCCTATCTGCGCGATATTGCCAGTCTGCAGCCCGCTTTGCTTCTGCAAGCGCTGGAGGCGCCGCTTGAGCCGATGCTGGACGCGGCCGTTGCCGAGGCGCGGAATGCCTGGCGGCCGGATGAGGCGGGTCTGACCCCTGGTGAGGCCGAGGTCATGGCGCGGCTGAGGCGCGCCAAGCGCAAGGTCGCCTTCTTCACCGCCCTTGCCGATCTCGCCCGGATCTTTACCGCCCGCGACACGACGGACTGGCTGACCTCCGTGGCCGATGCCAGCGTTGCGGCCGCCATCGACCATCTTCTTTTGGCGGGCCATGATGGCGGCAAGCTTGTCATCAAGGATCGGGCGCAGCCGGCAGAGGGCAGCGGGCTGATCGTGCTCGGCATGGGCAAGCATGGCGCGCGGGAACTCAACTATTCCTCCGACATCGACCTCGTTGTCTTCTACGATCCGGACGCGGGCATCCTCAAGGATCCCGAGGATGCGATGGAGACCTATGGCCGGATGATGCGCAGGCTTGTGCGCATCCTGCAGGAACGCACCGGCGACGGCTATGTCTTCCGCACGGACCTCAGGCTTCGACCCGATCCGGGCTCGACGCCACTTGCCGTTCCCGTCGAGGCGGCGCTGATCTATTACGAAGGCCGGGGGCAGAACTGGGAGCGTGCGGCCTTCATCAAGGCGCGGCCGGTGGCCGGGGACCTGAAGGCTGGCGAAGGCTTCCTGCGCGAGCTTGTGCCCTTCGTCTTTCGCAAATATCTCGACTATGCGGCGATTGCCGACATCCACTCGATCAAGCGGCAGATCCATGTGCATAAGGGCCATGGCGCAATCGCGGTGAAGGGCCACAATGTCAAACTCGGTCGTGGCGGCATTCGCGAGATCGAGTTCTTCGCCCAGACCCAGCAGCTGATTGCCGGCGGACGCATGCCGGACCTGCGCATCCGCGCTACGGAAGCGGCACTTCACGCGCTGGCCGCCGCGAAATGGGTCGATCCGCAGACGGCGGAGGATCTGACGCAGTGCTACTGGTTCCTGCGGGACGTCGAGCATCGCATCCAGATGGTGCATGACGAGCAGACCCATGTTCTGCCGGAGACGGAAGCCGAACTGAAGCGCATTGCCTTCATGCTGGGCTGCATCGACACGACAGAGTTTTCGCAGAGGCTGGAAGCCGTGCTGAAGACCGTCGAGAGATGTTACGCCCGGCTGTTCGAGAAGGAAGAGGGCCTGTCGACTGCGACCGGCAATCTCGTCTTCACCGGCCAGAAGGACGATCCCGACACGCTGAAGACGCTGAACGGTCTCGGCTTTGAGCGGCCGGAGGATATTTCCCGCGTCATCCGCACCTGGCATTACGGCCGCTACCGCGCCACGCAATCCGTGGAGGCGCGCGAGCGGCTGACCGAGATGACGCCGAGCCTGCTGAAGGCCTTCGGGGAAAGCCGAAGGGCAGACGAGGCGCTATTGCGTTTCGACAGTTTCCTGGCCGGGCTGCCCGCTGGCATCCAGCTCTTCTCTCTCTTGGGCAACAATCCGGCGCTTCTGGATCTGATCGTCCGGATCATGGCGGCGGCACCGCGGCTGGCGGAGATCATCGCGGCGCGACCGCATGTCTTCGACGGCATGCTCGATCCGGCGCTTCTGGTCGAACTCCCCACCAAAGATTACCTTGGCCGTCGTCTGAAGAGTTTTCTTTCAAGTGCGCGGCACTATGAGGAAGTCCTCGACCGGTTGCGCATCTTTGCCGCCGAGCAGCGCTTCCTGATTGGTATTCGCCTGCTGACCGGCTCGATCGCTGGTGGGCAGGCGGGCCATGCCTTTACCGACCTTGCCGGTCTCGTGATCGACGAGGCGCTGAAGGCGGTCGTGGCCGAGATGGAAGCCGCCCATGGCCGGGTTCCGGGCGGCTGCGTGGCGCTGGCGGGCATGGGCAAGCTCGGCTCCTTCGAATTGACCGCAGGCTCGGATGTCGACCTGATCCTGCTCTATGAACACGACGACGACGCGGTGGAAAGCGATGGCGCCAAACCGCTTGATCCGGTGCGCTACTATACCCGCCTGACGCAGCGGCTGATTGCGGCCTTGTCGGCGCCGACTGCCGAGGGCGTGCTGTATGAGGTCGACATGCGGCTGCGTCCCTCCGGCAACAAGGGGCCGGTGGCATCGAGGCTTCGGGCCTTTGCCAAGTATCAGCGCGAGGAGGCCTGGACCTGGGAACATATGGCCCTGTCGAGGGCGCGGATGATCTCCGGCGACGAGCGGCTCATCGAAGAGGCGGAGGCGATCATTGCCGAGATCCTCGCGGCCAAGCGCGATGAAGCGGTCGTTGCAAAAGACGTGGCCGAGATGCGCAAGCTGATCGAGGACGAAAAGCCGGCGAAGGACAGCTGGGACCTGAAGTTGATCCCGGGCGGGCTGATCGACATTGAATTCATCGCGCAATACCTGGCACTGGTGGCCCCTGCACAGGGGCGGCCGGTCCGGACCAATGGGCTGTCGACGGGCGATGCGCTGAAGGGTTTTGGCGATCTGATCGACCCGAATGACCGCGACACGTGCCTGGCAGCCTTGAAGCTCTATACCGATCTCTCCCAGGTCATCCGGCTGTGCATCGACGGCGGCTTCGACCCTGAGGCAGTGCCGGCCGGTCTGATCGATCTCGTGACGCGGGCGGCCGAATGCCCCGACCTGAAAACGACGGAGGCGGAGGTGAAGCGTTTGTCCAAGGCCGTGCGCAAGGTGTTCCTGCGGGTGGTTGCCAGACAATGAAGACATATCGGCCAGCGCCGATATAAGTAACACCTAATTAATGAAAGCGTTGGATAGTTCCCTCTATCACGGAGATGCGCGGGCAAGGCCGCGCTGGGATAGGGTGACTTGGGACATGAAGAACATACCGATTGTTGGCAAATTCATCGCCATCATGGCAGCCTTTGGCGTCTTTGCGCTTGGGGCGGCTTTTTATTCGGGCGGTCAACTCCGCAATATTGACAGCAATTACAGCCGCCTGATCAACGGCGAAGCAAGCGCGGCACTCGACCTGTCCCGCGCCAATCGCGCGATGCAGAACATGCGCTCCGCCATTGGCAGCCTTCTGATGTCGCGCAGCCAGGAGCTCAACGAGAGCTCCGAGAAGGAATTTCTTGCGGCCAAGGAGAGCTTCGTCAAGTTTATCGACAGCGCCGCTCAGACGATGCCGTCCAATACCGAAATCGCCGGGCTCAAGGCGGCCGTGCTAAAAATCGTCGACGAGACCTGCGCCACGACGATTTCGGCCGCACGGGCTGCGACCGACGAGCAGGCGGTGGCGGCAAGCCAGACCCTGTTCCTGCAGCAGTGCCAACCGCAATTCGCCGATATCTCGCCGAAATTCACCGAATTGACCGGAAAGATGAGCGAGGCAGCAACCGCGACGAGTACGCTTCTCTCTGAGGAGGCGGCAGCGACCGCGCGCAATACGCTGATCGGGGTGATTGTCGGCATCGTGCTCGTGCTCGGCGTCGGTTTTGTCGCGATTCGCGGCTGGTTGGTCCGCCCGATCCGTGCGCTGTCGGATACGATGGCCGTGCTGGCCGGGGGAGATCTCTCTGTCGACGTCGCGGGCACCGAACGCCGGGATGAAGTCGGGTTGATGGCCCGCTCTGTCCAGATTTTCAAGGATAATGGCTTGAGGGCGCGCGAACAGCAAAACGAGGCCGAGGCTGCGCGTCTGCAGACCGAGGCGGTGCGGGTTCGCCAGGAAGAGACCGATCGTCAGCGCGTCATCGAGATGGCGCAAGCGACGGAGGGTCTCGCCGAAGGCCTGCAGCGTCTCTCCGATGGCGATCTGAGCTATCAGCTGTCCAAGCCCTTCGCGGCAGACTTCGAAAATCTGCGGGCCGATTTCAATACGGCCGTGGACAAGCTGCGCGGCACGCTCGGCGCTGTCTCCCAGTCGATCAGCGCCATCGATGGCGGATCGCGTGAACTCAGCCAGAGTGCAACAGACCTCTCCAAGCGGACCGAACAACAGGCCGCTTCGCTGGAAGAGACAGCCGCAGCATTGGACCAGATCACCACCAATGTTCAGAACTCGTCCAAGCGCACGGAAGACGCGCGCAGCATGGCCATGAAGGCAACGGAATCGGCGAAGAAATCCGGTGAAGTCGTGGCCAATGCAGTCGACGCGATGCAGCGGATTGAAAGCTCGTCCAGCCAGATTTCCAACATCATCGGCGTGATCGACGAAATCGCCTTCCAGACCAACCTGCTGGCGCTGAATGCGGGTGTTGAAGCGGCCCGCGCCGGTGAAGCCGGCAAGGGCTTTGCGGTCGTTGCCCAGGAAGTGCGCGAACTCGCCCAGCGCTCGGCCCAGGCGGCAAAAGAGATCAAGGAACTGATCGGCAAATCCGCTCAGGAAGTGGATAGCGGCGTCCGGCTCGTCACGGCAACCGGTGACTCGCTGAAGATCATCGGAGACCATGTGATCGCCATCAACGGCCAGCTCGACGCGATTGCAACGTCGGCCCGCGAGCAGTCCGTCGCTCTCTCCGAGGTCAATACGGCGGTCAACCAGATGGACCAGACCACGCAGCAGAATGCCGCGATGGTCGAAGAGGCAACCGCAGCGTCCGCCTCGCTCGCGTCGGAAGCGGACCGGCTGCGCCAGTTGATCGGACAGTTCCAGATTGGCAGTGGCAGCCCGGCGACCACCCGTCAGCCGGTCGTGGCCGCTGCCGAACATCAGCCAGTCGCCTCTCCGGCCCGCCGGATGATCAAGAAGGTCGCAGGCGCACTGGGCATGACGGCCGCAAAACCCGACAGCTGGGAAGAGTTCTGATCTCGCCCACGCACGATGGAAATGGATGCGGCCACCCCAATCGGGGTGGCCGTTTTGCTTGTGGGTGACGATGTCAGGCGGTGCGTCGCGACGCGAGATATTTCATCGGCTTTTGTGCAATGCCGAGGAGGAGATCGAAGGTGGCGCGGTCCTGGAAGAACAGGATGACGGCGATCAGCGGCCAGACCAGGCAGGTGGACACCAGCATCAGCACCCAGTGCGTACCGTAAAGAGCATGCAGCAGGGTTGCAGCAGCCAGCATGGCAGCCGGAACAGTGAGTTTCAGGAAGACGCGCCCGAGGATGCGGCTCAGCGCCAGCTGGCCGCCGAAATCGACCATGGTGCGCAGGATGGCAGCCGTGGCTGCGCCGACAAGGCCGAACTCCTTGGTCAGGATGATGAGGACGACGGCAAAGGGAATGAGCAGGCCGAGATGCAGCTTGGCGATCAGGTCCGGCCGGTGCTGGCTGTGCAGCAGGAAATAGGGCGCGAAGATCAGCGCGTTGAACCAGATCGACGAGACCAGCAGACTGGCGGGCAGGCTTGCCTTGTCGGTGAAGACATCTCCGAGCCAGAGCGTCAGCAGCGGGTCCATCAGGAGGATCGTCGAGGCACAGACGCCGCCATAGAGAAGGGCGGTGACGATCAGAACGCGGGCGCTGAGCGCGGACGCGTCATCGGCTTCGGAACTGGCCAGCCGCGGGAAGATGGCGCGGGAAATCGCGCCGGGCAGGATCTGGCTGCGGGTGATGAGGTTGAGCGGCACCGAATAATAGGTGACCGTGGCGACCCCGAAGAAGCGGCCGATCATCAGCTGGTCGAGCGAGCCGAGAATGGGCGACAGGATCGAGGAAATCGTCACCCAGCCGCCATAGGACAGAAGCTTGCGGGCGCGCAGGGGATCGAAATCGGTGATCCGGATCGGGCCTTCCAGCCAGCGGATCGCGATCATGATCGCGACCATCAGGATGACGCGAGCAATCACCGCGCCGGGAATGACCGTTCCAAGATCGGGTGAGATGAAGATCGCAAAGGCGAGTGGCAGGATCTGCGCGAAGATCGTGCCGGAGACTTGAAGGACATTGGCAAGCTTGAAGGCCTCGCGGGCTTCCAGCGTATCGATGCCCGCGCCGTTGAGGATCACCAGCGGTAGAAGGAGCGCGATCCACGGCATGGCCGTCTTGATCTCGCCTTCAAGCTCTACCGGCACTTCAACGACGCTGCCGACAATGTAGGAACTGAGAAGATAGAGCAGGAAGGCGCCGAAGAAGGTCATCGTCGCATTGATGGAAAAGGATGTGACGATGACGCGGGCGCGTTCGCGTTTATCCGCAAGGTCAATGCCGGCCAGCGCCTTGATCGTGGCGGGGGCAAGGCCGAGCTCCAGAAAGCTCAGATAGGTGATCATCACCCAGATCAGCGAAATCACGCCGTAACGGGCATCGCCGACATGGTGGATATAAAGCGGGACGGTGAGGATCAGCACGGGGATCGGCGCGACGGCACCGATCAGGTTGACCAGAAAATTGATGTAGAGCCGATTGCGTGGCTTGGCGTCCGTCGCCATCAGGGGTCCTGCTCTGTCGCGCGGCAAATCGGGCCGCCTGTCTTGTCTCAATCGTCTTGGCGCAATCCGGTTACGGAACTCTGATCGCCAGGCGCCAACCGTGCCGCAGGGTTAGCGACCGGTGAAGACCGGCGACCTGCGGCACCCCCATGGCCTGATGTTCTCGGGTCATGCTCTCCGGCGGACGGTCTGGAAGACCATGGCGTCGGGGATGAGGAGGGAAACGACCGTTCCCTTGCCCTCGCAGGAGCGGATCTGCAGCGAGCCGCCATGCAGCGCCACCAGCGAGCGGGAGATGGCAAGCCCAAGACCCGATCCGCCCTTCGACTTGGCATACTGGCTCTGCACCTGCTCGAAGGGATTGCCGATCTTGCCGAGTGCATTCTTCGGGATGCCGATGCCGGTATCGGCAATGGTCAGCCGGACGGCATCGCCGACCTTGTGTGCCCGAAGCGCGATGCGCCCGCCGTCATTGGTGAATTTTACCGCGTTTGACAGAAGGTTGAGCATGATCTGCTTGATTGCACGCCGGTCAGCCGCCAGCTGCAGGCCAGGCGCCACGCGCTGCTCGACCGTGATGTTCTTTTCCACGGCGGGAATGGCTGTCAGGCGCATGCTTTCCTCGATCAACATGGACAGATCGATGGTCTCGCAACGGATCTTCATCTGGCCCGCTTCGATCTTCGACATGTCGAGGATGTCGTTGATGACGTTCAGGAGGTGCTTACCGCTCTCGTGAATGTCCTTGGCATATTCCTCGTATTTCGGCGAGCCGACCGGGCCGAACATGCGGGCAAGCAGGATTTCCGAGAAGCCGAGAATGGCGTTGAGCGGTGTACGCAGCTCATGGCTCATATTGGCAAGGAATTCCGACTTCGCCTTGTTGGCGGCCTCGGCGCGCTGCTTTTCGGCCAGATACTTCTCGTTGGCATCGGACAGTTCGGTCTTCTGGCGCTCGAGGATCTTCTGCGAGGCAGAGAGGTCGCCGATGGTGGCCATCAGCCTGCGTTCCTGATCGCGCAGCCGTTCCTGGTGACGCTTGAGAAGCGTGATGTCGGTGCCGACAGAGACGAGGCCGCCGTCACGGGTGCGGCGCTCATTGATCTGCAGCCAGCATTCATCGGCAAGCTGGACTTCCGAGGTGCGCGAATTGGTGCCGTCATCGGCATTGGCAATGCGCCGCTGGATGATCGGCTTGGCAGCTGCCGCCAAGACGACGGAGCGTTCGGTACCCGGAACCAGCACGTCGTCCGGGAAGCCATAGACCTTCTGGAAATGGCCGTTCCAGGTAACGAGCTTGTCGTTCTTGTCCCAGAGCACGAAGGCTTCCGACGTGCAGTCGATGGCATCGGCCAGCCGCTGGTCGGCTTCCGCATAGCGCTGGGCGAGGCGATGCTGCTCGGTCACGTCCATGGCAATGCCGATCACATGCGAGCCGCCCGTTGCGGTCGAGATGATCTGGGCACGGGCACGCATCCAGACATAGTGGCCCTGGACATGGCGCATGCGGAACAGCTGGTCGATATGACGCGAGCGGCCGCGATTGAGGGTACGAGCCAGTGAAAACAGGTTGCCGTCATCGGGATGCATGAGCCGGGCTGCTTCAGCAAAGCTCAAGGGTTCGGAGGAGGGGTTGAGGCCGAGCATCTCATACATCGACCGCGACCAGATCAGTTGCCGGCTGACGAGGTCAAAGTCCCACAAGCCGCAGCGACCACGGGTCAGCGCGGTTTCGACGCGCAGATTGGACTCGAGGAAGATGTCGTCCGCCTCGCGCGCCCGCTTCACCTGGTAGAAATAGGCGTAGAGGATGACCAGCAGGATGAGGGAGACGCCGGTGAAGAGGGTGACATTGAGCGAAAGCTCGCGGCGCCAGAATTCATCGACGTCATGGAGCGAATGCGCAACGAGGATGAGCGCGCCATCCGTGCCGACACTGCTGATGACAGCGTAATGCGGGCTGCCGCCGAAATTCGTCTCGACGGCGGTCTTGCCGCCGACATTGGGGATCGTCAGCATTTGCGGCAGAATGGCCGAGAGCATCAGGCCGACCTGGGCCTCGGCACCCGGCGAGGAGGCAAAGACGCGGCCGCTGCCATCAACGAGCAGCACGAAGACGCCCGCATCGGCAATCTCGCGCGGCAGATGGGCCGACAAGGCCTGCTGGGCGCCTGCCCGGTCGCGGTTGGCAAAGAGATCGGCCCGGCCGGAGAGAGACGCGTCGGCGGTTGCCGCAATCAGCGCGGTCTGGAGCCGGACGGCGCCTTCCATGCGATTATACTCGGCAACAATGCCGGCGGTACGGGCCATGGCGACCACGCCGAGAAAGGCGAGAATGAGAACCGGGATCAGCCGGCGCAGCACGGTTTCGACCAGGCTTGGCTGCCGCGTGCTGCTCTCGTGCTTCGGCCGATGCGGCGCCCCCGCCAGTCGCCGCCTCAGATTCTCAAAATGCGTACCCACATCCCAAAAATTGATGCGCAACCGCTCATCGGCTGCGGTAACCCGCCGCGCGTTCAACATCTTCCCGCCTCTGTCCTCGTGTGATTCGACGCGCCGCTCGCGCGAATCTGACCCCAAGGAATCATGGTGGATTCTTCTTGTCCAGACGGGCAGGGTAAAGAAAGTCTTAAGCCCTTAATCGGAATCCGCTTTTTTTGCGGTGCACAGGGCAAGCGGCTGAAACTGATGTAAAATCAGCATGCGCGAAAGCAGCGAAAGGGCCGTTGACACGCAAAAGGCGCCGCTTTTGGCGGCGCCTTGCAGAACGTGCGGAGAGGGGGCTCAGCCCTTGAGAATGCGGTCGACGATGTCACGGACGTCGGCCGAGAGTGTATCGCTGCGCTCGATCGTCATCAGCGCTTCCCGGGCCTTGGCCGCGCGGGCCGGTTCCAGCATGCCAAAGGACCGAAGCGCGGTCAGAAGGCGGGCGGCAAGCTGCGGATTGCGCGGATCGATCGCGAGGATCTGCTCGGCGAAGAAGCTATAGGCAGCGCCGTCCTTGCGGTTGAAGCCCGTCGCATTGCCAAAGGCAAGGCTGCCCACCAGCGAGCGCACCCGGTTCGGATTGCCAGCGTCGAAATGCGGGCTCTCCATCAGGGCGCGAACGCGGTCGAGCGCACCGGCGCCGGGGATGGTCGCCTGGATGGCAAACCACTTGTCGATGACGAGCGGGTTCTCGCGGAACCGCTGTTCGAAGGCGGCAAGTGCCGCTGCCGTTTCGGAGGCCTCGGGGAAACGATGGGCAAGCACGCTGAGCGCCTGGGCAAGGTCCGTCATATTGTCGGCCTTGGCAAAGGCCTCTGCCGCACGCGCCGGGGAGGCTTCTGCGATCGACAGGAAGGTCAGGGCGGCATTCTTCAGGGCGCGGCGACCGGCACTGGTCGCATCCGGCGAAAAGGCGCCGGCTGTCGCGTGGGTGGTGGTGAGCGTTGCAAAGACCGAGGCACCCGCTTTGGCGACGGCCGCAAGCACGGCTTCCCGGCCGGCATGGATGGCATCGGGATCATTGTCGCTGCCGAGTTCACGGGCGATGTCGGACTCGCTCGGCAATGCAAGGGCCTGGGCGCGGAAGGCTGGCTCCAGGGCCTCGTCTGCGGCAACCGCAACGAGGATGTCGATGAGGGCCTGGTCGACGGTGATCGCCGTACCCGCCTGTGCCGCGCGTGCGGCAGAGGTCAGCACCGGCAGCGCCACATCGGTGATGGCCTGCCAGCGGGCAAAATGGTCGCTGTCATGGCGGGCGATATGGGCGAGGTCCGCACTGCTCTGGTCAAAATGCAGGGTGATCGGCGCAGAGAAGCCACGATTGAGCGACACGACCGGACGGGCGCCGATGCCGGAGAAGGTGAAGGTCTGGGCGCGTTCGGTCAGATGCAGAACATCGGCCGTGATCTTGCCGCCTTCGACGGAGGATGGCGTGAGTTCGGCACCATTCTCGCCGAGAAGCGCAAACCGCAGCGGAATGTGCATCGGCTCTTTCGTAGCCTGACCGGGCGTTGCCGGAACCATCTGCTCGAGCGAGAGCGTCAGCGTCTTGGCTGTCGCGTCATAGGCCGAGGAGACGGTGACCTGGGGCGTGCCGGCCTGATGATACCAGAGCGAAAACTGCTTGAGGTCGGTGCCGGTGGCATCCTCGAAGCACTTGACGAAATCCTCGACCGTCGATGCGTCACCGTCGTGGCGTTCGAAATAGAGATCCATGCCCTTCTTGAAGCCGTCGCGCCCGAGAACGGTCGCGATCATCCGGGTCACTTCCGAGCCCTTCTCATAGACGGTCGTCGTGTAGAAGTTGTTGATCTCGCGATACTTGGTCGGGCGGACCGGATGAGCGAGGGGGCCTGCATCTTCCGGGAACTGCTCGGAGCGCAGGTGGCGCACTTCAGCGATCCGCTTGACCGGGCGCGAGCGCATGTCGGCCGAGAATTCGTGGTCGCGATAGACCGTCAGACCTTCCTTCAGGCAGAGCTGGAACCAGTCGCGGCAGGTGATGCGGTTGCCGGTCCAGTTATGGAAATACTCGTGGGCGATGATCGCCTCGATATTCGCATAGTCCTGGTCGGTGGCGGTTTCGGGGTCAGCCAGAACATACTTGTCGTTGAAGACGTTGAGGCCCTTGTTCTCCATGGCCCCCATGTTGAAGTTGGAGACCGCGACGATCATGAAGATATCGAGATCGTATTCGCGACCGAAAACCTCTTCATCCCACTTCATCGAACGCTTCAATGCGTCCATGGCATAGGCCGCACGGGCCTCCTTGCCATGCTCGACATAGATCTTCAGCGTGACTTCCCGCTCCGACATGGTGACGAAGGTGTCTTCGACCACGCCGAGATCGCCCGCGACCAGTGCAAAGAGATAGGACGGCTTCGGATGCGGGTCGAACCAGGCGGCAAAATGCTTGTCCGGGCCAAAGCCGGCACCACCCAGGAAATTGCCGTTGGACAAGAGCAGCGGGTTGGCGGCCTTATCGGCAATGATGTTGATCGTGTAGACGGCAAGCACATCCGGCCGGTCGGGGAAATAGGTGATGCGGCGAAAGCCCTCGGCCTCGCACTGCGTGCAGTAAATGCCGTTGGAGCGATAAAGCCCCATCAACTGCGTATTGGCCTCCGGATTGATCATCGTGACGACGGTGATCTCGAAGGGCGTCGATTCCGGCAGGTCGCGGATGGTGAGGCTCTCGGGCAGGGCCGTATAGCGCGCCGGGTCCATCTCGATCTGGTCGAACAGCAGGCTGGTCATGGTGAGGTCGTCACCATCCAGGACAAGCGGAGCCTTCGGATCGACGCCTTCGCGGCGATGGAAGATCAGGCGCGCTTCCACCTTGGTTTCCGTCGGGTCCAGTTCGAAGGTCAGATCAACCCGTTCCAGAACGAAGTCAGTGGGGCGGTAGTCTGCCAGATGAACGATCCGGCCCGTGTCTGTGCGCATTGTATGTCCTGGTCGCTTCAAGGTGGGCCGCAGTGATGCAGTCTGAGTGAGACTGCCCCGGACCGGGCCAAAATCCACGCGATCATTGCAGCAATTCCTGAACGATTGTTAAAACACAATCGAATTTGCCGATGAGCTTTTCGAAATAATCCGTGGTTTCGTGGTCGCAGATGCGTCATTGGTGCCCTGCCCAAGAATAGTCACGCGTTCAACTTCGCCCGATCGTACGCAAATCTATCCAGCTCTGTCTATTTCAGCTTCAGCTGAGCGCGGATCGTCTCGTCACGCTCCGCCTGCTGGATGATCACACCGGACCAGCCCAGGCCATCGTAATCCTCGTAGCCAAGCGTTTTGGCAAAGGCGACGATTGCGCCGCCCTTGTCATAATAGCTGCCGCGCGGTTCGCTCTTCGGGTTCTGGAGGGGGAAATGGGTGTAGACGCGCTCCGGGCGATTGGACGCGATCACCATATTGCTGCCGTCAAGCAGAAGGACTTCGGTTTTTTCTGCCACCTGCGGCGGCAGATTGGCTTCCTTTTCGACGATGGCCTGGCCCTGGGCCTGCCAGTCGAAATAGACGCCGAGCGTGCCGACCATTGCGCCATCCGACTTTCCGCCGGCCCGGATGCCCGTGGCATAGACCAGCACGTCGCGATCGTCATGCAAGGCGCTGCGCTTGACGGTGTCGACGATGTAGTCGTCTCCGCTCCGGCAACTGCGGGCCGCCTGGAACCAGGGATCGGATGCCAGCGAGAGTTCCTTTAATCGGCGCTGGTAGTGGGGATTGGCCGAAGCGACGACACGGCCGTTCATATCCGTCACCACGAGGTCGAGGTATACGGTGTAGAAGCGATTGATCACGGCAAGACGGCTGGCCAGATGGCTGGACGATTCCACCGAGGGCGTTTCCAGCGCGGACCAAAGGGCGGTATCGGTTGCCCACCAGCGGACGTCGGCGGTGCGCTCGAACAGATTGCGGACGATGAATTGCACCAGCGTCTGGGCAAGATCTGTGAGCCTTGCGCCTTCCATCTCGGTGACCAGGGCATCCGCCATGCTGCGGCTGAGCCCGATACGGCCCAGCACATCCTGCTGGAAACGGTCGGAGATATCGGCGGCCAACTGGGCGAGGCGCTGCACCTCGTTGGCGACGACGGCAAATCCCTTACCCGCTTCTCCGGCCCTGGCCGCCTCGATCAGGGCATTGATGGCCAGAAGCCTGATCTGTCGGACGACCTGGGTATTGTCTGCGCTGAAGACCTCCAGATCAGTTCCGATGCTTTCGGTGACGATCCGCATCGATCTCGGCGTTGCCGGGATGTCCGCCTTTGAAGCGATCTGCAATTGGGTCTGGGTCATATCGTCCCCGTCTTGAAAGCATTTGATGAAATTGGCGGCACGTTGGCCGTTTGGCTAAATTTTTCGCAAAATACGACTGAGGCATTGAAGGGCTGGTTAACGGCAGATGGCCAGAAAACCAGGTTTCTCCGTGCATTTCTGGGTGCATTCGGTTTCATCTCGACTTGTCTGATGACCGGTGAAGTGCAACGGTTCGTCAGGTCAACCGCTGCTGGTTCAAGTGAGTCTGTGCGTTTGCCGCTTCGCCTCTTTTGAATTCCTGACAAGCAGTTGTCCTTTTATGGCATTTCCCGATCAGAACCCGCTTCGCGGCATCCTGCTCAAGGTGTCGTCCATCTTCTTCTTCGTGGGGATGTCGACCTGCATCAAACTCGCCGGCGCGGGTATCCCACCTGGGCAGATCACCTTCCTCCGCTCGGCCTTCGCCATCCTCCCGGTTGTCGCCTATCTCGCCTGGCGCGGTGAGCTGCGGCAGGCAATCCAGACCAACAATCCCCTCGGCCACGTCAAGCGCGGTCTGATTGGTGTCGTGTCCATGGGCGCTGGCTTCTATGGGCTGGTGCAGCTGCCGCTGCCGGATGCGATTGCCATTGGCTATGCCATGCCGCTGATCGCCGTCGTCTTCGCTGCCGTTTTCCTGAAGGAGACCGTCAGGCTCTACCGCTGGACCGCCGTCGTCATCGGCCTTGTCGGGGTTCTGATCATCTCTGTGCCGAAGCTCAGTCTCCTGGGATCCGAGGGGCTTGGATCGGAGGCAGCCGTGGGTGCCATTGCGGTGCTTGTTTCAGCCACGCTGGGGGCGGGTGCCATGCTGCAGGTCCGCCAGCTGGTGCAGGAGGAAAAAACGCCGACCATTGTGCTGTTTTTCTCGGTCCTGGCCGCGTTTCTTTCAACATTGACCTGGTTTTTCGGCTGGGTCACGCTGAGCAATGAGGCGCTGATGCTGCTGGTTCTGGCCGGCTTCTTCGGCGGTGTCGGTCAGATCCTGCTGACCGAGAGCTATCGCTTCGCCGATGTCTCGACCATTGCGCCCTTCGAATACTGCTCGATCATCATCGGCTCATGCGTTGCCTACTGGCTGTTTTCTGAAGTGCCGACGTCGACCACCTTGATCGGCGCTGCCATCGTGGTGTCGGCGGGCATCTTCATCATTTTCCGCGAGCACCAACTTGGCCTTGAGCGCCGCGCCGCGCGCAAGGCTTCAGGGCCGCCGACCTAATCCGAATGGTTCAGTCGTTTTCGCCAGACGCGTCATGCAGAGGCGAAGCGGCATCCGCCCCTTGCATCGAGGGCATGACGGCCTGGAAGTCTGTCTTGTCGGCCATGTTGATGTCGCTTCGACGGCGCGTCATGCGCCATGCCGCATAACCGGCATAGAGGGCAAAGGCTGTGCCGAGGAACCAGATCAGACCATTTGGGCCGAATGCCTGCATCAGAGAGCCCGCCATGATCGGGCCGGTGACGGTCCCAAGGCCATAAAGGATCATGATTGCGCTCGACAGCGTGACATATTCATGCGGCTCGGCGAGATCGTTGGCATGGGCGACATTGAGCGAATAGACAGGATAGAGCACGGCGCCGACGAAGAAGCCAGCGATGTAAATCGCGGTCGGCTGGTTGCTGTCGAAGGCCATCATGGCAAGGCAGGCGCCGACGCCGAACAGGCCGGCGCCAATCATGACCTTACGGCGGTCCATGCGATCGGAGAGCCTGCCGATCGGAACCTGCGAGATGGCACCACCGGCCAGGAAGGCGGCGAGCAGCGTCGCACCTTGTGCCGTATTCATGCCGATATTCTGGGAGTAAACGCCGCCGAGACTGCCCCAGGTGCCGGACAGGGCGCCCGAAAGCAGCGAGCCGAAAAACGCGATCGGCGAGCGGCGCAGCAGCCGCTTGAGATCAAAACGCGCCTCGGCGATCGGGGAGGGCGACTGCGCCGTCGACAAGGCGACAGGCAGCAGAGCCACAGAGAAGATCAACGCGCAGATGATGAAGAGCTCCGGCCCGTTCACGTCACCGAGCGGCACGATATACTGGCCGCCGATCGAGCCGACGAGGCAGGTGACCATGTAGACGGAAAACAGGGCGCCCCGATTTTCGTTTGTCACCCGCTCGTTCAGCCAGCTCTCGATCAGGAGATAGGCACCGGCGATGGCAAAGCCGGAAAGACCGCGGAAAATCATCCAGGCCCACCATTCGACCACAAGCGAGCACAGCAGGATCGACACCGTGAGCAAGGTGACGAGCGCGCCGAAGACCCGCACATGGCCAACGCGACGCACGAAGATCGGCGTGACAATGCAGGACAGGGTGAAGCCGAAGGTATAGCCCGTGGCGATCACCGAGATGATCAGGGTCGACCAGCCTTCCGCCAGCGAGCGGATTGGCAGCATGTAGCCCATCAGCCCGAAGCCCGCCATCATCAGCAGTGTGGAGAGCATCAGGGTTGCGATGGATGCGAGGCTGGATATCATGCTGTCTCCTCAGGCGGCTTGCCGGAGTTTGCCCGGAAAAACGTCGTCATCAAGGGTTGGAATACGACCTGCTACGTTAAAATAACGTCGGGTACCGGGACTGTGGATTGTTTGCAATAATAATGAATTGAAAAGCTGCAGCAATTTCGTTTAGGTTGGCAAAGATCACACTCCATCGCCACGGCAAGGCGCCATGGTCTTCGCGAAAGGTGCTCATGCTGCTTCGGCCACAGAAGCGAGACCGATATCAATGCAACCGGCAGGGTGCCTGCCGGGAAACGCCCGCCCGGTGCCGGCGTTTGCCGGCCTGTGCCTGAGGGGGATCTGATGTCGCTGTCCGTTGCCGAAATTGTCGATCATCCGCACTACCTTTCAAGCCTGCGGGATTATGCCGCGAGCCTGCGTGGACAGTTCGATATGGCGCCACGACTGGCGCGCATGCTGGCGTCGCATCAGCGCTGGCTGCTGAGCCAGGCCGCGCTCGCGCTTGACCTCGAATATGATCCCGGCCAGCCCGGCAGTGGCTTGACCACGACCAATCTGCGCGAAATCGTGACCACGACCGATGCCGCCAGCCGCAACACGGTTCTGAATTATCTCGATCAGCTGTTGAGCTACAAGTTTGTCCGTATAGCCGGTGATCCTGGTCGTCGACCGCGACGCTATGAGGCAACGGAGATCAGCCTCCGTGCCATGTTCCAGTGGCTGATCACCAATCTCAGCCTGCTCGACGAGCTGGATGGCGGCGGCCGCGCACCGCAGGTCATGGGGAAGCCGGAACTCTTTCGCCTGATCCAGCCGCAAATTGCCCATCGGACATGCCATGATCCAGCCTGGCGCAATCCGCCGGCGCGCGTGGCACACTTCCTGTGGACCGAGGCTGGCGGTCTGGTGATGGATGAGCTTGTCTGCCGGGCTATGGAGTTCGAACCATCGATCAGCGGCTATCCGATTGGTCGTCTGGATGCGCGCAGCCTGGCCGAACAGTTCATGATCTCCCGCACCCACCTCCAGCGCCTGTTGCGCCGAGCCGTCGATATCGGTTGCCTCGATCTGGCAGAGGAAGGGCGCGCAAACTACGTGCTGAAGCACGAGTTTCTGGTCGAGTACTGCCGCTGGCAGGCAATCAAATTCTCGATCGTCGACTTTGCCTATGAGGCGGTGTGCGGCCCCGTCCGGCTCGGCCTGCGCGAGCCACCCAGAAGCGCGAAACGCGAGGCCTGACGGTCAGGCCTCTCCGGTCATGCGCCGCCCGAGCGGGAGCTGAAGCCGATCACGTCCAATCTTAGAACTCGATCGGCCGCGAAGTTGGTGTCTCGCCACGCTCAAGCGCGACCTGACGGTGCCGGGCGGCCTGTGAAAGGCCAGCCGAGGCGCTGATGGCGTGCTCGATCTGGCTCATTGCCCGGCGAAGGCTGCGGACGGGATGGAAGGGGAGTGCCATGATGTGCTCCTCTGCTTTCGGTGCATGGATCGTTCGATGGTGATAAATGTTCACGCATGAACTTTTGATGCAATGCACAATGCGGAAGGGCTGATATGCGCGGCCCGCAAGTCGGGCTCGGCCGGTCCTCTCCGACGCCGGGAATTCGACGATGATGAGCCTGTCAGAGGTGGCGGTCGAGGAAGGGGGAGGCGGGGCGAGCGATCCGGCCGATATGCGCGGAGCAGCGGGCTGTCAGTTGCTCAGTCGCGGTCATCCCCGCGCGATGATAAGGGGCATTGACGCGCCCGGCTTCGCCCGCAAGACGCAGCGTCTCGAATTTGCAGTGGATGGGGCGGGTGCGAAGGTTCACGGCGTCGTTCCTTTTGAGGCGTTCCTCCCACACTCCAGGCCAATATCGCAGTGCAGCATGGATTCGGCAAGGTGACGGAATGCGCTTCTGCCATGCGGCCGACGCAGGTCTCCCGTCATCTTGCTGTCAAATTGCCCGTTGCCTAGGCAGTTTCACCCAAAAGTCGCCTCGAAAAGGCGCTGATGTCCATCCAAGCAAGCGCCTTGCTGCTCGGGGCGTTCAGCAACTCCTGCGGATGCAGGGTGGCAATGGCTGGCGCCACATGGCCGCCAGCGCCGATTTCCCGCCATTTTCCACGCAGGGCATGGATGGTGCCGGTCTCGCCGAAAAAGTAGCGCGCGGCAAAATTGCCAAGAACAAGGATCTGTTTCGGCTCGCAGAGCGCGATCTGTCTTTCAATGAAGGGCCGGCAGATTGCGACCTCCGGCTGAGACGGCATGCGGTCGCCGGGCGGACGCCAGGGGATGACGGTGGTGATGTGGACATTGTCGCGCGTCTGGCCAATGGCCAGGAGCATGCGATCGAGCAGCAAGCCGGCACGGCCGGAAAAGGCAGCCCCCTCCCGGTCGTCATCGGCGCTTGGCATCGAGCCGATGATCATGATGCCGGACTGGCCGCCTCCGGCAACGGTGATCGTCGAGCGGGCCGAGGTCTTCAGGTTGCAACTGGCAAAGCTCTCGATTGCGGTCTTCAATTCGGCCAGAGAACGTGCGCTTTCGGCGGCAAAGCGGGCTTCAGCGACCGCATTTTCATCGGGGATGGCGGGCAATGTCGAGCCCTGAGCGGGCTGTGCCCGTGCCGGCTGGCGATCCGGCTGCGACAGGTTGCGCTCTGCCTGGCCTGCAATGGCTGCTCTGGACGGCGCCTGTGCCGATGCGGGCGAGGGGCCACCTGTGACTGCCGGGGCGCGGTTGACCTGCCGTGCCGACTTCTCGGCAGCGAAGGCGGCAATCCGGTCGATCGGATCGTCTTCCAGCAGCCATTCGACGCCCGCATCTGCATGAAAATGCAGAAGCGCTGCCAGTTCGGCGGGCGTCATGTCTCGGGCCTGGATCATGCGCCTGTTCTAAAACCAACCGCCACTGCAAGGCAAATGGAAAGCGACGGCTGGCCTGTGCTCAGGCCACCCACTGGGCGATGTCGTCACGTTCACCGATCAGGGCGAGACCATGAGCGATCGAGACGAGCTCACCGCCGGTCTCGATCCGGTCCTCGGCAAAGCGACGTCGGAAAATGTCGCGCACGGCCGGTACGAAAGACGTACCGCCGGTGAGGAAGACTTTGTCGATGCTGCCGGCCTCCGTGTTGGTCGAGGTGAGGACCTGGTCGAGTGCCTCTTCCATTCTGGCAATGTCGTCTGCGATCCAGCTTTCGAAGGCAGCCCGCGTCACGCGCTTTTCACCGGCCTTGCCGAGAGGGGCAAAGCGGAATTCGGCTTCTTCGGCGGAGGACAATGCCATCTTGGCGGCCGAGACGGCCTGGTAGAGCGGATAACCCTCGTCGTGGTCGATCAGGTCGATGAACAGCTCGAGCTTTTCCGGCTCCATGGCCTGACGCACAAGCGACTTAAGGTCGGTAAATTCTTTCATCGTCTTGAAGACGGACAACTGGTTCCAGCGCGAGAAGGCGAGGAAGTAGTTGCTCGGTACGTCAAGAAGCTTGCCGAAGCTCTTGAACTGGCTGCCCTTGCCGATCTCGGGGGCGACCAGTTGATCAATGATGCGTGCATCGAACTGGTCACCGGCAATGCCGACGCCGGATTGACCGATCGGGGTTGCCTTCAGCTTGCCGCCTTCGGTTTCGAACCGGATCAGCGAAAAGTCGGTCGTGCCGCCGCCGAAGTCGGCAACGAGCACGGTCGCATCCTGCTTCAGCGTGCGGGCAAAATAGAAGGCTGCTGCCACCGGCTCATAGACATAGTGGATCTCTGGAAAACCAAGCCGCGTCAGCGCTTCGTTGTAGCGCGTGGTGGCGAGCGCCGGATCGGCGCTGGCACCGGCGAAATGCACCGGTCTGCCGACAACCAGACGCTTCGCATCCCCCGGCCAGCCATCTGCGGCATAGGCTTCGAGGCGCTTGAGGAAGACTTCCATCAGATCCTCGAACTGGAAGCGCCGTGCATGCACCAGCGTTCCCTGGAACAGGGCCGAGGCGGCAAAGGTCTTGATCGACTGCAGGAAGCGACATTCGCCGGGATTGTCGATGAAGGTCCGGATGGCGGCCTGGCCTGCCTCGACCTTGAGGACGCCGGCACCAAGCTGTGCGTCCTTCATGAAGGAAAGCGCTGTGCGCATGCTATCCGTTGTGCCCGCCGACGAGGTGTAGGAGACCGAGCGCGTTTCATCCTGTTCGCTGGTTACCGACATCACGGTGTTGGTTGTGCCGAAATCCAGTCCGAGCGCCTGTGCCATGGCCGTCGCTTTCTGTCGTCTGACGATGTGAGGTGGGCCGGACGAACCGGCAGAACCGCCGGTCAGGGCCGGCCTTCGAAGAGGGCGCCTGATGCCACAGGGGATCGCGAAGGGCAAGCCTTGGCGGAAGGAATGGCGGCGACCGCAGACAAAAACAGGGCCCGCATTCCGGCGGACCCTGATGATTGCGCGCATGAAAACGGCTGGCTCAGACCTGGCGATAGGCCTTGACCGCGCGCTCCACAGCGGCGCCTGCCGTCTCGGCCGAGCGCTCAGGGGCATTGGCCAGCAGACGGGAAGATTGCTGATCGTCCGGTTTCGCCAGATCATCGAGAAGGCCGGAAACGAGCCGCGACTGGAGCGCATCGACGGCCCGGTCGCGGCCGCGATTCTGTTCGATGGCGACGAGCGATTGCAGCTGTTCGCGAAGCTGTGCCGAGGCGTCGTTGCGCTGCGTTCCGCCAGTATAGGCCGCCAGAGCCGCCGCTTCGATCGCATCGACCGCGGCGCGCCGACGGGACGGCTGCAGTTCGGCTTGGGCATCCGCGACCGGCCTATCGCCGGTGGTCGGCGAGGGGACGACGACAGGTTCGGGCGACAAGGCCTCGGTTTCCGGAGGTGCATCGGAGGCGACGGGGTCTGCTGCCGGCTCATCCGGTGGGGTGCCAGCCTCGTCGACGGCCACGTCATCCGAAGCCGCATTCGCATCGATCGATTCGTCCGCAGCGCTATCCTCGCCAGGGGCGGGGGCAGGGGCGGGCTCCTCGGCAACCGACGCGTCGGCGCTGGTGTCTTCTGCCGGTGAATCGTCCGGGACCACTTCAGATTCCACTGGCGCTGCTTCATCATCTACCGGTGCGGCATCAGGCTCCGCGGGGGCCGGCTCTTCTGGTGGAGCGGTCGCCTCGGGTTCGGTTGAGACTGCTGTTTCGGCCCCGCTGTCCTCGGCGACAGGCGGCTGATAGGTGCCGTCGTCGATGTCGCTCGGGTCCGTATTTGGGCTAGAGCCTGAAGATGGCTCCGCCACCGGCTCCGTTGTTGGCGTCGGTGCTGGCGTGGGATTCGATGGTGGCTTGGTGGATGTGCTGCCGGTTGAGCTCGTCGTGTCGCGCGGCTGACCGGTAAGAATCGGGAGAAGCATCAATCGTAGGTCCAAAAATTAGCATTGGCTTGTGGACATACGCGGAAATTCTTGAGGCACTGTCAGTTTCGATTGCGGGCTTTAAATCAACATCCACTCAAATATTAGGGGTTTCCTTACATCTCGTCATAGGCATGGGCGAGCAGGGTGCGGGACGCCTTTCCCAGATGCGCCTCTTCCGTGGTCGCAATCATCGGCAGGAGATGGCCGATAATCCTACCCTGGACAAACAGTCGGGGCATGAAGATCAGGGGGCGTGATGCGCGCAATGACGCAATCCCGGTCTCATCGCCAGGATCATCGAGGGGTGACGCGTCGAAAAGTGACGGAAACCGGTCATCATGTCCGGCGGGGAGCATATCAAATACCTTCATGGCAAGGAGTGCGAAGGCATGATTACGCCCCCTGTCCTTGCCATGTCGTTGATGCAGTCACTAGAAATTTAGTGATAACTAAATAAACGATCTCGAATTGGATGGTTGCCGAGGCGGCTAACTGCCGCCTGGCTCCGAGCCGCCTTCAGATCGACTTGGCCGCGCCGCCATCCACCCTGAGCATGGTGCCGCTGATGTAACTTGCCGGAACCGAGCACAGGAACGCGGCGGCCGCGCCGAATTCCTCGACCTTGCCAAGACGGCCGGCCGGAATCGACTTGATCGAATTGGCGCGCACGTCCTCGACCGACGTGCCCTGGCGCTTTGCGTTGGCGCCGTCGAGTTCGTCGATGCGGTCGGTATGGATGCGGCCGGGCAAGATCATATTAGCGGTGACGCCGTAGGACGCGACCTCGCTCGACAGTGTCTTGTTCCAGCCGACAAGCGCGCCACGCAGCGTGTTGGAGAGCGCGAGATTGCCGATCGGTTCGAAGACGCCGGAGGAGGCGACGGTCAGAATGCGGCCAAAACCCTGGGTTTTCATCAGGGGCACAAGCGCATTGGTCAAGGTGATCACGCGAACGACCATGGACTGGAAGAAGGTGTAGAGCTTTTCCGCATCCATGTCCTCGACGGTGCCTGGCACCGGTCCGCCGGTGTTGTTCACGAGGATGTCGATACCACCCAGCGTATGGTGCACGGCTGCCAGCATCTGGTCGACGAAATGGGCATCGGCGAGATCGGCAACAACATAGTCTGCCTTGCCGCCTGAGGCCCGGATCTCTTCGACATTGGTTTTCAGTTTCGCTTCAGTCCGGCCGCAGATCAGCACATGCACGCCTTCTGCTGCAAGCGCCTTGGCGATGCCGAGGCCGAGGCCGCGCGAGGCAGCGAGCACGAGCGCGCGTTTTCCGGAGATGCCGAGATCCATGGGTTACGTCCTTCCTGATGAAATAAGTATCAGGCGAAACTAGCAAGGAGCGGCGCGGCGGGGAAGGGGCAAAGGCAAGCTCAGGACGCGACCTGTTCCAGAAGAACCGGCTGACGCTGCTGGCCGCGGATCGGCTCGGGCCGGCCATGCAGATAACCCTGGAAGCGGACGGCACCCGCGATCCGTGAACACGTATGCTGTTCCTCGGTTTCGATGCCTTCGGCAACCACGATCATGTCGAGTTCCTTGGCAATCTCGCCAATCGCCGTAACGAAGATCTGGGCGATCTTGTCGGTCTCGAGGCGCTGCGTGTAGCTCTTGTCGATCTTGATGAAATCGACCGGCAGGTCGCGCAGCAGAGCAAAGGAATTGTTGCCGGTGCCGAAGTCGTCGAGCGCGATCTTGAAGCCCATCTCGCGCAATTCCTTCAGGGCGCGCTGGACGGCAGGGGTCGCGCTCAGGACCACGGTTTCGGTGATCTCAAGGGTGAACTGGCTGGCCTCGCAACCGCTTTCGCGCAGCACGCGGCGGAACATCTCGACCATGCCGTCATTCTTGAATTGCGCACCGGAGACGTTGACGGAAAAGCGCGGATAGCCGCTCGCCCGCAAGTCGCGACAGGCGCGCTTGAACACCCACTCGCCGAGCCGGTGGATCATTTCCGATTTTTCGGCGACGCGGACGAACTTATCCGGCGGCACATAACCACGTCCACGGTTGCGCCAGCGCAGCAGGGCCTCTGCCGAGCAAATGTCGCCATTCAGGTCGATAATCGGCTGGTAATGCAGTTCGAGCTGATCGAGCAGCAGCGCGGCATGCAGATCGTGGGCGATCTGACGCTCTTCCGCTTCCTCATGCTCCATGTCGCGATGGTAGAAGGTGATCTTACCACGGCCGTTGCGCTTGCCCGCATAAAGGGCGACATCGGCCTTGTGCATCAGATCCTGCGAGCGTGCGGCATCCTGGGGTGCGCTGGCGACGCCAATCGAAATCCCCTGGAAGCCGCGAGCCTTGTCGTTGTTACGCAGGAGGGCGGAGAGCCGTTCTGCAAAGCGGCGGGCTTCCTGGTCCAGCAGACGCGGATCGCTCCCCGGCACGAGAATGGCGAATTCGTCACCACCGAGGCGACCGACGATCCAGTTCTGGTCTTCGCGGGCGCACTGGCCAAGCATGCGCAGCACTTCGTCGCCATTGGCGTGACCGAAGGTGTCGTTGATCATCTTGAAGTGGTCGACATCGAGGAGGAGCATGGTGACTTCCTCGTAAGCACGACCGGCTTCCTTCGCAGCCTCAATGTCTGCAAGCTTGTTGTTGAGGATTTCCATGAAGCGGCGGCGGTTCCAGCAGCCGGTCATTTCGTCCACATTGGCGCGGCGCTCGACCCGTCGGGTCCGCGTGCTCAGCACACGCCACACGGCCGAGACCGGGCCGAGATGCGAAATCAGGGCGATGCTGGCGGCCGCACTGCCGACCGCTGCGGCCATCATCAGCTGTCTGACAAATTCTTCCGTCGGAGGCGTCATGATGAGCGCGACCAGGGCGAGAAGGGCAGCCATCCCGGAGGAACCAACAGCGGTCAAGAAGGCGACCCGAACGGTTCTGAGAAGGTTGAGAATTTCGCGCAAGGTGTCACCCGATCATGTTTCAGGTCCGGGCGAACGGCGCAAATACCGTGCAGGACCGACTGCTGCTCACGTTAGCGCAACCTTAGGCAAGCCCCGTTTAGGACAGGTTAATGGAGTAAGTTGTTTCGTAAGGCCAACTATCCGGAAAAGCGTGATTTTTGCTCGTTTTAGGTGTTCCGGGATGCGGCTTTCGCGGTGCGGTGAAGTTTGGGTTGCGCAAGACACCCGGCCTTGCAGTGCAGAAAGTCGCCAAAAGCCCGGCAACGCAGGCGCTCGCGACCTATTGCTAGCTTGGTTTCGTCAATTGGCGTCACCTGTCTGACAGATTGTGCTGAATGTCACAGTCTGACGGCCGTGTTGGCGGTGCCATGACCGCGCTTCTCCGCCTGTCCGTCTCAAAGCTCGGCGGGAAAGCCCGGCGCGCGCAGGTCTGTGCCGGTCGCGTCCTCCAGGAGCTTCACGACCTGCGACGACCAGGCATCGCCGCCATAAGCGGCGCGTGCACGGATGAAGGTCTGCAGTGCATGGGAGGCGAGGTCGAGGGGCACGCCGAACTCGCGGCCAAAGCCCAGCGCGAAGCCCAGATCCTTGACGGCGAGGTCCATGGTGAAATTGATGTTGTAGCTGCCGTTCAGGATCACCTGGCCCTCGGTCTCGTGCACGAAACTGTTGCCGGAGGAGGCCTTGATGATGTTGAAGGCATCGGTGAGGTCTATGCCGCCCTTCTTCGCGAGCATCAGGGCTTCGCCGGTGGCGATCAGGTGGATGAAGGCCAGCATGTTGGTGATCACCTTGATCACCGCCGCCTTGCCGAGCGGGCCAGCGCGAAAGATCTGTTTGCCCATGGCCTGGAAGGCGGGCAGATGCAGGTCGTAAAGATCGCTGTCGCCGCCGATGATCACGGTGATTTCGCCTGACGCTGCCAGATGCACGCCGCCGGTGACCGGGGATTCGAGCATGCGGATGCCAGCGTCTGCGGCGATCTTGCCCAGCCGCAAGACTTCCTGCTCATCGAGCGTGCTCATTTCGATCCAGGTCGAACCGGGCTTCAGCCCCTTCAGAATGCCGCGCTCTCCGGTGAGCACGCGCTCGCTGATCTTGGGCGAGGGCAGGCAGGTGATGACGGCATCGACGGCTTCCGCCACGGCTTGCGGGTCGGCCGCGAACCGGGCGCCGGCCGCAACCAGCTCTTCGGCATTCTTGGGATCGAGGTCGTTGACGACGACACTAAAGCCTGCCCGCACGAGGCTGCCGGCCAGATGGCGGCCGAGATGACCAAGCCCGATGAAACCATATGTCAGTGCCATGTCGCGTTCCCCTGCTGACGTTTTGGCAGAGACTGCGACAAAGCGCGCAGACGTTCAAAGGCAGATTTTGACGTGCGACGGGATTTGGCGCGAAGAGAACAGGCAGACGCGACTTTTCCGGGGTTATGCGGGAAATCCGGAAATGCGCTTCAGAACGGGACCTTGCCCGGATTGAACAGGCCCTGCGGATCGAGCAGGGCCTTGATCTGCCGCGCAAGCAGCCGTTTCGCGGCTGGCACATGTTCTTCATAGGCATCGCGTTTCTCGAGGCCGACGCCGTGTTCGGCGGAAAAACTGCCGCCGCGTGCAGTCACGCCTGCATAGACCACGTGTTCAACTGCGTGCTTGATCTCGGTCGGCAGAGGGCCGGCTGTGGCAAGGGCGATATGCAGGTTTCCATCCGCCACATGGCCGTACACATAGGCATCGTAACCGCTGCCGATCTGGCGCAGCCCTCCAAGAAGACCGGCCACATAGTCGTCGAGCTCGGATGGCGGCACCGAGATGTCGAAGGAGGGGGCGTTTGGGAACTCGCCGAAATAGAAGCCGGAATCCTCACGCAGGTCCCAGAAGCGGCGCGCCTGTTCGGAGGATTGGGCCAGGATGCCGCCGCGCAGACCGGCGGGCTCCCAGAGTTCGGCCAGCGCCTCTTCCAGCGCAAGTGTGGCTCTCTCCTGCGTCTCGGCCGAGACCTCGACCAAGAGCATGGCGGCACCTTCGTCGAGCCAGTCGAGGTCGAAGGCCTTCAGCGCCGCGTGATCCTGGACATACCGAGGCCACATCATTTCCGCCGCTTCGAGTGTAACGCCGCCAAGCTGGTTCAGATGCGCTGCGACTGAGAGCGCCGAGGCGGCGTCCACGACGCCGAGAAGGGCGGTCGCCCTGTGCGGCCGCAGGCGTTCGACGGTCATGACCACGCGTGTGACGAAGCCGAAGGCACCTTCGCCGCCAATGAAGAGTTGTTTCAGATCCGGTCCGGCCGAGACCTTCACCACCCGCGTCATGTCGGAGAAGATCTCGCCAGAGGGGAGCACGGCTTCCAGACCGAGGATCTGGTGGCGCATGACGCCATTACGGAAGGCGAGAATGCCGCCGGCATTGGTGGCCAGCATGCCGCCGATCGTGGCGCTGCCGCGTGAGCCGAGATCGATGCCCGTGGTAAGGCCGTGCGGGCGAAGTGCGGCCTGCAAAGCTTCGAGCGTCACTCCCGCCTCGACTTCGACGGTCGATTCGTCGGGTCTGATGGCGAGGATGGAGTTCAGCCGCGCAGAAGACAGGATTACCTCTCCCGCCCGGCTGACCCCACCGCCGACCAGTCCACTCGATCCGCCCTGAGGCACGATGGCGACCCGATTCTCTCGGCACCAGGCAATCAGCGCCGCTGCCGCCTCTGTGCTGGCCGGTTGTGCCATGACGCCTGCGCCGAGATTGTGTTCATGTTCGCCCGGATGTCGCCCGGCCAGTGCCTCGGGTCCAAGAACGCGCAAGTCGGCATGAAGGCCGGTGAGAGCCTCGGTCAGGGCGGCGGGGGTATAATCGATCATGGTCTTTCGCTTCCGGCGGCAAATGTCACGCACTCACTTGCGGGGCAACCGACCGGTTGGCAAGTTCGTTTTGCCCTAAACCTGTTCTGAGGGATCGGACGAAGAGACGTTGGCAAGCGGCAAGGACGCAGCCGTAAAATCGTCGCATTGACGCTTACGTGCACGTAAGATATTCTTGAAACTCATATGACCGTGCCGGAATTTGCGTCGCCCAGCGTCGCGCTTCGGCTCGACAATCGGGTTGGGTTTTGTCAAGGAGGAGGGCGGACGGGACCGCCTGATAAGGAAATGACCATGAGCACCGAAATGGAACTGCCGGAACGCGAAAGCATGGAATTCGACGTGGTGATCGTCGGCGCAGGGCCTGCGGGCCTGTCTGCCGCGATCCGGTTGAAACAGGTCAATCCGGACCTGACGGTGGTCGTGCTTGAAAAGGGCGCAGAAGTTGGCGCGCATATCCTCTCCGGCGCCGTGGTTGATCCCATCGGCATTGACCGCCTCATCCCGGGCTGGCGTGAGGAAGCCGATCATCCGTTCAAGACGGAAGTGAAGGACGACCAGTTCCTCTTCCTCGGGCCTGCCGGCTCGGTGCGCCTGCCGAACTTTGCCATGCCGCCGCTGATGAGCAATCACGGCAATTACATCGTCTCGCTCGGCAATGTCTGTCGCTGGCTGGGTGCTCATGCCGAAGCGCTGGGTGTCGAGATCTATCCGGGCTTCGCCGCCGCCGAAGTGCTCTACAATGACCAGGGTGCCGTGATCGGTGTCGCGACCGGCGACATGGGCATCGAGAAGAACGGCGAGCCGGGTCCGAACTTCACCCGCGGCATGGAACTGCTGGGCAAATACGTGCTGATCGGCGAAGGCGTGCGCGGGTCGCTTGCCAAGCAGTTGATCGCCAAGTTCGATCTCTCCCGCGACAGCGACGTGCAGAAATTTGGCATCGGCATCAAGGAGCTCTGGCAGGTCAAGCCCGAGCATCACAAGCAGGGCCTGGTGCAGCACTCCTTCGGCTGGCCGCTCGGCATGAAGACTGGCGGCGGTTCCTTCCTCTACCACCTCGAAGACAACATGGTGGCAGTCGGTTTCGTCGTGCACCTGAACTACAAGAACCCCTATCTCTATCCGTTCGAGGAATTCCAGCGCTTCAAGACCCATCCGGCCATCCGCGACACCTTCGAGGGCGGCAAGCGTCTGTCCTATGGCGCTCGTGCGATCACCGAGGGTGGATACCAGTCGGTGCCGAAGCTTTCCTTCCCGGGCGGCGCGCTGATCGGCTGTTCCGCCGGTCTCGTCAACGTGCCGCGCATCAAGGGCAGCCACAACGCGGTGCTCTCCGGCATGTTGGCAGCCGACAAGATTGCCGAAGCGATTGCTGCTGGTCGCGCCAATGACGAGCCGATCGAGATCGAAAACGAATGGCGCTCGACCGACATCGGCAAGGACCTGAAGCGCGTGCGCAACGTCAAGCCGCTCTGGTCGAAGCTCGGTACGGCGCTCGGCGTCGCGCTCGGCGGTCTCGACATGTGGACCAACCAGCTCTTCGGCTTCTCCTTCTTCGGCACGCTGAAGCACGGCAAGACTGACGCCCAGTCGCTGGAGCCGGCGGCCAAGCACAAGCCGATCGCCTATCCGAAGCCGGATGGCGTTTTGACCTTCGACCGCCTGTCTTCGGTTTTCCTGTCCAACACCAACCACGAGGAAGACCAGCCTGTCCATCTGAAGGTGAAGGACATGGACCTGCAGAAGCGGTCCGAGCTTGGCATCTATGCCGGCCCGTCGACCCGCTACTGTCCGGCCGGCGTCTATGAATGGGTGGAAAAGGAGGGCGAAGAAACCTTCGTCATCAACGCGCAGAACTGCGTCCACTGCAAGACCTGCGATATCAAGGACCCGAACCAGAACATCAACTGGGTGCCGCCACAAGGCGGCGAAGGGCCGGTTTATCCGAACATGTAAATGTTCGGGAGACCGGGCCGCACGGACCGCCGCTGCGATATCGCCGGCGAAGGGCCGGTTTATCCGAACATGTAAATGTTCGGGAGGCCGGGCCGCACGGACCGCCGCTGCGACATCGCCGGCGAAGGGCCGGTTTATCCGAACATGGGAGTGAGCAGGGCGGTCGAGAGGCCGCCCTTTCCATTTTGGGATCTGCTTGTGCATTTGCCGACAGATCTCTGCATCCGGTTCCGGGTGCGAACAGGATCACGATTTCGCCATCAAGTTTAACAAGCGCCTGCTGATTTAACCGGTCATTAACCATAAATTTCCTAGGCTCCTCAGTAGAAGAATCATCTCCGAGGACCTTCAATCCATGACCATTTCGCGCCGAGGCCTCCTGATCGGCCTGCCGCTTCTCCTGGCCGGTTGCCAATCCATGCCGAACCAGCAGGCTCTCTATGGCGATCTGCCAGATGAGCCCTTTCCACTGAAGAAGGTGCCGCTGGAGAAGATCAAGCCGGAACTGCGTCGTCAGGAAGTGGCCTATGAAACGGTCCATCCAGCTGGCACGGTCGTGGTCGATACGCCCGCCCGCCGGCTCTACTACGTCCTCGGCAATGGCCGGGCCATGCGGTATGGCATCGGCGTCGGCCGCGCCGGGCTTGCCCTGGCCGGCAATGCCTATGTCGGTCGCAAGGCCGAATGGCCGACCTGGACGCCGACGCCGAACATGATCCGACGCGATCCGGAAAAGAACCGGAAATACGCAGGCGGCATGCCGGGCGGCGCAAACAATCCGCTGGGTGCCCGCGCCATGTATCTCTATCGCGGCGGCAACGACACCATGTTCCGCATCCACGGCACCAACCAGCCCTGGTCGATCGGACAGGCCATGTCGTCCGGTTGCGTGCGCATGATGAACCATGACGTCATCGATCTGCATGCTCGCGTCCCGGTTGGAACGAAGGTCATCGTTCTGCAGGCTTGACCTGGCGAACTGCGGCCATCGATCACGGTCCCGGCATCTGGCTGCGTTGGGTTATCAACACGCCGTGAGCCTCTCGCTCGCGCCGGTCACGTTGCCGCGAAGCTCCTTTTCCCCGCCCAACTTCGCCCCATTTCCTCATCACTGAAACTCAGACCGCCGACGGAACGTCACGTAAGTGTTGACGCAGTGTCGACCGATCTTGGCCGCCCGCAGCCTTGGCGCTGCGCGCGGCCTGACATATCAGGGAACAGACATGAACGGGTCTCCGGGCATGTCGGAATTTGCGAGAAGGATAAGGCATGGCTGACGACAGGAACTCCACGACCACGCAAGTCGGCGGTTGCCAGATCGAGGCAACGCTGCAGCTTCTGGACGGCAAATGGAAGGGAGTCATCCTCCACAATCTGCTGAAGGACGAGGTGCTGCGTTTCAACGAACTGGCCAAGCGCATGTCGAGCATTACGCACCGCATGCTGTCCAAGCAGCTGCGTGAAATGGAACTCGCCGGCCTCGTGGCCCGCACTGTCTATCCGGTTGTGCCGCCGAGGGTGGAATATGCGTTGACACCACTCGGCCGCAGCCTTCAGCCGGTCATTCTCGCACTCGGGCGCTGGGGGCAGGAAAATCTCGTATCCGTTGAAGGCTCGGCCCTGAAACCCAACACCAAGCCGCTCGGCAGTGCTGCCATCATGCGCTCTGCCGCATGATGGCGCCAAGTGCGCCGGCCCGGCAAGGTCTGGCGGTTGCCGGCAGCTGACGTCAGCTCGGAAAGCCTTCGAGAACCAGCTTGCCGCGTGCCCGACCGCTCTCGATCAGGGCATGCGCCTTCCTCAGGTTTTCCGCCGTGATCTGCCCGACGACCGTGTCGAGCGTGGTTCGGATCTTCCCCTCGTCGATCAGGCCAGCCACGTGGTTCAGCAATTTGTGCTGCTCGATCATGTCAGGCGTTTCGAACATCGGACGCGAGAACATCATCTCCCAATGCAGCGAGACCGCCTTGCCTTTGAAGGCCATGATGTCGAAGCCTTCCGGGAAGTCGTCAATCAGGCAGATCCGTCCGGCCGGGGCAATGATCTCGGCGAGGTCGAGGCGGTGCTGGCTGCTGTGCGTCACGGAGAAGATGAAGCCGGGCGCCCCGATACCAAGAGCCGCATATTCAGGCGCCAGCGGCTTGCTGTGGTCGATCACGTGGTCCGCGCCGAGTGATTTTGCCCAGGCAGCGGTTTCCGGCCGGGATGCCGTCGCGATGACGGAAAGATTTGTCAGTGTCTTGACCAGTTGGATCGCGATCGAACCGACGCCCCCGGCTCCGCCGGTGATCAGAATTGCGGGCGCAGCGCCAACGACCGGCTGATCGACGCGGATGCGATGGAAGAGTGCCTCATAGGCGGTGATCGCCGTCAGGGGCAGGGCGGCGGCTTCGGCAAAGCCAAGGCTCTTCGGCTTGCTGCCAACAATTCGTTCATCGACCAGATGATACTCGGCATTGGTTCCCGGGCGCCCGATCGCTCCGGCATAGTAGACTTCGTCACCGGGCTTGAAGAGGGTCACATCCGGGCCGACGGCCTTCACCACTCCGGCCGCATCATAACCGAGGATCCGTGTGTCTCCAGGTGCCGGCTGATGATTGCGTCGCACCTTGGTATCGACCGGGTTCACCGATACCGCCCTGATCTCCACCAGAAGATCCCGGCCGCTTGCCTGGGGCATGGCGATATCGAGATCGACAAGAGCAGTCTCCGAGGTGATGGGCTGGGGTGTGTAAAATCCGATGGCGCGCATGCGGGTCTCCTGTCTCGCGTTTACAACGCTGCCCATTAAGGACATAGAATTGCATATCGCAAGAATGCACATTTTGTGTCTGTAGGCACAGAACTGAACCTCGGTATCAAGAAGGATACTGTCCAATGTCCAAGCCGCGCGCCAAGATGACCAATAGTTTTCCGGGCTGCCCGGTCGAAACGACCTTGAGTTTCCTCGACGGGAAATGGAAGGGCGTCATCCTGTTTCACCTGCTGACCGCGGGCACGCTGCGCTTCAGCGAGTTGCGACGGCGTTTGCAGGCCGTGACGCAACGCATGCTGACCAAGCAGCTGCGCGAACTGGAAGAGCAGGGGCTTGTGTCGCGAACCGTTTACCCGGTCGTGCCGCCGCGGGTCGACTACGCCCTGACTCCGCTCGGCCAGAGCCTGCGTCCCGTGATCATGGTGCTGGAGCAGTGGGGCAGCCGCCATGTCGAATGCAAGAATGGTGTGCGACGGATGATCGAGCCGGACAGCCGAGAGGACGAAGCCTCAGCCGCGTGACGGCTTCCTGTCGAGAGCAACCGAGATCAGGAAAATGACAAGACCGAGAGCCGAGAGCACGGAACCCACATAGCCGGTCGCGCCGTAACCATAGCCAGCCGCGATCACGACGCCACCGAGCCATGCCCCGAGCGCATTGGCAATGTTGAAGGCGGAGTGGTTGGTGGCGGCGGCGAGCGTCTGCGCGTCGGCGGCGACATCCATGAGCCGTGTCTGCACGGCCGGGCAGGCGGCAAAGCCGCATCCGGTGAGGAAGACACAGACGCAGAGCATGACGGGATTGTGTGCCGTCAACGAGAAGATCGACATCAGGATGATGTTGAAGGCCAGCATGCCGCCAATTGTGCCGTTTAGGGAATAGTCGGCCATGCGGCTGCCAACGATGTTGCCAACATTCATGCCGATCCCGAAGAGCGCGAGCACGACCGCGACCATGCTCACGGGCATGCCGGCCGTGTCCGTGACGGTCTTGGCGATATAGCTGAAGATCGCGAACATGCCGCCGAAGCCGACGGCTGCGACACCAAACGACAGCCAGACCTGAAGCCGTCCGAAGGCCGAGAGTTCGCGCCGGATGCTGGCACCTTCGGCGACCTTGTCCTTGGGCAGATAAAGCGCGATCAGCGCAACCGTGAGCGCACCGATGCCGGCGACCAGCAGGAAGGCCGCCCGCCAGTTCATCAACTGGCCGAGGAAGGTGGCGATCGGCGTGCCGACCAGCGTGGCAATGGTCAGGCCGAGCATGACGCGACCAACGGCGCGCACACGCCGATGCGGTTCGGCCATGGAGGCGGCAACAAGGGCAGCAACGCCAAAATAGGCGCCATGCGGCAAACCCGTGATGAAGCGCAGAAGTGTGAAGGACCAGAAGTCGGTGGCGAGCGCACTCGCCAGATTGCCGGCTGCGAACACACCCATCAGCGCAAGCAGCAGGGTCCGGCGGGGCAGTTTTGCGGCGAGGGCTGCGATGATCGGCGCGCCGATCACAACGCCGAGCGCATAGGCGCTGATGACATGCCCGGCATCCGGCACGCTGACGCCATAGGTGCTCGCCACTTCGGGCAGCAAGCCCATGATCACGAACTCGCCGGTCCCGATCCCAAAGCCGCCGGCCGCCAGCGCGATCTCAATCAACAGGATCGTCGTGGCCGTCAGCCCGATCGTGGTCTGTCTGTCGTCTTCAAGGGGGCGATCAAGGGCGGAGCAATCAGTCATGCGGGCACCTGGGCAAATAGCTCGGCAACCAGAGGTCGGCAGCGCTCGGGCCAGTGCCGAGGCGCAGCTGCGTTCCGTGGGAGGCCGGAAAATAATGGAAGGATCGTGAAATCACAGCGGGAACAAGATTGATATCTATCATATCTATATGCACTGCGGCAAAGGCTTTCGCAGATGCACTTGAAATTTGCGCGACGGCTATCGATTTCTGTCTCCTCTGGAAACTTTTGATGGCGCGGCACGTTTGAGAGCACGGCTCGAACCTTGAGCCGCGAAAGGACCCCATGAAGATTAAAGCGGTACTCAATCGCGACGGCGGCACCTTCAAGACCACCGATATGGAAGCCTATTGCGCAAGTGCAACCCGCGCCTTCGCTGCAAAGGGGCATGAGCTTGATTGTGCCGTGGTCAGTGGCGATGAGATCGTCGAGACGTTGCAGCGTGTTGCTGACGACGGAGGCTATGATGCGGTCATTGCAGGCGGCGGCGATGGCACGATCTCGGCTGCAGCCGGCATTGCCTGGAAATCCGGCCTGCCGCTCGGCGTCGTGCCAGCCGGCACCATGAACCTCTTTGCACGCTCGCTGAAGCTGCCGCTCGACATCTGGAAGGTGCTCGACGTACTGGCCGATGCGACCGTTGCCGATGTCGATATCGCAACGGCCAATGGCCGCCCCTTCGTGCACCAGTTCTCAGCCGGTCTGCATGCGCGAATGGTGCGCATGCGCAATCAGATGAATTTTGCATCGCGGCTCGGCAAGATCCGCGCCAGCACCAGTGCTGCCTTTGGCGTCATGCTCGATCCGCCCCGCTTCGAGGTAATGTTCGACATCGATGGCGACGGCCGCAGTGATGAGCGTCCGGTCTCGGCCATTTCCGTCTCCAACAACCCGCTCGGCAATAATTCGCTGTTCTTCGCCGATGAAGTGAATACCGGCCAGCTTGGCGTCTACCTCGCCGATCCTCTGGAGCCGACCGGCGTCGGCGCTCTCGCCTTCGACATCGTGCGCGGGCGTTTCAAGGAAAATGAAGCTGTGACCGCCTCGACGGCAAAACACGTGCATCTGCATTTCCCCAAACATCGCAAGGGGGCTGCGTGTGTGCTGGATGGCGAATTGCTGCGGATGCCGGCAGATGTCGAGATCAAGATGCACGCCGGAGAACTGAAGGTACTCGTGCCGAAGGCGGCGTGACGCGGCAGCCCCTAACCAAGTTCAAGCGTGGTGATGGCATAGACGCCGGCAAGCGCGAGAACGGGCGGGCCACCGCGATACATTCGGGCTGTCGTGAATCCCGGCTGAAACCCGCGTCGTCTGAGTGTTTCGGTCAGACTGACCTGATGATCCGGCACGTCGAGATGGACCTCGCCACCCGCGGCTGCCTGCACGCAGGCGCTGAGTAGGTTTTCCGCCGCTCCGTCATCTACGGCAAAGATCGGGCCGATTTTGCGACCTTGCCGGCAACGGCGAAGCACAGCATAGCCAGTCATGGCGCCATCCTCCATCGAGACAAAGGCGTCATGCGCGCCGCCGAGCCAGTGGGACAGGAAATTCGGACGCGGGGCGGGGAAGTGGCGTCTGTCGAAGACGGCGAGAGCCGGTAGGTCCATTGCCGTGAGAGGGCGAGCCGTGGCCGCCGGCGCTGGGGGCGACGGCGATGCCGTGCCGCCGGGACCACTCCATCGGATGCTTTCATAGAGCGGAGCAAAACCCATGGCCGCATAATTGGCCTGTTGCTCGGGCACGCCATCAAGGCCGATACGTCGGTTGCCCAGATGAGCCATGCCGGCATCCCAAACCTTGCGGCCATAGCCTTGCCCGCGAAAGCGTGGATGGCAGATGTAAAGACCGATGAAGCCGAAATGCTCGTCATAGGCGACGGCCGATATGCCGGCTACCAGCTCTCCCTCCACGAAACAGCCGAGAAAGCCTTGGGGATCCGCGGCGTAGAACGCGTCCGCATCGGTGAGGCCAGGATTCCAGCCTTCGTCCCCAGCCCAGTCAATCAGAATATCGAGCTCTTTGCGTGTCAGGGGACGAATGGCCGGCGCGCTCATCTCAGGCGGCTCCGATGCGCGATGGAGCAAAGGCTTCGAGCATGCCGGTAAAACGCTTTTCGACCGGAGCCGCATAGGCGCGGGATTTGGCAGTGGTGAGGCCGAGCGCCACAAGCCCTTCCGCCTGCTTGACCGCTGCCGCCACGCCATCGATCACCGGCACGCCGAATTCCTGAGAGAGCTGATGTGCAAGATCCGCCATGCCGGCGCAGCCGAGCACGATGGCTTCGGCCCCGTCCTCGCGAAGGGCAGCAGTGATTTCCGCTCGCAACCGGTCACGGGCGTTTGAATGCGGGTCTTCGAGCGAGAGCACGGGGATGTCGGCGGCCCGCACCTTCACCATGGCGGATTTGCCATAGCGATGGACGAGATGTTCGATTGGCAGGCGCGAGCGCTCCATCGTGGTGACCACGGTGATGCGCTGGGCAATGAAGCTTGCCACCGAGAGAGCTGCCTCGCAGATGCCGAGAACGGGGATGGCGGCAAGGGCTCGGCAAGCGTCGAGCCCGGTATCGTCGAAACAGGCGATCACGGCGGCAGAGGCACCCTCCCGCTCGGCGCGGGCGATTTCGATGAGCAGGCCGGGCAGGGCCAGCGCCTCGTCATAATACCCTTCGATCGAGGCTGGCCCCATGCTGGAGGTGACGGCGTCGATGGTGGTGTCCGGCTGCGCCACCCGCCTTGCAGCATCCGCAATGGTCGCGGTCATGCTGGCGGTGGTGTTGGGATTGATGACGGCAATTTTCATGAAGCCTCAGCCCCTGATATGGCGACGGTTGAGGCCGACAATGAGTGCCAGCGTCCCGCCAATGACGATCAGCGAGAAGACCGTGGTGACGGTGCCGAGCGCATAAAGAACCGGCGTCGTGACATTGGTGGTCATGCCGTAGATTTCGAGCGGCAGGGTGTTGTAGGTGCCTGAGGTCATCAGGGTGCGGGCGAATTCGTCATAGGAGAGCGTGAAGCCGAACAGGCCAACGCCGATCAGACTGGGCAGGATGATCGGCAGAACCACATGGCGAAAGCTCTGCCAGGAGGAGGCGCCGAGATCGCGGGCGGCCTCCTCGTAAGCCGGCGAGAAGCGGTTGAAAACGGCAAACATGATCAAGACGCCGAAGGGAAGGGTCCAGGTCAGATGCGCGCCGAAACCGGACGTATACCAGGCCGGCTGCAGGCCGAGCTGTGAGAACAGCACGCCGATGCCGAGCGAGACGATGATCGAGGGCACGACGAGGCTTGCAACCGCGAGATAGAAGAGCGGTGTAGCGCCCCAGAACTTGCGGCGGAAGGCAAGGCCCGCGAGCAGCGAGACGACAACCGTGACCACCATGACCATCAGACCGAGCGCGAAGGAGCGCCGGAACGAGCCGCCGAAATCACCGACCGCCTGCTGTTCGAAGAGGTTGGCGAACCAGTGCAAGGAGACACCATTGAGCGGGAAGGTGAGGCCGCCATTTTCGCCCTGGAAGGAGAGGATCACGATGGCCGACAAGGGGCCATAGAGGAAGACCACGAAGAGTGCGAAGAAGACGGCGAGCACGTAGAATTCGCGCGAGCGTTTTTCCGAATTCATCTCAAAGCTCCTTGCGAATGTCGACGACGCGCAGGATCGCGGCCACCATCAAGAGGACCAGCGCCAGCAGCACCACGGCATTGGCGGCGGCGGCGGGATATTGCAGCAGCGACATCTGGTTTTTCATCATCAGCGCGACCGAGGCGCTCTGGCCGCCGGACATGACCTGCACGGTCGAAAAATCGGCCATGACCAGCGTCACGACGAAGATCGTGCCGATCGCCATGCCGGGCTTGGCCAGCGGGATGATGACATTGGTCAGGATCTGCAGACCGGACGCACCGGCATCGCGCGCGGCTTCGACCAGTGAGCGATCAATGCGCATCATCGTGTTGAAGATCGGGGTGACCATGAACAGCGTGTAGAGGTGCACCATGGCAAGCACCACGGCGAAATCCGAATAGAGCAACCATTCGATCGGCTGGCTGATGAGGCCGGAACTGACAAGCGTGGTGTTGACCAGCCCATTGCGGCCGAGCACCGGAATCCAGGAGATCATGCGGATGATGTTCGAGGTGAGGAAGGGCACGGTGCAGACGAGGAAAAGCACGCTCTGCATGGCCGCACTTCGGATATGGAAGGCGAGGAAATAGGCAACCCAAAAGCCGATGACGAGGGTGATCGCCCAGACCATCACGGCGTATTTCAGGGTGTTGAGATAGGTCTTCCAGGTGACCCAGGAGCCGAGCGTCTCCTCGTAGTTGAACGTGACGAAGTCCGGATACATCTGGGCGAAGTCATAATCCCAGAAACTGACGACGGCGATCAGGAGGATCGGCAGGAGCAGGAAGAAGCCAAGGATGAGCGTCAGCGGCAGCGCCTGCAGATAGGAGGCAAGCCATGCCGGCACCCGGATTTCGCGTTTCGGCTTTTCCTCGCCGACGCCTAGAAATCGCACTGTGGTCATGTCGTTTCGTCTCCTGTCGCTGCAGTAATGCCTGCTGGGAAGTTTGCCCCTCATCCCCCTGCCGGGACCTTCTCCCCGCAAGCGGGGAGAAGAGGCAGAGCGGCGGCCCTATCGGCCTTCTCCCCGCTTGCGGGGAGAAGGTGGTGGCAGCCGGATGAGGGGCGAACAGCCTCGGTTGGTTATCAGGCCGCGATGAATTCGTTCCAGCGGCGGACCATGTAGCGGTCCTCGTCCATGACGGAGTTCCAGCAGGCGACCTTGCCCATGCGCTCCTCGAAGGAACCGCCGTCGCGGACCGCACCGGCCTTTTCCATGACCTTGCCTTCCGGAGACATGATGTCGCCAGTCGCGGCCTTGCCTTCGATCCAGTAGCCCCATTCATCCGCCGACATGTGTTCCTTGGCGGTTTCCATGCAGGCCGAGTAGTAGCCCTGGCGGTTGAGATAGCCGCCCACCCAGCCGGATGTGTACCAGTTGATGTATTCATAGGCTGCATCGAGCTGGGCGCCGGTGAGGTGGGCTGCCAGGCCGAGACCGCCGCCCCATGAGCGGTAACCTTCCTTGAGTGGCTGATACTTGCAGGCGATGCCCTTGGAGCGCACGGCGGCAACCGCCGGCGACCACATGGACTGGATGACGACTTCGCCGGAGGCCATCAGGTTGACACTTTCGTCGAAGGACTTCCAGAAGGCGCGGAACTGACCGTCCTGCTTGGCCTTGATCAGGAAGTCGATCGTCGTGTCGATCTCGGCCTTCGTCATATTGCCCTTGTCGGCATATTTGATGATGCCCATGGCTTCGCAGATCATCGCGGCATCCATGATGCCGATCGACGGGATGTTCAGGATCGAGGCCTTGCCCTTGAAGGCCGGGTCCATGATGTCGGCCCAGGACGAGATCTCACGGCCAACGAGGTCGGGACGGATGCCCAGCGTGTCGGCATTGTAGATCGTCGGCATCATGGTGAAGAGTTCGGTTTCGCCGGACGCGAAGGTCTTGGCATCCTTGCTCTCGACATAGCCGACGGTGTGCGGGGCGGTACCCTGAGCAATGACGCTGTCCGGCAGCAGCTTGCCGGTTTTGAACAGCGGCACGACCTTGTCGTAATACTTGAGCTTCGATGTTTCCATCGGCTGGATGACGCCGGTCGGATAGACCTTCTTCAGGATCCAGTATTCGATGTCGGCGATATCATAGGACATCGGCTGAGTGACGGCGCGCTGGGCAGCCGCATCGGAATCCGTTGCGGTCATCTCAAGCGTGATGCCGAGATCGGCTTTGCACTTCTCGGCGATGGCATTGATGTTCGACACGCCGGTGCCGAACTGGCGCAGCGTGATCGGGTTCTGCGCCCAGATGGTCGGGAAGCCGGTGATCACGCCGGAACCGGCGGCAAGGCCGGCGGCTGCAGACGCGGTCTTCAACAGGTTGCGGCGTGTCAGGCCCTTCTTTTCGGATGTGGTCTTCACAGTCATGCTCATTCTCCTCTGGATTATTGTGGTTTGAACTTCGGCTCTTGTGTCAGGCGTCGGGCTTGCCCAGCACGATCACGTCCCGTGGCCCCCAAGAGAGCGGCACGGCATCGCCCGTTTTGACGGGCATGGCGAAATAAGCGGCATCGCTGGTGACGATGGTGAACTCCTCGATCCCCGCACCGGCGACTGCGATCTTGACCGTCGCGCCGAGATATTCGACGCCGGCCACCACGCCGTTGAAGCCAAGCATCGGTTCTGTCTCGCCACCAATCGCCACCCGGTCTGTGCGCAAGGCGAGATCAAGGATTTGCCCCACTGGCACAGGCGAGGCAGGTGCCTTGAACCGGGTGCCGGCTGAGGTCTCGATTACGGTTTCATCCGCGCTGCTCTCCACCACGCGGCCCGAGATGACATTGTGATCGCCCATGAAGCGGGCAACAAAGGCGGTGGCCGGCTGTTCGAAGACCTGGCGAGGGGAGGCCGCCTGCTCGATGCGCCCGGCATTCATCACAACGATCAGATCCGCCAGCGCCATCGCCTCTTCCTGGCTATGGGTGACGTGGATGAAGCTGATGCCGAGCGACGTCTGCAGCTTCTTCAGTTCCGCCCGCATACGGATCTTGAGGAAGGGGTCAAGCGCCGAGAGGGGTTCATCGAGCAGCAGCGCTTCCGGCTTGGTGATCAGGGCGCGGGCAAGCGCCACGCGCTGCTGCTGGCCCCCGGACAGCTGGGCCGGACGGCGGTTGGCATAGGGATCGAGTTGCATCAGCGACAGCATCTCCAGCGCCTCGCGGCGGCGGGTATCCTTGTCGACGCCCTTCATCTTCAGGCTGAAGGCGACGTTGTCGACGAGATCGAGATGCGGGAAGAGCGCGTAGGACTGGAACATCATCGCCGTACCGCGAGCTGCCGGCGGCAGGTCGGTGACATTGGCATTGCCGAGCAGAATGTCGCCGGATGTGACGGCCTCATGGCCGGCGATCATCCGAAGGGTCGAGGTCTTGCCGCAGCCGGAAGGACCAAGCAGGCAGCAATAGGTCGATGCGGGAATCTTCAGGCTGACAGGATGGACGGCGATGGTCGGCCCATAGGCCTTGGATACGGCTGCAAGTTCGATATCGGCGTTTTTCGTCATGATGCAATCCTTCTCTGCCAGAAGTGATGCATGACGCGTGCCAGTTTGCTGCGGTGCAAACTAAGTGGCTGACTTCACTGGCTTTGTGGCTGAGGATGTAATCGCCGTCAGTGAGGTGGTTCGGCTGTATGCACAGAATTTAAACATTGCATACAATCTTGCATCATCTTTGATCGCATTATTTGTAAGCGTGTGTACGCAACGCATTTGCCTTGCCAAGCAAGCGGCGGTAGAACAGGCAATCTGGAGAGCAAGATGAAGTCGATTGCCAAAGCCGTTCTCGTCCCCGAAGGTCAGCAGGAGGACCGCGCCCGCGCGATCCGTGACAGTCTTCGCGATGCGATCGTCGACCGACGCCTCGCGCCCGGTACGAAACTGTCGGAGGCGGAGGTCGGCACACTGTTCGATGTCAGCCGCACGGTTGTGCGGGATGCGCTGCAGATGTTGGCCTTTGAAGGTCTGGTGACGACGGAGCGCAATCGCGGCGCCTTTGTTTCCAATCCGTCACCGGACGAGGCGCGACAGATCTTCGAGTCGCGGCGTCTGATCGAGCCCGCCATCGTTGCTGCCGCCGCAGACCGCCTGACCCCGGACGAGATCGCCGGCTTTCGCGCCCATCTGGAAGAAGAGGCGCGGCACAAGGGCGAGCGGGGGGCGAGTGCAAGGCGTGCCGAGATCAAGGCGTCCGGCGATTTCCATCTGCTGCTGGCACGCGTCGCCGGCAATGCGATCCTGGAAAAATTCATGCAGGAACTGGTGGCGCGCTCGTCGCTGGTGATTGCGCTTTATGGCCGGACCGGCGTGTCGAGCTGTGGCCATGACGACCACACCGAGATCCTTGATGCGCTGGAGCGCGGCGACGTGGAGGCGGCCACTGCCTCCATGCTGCATCATATCGGCCATATCGAAGCCGATCTCGACTTGCGCGAGATCGAAGCGATGACACTGAAGGATGCGCTGTCGATCTGAGGCAATGGTCTTGCGGTCTGCAGAATTGAAAAAGGCCCCGATGATCTTGAACTGCCCCCCGAGGTTGGAGGTCTAACTTTCGCGGGTCAGTTCAATCACCGGGGCCTTTTGTCGTCAGTGGCTGAAGGCAGCCGCAATCAGGGCCTTGGTATAGTCTTGCTTCGGGTGCTCGAAGATGTCCTCCGTCGCACCCTGCTCAACGATCTTGCCGTTCTTCATGACAACCACATGGTCCGACATCGCCTTGATGACGGAGAGATCGTGGCTGATGAAGATATAGGACAGACCGTGCTTCTCCTGCAGGTCGCGCAGGAGTTCGATCACCTGCCGCTGAACGGAGCGATCGAGCGCCGATGTCGGCTCGTCGAGAATGACCACCTTCGGCTTCAGGATCATCGATCGGGCAATCGCGATGCGCTGACGCTGCCCGCCGGAGAACTCGTGCGGATAGCGGTTGCGGGCTGCCGGATCGAGCCCGACTTCCTTCAGAGCGGCGATGGCGCGGGTGTCGCGTTCTGCGCGAGACAGCTGCGGTTCGTGCACATAGAGGCCTTCGGTGATGATCTCGCCCACCGTCTGGCGGGGCGAAAGCGAGCCGTAGGGGTCCTGGAACACCAGCTGCAGCTGCTTGCGGAAGGGTCGCATGCCACCACGGTCGAGACCTGAGAGGTCATTGCTCTCGAAGCGGAAGGCGCCATCGGCAGCCAGGAGCTTCAGAAGCGCCCGGCCAAGGGTCGATTTGCCGGAACCCGACTCGCCGACAATGCCGATGGTCTGGCCCTGTTGCAGGCGGATGCTGACATCATCGACCGCGCGGAAGGTGCGCGACGGGCCGAACAGTCCACTGCGGCCAATGTCGAAATCGACAACCACATTGCGACCTTCGAGCATGACGGGCGCGTCCGCCGCCGGTGCCGGCTTGGTGCCGGTGGGCTCCGCCGCGAGCAGCATCTTCGTGTAGTCATGCTGGGGATTGCCGAAGATGGCGTCGCGGCTGCCCGTCTCGACAATCTCGCCCTTGCGCATCACGGCGACGCGATCTGCAACATGTTTGACCACGCCGAGGTCATGGGTGATCAAGACGATCGCCATGCCGAAGCGCTTCTGCAGATCAGCGAGAAGGTCGAGGATCTGCGCCTGGATGGTGACGTCAAGCGCCGTCGTCGGTTCATCGGCGATCAAGAGATCCGGCTCGTTGGCCAAAGCCATCGCGATCATCACGCGCTGGCGCTGCCCGCCCGACATTTCGTAAGGATAGCTGTCGATGCGACGCTCGGGATCGGGGATGCCGACGAGCTTGAGCAATTCGAGCACGCGGGCACGCGCCTGTGCCTTGCTCATTCCACGGTGATGGATGAGCGGCTCTGCGATCTGCTTGCCGATCCGGTAGAGCGGATCAAGCGAGGTCATCGGTTCCTGGAAGATCATGGTGATCTTCGAGCCGCGAACCTTGTTGAGGCTGGCAAGCGGCTGGCCAACGAGGTTCTGACCGCCATAGACGGCCTGTCCGGTGACGTCGCCATTCTTGGCGAGCAGGCCCATGATGCCCATCATGGTCTGGCTCTTGCCGGAACCAGACTCGCCGACGATGGCAAGCGTCTCGCCCTTCTTCACCGAAAAGCTGATGCCCTTGACCGCTTCCACAGTGCCGTCAGGTGTCGCGAACGTCACCTTGAGGTCGGAAACGTCGAGCACGGTTTCGTTGTTTGTCTTGTCGTCCATGCTCATCGGTCCTTCGGATCCAGTGCATCACGCAGGCCATCGCCTACGAAATTCAGCGAAAACAGCGTCGTTACGAAGAAGATCGCCGGGAAGATCAGAAGCCATGGGGCACTCTGCATGTTCTTCGTGCCTTCCGAGATCAGCGTCCCCCAGCTGGCAAGCGGCGCCTGAACGCCGAGGCCAAGGAAGGAGAGGAAGCTTTCGAGGAGGATCACCTTCGGGACGACAACGGTGACGAAGACGATGACCGGGCCGATCGTGTTCGGAATGATGTGGCGACGGATGATCTGCCAGTCGGTGAGGCCAAGCGCCTCTGCAGCTCCGACGAATTCACGGCGCTTCAGCGACAGTGTCTGGCCGCGCACGATGCGGGCCATTTCCAGCCATTCCACTGCGCCGATCACCAGGAAGATGAGAACCACCGAGCGCCCGAAGAAGACGACGAGAACCACGACAAGGAAAACGAAGGGCAGAGAGTAGAGAATTTCGACAAGGCGCATCATGACATTGTCGACGCGACCGCCAAGATAGCCGGAGGTCGCGCCATAGACGACACCGATGCCAAGCGAGACAAGGCTGGCTGCCAGACCAACAGCAATCGAAATCTGGCCGCCCAGCATGACGCGGACCAGAAGGTCACGACCATTGCTGTCGGTGCCGAACAGGAAATACTGCTGATCCACTGAGCCCGTGAGGGTCATGGCCAGCTGGTCGGCAGAGGTTTCGGCGACGGTCGTGTTCTTGAACTCGTTGACGCGGTCGAAATAGCGCACCGAGCGCGGATCGATCGGGCGGGTCGACGTCACTTTGGCGGTGAACACGCCGTTTTCGATCTCGAAGCTTTCAAGCGTCAAACGCGCGCGTTTGGCCGTGCTGTCCGCCACCTCTTGCAGGGACTGCGGATCGGGCCGAGGCGCGAGGCTTGGCGGGATCGAGACATAGGACGGGAAGACCTGGTCATAGGTATGCGGAGCAAAGAACGGTCCCGCGAAGGAGAAGAGGCCGATCAGCAGCAGCATGATGCAGCCCGAGATTGCAGCCTTGTTGCGCTTGAAACGGAGCCAGGCGAGCTGGGCGAGGCTGCGGCCGGCAATTTCCGGCGTCTGGGTCAGGGTGGTATCAGTCATTGCGAACCCTCGGATCGAGCAGGCCGTAGGCGATGTCGACCAACAGGTTGAAGAAGATCACGAATATGGCCACCAGAATGACGGTGCCCATGACAAGCGGGTAATCGCGATTGAGGGCGCCAAGCACGAAGTAGCGACCAACGCCGGGGATGGTGAAGATGCTCTCAACCACGGCGGAACCGGTGAGAAGGGCTGCCGCGCAAGGAGCGAGATAGGAGATGATCGGCAACATCGCACCACGCATGGCATGCGTCACGACGACGACGCGCGAGGGAAGCCCGTAGGCGCGTGCAGTCCGGATATGGTCGGTGTTGAGCGCCTCGATCATCGAGCCGCGCGTGAGCCGGGCAAAGACCGCAAGCTGTGGCAGCGCGAGCGCCGTCATCGGCAGGATGAGGTTGCGAACAGAACCATCACCCCAGCCGCCAGCCGGAAGCCAGGACAGGAAGACGGCGAAGACCAGCGTAAGAACCGGGCCGACAACGAAATTGGGAACGGTGACACCGACGGTGGCAAAGGCCATCAGGCCGAAATCCAGCACGCTGTTCTGGCGAAGAGCTGCGATCGTGCCGAGCGTGACGCCGCCGATCAACGCGATCAGGATGGCATAGAGACCAAGCTCGATCGAATAGGGCAGGGCCTTGCCGATCAGCTCGGAGACGGTGTTGTCCTTATAGATGAAACTGGGGCCGAAGTCGCCGCGCACGGCATTGCCGAGATAGTTGATGTACTGCTGCCACAGAGGCTGGTCGAGCTTGTAGGTCGCCAGGATGTTTTCCATCGTCTGTGGGGGCAGCGGACGTTCGAGATTGAACGGACCGCCAGGCGCAAAGCGCATCAGGAAGAAGGAGATCGTCACGACGAGAAGGACCGTGGGGACGGCGCTCATCAGTCGGCGCAGGACAAATGACATCATGGTGAAAAAAGATGACGCGCGACAGCCTCATGCTGCCGCGCGCCATTCCCTGAGTTTGGTTATTCGGAAACGCTGAGGAACTTCGACAGGTGTTCATTCACCGGATTGTCGCCCCAGCCGGAGACGCGCGACGAGACCAGCCACAGGTTGGCGGTGTTCATCAGCGGTGCAATCGCCTGGTCGTTCATCAGAAGGGCTTCCGCCTTCTTGAGCTCTTCCATGCGCTTGGCCGGATCGCGCTCTTCATAGGAGGCCTTCATCAGCGCATCATAGTCGGCGTTCTTGTACTTGCCGTAGTTGAACGTGACATTCGTGCTGACATTGAGGGCGAGGAAGTTTTCCGGGTCGGCGTAGTCGGCGTTCCAGCCGGCGCGCGCAACATTGAACTTGCCGCCTTCCTGCAGGTAGGCGTAGTGCGAGGCAACGTCGAGGTTCGTCATCGTCACCTTGGCGCCGAAGGTGTTCTTCCACATGTCGGCGACAGCGGTTGCGACGCGCTCGTGGTTGGCATTGGTGTTGTAGCGAATCTCGATTTCGAGCGGCTTGCCACCTTCGCCGTAACCGGCAGCCTTCATCAGCTCGACAGCCTTGTCTTCGCGGTCGATCTGCGACATCGAGGCGAAATCAGGCTGCGGGCCCTGGCCATAGCCTTCGAGACCCGGCGGGACCAGATTATAGGCTGGCAGCTGTGCGCCGGCATAGATTTCCTGGGCAAGGAAATCGCGGTCGATGGACATCGACAGCGCACGGCGAACGTTGACGTCGTTGTACGGCGGCTCGCGATTGTCGAAGACGTAGTAATAAGTGGCGAGGCCCGGGGTCACGTGAACCTGATCGCCATAGCTTTCGCGCAGGCGTTTGATCTGGTCAGCCGAGAAGTTGTAGACGAGGTCCATTTCCTTGGCTTCGAAACGGCGAACCGAAGCGGCATCGTCGTCGACCGGGTAGAAGACGACCTTGTCGAGCTTGACGTTGGCGGCGTCCCAATACTTTTCGTTCTTGACCACGGTCAGCGTGTCGTTCGGCACATGGGCCTGAAGCACGAAGGCGCCGTTTGAGACCATATTGCCTGGCTTGACGAACTGGTCGCCGAACTTTTCAAAGTTCGCCTTGCTGATCGGCAGCGCGGTGTAGTGGGCGAGAAGCTGCAGGAAGAACGGGGTCGGGCGCTCAAGCGTGATTTCGACGGTCTTGGCGTCGATCGCCTTGATGCCGAGCTGGTCGATCGGAACTTCGCCCTTGTTCGCCTTTTCGGCATTCTTGATCGGGTAAAGGATGTTGGCGTATTCGGCGGCGGTCTTCGGGTCTTCGAGGCGGCGCATGGCGAAGACGAAGTCTTCAGCGGTTACCGGCGAGCCGTCCGACCAGTTGGCGTTTTCGCGGATCTTGAAAGTGTAGACGGTCTCGTCTTCCGAAATCGTCCAGCTTTCTGCCGTGCCGGGTACGATCTTGCCATTGGCGTCGAAAATGGTGAGGCCTTCAAACAGATCGCGGACCACGAAGCCCTCGATGTCGATCGAGATATGGGCATAATCAAGCGTCTGCGGCTCGCCGGCATTGCCGCGATGCAGAACCGCTTCGGCCAGCGCCTGGCTTGCGCCGAGGAAGAGCGAGCCGAGCAACAGAGAGGTGCCGAGAATGCGGCGCGTCTGGATGGTCATAGGTTAAAAACTCCCAGTTCGTTATTTACGAACACGGGACATGAAGTCATTCACCGGACCTCGGCAAGTTAATTTGTCGTCCATACCCCAATTTTGAGGAGGTTTTTTCTCATAATTGTTTTGGATTCGACAAGAAATTGCGCAAACGGACGGTCCTTGGCAATTTTATGACGCCTCCTGGGGTTGCCTAGATCCGCGGCAGATAGGTCTGGTAGTCGAAGCTTGAGACGGTCCGCAGATAGGCCATGGCTTCCTTGCGCTTCGTGTCGCCATAGATGCGCTGGTATTCGGCCCCGAAGATATCGGTGATGAAGGGGGATGTCCGGAAGCGCTCGACGGCAGTCAGGAAGTCGTAGGTCAGCATATCCGGATTCTCAGGCGCACTGTCCGGCGTGGTAACCTGGCCCGGATCAAGGTCTTCATCGAGACCGAGGAGGATGCCGCCGAGGATGGCTGCGAGCAGCAGATGCGGATGGGCATCGGCACCGGCCACGCGATGCTCGATCCGGGCGGCCGGGCCGTCCTTGTCCGGAATGCGGATGGCCGTGCCACGATTGCCAAAACCCCAATCGATCTTGTCGGGTGCAAACGAGCCCGGCTGGAAACGGCGATAGGAATTGGCAAAAGGCGCAAAGATGAGTTGCGCTTCCTGCATCGACTTCAGCATGCCCGCGGTGATCGACTTGAGCTTCACCGGATCGCCGCCCTTGGCGTCGAGAATGTTGCGGCCGTCCTTGTCGATGATCGATGCATGCACATGCAGGCCGGAGCCGGCATGGTCACCATAGGGCTTCGCCATGCAGGTTGCCTTGAAACCATGTTTGCGGGCGGCAAAATCAACGACGCGCTTCAGATAGATGCAGTCGTCCGCTGCCGCCATCGCGTCCGGCTTGTGCAAGAGGTTGACCTCGAACTGGCCAGGGCCGAACTCGGCGGTGGTCGCATCCGCCGGCAGGCCCATGTGGTCGCAATAGGCGCGCACGGTGGCAAGAAAGTCTTCCATCGCGGCCGTCGCGCGCATGTCATAGAGCTGGTACCCCTCGACCTCGCCATTCATGACGAGCGCTTTCGGCGGCATCGGCACACCGGTTTCGCGGAAATCCGGCTCCATCACATAGAATTCGAGTTCTGTCGCCACAACCGGCGTGAGGCCCCGTTCCTCGAAGCGCTTGAGCACATTGGCGAGGATGGCGCGCGGGCAGACATAATGCGGTTCGCCTGAGAGCGTGTGCATCGTTGCCAGCACCTGCTTGGATCCCTTTGGTCCCCAGGGCAGTGTGGTCAGCGAATTCTTCGACGGCACACAGATACCGTCAGGATCGCCCAGCGTCAGCGAGATCTTGGTGATGTCGTCATTGTCATCGCCCCAGATGTCGAGCGATTGCGTGGAGGCCGGCAGGCGGACGGTGTTTTTCCAGACCTTGTCCTCGGCCGAGAGTGGGATCATCTTGCCACGCAGGTCGCCGTTCATGCCGACGAGCAGGACTTCAATGCGCGCGGAAGGGTCGGCTGCATTGAGATCGGCGGCCTCAGACAATGCGGTCATGGCAGATAACTTTCTCTGGCTGTGTACGGATTTGGCCGGAGAAACGCGGCGATCGCTGCCTTGCCAAATGCGCGTCGGAAGGCCATGTTCGTAGCCGATAAAGTTCCACCTTTCAATGCGTGGGCGGGCGCCGGAACGGACCTTGTTTGGCCGCGATGGACGACTGCGGCCCGCCGAGGACATGTCCATGAACAAGCCGTTTTCCGCCGTCTCCAATCTCGGTGCCATCGACGCTGCCCATCATCTTCATCCCTTCTCGGACATGAAGAAGCTGAATGCTGCCGGCACCAAGATCATCACCCGGGCGGAAGGCGTGCATATCTGGGATGCGACGGGTAAGCAGTATCTCGATGCCTTTGCCGGCCTCTGGTGCGTCAATGTTGGCTATGGCCGCAAGTCGATTGCTGATGTCGTGCATGCCCAGATGCTCGAACTGCCCTATTACAACACCTTCTTCGGCACCACGACGCCGCCGACCACGCTGCTCGCCCAGAAGATCGCCGAAAAGACCGGCCCGACGATCAACCGCGTCTTCTTCTCCAATTCGGGCTCGGAAGCCTCCGACACCTGGTTCCGCATGGCGCGCGTCTACTGGAAGGCGCTCGGCCATGAGACGAAGACGCAGGTCATTGCCCGCAAGAACGCCTATCATGGCTCGACGGTCGCCGGCGCCTCGCTCGGCGGCATGAAGTGGATGCACGAGCAGGGCAACCTGCCGATCGAGGGCATCCACCACATCAACCAGCCCTACTGGTATGCCGAAGGTGGCGATCTTTCGCCCGAAGACTTCGGCGTCAAGGTGGCGCGCGAACTGGAAGAGAAGATCATTGAACTCGGCGAGGAGAATGTCGCGGCCTTCGTCGCCGAGCCGATCCAGGGGGCCGGCGGCGTCATCGTGCCGCCATCGACCTATTGGCCAGAAATCAAGCGCATCTGCGCCAAGTACCAGATCCTGCTCGTCGCCGACGAAGTGATCTCGGGCTTCGGTCGCCTCGGCTCCTGGTTCGGCCACCAGCATTATGATTTCGAGCCGGATCTCGCCCCGATCGCCAAGGGTCTGTCATCTGGCTATCTGCCGATCGGTGGCGTTCTCGTCTCCGACCGTGTGGCCGAAGTCATGGTCAACGAACTCGGCGATTTCTACCACGGCTACACCTATTCCGGTCACCCGGTGGCCGCTGCCGCAGCCCTTGAGAACATCCGCATCATCGAGGATGAGGGACTGGTGGAGCGCGTCCGGGACGACACCGGCCCTTACCTCGCTGCCGCCCTTGCCTCGCTGACGGACCACGAACTGGTCGGCGAAGCCGTTAGCGTCGGTTTGATGGGCGCCGTCCAGATCACCGCCGACAAGGCCACTCGCCGCCGCTTCAAGAAGCCTGACGATACGGGGACTGCGGTGCGCAACCAATGCGTTGACGCAGGCGTCGTGCTGCGCGCCACCGGCGACCGCATGCTCTTCTCGCCGCCGCTGATCATCTCCCGCACTGAGATCGATCAGGCGGTGGATACGCTGCGCAACGGTCTGGATTGGCTGAAGGACAACAGAGGCGAGGGGTGATCACGCCAGTTCTTTCAGTCTGGCCTCGATGAAGCCTCGCTCATGGGCGTGGCTTGCAAGCGCCAGGGCGGTGACATAGCTGGCGCGGGCATCTTTCACGTGGCCCAGCCGGCGTTCCAGGTCAGCCTTCACGCTGTATGCCGCATGATAGCGTTTCATCGCAGGGTCCAGCAGGAGGCCATCGACCACGGCCAGGGCGGTGCTTTCCCCGTCGACTTCGGCGAGTGCGACGGCGCGATTGAGGGCGACGACGGGCGAGGGGCTCGCTTCGAGGAGCATGTCATAGAGCGCAAGGATACGGTGCCAGTCCGTGTCCTCAGCGGACCTTGCTCGGGCGTGGCAGGCGGCAATCGATGCCTGGAGGCCATAGGCGCCGATCTCTCCGGTCGCATGAATACGGCTTAACAGCGTTTCGCCCTCTGCAATCATGCCCGCGTCCCACAGGTCTCTGTTTTGGTCCGTGAGCAACACAAGTGCACCTGCTTTGTCGAGGCGGGCCGATTTCCGCGATTGCTGGAACAGCATCAAAGCGAGGAGCCCCAGACATTCGGTATCGGCGATCATGCCGGCGATCAGCCTTCCGAGATGGATGGCGTCATCCGACAGGCGCTCAGATGGTCCAGCACGGCCATGCCCCTCATTGAACAGCAGGTAGACGACGGTAAGAACTGTCTCGATCCGCTCGGGCAGGTCTTGCATTTCGGGTATGGCATAGGGAATGCGCTGAGCGCGTATCTTCGCCTTCGCCCGCACGATCCGTTGGGCAATGGTCGCCGGAAGAGTCAGGAAGGCCCGTGCAATTTCTTCCGTGGTCAGGCCGCAGACCTCACGCAGTGCCATGGCCATCCGTCCCTCCTCCGGCAGGGCCGGATGGCAACAGGTGAAGATCAGCCGCAGCATGTCGTCTTCGATCATCATGGGATCGTCCTCCGCACGCCCCTCGATCTCGGCGAGATAGGCGAGGTCGTCCTGGTGTCGGTCGGCAAGTGCCCGCTTTCGCAGCCGATCAATGGTCCGGTACCGGCCCGCCGAAACGAGCCAGGGTTCCGGATTGCGCGGTACGCCCTTTGATGGCCAGACCATCGAGGCTTGCAGGAAGGCATCGTGCAGGGCCTCGTCGGCCAGCTCGAAACTGCCGAGCAGACGGATGAGCGTGGCACGGATACGCGGTGCAGACTGGCGATAGATGCCTTCGATCTGTTGGTGGACCGGATCTGCCATTCGGCCCCTCCTAGCCGGATGACAGGGTGAGGGTGCGGACGGGCCGGATCTCGATGCTGCTGTGCTGAAGGGACGGGATGCGGCTGGCGATGTCGATTGCCTCGTTCAGTGTTGCCGCCTCCAGGAGGTAAAAGCCGCCAATATGTTCGCGGCTTTCGGCAAACGGGCCGTCATGGACCACAGGCCCGTTTGCCGAGCGCCTGATCGTGACGGCATGCTCCGGTTCGTCCAGCGCTTCGGAGACGATGTGATGCCCGGATGCCGTGACCGCGGCGTCAAAGGCAAAGTGTTCCGAGACGATCCGGCGGTGATCCGCCTCGGAAATCGCGTCGATGTCGGCCGGGTTGGTGTGGATGAAGCAGACGAAGCGCATCAGGCAGGCTCCGCGTCATGAACAGGAATATCACAGAGCGCACGGATTTCGATACTGCCATACCGGGCGATCGGAACACGGGCGACAATCTCCGTCACTTCGCTCAGATCCCGCGCTTCAATGAGGAGAAAGCCGCCGAGATGTTCCCGGCTCTCGGTAAACGGGCCATCTGTGGTCAGCACATTGCCCTGCCTGACGCTGAGCGTAAGAGCCGTTTCCGGGGCGGTGAGCGGTGAGGCCATGACGAGGTGCCCGCGTTCTGCGAGGGCGAGATCATAAGCGAGCGACTGTCGATCCAGCTCGCGTCGCTCGGCATCGCTTAAGGCTTGCATCACGGTTTCGTCGAGCCAGACCTGGCAAAGATACTTCATGGGATCCTCCGTTCCGTCTGCTGATCCTATCGCAGACACGGATCTTGTCGAACGGCCGGTGGCGAATTCGACAGGCGAGCGGCGTGCAGAAAAAAGAAATCCGCTTTGTCGAATGGAGGATCGCCGGTGCGACCAGAGGTTACATCAACCGGAGGATCAGGTTATGCATATTCTGGAAGCCGCTCTCGTTCAGGCGCTCGTCGATCGGGCAAAACAGCAAAAGGCAGCGCGCGAAGCTGCTTGCGAGGAGCCGCAGCCTGCGGCTCTCCCAAATTCCCGGATGATATGGTTCGGCAAGCACTCCATTCTCCGCCGCCTTTGGCTCCAGAGATACTGGCCGCTCACGGCATCAGCTGTCCGCCATTTACGTCGATCGTCTGCCCCGTGATGTAGCCCGAAAGCATGGGGGAAGCGAGAAACAGGTAAGCACCGACACAATCCTGCGGGGTGCCCGTGCGCTTCAGCGGCACGCTGCCGGCGACCTGATCGAGCTGGCCGGGAAGCGCATATTTCTCCTGGAAAGGTGTGGTGATAACGCCGGGTGCCACCGCATTGACGCGGATATCGTATTTGCCGAATTCCAGCGCCATGCCCTTGGTGACAGCCGCGACGAAAGCCTTGGATGAGCCATAGACGCCGGAACCTGCGGTTCCGCCACTGCGCGCGGCGACAGAGGTCGTGTTGATGATGAAGCCGCCCTGCTTCTTGATGTGGGGCAGTGCTGCATGCACGGTCGACAGCACGGACCGGCCATTGACGTCCATCACCTTGTCGTAATGGGCGTCGGTCATCTCTTCATAGGTCAGTCTGGCGATCATGCTGCCGGCATTGTTGATCAACCCGTCCAGCCGACCGAAGGTCCTGGCAACCTCTTCGACCGCTGTTGCCATTGCGTCCGAATCCGTGGCATCCGCCCGCACGGCAAACACGGAGCCCCCGGCCGCTTCGATGTCGCGGGCAATGGCATGTGCGGCTTCCACATTGGAATTGTAGTGCAGGCCGACCAGCGCGCCCTGTGCTGCGAAGGCCCGGGCGAGGGCTTCGCCGATCCCACTCGATGCGCCGGTGATCAGCACGGCCTTGCCGGCGAGATCGGGGATGGTGAGTGTCGTCATGGTGATGTCCTCCTCGTGTCGGAAAAAGTTAGACCGGCCCTGCCGTCATTTGGCAAGGCCGGTCTCATCCATGTTGGTTCACTATGACCGAGCGCAGTTCAGGCAAGAACCAGGTCGCCTCCCGTGCTCCAGCGTCCCGCGGTCACGCGGCAGGCGCGACTGGCTTCTTCCGACCATATTTTGAATAGGCCCATACAACGGCTGCAACGACCACAATGAGCCCAATCGACAGGAGAGGCCGGACGGCAAACCAGCCGATTGCGATGACAGTCACGCCAACGGCGAGCGCCATGACGAAGGAAACCAGCCCCGTCCCGAAGGCAATCAAGGAGCCGACAAACGGGATAACGTCACCGATCACGCTGAATATCCGCAGGATCAACGCAAAGCCGACGAACAACGCAAAAATCCCCGCCAGGCGAATGGCCCAGGTCAGCACAACATTTTCGGCCTGGCTGTCGGCGAACATCTTGGCGAAGGGTTCCCGGCCTGCGGCCAACAGGAACAGAGTGTACCCGTTCTGCGTGGTGTATTCCGTCAGACGGTCACCGTGCTGCATGCCGACGATGCTCACTTCCGGGAGCATGATCTTTTCAAAGCGAACCTTGGTGTCGCCGATCTGCGGTGCCTTTTCATCGGCGCCGAAATAGAGCGCCTGCATCACGGCACGGCCTTCACCAGGATAACCGAGGGCCTCCGAGGCTTCAGCGGCTGTTTCATTGGTGATCGGCAAGGCGACGCGCGCGCCAACCGAGGCGATCTGCGAACCGGCGACGCTAAAGGCCCCCAATTGCGCCGTGTCCACCAGAGTTTCGGACGATGGCAGCCAGAAATCCGGGTTCTCGTGCCCCGCAGGCTCCTTGAACTCCGATGAATCCTGGGCCTTCTCGCTCCATTCCTTGGAATAGCTATAGGTCGTCACGGTTTCTTCGCCGCCGCCGAGCTTTTTCTCGGTCGTGCTGCTTTTTTCCTCGACCCATTGGTACATCTCCACCTTGCGCGCCAGGCCAATCGCCCCGGAGACGCTGATCCCCGTCTCAGGATCGACCACATCTGCGGTCGGCACAACATCGCTTTCGATGTGAACCAGTTTGCGATCAAGCGCCGGGTCGATCCGTGACGCATCGGTCGTAACGACGATCGATAATCCTTCCTCCAGAGACTTATAGGTCTCGATCGATCGACTTTCATTCCAGAACAGCGCGACAATTGCCACGATGAGTAGAACCAAACCGAACAATGCACCCGTCAGCGCCCCGCCCAGACGTGAAAACCAAGATGTTGATGTTTTTGTTACCAAATTCATGGCAGCCCCCACTATTAAGCGCCCTTGTTTACCCAGGAGGCTTTCTAGCAACTTTTGCCATGGGCGAAAGATCTTATCTTGGGAAGATTGGGCTTTGGTGAGGATATAGTTCTCGCGCGTCCAGCACCTGGTTCAGGCTCTGAAACGAGACTGATTTATGGCCGACCTGTTCTGGGGTTGCGCATGGGCCGTGGCTCGTCCTGAGCCGTCTGTCATGATGAAAGATCGGAAGTGTTCGAGCGCGAACCTGGCTGCAGGCTCGGGTCCTGTCACCATCGATCAAATCACGAGGGGCTCGGATTCAGGTTTTAACAGCCAGAGGCAACCTGAATCCGCTTCGACGTCCGTGTTCCAGGAAGGATCAGGCCGGTGTCCAGTCAAACGGCAGCGGCGCCTCGCGGAAGGCGAAGCGGTCGAGATGGCTCGCCACCACGCCTTTCATTCGTTCCAGCACGTCGTCTGACGCGGCCTCGATGTCCACGGTCAGGGACGAGGCGTCGCATGTCATGACGGCCGTCGCTTCGGCAAACCGCACGATACCCTTTTGCTCTCCAAGCTCGACGTCGAGTTTGTGGGCCCAGTGCTTGCAAAGTTGCTGCACGTATTTCCAGCCGTTTTCGGTAGGGATCACCGCTTTTGCTGTTTTCATTGTCAAAGCCTTTCGATCTTGCCGACCGCTTCGTCGAGAATGCGGGCGACTTCCAATTGGGTTTCGCGGGTAGCACCTTCGCGCGACAGGCAGTCATGCAGGGCAGTCTTGAGATTGTGCATGGCCCGGCGAACGGGAGCCGCATCGGTCCGCTCGCTAACCTTGGCCAGAGCCGTCAACCGGCCGATGGCGATGGCGACTTCGTCGGCGCGTTCGGCAAGATGCTGCTGACCCGCCTCCGTGATCGCAAGCAGCTTGCGCGGACCTTCGCTTGCCTGTTCTTCTGCAAGCCCCATGTCGAGAAGCAAAGTCATCGTCGGATAGACGACGCCGGGCGAGGGGGCATATGCGCCGCCCGACAGCGTTTCGATCTCGCGGATCAGGTCATAGCCGTGGCGCGGCTGCTCGCCGATCAGTTTCAGCAGTACGAGCCGCAATTCGCCGCCGTCAAACATGCGCCGCCGTTCGCCGCGACCGCGTGGACCTCCCTCCGGTCCGTCGAAGGGGCCGCCGCGTCGGGCCATCGCCATCATGCGATGTATGCCCCGGCCGCAGCCGTCACCTGAATGTCTGTGGTCTCTGTGTCCGTGTCTCATCATAAGCTCCGTTATTTATGTCTGAAGTGCATCTAAGATATATCTTAGATCGGTTTATGCAAGGGGCTCTTTTAAAAATTGGTGGAGCGGTGCGGCAGACCTTGGATGAGCTGGCCGCCTTGCCCTATGGTCAGGGCAAAACGAAAGGGACGGCAATGTCTGAGCATCGGCACGAATATGCGGTGAAGATCACCTGGCAGGGGGATCGCGGAACGGGAACATCCGGTTATCGGGCCTATGGCCGCGATCACACGATTTCCGTGGCTGGCAAGCCGGATATTCCAGGCTCAGCCGACCCGCATTTTCTCGGTGATCCAGCCCGCTGGAACCCGGAAGACCTTCTGGTGGCTTCCGTCTCGGCCTGCCACAAGCTGTGGTATCTGCATTTCTGCGCCGTCTCGGGCGTGATTGTCACGGCCTATGAGGACAATGCGCAAGGCGTGATGGAAATGGATGAAAGCGGCGGCGGTCGCTTTACAGAAATCGTCCTGAAGCCCCGCGTAACCATCAAGCGCGGCACATTCCCAGACATCGCCCGCGAATTGCACGAAGACGCGCATGAAAAATGCTTCATCGCCAATTCGGTAAATTTCCCTGTCCGCTGCGAGCCGGAAATCATAGAGGTCTGAGGCTTTGTAAACCCGTTAGCGCGTATAGACCCAGGCATAGCCGAAACGGGCTTTTTCCTCATTGAACGAATGCTGGTAGGGAAGGTCAAGCAGCCGTACCTCGCCGAGCCGGTAGGCGGTTCCCTTCTGGTCGAGCCAGGTAGTCAGGCTCTTGGGAACCGCAGAGCCGTCACTGCCGAGCCAGACCAGCAGGATCGGCTTCTCCGCCGTCCATTGATAGGCCGCATTCAAATGATCGTAGACGATGGCCATCGCGGGCACGTCTGGCATTTGAAGATGCAGGTTGCCGGCCGTTAGCCAGTTGTCGGCAAGCATGAGCCCCGGCCTGCGGCCTTCCTCGGCGGTGACGTGTTCAAGGAAATCGCCGTATGGCATGTTATACGCCTGATAGGAGCCGAATAGCTGCGGTGCATTCGTCCGAAGCACGAGCGCGATCGGCGCGAGGCACATGACGATCAGGGGAACGATCAGCAAGCGTTGGGCGTAGTCGCTCGGTCGCACCGCAGAAGCCTGGAGCTTGAGGCAAAGCCAGATTGGCACCAGCGCGACGAAAGGCATCAGCCAGCGGTCCCGAAGCGCCGTCATGCCGATGGTGAGGATCAGCAGAAGGATCGTCAGAATGACCGTCAGGAAGAAGTGCTCGAAAAAACGCGTCCACTGGGTCGATTGCCGCAGGCTGCGGACGAGTTCTTGCCGGAAGGCAAAGACATAGACGGCAACGAGGGGAGCGAGAATCACAAGCACGATACGCAGGAACCGGAGTGGTCCCTGGAGAAGTTTCGCCAATGCATTCTCTGGAGCCTCCTGCGCCATGATCGACAGTGTCTTGCCCGATGCGATCGAAAGATTGTCGATCAGCCACAAGCCATGGGGCAGGACGACGAGGATACCCACCAGCGCGGAGATCAGAATTCGGCGGTCGAAAAGCCGACTGCGCCAATCTGGATTGAGCGCAACTGCGACGAAGGTACCGAAAAAGACCAGCGCAAAATTATACTTCGAGATCATGCCGAGTCCGGCGGTCAGGCCGAGCATGGCATAGAGAAAGGTGCTGGGCGCCTTAATGGTCCGAATGGCCGCCAGCAAAAAGAGATTGATGCAGATGACGAGCGCGACCGAATGCGTGAGATCCCGTTGCGCCTCCCAGAAGATCTGGGGAATGGTCATCAGCGAGAGGGTCGACAGGGCGGCAAAGAGTTTGTCGGTCAGGAGTTCGCGCGCCAGGCGATAGTGGCTGGCATAAAGCAAGACAAGCGCCACGGCCTTGACGAAGGCGATCGAGGCCATCGACAGGCCAAACACGGAGACGAAGGCGGACTGGATCCAGTTGTAGAGTGGCGGCTGCGAATCGTAGCCTTGCACCATCCATTGTGAAAAGAAGGCCTGCTGCGCCTCATCATAGCGCATCGCATCCGGCATGATCAGCCGCACGACAAATTGCAGGGCGAAGTAGCCAGCCAGCAGGAGAAGGATGCTGTCGGGCCGACGGATAATCAGATTACGCATCCGTCTCCGCCCCGAAGATCGTCCGCACGATATAGTTCGGCGAGGCGTCGTCGCGGTAATAGGTCCGGGCGATCATCTCGGCGAGGATGCCAGTTGTGATCAGCTGGACCGATGACAGGAAGAGCATGAAGCCGAGGATCAGCATCGGACGGCCGCCGATGTCCTCGCCGAAGGCGACCTTCTGGACGAAAAGCCAGAACAGGATGACTGCACTAAGAAAGCCGGTGCCGAGGCCGAGCGAGCCGAAAAAGTGGCCCGGACGCGCCTTGTAGCGCATGAAGAACATCACCGAGAGCAGGTCGAGGATCACCCGGAAGGTGCGGGATATGCCGTACTTCGAGGTGCCGTGCTGGCGGGCATGGTGGGTCACTTCCATCTCGCCGATGCGCGAGCTTGGCACGACGCCGGCGACCCAGGCCGGGATGAAGCGATGCATCTCGCCCATCAGCTTCACCTGCTTGATGACGGAAGCGCGGTATATTTTCAGGCTGCAGCCGTAGTCGTGCAATTTCACGCCGGTAATGCGGCCGATCAGGTAATTGGCGCACCACGACGGAATTTTGCGCAGCACTAGCCCGTCCTTGCGGTTCTTGCGCCAACCGACCAGCAGATCAAGTTCCCGCTCCTCAAGGGCTGCCACCATGGCCGGAATGTCTTTCGGGTCGTTCTGCAGATCGCCGTCAAGTGTTGCGATCAACCGTCCGCGCGCCGTGTCGATGCCGGCCTGCATCGCGGCCGTCTGGCCGAAATTGCGCTGAAGCTCAACGATTTTGAGATCAAGGCCGGGCCGCGCCAGATAGCTCCGCGCGTTCAAAAGCGTGCGGTCGGCGCTGCCGTCGTCGACCAGAACCAGTTCCCAGCGCGCGCCGTAGGCGGACATGGCATCGACAATCCGTTCGATCAGCGGCCCGACACTCTCTTCTTCATTGAAGACCGGCACCACGAGGGAAAGCTCGAGGCCCGTCACTTCGGGTGAAAAGGGCAGGCCCGCTTCAATCATCGCACTCACTGAAAAACTCCATGTCGTCCGGATGGCCTCAGGCAGTGCAATCGTGGTAGAGGCGCCTGTAACCGTCGTCGGGTGCTTGACTATATGAAATCGAATGCGGAAGAAAGCGGCCAGACATGGATCATGCGGAACCGCATGGGCCTCGTGACATTTGCCGCACTTCTGGCCTACGCGCTCTTCCTGCACTGGGCCTTTGGCCTCGGTGAACTCGCCGACCGTTTCCAGGCGATCGGCGTTCTCCCGCTCGCAGTGGCGCTGATCCTTCTCGTGTCGACCTATGCGCTTCGCTGTTGGCGGATCGCCGACTATTTCCCTGAGGAAACGCGCGGACAGTTTCGCCGGCTGCTGCGTCTGACGCTCGTGCATAATCTGTTGAACATCATGTTGCCGATGCGGACCGGCGAGACGAGTTTTCCGCTTCTGATGCGCTCCGAGTTCGCCATGCCGCTGGCGCGCACGACGGCCGCGCTGCTGGTGATGCGGCTCCTCGACCTCCATGCTCTTCTGGCCGCAGCCGGGGTCGGCCTCGTCATCAGGCAGGACTGGGCAGTTTGGGCGGTGTTTGCCTGGCTCGCCTTCGTGCTCGCGCCATTGCCCGCCTTTGCCCTTAAGCGCCCGATCCTTCGGCTTGCAAAGAAACTTCCGACAAAGCTCGAGACCCTCGTGGCGGAGATCGAGCGCGGCCTTCCGGCGGGGCCAGCCGCTTTTCTGCGCGCCTGGGCCGCTACGCTGATCAACTGGGGCGTCAAGGTTCTGGTTCTCGCCTGGGTTCTGGCCTTGATGGACGTAACACCGATCGCGGCGAGCTTCGGCGGCGCGCTGGGCGGGGAACTGTCGTCCGTTCTACCCGTCCACGCGCCGGGTGGCGTTGGAACCTATCCCGCAGGCATCGTCGCTGGCAGCGTGTCGTTCGGGGCGTCTGCAGCCAGGGACAGTCTGGAAAGCCTCGGCAAGGCGGCGGTCAATGCTCATCTCCTCATCCTGGTCTCTGCCTTCGTCGGCACCGCGCTGGCCGTTCTGATCGCGCCGCGCAAGCGGTGACGCCTCCCAGGCCGACCGGGCCGCAATATGGTTATTCGCTGATTGTTCGGGCGGTGAAGCTGGAATTTGTGCCAGCATGCCAGCAGCTTGGCCGCGCTTGCCTGGGTGGTTCAGAGGCCGGGTGTCTCCTCTGTCCTGATCGGGGCCAGCAAGCCGGACCAGTTGGCGCAGAACCCGGTCTCGCTGGATCTGGTTCTGTCGTCCGACCAGCGTGAAAGCGTTGAACAAGCAAGCGCACTGCCGGTGCTCAACCCTGACTTCATCTTCCACATGCCGTCAAAAGTGCTGTTTCGCGGGCGAAAGGTGAAGAGCTGGCCACGGGCCTGAAAAGAGAGGGCGGCGCGCGCAGGGCTGCCCGTGTCTGGTCACTGGAACGCTGTCTCGAAGAAGCTGCGCAGCTTGCGGGAGTGCAGCTTTTCCGGCGGCATGGCGCCGAGCTTTTCCAGCGCCCGGATGCCGATTTGCAGATGCTGGCTCACCTGTGTCTTGTAAAACGCGGTCGCCATGCCCGGCAGCTTCAATTCGCCATGCAGCGGCTTGTCCGAAACGCAGAGCAAAGTGCCGTACGGCACGCGGAAGCGGAAGCCATTGGCAGCGATCGTCGCCGATTCCATGTCGAGTGCGATGGCTCGGGCCTGAGACAGGCGTTTTACCGGACCGCGCTGGTCACGAAGTTCCCAGTTGCGATTGTCGATGGTGGCGACCGTGCCGGTGCGCATGATGCGTTTGAGCTCAAAGCCCTCGTAGCCGGTGACCTCCTCGACCGCGTCTTCCAGCGCAAGCTGCACCTCGGAAAGTGCCGGGATCGGCACCCAGGCAGGCAGGTCGTCGTCAAGCACGTGGTCTTCGCGCATATAGGCATGGGCCAAAACGTAATCGCCCAGACGCTGGCTGTTCCGCAGGCCTGCGCAGTGGCCAAGCATCAGCCAGGCATGCGGGCGCAGCACGGCGACATGGTCGGTAATCGTTTTGGCGTTCGAGGGACCAACGCCGATATTGATCACGGTGATGCCGCCATGCCCCTTCTTCTTCAGGTGATAGGCCGGCATTTGTGGCAGGCGGCCGATGGCGACGCCCTCGGTGGGCTCGGAATGACCGGCCGGTGTGATGATGTTGCCGGGCTCGACGAAGGCCGTGTAGTCCCCACCGCCATCCGCCATCAGCTTGCGGGCATAGGCGCAGAATTCGTCGACATAGAACTGGTAGTTGGTGAACAGCACGAAGTTCTGAAAATGCTTGGCACCCGTTGCCGTGTAATGCGATAGCCGTGCCAGCGAATAGTCGATGCGCTGGGCCGTGAACGGCGCCAGAGGATGCGGTTCGCCGGGCTTCGGCTCGTATTCGCCATTGGCGATTTCGTCATCCGTGACGGTCAGATCCGGCGTATCGAAAATGTCGCGCAGCTGCATGTCGGCAAGTCCGCCGGCCGAGGCCTCGACATGCGCGCCTTCGCCAAAGGCGAAATGCAGCGGGATCGGTGTTGTCGATTCCGACAGCGTGATCGGCATCTGGTGATTGCGCATCAGAAGCGCCAGCTGTTCCTTCAGATAATGACGGAAGAGCTGCGGGCGTGTGATCGTGGTCGTGTAGATGCCGGGGGATGTCACATGTCCATAGGACAGGCGGCTGTCGACATGGCCGAAACTCGTCGTCTCAATGCTGACCTGCGGATAGAAGGCGCGGTATCGGCCCTCAATGGCTCCACCCTGAGCAAGCTTTGAAAAGGCGTCGATCAGGAAATTGGTGTTTCGCTCATAGAGCACCGTCAGCGCATCCACGGCGGCCGTGGCGTCGGTAAAGACTTGAGCCTTGAAGGGCTCCGGGCTGAACGAGGGAAGGGCGGCGGAGGATGAGATTCGTGTTTTCATGGCACATTATAGGAGACGAAACTTGACAAGCAAACGACGTCTCGGGGCCGACGACAAGTTTTCCGCTATAGAGTTGTGAGGGCCGGCTTGAGGTCCGGACTGCGCCAATTAGAACGTCGGGCGGCAGGTGTTGAGGCCTGTCGGCGCACAGCTGGCAACAAGACCGGTCGACACCTCGCGCCGTGTCGGCGCATTGTGAATGACCAGATGGCTGAAGGCCACGGCAAACACCGCCATGGTGAGCGTGAGGATCGTCATGCGTTTCGCCAGATCGGCCATGTCCAGAACTCCCTATCTGTCCTTTTCCCTGTTTACGGTTCTAGCGGGCCCGGACTGAATGAAGGCTGAGATGCCGGTTCATCCTGCATTCACAAGAATGAACAGTTTCTAATACGTGGTGGTGCAAGGAGCGCCACGACGGCAGAGGCGAGGCATGACAGCGGGCGAAGTGTTGGCCGGGTTTGGGAGCCGTGTGTCCGCAGCCTTCCCTTTCGTTTTCGGAGGGGATAATCATGACGACTGCTGGCGAGCACCGTCTCGCCCAATGCATCCTTCGGGCGCGCAGGCAGTACAGGGCACCGTCCCCAGGCTGCCTCGCCGCCCGGCAACATGGTGTCATCCATGAGCAAAAAGACTGAAATGCCCCTCCGTTTCGGACGTGTCGCAACGACCGTGCCGGTCAAGGACATGGCAAGGGCATGTGATTTCTATGTAGACCTGCTTGGGTTCGAGAAAGTGTTCGAAAACGGCGATCCCGTCGGGTTCGTGATCCTCAAGCGGGACCATGCCGAAATTCATCTCAGCCTTCAGAAGAACCACAAGGCAACCGATTTCAATATCGCGCACATGATGGTTGAGAACATCGATCGGCTGCACGATCTCATCCAGCAGCACGGATTGAGGGTGATCAAACGCCTCCAGGCCAAGGACTATGGTCTCAGGGCCTTCGTCTTCGAGGATCCTGATGGGAACCGCATCGATGTGGGCGAGCCTATCTGAGACGGCAGGCCATGAATGAGAAGGGCGCCGGTTGATGCCGGCGCCCTTTGATTGGAGAGATTGTTCGCCTTAGAGGCGGGACCAGGTCTGGCTCTTGCACAGAACGGCCAGAACGCAGCCCTTCATTTTCAAGGAATTGCCGGAGACGGTCCCGGAGCCCGAATAGGTTTTATCGTTTTCCGGATCGGTGATCTCGCCCGAATAGCTGTCACCGCTCCCGGACATCTTGCCGATCTGCTTGCCGTTGTGCTTGCCGCTCTTCAGCGTCACGCAAAAGGCGCCGCCGCAGGGCGCGATCTGCGCCGTGGCGCCAGATGCTGTCTTCCAGTTGCCCTCGATCGGCTCGGCCGCCTGTGCCGTGATGGCCGAAAAGGCGAGCGCCGCCGCAATGATGATGGTCCGCATGGTCTGTTGTCTCCTCCCGAGATGGTGATGCCTGGCCGATACCCTTGCCTGGATCCTCTTCCAGGCGAGCGCAACGGTTAAAAATAATCTTACGCACACGTAAAGGTAAAATGCAATCCGCAGCATTCCGGAGGTGCCCCTCCCGTGGGAATTCGGCATTTCAGCGGATGCACTGCGAAGCCCTTCGTCGTTCGTGGTGAATGATCGGTTGATTTTGGGATCTGAAGTTTTCGTAAATATCCGTGCAAATCTCTTGTTTCGCAGGCCTTGCGATACTTAACAGAAACTCAAGTTTACGAAGCTTTTGTACTTTGTTTTCAGCAAATTAAGGATGCATTTTAAGCGACTTTCAAAAGCCTTCCTGCATATTGGACCCATCAAACGAGCAGGGACAAACCCAGCCGATACCCGACCCAAGCGAGAATGACCGGACAACGAGCCGGCGCCGTGAGGGAAGGGCCCGAAAGGGAAAGACAGGGACGTTTAAACCACTAGGCAAACAGGGACAAAACCAATGGCACGCTTTGAAATGCACAATTCTGAAAATGCCACCATGGGTGGCGAAACCCGGGCCGACGTCTTCCGCGACATGGGTCTGATGTATGCGACCGGTCGCGGTTGCCCGATCGACCTGGTCTCGGCACACAAGTGGCTGAACATCGCAGCGATCAAGGGTTGCGACCGCGCCGCCGAGCTGCGCGCGGATCTCGCCCACACCATGAGCAAGTCCGAGCTCGCCGAGGCGCTTCGTGCCGCCCGCGAATGGATGACGATGCACTGATACGGTCCCGGCCACCAAGCGTGGCCGGCGGCGTCAAGACAACAACCCGATTGGGGAACGTGGCGGGGACCTTTGGACGGGGCCAAGGCCAACACTTTTCAAGACCGTGACCGGCAGGAACAAGGCCGGCGCGGTCTTTTTCATGCGCGATTGTTTATCCGATTGCCTTCAGGACCTGGGGCAGGGCCTGCTCGAAGAGATCGAGATCGGCGGGCAATCCTGTCGACACGCGGATGCAGCGATTGAGCGGAGCAACACCCGGCATCCGGATGAAGACGCCGTGCTCCATCAGGCCGTCGACGATCGCACGGGCATAGACACCGTCCCGCCCGGTGTCGATCGCAACGAAATTGGTTGCCGAAGCAAGCGGCGTGAGCCCATTGGCGCGTGCGATCGTGGCAATCCGCTCCCGCGCTGCCTTGATCCGATTGACGACAGCGGTGAGATAAGCCTGATCGGCAAGAGCCGCGAGGGCGGCTTCCGTCGACAGGCGCGGCATGCCGAAGTGATTGCGGATCTTGTCGAAGGCAGACACGGTGCCCGCCGTACCGATGCCATAGCCGACACGTGCACCGGCCAATCCATACGCTTTGGAGAACGTCCGCGTGCGGATAACGTTTGGCAGGTCGATCAGCGCGTCTGAAGCCGGAATGGAGCCTTCAGGTGCCGTCTCGCAATAGGCTTCGTCAAGGATAAGGAGCGTCGTGGAGGGCAATGCGCGGGCGAAAGCCACGACATCGTTTGCATCCCACCAGCTCCCCATCGGGTTGTCAGGATTGGCGAAATAGACAAGCGGCGCATTTTCCTGGTTCACCAGTGTAAGAAGCGCCTCAAGGTCTTCTCGGTCATCCCGGTAGGGTGCTGTTACCAGACGCCCGCCAAAACCGTTCACATGAAAGTTGAAGGTCGGATAGGCACCGAGCGAAGTCACCACGGGCATGCCGGGCTCGATCACCAGCCGAACGATCAGCCCCAGGAGATCGTCGATCCCTTCGCCGATGACAAAATTCTCCGGCAGCAGATTCAAATGGCTGGCAAGAGCGGCCTTGAGCGCATGGTTTTCCGGATCATTGTATTTCCAGATCTCGCCGGCTTTCTCGCAGATGGCCTGAAGTACGGAAGGGGCAGGGCCGAAGCCGCTTTCATTGGCGCCGATCCGGGCCCGGACGGTTTGTCCCTTGAGGCGTTCAATGGCTTCCGGTCCGACGAAGGGAACGGTCGCGGGAAGGCTGATGGCAAGCGGTGTGAAGCGCGAAAATGCAGTCATGCGGGAGACGTCCTGGCATTGGTGAGGGTGCGCAGGATAGGTCGGGCCTGTTTAAAGACAAGCCCTTTGGGACAGCATCTGGTTCGGTTGGCTGGCGATCTTCGCGGGGAAATTCAGGTCGGCGCTGGGTTGGCGTGTATCAGCGTCCGAGGCGTGCGCCGCTGCCGTTCTGGAACGGTTTCAATGGTGCATCCAGCTTTTCGCCGAGCATGAAGTCCGCCCGCACGATCTGATGCAGCAGGGCTTCGGAGATGGGCGCGATGAACTTCACACCGACCCTGTTGGCGCTCCGATAGACCTCGGCGCAACCGATCCGGGCCGCAAGGCCGATGATCTGCAGATAATAATGGGAGGAGAGGCCCATGGCCGTCGTGACTTCGATCGCGGCCCCGCCACGGGAAATGTCGACGACCTGGCAGCTGCGGATGGTGATGCCGGTCAATCCCGGATTGACGGCCATGACCTTGGCCGGCCGACGGACATAAAAGCGTTCCCACTTGCGCTCGTACATTTCCGAGGTCACGCCCGCCAGATGTGTCGAATTTTCCATGGCCATCGCAGCGTGTTCCCTTTTCCCACTCGACACGACGCTAGAGGTGAAGCTTTTCAATTGGATCAATAAGATGATTCAACATTTAGGAAGCTCTGATATTGTCCTGCGACAGAGCAATCCGGTTCAGTGGCTAAGCTCAAAGTTAAGCCGAACGACATGATGGAGAAACTCTGCGTCGATCAGCATGTTGAAGCCAATCGTCAGCTTCTCCGCCTCACGTCGGATCACGGTGCATCCGATATGATCATGGATGCCCAGGATCTCGAGAAAGAAATTGCTCGGTACGGCAACATGTGGCGACACGTCGAGCTCGGCCCCATAGAGCGATATTGTCCGGATCACGCAGCGCAGGCTTGTCGCCGTGCTCAGATGATGGCCGACGAAAACGATCTTGCCCGGCCGGTCGATCTTGAATTTCTCGAAGATCTGGTCCCGCGGGATGGGGGCTTTGACATCTGGTATCGACTGTAGCGGCATGTCGCGCTCCTCAACGAGTTGCCTGATCTTAAACTAGCGCAACTTTCTGTATCCATGCTGCAATCATTCGATAAAATTCTACCGGACTTTGCATTTTGGTCCCGATGCGGGACACGCGATCGATTGTTGACCACAAAGGGCCACGAAGATACGCCTAGCTCGGCTGTGCCGGCTCAACCGGGCAGTGCAAAGTGAATTTTTGGAAGAGGCAGTGATCGTGACGGGCAGACTGGTGATCATCGGAGCGGGGCAGGCGGGGTTTGCGCTCGCGGCCAAAATGCGGACCCTGGGCGATCAACGCCCGATCACCATTCTTGGTGCGGAGCCTGTCGCCCCCTATCAGCGTCCTCCACTGTCGAAGAAGTATCTTCTGGGCGAGATGAGCTTTGACCGCCTCCTGTTTCGCCCGGAGGAATGGTATGTCGAGAACAATGTCGAGCTCAGGCTTTCGACATCGGTCGAGATGATCGATCGGGAAGCGCGGCTTGTCCGCCTGTTCGACGGCAGCAGCATCGACTACGAGACGCTCGTATTCGCGACAGGGGCATCGCCCCGCCGGCTGCCGGATGCGATTGGCGGCAATCTTGAAGGCGTCTACACGGTTCGCGACAAAGCCGATGCGGACAAGCTGGCCGTGGAAATGAAAGCCGGTCGGCACGTGCTGATCATTGGCGGTGGCTATATCGGTCTTGAGGCCGCCGCCGTCGCCCGCAAGCTCGGTCTTTCGGTCACGCTCATCGAAATGGCGGATCGGATCCTCGCGCGTGTCGCGGCGAAGGAGACGGCCGAGATCATGCGGGCCATTCATAGTGCGGAAGGCGTGGATATCAGGGAGAGGACCGGACTCGTGCGGTTGATCGAGGATGGGGGCCGGGTGACGGCTGCCGAACTCTCCGATGGCACCGTTCTCGACATCGATATGGCCATTGTCGGCATCGGTGTTCTGTCGAATGACCAGCTGGCCTCTGACGCCGGTCTTGAAACCATGAACGGTATCGTCGTCGACGATCACGCCCGCACTGCCGATCCTGCCATTTTCGCCGTGGGCGACTGCGCCTTGCAAACCTGGAACGGTGAGAGAGTTCGGCTGGAATCGGTTCAGAATGCCGTAGACCAGGCGGAGGCTGTCGCGGCCCAGCTCGTCGGTGGCACTGCGGCCTATCAGCCGAAGCCATGGTTCTGGTCGGATCAATATGAGGTCAAGCTGCAGATAGCGGGCTTCAATCTTGGATATGATGAAACACTGGTGCGTCCGGGTAGCCGGGAGGGCAGCGCCTCGGTCTGGTATTTCCGCATGGGCCAGCTGGTTGCGGTCGACGCGATCAACGATGCCAAGGCCTATGTGACCGGCAAGAAACTTCTGGAAACGGCAAAGGCCGTTGACAAGGCTGTGCTTGCCGACCCAGCGGCCGATCTCAAACAGTTGCTGTGAAAGCGTGAAGCGGGGGTCCTGTCCGCGCTCCTCTGAAGACAATAAGAAAGGGTCCGGCGCTAGCCGGACCCTTTATTTGTTTGTAGAATAGTTATCGCATAAACCTAAAAGCTCAATCTTTTCAAAGTGATGGTAGCGCTATCACATCACTTTCAAAAAAAAGTGATGCAATCAGCATGCAGCAGCCCGTTCGAGAACGGGGACGCACATATCGAGGTCATGCGAGGCAAGATGCGCATAGCGCATGGTCATGGTCAGCGTCTGGTGTCCAAGCCACATCTGCACTCGACGGATATCGATGCCGCCCTGAACCAGGCGCGAGGCGCAGGTGTGGCGAAGAACGTGCGGCACGACATCCTTGTCGTCCGCAAATCCGATCTTGTCCTTGGCATTGTGCCAGGCAATCCGGAAGCGCTGCTGATCGATTTCGGCAAAGGGGCCGGAGTGGCGCCTGTCAGATGCCGCAATGGCAGCCGCCGCCCGCTGGGTGAGGGGGACGGAGCGCGAACGACCCGACTTGGTCACCCAGAAAGTGACACGATGCGCATTGATATCGCCCCAACGCAGATCGAGGCCCTCGCTCAAGCGGGCGCCCGTATCGACGAGGAACATGCAGAATCGGTAGTAAAGTTCGGAATGGGCGCGAATTTCGGAGAACAGCAGGTCCTCCTCGTCGCGATCGAGGAATCGAATTCGCCCGGCTTTTTCCTTTTGCCGCTTGAATTCGGGCAGACTGTGGACGTCTCCCATCTTGTAGGCCTTTCGCAGTAGCTTGCTGAGGGCCGCCATCTTTCGATTGATGGTGGCGTTGCTATTACCGCGTTTGCGCAATTTGCCGATAAGTTCGTCGAGCATCGACTGCGAGAAGGTCGCAAAGCTCGGAATATCAAGGAGATCGTGAAGCTCTCCGATAAAATTGGTGACATTGTATTTGTGGCTGCCATTCATCCACAGCAGGTCGCCATATTTGGCGAACATCTCACGCAGGGAGGTTTCCCGCACCTCGTGCAGGATATTGCCGGTACTGTACTGATAATGGACGGAGTAATTGGGTACCTCGACAAAGCTGTCGAAACCCGTACCGGCCGGCAGTTCCACTTGCATATGTCCCCACATCTCATTCACACGCGCGAACGAGCACGTCGCTCGTTTCCCCGCGAGCGGCATAATTGTTATAAGATATAAAAAGTATAGGGCAAAACGGCACAAACTTTTGTGATCGGCTCGATGCGAGCCCCTGTCATGCTTTCGATTTGTGTCTCCTGGATTGGTAGCCCTTCTGCAGGGAAGGGCGGGCAAGATATTGAATTACAACAATAGTCAGGTGAACTGCCGCTTGAGCAAAAGGGCCCGGCTCCAAAAGAAGCCGGACCCTCTAGCTATTCGCTAATCCGTTGTGGATTAGAACGAACGGGTCAGGCGAACGAAGCCGTTGAAGTTGTCGTCAGCGCCGTCAGCGTCGATGTACTGGACGTCAGCCGAAGCCGTGAGGCCAGCAGCGAGCTTGTATTCAACGAACAGGTCAGCAGCCCAGGCGTCAGCCGAGGTGAATACGCCACCGTCAGCTACGTCGCCGTAGTAGTTAGCCTGCGCAGTGATGGCCAGCTTCTCGGTTGCGTTGAAGGTGTAAGCAGCTCCGATGGTCCACTCAGACTGGAAGTCGTAGCCGTAGGAGTAGCCAGTTGCGTAGGCACCAGCAATGCCGAGCGTACCCGGGCCGAGGTCAGCCGAGACTACAGCAGCGATTGCGCCTTCTTCAGCTTCGAAGTCGTAAGCGCCATTTACGACGATAGATGCAGGACCGAATGCTGCCGATACAAAAGCCTCGGCACCAACTTCGTTGCCGTAGTCAGCGAGAACGGCACCAGTTGCGTCCTCTACATACACGCCCGACAGGTCGTCAACGCCGAGACCGACGGAGAACGCATCCGAAGTGTAGGTGTAGGAAACGGTGTTGAAGCGCGCGTTGCCGAAGTAGTCGTCGGACTCACCAGCCAGACCCCAATCGTCAGCCCAAGTCAGAGCGCGACCGACCTTGAAGCCGCCAACGGTGATGTAGGCCTGATCCAGGCCGACGTCAGCGCGGGAGAGTTCTGCACCCTGAGTTGCCTGAAGGCGGATGTAGGAACCGATCGTGCCAATTTCCGAGTCGTTCTTGGCTTCGAACGCCACGCGAGCGCGAACTTCAGTTTCGAAGTCGTCAGCAGCGCTGTCATCAAACGACAGGGTCGCACGGACTTCGCCGCCGATCTTGAGGCAGGTCTCGGTGCCGGGGATGTAGAAGTAGCCGGTGCCGAAAGCGTCGCAAACGCGAACGTATTCCATGGGCTCAGGCTCGGCAGCAACGATGGCGTCGGCAGCCTGGGCGCCGGAAACTACAGCGAGAGCTGCAGCGGAGCCGATGAGAAGGCTCTTGATGTTCATTATTGACCTCCAGTCAATTATAGAGGTCACGCTTAGGCGTCTCGCGGAATAAATATTATATATCAATAGGATAGGCTGGATGTGCGGGTATCTGCTCGTACCGAGCCAGCCAACAAAACCGTGCACGCGCAGTCAGGAAGGCGTCCAGGGTGATCCGAAAATCACGCAGCACAGCTGCGACGCGGTAAAGCGAGGTATTTGCGATGAAAGATGAGAAAAGCCGCTCGGGCCAAATGGCGGAGAGGATGGGATTCGAACCCACGATACGCTTTTGACGTATACTCCCTTAGCAGGGGAGCGCCTTCGACCACTCGGCCACCTCTCCGGTCCGGCCTGATTATTGTCTTGAATCGTCGAATGCAAGGCCTTTTATCCGTCTCGCACATTTTACCGCGCAGATGACCCGCTGAAGAGCGCCGCCCGCTGCGCGCCAGAGGCCTCAACAGACGCCTAACGCCAGAATCACAAGGGAATCAGGGCAAAATGGGAATCAGCCAGGGAATCGCCTGGTCGATTCTGGCCCTCCTCTGCATGAATTGAACGGTGAGGGCCGCGCCAAACGCGTATCGGCAAGACGTCCTTCAATCCAGCACCGGTCACCGCCGGCACGGGAATCCCCTTATAACAAGGGCAAACTGTCCCAAATCGGATGTGCTCCGGATAGTGGAGCCCCCCTATATATAGAAAGGAAGCTCCTCTAACTGTCGGATTCCATTCGCCTTTCTTAACGAAAGGTAAATGACTTCGGGTCCTGGATCGCGGTTTTGTGACCTTTCGGCAACAGGATTTCGGTAAGGGGGGTGGCGATCCCCCCATTCCTCTCTTTGGTGATTGCATGACCGGAGATGTTTTGTATTTTCAACATCGGAAGCGAGGCGGTGGATCGTCCGTCTTCTGAAACCGACGGGGATGGGGCAGGGAACGCTGTCCTTCAGCCAAATAACCCAGACCCATACGAAACTTGACTGGAGGTCAATAATGAACATCAAGAGCCTTCTCATCGGCTCCGCTGCAGCTCTCGCTGTAGTTTCCGGCGCCCAGGCTGCCGACGCCATCGTTGCTGCCGAGCCTGAGCCCATGGAATACGTTCGCGTTTGCGACGCTTTCGGCACCGGCTACTTCTACATCCCCGGCACCGAGACCTGCCTCAAGATCGGCGGCGAAGTTCGCTTCTCTTACGACTGGGCCAAGGTTGACGGCGAAGATTTCGGCGGCGACTTCCAGACCCGTGGTCGCGTAGTTTTTGAAGCCAAGAATGACTCGGAAGTCGGCACCATCGGTTCCTACATCCGTATCTCTGGCACCAGCGACGACGAAGTCACCGTAACTGACGTTGATGGCGACGATTACACGCTCGGTTCTAACCTGTTCCTTGATCAGGCCTACATCACTGTTGGCGGCTTCAAGGCCGGTTACTTCCTGACCTGGCTCGACGACGTTGGCACGGCTGCTGAAGGCGACGCCTTCATCACCAACGCAAAGTTCGACTCTGTTTCCTACACCTACGCAACCGACTCCTTCACCGTTGGTCTCGGCGTTGACGAGCTGTCGAACGACGGCTTCGACGACCTCGGCGTACAGGGCTTCGCTTCGGCTTCGCTCGGCGCAGCCACGATCTCTGCTTGGGGCGCATACGACTTCGACGCTGAAGAAGGCCTCGTTGTTGGCGAAGTCTCGGCTGAAGTTGGCCCGGGTACGTTCGAACTCTACGCTGGTTACGCTTCTGGCGAATCCACCTACGCACAGGTTGCTGAGTGGACCGTTGGCGCAGCTTACGGCTTCAAGGCTACCGAAAAGCTCACCATCACCCCGTCGGCTAACTACTGGGGCGACGTTGGCTTCGACAGCGGCGTAGACGCATGGGGCGTCGGCCTTCTGGCTGAATACCAGATCGCAACTGGCCTGAAGGCTGCTGCGACCGTCGACTACTTCGACGCCGACGACAGCTCGGAAGCTTGGACCGGCTTCGTCCGTCTGACCCGCTCGTTCTAATTCGATCTTAGGATCGGATAGGGAAAGCCCGGCTTTTAGCCGGGCTTTTTCCGTTTGAGCGCCTCAGAGCCTGCGTCAGCATGGCCGGTGCGTATGCCGCTCAGGCGGTAAGAAACGCCGCAATTTGCTCGGGGAGCGGTGCGAGGTGCAGGATCGGTGCATGGCCTTGGCCCTCGGCCTCGATGAAAACGAGATCCGGTTTGCGGGCAGCCATGGCCTGCACAGTCTGATGCGACAGAAGCTGCGAGTTTTCTCCGCGGATCACCATCAATGGCTTTTTCGCCAGACCTTCATAAGCCTCCCAGAGTGTGGGTAAGGGCGCATTGAGGTCGATCGCACTGATTTGAGCAGCGATGGCCGGGTCGTAATCGGATGATAGTCTGCCATCCTGTTCCCGGAACAGCGCTCCCGCCATGTCGCGCCAGTCTTGCTCGGTGAGTCGCGGAAATTCCGCGCCATAGGCCTGACGCAGGGCTGCGACGGCCTCATCGATTGTGCCTGGCGTATCTCGGGCCGCCAGTTGCGTCTGGATCGTCCGGAGCCCGTCCGCCTCCAGCACAGGACCAATGTCGTTGAGAACGGCCCGGTCGATCCGCTCTGGATGTGTCATCGCGAGCATATGCAGGATCAGGCCGCCGCGCGAGGTGCCGATAAAGGCGGCTTGGTTCAGTGAAAGCGCATCCATCACCGCGATAACATCGCTGGCTTCCACCGGTACCGTATAACGGGTCGGGTCCGGATCACGATCCGATCGCCCCCGTCCGCGCGACGAGATCGAAATGACCTGACGTCCATGCGGGGAGGCGGCGAGAATATGCGCCAGCCCGTCAAAATCGAGAAGGTTGCGGGTCAGTCCCGGCAGGCACACAACCGGGGTCCCGCCATTGGACACACCATAAAGCCGAAGATGCAGGCGCAAACCGTCCGCACCCGTGATGAAGCGATCCTCGACATCCACCATGCAGGCCATCTCCCCTCTGTGATACCGATTGCTGACAGCATTCGAAACCGGATGGGGACAATGCTAGTGCAATTCCAGCAAGACTGCGAAGCGATTTTGCCGGCGCAGATGGCGGAAGATTGGAAGGCGACAGAACTTCACTCAGCGCCCGAAGCGCAGATCGTGCACGATGTCGGTCTTCTGGCCAAGCCTTGTCTTGTAGACCTGATAGTTCTCCATAACCCGCTGCACATAGTTGCGCGTCTCGGGGAAGGGGATGCGCTCGATCCAGTCGACGACCTCGTCGATCGCCTTCCCGCGCGGGTCGCCATAGCGGCCAATCCATTCCGGCACTTTGCGCGGGCCCGCATTATAGGCAATGAAGGTCAGGATGTAGGAACCGCCAAAGGCGTCGATCTGCTCACCGAGATAATGAGCGCCGAGCGTGGCGTTGAAGCCGGCATCGCGTGTCAGTTTTTCGGGCGCATAGGCAATGCCGTGGCGTTTTGCGACGCCCCGCGCCGTGCCCGGCATCAGCTGGAGCAGCCCTTGCGCATTGGCGGGCGACACGGCCCCGGGATTGAACGAGCTTTCCTGCCGCGCAATCGCATAGGCAAGCGCCTTGCCGGAGCCGGCAATATCCGCAGCATCGGGAATGACACCGACCGGGAAGGCAAGCGCCGGCACATCGATCCCTCGGCCATAAGCCGTCTTGCCGATCTGCAGCGCCAGATGATGGCCGCCCTCGGATTTTTCCGCCCGCGCCGCCAGAAGCGCAAGTTCCCCCGGACTGTCCAGCTGTTCCGCCAGCATCTTGTAAAGTCCCTGCGCCCGCCTGCCATGTCCAGCCGCCTCGTAACGCGCGATGGCGCGCACCGCTTCGCGACCGGCAAAGCGTTCCCGTTCGGTGTCGCTTGGCGCCGGATAGGGGATGGTCAGACCGGACGCGCCACGGCGAGCGGCCGCGAGCTGTCCATAAAATGTGCTGACGTGACGCGCAGCCTGGGCAAATTGAGTGTCGGCCCGCGCCTTGTCGCCGGCTGCTTCCGCCGTACGGCCGAGCCAGTAATAGGCACGCGACTGAGAAAGCGGGCGGTCGGATGCCGCCAGGATCCGCTCGAAGTGAGGCCGAGCCAGCGTCGGGTTATGAAGCGACCGCAGCGCATACCAGCCGGCATGGAACTCGGCATCGACAACGTCAGCCGGATCGGTCGCAACATGATTGGCGACAATCTGATAGGCCTCGCGCGTTTTCCCGAGATCGGCAAGCCCCCGGGCAATGATCCGCTGCTCGTTCCACCAGGCACCCGCATCGACCAGCCGCTCGCGTTCTCTCGGCATGCGGGCAAAGAGCGTGGCTGCTTCTTCGTATTTCTGCTGCTTGCGCAGGTTTTCGATGCGTATAAAGAGAGCCGCAGGCTCCTTGGCCCATGCGGGCTCGAGCTTGCCGATCAGATCGCCGGCATTGGCCGATCCCGCAATCAGCGCGGCCCAGGCCGTGTACAGTGGGTCTGCTTCCGCAAGTGCAGCAAAGCGTTTCGCCTGGCTGGCGCGGTCCTTGTAAAGCAGGCGCTCCATGCGCAGGCGGTGATCGGCCTTGTCCAGCATGCCGCCGAAATCGGCCAGAATCCGGTCTTCCCAAAAGGTTTCGAGCACTTCATCATGCCAGAGATGCTGGATAATGCGTTTGGCCGCGGCCGCATTGCCGGTATCGGCATGGGCACGGGCCAGCAGCAACTGCCCCTCGGTCGTTTCCGGCGCTGTCGTTCCGAAGGCAGACAGGACAAGGCTTGCCGAAGGCTTCGCCTTGAAAAGCGCGCGCTCGGAATTCGAACGAAATGTCTTGGCACCGGGCCAGCCCTCAAGCTCGCGGCTTGCCGCTGCAATCTCTTCCGCGGCAATCTCCGGCAGGCCGGACATGGCAATCGACCAGGTCAGCATGTGCCGATCCAGCCCGCTGGCCATCCGGTTGCGGATGGCAACCGCACCCGCCCCATCTCTGGCGGAAAGCGCATCCAGCCCCGCCTTCAGATCCGGGTTGACGGCGGGAAGCCGGTTCGTTCGCGGAATGGTGCCGGTGGTCTCGGCAGACGGCAGGTCAAAGGAGGGCGGCATGGCTTTGGTCGGCGCAAATCCCAGCGGCTTGCTCAGCGGCACGGGCACATCCTCTGGCAAGGAGGGCATGTCCGACAATGCTCGCGCGAGGTCCATCCCACCCGCGGCGAGAACGCCACAGCTGACGATGGAAGCGAACAGGACGGCTCTTTTCATCCACACACCCGAGACTTGCGACCATATTGCCAATAGGCGGGTCTAAAGGTTAACGAAATCTTGTCGAACCCGGAAAAGGCGGCCTGGCCAATCCTTGCGGATTCCGTCACAAAACCGTTGAACATGCGCTTGTCGCACCAAAAGGTGCGAAGTAATGTGCAGCCGATTTAATTCAGGAATGCGGCCGAAGCGTGAATGTCGGCCCGTGGGAGTTCATTGCATGTTCCAGGGATCCATTCCCGCACTCGTCACGCCCTTCACCGATACGGGGGCCGTCGACGAGCAAGCCTTTCTCGCCCATGTCGAATGGCAGATCGCGGAAGGCTCAACCGGCCTGGTCCCGGTCGGCACCACGGGCGAATCCCCGACGCTCTCCCATGCCGAACACAAAAGGGTCGTCGAGCTCTGTGTGCAGGCGGCGGCCAAGCGCGTGCCCGTCATTGCCGGTGCCGGCTCCAACAATACGGTGGAAGCGATCGAGCTTGCCCAGCACGCCGAAGCCGTCGGCGCAGACGCGCTGCTCGTAGTCACACCCTATTACAACAAGCCGACCCAGAAGGGCCTGATCGCCCATTACAAGGCGATCGCCGAGGCCGTCTCGCTGCCGATCATCATCTACAACATCCCCGGCCGTTCGGTGATCGACATGACGCCGGAGACCATGGGCGCGCTTGCGAAAGCCCATAAGAACATCGTCGGCGTGAAGGATGCGACCGGCAAGATCGAGCGCGTCTCCGAACAGCGCATCACCTGCGGCACGGATTTCGTCCAGCTCTCGGGCGAGGACGCCACGGCGCTCGGCTTCAACGCCCATGGCGGCGTGGGCTGCATTTCCGTCACCGCCAATGTCGCGCCGCGCCTCTGTGCGGAATTCCAGGCCGCGACCCTCGCTGGCGACTATGCCAAGGCCCTTGGCCTGCAGGACCGCCTAATGCCGCTGCACAAGGCCATCTTCCTGGAGCCCGGCCTCTGTGGCGCCAAATACGCCCTCAACCGCCTCGGCCGTATGAGCCGCAATGTCCGCCTGCCGCTCTTGGGCACGCTGGAGGCTTCGACGGAAGCCGCGATCGACGCGGCGCTGAAGCATGCGGGACTGATGAATTGAGACAAAAGGCCGGCGGAAACGCCGGCTTTTTTGTTGGGTGAAGTGAGGCTCAGGGGTGAATTCGAAATACGGATGATGGCCGCAACTCTTCATTCGTTAATCTACCTGTCCTTGGATAGTCCACCAAAAATGGAGCGAAGCGATTTAATCTGATAACCTGGGACGTCTTCGAAAGGTTGAGCTGCGACGGACTGAAGAACGAGAATGACTACTTGAAGTCGACCGTGCTGAAATAGTCATTTGAGATACAGGATGTGGAGGATCGACGCGTGATCGACGTGCCCACAGAGATTGAGGTCATTATCCAAGGCTTCGAGCAGTCTGAAGAAAAGCTGGGGGCCAACGTAATATCGGCTGCCTTAAGCCCTGCTCGCATGAAACTTGCGGGCAACTCAGATGCATTCCGTGACGCATGGCCTGATGCCATGGCCTTCGCTCTACAGCGTGAAGCCGAGAACATGGGACCGTGGAACACTTATTTCGGAGCATGGAGTTCAGGCACTAAGGCAGATGGCTCGGATTGGTATGGGCCTGATGTTCGGGAACTGACACCTGAAGTAATTGAGCATTGGAAAGCACGAGCGAAAACCCTTGGCCATCCGGTTCTAAGAGGCCGCTACGCAGATCTTGTATGGGAGTTCAGCAGTCCCGTGTCGAAGACGCGGGGCGATCCTGAATTTGCTCGCATCGCTATCGACAGCTATCTGGCCTCGGTGACGAACGACATGCGGCCGGATCAACATGACAATATAGTTGTGCTCAAACGCGCAGCCCGCCTTGCAGCCCTCATAAACGACGTGGAACGCATTAGGGGTACAAAGGGCCAGCTTCTTATTGCTTTCGACAAGGCGGTAGCTGAGAAGGCATGGTGGTGGGCGGTCTCCGACGAACTGCTGCAGAATCGAAAGATCGCGTTGAGCGAAGACGACCGGGAGCGCTTGCGAACTGGTTGGGAGACCTTGTTCGCTGGATATACTGCACCAGGCTCCGACAGCTTCGATCCCCATCACGCCGAGAACGTTGGCGTTCGTCTCATCGATTACTACCGCAAGGCGGGGGCGACTTCCGAGGTTGAGCGTGTCGCCAAAGGGATAGCCGACGCTTTCATCTATATTTCGCGCGCTGGGAGCGCCATGCAGGCGATGGGCTGGCTAGAGACCGCCGTCGAATACATGTCAACGGCCGGAGACAAGGACCATGCGAGGGCAGTCAGGCTCGAACGTGAGCAAGCTATCCGCAATAGTCACGAGGAAATGCAGTCTTTCACAACGACGATGACAATCGACAAGGAGGAATTGGACGAATTCCTTTCTACTGTCGTCGACAAAAATAGCTGGCAGCAGGCTCTGTTTAATATTGCAGTAGAATTCACCGAACCTAGGGAGAGGCTCTGGGGTTCCTTGCAACGCGAAGCGAGAGCTGCGCCGCTCATGGCGATGTTCTCTTCATCTATTCTCGCTGAAGATCATAAGGCCGCGACCGTTGGGTCGACTGAAGATGACAAAGAAGGGAATCTCATTCGACGTCTGAATACCGGTCAACAACTCAACAGACAGTTTCTTGCGAGGGCGCTTGACGAGGCTGTGGATTTCCATCGTTTGTCGCCGGAGGAAATATCAAGTTTCATTTTTCAGTCCGAATTATTCGATGACTTCCACCTAATGCGAGAAGGCATCAAGGCTTGGATGCACGGGGACTATATCAAAGCGCTGTTCACGCTCGTTCCTCTGATTGAGACAGGGTTCCGGAAGTTGGCGAGAAATCTGGGAGAGGTCACGACCAAGGCCAAACGCGGCGCGCCGGGTTGGGAGGTGTCCTCCAACCTCGGTGATTTCCTCGCCATGGAATCGGTCCAGAAGGCCATGGGTCCTGATATCATCCTGCAAATCAAATCGATCTTCGCAGACGCGCGCGGTACCAATCTTAGGAACCTTGTGGCACACGGACTTGCCTCCTCGTCCTATGCGAATTGGCAGGTTTGCGATTTGATCATTCACTCCCTGCTAGTCATGGGGGTCTACGAAGAGGTTCGCGACGTAGCTGCGCGACGCGGGGAGGAAGCCGCTCGAAAGGCGGATGTCGGCGACTACGGTGATGAAATGCCCACTGGTGAACCGGTGCAGGATGGCGATGTTTGAGACGAATTATCGATTCCATCACACAAACTGCGGTAGCTTCATTGTCGACCTGGTAGAGGTACTTCGGTTTTCAGAAGCCGAGTAGAGGCGGAGAGTTAGAGATCTGAAGGCGCAATGCCGACGCCTCTCCACCTCCACCTTTATTTCCCCCCCATCCTCCATTACATACCTCCCATACCCGCCACGCCCCGCCCGCGCATGGCGAACTCCACGACAAAATCCCGGGCGAAACGGAAGATTGAACCATGGCCCCCAAAGGCTCACAGCGCACCGTCAACAAGATCGTCGCGGAAAACCGCAAGGCGCGCTTCAATTATGAGATCGTCGACACCTACGAGGCGGGTCTTGTTTTGACCGGCACGGAGGTCAAGTCGCTGCGGGAAGGCAAGGCCAATATTGCCGAATCCTATGCTTCCGATGAGGGCGAGGAGATCTGGCTGATCAATTCGCATCTGCCGGAATATCTGCAGGCCAACCGCTTCAATCACGAGCCGCGCCGCCGTCGCAAGCTGCTTTTGTCCAAGCGCGAGATCAACCGTCTGCGCTCCTCGATCAATCGCGAGGGCATGACGCTTGTGCCGCTCAAGATCTATTTCAACGAGAAGGGCAGGGCGAAGCTGGAGCTGGCGCTTGCCAAGGGCAAGAAGCTGCATGACAAGCGCGAGACCGAGAAGGAGCGCGATTGGAATCGCCAGAAGCAGCGGATCATGAAGACGGGTTGATGAGCATGCCAGCCACACATTTGAAGGTCACGGTCGGCCCCTTCGTTTTCGAAGCCCGGTTCGAGCTGGAAAAGGCGCCGGAAACCTGCCGGATTTTCCAGAACTTCCTGCCGTTTCACAATCAGGCCATCCATTCGCGCTGGTCGGGCGAGGCAGTCTGGGTGCCGCTCGGCGATTTCCAGTTCGGTGCCGGCTTTGAAAACCACACCGCCCATCCGTCGCGCGGCGATATTCTGCTCTATCCCGGCGGCTTCAGCGAGACGGAACTTCTCTTTGCCTATGGCAGCTCGCAATTTGCCAGCAAGATGGGCGTGCTTTCCGGCAACCATTTCCTGACGGTGACAAAGGGCATGGAGCAGCTGGAGGCCATGGGCAAACAGGTCTTGTGGCAGGGCGCGCAGGATATCGCTTTCGAGGCGATGTAAGTAAAGAAAGTCCTCTCCCAAACCCTTCCCATCTCAAACCCTCCCCATAAGGGGGAGGGCATAACGCGGCCTCGCCGTCTGCGGCTCAGCGAAGCGGACGTCGATTGCAGGTAGGGCAGGGAAGCCGCGCGTCCTCTCCACACGATGAGGTGCCGGCAAACCGCTTGCTATATCGACAAAGATGTATGCGACGCGAAAGCCCCTCCCCCTTGTGGGGAGGGGATTTTTTTCTGAAATCGGAGGGCGAGCCCTCAGTGCTCTTCTTCGTGGCTCGACACCGGTTCTGCCACACGCGGTGCGCCGCGTTCGCTCGGATCGCGGCCGATTTCCGCCTTCAGCGTCATCAGGTCGATGAAATGGTCGGACTGTCGGCGCAGGTCATCTGCGATCATCGGCGGCTGGGTCGACATGGTCGAGACCACCGAAACCTTGCGGCCCTTGCGCTGCAGGGCTTCGACCAGCGTCGTGAAATCGCCGTCGCCGGAAAACAGCACCAGATGGTCGACCGTTTCGGACTGTTCCATGGCATCGATCGCCAGTTCGATGTCCATATTGCCCTTGACCTTGCGGCGGCCCATGGAGTCCGTGAACTCCTTGGCAGGCTTGGTCACAACCTTGTAGCCGTTATAGTCAAGCCAGTCGATCAGCGGACGGATGGACGAATATTCCTGATCTTCGATCAGCGCCGTGTAGTAATAGGCGCGGAGCAGATAGCCGCGCTTCTGGAATGCCTTCAAAAGCTTGCGATAGTCGATATCGAAGCCGAGGCTCTTGGAAGCGGCATAGAGATTGGCGCCGTCAATAAAGAGAGCGATTTTTTCGCGTGGGTCGAACATCCCCGATATCCTTAAATCCAATAGAGGCAATATGGCTAAAGGCAATGAAAAACAAGACGTTGCCCCTCCACTTATGAACACTCCTGTAAATTATGAAGTGATCATATAATGACTATTTAGTGTGCTGCCCGGGGTATTCCAAGCAGCTTGTGGTTGAAACCGGTTGTATCCGTGATCTTTTTGGGGTCAACAGGACCGTGAGAGGCGGGCGAGCACGAAAAACTTGAATTTCCTGTCCATTGATTGTATCGCAACCCTCAATTCCATACATTCACGACCGTAAAGGACAGGCTATGGCCCGCGTCACCGTTGAAGATTGCATCGACAAAGTCGAAAACCGCTTCGAGCTCGTGCTGCTCGCCAGCCATCGCGCTCGGCAGATTTCGCAAGGGGCGCCGATCACCATCGATCGCGACAAGGACAAGAACCCGGTCGTGGCGCTGCGCGAAATCGCGGACGAGACCCTGTCGCCGGATGATCTGAAGGAAGACCTCATCCATTCGCTGCAGAAGCACGTCGAAGTCGACGAGCCGGAGCAGGAGCCGAGCTCGATGCTCGCCAATACCGGTACGGCCGGCAAGGGCGACGAAGAGGACGAACTGCCCGAGACGCTCACCTTCGACCAGATGTCGGAAGAAGATCTTCTGGCTGGCATCGAAGGGCTTGTGCCGCCAGAAAAGAGCGACGATTACTAATCGTCAACCGGTCGGACGTAAGTCTGTCGGGAGCAGTTGGATTGTGTGCGCCAGTCATGTCGGCTGGCGCGCTTTTCGTTTCCGGGGGACGCTTGAATGATGCGGCAATACGAGCTTGTTGAGCGGGTTCAGAAGTACAAGCCCGACGCCAACGAAGCTCTCCTCAACAAGGCCTATGTCTATGCCATGCAGAAGCACGGCAAGCAGACGCGCGCCAGTGGAGACCCCTATATCTCCCATCCGCTTGAGGTTGCCGCCATCCTCACCGACATGCATCTTGATGAGTCAACGATCGCCGTCGCCCTCCTGCATGACACGATCGAGGACACCTCGGCGACCCGCGCCGAGATCGACGAACTGTTCGGTGAAGACATTGGTCGCCTCGTCGAGGGACTGACGAAGATCAAGAAACTCGATCTCGTCACCAAGAAGGCCAAGCAGGCTGAAAACCTGCGCAAGCTCTTGCTCGCCATCTCCGACGACGTCCGCGTTCTCCTGGTGAAGCTCGCCGATCGCCTGCACAACATGCGTACCCTTGAGCATATGCGCGACGACAAGCGCGCCCGCATCTCCGAGGAGACGATGGATATTTATGCGCCGCTCGCCGGCCGCATGGGTATGCAGGATATGCGCGACGAGCTGGAAGACCTGTCTTTCCGCTACATGAACCCCGAAGCCTATGAGACGGTGACCGACCGCCTGTCGGAACTTTCGACCCGCAACGAAGGGCTGATTACCAAGATCGAGGACGAGTTGCGCGACCTTCTCGTCGCCAACGGCCTTCTCAACACCTCCGTCAAGGGACGGCAGAAGAAGCCTTATTCCGTCTTCCGGAAAATGCAGTCGAAGTCGCTCTCCTTCGAGCAGCTTTCCGATGTTTATGGTTTCCGCATTCTCGTCGATGACATCCCGGGCTGTTACCGGGCGCTTGGCATCGTGCACACGCGCTGGCGCGTCGTGCCGGGGCGCTTCAAGGATTACATCTCGACGCCGAAGCAGAACGACTACCGCTCGATCCACACCACGATCGTCGGTCCGTCGCGCCAGCGAATCGAACTGCAGATTCGCACGCGCCGCATGCATGACATCGCCGAATTCGGCATCGCCGCCCACAGTCTCTACAAGGACGGGGAGGGCGGCGAGGCTGGCGAGCTGCTGTCGCGCGAGAGCAACGCCTATTCCTGGCTGCGCCACACGATCGAGGCGCTGGCCGAGGGCGACAACCCGGAAGAATTCCTGGAGCACACCAAGCTTGAGCTGTTCCAGGACCAGGTCTTCTGCTTCACGCCGAAGGGCAAGCTGATCGCGCTGCCGCGCGGTGCGACGCCGATCGACTTTGCCTATGCCGTGCACACCAATGTCGGCGATACCTGCGTCGGTGCGAAGATCAACGGCTCGATCATGCCGCTGGTGACCCGCCTGTCGAACGGTGACGAGGTCGAGATCATCCGCTCCGGCATTCAGGTGCCTCCGGCGGCCTGGGAGGAGATCGTCGTCACCGGAAAGGCCCGCTCTGCCATCCGTCGCGCCACCCGTATGGCGATCCGCAAGCAATATGCCGGCCTTGGCCAGCGTATTCTCGAGCGCACATTCGAGCGCGCCGGCAAGGTGTTCTCGCGGGAAGTGCTGAAACCGGTCCTGCATCGGCTGGGCCAGCGCGAGGTCGAGGACGCGATTGCCTCTGTCGGACGTGGCGAGACCTCCTCGCTCGACGTCTTGCGTGCCGTCTATCCCGACTATCAGGATGAGCGGGTCACGGTGAAACCGTCCTCGGACGAGGGCTGGTTTGCCATGAACAGCGCCAATGGCATGGTCTTCAAGATCCCGGGTGCGGCCCACCCCAAGGGTATCGTGCCCACTGCCGGCGACGGGCCGGAGCCTCTGCCGATCCGCGGCATGTCTGGCAATTCGGAAGTGCATTTCTCGCCGGCCGGCGCCGTGCCGGGCGACCGCATCGTCGGCATCGTGCAGGATGGAAAGGGAATCACCATCTATCCGATCCAGGCCTCGGCCCTTCAGCGCTTCGAAAACGAGCCGGAGCGCTGGATCGATGTGCGCTGGGATCTCGACGAGGCGAACAAGTCGCGTTTTGTCGCCCGCATCCTGATCAATGCGCTGAACGAGCCGGGCACACTGGCGACGGTGGCGCAGTGCGTCGCTCGCCTCGACATCAATATCCGGATGCTCAACATGATCCGCGTAGCGACCGATTTTACCGAGATGGGGCTTGATCTGGAGGTCTGGGACCTGCGGCAGCTCAATCAGATGATTGGCGAGCTGAAGCAGCTCGACTGCATTTCGACGGTCAAGCGCGTCTACGACTAAGCACTTTGGATGCTGCGGCGTTGGTGCGCCGCAGCATCTGGCGCATGAATGTCCAGTTGGACGTAAAAAGCCTGCTTTTTCAGCACAGAATTGCCCAAATAGTAAACCTTGGTTAGTTCGCCATGCGCTTGGCGCATGGCTGATGCGGGTATTTGGCGCTGGTGCCGTGTGCGTCGCAACATTATGTTCAGCTCAACAAATGAAGACAGCAAAACGAGGACTGAACAATGTTTACTCCGATCCGCAGATTTGCCCGTGCCCTCCGCGTTCCCAGCGTTGCAGAGCGTGAAATGATGTACCTCAACGGTGCGCGCGACATGGTCGATCTGGAATACCGCCAGCGCGAAATCGATCGTGGCCTCTTCCGTCGCGGCTGAACACGGCCCGGCAGACAGAGTTTGAAGGATGGAACGCCGGCCTTTGCCGGCGTTTTGCGTTTTCGGTGGCATCGAACCGATGGCCCAGACTTGCAGGACCCATGGTCGATCCATTACATGATCACCATGCTGTTTCGTCGTCGCACACGCTTGCCGCTCAAGGCCAAGCTGCAAGAGCTGTTCTGGCCGAGGAAGGGCTTTTCCCGGCCGTTTCACTATGTCCGCCGACGCGTGCTGCGACTGACAGCCACGCCACATGCGGTGGCTGCAGGCTTCGCAGCCGGCATCGCCATTTCCTGGACGCCCTTCATCGGCCTGCACTTCCTGCTCGCCTTCGCCGTTGCCTATCTCCTGGCTGGGAACTTGATCGCCGCTGCCCTGGGGACGGCCTTTGGCAATCCGCTGACCTTTCCCTTCATCTGGGCAGTCACCTGGGAAGTTGGTCATCACATTCTTGGCGGCGAGACGTCGGGCGGTGGCAGGGTCGATCTCGAAAGCCTGTTCACGACTGTTGGGGCCGCAAAGCTTTGGGAGCCGCTGCTGAAGCCGATGCTGGTCGGTGCTGTGCCGCTTGCGATTGTCTCCGGCATCATCATTTATCCGGTAACCTACAAGATGGTGGCGACGTTTCAGCGCCGCAGGCGCGAGCGTCTGGCAGACCGCGCCCGCGCGCACATGGCCCATGCCTTTGAAGAGCAGAGTGTTTGAATGATCATCGGTATCGGCAGCGACCTCATCGACATCCGCCGGGTGGAAAAGTCCATCGAGCGCTTTGGTGCGCGTTTCACCGCCCGCTGTTTTACAGAGGCCGAGCAGGCGCGCTCCGAAGGCCGCAAGGACCGGGCAGCCTCCTATGCCAAGCGCTTCGCCGCCAAGGAGGCGACTGCCAAGGCACTCGGCACGGGTATCGCGCGTGGCGTCTTCTGGGCGGAGATGGGGGTGGTCAATCAGCCATCCGGCTCGCCAACCATGGAGTTGACCGGGCGTGCCGCGGAGCTTCTTGCCACGCTCCTGCCGCAAGGGCATGTCCCTTACGTCCACCTGACGATCACCGATGAATATCCCTATGCCCAGGCTTTCGTCGTGATCGAAGCCCGTCCGGTCGCGCAGCCGTGACCTGACGCCGGCCGAAAGCTTGGCTTCACGGTTGCCGCAGCCACGCGAACGGACTAGAGAGAGCAGGATTTTCGCAAGAAGGAACCGATCCGCGTGAGCGAAGAAAAGACACAAAGCGCCCTTTGGGAAAACATCAAGGTCATCATTCAGGCTCTTCTGCTGGCGGTCGTTATCCGAACCGTTTTCTTCCAGCCCTTTACGATTCCTTCCGGATCGATGATGCCGACGCTCTTGGTTGGCGATTACATCTTCGTCAACAAGTTCTCCTACGGCTATTCGAAGTATTCTCTGCCGTTTTCGCCGGACCTGTTCGAGGGTCGCGTCTTTGGCAGCGAACCGGAGCGTGGCGACATCGCCGTCTTCCGCTTCCCGCCCAATCCGAGCATTGATTACATCAAGCGCGTCATCGGCCTTCCGGGTGATCGTATCCAGGTGATCAACGGCATTCTGAACGTCAATGGCAAGCCGGTTCCCAAGGTCGAGGACGGCGTCTTCACCTCGGATTACCGCATGGATCCGGGTACCGACGTGCCCGTCTTCCGCGAAACGCTCGACAATGGTGTAAGCTTCGACACGCTTGACCAGGCGCAGAATACTCGTGGCGACAACACCCGCGAATTCGTCGTGCCCGCCGGCCATTATTTCATGATGGGCGACAACCGGGACAATTCGCTCGACAGCCGCTTCGACGTCGGTTTCGTGCCGGCTGAAAATCTTGTCGGCAAGGCCTCGCTGATCTTCTTCTCGCTCGGTAACGACATCTCGTTCCGCGAAGTCTGGAAGTGGCCGGCCAACATGCGTTGGGATCGTCTGTTCAAGGTTGTCGAATGAACCGGAAAAAGGGCCTCAGCGAAGAGCAGTGGTCTATGATGGAGGACGCGGTCGGCCACAAGTTTGCCGATCGCGACCGCCTGGCCCGCGCGCTGACCCATGCAAGCGTGCAGTCGTCGAAAAGCGGTGGCGACTACGAAAGGCTGGAGTTTCTCGGCGACCGCGTCCTCGGGTTCTGTATTGCCGAACTTCTCTTCACCACCTTCCGCAATGCGACGGAGGGGGAGTTGTCGGTCCGCTTCAATCAGCTGGTCAGTGCCGAAGCCTGCGCGTCCGTTGCTGATGAGATGCAGCTCCATCGGTTTATCCGCACCGGTGCCGACGTTAAGGCGATCACGGCCAAGAACATGCTCAACGTTCGCGCCGATGTCGTCGAAAGCCTGATTGCTGCGATCTATCTCGATGCCGGCCTCGAAGCCGCGCGCAGCTTCATCCTGCGATACTGGACGGAGCGCGCCAAGCGTGCAGAGGGTGCGCGGCGTGATGCCAAGACCGAATTGCAGGAATGGACGCATGCCAAGTTTGGCGTGCCGCCTACATACAAGGTTGCCGATCGCTCCGGACCGGATCATGATCCCCGCTTCACGGTGATCGTCGAGATCCCCGGCATCCAGCCGGAGACCGGCATAGACCGATCCAAGCGGGCCGCCGAACAGGTCGCCGCCACAAAGATACTCGAACGCGAAGGCGTCTGGGCCAAAGCCTCGAACGCCAACTGATTGGACACTATGACCGAAACAGAGACCCCGGACGGCGGCGAAGCCATCGTCAACACCCCGACCCGATCCGGCTTCGTTGCCCTGATCGGCCCGACAAATGCTGGCAAGTCGACCCTCGTCAACCGCTTCGTGGGTGCCAAGGTGTCAATCGTCAGCCACAAGGTGCAGACGACGCGCGCCGTCATGCGCGGCATTGCGATTCACAAGAACGCCCAGATCGTCTTCATGGACACGCCCGGCATCTTCAAGCCGCGCCGCAAGCTCGACCGTGCCATGGTCACTTCGGCTTGGGGTGGGGCAAAGGATGCCGATATCATCCTGTTGCTGATCGACAGCGAACGAGGCCTGCGCGGCGACGCCGAAGCGATTCTGGAAGCGCTGAAGGATGTGCCGCAGCCGAAGATCCTGGTCTTGAACAAGATCGACCGCGTCGAGCGCGAAGCGCTGCTGAAGCTGGCAACCACCGCCAACGAGGCCGTCAAGTTCGACCGCACCTTCATGATTTCCGCGACAACGGGCTCTGGTTGCGACGATATCATGGATTATCTGGCGGATACCTTCCCGGAGGGCCCGTGGTATTATCCGGAAGACCAGATTTCCGACCTGCCGATGCGCCAGCTGGCGGCCGAAATCACCCGCGAGAAGCTGTTCCTGCGCCTGCATCAGGAGCTTCCCTATTCTTCCCATGTCGAGACGGAGAAGTGGGAAGAGCGAAAGGATGGCTCTGTCCGGATCGAGCAGGTCATCTATGTCGAGCGCGACAGCCAGAAGAAGATCGTGCTCGGCAAGAACGGCGATGCGATCAAGGCCATCTCGACCGCATCCCGCAAGGAAATGTCGGAGATTCTCGAGCAGACGGTTCACCTCTTCCTGTTCGTCAAGGTGCGCGAAAACTGGGGCAATGACCCGGAACGCTTCCGCGAAATGGGTCTTGAATTCCCGCGCGACTGATGATCGTCAGCCGCGTTGGTCTTTTGGCATAATGCGGCTGGCAACGAAACTGGAGATCTGCGGCCCGATCAAAATGATGATGATCAGCCGCATGGTCTGCAGGGCCATGACAAAAGACATGTCGACATCGGTCGTCGCCGCAATGATTGCGATCGAATCGAGACCGCCGGGGCTTGTCGCCAGATAGGCCGTCAGGGGGTCTATACCCATGACCCGCCACAACAGAAATGCAAGCCCCCCACAGAAGGTCATCAGCACCAGGATGGAGCCGACGATCTGGGGCAGGGCGCTCGCCGCATGGCGCAGAATGCGCCGGGTGAAACTCAGGCCGACCCGCCAGCCGATAATGCCGTAAGCAAGCGTCAGCAGCCAGGCGGGCAGGTTGAGCGTTATATATCCCAGGACATGCAGGATCGTGGTGGCCGCCAGCGGCAACAGCATCGTGCCGGCCGGTATCTTCAGCCGCGCGCCCACGGATGCCGCAAGCACGGCGACGATGAGGGTGATGCCGAGATCAAGCCAGTCTGTCTCCGGAAACCACACCGTCTCCCGCGCCACGCCGCCTTCAACGTTGAAAACGAAGGCTGCCATCATTGCTGCACCCGTCGCGACGAACACCACCCGCAGATACTGCATGAAGGCGACGAGCCGCGCATCGGCCCCATGCGCTTCGGCCATCAGCACCATGGCGGAGGCCGCGCCCGCAGATGTACCCCAGACGGCCGTCGTGCCTGGCAGGATATCTGCCCGGGCAATCAGATAGCCAAGAAGACTGCTTGCGGAGATCACGGCGATCACGATGGCGAGGAAGACCGGCCAGTCGAGCGCGACGGCTTTCAGCGTCTCGACATCGAGCGCGCGTGCGATGATGCAGCCGAGAAGCGAATGCGCGAAGATATAGGGATAGCGATGCACGGAAAGTCGAGCGCCATTGGTCGCCACAAGGATTGCTGATGCCATCGGCCCGATCAGCAGCGCGCCCGGAATCTGCGCGAAATGGAGCAAGGCTGAAATGGCTACAGAGACAACGAGCAGAATCAGCCAACGCAGCTGTGAGGGAAGGGAGGTCAGCAGACCCGGAGGCGGGGTGGCAGGCTGTTCGGGCAAAGACGTGGCCAAGGGCGTGACAGGGGACGTGCCCTGGGGTTTTGATTCCATGCGCTCGTCTTCAGCCATGCCCGTCTGCGTCTTTCGTCTGAGGCCGTGCGTTTCGAAAACACTGGACGCTGGCGGCATTTGATCGAATAAATGAGATCACCCTCACAAAACGAGTTTTATGAGAATGACCTCGCATAAGTCAAGTTCACCGACGCAGCCAACAGCCAAGGAGCCGAAGCGCAAGCGGGGCATTGCCCGTGTCGCGAAACTGCTTGATGCCGGCGCGGCCGTCTTTGCGGAGCAGGGCTACAAGGCTGCAACCATGACCGAGATAGCTGCTCGCGCCGGCGCGCCGATCGGTTCGCTTTACCAGTTCTTCCCCAACAAGGATGTTCTGGCCGATGCCCTTGTGGCCCGTTACGGCGAGCATGTGGAGGCAGCACTTGAGCGGATCCGGGCGGAGGCGGATCAGCTGGACGGACAGCGCCTCGCCGATCGCTTGCTCGACGTTCTGGTGTCGCATTCAGCCGAGCGCAGCCTCGCCCTTAGTCTTCTCGATGCGCGCTGGGAGCAACCCGGTGTTCGCCCTGGCGTGCTGCGCGAGAGCTTGCGCCGCGAGATTGCGAAGATCTTGCTGACCTGGCGTCCTGGTTGGACAGAGGAGGAGGCTCAGCCTGTCGCTATTGTCCTGCTTCAGGCCATGAAGTCGCTGGCGCAACTGCATGAAGAAAAACGATATCCGTCCAAGAGCGAGGCGCTTGAGCAGTGGCGCGGCTGGGTTCGCCACTATCTCGCCCGGTTGGGGGAGCCCGCGTAACGGGCTGTCGTTTCCAGGCGATTTCAGGTAGACTCCATCCCATGCAATGGACCGATGAAGCAATTCTGCTTGGTGTGCGGCGACATGGCGAAACCAGCGTCATCGCCGAAATGATGACCCGTGAGCGTGGCCGCCATCTGGGCATGGTGCGTTCTGGTCGGTCGCGCAACATGCAGCCGGTGCTGCAGCCGGGCAACCGGCTGGAAGTCACCTGGCGTGCCCGCCTCGACGAGCATATCGGGGAATATCGTGTCGAGCCGCTCGTCTTGCGCGCAGGGCGGCTGATGGAGAGCGCAACGGCAGTCTATGGTGTGCAGGCGCTCGCCGCCCTGCTACGCCTGCTGCCGGAGCGCGATCCGCATCCGCATCTGTTTGAAGCGCTGGACGTCATTCTGGATCACCTTCAGGAACCGGCAACGGCGGGCGAGCTCTTCGTCCGCTTCGAGCTGGCGCTGTTGAATGATCTCGGTTTTGGGCTGGACCTGGAAGAATGCGCAGCCACTGGCCTGCGCGATGATCTGGCGTTCGTGTCCCCGAAATCGGGTCGCGCAGTCAGTCGCGATGCAGGGGCGCCCTGGGCTGACAAGATGCTCGCCTTGCCCGGTTTTCTTGCGCCGGGCACGCGGCGTGGTGCGGATCCGGAAAGCCTCATAGAGGCGTTCAAGCTAACGGCTTTTTTCCTTGATCGACATGTTTACGTGCCGCGCGGTCTGGAACCGGGCGCGGCACGCGAAGGCTTCTGTCAGGCGGCGTTGAAGACGCTGCGTGCCTCGTTGGACGCCACATCATTGGCTGCACCCACAAACACAGCCTGATCTTCCTCGGCTGATTTCGATACATGCTCGTGAATGGCGGCCTGCAGGTCGCGGACGCTGTCATAGCTGCCGCCATCGAGATCGATGACGGGATATTTGACGGCGATGAACTTGATCCGGTTCCCATCGGGAACAGTGATGCCGACCGGAACACCGGCATATTCAATAACTTGCTTTTTCATAACGTAATTCCCCGCCCGTACGGTTTGCGCACGGAGCTTCAGATAATGCCGATTGTTGATGTCAGAGCTTGTTCAGCGTCACATTCGACAGGCGTGGCAGTAATGGCGCTTCGCCATCACCAGGCGCGGGGCAGACGGCCAGGATCGGGCGGCATTTTGAAATACGATTTGCATTTCGCTGTCCTCCATCTTTGGCTGTGGTCACGCTTCTTGCGACCATTGAAAGGTTGTGTGCCGGTAATCTCAACCAGCGGCCACAAGGTAGGTGTCAGATGCGAATCCGTCAACGGGGTGCCCATAAAAAATAAAATAATTTTCTGTGACAGTCGTTGTGCGGCGCATCATGCGGAATAAAGATCCGGCAAGAGTGAATTGTCGAAAAATAATCTCAGTTTGGGCCAAATTATGCCGGGCTGGGGGCGGGACGGGCCACGGCGGCCTCCCGGATCGGCCAATGCACGATAGCCGCGAAGAGGCCAAGCGCCACACCCAGCCACCAGACTTGGTCGTAGCTGCCGAGGCGGTCGTAGAGAAAACCGCCGAGCCAGACGCCGAGGAAGGAGCCGATCTGGTGCGACAGGAAGACCAATCCACCAAGAAGGCCAAGATGGCGCGTGCCGAACATCACGGCCACGAGTCCATTGGTTGGCGGCACGGTCGACAGCCAGAGAAGGCCCATGACGGCGGCGAAGATGACGACCGAAAGCGGTGTCTGCGGCAGCAGCAGGAAGAGTGTCACGATGATCGAGCGGCCGATATAGATCAGCGCCAGGAAATAGGCTTTCGAGTACCGCTGGCCGATATAGCCGGCTGCAAGCGAGCCTATGATGTTGAAGAAACCGATCAGCGCCATGGCAATCACCGCATAACGCGGCTCAATGCCGATATCCCCGAGATAGGCAGGGAAATGCGCCGTGATGAAAGCCACCTGGAAGCCGCAGACGAAGAAGCCGGTGGTCAGCAGCAGGTAGCTTCTGTGTGTCAGCGCTTCCTTCAAGGCGTCAAGCACCGTCTGTTGATACTGGTTGCCCGACTGCGTGCCCGACTGCGCATTGCCGCGCAGCGGAAAGGCGAGCAGGGGGATGACAAGCATCATTACGGCGAGGATGACGAGACTGTCCGACCAGCCATAAGTGGAAATGAAGCCCTGGCTGAGCGGCGCAAAGAGAAACATGCCGGCAGAACCCGCAGCCGTGCCGATACCAAACGCCATGGAGCGCTGTTCTGGTGTCACATTGCGGGCGAAAGCCGAGAGTATGACGCTGAATGAGCCGGCGCCGATGGCCGTGCCGACCAGCACGCCGCCGCCGATATGCAGCCAGATCGGGGCCGTCGCATTGGCCATCATCACGAGGCCGGCCGCGTAGAGCACACCGGAACTCGCCAGCACACGCCCGGTGCCATACTTGTCAGCCAGTGCGCCGAAGAAGGGCTGGCTCAGGCCCCAGAACAGGTTCTGAAAAGCCATGGCAAGTCCGAATGTGGAGCGATCCCAGCCGCGATCGGCGAGCATTGGCAGTTGGAAGAAGCCCATGGCAGAGCGCGGTCCGAAGGTCATCACCGCGATCAGCGATCCGGCAAGGATGATCAGCCAGGGCATGGCAGGACGGCTGGCGGCTTTGGTCATGGGACTCTCCTGTGTCGCGCAGACCATAGATCACGATTGCCACGACGAAAAACGCCTTTTGATGAAGCCCTCATCAGTAGAATTGATAGGCGTCAGGTGGTCCGGCGGGCGCGTGTTCAGCGCTGCTTGATCGCCCAGACCTCGCGTTCTCCTGTAACTATCACGCTGTCGCCGACCTGAACTGTCCCTTCGCCGCGCGGTACGGCATTCCAGCCGAACAAAGGGCCGGGAACACGTCGGTCGGCCGACATGCGGATCCGGCCCATGGCCGGCATCGGATTGGCGCCATCGCGTGAGCCGTTCTTCTGGTCCTGCGTTGTCATGATGCAGCGCGGGCAGGGCTTGACGAAGTCGAACTGAATGCCGCCGATCTCGATGCCAGCCCAACGATCTTCCGCCCAGGGCTCGTCGCAGTCGAGCACGATATTGGGCCGGAACCTGTTCATGCCGACTGCGCCTTCGCCATGCTGCTCCATGTCCGCATTGAGGGCCGCGAGCGAGCCGGTCGTGGTAACGAGGATCTGATAGCCATCGGCAAATCCCATCGGTGTGCCCTGACCCGCCCATTCGGGGCTTGCTTCCCGCCGGCTTTCGCCATCGATGAACGCGAGCCGAACCGGCCGACCGAACCAGTCTGAGAGTTTGGCATTGACGCTGTCATCGGCCACGGCGGCATCGACGATCGACCTCCAGATGGCCACCTTTTGCCGATGGTCCGGTTGCGGCGGCGCCACCATCATCTCGCGGCCATCGTCTAGCTTTAGGGTGACATAGGCGGCACCGGGAATGGCGGTCAGCCCTGCAAGGGCCGGTAATTCGCGCTGGGTAATGAAGTGCCCGTCGGGATCGGTCAGCATCATCCGCCGGTCACCGGCAAGGCCCATGGCCTCAATGCGAGCCTTCGGCACAGCGATCCCGCGCGCACTCTTGAAGGGGTAGACGACGAGTTCAGTGATCTGCATGGCGTGCCTCAGATTTCATCGCGGAAAAGAGTGAGAAACTCGACCAGTCGCCTGTGGCGCTCGGTGGCCAGTTTGCGGCCGGCCTCGGTCTGGAAACCGGCAGAAAGCTTGAGCAGCTTCGCCGGAAAATGGTCGATCGCATAACGCCGGTCGTCGAGCGACCGGTTGTCGGCATCCGGGTCACCGGCGTGATAGAGCGCCGATCCCATGCGGCCGGCGATGTAGAAGCAGCGTGCCACACCCACCATGCCGATCGCATCCAGCCTGTCGGCATCCTGGAGAATCTTCGCTTCAAGGCTTTCCGGAGGGATGCCCGCAGAATAGCTGTGCGTCAGGATCGCATGGGCGACGGCTGCAATCTCTATTCTTTCCCAGCCGAGGGCCGCGAGAATGCCGGATGCCTTGTCCGCCGCAAGCCGCGAAGCTTCCGCCCTTAGCGGCGAGTTCTTTTCGACTGCCACGCAATCATGCAACAGCACGGCGGCAGCGAGGACCGCACCATCGCCACCTTCCTCCGCGTGGATGCGCATGGCATTGCGAAAGACGCGGTGGATATGGGCAAGATCGTGCGACCCATCATCGCCTTCGGTGGCATGGGGCAGAAGATTGGCGGCAAGGCCCGCATGTGGCGTGAAGTCGGCCGCAGTCAGCTGATCGGTCACGATGTCTCCCTTGTCGGTCGGCCCACCCGCCGGGGCGCGCTTGGAAGGAGAGAGGTTTACGACGCTTTTCAGCGTCGTCCACCCGGAAAGTGCCAAACTGACAGCTTATCCCGCAGCGAAGCCCAGGGCAGCGTCCAAATCAGGAGCCGCTCGCCTTTCCTGGAAGAGCGAAGGCTATCAGGTAATCGCCACTTTCCTCTGAGAAGGGCGCGCCACCGACAGACACAACCACATATTGCCGCCCTGTCTTCGGCGAGACATAGGTCATCGGCGTGGCGCTGGCGCTCACCGGCAGGGGATATTGCCAGAGCATCGTCCCGTCCTCGGCGTCATAGGCGCGGATGTAATGATCCTGGAAACCTGCAAAGAATACCAGGCCGCCGGCGGTTGTCATGCTGCCGGCATAGGTCGGCAGGCCAAGCGGCATCGGCATGCTGAGCTTGAGGCGCAACGGTCCAAGCTCTTCTGCGGTGCCGGCTGGCACCTGCCAGGCGATCGTCTTCGTCGTGAGGTCTATGGCCGTAATCGTGCCGAAAGGCGGCTGGTTGCACGGCACGCCGATCGGCGATTCCCACATTTCGGTTTCCATGCCGTAAGGCGTGCCGAATTGCGGCGCGGGGCCGTGGCCGGCCGCATCGCTGAACTGGTCGGCATACTCTGCACGGGAGATGAGCCTGAATACGCTTGGAACGCGGATATCGTTCAGGAACACGCGGTTGTTCGGGACGTCGACGGAAACACTGCCCCAGTTCATCCCGCCGAGATTGCCGGGTTGCTGCAGGGCGGGCTGAAGCCCGATCGGGGTGAAGTCCCCGTCGTAACGCAGCTTGCGGAAGGCGATCCGGCAGGCGAGCTGATCGAACATGGTCAGGCCCCAGGCCTTCTCTTCCGACAGTCTGTCCGCACCAATCACCGGCATGTCGATCGAGTAAGGCTGTGTGGATGCCAGCTTTTCCTCAGGCGCAGCGCCCGATTGCGGCACCGGCCTTTCTTCGACGCGGCTGATCGGTTCGCCACTTGCCCGATCGAGCAGGAAAATCTGTCCGCGCTTGGTCGTCTGCAGCACGGCCGCAATCGTGCTACCCTTGCCGTCCGGCAGGTCGATCAGCGCTGGTTGTGACGGCAGGTCATAGTCCCAGATGTCATGATTGACCGTGCGGAACCTCCAGCGCTCCCGGCCGGTGGTCACGTCCAGCGCCACCAGCGTGGCATTGTAGGCATCGGCGTGCGCGGGCCGCTCGGCGCCGTAATAGTCGGGCGTCGCATTGCCGAGCGGCGCATAGATGAGGCCGAGCTTTTCGTCGAAGGCCGCGGTCGTCCACATATTGGGCGTTCCCCGACTGTAGCTCTTGCCCTCGGGCGGCAATCGGGTGATCGAGGGATCTGCGAGATCCCAAGCCCATTCCAACTCGCCGGTGATGGCGTTGAACGCCCTGATGACGCCGGAGGGTTCACCGGTTTCCTGATTGTCCTTCACCCAGCCGCCGATGATGATCCGGTCGCGGGCAACGAGCGGTGCCGATGTCTGGAAATAGTAGCCAGCCTTCAGCTCGCCCATGCCGACGGCGAGCGACACCGTACCGTTACTGCCGAAATCCGGGCAGGGCGTGCCGGTTTTGGTGTCGAGCGCCATCAGTCGGGCATCGATCGTCGTCATGATCAGGCGCTCGTGGCAGGGAGCGGCAGGCTCTGGCGCGGGGGCTGACATTTTGAAATAACCGAGACCTCGACAACGCTGCCACATCGGCGCTTCCGCCTTCGGATCAAAAGTCCAGCGCGGCGCGCCGCTATCGACATCGAGCGCCGCGACGACATTGCTGGGCGTGCAGGAATACAGCGTATCGCCGATGAGAAGCGGTGTGTTCTGGTCAACGCCAACCGTCTTGCCGGTCCGATACGTCCAGACGGGTTCAAGCTGCCCGACGGTATCGCGATTGATCTGGTCGAAGGTCGAATAGCGCAGGCCCGAGGTCGTCTTGCCATAGGACGTCCAGTCGCTTGGTCGATTGTCACCTGCGACTTGTCTGTAGGCGGTCGTCGCATCCGTCGGCCGGATCGCGCCATGTTCAGCGAAGGCGAGCGAAAGGATTGCCACGAGCGGCAGGGCCGTGGCCACCGCGCCGGCAAGGCCGCTGCGCCTGCTGATGGTCGGGCAGAGACGCAAGCTGACCAGAAAGGCAAGGCAGGCGATGACGAGCGGCGAAAGCAGCCGGGGGAAAAGCGCCCAGAAGTCGAGACCCGCTTCCCAGATCGCCCAGGGCAGGGTGATGATCGCAACCGCTACGACAATCATCAGGCCTGTGGCCCGACCTGAATAGAGAAGGATTGCCGCTGCGACATAGGCGATGCCGACCAGCGCGTAATAGGGGGAGCCCCCCAGGGCAACGAGCCAGGCCCCGCCAGCCAAAAGGCCAATTCCGGCCAGGAGGAGGACACCGCAAAGAAGACGACAGAACAAGGTCACGGCAGGGGCTCCGCAATCGAGGTGGCATGTCTGTACTGATTGAGGAACGTGGCGCCGCCGGATGCTGCGGTCTCTTCCGAGTTTCGAAACATGCTTAAAATTATAGGCAGTGTTGCCATGGTCACTGACAGCCCGATGATGCGCAATCTAACATGGGGGCGAGGCAACAGGTTTTTGATGCCTGCGTCAAGGTAATCTGCAAGGTGTTTTCATGCTTCTCGAAGAAAAACTGGGTTTGTCTGGCGGTCGTCCGACCGGCTTCGACTACATGCGAATTATCCTGTCAATCTTGGTGGTGTGGATTCATACGGCCCGTGTGACAACGGGGGATGATCTGTTCATTTGGGAATCGGCTGCTCGGCCATTCCTGAAGTCTGTTTTGCCGATGTTCTTCATTCTGAGCGGTTTTCTAGTTGCCGGAAGCTTGGGGCGTGCGCGAACGCTGGTTTCGTTCCTCGGCAATCGCTTCATCCGCATCTACCCGGCTCTGGCGGTTGAAGTCTTCCTCTCGGCGCTTCTGCTGGGCGTCTTGTTCACCAGCCTTAGCCCAAGCGCCTATTTCACCGATCCGGAATTCTTCCGCTATCTGTTCAACGTCACCGGCCATATCCATTTCACGCTGCCCGGCGTGTTCGAAACCAATCCGGACGGCGGAACCGCCAATATCCAGCTCTGGACGGTGCCTTACGAACTCGAATGCTACGCCGCGATTGCCATCCTCTTTCTGGTTGGTGTGGTGCGTTATCGCATTCTCTCGATTCTGGCGGTCGTTGGCTGCACGATTACCTATGGGCTGATCCGCTACGCCAAGCATGGTCCGGAATGGGCGAGTTTTCCGACTGTCATGTCGGGCAACCTCCTGATCTGCGGTTTCCTGCTTGGCGTCGTCTTCTATCTGTATCGCGATCGCATCCTCTGGGATCGACGCCTTTTCGGCCTGTCCTGTGCGTCAGTGCTGTTCAGCTACTGGTACACCTCAATGGGCGATTTTCTGGCTCTGCCGGGGCTTGCCTACATCACCATTTTCCTCGGGCTCTGTTCGCCGCGAAAGATCGGCATTCTCAAGGGCGCCGACTATTCCTACGGTATCTTTCTCTATGGATATCCGATTCAGCAGGCGCTCTATGCACTCGGACCCGCGGGGCAGAACTGGTTCGTGAATGGCCTGCTTGCCACCGTTTTGGCCGCCGGTTTTGCCGCCATGTCTTGGCATTTCGTCGAGAAGCCAGCCTTGAAGCTGAGAAGGGTTGTGATGGCGTTGGAAGAGCGCTGGCTCGAGCTGTCCAGGCGTTTGCGGTTTAGGCGCAGGCTCGGTCTTCCGGGTACCGCGCCCTCCGCAACCGTGGCCGTGAAATGAGGGGCTGGCGCCGCTGAAGATGTTGGGCAGGGATGATAATCCCCAATGAGCGCGACCCGGTTTGGGCCGAGATCACCTCTGGGAGATGAGAACGCGCTCTATGATGAAATAGAGCGCGTTTGGCGTCACATTGACTGGTCCCATCCCCCGCCATCGATCAGTCCGTTATCGAAAAGATCGCGCCAGCCGGTATAAGGCTGGCTTTCCGCGCCGAGAAAGACTTCATTCCCCGCACCGGCTGTATAGGCCGCATACTCTGCCGTATGTTCGGACAGGTTGGACTGGTCCGTGACCTTCTCGACAAAGGTCGACAGAAACTTGAAATGCAAGAGAGCGCCGGTCACTGGCGGGATGCCGACGGGATCGGACAGGTTGAGGGCGAGAGGCCAGATCTGGTGTGACGATTTTAGATAGAGCCGTTCGCCGCAGACATGCACGAGCGGGATCTTGTTCAGCGCCGGCCCGTCCCATAGGCGTTCACGAAAATAGATCCGGCCGCGCACGCCCCCCTTGATCCAGGTTGTATTCTCGCGTGGATCATGATGGCGAACATAGCCGGAGCGATCGAAAAGCGGGCAGATGTCGAGGGGGTCGCGACCAGGTTCGCAGACATTGTCTGACAGTCGACCGCGGCCATACATATCGACCATGATTGCCCGGAGTGACCGAAGTCCGTGCCGGGCAAGATGGGCCGTCAGGTCGCTGATCCCCCGGCGGTCGTCATGTGGAAAGACGAGGAACTCGTCCGCATCCACATAAAGCACCCATTTTTCGCGGCAGAGGCGGTTGATCACCTCATTTACCCAGTCATTGCCGAAGCGGGCCGCCTTGTAGGAGCCGGTTGCCGACACAACCGAGATGTCGGCCTGCCCAGCCAGAATATCGGCCGTGCTGTCGCTCGACTGGTTGTCGATAAAGATGAAATGCTCGAAGCCGAGCCGCCGGTAGTAGTCGAGAAAGAAGGCCAGACGGTGCCCCTCATTGCGGACCACGCAAACCACGACATGCTGCGCGGCAGATAAGGCGGCCTCGTTCAGCGTATAGCGCAGCTGGCGCGATTTGATCAGGCGGCGAAGCCGGGCCTTGGAATAATGCAGGGCGCTTGCGGTTGCCGGTGAGGCAAATGTCATGCTGTGCGCCTCCATTCTGGCCTGAGAGGATCGCTGTTGCGACCCTTGGTCCTCGGGCGGTTCCGGGGCAAGAAGGATGTAGCTCTGTCTGTCACGCGGATTTTCCCAGTTGGCGGCTCAAGCGGGGTAATTTCCGGTCAAGGCATATTCAAGCGGATTGCGTTTGCGTCCGCCTGCAAGGGCATGAAGCGTCCGCTCCCGCATCGACCGTAACGTATAGACGAGCTTGCGGTCGAGTGAGATGCCACGATAGAGGCGGGCGAATAGCGGGTCTTCACGCCGCAGTTCGCGATAGATCCTGCTCTCGGCATCCGTCCAGGGAAAGTAGGTTCCATGCCATGGCTTCGGATGCGCCATGTAATGCACAATGCTGAGCGAGCGCATGTCGACCATGTGCAGGAACTGCTTGGGGAAATTCCACTTGTTGGAAATCAGGATCAGCGACTGGCCGGCAACGTGATTGAGGGCGCCCTGGTCGTGTTTTCCATCGCAGGCCTCAGGATTGGTCAGGAACAGATTGAACGCCTCTTCGCCAATCCAGCCTTCCCGATTGAACTTCAAAACGCCGGCGTTGAAATAATGGCTGTCCCTGCCATGCGCGAGAAGATCGCGCAGCGCCAGATAGTCGCGTGCGGCGTAGAACTTTCCTGGCGGCGCCACCAGTTTCTCAAGGTCTTCGAGCGGGCGAATGACCTGGGTGTCGCCGTCAAGATAGATGATCTGTGTATAGTGTTTCGGTAATATTTGCGGAAGAATCAGCTTCGCCATGGTGCTGACGCTGATTCGACCCTGGAAATGCCCGAGATCCAGCCGTCCAAGTGAGCTCGCCAGCGCCTCAGAGACGTCGAGAAGGATCACGCCCTTGGCTGCCAGCAGTTCCCTCAACGCCGCAAAGTCAGGGATTGCCTCGGAGAGCAGGACGCAGATATCCGTGCTGTGAGAGCTTTGCTTGCGGGCCTGCAGCGCCGACATGATCGTCGGAAAGGCGTATTCCCCATCGGTCACATAGACCACACACTGGGTGTTGAGGGCTTGCGCCGATTCGGGCTTTGGGTTGCCCTGGGCCTCACCATTGGTTGTGTTGCCATCATTGATCGCCTGGCGAACCATAAATTTTCCCCATTCCTGTTTTTACTGAATACTTAGCGAAGAAACGCATTACTATGCTGCTGACGCAGGTATTTTTCTTGATTCGTATTGGTGTCCGACGGGACATTGCTCCAGGGAGCGGATCATGGGCAGAGGTAACGTCGGAATGTCGAGCGCCGCACTTCTGGTTTTCGCAGTGTCTTCCCTTGCCGGTACGGTACTTCGTGCCTGGGCCTTTGCACTGACATCCCTGGGAGTCGTCCTTGCCGTCCTTGTCGTGCTCCTCTTTCAAGGAGAGCCTCTGTTCCGCAGTCTGATCCTCGGCCTGAAGTTGCTGGTGCTCATGCAGACCAGTTATGTGCTGGGGCTTTTCGTCAGCCATTTTGTCAGCCAGATTGTCCGTCGCCGGAAAGGTCGCCCCCTGAGCGACAGGAGCCGGATGGGCGGCGAGCCGCCGCCCTCTTGAACGGGTCGAGACATCAAACCCTTCATAGGCCATGACGGTATGAACACGCTTCTGACGGAGGCGTTTGGTTTGCTCTCCGGTATCGCCTGCAAGCGCAGAGGAAACAGCACGCACAAATGGCGACTGTCGGGCCCGCGATACCGGCGCAAAACGGCTTGCCACACCCCGTCCGGGCGCACAGGTCTTGTCAGACAAGACGGACTCCTTCCGGAAAGGCGGCCGGTCCTGCATCGTCGGATGCGAGCACGGCCTGACTGGTCCTCGCCCTCGGCGCGCTGATGCCCGCTGCGAGCCCCGCGATCAGGCTGAACAAGAGCCCGAGATCGGTGCTGGTGCCGGCCAAGGCGGCCGCGACGATCTGGCTTAGCGAAGACATGAGGGCAGCCATTCCGATGGCGAAATCGTAAGAGTGTTTCGAATCCAGTCGCCGTGTGGCGCGCAGAAGCCTGTAGAGAAAAAGCAGAAACAGCAAAGTTCCGATGATGCCGACATTCGACAGCAGCGCCACAACGAAGCTTGATGCGCGCACGGAGCCCAAACCGGCCCCCATGCCGACGGTATCGAGGAAAGAAATCAGGGCCAGTGTGTTCCAGGCGGTCCGCTCCTCTCCCGATTGGGAACCGAGCTTGTTGGAAAAGGCTTCGACGCCAACATCTGTAATCATCTGCCAGATCGCAGGCATCAGCATCAGTCCCAGCAAGAGGCATGGCAGGACAAGAACGAACAGCAGCAGGAATGTGGCATGCGACGTGCGTGCACGGCCTCGCCAGACCCGGACAAGACAAAACAGCACGCAGACGGCTGTCATGACCGCACCCGCCGCATAGGCCGTGGTTGATGTGCACAGCAGAAGGGAGATGCCCGTCACGCAGGTGATCGGTCCAAGCCAACGCACGGGATAGCGCTCGAGCCAGAGGATGAGCGTGAAGACGAAGAGGGAGAGCGCGATGGCGCCAAAGGAACTTGCTTCAGGAAACGATCCGACGATGCGCTTGAACCCGGCAAATGTGTCCGTCGTATGCATGGTGTAGTTGGCATTGCGAATGACATCCAGCGCCTGCGGCACGCCTGCGTAATAGGTCGTGACATCAAGCAGCGCGAAGAGGCAGCAGGTCGCAGCCGTCGCGATTACTGCATGGGTCAGAAAGCGTGCGTGACCGTTGCGCGCCAGAGCCGCGACGATGGCGAAGCAGGCGAGATCGGCCAGCAGATAGACAGATTGGGTGAAGTTCGATGAGCCGGGCCGAAGCGGCGAGGCGAGGGTCGACATCATGGAGTTCGCGCCGCGCGCAGAGGAATAGACGAGGCTTGCATCGGCAAAGATCCTCGGCAGGAAATAGGCGGTTGCGACAGAAAACATGATATAGGCCGCAAACCAGTAGCCCGGCCCGGGGTGAGCCAGGCTTGCCAGGCTCGCATGCAGATGCGCAGGACGCACGGCAACACTGATGAACAGAAACAAGAGCAGCAAATGGCTGGGCTGCACACTATTGCCGCCGAGCGCCGGGAGCTGGATGGCCGCCGCCGCACCGAACAACAGTGACATGGCAAGGATCGCCGCGCTCCAGCGCGGCCCGAGATAGACCCCGACGGCGCCGAGCAGTATTGTCAGAAGACCGATGATTTCTAGCGACACGATGGTGATCCCGGCTTTGGCGGGGCGTAAAGAAGCGGCAGGGCAGCAGCCCCGCCCGCCTTTGGGCGAATGGGATCCTGTGCCTTCGACTGAAATACGCAGACGTCCAAAAGGCTCACATTCGCATCCTTTACGGTCCGACTTGCAGCGTGCCGGGGGGCAGTATGCCAGCAGCTGTTGTGTCCAGCGCGATCTTTGCGTTGTTGCCGGCTGGCATCAGGCTGGTTGACTTGCCAATGCCCTGGGCACCGGCCCGCGACGTGCTGATGCCGATCTCGACCAGATCATGCGGTACGAGCAAAGTCGCTTCGTCCCCTGGAATCACCGTTGTGCTGCCGTCGGCATTGCGGCGAATGATGCGGTAGGTTCTCTGTTCGCTCCTCGTTTCGTCCGCTGCCGCTTCCAGCTGCGCCAGCTGTTCGTTGTACCCGGCCTGTTGTCCAAGGAGTTGCGCCACCTGCATTTCGATCGAGGCCCGCGACAGGGCTGCGTCGATTGTGTTGAGTTCCTGCTGGTTTTCCGCATTGCGCTGATAGACCAGGTTCGCCTTCTCGCGATCGCTTTCGCTCACCGCCTGGCGGGCCCGGGTAAGCGCGATCTCGAGGTCGAGAAGATTGCTCTGCAGGGTCGCAAGGTCACGGTCGATGGCCAGCTGGCGGCTGTTCGTGATTGCGCCCTTGGTCACCAGGCTAGTGGCCGTCTCCAGTTCCTTTCTCGCACGGTCGATCTGCTGTTTCTGGGACTTGATCTTGGCATCCAGGGACTGGATCTCCTGACCATAAAGCGTCACCAGGTCGTCCGCTGCCGCGATCCGGCTAGACAGTTGGACCCGACGCAACTGCAGCAGGTTCAGTTCGTCTGCTTTCGCCGCTTCGATATTGGCCGTGCCGACGAGTTCCGCCGGGATGTCGAAATCGTCTCGGCCCTCGATTTCTGCGGTCAGGCGCGCACGGCGCAAGAGCAGTTCGCGCTGGCCGACAACGGCCGTGCGATAGGCGCCCGCTGCCTGGATCTGGTCCCGCAGCAGATAGGCATTGTCTCCGCGGGACCGCAGGAAGCCGCCGGCGACGCTCACCGCCTTCATCGTCGTCATGCCGGCCTGGAAAGGATAGCGCCCCGGGCTCTGGACAGACCCGACAACGAAGATCGGGGCATGTTCCTCGACTTCGATGGCAACGGAAGGCGGCGTTGGCAGACCGGCCCGCTCGGCGAGCGTCACGGCCAGGGTCTCAGCCAGTTCCTGGGTGGTCTTGCCGCTTGCTGGCACGGTGCCGATGACGGGGACCGCGATTTCGCCCGCTTCGTTGATCGTGTAGACGCCTTCCAAGGCTTCCCAGCTGGCATAGCGTCCATCTGCAGAGCGCCATTCGACCACGCGAAGCCGGATCTGGTCCTCAACGACGAGCCGTTGGCTTTCCGCCGCCGCAGGCGCGCTTGTAAAGAGGCTGGTGATGAGGGACAGGCCAAGGGCCAAACGTGAGATCCGATGAACCATCATGGTCGAGATCCTTGCGTTGCAGGTGAGGGGATTGGGCTTCGGGCACTCGGCTGCAGATCGATTTCAAGGATCCGTGCGGGATCGAGTCTGCGCCGAAGGAGATCACCCATCGCCATGAGATTGCCGAGGAAGCGGCCACGGCGATCCACTTCCGTTGTCTTGAAGAGCGTGCCGATGAAATTGGCCGTGATGTTGCGCCCGATCTGTCGGAAACCACGCAGTGGTGAAAGCGTGCCCTTGCGCATCATCCGCCAGGGATTGGCGACTTGCGAATAACCCAGCCGACGGCCCGGCTGGCGTCCGGAGCGAACCCCGAGATGCACACCAAGGGCACCGGGGACTTCGACGCAGCGGCCGTGACGGGCAAGTGCCCGGCTGAAATCAACGTCTTCGAGCCATCCATAGAGCGGCAGTGATTCGTCGAACCGGATGCCGTGATCGCGCGCGGTCGCAAGCTTGACCGCCATGTTGCAACCGTAAGCGTTGTAGATGTCGCGAACAGTGCCCGAAGCCGCCTGCGGTTCGCTGGTGTCGAGCTGAGAGACGGCCTCTGCAAGGCCGATCGCCGAACCGAGGATGCCGTCGGCAATCACGCGACCTGTGGCAATCGCGATGTCCGGATCCGCAGCAAAGGCCTGCTGCATGTGAGCGGCGAACTGCGGATGAGGCACAAAATCATCGTCAAAGAACAGCACGAGATCTGCCTTGTCGGCGCAGGCCGAGAGGATCGCGTTGCGCTGGCGTGTCAGCCCGCTGGGGCCTGTCAGCAATTGCACCCGATCGCATGCGGCAAGCCCTGCTGCATGGTCAGGCGCGGGAACGCAGACAATAAGCGGTATGTCCGGCATGGCAGGGGATAGCAGATAGGCGACGGTTGCCGCGAGCGTCTCCGCCCGGCCAGCCGAGGCAATACCGATCGCCAGGCGCGGAAGGGTGGCTTGCCCTTCCGTGCATTGCGGTCGTTCCTTGCTCTGCTCTACGTGCGCAAGTCGGCCGAGTTGCGATGGATACTGCGCCATCCTCTCAGTCCTGCCGACTCTTGTTGATGATGGCGCCCGCGACGTCTGCGCCAACCAGCCGCAGGTCGCCAGTCGCCTTCGCCAGCGCATCCAGCGTGGTCTGCCCCTCGATCGCCACCAGAAGGACTGTGTCCAGTTCCGGTGAAAGCGCGTTGGCATCGGGTGCTTCCTCGACCGCGGCGATGTCGAAGATGATTGTATCGTAGTCTGCCTTCATCGTTGCAAGGGTCAGCTTCGTCGTCCGCGAACCCAGCCGAACCGCGGGCGATACGCCGTCTCTCTGCCCGCAAGGCAGGAAGTGAAGGTTCGGGTTCAGGTCCACCGTAAGGTCAGCAAGTGGCGCGGTGCTGGAGAGAGCCTTGATCAGCCCTTTTGATCCATCATGGTTGAGAAGACGGCTCAGCGATGCCTTGCCGCCAACGGTATCGACAAGCAGCGTCCGCGCGCCGGAGGCCGCCGACTGCAGCGCCATTTCTCGCGCGATCGTGGATGCCCCGCAGCCCGGGCCGATGCCGATAACACCGATCGCCGTCTTGCGCTTTCGGCGCAGGTTGAGCAGCAGCGGCGTCAACACCTCCAGCTCCTGCATGCGCCGCAGCACCACCTTGTCCGATGGCGGAACTTCGGGGTCCCCTCCGGTCTGGCAAGGCGCGAGGCTGCGGATTGGCAGCCGACGGATGCGGGCAAGAACAGACACGCCGGCCACGTCTGCAATCGGCGAGCGCCGGGTGATCCGCCGGTCGGCAGCATGCGCCAGCATGGCGATCATCAAGCCGAGACCGAGGCCAACGAGCAGGCTGAAAGCCAGGAGCAGGGTAGAACGCGGGCTTGCTTTTGAGAGCGGTGGCGTTGCCGGGGAGACGATCGTCGCATCGGAGACGGGCGAAGAGACGCGTTGCTTGGCTTCCGTAAAGGCAGTCAGCGTGCTTTCGAACAGGTTGCGCCGCGCCTGAGCCTGACTTTCGAGTTCGGCGAGGCGATATTGGTCTTTCGGATTGGCACGGAACGCGGCGAGGTCGTTTGCCGCCTTTGTCAGGCCGCCCTGCTGCTCATCCACCAGCCGTTCCAGCCAGTTGCTGTATTGCTGTGCCGACTGCGATTTCATTTCGAGGTTTTTGGCGATGTAGGCCCGCGCGAGCATGTCCGCGATCTCGGCGGATCGCTCCCGGCTGTTTGCCGAGGCCGAGATTTCGACAACCATCGAACGGCCAATCCGCCTGGCCCATGTGACATTGCGCAGTTTCGCGACGACGAGGTCCAGCATCGCTTCCTGGTCTGTGCCGGCGGACGCGCCATCTGGCTGCCCGGAAGGGGACACAAGATTGAGCAGTGCTGACTTGATCTGGTCGCGCAGGGAGGTCGTGTTCGTGAATTGCGGATCACTGGTCAGGTTGAGGTTGATCGCTGCGCTGCGCAGCACGTCGCTGGCGCGGGCAATCTCGATCTCACCCTCAATGAACGTGTCTTCAGCCAGCGCCCGGGCCGCATCTCCGCTATTGATTTGCGGCGAGACGAGCAGCTGGGTCGATGCCACATAGGACGGTTCAGCCATGAGGAGATAGATGAGGGTCAGGCCGACCGTCACAAGCGGGACGCTGGCGATGATCCGAAACCGACGGCGGACAAAGAACGTGACGTCGGCGAGCGAAAACGGCTCTTCCTTTTCCGATTGCGGAAACATCGAAAGTGCAGGCACTCGCTGGAAACTCTGATTGGTCGACACACTCTTCCCCAATACTTGAAACTTCTTCCGGCATCTTGAGAACCCTTTGGGTGCACAGGTGACAAAGTGCCGGCATATGCTTGGCGTCAGTAGGCGCCTTCGCGTGAGAACAGGACAGGTACGGTTTTTGCCATGATCCAGAGATCCCAGGAGAGCGACCACCGCGTGACATACTCCACGTCAAGCGCCACACGGTGTTCGAAACAGGTGTTGCTCCTGCCGCTCGTCTGCCAGTGCCCGGTCAGGCCAGGCCGCGCGGCGGTGTAGAGATCGACATGGTCGCCATAGCGAATCAGTTCTTCGCGGGTGACGGGGCGCGGTCCCACGATACTCATGTGACCGGCAAGTACATTGAGAAGTTGTGGAAGTTCATCCAGGCTGGACTTGCGCAGCACTTCCCCGACAACCGTGATCCGCGGATCGTTTCGCAGCTTGCGCGTCTCTTCCCACTCGGCACGAGCCTCGGGATTGTCCTTCAGAAGGGCCGCAAGCTGTGCCGCAGCATCCGTCCGCATGGTTCGGAACTTCAGACAGCCAAAATCCCGGCCACGCCAGCCCACTCGACGGTGCGAATAGAACACCGTGCCGCCATCGGAGGCTTTGATCAGCAGGGCGACCAGCAGTGCCATGGGAAGCAGAGCGATGATCGCAATCAAGGAAATAGTGATGTCTAGCACACGCTTGACAATATTGCTTCTCAATGGAAGGCGATACACGCCTAGATGGCGGATATCAGCGTCTTCGGGTTTCAAGCTGATCCAAGAGTCGGTACCATCCAGACCCTGAAATTCGGTCGTCATCTACATCTCCGGGGCGCGTCGCACTTCGCCTTTGCGCTCGACCCTCAGATTGTTGCGTCGCAATGTTGCTGTCTGTGACCCCGGTTACAAACATTAATAATTTATTCATGATACTGATCTCTCCATTGCGAAATTCTAATCAGACCAATTTTGGAGGTATCTCATCGCGTTCATGCAACTTTCTCGACTCAATTTTCAAAACTCTATAAGCATAGTTTAGATCCATAATATTGACGTCTCGAATGTTGTCTCTAGGCGTTAAGGCAATCAAAAATGCTTATCGAATGCGCATATGCATTCGAATTGTGCTTTCGAATGATCTGAAATACCCTCAGTTTTTACTGGGAAATTTGGATCAAATTTGACTGCGATCAGATCAGAATTCCTCTTGGCAGACCAGAAATTGTGCAGTGCGTCATATTTGAGTGCGTAGGGAGTTGATGCAATGAATGGAGCAGTGACGAGCCCGCTTGCGGGCGAGAAGATACGCGCTTTGCGAGCGGGCAAGGTCTCGTCTCCGTTCATTTGCGGAGGCGACGATGGGTTGCTTGCTAACTGGGCTCAGCATTTCCCGCAGTATCGCTATACTATTCGTAACTTCCGGCGTGGCGATGTTATTGCTGGCGCCGGCGTAAGTGGCGACATGTTCGCACGGATACAGCGTGGACTGGTCGGAGCCAACGCCCTGTTGTCCGACGGCCGGGAGTTCATTGTCGAGATCATGCCGAAGGGCAGTGTTGTCGGCGAAATCGAGGTGCTGCGCCGGCAGCCGATGAACCTGGAATACAAGGCTGTTTCCGATTGCGAACTGCATTTCTATGACGGTCGGCTGCTCCGCGAAATGTGCGCGAAGGATCCGAATTTCCAGTTCCAGTTGTTGTCGCGCGCCCTGGCCAGGATCACGGAACTCGAACTGCGGATCATCGCAAATGCCGGCGGCAGTTTGATCTCCCGGCTGGCCCAGACCCTGCTTCGGCTTTCGGCGGTCTACGGCATTGACGGCACGGATGGCGATGAGGTGACGATCTCCCAGCATGAATTGGCGGCCACGCTCCCGGCATCGCGGGAGAAGGTGAACCAGTGTCTGCGCCGTTTGCGTGAAAGCAAGGTGATCGACGGGACGCATGGAACGATCCGCATCCTCAATCGGCCGGCATTGGAAAACCACGCGCGCAGCGGTGGCGCCTTGGCCTGACTCGCTGGACACCTGAATTGACTGGCGCGTCGGCAACGCGCGTTGGTCCAATCAGGTGGGACTGGCGAGACTTCTTGCGGTTTGGGCAGCGGGTGTCGCCAGAGTCCCGACGATATGTTTGCTGCTGGTTCTGTCTCCGACCCGCAGCGTGAAAGACGAGCTGGAGCCGCGGGGTGTGTGGATGGATAGCATGAACATGGCGCATTGGGGGGCATCACTGCGATCCCCGAACACGTCATTGGCGGCGGGGGCACAAGAGGCCAGGGCACCGACGACCGGGCTTTCTACCATTGATCGGGTGGTCGTGATCGACGACTATTCTGTTGCAAGAGGCGGCGCGACAGCCCTCGCAGTTCGGGCGGCGCAATTGCTCGCCGATGCGGGCCTTCGGGTCACCTATATCTGCGGTGACAAGGGCGATGAGGGAGCTCTTGCGGCCAGTGGCATCGAGCTCGTGGCGCTCGGTGGTGCCGACCTCCTCAACGCCGATCGCGTGAAAGCTGTGCTGAACGGAGTGCACAATCGCCCGGCCGCTGCCGCAATCTCTGCCTGGATCGCCAAAAATGACAGTCCAGCCACGCTTTATCATGTACACGGATGGTCGAAGATCCTGTCGCCTTCGGTGTTTGAGGCCCTGTCTCCGGTCGCCAGTCGGTGCCTGGTCCATGCCCATGACTTCTTCTCGGCCTGTCCGAACGGCGCATTTTACGATTACACCCGGCAGGAAACCTGCACGCGCACGCCACTCGGGTTTGATTGCCTGAAGACGGCCTGTGACAAGCGCAGCTATACCCACAAGATCTGGCGGTCGGTGCGCGGCGCCAATCTCTTCCTTCAGCTGCGCCGCCGCCAGGCGTTCGGCCGGCTGGTGATGCTGCATGACAAGATGACCGCCTATTTCGAGCGTTCCGGCTATGATGCCGATCGGCTTGTGACGATCCGCAATCCGGCGGCTCCTTATACGCGCGAGCGGGTGCGCGCCGAAGATAACAGCGAATTCTTCTTCATCGGGCGGCTCGATCCTGAAAAAGGTGTCGCGGACGCGGTCGCTGCCGCTGGCCGAGCGGGGGTTCGGCTCTGCATCATCGGCGATGGCCCTTTGCGGGCGGAGCTTGAAAAGGCGGGTGATCACGTCCGTTTCCTCGGCTGGCGTTCCCATGCCGAGATCGCCGACGCCATCAAGTCGGCGCGGGCGGTCATCATGCCGTCGCGCTACCCGGAGCCGTTCGGCCTCGTGGCTGTCGAGGCGGCTGCGAGCGGTGTCCCCGTGATCCTGCCGGCCAGCGCTTTCCTGGCCGAAGAAATGACCGAGCTTGGCTTCGCTTTGTCCTTCGATGGCGCGAACCAGCAGAGCATGGTCAGCGCCTTGCAGGCACTCGACCGCATGCCCTCTGAGGATGTGAGAGTGATGAGCGAGCAGGCTTTTGCCTCCGCCCCCTCACTGTTCAACCGGCCGGAGGATTGGCGGGATGCGCTGGTCGCGGCCTATGCCGCGATGCTGAGCCCCGCTGCCGCGCAGGTCGTGCGGTCCACGGATTTCACCGAACAATCGCCGATCTGACGAAAGGGCTGGCTTCAAGACCATGGATACACTGACAAGCCTCGCAGCCCTGCCACGGCATGCACCGAAACTCCCGGACGCTCCCGTCGTCGGGGGAACACCAAAAAAGCCTCTGCGCGTCGCAATCGTGCATTATTGGCTGGTCTCCATGCGCGGCGGCGAGAAGGTGATCGAGGAACTTTGCCAGCTGTTTCCGCAAGCCGACATCTTTACGCTGGTTTGTGATGAAAGCAGGCTGAGTGCGCGCCTGCGTCAGCACCGCATCACGACATCCTTCCTGCAGAAAATCCCGGGTGCCCGCCGCCACTACACCAAGATGCTGCCGCTCATGCCATTCGCGCTCGAGCATTTCGACCTGCAGGACTATGATCTGGTCATTTCCAGCGAATCTGGTCCCGCCAAGGCGATCGTGACGCGGCCGGATGCCTTGCATGTCTGCTACTGCCATTCGCCGATGCGTTACATCTGGGACCAGTTCCACCTGTATCGGAAGGGCTTGCCCTGGATCGGCCGTGTGATGATGTCGCTGACAGCGCCCATCCTGCGCGTCTGGGACGTAACGACGGCAGCACGGGTCGATACTTTTGTCGCTAATTCTGCCTATATCGGCAGCCGCATCCGGCGCTTCTACAATCGGGATGCGACAGTGATCCACCCGCCGGTGGCCGTCGATGATTTCAAGCTCGGCACCGGCCAGGGCGAGTTCTACCTCTATGCCGGCCAGTTGACCGGCTATAAGCGCGCCGATCTCGCGGTGCGCGCCTGCACCGAAAGCGGGCGGCGACTGGTGGTGATCGGCGAGGGGGAACAAACGGCGCATCTGCGCGCAATTGCTGGTCCCTCCGTGACCTTTCTCGGCCATCAGCCATTCCCTGTTCTGGCGGAGCATCTGTCGCGCTGCCGGGCGCTGCTGTTTCCCGGAACGGAGGATTTCGGCATTCTGCCGGTCGAGGCCATGGCAAGCGGCAGGCCTGTGATTGCCTTTGATGCCGGCGGTGCGCGCGAAACCGTCTCGTCCCCGGATGTCGGTCTGCGCTTTGCGGAGCAAACCGTGGAGGGAATGCTAGAGGCGATCAATGCCTTTGAGGCGCGTGAGAGTGAATTCGACCCGGCGGTGATCCGTCGCCACGCCGAGCGCTTTTCATCGGAGGTCTTTCGCTCCCGTTTCCGGACGCTGGTTGAGGACTTGCTGACCAGCCGCGCGATGCCCGGTGTCGACACCCAGGCAGGGAGTTCGGCGTGACGCATCCGGGGTCTGGCCTTTTCCGAGCCTGGTTGACGGCGGGAGCCAGGGGTGAACGTGAGGCAGAGTGCCCTGCGCGCATCCCCTTGTCGACCAATGTGCGGGAGTGGGCGATATGACCGGTATCAGTCATCGGATCGCCAATGCCAGCCTCTGGAGTGTGGCTGGCAAACTTGTCGCCCGCCTGATCGACTTTGCCAGCCTCCTGTGTCTCGCACGCCTTCTGACGCCGGAGGATTTCGGTCTGGTCGCAATCGCCGTCTCGATCCTCGTGATTGTCGAGACGGTGCTCGAATTGCCGCTGACCCAAGCCTTGTTGCGCCACGAGGAACTGACGAACGACCTGATCGATACCGCCTTCACCCTCAGCCTGATCCGGGGTGGTGTCATGGCGCTGCTGCTGGTTGCGCTCGCCTGGCCAGTCGGCCACTTTTATGACGATCCGCGCCTGGTGCCGCTGATGGCTGTGCTGGCGGTGGCACCTGCGATGCGCAGCATCGTCAGTCCACGGCTGGTAATCTTCATGCGCGACTTTGATTTCAAGCGCGAATTCGTCATGGATCTCGCGGTCAAATTCGCCTCGCTCATTGCTGCCGTCGGGGTCGCCTTTGCAACCGGCAGCTATTGGGGACTGGCGATCGGCGCAATCACCGGGCCGATCCTGGGCGGCATTCTGTCCTATGTTTTCGCCCCGATGCGGCCGCGTCTGACCCTGTGCGAGTGGCACGCCTTTCGAGACATCATCGGCTGGAACAGCGTGGCGCAGGTGCTGATGTCGTTCAACTGGCAGCTCGATCGGCTGCTCTTGCCGCGTTTTGCCAGCCTCTCGGCCCTCGGTGCCTTCAGCGTATCGGATAGCATCGCCGGCATCCCGCATCAGGTCTTTGTCGGGCCGCTGCTGCGACCACTGATTGCCGGTTTCACCCATGTCTCCGATGCCAGCAAACGGATCGAGGCCTATCTCAAGGCAACCCATGCCATCGTGCTGACGGCGGCACCCGTTTTGATCATTCTGACGGTGCTTGCCGAGCCGGTGCTACGGCTCGCTGTCGGAGACAAGTGGGTTTTTGCCGCACCGATCTTCCAGGGGCTGTGCATCGTCAGCATCATCACGCTGCCATCGGCAATCATGCCGCCGCTCGCCATGGTTCGTGACAGAACGAGCCTCGTCGCCTTACGTATGGCGATCGAGTTTGCCGTCCGCATCCCCGTTACCATTGCCGCCGTGATCCAGTTTGGCCTTGCTGGCGCGATCGGTGCTCGTCTCGTCGGCGTGCTCGTCGCCTATCTCACCTGCATTCTCATCGTCCGGCATCTGATCGGCCTGTCGCTGCGCCGGCAGGTTGCCGTTTTCGCCAAGGCGCTGCTGCCAGCACTCCCCATGGCGCTCGCCCTCTGGTGGATCGAGCCGAACCTTGCGGCTCTCCCGGCAGGTATCTTGCTGTTTGTTGCGCTCTCTGCCGCGAGTGCGGGCGCCATGGCACTATTCTGGCTGTGCGCGCTCCTCTTGTGGATCCTGACGGACCGGCCGGCTGGATTGGAAAAGATTGTCATCGAGAAACTGCGCGCTGGTCGGCAGCGGTTTTCCGTCGCGTTGGAGCAAGGCCCATGAGGACCACATCGAAATGGAAGCTGCGGGCCGCTGCGGTCAGCATCGTGATCTTGGGAGCACTGGCTGCCTTGGTCCCGTATACGGGCAGCCTGGCCGAGGATGCGCCCTTAAACCTTGACGATTTCGACCTGACCTTCGAGGAGAATTTCGATACATTGAGCGTCTCACCATGGGGGGAGCGATCGACGCGCTGGATTGCCCATACGCCGTGGAATGGGGATTTCGGCGCGGCCCGTTTCAGCGATCCGCTCGACGGTTTTCCCTTCACCACCAAGGACGGCATCCTGCGCATCGAAGCGCGCAAGGGCGACGATGGAAACTGGCGCGCCGGACTTCTCTCCTCGACCAATCCGCGCGGCGAGGGCTTCTCGCAGAAATTCGGCTATTTCGAAGCGCGAATGAAGCTGCCGCCAGGCAAGGGCGTCTGGCCTGCCTTCTGGCTCATCGGCCTTGACCGCTCCGGCTTTACCGCCGAAATCGACGTGTTGGAATATTACGGGCGGGCACCCTACGAATTCTCCAGCGGCTACCACATTTGGCGCGAAAGCCATGGCGGCAAGAACCAGAACGATGGCTTCTGGACGGCAGTGCCCGAGGGCAGCCTGAGCAGCGATTTTCACACTTGGGGCGTGGAGATCAAAGCGGATCGCACGACGATCTACTTTGATCGCAAGCCGGTCTGGGGCTTCGACACCCCGCCGGAGTTTCATATGCCCTTCTTCCCGCTGGTCAATCTGGCGCTGGGCGCCGGCTGGCCGATCGATGAGACGCCAAACCCGTCCTATCTCTATGTCGACTACATCCACGTCTACCAGCGCAAGGCTGCAAGCCCCACCGAATGACAGGATGCGGTGCGCTGAGCCGAAGGCAATTTCACTACGCCTAGGAAGTGGCCTGGCGTTGGGAATGGGTTAAAAAAGACAGCTAGGGCACTGAGGGCGCTTCATATTCGCCGGCTGTGCTCCAAGCCCTGATTTTAGGCAATATGATTGCTTCTGGCATGCCAGTCCCAGGCGGAACGGATGATGTCGGACAGCCCGAAGCGGGGTTCCCAGCCCAGAACTTCACGAGCCTTGGCGTTGTTGGCGACCAGCGAGGTGGAATCCCCTTCGCGCCTTGGGCCATATTCCACCGGGAAGGGGCGGCCCGAGACTTCGGAAATTGCGCCCAGTAGCTCCTTGACCGTCGTGCCATGGCCGGTGCCGAGATTGATCTCAACGGTCTCGCCACCGCCGAGGAGATAATCAACCGCCCGTACATGTGCATCTGCCAGATCCAGCACATGGATATAGTCGCGCACGCAGGTGCCATCGCGTGTGTCATAGTCGGTACCGAAAACCTTGAAGCCCTCGCGCCGACCAAGGGCCGCCTCGATCGCCAAGGGGATCGCATGGGTTTCCGGCGTATGCCATTCGCCGATCCGGCCCTCGAAATCGGCGCCGGCGGCGTTGAAATAGCGCAACATCACCGAACGCAAGTTCTTATAGGTGCCGAAGTCCTTCAGCGCCTGCTCAATAATGTATTTCGTCCGTCCGTAGGGATTGATCGGCGCTTGCGGGTGGCTTTCGTCCATCGGCACTGTCTCCGGCAGGCCGTAGGTCGCGCAGGTCGACGAAAAGACGAAGGCCTCGACTCCGGCCTCCATGGCAACGGACAGCAGCGTCAGAGCGCCGATCACGTTGTTATCGTAGAAGGCGACGGGGTCCTTGACCGACTGCCCGACTTCAATCAGCGCGGCGAAATGCAGGACCGCATCCGGTTGGTGCGTTGCAAAGACGTCCGCCAGCCGGGCACGGTCGCGGATGTCTCCCTGTTCCAACGGCCCCCATTTGACGAATTCCGCATGGCCGTTCGACAGGTTGTCGTAAACCACCGGCTGATAGCCGCGTTCGGCGAGAAGCAGGCAGGTATGCGAGCCGATATAGCCGGCTCCGCCAACGACGAGGATCTTCTTGAGCGACATGGAGTACCACACTTGAGATTTGGGGAGGACTTCAAAGGCGGGGGCGGAATGGGTCTAAAGAATGAATGGCGGACAATCCCGTCAGGGACGCCCTGGCAACAGGGCATATGCCACGCATTTTTACGGAGGAATGTCCGCCCGTCCAGTGCGCTGCACAAGAATTGACGGGCGGCATGCTGGGTTCAACGGACCAATTTGGGGCTGTCCCGTCGATCCCGTCGTCTACCCCTCCAGAACCTCTCCCGGCGCATCTCCGCCATCGTCAGGCGTTGAGGATTTGCGCGCCAGAATGCGTTGGTAGAAAAGTCCGATGCCGATCAGCACAAAGCCGAGGCCGATGAAGGAGAGGGCTCTGAGCACGCCTTCGAGGTGGCTCATGTCGACAAGGAAGGCCTTGGCGACGGAGAGCATGACGATGACGGCCGAAGTAATGCGCAGGCTTCTTGCATCGAAGCGCGAGCCAAGCACCAGAAGGCCAACGCCAATCACAAGCCAGGCCACTGAATAGCTGTAGGTTTCCGCCTGTTCGAAGCCCTTCCAGTAGGCGATGTATTCGCCCTGCCAGAAGCGCCGAACGCTGAGCGTCACCCAGGAAAAGCCGAGGATCGCGCCGGAGAGTGCGAGCATGGTGACGTAAGGCAGCGGGCGCTTGCCGCGGGCATAAACGGCAAGGCCTGCATAGCTCAGGCCCGGGATCAGATAGCCGATCAGGAGGAGGTTGACCAACGGCCAGTCCCCGGTGCTTTCGCCGCTGAAATACGGATTGAGGGCGCCGAGATGCAGGCTGAGGATCTGCAGTATCGACAGCGCGCCCGCGATCATCGAGCCGTAACGGAAAACATGGCTCGGCGATTTCCGGTCGAGCGTCATCAGGATGCCGGACATGCCTATGACAAGCAGCGTGTAGATCGACTGCTCGCCAAGCGTCGGCGTGCTGGAATCAAGCACGCCACCATTCATGGCGTGGCGGACCAGAATGGCGATGGTGAGCAGGCTCATCAGTGCGGCAATACCCTGCAGCGCGTTGCGAACCCGCTCGCCGGGCCAGTTGCGCAGCTCATAGGCGGCGCTAATGGCCAGCAGTGCCGGAATGCCATAACCGGGCAGCAGCTGGTTGAAGAACGGCGTGCGGCTCAGCGCATCCGGCCCGACCAGTGTCGGATCGGAACCGATCCGGAGCATGACGCCGGCCAGCGCTGCGACCATCATCCAGGGCAGGCTCGCCCAGCTGCGCAGCCGGGTTGCCACGAGGAAGCCGAAACCGAGGACGGCAAGGGCAAGCGTCGTGACCAGCCCATCCGTCATGACGTGCAGGGCCAAGGCAAAGGCCGCAAAGCCACCCGACACGAGAATGTCGCGCGCCGGTCCGTCAATCATGCCGAACCGCCCGCGATGCAGGAGCTCCGCCGCGACGATCAGGGCGGCACCCACCCCGACCGCATAAAGGCCATGGGTCAGATCGAAGGCGTAGATCCCGTAGAACAGAAAACTGATCGTTGCGAGAAGGATCGGCATGGCAGCTGCAAGGCTGGCCCAGACGGTGGCCATTACGGGCGCTTGGCGACCGGAGCGTGCCAGGAAGGCCACACCGAGCATCAGGAAAATCGCACCGAGCCCGAGCAGAACCAGGACCAGCGGACCGTCGAAGTCGGTCAGGACCGCGCTGGAGCCTTGGGCATCGATCAGGTCGTTGACGAGTTGCGTCACCATCGAACCGTCGAACAATGCGCCAATCACCGCGCCAAAACCGGCAAGCATGGAGGGCCAGATGGCACCCTTGTTCTGGCTGCCGGCGGCCGCAAGCGTGGCAATCAATGTGGCGAAGACATAGGAGGGAAAGAGGTCCGTATCCCCATCAAGACCAAGCATGGCGAGCGCCGGCAAAAGAATTGCGATCGCCATCGAAATGTCGAGCCAGATGGGCCCTCGGCCCAGCTGCCGGGAGACGCTATCAACGATCACGGCCTGATCCGTTGCGCCATCATCCTCCCGGATACGGCCGGGCCAGACCAGCGCCCACGAGGCGATCATTGCGATCAGCGCCAGCGCGACCGGCGTGAGCTCGGTATAGTCCGAAAAGGCGAGGTAGGCGATCACCCAGAAGCCGAGTGCCAGATGGGCAAGTCCGGGCACCAGATGCCAACCCCTGATGCGGGATGCGGCCGAGGTGGCGACCTGGACGACGGCCAGGAAGCCGAACAGCGTCCAAGGGCGTGGACCCGTGCTGGCGATCAGCGCCGGAGTGATCATCGATCCGGCGAGACCGAGGCCTGCAAGAGCCTGTCCGTGGAGGAGCGATAGACCGAGAACGGCAAAGGCCGTGAGCGCCAGCAGGAGGAAGGCCGGCGTCGGGCCGATGAATTCGTAAATGCCATGGGCCGCATAGATGGATCCGAAGATCGAGACGGCACCAGCGGCCGTCAGGATGCCGGGGATCATGGCGTTTTCATAGAGCGCTGCAGCCTTCGGCAGCGCCTTGCGCCGGATCAGCTCTGCGCCGCCGATCAGGAGTAGACCGAAAAGGGCTGCGAGCGATAGCCGGACACCGGGGCCAAGAAGGCCGCTTTCGATCGAGTAACGCACGAGGAAAATGCCGCCAAGCGCCAGCGCCAGCCCGCCGGCCCAGACCGCCCAGCGTGCGCCGAGCAGATTTTCCAGGCTGTCCTCCGAGGCCGACGCAGTGCGCGGAGCCGTGAGAGGAACAGGTTCGGTCGAGAGCGTGATGGCGGGTTCCGCCGCCTCACTGACGCCATCGGCCGTGGTTTCCGCGCGTGCGGCGATGACGGGAGGTTCGAGGTCTGCCTCTTCCGTTACAGCCTCCGAGATCTCAGGGGCCATCGGTCTGTCAGGTTCTGCCAACATATGTTGCGCAGCGTCATCCGAAGCTACTTCAGTCGAGATGGTCGAGGGTGCTTTGTCCGTCTGATCAAGCTTGAGCAGACGCTCGCGCAAGGTTCCGACCTCTTGTTCGAGAGATGAAACGCGTTTTCCTGTTCCCCTGATAATGGAAACGAGAATAACGAACTGGATAATCATCAGGGTCAGAAGCATGGACGTCTCGCAATTGTGCCTTAATCCCAGTCTTAGCGCCTTTCTGTGTGGAAGAAAGCGCGGAGTGTCACGCAACGGCAGGAACGACTGAAGTCTTCACGCCGGGCCTTGCAAACCGTCATGAAACTTTCTAAATCCATGCCACCGGCAACCGCCGGTTTTCTTAGCGTTCAGTTATGCTCAATGTGAGTATAATTCGGGAGGAGTAGGCCGCCATGGAAACCGCAACCGTCTTCAACGGGGTCTCGAAACCCATTTCCGCAGCCGCGCGTCACGGCATCCTCGAGAGGCCGGAGCTGAGCTACACGCCCGCTGTCGCCAAGGAAACCGAGCATCTCTACGAGCGCGTGCGCGACTTCATACCGGCGATCGAATGGCCGGTCTTTGCCCCCTATATCCATGCGATCAACCGGCTGAAAAAGGAACGCGGTGCGGTCATCCTTGCCCATAATTATCAGACGCCGGAGATCTTTCATTGCGTCGCTGACATCAAGGGCGATTCGCTGCAGCTTGCCCGTGATGCCACCCGGGTCGATGCCGAGATCATCATTCAATGCGGTGTGCATTTCATGGCCGAGACGTCAAAGCTGCTCAACCCGCAAAAGACGGTTCTGATCCCCGATGGCCGCGCCGGCTGTTCCCTGTCGGAATCGATCACCGGCGCCGATGTGCGCCTGTTGAGAGAGCGCTATCCCGGCGTGCCTGTGGTCACCTATGTGAACACCTCGGCCGACGTGAAGGCCGAGACCGATATCTGCTGCACCTCTGCCAATGCCGTGGATGTGGTCAACAGCTTCGACAGCGACACCGTGCTCTGCATCCCCGACGAATATCTGGCCATGAACGTTGCCAACCAGACGACGAAAAAGATCCTCACCTGGAAGGGCCACTGCGAAGTGCATGAGCGCTTCACGGCAGACGAATTGCTGGAATACAAGCGCGCCGATCCGCGCATCGAGATCGTCGCCCATCCCGAATGCCATCCAAGTGTGCTGGCGGTGTCCGATTATGCCGGCTCGACCAAGGGCATGATCGACTACGTCAAGACGAAGCGGCCGCAGCGTGTTCTGCTGGTCACCGAATGCTCCATGGCCTCGAACATCCAGGTCGAAGTCCCCGAGGTCGACTTCGTCAAACCCTGCAATCTCTGTCCGCACATGAAGCGGATCACGCTGCCGAAGATCCTCGACAGCCTGCTCTTCATGACCGAGGAAGTGACCGTCGATCCCGCCATTGCCGACCGCGCGCGACTGGCAGTGGAACGGATGATCAACCTGAAGAATTGAGCGGTGATACCGCGCATAAGGACCTCGGGGGAGGAAAAATGGCTATCAATCTGGAGGCGATGCGGCCGCAATCCTGGCAGGGCATCGATGATATCGTCATTGTCGGTGGCGGGTTGGCGGGGCTGTTTTGCGCGCTGAAGCTTGCGCCACGGCCTGTGACCGTGCTGGCAGCAGCCCCGATCGGGCAGGGGGCGTCCTCTGCCTGGGCGCAAGGCGGCATTGCGGCTGCGATGAGCCCGGGCGATAGCTTCGACAAGCATCTGGCCGACACGGTTGCAGCCGGTGCCGGTCTGGTCGAGGAGAAGGTCGCCCGGCTGATGATATCAGAGGGGCCGGATCGTATTCACGATTTGCTCGCCTATGGCGTGCCCTTTGACCGTGATCTCGAAGGCCATTTGCTTTTGTCGCGCGAGGCAGCCCATTCCGAGCGCCGCATCGTCCGGGTTGCGGGTGACAAGGCCGGCGGCGCGATCATGGAAGCGCTGGTCGCAGCCGTCCGCCGCACGCCCTCGATCCGTGTCATGGAAGGCTATGTGGTCGAGGAGCTGATTGCCGAGGGGCGCTTCGTCTCCGGAGTTATTGCTCGTCCCGATGCGGGGCAGTCGAAGAAGCGTGTCGCCTTTCCGGCCCGCGCCGTTGTCTTGTGCTCCGGTGGTATCGGCCATCTCTATCAGGTGACGACCAATCCGGCCGAGGCTCGGGGCACCGGTCTTGGCATGGCCGCCCGCGCAGGGGCCGTGATTGCGGATCCCGAATTCGTCCAGTACCATCCGACCGCCATCGATGTCGGACAGGATCCGGCGCCTCTAGCCACGGAAGCCTTGCGCGGCGATGGCGCAACCCTGGTCAACCGTGCCGGCCATCGCTTCATGCTCGACCTGCATCCGGACGCCGAACTTGCGCCGCGCGATATCGTGGCACGCGGCGTCTTTGCCGAAGTGGTCGCCGGGCGGGGTGCCTTTCTCGACTGCACGAAAGCCATCGGTCGGGACTTCGCCACCCATTTTTCGACGGTTTACGCCTCCTGCATGGCGGCCGGCATCGATCCGGTCACGCAGGGCATCCCGGTCGTACCGGCAGTGCACTATCACATGGGCGGCGTCGCGGTGGATGCCGATGGGCGAACCTCGCTCGATGGCCTCTGGGCCGCCGGCGAAGTGACCTCCAGCGGCGTCCATGGCGCCAACCGGCTGGCCTCGAATTCGCTTCTGGAGGCGGTCGTCTTTGCCGGGCGCATTGCCGACAGCATCAAGGGCATGCTGCCGGAATCGACGCTCTACGAATGGCCGACCTCGGCCGGCGAGAACGACGATCTGGTGACGGTCGAAGACAGCGCTGAACTCAAGCGACTGCGTCAGCTGATGAGCGCCCATGCCGGCGTGATCCGCGACGAGGAGGGGCTGAAGGTCCTGATCCGGGAACTGGCAGCGCTGGACCGCGCCCGGTCACGTGTGCGCTTCTCCAACATCTGCGCGGCCGCCAAGCTGATCGCGGTCGGCGCCTTGCTGCGCACCGAAAGCCGTGGTGCCCATATGCGCGCCGACCATCCATTGCCGGTCGAGAGCCAGCGTCACCGCACCTATCTGACCCTGAAGACCGCTGACCGGATCATTGCCGACATTGCCGGCTGAGAGGACTGTCATGACCACTTCCCTGTTGCCGCAATTGTCGCCCTTGATGGTCGAGGATCTCGTCCGCATGGCCTTGACCGAAGATCTCGGTCGGGCTGGGGATATCACCACCTATGCAACGATCGGGCCGGAAAAACAGGCGACGGCCGCAATGAACAGCCGCGAGAGCGGGGTTGTGGCTGGGCTCCCCCTGGCCGAGGCCGCCTTCCGGCTGATCGATCCGGCAGTCCGCTTCGAGCGGCTGACAACAGATGGCGACCGGGTCTCACCCGGTCAGGCGCTTGCCCGTGTCACAGGGCCAGCGCGGGCGGTGCTTTCGGCCGAACGGGTGGCACTGAACTTCCTCATGCACCTGTCGGGCGTCGCAAGCTACACGGCGCGCTTCGCCGAGGCGATCGCGGGAACGTCGGCAAAAGTGACCTGCACACGCAAGACCCTGCCGGGCCTGAGGGCCGTCGAGAAATATGCCGTCCGGCTCGGTGGCGGGTCGAACCATCGCTTCGGTCTCGATGATGCGATCCTGATCAAGGACAACCATATCGCGGTTGCCGGCGGTGTCGCGCAAGCGATCCAGGCGGCCCGTGCCTATGCCGGGCACCTCGTCAAGCTGGAGGTCGAGGTTGATGGCCTTGATCAGATGCGCGAGGCGCTCTCGGTCAGGCCTGACGTGATCCTGCTCGACAATATGGGGCCGGATCTCTTGCGCGAGGCGGTCGCGATCAATCGTCTGCATCACGGTCTCGGCGCGGAAGACTATGCAACGACGCCATCCCGCGTGGTCCTGGAGGCCTCCGGAAATGTCCGTCTTGACACGATCCGCGCCATTGCCGAGACCGGCGTCGACTACATCTCCACCTCGAAGATCACCATGGCGGCGCCAACGCTCGATATCGGCCTCGACATCGCGGTTCACTGATTGAAGCCGTATGTCCCCGTGCGGCATGATTGCGCAAGCCGCGATGCGCTGGGAGCTGTAAGGTCAACCGCCGGGTTGGCCTGTTGACCGGCCGCCGAGCCGAAGGCCCGGTGCCGGTCGCTCTTCGAGGATCTGGCGCCGGAAGCGGAAAAGGGCTGCCGGCCGTCCGCCGGTTGCAGCCTTGCTGTGCCCGGTCGGTTCGACGAGTTCAGCCCCCTCGACCAGGCGTCGAAAATTCTGCTTGTGAACATGCCTGCCGGCAATCGCTTCGACCGTCACCTGCAGTTCGGTGAGCGTAAATTCGGGCGCCATCAGCTCGAAGATGACAGGCCGATACTTGATCTTGCTGCGCAATCTCGCCAGCGCCGTCGCCGCGATCCGCCGGTGATCGTGCCGCATCGGGCGTCCGAGCGCATGCGCAACAGATCGTTCGGCCACACGACCGTCCAGCACCGCCTCATCGAGCAGGCCGGCCTCATAGAGCAGTTCATAGCGCTCCAGCACGCGTTCTTCGTCAAACGGGAAGTCATCCTGGCCAAAGGCAAGCTTGAGCCGCGACGGGCGCGACGGGACTGGGGCCGAGCCCATACTGCCACTGGGCTCTGCTGCCCAAGCCCGAAGGGCCGGCAGGATGACCCGGTCGATCACCGCTGGCCGCCCGTTTCGCCAGTCCTCCCAGGGCAGGAAACTGTACCAGTCCCGCCAGACGGCCCCGGCCGCCTCAAGGCGCGCCGTCTTGGCGGCATCCGTTCGCGTCAGAGCCAGATAGCCGACGGATACGACATGCGGCCCGAGATCACCCGGCATCTTGTGGCGTCCGCGATCACCGAAGGTGTAGAGCTGTTCGATATAGCCCAGTTCAAGCGCCGTCTGCGCCTCGACGGTGCCGCGCAGCGATCGCTCCATCGTGCTGTGGCGCACGGGATCGAAAGGTCCGAAGGGCAGGGCGTCAAGGGTATGCTGCGTGTCGGCGACGACGAGGAGCTGGGGACCTTGATCGATCATCGCGACGATCGCCGCATTAAGGCCGATCTCGATCCCGGCAGGTGTCGTCATTGTCCGGCCTGTCCCATGTCGGGCAGGGCAAGCGCAAAGGGCGCATTGCCGTCCGTATCCGCCCCGCGCCCGATCGCCTTCACGGCCTTGATCAGCTGCCCCTCGCGGCCGAGCATGCCATCGGCAATCTCGATCAGGCGGCTGTTCGGGGTGGCGAAGGGTGAGGCCTCTCGCAGTCTTAGTGCCAAGGCTTCGTCATCATCGTCAGGGGCAACCGCAAGGCTGACGATCATCGCGGCCGCCGGCGAACGGGAAACGCCCATCCAGCAATGCACGACAAGTGGCGCCGTCTGGTCCCAGCTCCGTGCAAACGCGATGATCTCGGCGACATGCGCTTCTTGCGGGGCAATCAGGTCGCCGGTGCCGGCAAAGGTGATGTCGTTCATCCCGAGCTTCAGGTGTCGCGACGCCTGGATCACCGCTGGCCGGTGAAAATCCTGGTTGGCGGCCAGCAGGCTGATCATCTCGCGCGCCTTGTGGCGCACCGCCATTTCGGCAATCCGGGCGAGTGGCGACACAACAATCAGGCTCATGCCCGAGCTCTGTTTGACGATTGGCGCTCGGCTTCGATCGCCTCAAACCGCTCGATGAATTTCGCCTGCGCCTGAAAGGTCGGCAGTGGCTCGATCAGGATCGTGTCGCGCTCAAATCCCTTCGGCTGGCCAAAGAACTTGCGCGCCTCCACTTCCGAAAATCCGGCAAGGACGGTGGCCTCGAAATAGGCGGAGATCATGTCGGCCTTCTTGATCAGACCCTTCAGGGCGGCCGTTGGATGGGCGGGAAGGCCAAAGCGCAGATGGATGGCCGCTTCCAGACGTTTCTCAACCACCTTGTATCCACCGCCGACCACGGCCTTGAACGGCGAAATCATGTCGCCAATCACATATTCCGGGGCGTCATGCAAAAGCGCCAACATGAGGTCGTTGGAGCTTGCCTTCGGATTTGAACGACGAAACACATCCTCGACAATCAGGCTGTGCTGCGCCACCGAAAAGGCGTGCTCACCGAATGTCTGGCCATTCCAGCGCGCCACACGCGCCAGGCCATGGGCGATATCGGTGATTTCCACATCAAGCGGCGAAGGATCAAGCAGGTCGAGACGGCGGCCGGACAGCATGCGCTGCCAGGCACGGTTGGACGAAACAGTCGACGAGGCCATGGGTCAGCCTTCCTCGGATGCAACGGGAAAGTCGAGGCCGCTCCACTGGGGAAGCGTCAGGGTCACCGGCACCGAGCCAGCCAAGATTGTCTGCCCTTGCGCCATGGCCTCGCCGGCCTTGTCGATACGAAGGATGGCGAGCCCCTTGTTCTCGTAAACCGAACCGAGCGTGCCAATGGATTTTTGTCCGACGGTCATCTCCACGCTGCCGGATGGCAGAGCAGTGTCACTAGTGACAATCACCAGGCGGCGACGCGCCGTCGAGCGATGCTGCATGCGCGACACCACTTCCTGGCCGACATAGCATCCCTTGCGGAAGGAAACGCCACCGATTTTGTCGAACAGGACGTCGTGCGGAAACGCATCCTGAAGGGCGAAGTCCGAGCCCGATTCCGGGATGCCGCAGGCAATTCGGAGCGCATCAAAGGCAGCCTGATCCTCGACAGGATCGGTGGGGCCCATGTTTCGGTGGACGCTGACGCCCGCGACTGCAAATCGATGATCGACGATACCGGCCGTGGTTGCTTCACCGAAGTGGACGGTCGTGCCCTTTGCCTCCAGGATCTCGATCGTGACGGCCGCGCGCAGCTTGTACATGGTCAAGCGGCGGACAAGCGCGTCTGCCTGATCTATCGTCGTTTCGAGAATGAGATGATCCTCGCCACGCCAGACGAGGAAATCGAAGAGGATCTTGCCCTGAGGCGTCAGCAGTGCGCCAGGCCAGGCTTCGCCAGCGGGCACCTGACCGAGATCGGTGGTGATCAGGTTCTGCAGGAAATGCTCTGCATCCGGACCGCCGATCCGAAGGAAGGTCCGGTCTGGCAGGAAGGCTGAAGGCATTGCGAGTCACCAAATGATTGCTGTTGCCGGACAGTTAGGCGCTCGCAGTCTACCCGACAAGCCCGCCCTTCAACAGCCCACAGTTGGGATCAGTCGCCGACGGTGAAGAATTTCCAGCGGCCATCGGGCGTGATGCCGAGGCGGAAGAAGTTGTAATTGCCGTATTCCTGCATTTCGGCGACGTCGCCGGCGGTCACGATCCGCAACAGCTCCACTTTTTCGGCAGGCGTCAGCAGTCCGATGGCCTTGCCGGCGAAATAGGGCCAGACATAGGCCTCGTCCGGTGTGCCCTTGTCCTGAACGACATAGCCGGTCGAGAGGATGTCGAGCATGATCGCCAGAACCTCAAGCCCGTCTGCGTCTCCCGACATGCTCTTGAGAGTCTGAAGGATGTCCTGGTCTGGATTCAGAGCCGAAAGCTGCGTCTGCTCCGGGCCGGGGTTCAGCAGCGGCTTCAAACGCGCGATATCGCCGGTGAGCGCCGCTTCCATGATCAGGCGGCGCATCCGGCGCACAGGCTCAGGCGCTTTTTCGAGATCATAGAAGACTTCTGCAGGCGGCTCGGCGGCCAGATCATCTGCCGCCTCCGCCTCGTCGTCGCGGATGAGTGGGTCGGGATCTGGAATGACCGGGATAGTGTCTTCCACGACCGGAGGATCGATGGGCTCCACCGTATCGTCCGATGTCGCAGGTGATGTGTCCGGTTCGCTCGGCGTGATGTCGCGTATGTCCGAAAGCGCGAGCGCGGGGCTCGAGAAATACGGAAGAGGGGCGGCCGAAAGCCCAACTGCGGCAGCCAGGCAAATGAGCCGGACCCGCGATAACATCGTCATGTCAGTCCTCGATGAAGGTTACTGCAGTTGCCGCTCGGGCGAAAACTCTCCCGCCAGGAGCCTCGACTTCAGTGCGTCGAGAATGGCTTCGGCGCCATGCTCACCGTGAATGCGGATGGTTTCGCGCATGGCGAGCGCAAAGGCAGCATCGGCGATGATCTCCGGCTCGATGCCGTCTGCCATGCCGTCTGCCCAGGCCTCGTTCTGATATTCCAGCGCCGCCTGCATTTTTTCATGCACGATCATATCGTCGATTTCGTTTCGGCGCGGATCCATGGGCATTCCTCGAAGCACTCTTACTCAGTCGTTAATGACCCTATCAGGGTTTTGCCAAAACGACACGGGGCAAGATCGGAAGAGGTGAATTATTCGTTAATTTCCGTAGCGTGCGGTAATTTCCGCCGCCAGTGTTGCGCCTTCGTTACGGTAATTCTCCTCTGCACGAACTGCGGCGGCTGTGCAAGTCGTGTAAACCGATGCGAATGACCGATAACCGCGATTGTAAGCGGCGGTCAGCCGTGCCCGGCGCTTCGGCTCGGCCTTGGTCTCGTTTTCCATCAGATCCGATAGTGACTGGCGCCATTCCGGCTCGGCTGCAGAATTGCACAGATTGCGCAGGTAGTGCACGGCACCGACCACCTCGGACAAACGGGTGAGGCGATCGTCGTAAGGGGCAGCCTTCTCGGAGCCCGCAGCTTCGCTGCCGCCGGCCTGCGGCACGGCCTCGGTCTGCGCCATGGCTGGAGAAACGAGGGCGACGCCCAGCGCCAGTGCAGCGATCGCAAGGGTTTTGGCTCTGTTGAGGTGCTGGCTCATGCGATGACCTCAAGACTGTTTGGCGCCAGCCGCAGAAGGCAGGCCCGAACGCTGTCCGGGATCGGCATGGCGAGAGCCTCTTCCGGAAGATACCACCCCGCTTCGAGCGCGTCGCTATCCGCGCAGGCCAGCGAATCGGCGGCGGCGTCAACGAGGAAGACGGACAGGATATAGTGGCTGCCGGCAAGGCCGGGTTCCGGCAGAAGCTCGACGGTCTCGAACAGGCGGGGATTGGAGCCGGCGATCCCGGTCTCCTCCAGCAGTTCACGAAGCGCAGTGTCGGCTGCGGTCTCGCCTGCCTCGGCCCGTCCGCCGGGAAAGGCGAAGAGGTCTGCGGCGGGCGGATTGGCGCGGCGCACGAGCAGATAGCGTCCGTCGCGATGGACGATGGCGGATGAGGCGAGTCGCGGTTCAGTCATGGGCATGCAGGTCGGATGTCCTTTCCCGTCGCCGAAGAAGGCGACATGCGGTGCGATTATCACGTCTAACTTCCGACACTGCAAGTTTCACCCATGGCTTGACCTGTTCTGGCCCGGCTGCCATGCATTTCCCTATGTGTGGACGTTTCGCTTTGACCGCGAGCCCGGAAGAAGTTCGCGAATTGCTGGGTCTCCTCGAACTGGATGGCTTTCCGGCGCGCTACAATATTGCGCCGACGCAGCCCATCCTGGTTGCCATTGCCACGCCGCCCTCCGCACCTGGATCGAACCGGCCCGACCGTAAGGCCTTGCTTGTGCGCTGGGGTCTCATTCCCTCCTGGGTCAAGGATCCGAAGGAATTCACGCTGCTCGTCAACGCGCGATCCGAAACCGCTGCCGAGAAGGCATCCTTTCGCGGCGCGATGCGCCATCATCGCATTCTGGTGCCGGCCTCCGGCTTTTACGAATGGCACCGACCCTCCAAGGAAAGCGGCGAAAAGTCTCAGGCCTACTGGATCCGTCCGAAGGCAGGCGGCATTGTCTGCTTCGCGGGTCTGATGGAAAGCTATCTGTCGAAGGACGGCTCGGAAATCGACACCGGCTGCATTCTGACAGTCTCAGCGAATGAGACCGTCGGCGCCGTGCATGACCGCATGCCAGTTGTCATCGCTCCGGAAGATTTTACCCGCTGGCTGGACTGCCGCGCAGGCGAACCTCGCGATGTCGCGGATCTGCTGCGTCCGGCTCAGGAAGACCTATTCGAGATGATTCCCGTCTCCGACCTCGTCAACAAGGTCGCCAATGTCGGGCCGGAGCTGCAGACACCTGTCATTCCGTCACGCCAGCTCAAGTCGCCCGGAAAGCCAACGGGCGACGGGCAGATGAGCCTGTTTTGAGCTCTTTGCGGCCAGGACTTCAGGCGATCTTGGCTGCTGGCTTGCGCTTCAGCATCAAGGCGGCCGCAACGACGGCCTTGAGCCCGATCGGGCGGTAGTGCGCGGCCAGGGTCTGAACTGCCGGCTGCTGCTGCTGTTGTGGCTGCTGCTCGGTCTTGATCTCGGTCGTCATCGTCATGTCCCTCGGAAGTGTCCTGACCCGTTTTATCGTTGGCGGCTCTCTCTGCGGAGATCATGACAAAAGCGTGGCGGAAACTTTTGATCAAATCAAATTAGAAGAAAATACTAACATAAAGCGAGAGCGCCGCCCCAGGGGACGGCGCTCTTGATGGTGCCCGGCAGTGACGAAAGGTCAGACGCCGCGGTCTATTTCTGAAAATCCGTGTTCGGCACTCTCTTCGCCAATCGTCAGTGTGCCATAGCGGTTATGCCAGTTCCGCGCGCCGAGCGGCAATGAGCAGAGATAAAGCACGACCGACACGATCAGAACCTGCCACGTGTAACTCATCAGAAGAGCGACATAGAGCACCACGCCGAGGATCATCGGGAACACGAGGTCGCGGCGAATGCGCGTGGTTTCTGACTTGCCCGACCAGACGGGGAGGCGGCTGACCAGCAATCCGGCAATCAGCATCGTATAGCCGGCGCTGACATAGGCAAAGATATCGACGGGCGCAAAGCCGATGAAACCGATATAGACCGGCAGCAGCACGAGTGCGGCGCCAGCCGGGGCCGGCACCCCGACGAAGAATTCCGACTGCCAGGGAGCCTTTGTTTCGCGCTCGGCCATCACGTTGAACCGGGCGAGGCGGAGGCCGGCGGCAATCACATAGATCAGCGCGGCGATCCAGCCGAAGGAGCGGGCCTGGTCGAGGACATAAACATAGAGGACAAGCGCTGGTGCCACGCCGAAATTGATGATGTCGGCAAGCGAATCCATCTGTGCGCCGAATTTCGACGTTGCCTTCATCATGCGGGCAACACGGCCGTCGATGCCGTCGAGGAAGGCGGCGGCCAGAACCATGGCGACCGCAAGCTCGTAGCGACCTTCGAAGGCCAGGCGGATGCCGGTAAGCCCGGCGCAGATTGCCAGCACCGTGATCAGGTTGGGAACGACCAGCCTGAGCGGAATTTCCCGAAGGCGCGGCCCTCGGGCGTTGTCGTCCTTCTGGCCGTTCGGGCGGTTATCAATGCTCAGTTTGGTCGGTTCCATCGTGTGCGTTCTCCTCAGCTGCGGCGGCTGATGACCGGCCCCTTGCTCGAGCCGAACTCTGCGAGCACGGTTTCACCCGCGATTGCGGTCTGGCCAAGCGCGACGCGCGGTTCAGCACCGGCAGGCAGGAAGACGTCGAGACGCGAGCCGAAGCGAATAAGGCCGAAGCGCTCGCCGGCATCGAGCGGCTCGTTCGGATTGGTCCAGCAAACGATGCGACGGGCAACAAGCCCGGCAATCTGCACCACGCCGACGTTACCATGGCGCGATTCGATGACGAGACCATTGCGCTCGTTGTCGGTCGAAGCCTTGTCCAGCTCGGCATTGAGGAACTGGCCTTCCTTATAGGCGATGGTTGTCACGCGGCCACGCACGGGGGCGCGGTTCACATGGCAGTTGAATACGTTCATGAACACGGTGATGCGCAGCATCGGCTCCGAGCCGAGGTTGAGCTCTTCCGGCGGAACAGACATCTGCACGGACGACACGCGGCCGTCGGCCGGGCTGATCACCAGGTCGTCGTCCTGCGGCGTGACGCGTTCCGGATCACGAAAGAAATAGGCGCACCACAGCGTCAGCACCATCCCGATCCAGAACAGCGGATCCCAGATCCAGCCGAGGATAAGGGAGGCGACGAAGAAGGCCGCAATGAAGGGATAGCCTTCCTTGTGGATGGGGACGATCGTCTTGCGGATGGTTTCCAACAGATCCATCGGTACCTCTGTCTGAAGTCGTTGATTTGTCCGTGACTACCCCGAATGCGACCAAGGGGCAATGGCGGGGCGCACATCAGCCACGATGCCGGGCTTTTCAAACAGCGCGACAGACCCGAAATGCAGGCCAATAATCGCGGCGGCTCCGCGGAAAGGCGGCAGGGCGCGAAACGCCCTGCCAAAAGGTCGCAAGGTCAGATGGCCGGCGGGCGGCGCACGACAACGCCGAGTTCGTCGTTTTCCTGAACCTGACGAAGGCGTTCTTCCGCCTGTGTCGCTTCGCGCTGGCGGTTCCACATCGACGCATAGAGACCATTCTGGTCCAGCAAGGCCGCATGGCTCCCGCGCTCCGCGATCTCGCCACCCTTCAAGACGATGATCTCATCGGCGTCGACGACGGTCGAGAGCCGGTGGGCGATGACCAGTGTCGTGCGGTTCTGCGACACAATGTCGAGAGCCGACTGGATCTCGTGTTCGGTCGTCGTATCCAGCGCGGACGTCGCTTCGTCGAGGATCAGGATCGGTGGTGCCTTGAGCACGGTGCGGGCAATCGCCACGCGCTGTTTTTCACCGCCCGAGAGCTTCAATCCGCGTTCACCGACCTTGGTGTTGAAACCCTCGGGCAGTTCCTGGATGAAATGGCCAATCTGCGCCACCTCGGCCGCCTGCAGGATCTCGGCATCGGATGCGCCGGGGCGACCGTAGCGGATGTTGTAGGCGATGGTATCGTTGAATAGGACGGTATCCTGCGGCACCATACCGATCGCCGAGCGCAGCGATTTCTGCGTTACGGCGCGCACATCCTGGCCATCGATTGTGATCGATCCCTGCTGCACGTCGTAGAATCGATAGAGCAGACGTGAAATGGTCGACTTGCCGGCACCCGATGGGCCGACAACCGCGACCGTCTTGCCGGCCGGGACCTCGAAGGAGACGCCCTTCAGGATGGGGCGGTCGGGGTCATAGTGGAAATGCACGTCCTTGAAGGCGATCGCGCCCTGGCCGATGACCAGTGGCACCGCGTCAGGACAGTCGACGACTTCCGCCTGGACTTCGAGAAGATCGAACATCTGTTCGATATCGGTTAGACCCTGGCGGATTTCGCGATAGACGAAACCGATGAAATTGAGCGGGATCGACAACTGCATCAGCATCGCATTGACGAAAACGAAGTCGCCGATCGTCTGCTCGCCACGCTGAACGGCCATGGCCGACATCACCATGATGATCGCGGTGCCAACACCGAAGATGACACCCTGACCGAAGTTCAGCCAGCCGAGCGAGGTCCAGACCTGGGTCGCAGACTTTTCGTACTTCGCCATTGAAGCATCGAAGCGCTTGGCTTCCATCTCCTCATTGCCAAAATATTTGACCGTCTCGAAGTTGAGCAGCGAGTCGATCGCCTTGGTATTGGCGTCGGTGTCGCTGTCGTTCATCGCCCGGCGAATGCCGATGCGCCAGTCGGAGGCGCGGATTGTGAACCAGATATAGGCCCAGACGGTAAAGGCGGTGACGCCGAGATAGGAAAAGCCGTAGGTCCACCAGAAGATCGCGGCGGTCAGCACGAATTCGATCAGCGTCGGGATGGAGTTGAGGATCGTGAAGCGTACGATCGTCTCGATGCCCTTCGTGCCGCGCTCGATGATCCGCGACAACCCGCCGGTCTTGCGCTCGAGATGGAAGCGCAAGGACAGCTGGTGCATATGCACGAAGGTTCTGTAGGCGAGTTGTCGAACGGCATGCTGGCCGACGCTGGCAAACAGCGCATCACGCAGCTGGTTGAGACCGACTTGGGCGATCCGGGTGACGTTGTAGAAGATCACCAGCGCCACGGCACCAAGCAGGAAGGTCGGCAGAAGGCCGCCCATGTCCAGCTGGCCATCCAGCGCATCGGTCGCCCATTTGAAGAAATAGGGCACAAGGATCAGGATGAATTTCGAGATGATCAGAAAGACCGATGCCCAGACGACCCGCATCTTCAGGTCCATTCGATCCGCCGGCCACATATAGGGCCAGAGGTTCACGAGTGTGCGCATCGGATTGCCGTCGTCGGCCGATACCGTTTTCTTCTTGATGTCCGCCATCCCCGGCCCCTGATCGTTCATAGAAAAAGGCGGCGATCCGTATGGACCGCCGCCCGTGTTCACTTAGGGTCTCGGTTTCGTGAATACAATGACCGAATACCGAAAGGTCAGTTCACTGCCTTGTCCTGCAAACGCTTGCGATGGATTTCCTCGGCATTCGGCAGGGCATCTTTCGGAACCGTGAAGATCTGGCCCGGCTCGATGAAGTCCGGGTTGGTGATCTCCTTCGAATTGGCGAGATAGATCGTCGTGTAGCGGACGCCCTGCCCATAGACGCGGCGGGAGATCTGCCAAAGCGTGTCGCCGCGTCGGATGATGACGCTGTTGTCGCTCTGTGCCAGCGGTGCCTGCTGGATGGTGCGTGGCTCGGTGGAGCCGGCATCGGCCGATGCACCACTTGCCGCAGCATTAGCCGCCGGGGCCTGGGACGCGGTGTCCGGGGCATCCGGCTGCATGAGATCGGCGAGCATGGAAGCAAGCTTCGGCAGTGCCTCGCCCATCGCCTTGACGTCACCGGCCGGAACGGACTGCAACAGCTTCAACGCATCCTTGGCCTTTGCAGTGTGGGTCGCTGCCGTCAGGACAAACTGGTCCGTGGCATCGGCCGGGACGCGCAATCCGGCGATGGACTGGAGCGCGATCTCGACCGAGGAACGCGCTGCCGCGACCTGATCCATGGCAGGGGACTGCCCACCGGCATAAAGGTTCTGCAGGATGGCCATCGACTTTGAGAGTGCGATCCGAAGCCGCTCGAAGTCTGCCTCTTCCGGCGTGCCTTTGCTTGCATCGGCTGCAGCTGTCCCCGGAGCAACGACGGATACCTGTTCGCCGGCCGGACGATCGAAGGGAACAGCTGCGCGCACGAGAACACGGCCATTCGCATCGAGAAGTTCGACCTCGATCAGGTGATTGCCGACAGAAAGCTCGATGTCGCCCTCGATGACGAAATTGCCCGTCGTATCGCTGCGCGTCTCGCCGATCGCGGCCTTGTCAGCATAGCCCCGAACCATGGCACCGGCAGGCGCACGCCCCGCAACGAAGATCTTGCGACCCTCGATCTCGACGGCCGTCACCTGAACTTCCGCAAGGGTCGTCGGTTGGCTTGTGCTGGAGGCGTCTGCGGGTTTCGCGGCGGCCACTGTCTGGCCGTCAGTCGTGCCCGGCATGGCTGGCGGGGCAGAGGCCAATGTGCTGGACGCGGCCGGAAGGTCCGGCATGGCGGGCATGGTGTTGGCAGCGGTCTCGGTCGTTGCTGCGGCCGCCGCGGCTGGATTGGCAGCGGCGTCGGCCGGCGGCGCCGTCGGTGCGGCTTCCTGGCCGGGAAGTGTGATCAGCCGACTGGCTTCGCCGGGCTTGGAGACCATGGCGAGCAGCTCACCCTTGCCCTTGTCGGGAACCGAGATCGTCGCGATCTCTTCCGATGTCACGACCTTGCCGTCGGTGCCAGTCGCCCGGATCTGTAGCGAGTGGTCGCCGGGTGCGAGCGGATTATCGAGGACGGCGGCAAAATCGCCGGTGCCATCGACGGTTTGTGAGGAAATGACCTTATCGCCGCTGATGATCTCGACCTTGGCGCCAGCCGGGGCATTGCCGGCAATCACCGTCGAGCCATCGGGCTCGACCCGCAGGATATCGAAGCGTGGCGCAAGCGAAACCTCTGGCGGGGCGACGGCCTCGACGGGAGCACCGAGCAAGGCGTTTTTCACGGCCACGATCATCGCTGTCGCACGGGCAGGGTCGGCGGGCAGCTGCTCGATCATGGCAAGTGCCTTTGCTGCATCGGCACGGACTTTGCGCATGGCGTCTGCGAGCTTCGCGTCAAGGTCCGTCGGAATGTCGAGAGAGGCAAGGGCTGCAACAGCGCCCTGCGCGAGGGTGCGGGCGGCCGAATAGGCCTCGATCCCAGGCGTGCGTCCCTCGTCGAAGAGGGCGGTCATCCGGTCTACCGCTGCGACAGCCTCCGTCTTCAGCCGGTCCATCTTCTGGTTCGCGGTTTCCGTGGAGGGCGTTGCTGGCGGCTGGGTTGCGGCGGGCGTCGTCTCCGCCGTCACAGTTGGCGCATCGCTGTCGGACAGATGAAGGCGCGGCATGATGACAAACACCATCAACAGGCTGACGATGGCAAGCACGAACAGGACCACCCAGAGGGCACGGTTCTTCATTTCTCAAGTCTCCCGGCAGACGATCCGCCACTGTATCTTCAAATTGCTAGCGTCTAGCTTTGGCAACGACAAGCGTCGCAGCACACTTCAAGCCGGCAAGAGACGTGTTTTCTGCCAATTTTGTTGACGTTGCCATCGGCAGCCTGTTTTTTGACCCGCATGAGCAAGCAAAATTCCCCGATTCGATCCGTCTGCGTCTATTGTGGTTCCCAGCCCGGCCGTGATCCGGCCTTCATGGAAGCCGGACGTCAGTTCGGCCGCGCCCTTGCCGAAAACAACCTCCGCCTCGTCTATGGCGGCGGCACCAAGGGTATTATGGGTGCGGTGGCGTCAGGCGTCTTGTCGGCCGGTGGCCACGTGACCGGCATCATCCCAGACTTCCTTGTCGACATGGAAGCGACCCGTCACTCGCTCGGTCAGCTCAACGAGTTGATCATCACCAAGGACATGCATGAGCGCAAGCACGCGATGTTCGAGCGCTCGGATGCCTTCGTGACACTGCCCGGCGGTATCGGCACGCTGGAGGAGATCGTCGAGATCATGACATGGGGTCAGCTCGGTCGCCACACCAAGCCGATGGTCTTTGCCAATATCAACCAGTTCTGGAAGCCCATGCTGGAACTCATTGATCACATGTCGGAATCGGGCTTCATTCACACGGCACACAAGGTTCGCCCGTTGGTCATAGACCGGATCGAGGACATTGTGCCCGCCATCGCTGGCCGTTGGGCCGAGGCAGAAATACCGGTAGGCGACCCGGAGACGATCGCCAAGCTCTGAGGGCCATGCGGAGCGTCAGCGGCGTCGAAGCATCGGCAGTGTGTAGATCACCAGCGCCACCCAGATCAGCGGGAAGGCGACAGCCTTGGCCGGGCTGAACGGTTCGTGGAACACGAAGACGGCCGTGATGAAGATCATCGACGGTGCGATATATTGCATGATCCCGATCGTCGACAGGCGCAAGAGTTTGGCACCATTGGCATAGAGGATCAGCGGCACGGCCGTCACCAGCCCTGCGGATGCAAGCAGGACCGTGTCCGTCATGTTGCCCATGAGGAAGTGCCCCTCGCCAAAGAGGTTGAGGTAGACGAGATAGCCGAGCGCAATCGGCGACAGCAGCAGGACTTCGAGGAGAAAGCCCTGGTTCGGCCCGATCGGCAGCGTCTTGCGGAAAAAGGCGTAGAAACCCCAGGAAAAGGTCAGCGCCAACGCCACGATCGGCAGGCGGCCCGCTTCAACGGTCAGGATGACCACGGCAATGACCACCAGGGCCAGTGCCGCAATCTGGGTCCGCTGCAGTCTTTCCTTCAGCATCACTGCGCCGAGCAGGATGGAGAATAGCGGATTGATGAAATAGCCGAGCGCCGTGTCGAGCGCGTGGCCTGCCCCGATCGCCCAGACATAGATGCCCCAGTTGACGCTGATCAGCGTTGCGGTGACAGCGGCCATGCCGAGCATTCTCGGATTGCGGATCGCTTTCTTGAGATCCTCTGTGCGCTTGAGCACGATCAGCAGAAGCCCCGCGACCGGGATCGACCACAGGATACGATGTGCGATCACTTCTGCTGGCGAAATATGCGACAGCGCCTTCATGTAGAGCGGCAGGAAGCCCCAGAGCAGATAGGCCGAGAGTGCAAACAGGAAGCCGTTTAGGCTGTCCTTGTTCTCGGCGGGGGCAGAGACGTCGGCCATAGTGTTTCCTGACATTTGTTATGCTTTTGAAACGGGATTACGCCCGCAAGGTTGCAGGCGCAAACGCATTTCAGTGATGGATCGTTCACGTCAGGCGATCATTGGCGCGCAATGGATCACTCAGCGGCGATCTTCCCCGCCAGTGCGCGGTTCTTCATCAGCTTGTAGATGATCGAGTCCATCAGCGCCTGGAACGAGGCGTCGATGATGTTTTCCGACACGCCGACCGTCCACCATCGGGCCCCGGTGGCGTCAGTGGATTCGATCAATACGCGGGTGATGGCTTCCGTGCCGCCATTCAGGATGCGCACCTTGTAGTCCGCCAGTTCAAGATCGAGGATCTCTGACTGGTACTTGCCGAGATCCTTACGCAGCGCAATGTCGAGTGCATTGACCGGCCCATCGCCTTCGGCCACCGACATCATCATTTCGCCATCGACCTGCACCCGCACCACGGCTTCCGACACGGTCTTCAGCCGGCCATGACTATCGAAACGGCGTTCGACCATGACGCGGAAACTGTCGACCGCGAAGAAATCCGGCACGGTGCCGAGCGTCTTCAGCGCCAGAAGCTCGAAGCTTGCGTCCGCACCCTCATAGGCATAGCCCGAGGCCTCGCGCTCCTTGACGACGGAGATCAGCGTGTCGAGCTTTGGATCATCCTTGGCAACCGTAATGCCGCGGCGCTTGAGTTCGTTGAGGAAATTCGCCTTGCCGCCTTGGTCCGACACCATGACCTTGCGGAAATTCCCGACGCTTTCCGGCTCGACATGTTCGTAGGTCTTCGGGTCCTTCAAGAGCGCTGAGGCGTGGATGCCGGCCTTTGTGGCAAAGGCCGAGCCGCCGACATAAGGCGACTGGTGGTTCGGCGAGCGGTTGAGCATCTCGTCGAAGGCGCGCGACAGGCGGGTGAGGCCAACAAGCTTTTCCCGGTCGATCGATGTCTCGAAGCGCGACGCATAGGTCTCCTTCAGACAGAGCGTCGGGATGATCGTGACGAGATCGGCATTGCCGCAGCGCTCGCCGATACCGTTCAGCGTGCCCTGGATCTGGCGCACACCGGCTTCGACGGCCGCCAGCGAATTGGCGACGGCCTGTCCCGTATCGTTATGTGCATGGATGCCGAGCGAGGCCCCCGGGATGCCGGATGCGATCACGGCTGAGACGATCTCGCGGATCTCCGGCGGCTGCGTGCCGCCATTGGTGTCGCAAAGCACGACCCAACGGGCGCCGGCATCATAGGCTTCCTTCGCGCAGGCGATGGCATACTCGGGATTCGCCTTGTAGCCATCGAAGAAATGCTCGCAATCGACCATGGCAAGCTTTTGCGCGGCGACCACGGCATGCACGCTGTCTCGGATGCTTTCGAGATTTTCGGCATTGGTGCAGCCGAGCGCGACCTTGACGTGATAGTCCCAGCTCTTCGCCACCAGACAGACGGCGTCCGCTTTCGACTGGATCAGCTGGCTGAGGCCCGGATCATTGGAGGCGGAGATGCCGGCACGCTTGGTCATGCCAAAGGCGACGAAACCGGCCTTGTGCGTGCGCTTCCTGGAAAAGAATGCCGTATCGGTCGGGTTGGCACCCGGATATCCGCCCTCGACGTAATCGATGCCGAAATCGTCCAGCATGGTCGCAATCGCGATCTTGTCCTCGACCGAAAAATCAACGCCCGGCGTCTGCTGGCCGTCGCGCAGTGTCGTGTCGAACAGGGTGATCTTTTCAAGCGTCATACTGTTGTCCTCAGGCAACTTGGTGATCTCACGTCCTCTCCCCGCTTGCGGGGAGAGGGTAGGGTGAGGGGCAAAGTCTAGTTCAGCTCTTCCCGGCAAACCGATCCGTCGCGCGGATCAGCTGGTCGAGAATGCCAGGCTCAAGATAGGCGTGTCCCGCACCCTCGATCAGGTGAAAATCCGCCTTTGGCCAGGCCTTGTGCAAAGCCCAGGCATATTTCGCCGGGCACGGCATGTCATATCGACCATGGATGATGACCCCAGGAATGTCTGCGAGCTTGTGCGCATCGCGCAACAGCTGACCCTCTTCCATCCAGCCGGCATGGACGAAGAAGTGGTTTTCGATGCGCGCAAAGGCGAGCGCAAATTCCGGGTCGTAGAAATGATCGGAATAATCAGGGTTCGGCAGAAGGGTGATCGTTTCGCCTTCCCAGGTGCTCCAGGCCACCGCGCAGCGCAGTTGCTCCTCGCGGTCGGTGCCGACCAGCCGGCGGCGATAGGCGGCCATCATCTCATGGCGTTCGTCCTCCGGGATCGGCGCGCAGAAGCGCTCGAACTTGTCCGGAAACATTTCGGAGACACCGAACTGGTAGTACCAGTCAAGCTCGGCCTTTGTCAGCGTGTAGATGCCGCGCAGCACGAGTTCGGAAACGTGCTCTGGATGGGTTTCCGCATAGGCGAGCGCAAGCGTTGAGCCCCATGAGCCACCGAAGACCAGCCATTTTTCCGCGCCGATCATTGTGCGCAAGCGCTCGATGTCGGCGACCAGATGCCAGGTGGTGTTGGCCTCAATCGAGGCATGCGGGGTCGACTTGCCGCAGCCGCGCTGGTCGAACAGGATGACGTCATAGAGAGCCGGATCGAAGAGACGACGATGTGATGGGCTGGTGGCACCACCCGGGCCGCCATGCAGGAAGACTGCCGGCTTGGCGCCTTTCGTGCCAAAACGCTCCCAATAGATCTGGTGTCCGTCACCGACATCCAGCATCCCGGTCTCAAAAGGTTCGATCTCGGGATAAAAACCGCGCAATTCAGTCGTCATTTTATGTCCTCTTGGCTGGCCAGAGCACCGTGTCATGATCCGGATGCTGTCGGCTGGTGGCGGCAATGCCGGCAGCCCCCTCCGCAAGGTCTGATCGGTCCGTGGTGTTCTCAGGCAGGGAAAATAACTTTGTGAAATAGGGCAGACGGCTTTCCACACCGTCCTGTGAAACGGGCTCGGCCTGTTCCGGCTTGTCGAGGCTGCCGATCGTGACGCTGATATAGGGCGAGCCCTTGGTGCGGAAGAAAAGCGGCGTTCCGCAGTCTTTGCAGAAGCCGCGCCCGCATGGGTCCGACGACTGGAACCAGCTCGGCTCGCCGCGCATCAGCAGGAAGTCCTCCTGACGCGAACCGGCAAGCGCCATGAACAGGTTGCCACTCGCCTTCTGGCACATCCGGCAATGACAGAGATGCGGATAGCCGAGTTCGCCGGCGACCTTGTAGCGGATCGCGCCGCATTGGCAGCCACCGGAATGCACTTGACGGGTCATTGATCATCCTCCGGCGGCCAAGCGGCCGTGTCATGGTCTGGATGCTGAAAACTTTCGATCGAGGCAAAGAAGGCCTCCATCTCGGGGCTGGAATAGGCGGGCTTTCCGAACAGCTGATCGATCCACGGGAGGCGCTTGTGGTGGTTGACCTGCACCTGCGGCTCGAAATTTTCGGGATGGTCGAAAGCGCCGATGGCGAGTTCCACGCCGGCCGGATGGTGATAGGAAAGCGGCGTGCCGCATTTGCTGCAGAAGCCACGCTTCACCTTGGCCGAGGAGCGATAGAGCATCGGCTGACCGCGCGTCCAGGTCAGATGCGCCTGATCGGCGGTGACGAAGGCACCGAAAAACGAGCCGAACTGCTTTTGGCACATCCGGCAATGGCAGATCGACGGCCGCCCAAGCCTGGACGCCTGAAACCGGATCGCGCCACATTGGCAGCCGCCGGAATGAACTTCGCTCACGCCTCTCTCCTTATCGCAGCGTCATGAAAATCGTGACGCCGATGATGACAACGGCAATCAGGGCGCCCTTGGCGATCAGCCCGTAAAGCAGCCATTTCGGCATCTTGGTATTGGGATTGGGTTGGGTCATGGCTTTATGCCCACCCAATTCTCGACTTTGAGACCCGGCACGCGTCCGAACTCCCTCATATTGGCGGTCACCAGCGTCACATCCAGAGAGCGGGCATGGGCGGCGATGAAGAGGTCGGTCGTGCCGATTGGCGTGCCGTTGCGTTCAAGGTCCATGCGGATCTCGGCGAAGTGTGAGGCTTCCTTGTCCTCGTATGGGAGGATCGTCATGCGTTCGAGGAGGGTCTCGACAACAAAGGTGAGGCGTTTGGAGTTCCGTTTCAGAATGCCAAAGCGCAATTCAGATGCGACGATGGCACTGATCGCGACTTGCCCGTCTCCCACGTGCTCGACCTTGGCGGCAGCCGCTCCATAAGGGTTGCGAATGACGTCCGAAATGACGTTGGTGTCCAGCATGTAGGGAGGTGGGTTCACAGATCGACGTCCCGCGCTGGTGGTTCGCGAAGGTCGAAGTCGAAGTCTTCCTCAATCGGCGGCTGGTTGCGCAGCCATTCGATAACGCTTTCTCCCTTCGTTTTCACCGGTTCCATTGTGATCTTGTCGCCTTCCTTGCGCATGATCACCTCGTCGCCGGGGAAGTCGAACTCCACGGGAATGCGCACGGCGCGATTGCGACCGTTCTTAAAGATCCGGACATGCCTTTCCAGTTCCATTCGCACCTCTATAAGATGGCATATGCCGAAGCATATGCCACGCTCTTCGTTTCGACAACTACCGCTTGACCTCCCAGGTCGTCACCCGCTCGCCCGTCTCCTTGTCCTTGCCATCCTTCAGCTGGATGCCCTTGGCCGCAAGGTCGTCACGAATCCTGTCAGCCTCGGCAAAATTCTTCGCCTTGAGCATTTCGAGCCGCATGTCGACGAGGGCCTGAACGGCGGCTGAGAGGTCGTCGCTGACCTGGGCTTTTTTAGGCGCAACACCAAGCAGAGCAGCAGAGGCGGCGAAAAGCGGAAGCTTCGATGGATCGCCATTCGCAGCCTGGGCCAGCGCATGCAGAGCCTGAACGGCGGCAACCGTGTTCAGATCGTCTGCAAGGGCGTCCAGGACCGAAGCATCCGGTGCCACTTCGCCGGCATCGCCTGCGGGCCACTTTGCCAGCAGCCGCTCTGCCTCCTCCAGCCGCTTCACCGAAAAGTCGATCGGCTCGCGATAATGCGTCATGAGCATGGCCAGCCGCAGCACTTCGCCCGGCCACTTGCGTCCGCCGAATGTTTCGGTCGCCAGCAGCTCATTGATCGTGACGAAATTGCCCTCCGACTTCGACATCTTGCGGCCCTCGACCTGCAGGAAGCCGTTATGCATCCACACGGTCGCCACCAGGTCGTTGTCAAAGGCGCAGCAGGACTGGGCGATCTCGTTTTCGTGGTGCGGGAAGATCAGGTCCAGACCGCCGCCATGAATGTCGAACTGGTGCGGCTTGGCCTTTGCCTTGGCAGAGAGACGGTCCTTGATCTCTTCCCAGAGATAGCGGTCGGACATGGCCGAGCATTCAATATGCCAGCCGGGACGCCCGTAGATTGCAGTGGTTGTCTTTTCGAAGGTAAAGCTTGCCGGCCAGCCGGGTTCGGTATCGGCTGACTGCTTCCACAAGACGAAATCGGCCGGGTTCATCTTGTGGCTTTCGACCGCGACGCGGGCACCCGCCTGCTGGTCTTCCAGCTTTCGCTTCGACAGCATGCCGTAATCCGCCATCGAGGCGGTGGAGAATAGCACTTCGTGACCTTCCGAACCGGTCGCCACATAGGCATGGCCCATGTCGAGCAGTCGCTGGATGATCGTGATCATCTGGGGAATGTTGTCAGTGGCGCGAGGCTCGACCGTTGGCTTCAGGCAGCCGAGTGCAGCCACGTCTTCGTGGAACTGGGTTTCGGTCTTGCCGGTCACGGCCCGGATCGCCTCATTGAGGCTCATCGAGCCATCGGCGATTTGGCTGCCGAAGTCGCGCAAGGCGCGTGCGTTGATCTTGTCGTCCACGTCGGTGATGTTGCGAACATAGGTGACCTTGTCGGCACCATAGGTGTGGCGCAGCAACCGGTAGAGTACGTCGAAGACGATGACGGGCCGCGCATTGCCGATATGGGCGAAGTCGTAGACGGTCGGGCCGCAGACATACAGGCGCACATTGTCGGGGTCGATCGGTTCGAAGTCGACCTTGTCGCGTGTGAGCGTGTTGTAAAGCTTGAGGCCGGCGGCCATGTCAGTCTCCCAGAACGAATGTACCCGGCTGGACCGGGTCGTTTGTCATCTGGGTCTATGCAGGAGACGAAAACGGCCAGGCCAGCGAAGCGCTAGCGAATAATGGTCCCGCAAATGATGCAGAGGCTCGTTTTCATGGGCGCTGTTATGGCGCGGCTTCCAGCATTGGTCAAGGGTGGTTCCCGTGCCGACGGCCCCTTTCAGTTGTCCATAAAGTCATCTCATCACCTTAAGTGTTTATCAAGATAAATACACCATTTCTGGGGTGACGCTCTTACATCCTCGGAGATGATCTTCGGCATGGACCACGCCCTGCATTTGCCCACCATCATGGTCGTCCATGCGCTGGTCACACTGATATCGACACTGCTTTTGGTCTACATGTGGTGGCGCTATCGTGGCGGGCCCGTTCTTTCGATGTTGGCGATCGCGGGGTTTTGCGCCTGCGCTTCCCTGATCCTGCATGCCTTTCGCGCCGAACTGCCCTTGCCGCTCGTGGGTGGCCTTGGGCTCTTCTTCGGAGCCTGCTCGGTCGGCTTTTATTGGCAGGCGGTGGTGGCCTTTGAGGGCGGCAAAACCTCACTGCCTGGCGCTGTTGCGGGTGGGGTCATCTGGGGCCTTCTCTGGATCGTGCCCGTATTTCGGGAGAGCGTGGAAGCCAGAAGCATGGGGTTCGGCGTCCTGATTGGCGCCTATTGCTTCCTCACGGCCCGTGAGATTCTGGTCGCCGGGCACGCTGAGCCGCTCCCATCGCGCATGCTGGCCGTTCTGGCCAATACGATACGCGGTCTTATCTGGCTTGCCTTTGTGCCGCTGACACTGCTGTTCGGGGCGCCCTACGATCTTGACGGAAATGCCGCTTCCTGGTTCGGCGCAGTGACGCTCGGCAACCTCGTGTTGATCGTTTTGTCACTGGTCTCATTGTTGATCATGGCCAAGGAACGAGATGAACTTCGCTACCGTCTTGCCTCGGAACGCGATCCGCTGACGAACCTGTCAAATCGGCGAACATTTGTGGCAGAGGCCGAGAGGCACCTTCGAAAAGAGGAGCGGGGGGCGACGCTGTTGCTCTTCGATATCGATCACTTCAAGGCGATCAACGATACTTACGGCCACGCCATGGGTGACGAGGTGCTTCTCGCATTCTCGCGCGCGATCGAGCAACGCTTGCCAAAGGAATGGCCGTTTGCCCGGATCGGCGGAGAAGAATTCGCCTGCCTCATGCCCTCGGTGAGTGCAGAGCATGGCATGGACGTGGCTGAAAGCCTGCGGGCTGCCATTGCCGATCTCCGCATCGGGGCGGCAGTCAACGCGAAGATTACCGTCAGCATCGGCGTTTCGGAAGTGTTGGAAAAGCCGATGCGGCTCGACCACTTGCTGGCCTCAGCCGATGCGGCTCTGTACCGCGCCAAGGCGGATGGCCGCAATTGCGTGCGGCTGTACCAGCCGGCCGAACTCCTGTTGATTACAGGTGAGCGCCTGGCGGGCGCTGCGGACGAGGTTGCGGAGGTTCAGCGGCATCCGACCGCCCGTTCATTCCGCGGGCGTGGGTGATCAGCGCGCCGTGCGTGGCACCCGAACAATCCCGAGAACCAGGGCGCAACCCAGCATGATCACGCCGCCGCCCAGCAACTGCAGGGGTGTCAGGGGTTCATCGAGAAGAAGCGCACCGACTAGAACGGCAACGACCGTGACCGCGAATTCGACACTGATTGCAGCCGTGGCGCCAATGCTTTTGACCAGGCCAAAATACAGCACATAGGTCAGCGCACTCATCAGGCCGGCCAGGGCGACGAGATAGAGATAGTCGATCGGCGCCGGCGTTCCCGGTACCGGTACAAACCAGAGGAGGGGGAGTGTGAGTACACCGCCGGCGAAGAACGAGCCGATGGTGACTTCCCAGGAGCCCGTGCCTTCGAGATGGCGGCTAGCATAGTTGCTGCCGTAGGCGGCCGAGAAGGTCGAGCCAACCATGGCAAGACAGCCGACCAGAAAGGCGCTGGTCACGGGTACGGCCGGAAAACCGACCAGCATGACGATCCCGATCGTGCCGAGCACGAGCCCCAGCACGCGTGCCGGCGTGATGCGCTCGAGGCCCCAGAGCTGAGCGATAACCATGGAGAACAGGGGGATGGACGCAACGAAGATCGCCGCCATCGCCGTTCCGATCAGTGGGGTGGCGTAGGAAAGACCGATCAGCTGGCCTGCGACCGTCGTGGCACCGACCATGGCGAAGTGTAGCCAGCCGGCGCTGAAGTCCAGTTTCCGCCTGAACACTTTCGCCAGGGCGAACAGCAGGAAACCCGCGATGAAGCAGCGAAAGGTGACGGCGCCGATCCAGCCGAAGGCGTCCACCACATGCAGCAGTAGCAGGAAGGACAGGCCCCAGGCGAAGGCGAGGTACGTGTAGACGGCAATGTCTCTGGGGCGCATGGGGAATCCGGGACGGTGGGGATCAGGCCTGGGCCTAACCCTGAGAGGAAAGAGCGTGCCCGATTATTCCGGCATGCGATAGTCGACGATCTTGTCGTCCCTCAGGACATACAGCTTGCCGGTTTCCGTCTGATCCGGGCCAAGAAGCGGCAGCAGCTTGGCGGCGATTTCTGACGGATGCGGCAGGGTTTCCGGATCTTCACCTGGCATGGCCTGGGCGCGCATGGCCGTACGCGTCGCACCCGGATCGACCGAGAGGATGCGCAGCGGCAGACGTTGTGTTTCTCCGGCCCATGTGCGGGCAAGCGCTTCGACCGCGGCCTTCGAGGCGGAGTAGGGGCCCCAGAATGGCCGGCACTTGTGGGCGGCACCTGAAGACAGGATCAGCGCGCGGCCCTGGTCGGACTTGACCAGCAACGGTTCCAGAGAGCGGATCAGGCGCCAGGTGGCGGTGACGTTGATTGTCATCACCTTGTCGAAGACCTTGGCCTCGACATGGCCAATCGGCGCGATGACACCGAGAATGCCGGCATTGAACACGGCGATGTCGAGCTTGCCCCAACGGTCGAAGATATGGCCACCGAGCTGGTCGATCATCGCCATGTCGTTGAGATCGAAGGGAACGAGCGTTGCCGTGCCGCCGACGGCCTTGATCGCGTCATCAAGCTCTTCGAGGCCGCCCACGGTGCGCGCACAGGCAATGACGTGCGCACCGGCCTTGGCCAGTTCAAGCGCGGTGAAGTAGCCGATGCCGCGAGAGGCGCCGGTGACCAGCGCGAGCCGGCCCTTGAGATCGGTGGTCATGGTCAGTCCTGTCTCTTGCGCTCAGCCGTTGGCAGCGAGCATCGATTCCTTACGGCCCGGCTTTTCGCTTTCCTTGTCGAGAAGGCGGGTCGGATAGTCGCCGGTGAAATAGTGATCGGTGAACTGCGGATTGGCAGGATCGCGCGGCTTGCCGCCAACCGCCTTATAGAGGCCGTCGATCGACAGAAAGGCGAGCGAGTCCGCACCGATATACTTCGCCATAGCCTCAATGCCGAGATACTGGTTGGCAAGCAGCTTCTCAGCGTCCGGCGTGTCAATGCCATAGAAGTCGGGATGGAAGATCATCGGGCTCGCCACGCGGATATGGACTTCCTTGGCCCCGGCATCACGGATCATCTGGACGATCTTCAGCGAGGTCGTGCCGCGGACGATCGAATCGTCGACCAGCACGACGCGCTTGCCCTCGATCATCGCCCGGTTGGCCGAATGCTTGAGCTTCACGCCGAAGGCACGGATCTGCTGGGTCGGCTCAATGAAGGTGCGGCCAACGTAATGGTTGCGGATGATGCCGTATTCGAACGGAATTCCGCTCTGCTGCGCATAGCCAAGGGCTGCCGGCGTGCCGCCATCGGGAACCGGCACGACTACGTCGGCTTCAAGCGGTGCTTCGAGCGCCAGGTTCATGCCGGCATTCTTGCGGGTGGTGTAGACGTTGCGGCCGGCGACGACGGAATCGGGGCGGGCGAAGTATACATATTCGAACAGGCAGACGCGTTCCGGCTGCGGACGCGCCGGCATGCGGGATTCGATCGTCACGGAGCCATCGGCCTGGGTTTCACAGATGATCACTTCGCCGTTCTTCACGTCGCGCACGAATTTGGCACCGATGATGTCAAGCGCACAGGTTTCCGAACAGAAGATCGGCTTGCCGTCGAGATCGCCCATGACGAGCGGCCGAATGCCGATCGGATCGCGAGCAGCGATCAGCTTGGTGCGGGTCAGCGCGATCATCGCATAGCCGCCCTCCATCTGGCGAATGGCGTCGATGAAGCGGTCCGTGGTCGAGGCGTGGCGCGAGCGGGCGATGAGATGGAGAACCACCTCGGTGTCCGAGGTCGACTGGCAGATGGCGCCGGTGGCAATGATCTGCCGACGTAGTGTCAAGCCATTGGTGAAGTTGCCGTTATGGGCAATCGCAATGCCGCCCTCTTCGAGTTCGGCAAACAGCGGCTGCACGTTGCGAAGCGCCACTTCTCCTGTTGTCGAATAGCGCGTGTGGCCGATGGCCTGCGGACCCGGAAGCTTCGCCAGCGTCACAGGGTTGGTATAGTGGTCCCCGACCAGGCCCATGTGCTTTTCAGTGTAGAACTGGCGTCCGTCGAACGAGACGATACCGGCTGCTTCCTGGCCGCGATGCTGGAGCGCATGCAGGCCGAGCGCCGTCAGCGTCGAGGCGTCCGGATGGCCAAGGATCCCGAAGACCCCGCATTCCTCGTGGAACTTGTCGTCATGACCACCGTAGACGACATGGGGATGGCTGAACTGCTTCATGGCGATTTGCCTTTGCTCCGGGGACAGATGCGGGGGTGTAGGCTTTTAACACGGAAGCCGCCGGTCTGTCCTGATCCGGCGGCGTCTTGGCTCGTTCGTTGCGTCGCGAAGTGTCCGCGTCGCTGTCAATTGTTCTCCGCCGGTGCCTGTTCCGCCGGGGCTTGCTCGGCGGGGGCCGCACCTTCTTCCTCGCGTCCGAGGATGCGTTCGCGGATCTGCGGCTCGATGTCCTGCGGCAGGACGGCTTCAAGCTTCAGCACAAGACCGTCCAGGAAGGGCTTGGTCTTGGCTTCATTGACCCAGTCCGGGCGCTGGCGCACATCGATCAGCCAGTTCCAGAAGGCAACGGCGACGACCAGCAGAAGGAGGCCGCGTGCTGCACCAAACAGGAAACCGAGCGTCCGGTCGAGCGCACCAATGCGGCTGTCGATAATGAAATCCGCGATCCGTGACGTGATGAAGGAGATCACGATCAAGGACACGAAGAAGATGATGCCGGCCGAACCAGCCAGCGCAATGCGGTCATCTGCCGTGTAGTTTTTCGCCAGCGGCAGCAGCAGCGGATAGAGATAATAGGCCGCCGCGACCGAGCCGGCCCAGCTGGCGATCGACAGCACTTCGCGAGAAAAGCCGCGCACCATGGCGAGCACGGCCGAAAAGAGAACGACGCCGATGACAATACCGTCGAAAATAGTGATGGGCATTTAATACCAACTCCAAGCGTCGCCGGCATAAGCCGACATGATTGTCACCGTACACCGTTGAAACGCATCGGATGATGCGCTGCAACGGATCAAGCATCCTCCTGATCCGCTGGGGCCTTCAGCCGGGAACCGGCGATGCGCGCCACCAGATCGGGCAGGCTGTCGACTTCCGTCCATTTGCCCGCCGAACCCTTGGGCAGGTCCGAAGAGGCAGCCGGGAAAACCGCAGCGGAAAAACCGAGTTTTTCCGCTTCTTTGAGCCTTTGGCCGGTATAGGCCACAGGCCTTACAGCCCCCGACAGGCTGACCTCGCCGAAATAGACGCAATCGGCCGGAAGGGCAAGACCGGCAAGTGACGAAACCAGAGCCGCGGCAATCGCCATGTCCGCTGCCGGCTCCCGGATCCTGTAACCGCCGGCAACATTCAGATAGACGTCATGTTGCCCCAACCGCACACCGCAATGCGCTTCCAAAACCGCCAAAATCATGGCGAGCCGTGAGGAATCCCAGCCGACAACTGCCCGACGGGGTGTACCCAGTGATGTTGCCGCCACAAGCGCCTGCACCTCGACCAGCACGGGCCGCGTGCCCTCGATCCCGGCAAAGACCGCGGCTCCCGGCGCCTTCTCGTTGCGCTCGCCAAGAAAGAGCTCCGACGGATTGGAGACTTCCCTCAGACCACGGTCCGACATTTCGAACACGCCGATCTCGTCGGTTGGTCCGAAGCGGTTCTTCACGGTTCTGAGGATCCGGTAGTGATGACCGCGGTCACCCTCGAAATAGAGGACGGCGTCGACCATGTGCTCGACCACGCGCGGACCGGCAATCTGGCCTTCCTTGGTTACGTGGCCGACAAGCACCATGGTTGCGCCCGTTTGTTTGGCAAAGCGGATCATCGCCTGCACACCGGTCCTGACCTGGGTCACCGTGCCGGGCGCGCTGTCGGCCGTATCGCTCCACAAGGTCTGGATCGAATCGATGATGACAAGATCCGGCCGCTTGCCTTCCGAGATCGTCGCCAGAATATCCTCGACATTGGTTTCGGCGGCGAGCAGCACGTCGGTATCGGCAGCACCCAGTCTCTGGGCGCGAAGCCGGACCTGTGCCACGGCCTCTTCGCCGGAGACATAGATGATCCTATGGCCGCGCCGGGACAAGGCGGCTGCCGCCTGCATCAGGAGTGTTGATTTGCCGATCCCGGGATCGCCGCCGATCAACACGGCAGAGCCACGCACGAAACCGCCGCCCGTGGCGCGATCAAGTTCCGTCATCCCGGTCGGAATGCGGGGGGCTTCTTCGATTTCGCCGGAGAGCGAGGTCAGCGTGACTGCACGCCCCTTCTTCGGCGTCTTGCCCGGACCACCGCCAATGCCACCCATCGGATCTTCTTCGACGATGGTGTTCCACTCGCCGCATCCCTCGCATTTGCCGGCCCAGCGGGTGTGTACGGTTCCGCAGTTCTGGCAGATGAATTGGGTCTTCGCTTTGGCCATGAATCAGGTGTCGCTTTCGGGGAGGTCGTCGTGGATAGATTTCTTGCATCGATGCCGCCGATCATGGCGCGATGCGGTCATGCCTGCCTGGGTTCAGATAAGCTGGCGGAGTGAGAACAATAGCAGAACATTCTGGTTTGTGCCAGACCTCAAACCTCACCGTCGAGATAGACCCGCTCGTAGCGAAGCCCAAGCCCCGTCAGCATTTCGTAGCCAATCGTACCGGCCGCACGTGCGACTTCGTCCAGTGGCATTGCGGGTCCGACGAGTTCCACATAGTCGCCGTTGCGCACCTGATTTTCGGGGAGGTCCGTTACGTCGAAGACGGTAAGATCCATCGTGACACGGCCAAGCGCAGGCACCCGGTGGCCGGCAATGACCCCGTTTGCGCCAGCGAGCCCGGTTTGTCTCAAGGCCACGCCATGGCCGGAGAGATTGCGCAGATAGCCATCCGCATAACCGACGCTTGCCACGGCCAGACGGCTGTCGCGGGCAAGGACATGGCTCGCGCCATAACTGACGCTTTCGCCGCCCTTTGCCTCGCGGATCTGGAGAATGCGGGCTTCGGCCTTGATCACGGTGCGCATCGGGTTCGTCACACCATGGACGGCTTCTCCGCCATAGAGTGCGATGCCGGGACGGGTCAGGTCGAAGTGGTATTCAGGTCCAAGAAAGATCCCCGCCGAGGCAGACAGACTGCAATCAATGCCTTCAAAGGCTGCGCTAACCTTTTGGAATTTCTCCAGTTGCTGGCGGTTCATCGTCGAGGTGGGATCATCGCCGCAGGCGAGGTGGCTCATCACCAGCACCGGGTCGAGGCTGGATGGCCGCGATACGTCGTCCGCCAGCGCCAGCGCGTCAGCAAGCGGCAGGCCAAGGCGATTGAAGCCCGTGTCGACATGGAGCGCGCACGGATAGGGGCCGCGTTCCGAAAGGAGCGCCATCCAGAAGGCAAGCTGCTCTTCCGAGGCGATGACGGGTACCAGGTCGTTGTCGAAAAAAGTGTCTTCCTGCCCCGGCCAGATGCCGGAGAGAACGAAAATCCGCGCTTCCGGCGCATAGGGCCGAAGCGTTGCCCCCTCGGCCGGCACTGCCACGAAGAAATCCCGTGCGCCGGCATGGTAGAGTGTCTGCCCCACATCCTCGATGCCGAGCCCATAGGCATCGGCTTTCACCACCGCCGCAGCCCGGGCCTTGCCCGACCGTCGTGCCATGTCACGCCAGTTGTCGGCGATAGCGCCGAGATCGATGGTCAGGCGGAGCGGGGCGGAGAGAAATTCCGCCGGTGCGTCGGTGATCGAGAATCTGTCTGTCATGGATGCCGTTGGCTGGAACTGTGAGGGTTGAGGAACCCTAGCATCTTTGCAGATGCCGGTAAGAGACACGGCAAAATTTATGCTGCTATGCACAGTGTTTCGCGGTCTGCTCACTTCGCCATCGGAAAAGAAAATGGCCGGCACAAGGCCGGCCATGATCGGGATAGCTTCAGATGCATCTCACGGTTCTTCATACTGGATGAAGGTCGGGTCGGCGAGATCCGCAAAGCGGGTGAACTCCGACTGGAAGGCGAGCTTGACGGTACCCGTCGGTCCGTGACGCTGTTTGGCGATGATGACGTCGGCCGTGCCCTTGACCTTCTCCATATGCGCTTCCCATTCCGGATACTTCGGGTCCGCGAGATCACGCGGTTCAAGGTTCTTCACGTAGTATTCTTCACGGAACACGAAGAGCACCACGTCGGCGTCCTGCTCGATCGAGCCCGATTCACGAAGGTCGGAGAGCTGCGGGCGCTTGTCTTCGCGGCTTTCGACCTGACGCGAAAGCTGGGAAAGAGCGACGATCGGCACAGCCAGTTCCTTGCCGAGCGATTTGAGGCCCGTCGTGATCTGGGTGATTTCCTGAACGCGGTTTTCCCCCGACTTGCCCGAGCCGGTCATCAGCTGGATATAGTCCACGACGAGGAAGTCGAGGCCACGCTGGCGCTTGAGGCGGCGGGCGCGGGCCGCGAGCTGGGCAATCGAGATACCACCGGTCTGGTCGATAAAGAGCGGCACCTTCTGCATCGTCTGGGAAAAACCAACGAGCTTTTCGAACTCGTGCTCGGTAATGTCACCGCGACGGATCTTGGAGGAGGAGACTTCCGTCTGCTCGGACATGATACGGGTGGCGAGCTGTTCGGCCGACATTTCGAGCGAGTAAAAACCGACGACGCCGCCGTTCTTCGCCTTCAACGATCCGTCCGGCATCACTTCCGGCTCGTAAGCCGCCGCGATGTTCCAGGCGATGTTGGTCGCAAGCGAGGTTTTACCCATACCCGGACGTCCGGCGAGAACGATCAAGTCAGACCGCTGCAGGCCACCCATCTTGGAATCGAGCGAGCTGATGCCGGTGGAAATACCCGAGAGGTTGCCATCGCGCTCGAAGGCAGCGCCCGCCATGTCAACGGCCTGGGCAACAGCGTCAGAGAAGGACTGGAAGCCGCCGTCATTGCGGCCATTTTCGGCCAGCGCAAACAGGCGGCGCTCGGTATCCTCGATCTGTGTCTGCGGCGGCATGTCGAGCGGCGCGTCATAGGCGATGTTGACGACATCTTCGCCGATCTGGATCAGTGCGCGGCGCAGCGCCAGATCATAGATCGCGCGGCCATAGTCTTCCGCATTGATGATGGTGACGGCTTCAGACGCGAGACGCGCGAGATATTGCGCGACCGTCAGATCGCCGACCCGCTGGTCTGCCGGCAGGAAGGTTTTGATGGTGACCGGGTTTGCCGTCTTGCCCATGCGGATGATCTCGGAGGCAACCTCGAAGATCTTCCGGTGCAGCGGCTCATAGAGGTGATCCGGCTTCAGGAAGTCGGAAACGCGGTAATAGGCGTCATTGTTGACGAGAATGGCGCCGAGCAGAGCCTGTTCCGCCTCGATATTGTTCGGTGCTTCCCGATACAGCGGTTCGGCAGCTTGCTGCGGCGCGATGTTACGAACGGCTTCGATCATGGTGTCACAGCTTCTTCACGGTTGGGGCTTCGCCTTGGGTTTGGCCACCCAGGCCTGCACAGTCAACCGGCGTCTCGAATGCGCTGGACTTTTTCGTCTTGTCCCCAGCAATCAACAGGCGCGGAAATTTGCGCTTGACGTCTTTTCCGGCGAATCGTGTGCAAGCTCTCAATTTAGCGCATGGCAGCCATCCTGACAAAGATCATTGAAATTACCGATATGAGGTATAACTAGTGTGAATACAAATAGGCTGCTAATTATGTGGAGCGCAATGAATGACCAGGGCGACCGAAAACGAACAGCTGTTCGACGAGATGTCTGGATTTAACCGCAAGCTCCGGGCCTTTTTCGATGCGGTGGTGCGGGAGGAGGGGCTGACGCTGGCGCGGGCGCGGGCGCTCTTTGCGCTGTCTCGTCGCGGACCGCTCACCCAGAAGGAACTGGCGGACGAATTGGAGATCGAAACACCGACTTTGGTGCGTGTGCTTGACGGTATGGAGCGACAGGACCTGATCCAGCGTCGTGAGGATGCTGCTGACCGCCGTGCCAAGCGGATCGACATGACGCCGGCCGGGCATGTCGCCTACCAATCCGTGCACACGCTGGCGACCGGTCTTCGAGCGCAGATCGCTGCCGACATTCCGTCAGAGGATATCCTTGTTGCCCTTTCGGTGGTTCGCCGCCTGACGGCCAATCTTCAGGGCCTCGACCTGTCGAAAGTGCGGTCATGAGCCGTGACGTATCAACGATAGCGGCAGCCGGTCAGGATGCATCCCCAGAGCCAGCGCGGGTGATGCCACCCTCCGCAACGCCCACCCCGGCACCGGCGGCAAAGCCCTTGTGGCTCGGTGTCATCTATGTGGCAGCCGGCCTTCTGATGTTCATCACCCAGGGGCTGGGCATGAATATCGTCAATGCCAATCTCTACCAGTTGCAGGGCGAGTTCTCTGTGACGGTCGTTGAAGCCGCCTGGCTTTCGGCCGCCTACATGGCGCCCTATGCGACGCTGTCGATCGCGCTCTTCAAGATCCGCACGCAGTACGGTCTACGCCCCTTTGCCGAGTGGAGCATTCTGGCCTTCGTCGCTGCCTCGATCCTCAATCTTTTTGTCAGCGATCTGCATTCGGCGCTGGTCGTCCGCTTCATCAGCGGCTGTGCTGCCGCCCCGATCTCCTCGCTCGGTTTCCTCTACGTGCTGGAAGCCTTCCCGCTGCACCGGAAACTCAATCAGGGGCTGAGCATGGCGCTGATGGGCACATTGCTGTCCGCCCCGCTGGCGCGTTTGATCTCGCCCACTTTGCTACAGATCGATGGCTGGCATGCGCTCTACACGCTCGAACTTGGGCTGTCCCTGGTTGCCATGGCGATCACCTATGCGCTGCCACTGACACCGCCGCCGCGTGCCAATGTCATCGAGAGGCTGGATATCCTGTCCTATCTCCTGATGGCGGTCGGCATCGGTTGCCTCGCGGTCTTCCTGACGCTCGGACGCTTCTACTGGTGGTTCGAAACCTGGTGGCTCGGTGTTCTGCTGGCGGGCGCGATTGTCTTCATCGTATTGACGGCCATGATCGAGATCCGTCGGAAGAATCCTATGCTGGATTTTGCCTGGATCTTCTCGCGGGACAATCTCCATCTGGCTGCCGTCCTTCTGGTCTTCCGCGCGGTGTCGTCAGAACAGTCCTCGACCGCTGTCGGCTTCTTCCAGCAAATGGGGCTGCTCAACGATCAGCAATTCGTGCTCTGGTGGGTGGTGCTTGCAGCCTCGATTGCCGGTGGACTGTTTTGCATGCTGCTGATGAGCTCGCGCTATCTTGAGACTGCGCATGTCATTTCGCTTCTGCTGATTGCCACGGGCGCCTATCTCGACAGCATGGCAAGCAATCTGACGCGGCCGGAGCAAATGTATCTGAGCCAGGGCATGATCGCCTTTGGCGCGGCCATGTTCCTGCCGCCCGTGATGGCAAAGGGCTTCACGGCTGCGATCCAGAAGGGGCCTCCCTACCTGGTGAACTTCATCGCGATTTTCCTGTTCACCCAGATCACCGGCTCAATGCTGATGACCGGGTTGCTCGGGAGCTTCGTTACGCTACGGGAGAAATTCCACTCGAATGCGCTCGTGCAGAACATCCTTCTGACGGATCCCGATGTCGCCCAGCGCGTGAGCCAGCTTTCGGCTGCCTACCGGAAAGTCATCACCGATCCGTCCATCCTCAACGCGGAAGGTTTGGCGTTGCTGTCCCAGCAGGTCACCCGTGAAGCCTACGTACTGGCCTACAACGACACCTTCCTCCTGATTTCCGTCGTCACGACGTTGGCGCTCGCCGCTCTGCTCTTCCACCTCGCGTGGCAGAGACTGCAGACCCGCCGGCCAGCCGTCGTCGAGACATCTAACCAATCTTGAGCCGAACAGAGACCACCGCTATGTCAAACACATCAATCAAGCCCGCCGCCATCCTGACACTACTTGCCGGCCTCGTTGGCATCTCGCTGGTCCTGTATGCCTGGCGGCTCCCGCCCTTCACCAGTTCCATCGAGACGACAGACAACGCCTATGTGCGGGGTGCGGTCACCATGATGAGCCCGCAGGTCAGTGGCTATGTCGTGGATGTCCCGGTCAAGGACTATCAGGCCGTGGAGGAAGGGCAGGTTCTCGCCCGCATCGATGACCGCATTTTCCGCCAGAAACAGGCTCAGGCCGAGGCGGCACTGGCAACGCAAAAGGCGGCACTCGACAATTCGCGGCAACAGGAGACCGCGGCCAAGGCGCGTATTGCATCCAGCGAGGCCGCCGTCGACGCCGCCGATGCGGACCTGGAACAGGCTGTGCTCCAGTCGAGTCGCCAGGACAGCCTGATCCGCAGTGGTGTGGCGACGACCAGTGCGCAGGAACAGGCCCATGCGACCCTTGACCGGGCCCGAGCCGCCATGGCCCAGGCAAAGGCGGCCGTTGAAGTATCCCGGCAGGATCTGCAGACCATCATTGTCAATCGCGGCTCCCTCGAAGCGGCCGTCGCCAACGCCGAAGCAGCTGTGGAACTGGCCAGGATCGACCTTGCCAACACGGAGATCCGCGCGCCGCGCAAAGGCACCCTCGGCGAGGTGGGCGTGCGCGTCGGCCAGTATGTTGCGACTGGCACCCAAATGATGGCGGTGGTGCCGCAGGAGGTCTGGATCATCGCGAATTTCAAGGAAACCCAGCTTTCCGGAATGGCTGTGGGGCAGCCGGTCGACATCGTCGTCGATGCGCTGGATCGCCGCGTCCTCAAGGGCAAGCTGGAGCGCTTCTCGCCAGCCACCGGCTCGGAGTTCGCAGTCATCAAGGCCGACAACGCCACCGGTAACTTCGTCAAGATCGCGCAACGGGTGGGCGTGCGTATTTCGGTCGACCCAAGCGATGAAGCCGCCGCCCGTCTGGCGCCCGGCATGTCGGTGGTCGTGCGGATCGACAAGGGTGCAGATCCGGCCTGATGGTGTCGGGCTAAAACAAAAAAAACGCCCGGAAAATCCGGGCGTTTCGTTGCTGCACGAAGCGGCAAATCTTAGTCGTCGTCGCCATCCATGTCGGCTTCCGGATCGAAGAAGTCTTCCGGACGAAGCGCATCTTCGTCGATGCCGTAGATGGCGTCGGCGGAGGTCAGGCTTTCGCCCTTGGCCTGGCGCTCAGCTTCTTCAGCCGAACGGGCAACGTTGAGCTCAACGGTCAGCTCGACTTCTGCATGCAGGTGCAGAGTGACTTCGTGCAGGCCGATTGCCTTGATCGGGGTGTTCAGTTCGACCTGGTTGCGGCCGATGTTGAAGCCTTCGGCAGCCAGGATGTCGACGACGTCACGAGCAGCAACCGAACCGTAGAGCTGGCCGGTTTCGCCAGCCGAACGAACGACGATGAAGCTCTTGCCGGCAAGCGCGTCAGCAACCGTCTGGGCTTCCGACTTGCGCTCGAGGTTACGGGCTTCGAGCGTTGCACGCTCAGCTTCGAAGCGCTTCTTGTTCGCTTCGTTGGCGCGCAGCGCCTTGCCGAGCGGCAGCAGGTAGTTACGAGCGAAGCCGTCGCGAACCTTTACGGTTTCGCCCATCTGGCCGAGCTTGGCGATGCGTTCCAGGAGAATGACTTGCATGATTCTCTTCCTTTCGTTGTTCAATCAGTGTTGTCGGTATGATCGGTCTCGGCCTTGCGGGCCGGGGTCAGTGCAACGGTCCGCCGTGTGTCGGACAGACCGATGATCAGGGGTATGACGAGCGGCAGGAGCATGATCGTCGAGAGATAGGCGAGCACCAGGGCCGGCAGGCGCCAGTCCTTGCCACGGGTGCGAAAATGCAGTGCTGCAAATCCCGAGACGAGAAAGCCAGCGCCAAAGGTTCCGCAGACAGTTGCCCCGATCATCGCCGGTACACCGCCGATGAAGCAGGCGACGATGCCGGCGAGAAAGATGAACGGCGCGTTGCGGCTCATCCGCAGCGTCGAGGGGAAATCGTCACGCGGACGACGGCCGCGCGCTGACGCTGTCACGACGCGCATGGCGATGTAGAACATGGCCAGAAGCAGCATGACCCAGGTTCCGCCCTGGATGATCGGCAGGAGCAGGACCATGGTCCGCTTCAACTGCTCAAGGGCGGCTGCCTCAGGCACCATCGTCGGGTCCTGATTGACCATCGCCTGCATCATGGCGTCGATCAGCTGGTTGGTGAATTCGGGGCCGAAGCCGATGATCCAGCCGAGCAGGATAACAGCTGCGCTAACGAAAATGCAGAGCTGCAGCAGAATGTCGGACAGGGGGTACCAGGCGATCAGATTGTCCGGACCGCCAATTTCGGAAGCCGGGCGGGCAAGGCTTGCAAGATGCGCGATCCAGCCAGCCGGTGCGAGCGTGAAGAGGGCCATACCGAAGGCGAACATCGGCGAGACACCGATGGTGCCGAGCAGAGCGGCCGTGGCAATCGCGGTGACCGAGGCGGTGTTGCCCCAGCCAAGGCCGACGATCAGAATGGGAAGGGCGGAAGCCGCATAGAGAATGGAGGCGAGCGTTGGCTGCGCCGCAGCACCCAGCACGAGCAGGGCGGCGGTAATACCGGCCAGGAAGCCGGTCGTCAGCAATTTCACATCCAGTTTCTGCAACGTCGCTGTCCTGCTGGTTCTAGCAGTTAGGGGAGGGGCTCAAGCGATCTCGCCTCAGCATCCCCAACATGGGATTTCGCCGGATGTCGCATCAAGCGCCATCTGGCAGTCGGTTCCGATCCGCGCCCAACGCGGAAGGGATGAAGCCCGCCGACGATGTCGGCAGGCTTCGGATCAGATTACGCTACGACGTAAGGCAGCAGGCCGAGGAAGCGGGCGCGCTTGATGGCCTGGGCCAGTTCGCGCTGCTTCTTCTGGGAAACTGCGGTGATACGCGAAGGAACGATCTTGCCACGCTCGGAAATGTAGCGCTGCAGGAGGCGAACGTCCTTGTAGTCGATCTTCGGAGCATTGGCGCCCGAGAAGGGGCAGGTCTTGCGACGACGATGGAAGGGACGACGTGCCTGAGAAGAGGATGCATCAGCCATTGTGTGTTCTCCTATTGCTCAGATTACGCGCGGTCTTCGCGCGGACGACGCTCGAAGCCACCTTCGCGCGGACCACGGTCCGGACGCGGGCCACGATCGCCGAAGTCGCGGCGCGGGCCACGATCGTCGCCGTCACGACGCGGACGGTCGTCACGGTCGCGCTTCTGCATCATGGCAGACGGGCCTTCTTCGTGGGCTTCAACAGCGATGGTCATGTAACGAAGAATGTCTTCGTTGATGCGCATCTGGCGCTCCATTTCATGGACGGCGGCTGCCGGAGCATCGATGTCCATGAGAGCGTAGTGAGCCTTGCGGTTCTTCTTGATGCGGTAGGTCAGGGACTTGAGGCCCCAGTTTTCTACGCGCCCGACCTTGCCGCCGTTAGCTTCGAGGACACCCTTGTACTGTTCGACGAGGGCATCAACCTGCTGAGCGGACATATCCTGCCGGGCAAGGAATACGTGTTCGTAAAGAGCCATGTAAGCTTTGCCTTTTCTTGCGGTTGTCGTCACCCGGATCCGGCGCTAAGCCTCACAGACTGCTCCTGTGCGGCAAAGCCGCGGCAAGAAAAGTAGTGTGTTCGAGACGGTCGAGAGCGGAGACACGGGAGGCCGGAAACCCTTAATAGTTCCTGCTGCAAGCCAAGCGACCTGCCAGCCCTCCGTTCAGCCACCAGCCGGAAGACCGGGTGTTGTGAACGGCGCGCTTATACGCGCTTCCCCGGATTTAGCAAGGGCCGCAAGGGAATTTCTCCCCGCGACCCCGCTATGATCATGAAATCGGTGACGCTGCTCGTTCAGATCGGCATCGGATAGTCGCGGTGAATGCGCGCAATCTCCTTGAGGATCTCGTCCGACAGGACGATGTCGGCAGCGCCGATGTTGACCTTCAGCTGCTCCATCGTCGTGGCGCCGATGATGGCGGCTGCCATGAATGGTCGGGTCAGGCAAAATGCGATGGCGAGAGCAGAGGGATCTATGCCGTGCGCGTGGGCAAGATCGACATAGGCCTGTGTCGGCGCCTGCTGCTGAGGCGCCAGACGTCCGCCGATGTCGCCATTGATGGTGCCGCGTGAGCCGGCAGGCTTTCGGCCGTCGAGATATTTGCCTGACAGGATGCCGCCGGCAAGCGGTGAATAGGCGAGAAGGCCGACGTCTTCATGGTATGACAGTTCTGCCATGTCGAGGTCGTGGGTGCGGTAAAGCAGATTGTATTCGTTCTGGACGGTGGCAACACGCGGCAATCCGCGCTCCTCCGCGAGGGAGAGGAACTTCTGCGTGCCCCAGGTCGTCTCGTTCGACAGGCCGATGGCGCGGATCTTACCGGCCTTCACGCATTCGCCCAGCGCTTCGAGCTTTTCCGCCATGTCGCTGACGGCCGTGCTGCGATCCTGCTTGGTTGGGTCGTAATTCCAGGCCTGGCGGAAGTGATAGTGTCCGCGGTTAGGCCAGTGGATCTGGAAGAGGTCGATGTAGTCGGTCTTCAATCGTGCGAGGCTGGCATCAACGGCCTGATGAACGGCCTTGGCTGTAATCGGCTGTCCTTCGCGAATATAGGGACGTCCGGAGCCGGCGATCTTGGTGGCAAGCACAATCTTGTCACGCTTGCCGCCCGTTGCGATCCAGTTGCCAATAATGGATTCCGTCAGGGTGTAGGTTTCGGCCGAAAGCGGGGTGGTGGGGTAAAGTTCGGCCGTGTCGAAGAAGTTCACGCCATGATCCAGCGCATAGTCCATCTGCGCGAAGGCTTCGTCCTGCGTGTTCTGCGAGCCCCATGTCATGGTGCCGAGGCAGATCTGCGACACGTCAATATCCGTGCGCCCGAGTTTCGTATGTCTCATGAAAATGTCCTTGATGGGGGAGGCGATGGAAACTTAGGCAAGTCTCGGTGAGGCGCAAGTCGCGAGGAAGACATTTTTGGAGATGCCCTACCTGCTGGCGGCGGCCAAGCAGCCACCGACTGTGACGGATGTACTTTAATTGGCAAGCCGATGAACTAAAGCGCGTCCGTGATGCGGCGGGCAAATAGGATTGCTGAAGGAGTAGGGATCTCATGAAGACGTCAACGATGGTCAAGCTCGGCATTTCCGCCGTCGCGGCGCTGATAGGGGCGGCGTTTATGTATCAAGGCGAACTCAAGACCGCAGCGCATGCGCGAAAGCTCGTTGCCGAAGGGACGACTGTGACTGCGGAAGTGACGGGGGCAACCACCAAGTCACGGAAGAAATATGGGTTCACCACATCCAAGTCGGCCGAAGTCGACTACAGCTTCGAAACGGCTGATGGCCAGATCCAGAATGGTCACGACTCGATCGAAGTCGCCGCACTTGAGGCGATGACGGACCCTACGGACAGTTCCTTGTTGCTGGACGATGCGGCTGTTGAGATCCTCTATATGCCAACAGAGCCGAGCGACAATGGAATCAAGTCGGCACTGGTCTCGCATCAGTCACCGGACCTGCTGACGGTCGCGCTGATCGCGGTCTTTGGCGGTGCGATTGCTTACGGCATACTTGCACGCCTCAGTGGTTTCCTGGCCGTTGCTCGTTCCCGTTTGGCGGCCTGATCCGCGACAGGGCCGGGTTCATTTTGGTGTTGAAAGGGGCGGCGCTTCATCGGTCGCAACCCTTGACTCCCGCTGCAGATCGTGAACTTGAAGACGAAAAAGCTAGGGAAGGACGATGATCCCATGACAGTTGCATTCACTTTTCCCGGCCAGGGCAGTCAGGCCGTCGGCATGGGCAAGGATCTTGCCGACAGTTTCGCTGAGGCCCGCGCCGTGTTCGAAGAGGTCGACGCAGCCCTCGGCCAGAAGCTTTCGGACATCATGTGGAATGGCCCAGAGGAAACGCTGACACTGACCGCGAACGCCCAGCCGGCCTTGATGGCCGTGTCGATGGCCGTGATCCGCGTTCTCGAAGCCAAGGGCCTCGATCTGAAGTCCAAGGTCTCCTTCGTTGCAGGACATTCGCTCGGCGAATACTCGGCACTCTGCGCCGCCGGCACTTTCTCGATTGCTGACACCGCACGTCTCCTGCGCATCCGTGGCAATGCCATGCAGGCGGCCGTTCCGGTCGGTGAAGGCGCGATGGCGGCGATCATCGGTCTGGAGCACGGCGACGTCCAGGCAATCTGCCTTGAAGCCTCCGCCGTCGGTCCCTGCCAGATCGCCAACGACAATGGCGGTGGCCAGCTGGTGATTTCGGGCGGCAAGGCAGCCGTCGAAAAGGCGGCAGCACTCGCCACCGAAAAGGGCGCCAAGCGCGCCATCATGCTGCCAGTCTCTGCGCCGTTCCATTCGGCGCTGATGGGCCCTGCCGCTGACGCGATGCGCGAGGCTCTCTCCACGGTCGAGAAGCGCGATCCTACCGTGCCGTTGATCGCCAATGTGCGGGCCGAGCCTGTGACCTCCGCCAGCGAAATCGCCAATCTGCTCGTCGAGCAGGTGACCGGTCAGGTGCGCTGGCGCGAAACTGTCGAGTGGTTCGGTGCCAATGGCGTCACGACCCTCTACGAGATCGGGGCCGGCAAGGTGCTGACGGGGCTTGCCCGCCGCATCGACAAGAATATCGCCGGCGTGGCCGTCAATGGCCCTGCCGATATCGACGCGGCAATTGCCGCTCTGAACGGCTGAACGCCGCCAACGTTGAACAAGGAAAACCATCATGTTTGACCTGACCGGCCGCAAGGCCCTCGTGACCGGTGCCACTGGAGGCCTCGGTGAAGAGATCGCCCGCCTGCTGCACAAGCAGGGTGCCATCGTCGGCCTGCACGGCACGCGCGTCGAAAAGCTTGAAGCGCTGGCCGCCGAACTCGGCGACCGCGTCCACATCTTCCCGGCCAACCTGGCTGACCGCGCCGAAGTCAAGGCGCTTGGCGAGAAGGCGGAGGCCGAACTCGGCGGCGTCGATATTCTCGTCAACAATGCTGGCATCACCAAGGACGGCCTGTTCGTCCGTATGTCGGACGAGGACTGGGATGCGGTTCTCGAAGTGAACCTCACGTCGGTTTTCCGCCTGACGCGCGAACTGACCCATCCGATGATGCGTCGCCGTCATGGCCGCATCATCAACATCACCTCGATCGTCGGCGTCACCGGCAATCCGGGTCAGACCAATTACTGCGCCTCCAAGGCCGGCATGATCGGTCTTTCCAAGTCGCTCGCCCAGGAAATCGCCACCCGCAACGTGACGGTCAACTGCGTGGCGCCGGGCTTTATCGAAAGCGCCATGACCGGCAAGCTGAACGACAAGCAGAAGGATGCAATCATGGGTGCAATTCCGATGAAGCGCATGGGCGCGGGATCGGATATTGCGGCCGCTGTCCTCTATCTCGCCTCCGACGAAGCGGGTTATGTTACTGGCCAGACGCTGCATGTGAATGGCGGCATGGCGATGATCTGATCACAAGGCCGGAAAGACGCCTGTCACAGAAGGATGTTGACCAATGGGACGGGTTGAATTTCTGGCTTTGCGGCGCGCTTAAACCGTGTTAAGCGGGCCATGACTGTGAGCAGTCGCTCCATCGCATGAGCCGAAGTTTATGCTTTTGTTTGCATAAACCGCTCTGAGGTTGAGCTGAACGGGTTTGCTGGTGGGGACGCTTGACGTTCGCCGGTTGAATGCAGGGTAGGGCAGCCATTATGGCTCCCTCTGAGATTAAGAAGGTCGAGGTTACCGACATGAGCGATATCGCAGAACGCGTGAAGAAAATTGTAGTTGATCATCTCGGCGTTGACGCTGAAAAGGTTGTCGAAGGCGCGAGCTTCATCGACGATCTGGGCGCGGATTCGCTCGACACGGTCGAACTGGTCATGGCCTTCGAAGAAGAGTTCGGCGTTGAAATCCCGGACGACGCTGCTGACTCGATCCTGACCGTCGGCGACGCTGTAAAGTTCATCGAGAAGGCTCAGGCCTGATCGATCGAGAGTTTGTGGAAGGCGGGCTTTGCCCGTCCTGTCCGCTTGGGCCCGCTTCATGCGGGCCTTCTTGTATAATGACCATATGAACCGGCCGAGCGAGGCCGACAACTGCAGGGTGGGCTACGAACGATGAGACGTGTCGTTATCACCGGTACCGGCATGGTATCTCCTCTCGGCTGTGGCACGGAACTGACCTGGCAGCGTTTGCTGGCTGGTCAGAGCGGCGCCCGCCTCGTCACCGAGTTCGAGGTGGACGACCTGCCTGCAAAGATCGCCTGCCGCATCCCTACCGAAGGCGAAGGCGCTTATAGCGCCGACGACTGGATGGAGTTGAAGGAGCAGCGCAAGGTCGATGCCTTCATCATCTACGCGATCGCGGCTGCCGACATGGCGCTCAAGGATGCTGGCTGGGAGCCGAAGACCGATGACGACCAGTGCGCCACCGGCGTTCTGATCGGCTCGGGCATCGGCGGTCTTGAAGGCATTGTCGAGGCGGGTCATATCCTGCGTGACAAGGGCCCACGCCGCCTGTCGCCGTTCTTCATTCCCGGCCGCCTGATCAACCTTGCCTCCGGCCAGGTGTCGATCCGACACAAGCTGCGCGGTCCGAACCATTCCGTCGTCACCGCCTGCTCGACCGGCGCGCATGCCATTGGTGACGCGGCCCGCCTGATCGGCCTCGGCGATGCCGATGTCATGGTCGCAGGCGGCACGGAATCCCCGATCAGCCGCATCTCGCTTGCCGGTTTTGCCGCTTGCCGCGCGCTGTCGACTGCCCGCAACGACGATCCGACCGCTGCATCGCGCCCCTATGACAAGGATCGCGACGGCTTCGTCATGGGCGAGGGCGCCGGTATTGTCGTTCTGGAAGAACTCGAGCATGCCAAGGCGCGCGGCGCCAAGATCTATGCCGAAATCGTCGGCTACGGCCTCTCGGGCGACGCCTTCCACATCACCGCCCCGTCGGAAGATGGCGACGGTGCGTTCCGCTGCATGACCATGGCGCTGAAGCGCGCAGGTCTGACGGCAGGCGATATCGACTACATCAACGCGCATGGCACCTCGACCATGGCCGACACGATCGAACTCGGTGCGGTCGAACGGCTGGTCGGTGAACACGCGTCGAAGATTTCGATGTCGTCCACCAAGTCGGCCATCGGCCACCTTCTCGGGGCTGCCGGAGCCGTGGAAGCGATCTTCTCCGCCCTCGCGATCCGCGACGGCGTTGCACCGCCGACGCTGAACCTCGACAATCCGGATGTCGAAACCAAGATCGACCTCGTGCCGCATACGGCGCGCAAGCGTGACATCCGTGTTGCCCTGTCAAATTCCTTCGGATTTGGCGGCACGAATGCCTCGCTGGTCCTGAAGCGCTACGAGGATTGACGGATAGGCCGGGGCGGGGTGCTGAGCTTTGGATGCTTGGCACCGCGCACTTGCCCGGCCCCCGTTGTTACGGCTAGAAAAACAGTCTCCGTCCGGCGTTTGTGTGAACGTGCCGGCCCGGATTTTTGCCGCATTGCTGACCGAAACAGCCGCGACAGCCAAATCAAGTAGGATTGCCGGTGACCGACAATATCCCGAATGGCAGCAGCCAGAACCAAGGTATCCCCTTCGGCCGAGACGGCGAGGCCGCAAAAGGGCCTCTCATCCCGAAATCGCCGGCCGACGTTCTGCGTCCGGAGCGGGTGCCGCAGCCACCGCGCCGTTCCCGCAAGGCGCGGAGCCAGCTGGTGATCTTCCTGAACTTCCTGATGACGATTGTCGTCTTCGTTTTCGTGGTCGCCGTGGCCGTGTTCTATTACGCCATGGATGCCTATCAGCGCCCGGGTCCGACAACGGCCAATAGCAGCTTTGTCGTGCGCACCGGTGCCGGTCTCGCCGAGATTGCCAACAATCTTGAGCGCAACGGCATCGTCTCCGACGCCCGCGTCTATCGATACGTCACGGCCACCTATCTTCAGGAAGGCCAGACGCTGAAGGCCGGTGAATATGAGATCAAAGCCGGGGCCTCGATGAAGGATATCACCGAGCTGCTCGAATCCGGCAAGTCCATCCTCTACACCGTGTCATTCCCGGAAGGCCTGACCGTCAACCAGATGTTCCAGCGCTTGAGCCAGGATCCTGTTCTTGAGGGCGAAATGCCGGCGACCATGCCGCCGGAAGGCAGCCTTCGTCCCGACACCTACAAGTTCAGCCGTGGTACCAAGCGCGCCGAGATCGTCGCCCAGATGCAGGCAGCGCAACAGAAGCTGATTGATCAGATCTGGGAGAAGCGCGATCCGGACCTGCCGGTGAAGACAAAGGAGGAGTTTGTTACGCTCGCCTCCATCGTCGAGAAGGAGACCGGCAAGGATGACGAACGCGCCCATGTCGCTTCCGTCTTCATCAATCGCCTGAACAAGAAGATGCGCCTGCAATCCGATCCGACGATCATCTACGGGCTGTTCGGCGGCGAAGGCAAACCGGCCGATCGCCCGATCTACCAGTCCGACATCAAGAAGGAAACGCCGTACAACACCTATGTGATCCGCGGCCTGCCGCCTGGTCCGATCGCCAATCCCGGCCGCGCCGCCCTTGAAGCCGTCGCTCACCCGTGGAAGACCGACGACATCTATTTTGTCGCCGATGGCAGCGGTGGACATGCTTTCGCGTCGACATTGGAAGAGCACAATGCCAATGTTCGTCGCTGGCGCAAGCTGGAGGCCGAGCGTGCGCAGACGCCGCCAGCCACGCTCGATGTCGCACCCGAGGTCGATCCCGGCACAAGCAACTAAAGGTCCGGGGAAGGGACTGGGGCATGACATTGCAATCCATGACGGGCTTTGCCCGCGTCGAAGGCTCGTCGGGTCGCTACCGCTGGGCCTGGGAGCTGCGTTCGGTGAACGGCAAGGGACTTGATATCCGGTCCCGTCTGCCGCAGGGCCATGAACATCTCGAGGCTGATCTTCGCCGTCTTCTGGGCGCGGGGTTGAGCCGTGGAAATCTGCAGGTCGGCCTGACCGTGACTGTCAGCGAGAACCGCGTCGAAGCGGTTCTGAACCGCGATGCGCTTGATGCCGTCCTCGCCCTGCGCGAGACGCTCGGTCCCGAGCTTGTCGATCCGGCGCCCATGCGCCTCGACTCGCTCCTCTCCATTCGTGGACTGGTGGATCTGCGAGAGGCAACGGATGATGCCGAGGCAATTGCCGCCCGTGACGCAGACATTCTGGGCGGACTTTCGGCCGCCGCTGATGCCATGGTGGCTATGCGTCAGAGCGAAGGTGTTGCCCTTGGTCGTATCCTGTCAGATCACATCAGCCGGATCGAGGAATTGGCCTCGCAGATTGAGGCCGATCCGGCTCGACGCCCAGAAGAGATCGGACGCCGGCTTGAAGCGCAGGTCGCAAGCCTGATGGATGGCGCGGCCGGCCTCGACCGTGATCGCCTGCATCAGGAAATCGCTCTTCTGGCGACCAAGGCCGATCTGCGCGAGGAAATCGACCGGCTGAAGGCGCATGTCATCGCCGCTCGCGATTTGATCGCGGCAGGCGGGCCAATCGGGCGCAAACTCGATTTCTTGGCGCAGGAATTTAACCGCGAAGCAAACACTATCTGTTCCAAATCGACTTCGGTTGCGGTAACGGCCGCCGGGATCGAGTTGAAGGTCGTCATCGATCAGTTCCGCGAACAGGTTCAGAATCTGGAGTAGTCCATGGCCCCTTCGACTTCCTCGCGCGTCACCATCGCCAGACGCGGCCTGATGCTGGTCATCTCCTCGCCCTCCGGTGCGGGCAAGTCGACGATTGCCAGGACCCTGATGGACAGAGATCCGGAGATCAGCCTTTCGGTCAGCGTTACCACGCGCCAGCGGCGCCAGAGCGAGATCGAGGGTGTGCACTATCATTTCGTCTCGCAGCGCGAGTTCGAACGCCTGCGGGACAGCGACTCGCTGCTGGAATGGGCTGAGGTTCACGGCAATTTCTATGGCACGCCTCGGGAAGCGGTTGAAACCGCGATGGGCGAGGGCCGCGACATGCTCTTCGACATTGATTGGCAGGGTGCCCAGCAATTGCAGGAAAAGATGTCGGCCGACGTCGTCTCGATATTCATCCTGCCGCCGACCATGGCTGAACTCCAGTCGCGCCTGCACCGGCGCGCCGAGGATACCGAGGAGGTCATCCAGACCCGCCTCAATAACTCGCGCTCTGAAATCCAGCACTGGCGGGAATATGATTACGTCATCGTCAACGACGACCTGAACTCGGCCTTTGATGCGGTGCAGTCGATTGTGAAGGCCGAGCGCTTGAGGCGCGACCGCCGCCACGGCATGTTCGACTTCGTCGACGGGCTCATTGCCTGAATGGTTGAAGCGTGCTTCGCTGCACCAATAAGATGACTAAGTTTTAGCTAAAATTAATCGCCTCCTTGTAGCGTTGGCTCTCTTGTAACTCAAGATTGCTGCCGGTGGGGGTGAAATGCGGATCACAGATATCTCGGTAAAGTGGAGGTTGATGGCTGCGCTGATGGCGCCGCTGGCGGCCGTGGCCGTTTTCGCAACCACTCAGATTAGTGCCACCCATGATCGATATGTGTCCGCCCACCAATTGGTGCAGGTCGCAAGCGACATCGGTGTATTGGGTGATTTGATCCACGCTTTGCAGGTGGAGCGGGGACTTTCTGCTGGTTTCCTCGGCTCAAAGGGCCAGCGGGGCGCCGAGCCTCTCCGCGCGGCGCGTATGAAGGTGGACGAGATGGGTGCCAAGCTCCCGGAAGCATTGGCAGGTGTCTCGTCTCGGGGAGTAGTGGAACAGACCTCGATTGCACAGACCAAGGATGCGCTTGGCAAAATCACGCTGATCCGAGCGGATATTGACGGCTTGAAAATTGAGGGTCGGGCTTCCTTTTCCTATTTCACGGGTGTGGTCTCGGGCCTGATCGACGTATCCCGTACGCACTCACTGAGCAGTGCCTCCGAAGGTGATGCCGGTCGGCTGGTTGCTTACAATCTTTTTCTCAACGCCAAGGAATTGGCCGGGCAGGAGCGGGGCACCGGAAATGGTTTCATAAGCGCTGGTAAAAGTGACCCAAAGCGATTCCTGGCTTTTAGCGGCATGCATGGAGCTCAGTCCTCGCTCATGTCGCAAGCCTTGAAGCTCGTTCGGGAGGACGATCGCATTCTGCTCAGCGGCATTTTGAACGACGATGACCCCGCCGTCATTGAACAGATGCGCAACGGCTTGATTTCAGGCGGTGCAGGTGCAGACCTGACTTCGTTGAGCGCACCGGACTGGTTTGCTGCAACGACGAAACGCATCGACCGGCTCAAGCGCGTTGAAGATGTATTGCTGGCCGAAATTGTCAGCTCTGCAACAGAGGCCGCACGGACGCAGCTAAACAGTTTGATCGTGATCTCATCTTCGATCCTGGCCGGCCTTGTCGTCGTTGCCCTTCTCGCCAGCTCAATGTCCTACACCATCGCCCGCCCACTGAAGATCCTCACTGATACTGTGGAACGCCTTGCTGCCAACGATATGAATGTTCGTCTCGATCAATCTGGGGGGCGCGACGAGATTGGCCGCATGGGCCGCGCGATCTACCAATGCATCGTCAATACGCAGGAAAAAGCTGAGTTCGACCGCCAGCAGGAACTGAGCAAGCAGGCGGCGGCCCGCGAGGCGGAGATCGAGGGGGAGCGCGAACAGGCCCGGCGTGCGGCCGAGATTGCCGCCGCGGTGCAAGCCTTGGGGCAGGGCCTGTCGGCTCTGGCTGGTGGTGAGACGACATACCGGATCGAACAGATCTTTGCCGGGGATCTCGACCGTCTCCGTTCAGATTTCAATGACTCTATGGAAAAACTTCACGCAGCCATGGCTGAGATCAGCTCCAGCTCGGAAGCCATTCACAGCGGCTCGAATGAGCTTGGTCAGGCTGCAGACGATCTGGCTCAGCGAACCGAGCGCCAGGCTGCAGCGCTGGAGGAGGCGTCTGCATCGCTCGCCGGCGTCTCGGCGACGCTCAAGGATTCAGTTGTCCGGGCAGAGACGGTCGGTAATCTCGTCGACACTGCAATGTCCGATGCAAAGCGAACCGAAGCGGTTGTCAGCAATGCGGTCGAGGCCATAACGCAGATCGAGCGTTCGTCTGATCAGGTAGGTCAGATTATCGGCGTTATCGACGAGATCGCCTTCCAGACGAACTTGCTGGCCCTCAACGCAGGTGTTGAAGCGGCCCGCGCTGGCGAGGCTGGAAAGGGCTTCGCGGTTGTTGCCCAGGAAGTGCGCGAATTGGCTCAGCGCTCCGCGACTGCAGCACGCGAGATCAAGGCGTTGATCCAACGCTCTGCACAGGAGGTGCAGGTCGGCGTGGCACTGGTCGGCCAGACGGGTCAGGCTATTCAATCCATCGGTGCGAACGTTTCGACTATCAAGGATCAGGTAAGCGCCATCGTCTCCTCGTCCCGTGATCAGGCGACCTCGATCACCGAGATCAGTACCGCGATAGATCAGATGGATCAGATGACACAGCTGAATGCGGCCATGGTTGAGGAGGCCAATGCTGCAACGCATTCACTGGGCGTCGAGGTAAACCGCCTGAACCAACAGGTCGATATGTTCCGCGCAAGCCCAGCGCGGCGCATCCGGTCTGCTGCGTAAAATCCCCAGCGCCTCTTCGCATGCTAATATCCCGCCGATCGTGGATCGGCGGGATTGTTTTGTCACGAACTATTCCCCCCGCGGGAAGCGCTGGTTCTCTTCGAGCACGTTGAGATCCATGTGGTTGCGCATATAGCGTTCCGACGCCTTTTGCAGGGGCTGGTAGTCCCAGGGGAAGTAGGCGCCATTTCTGAGCGCCTTGTAGACCACATGACGCCGCGCCTGGCTTTCCCGTACGGCAGCATCGAACTGGGCGAGGTTCCAGCGTTCGGCGGCAAGATCGGACAGGCGTTCGAAGATCGGCAATGCGGCCGGATCGGTTGCAAGATTGGTCGTCTCATAGGGGTCGGCTTCGAGATCGACCAGGATCGGTGGATCGGCTTCGCAAAGCGTCAGCTTGTAACGCTGGTCCCGCAAGCCCACCATCGGGCTGACCGTGCCTTCCGCCGCATATTCCATCGGCACGATCCCGCGCCCGCCGGTGCCCGTGGCGAGCGGCATGAGGTCCTCGCCATCGGTCCATGGTGCAAGTGTGGTGATGTCGATACCGGCCAGGCCAGCAACCGTCGGCGTGATATCGAGCGTCGATACCGGCGTGGTCACCAACCGGCCTTCGAGCCCCGGCACACAAAGCAACAACGGCACGCGGGCCGAGCCTTCGAGGAAGTTCATCTTGAACCACAATCCGCGCTCACCCAGCATGTCACCATGATCGGAGACGAACAGGATTACCGTGTTGTCGGCCATTCTTGTGCGTTCGAGAACGTCGAGGATCTCGCCGATCTTGTCGTCGACATAGGAAACATTGGCGAAATAGCCCTGCCGGGCCCGGCGAATGTTCTCGTCGGTAATGTTGAATGCCGTGTGGTCACAGGCGTCCATCAGGCGCTTCGAATGGGGATCCTGCTCATCATAGGGGATGGCGGGAACAGAGGGTTCAAGCGCCGGGCAGTCCTCGTAGAGATCCCAATATTTGCGCCGCGCGACATAAGGGTCGTGCGGATGGGTGAAACTCACCGTCATGCACCACGGACGCTCGTCCTGGCCGCGTGACAGGTCGTAGAGCCGACGGGTGGCGTTGTAGGCGACCTCGTCATCATACTCCATCTGGTTGGTGATCTCGGCTACCCCTGCGCCGGTGACGGAGCCCAGATTGTGATACCACCAGTCGATGCGCTCGCCGGGCTTGCGATAGTCCGGCGTCCAGCCGAAATCGGCCGGATAGATGTCCGTGGTCAACCGCTCCTCGAAACCGTGCAGCTGATCCGGGCCGACGAAATGCATCTTGCCGGACAGGCTGGTCTGGTAACCGGCGGCTCTCAGGTGGTGCGCAAAGGTTGGAATGTCGGAGGCGAACTCCGCCGCGTTGTCATAGACGCGCGTGCGACTCGGCAACTGCCCCGACATGAAGGATGCGCGTGCAGGAGCGCAGAGCGGGCTTGCCGTATAGGTATTGGCAAAGCGCACGGAACGCTTCGCCAGGGCCTTAAGATGCGGCGCATGCAGAAAGTCTGCCGGACCATCCGGGAAGAGGGTGCCGTTGAACTGGTCCACCATCAGGATCAGGATATTGGGACGTGTCATGGGAGATTACCTTTCACAGCCCGAGGGCGGTCTTGACCGCTGCCTCGCCGGGCTGGCCGTCAAGCGTCTTCACGCCGCTCAGCCAGCCGTCGAGCACGGCGGGATTGGCCTTCAGCCAGGTGGACGCAGCTTCCTTGGCATCCTTGCCGCCGAGGATCTCGCCCATCAGCACATTTTCCATGCTGACATCGAAGGTCAAGTGTTTGAACAGGCTCGCGGCATTCGGGCAGCTTTCGCTCCAGCCCGTGCGCGCCAATGTATAGACTTCAGCACCGCCGAAGTTGGCGCCGAAATAGGCGTCGCCGCCCGAAAGATAGGTGAGCTTGAAGCGCTCGTTCATCGGATGCGGTGCCCAGGCGAGAAAGACGACGCCTTTGCCCTCCTTGGAAGCCCGTTCCACCTGGGCCAACATGGCCTGTTCACCCGACTCCACCAGCTCCCAGCCCTTGAGCCCAAATTCGCCGGCATCGATCATCTTCTGTATGTTGGCATTGGCCGGAGCACCGGGCTCGATGCCGTAGATCTTGGAATCAAATTCGTCTGCATGGGCCGCGAGATCGGCAAAGTCCTTGATGCCCTTGTCGGCCGTCACGGTTGGAACCGCGAGCGTGAACTTTGCGCCGACAAGGTTCTTCGTCACCACCTCGACAGCCTTGGCGGCGTTGAGATCGTCGATAAAGGCCTGCTGGGCCGGCATCCAGTTGCCGAGGAACACATCGATCTCGCCGTTTTTCATCGACTGGTAGCCGATTGGCACTGAGAGCGTCTTGACCTCCGGCTCGTAGCCGAGCGCTTCAAGCAGAACTGCAGCAACGGCATTGGTGGCGGTGATATCGGTCCAGCCGGGATCGGAGAGGCGGATCGCCTTGCAGCTCGCAGCATCGTCAGCCAGCGCGACGGAGCTGCTCAGCGCCGTCATGGTGATGGCGACAATGCCCGTCAGCCAGGTGGCTGGCCTTGTTGTTGTCCCGGTCATGCTGTTCCCCTCTCTAATGCTATTGGTTATGCTTATTGAAATTCGCAAGGTATCACCTGTGAAGTCGGAGAATTTTGATGCTTGGTATAAGTCAGTCTTATGTCTGATGCGCCTGTCGATCTTGGCTGGATGCGGTTGCTGGTTGAAGTGGACCGGCGTGGATCCTTGTCGGCCGCAGCCGAGGCCATGGGCCTCAGTCAGCCTGCTGTGAGTTACCAGATCAGGACGCTGGAGCAGCGTTTCGGTTGCGCCCTTTTGTTGCGTCTGCATCGGGGTGTCCGCTTCACAGAAGATGGCCGCCGCTTGCTGGCTGTCGCCATACGGACGGTTGAAGAGGTCGACGGGTTGGAGCGGGCGATCAAGGCGGCCCGCCGCCGTCCGGCAGTTCGCCTGACCACCGACTATGCCTTCTCGGGATTGTGGCTCATTCCGCGCATGCAGGCGTTCCGGGCGCAGAATCCGGATGTTGACCTCCAGATCGTTGCGTCGCAACGGCTGGGTAGCCACTGGCGCGACACGGCGGATGTGGCCGTTGCCTTCGGCCACCGATCCACTTTCGAGGAAGGCGCCAAGCTGCTGATGCCGGAAAAGGTCGTGCCGGTCTGCGCCCCGTCGATAAGGGCACGTCTGCAGCTAGGTGTTTCCGATGACCTGGATATGGTCCCGCGCATACACCTTGACGCCGACCCATCGTCGCCCTGGCTCGACTGGCCAGCCTATGTGGCTGAAAGCGGGATTGGTGGAAACCTTGGGCATGCCGCCGGCGACCTGCGGTTCAATACCTATTCCATGGTGATCCAGGCAGCCCTCGGCGGTCAGGGCGTGGCGCTTGGCTGGCTGGGTGTCGTCGACCAACTGCTCGAGGCCGGTCTGCTGGTCGTGGCCGGTGCTGAGGTCGAGGTTCCCGATCGTGGCTACTGGTTGATTGCCGCGAACGAATCGTCGCCAACGGCGCAGCTTGCGCGCTGGTTGGAGGCCGAAAGTGGGGTCGGCTGGCGCCGGGATGAGCGTTCGGAGACTGCCGTCAGATGAGGTTGGCGAGCCGAACGAATTCCTCGACGCTGAGCGTCTCGGCCCGTCGCTGCGGATCAATTTCGGCCTTGGCCAGGAGCGCCTCGCCGCCAACCGGTTTCAGGCTTTGCCTGAGCATCTTTCGCCTCTGCCCGAAGGCGGCATGGGTGATGCGCTCCAGCTTGTCCTGATCGCAGGGCATTGGCGTCGCCCGCGGCACGAGATGGACCACCGTTGAGGTTACCTTCGGCGGCGGGGTGAAGGCCTGCGGTGGGATGTCGAAGGCCATATAGGCTTCGGTGCGCCAGCCGCAGAGCACGCCCAGGCGGCCATAATGATTGTCATCCTCGCCAGCCACGATCCTCTGGCCTACTTCCTTCTGGAACATCAGCGTCAGCGATTGCCAGAAGGGTGGCCATTGCCGGGGCGAGAGCCAGTTCACCAGCAGTTGCGTCCCGACATTGTATGGCAGGTTGGCGATGATCTTGACAGGTCGACCCTCGGCAAGCGTTTCGAAGTCGGTCTTCAGCGCGTCGCCCTCGATGACTTCAAGGCGGCCGGGGTAATGTGCTTCGATCTCGGCCAGTGCCGGCAGGCAGCGCGGATCGCGCTCGACGGCGATGACCTTCTTTGCGCCAAGTGCGAGAATTGCGCGGGTCAGACCGCCAGGGCCGGGACCGACCTCGAAGACAACGGTGTCCTCAAGCGATCCGGCGGTGCGGGCGACCTTCTGCGTCAGGTTGAGGTCGAGCAGGAAGTTCTGGCCGAGCGCCTTTTTGGCGTCCAGACCATGACGCGCGATCACGTCTCGCAGCGGCGGCAGTCCATCAAGAGCGGCCATCAGGTCTCCACCGCCTGCGTTGTCATCTGGTCGGCCATGCGCAGCGCCGCAACGAGGCTGTCTTCTTTGGCAAGCCCGCTCCCGGCAATGCCGAAAGCGGTGCCGTGATCCGGCGAAGTCCTGACGAAGGGCAGGCCAAGCGTGACATTGACGCTGTCGTCGAAACCCAGCGCCTTGGCAGGGATCAGGGCCTGATCGTGATACATGCAGATGGCCACATCGTATCGGCTGCGGGCGTCGTCGTGGAACATGGTGTCGGCCGGCAGCGGACCAAACGCATCGATGCCCTCGTCGCGGACGCGTCGGATGGCAGGATGGATGATGGACGCGTCTTCGGAGCCGATCGCACCGCCTTCGCCGGCATGCGGATTGAGCCCGGCAACTGCCAGCCTGGGTGCAGCAAGACCAAAGCGGTCCTTCAGGTCCCTGGCGACGATCCGGCATGTCTGGACAATCAGATCGGCTGACAGGGCAGCCGGTACGTCCCGGATCGGAATATGGATGGTCACGGGCACGGCACGCAACTTCGGACCCGCCAACATCATCACGGGCACCACGGGTTTCCCTGTTCTGCGAGCCGCGAGGTCTGCGAGAAACTCCGTATGTCCGGGGAACTGGAAACCGGCTTCGTAGAGGACCGACTTGGCAATCGGATTGGTCACCACTGCGCGCACATCGCCATCGAAGCAGGCAGAAACGGCCTTCTCGATGGATGCGATCGTCCCCCGCGCATAAGCGACATGCGGCTCTCCTGCGAGAACCGCGACACCGGCCGGAACCGGCAACACGGGAAGCGCTGACTGAAAGACTTCAGATGCATGGGCGAAATCCGTCTCGCTGACGGGTACGACCATATCCAGCATGCGGGCGCGCACGCGAAGCACTTCAGGATCACCAATTACGATGAAGGGCGGAAGCGAAAGCTCCTTACGCCTCTGCCACGCACGAAGCGTTACATCAGGCCCTATGCCTGCGGGGTCACCCTGGGTGAGGGCGAGGGGAAGGGCGTTGCTCATTCGGAGGACATTCCCCCGATCACTGCAGGACGATCTGGGCTTTGGCGCGCAGTTCTTCGAGATATTTCTTGGAGTTCGGGTTCTCGCCGCCCTGTTCCTCCTTGCCGAGGTCTTCGGCACGGAACACCATTTCAGCCGCCACGTCGTCGGAAACCTGGCGCTGGTTGCAGATGGCCAGATATTCGACGCCACGGTCAGTGACGCGCGTGCCGGTCGTGCCACCATTCGCCTTTTCGATCAGTGGCTTCCATTCCGGCGGCAGTTCCGGTTCCATCACGCGGCCGAGATTGCGGATCGAGACATCGCGGTAGTTCTTGGCAAATTCCATCGCCTGATCGCAACCGGGGAAAGACGCGCGGGACTTTTCCGCCTCCGACTTGCGCTTGCCGGCAATGCCCTTCTTGGAGGCCGGTACCACGAAGATGACCTGCTTCAGGAAGTATTCTGTCGTCACCGGCTTCTGCTTGTTCTCCAGAAGGCGCGTCACGAGATCCTGGTTCGACATCTTGCCGCGCGAGCCGGCGCCATAACGGGCACTGACCAGCCTTGGCCAGCTCATGGAAATGGCGATGAAGGACTTGAAGTGGGCAGCGCCGACGCCCGCCTGGTCGAGAATGCCGTTCAGCTGCTTGGCCGTCATCTTGTTCGACGAGGCGAAGCGCTCGAAGGACTGATCCACTTCGGCAGTCGAAACGGACATGCCGATACGGGCGATCTCTTCGCGCTTCAGCGCCTCCTCAACGAGCTGCTCCTTTGCAAGCTTCTGCAGGTTGCCATTGCGGCGCTGGAGCTTGAGGAAGGCCACACGGCGGGACACATCGCCACTGGTGATGGCCGTCTTGTTGACAACGGCGACAACGGAGGTGGCGGCCAGAGCAGGCGCTTCAACCGCAATCGGTGCGCTCAGCAAGGCCAATGCGATCAGTCCAGCGAGTGCGGAACGCGAGCCATTTTTTGCTTCAGCCATCTGAAATCCTCCCTTCGACCGGCTGTGGCGCCGGCGGACGTCGTCATGTCGTAGTATTAAAACCGCCGCACGGATTGCACAATCCGTGCGGCGAAACAATGGCCCGACGATGCGGACGAGGTCATTCGAACGATGTATCGCTCAAATTGATTTCGCCAAGCGTCCGGAATACCAGCTTGCCGCCGATGGTCCAGTCGTTGGCGGTTTCGGCATTCGGATCGTACTTGTCGGTGTAACCGATCGAGAATGTCGTGCACTCGTCTTCGTAGGAAATGCCGACGCTGCGGCGGTTGAAGCTGTTGGCGTCGATATCGTAATTGACCGAGCCGAACACCGACCAGGTTTCGTTCAGCTTCACGGTAGACTTGCTGCTGACGGTCTGGTTGTCCTCATCGAAGCCATAGTCAGGCTGGGCCGCAACCTGGGTAAAGGTCAGGCTCGTCGTCATGCGGTTCGTCGAATAGGACGCGCCGATATCTGTGCGCTGGACTTCGAGTGTCTTTTCGTCCAGCCGGACACTTGCGCTGGCAGAAATTCCCATCGGAAGGTCGATCCCGGCCATGGCGACATAGTCGGAGACATCTGTTTCCAGACCCGAATAGGCGCCTGCATAAACCAGGTCGTCCGTCGCATAGGAGTTCTGACCCGCCAGATGATAGGACTGACCGACAATGGCACGCAGGCCGATGCCGTTGTCGAAGCTGCCGGTGTAGCGCATGCCGACATTGGCACGCGTACCACCTTCGACGCGGTCGAAGCCCGAGAACTTGTCGCGATCGAAGAGATTGGTCGCATCAAAGACCATGCTTTGTGCGTCTTCGTTCGGCAGGCCGCCGGCCAAAACCTCGTCATTGCGCATGTAGATCTGCGCAATCGGTTCGATGATATGGGTGCTGTTGCCGGCTGTGATCAGCCAGGGATAGCGTGCTTCAACACCGGCCGTCAGCATGTGCCGGGTCGGGGCGTCGTTCGAGGTGAAGTCACCGGAATAGCTGCCCGGCGCATCCATCGAAAGCCCGTAGGCATCGCCGCGCGCGGCGAGCAGCGGCGTGATCTGCAAGCCGCCCGGCGCGTCATAGGTCCGCTGCCATTCAACTTCGCCCGTCAGGCGGTTCATATTGCCCTTGAGGCCGGAAAGCCCTGCGGACGAGAAGCGCGACAGCGACGTGAAGTTGAGCGTGCCGGAGAGCTGGCCGCCGGCAACCAGTTCAGGCGCGTAGTAGCTGTAGTCGATCGTCGGCAGGACCGTTGCCTGCTTCTTTTCGGCTTCGCTGTTCAGATCGGCATCCTGGATGTCGAAATAGTAGCCGCGCATGTCGAAGAAATTCCGCTCGCCGACACCAGTCAAATAGACGACGTTGGTATTGGTCGAACTGCTGTGATCTTCGATGCCATATGTACGTGCGAAATTGTTGTCCGACTGGAACATCACGTCCCAGCCAAACGCCCAGCGCGAATTGATCTTGAAGTCGCCCTTGGTGGCGATCATGCCGCGGAAATCCTGGTCGGCATCGCTGGTGCCAGCGGTAAAGCCTTCCGTATCCATCTGGCTGATGCCGGCGACACGAATATTGGCATCGCCCTTCTCAAAGCGCTGACGGACCTCGCCTTCGAGCAATACGCCCTGGCTGGTGTAACCGGTCGCCGTGATCGTCGCATCCCGGTCGGGCGCAATGGCAACATAGTAGGGAACCGCAATGCCGAAACCGAGTTTCTCAGCGGAGCGGAATTCAGGAAACAGGAAGCCGGACTTCCGCTTCACCGTATTATCCGGCACCACGACGAAAGGCAGCGTTGCGATCGAATGGCCGAAGAGTTCGAAACGTGCCTTTTCCAGGCGGATCGTTTTTTTCTCGCCATCCTGGATGACGCGCTCGGCCTTGACCTGCCAGATTGGCGGCTTCGACGGATTTTCCGCGCAGGGTAGGCAGGCTGTGTAGACGCCCTTGTGCAGGATCATCTGGGTGCCGCCGACGCGCTCGGCCGATTCCGCCACGAGACGGGTATTGTCATTGGTTTCGATGCGCAGGGCGCGCAGGAATCCGTCCGAGAAGTTGTCGGTAACATCGAGGGAATCCGCATAGACGCGGTTACCCGTCGGCTCGACAAGTTCGATATTCCCGGCCGCGGTCACTCGGCCGGTCTTCTGGTCGTAAACGACCTGGCGCGCCACCATCTGGTAACCGCCGTAATTGATTTGCACTGCGCCATTGGCGATCACGCGCTCGGCGTCGCGATCGTAGACGAGTTCATTGGCTGCCAGAAGCAGCTTTGCATCTTCAGAAACATCAGCACTTACAGGGGACTGCTGAGCGGTCTGGGCAAATGCTGCAGGGGCAGTGAGCGACAAGGCGCACACCGCAACACTGGTCAGCAAGGCTACCGAGAGCCGCCTGATATTCCTGCGGTCACTTACCGCCACTAACCGTCCTCCTTGTGAAGCAGAATCGTTGCCCCCAATGCCATGGCTACGACAACTGGTACCCATGCTGCAATATAGGGCGGCATCACACCGCTGCTTCCGAATGCCCTGACCAGCACCGTGACAACATAAAGCACGAAGCCAGACAGGATTCCACCGAGAATAACCGACCGGGATTGGTTGATACGGCTAAATTTCAGCGAAACGGTTGCAGCGATGAGTGTCATTGCCACCATCAGAAATGGCAGTGACAAAAGGGAATGAAACTGCGTTTCGAGTGCATAAGTGGACACGCCAAAGGAGCGAGCCACTTCGATTTTGTTAAAAAGATCATAAAAAGCAACGCTCTCTGGCTGCACCAGTCGCTGCTGTACGAACTCGGCATTGAGGTTGGTCGGAACCTTCGCCTCGGGAAGTCGCGTCTGGATCTCGCCGGGCCGCGTCTCGAGAACGTCGGTAAGGTTCCAGTAACCATCTTCCAACTTTGCCGACCGCGCGTCCTGCCTCAGGGCAATCCGGCCATCCGGATCGAAGTGCAGGAGCACCGGTTCAACCAGAAGCGCGCCGTCTTCAAGCACGGACCGGGCGCCGATGGCGACATCTGTCGTCCCGCTCGATTGTCGCAGCCACGGAATCGGTGCCGGTTTGGTTCGACCGGCAGTCTCACGCCAGCTGGCCTCGACTTCCGTGCCCTGGCGCTTGCCCCAGGCCGCAAGCGGATTGATCACCAGTGTGGTCGCAAGACCAACCAGAATGGCGCCGATCAGGAAGGGTGCCATGAACTGCCAGACTGAAATGCCGGCGGCACGCGCCACGACGAGTTCGGACTTGCGGTTCAGCCCGATCAGCGTTGCCATGCCGACAAACAAGCCGATGAAGGGAATGGTTTGCTGCAGGATCAGCGGCAGCCGAAGCGCCGTGAGATAAAGCACGCCTGTGACCGTGTAACCGGGCAGATCGGCATAGCGCGACGACGTCTCGGTAAAGTCGATCAGAAACGTGATGCAGACCACACCGACTAGGAACCAGGCCATCATCGTGATGTAGCGACGGAAGAAATAGAGGCCGAGGGTCCGGATCATGTCGCATGCCCCGCATCTGGGTCGATGCGTTTGCGCATCGATGCAAAGGCGCGGGCAACGCCTTCCGTGAGGAAGCGCGGCAGCTGCGGTCTCTTGTTCAGCCGGAGAAAGATGAAGGATATGATGCCGGCGGAAATCGGGATGGCGTACTGAACCAGAACGAAGCTGGCTGAATCTTCGGCGAGCGACGTCGCATAATTCGACATCCAGAAGACACCCAGCGCGAGCACCAGCGTCAGCGCCATCGGATGCAATCGGGCTTCCCGATGCGAACGCGCGTCTCCACAGATGACCAGCGAGATCAGGATGAAGACGGCCGGAAACAGGCTGCTGCTTAGGCGTCTGTGCAGTTCCGCCCGATAGTCGCCCGGCTTGCGGCGATATTGTTCATCCAGCGGGTCCGGATCGAGCAGAAAGCCGAGATCGCGGTCCTTGGCTCCGTAACGGGCCTGGCCACGTTCCTCGGACAGTTCAGATAGATCGAAAGCGTAGGAATCGAACCGAATGACGGTAACATCGCCATTCGGTGCCTTACGCTGCACTTCGCCATCCTGCATCACGAGCGCCTTGCCGTCTTCTTCGACGGCGCCTTCCCGCGCGTAATAAATCAGTTCGGATTCCGGATCGCGAGAATCCGCGATCAACAGACCCTTCAGTCCGCGTCCGGCCTGGCGTTCGGTGATCTGCACATAGAGCCCGGGCTCCACCTGGCGAAAGCTGCGTTCCTCGATGACGGAGGACAGAAGATCGGCATAGGCCGTCGCGATCATGTCGCGCACGCTGACGCGCATTGCCGGTTCGACAAACCCGACCATGCCGAAGGTGAAGACACTGAGAACCACGCCGAGCGTGATCAGCGGCCTGTTGATGATGCTGCGCGGGGCGCCCGCCGCATCAATCACGGCCAGTTCGGAATCATTGTTCATCGTCGTCAGGGTCTGCGTCACGCCAATAACCAGCGCGAATGGCAGAACCGTCGAGACGAGGGTCGGCAGGATCATCGTCGCGAGGATCATGAACGAGCCAACTGATTGGCCGCTGTCCGTCACGAGGTTGATTCGCTGCAGAACCTGCGTCGTCCAGATGATGGCCAGCACCGGCAGAAGAGCCGTGAGGAACATCAGCAGGACACGCTTCACAATGTATTTTTCGAGTATCTTCATACAGTTTCCCGGGCGGCCTGATCTCCGGTGGGAGGGCTCGAGGTTGGTCCTTCTCTACGATGCTTGCGGCGATTTGGCGACCGGTGGCAGCCTTTTTCTCGTGATTGATCAGCACAGTTTTTGCTTAACGCGATAAATCTGACACGCTCTTTGAATGCTCTTCCCGGATGGCGCCGAGAGGGGCTTTGATCTCGTATGGCGGACGCTTGCCGCAATGCGGCGATCGCGGATCGAAGGGCCTCCAACCTGCCGACGCTACGGTGGAAAACCGGACCGAGCCTTGCTATCGCCACTGAAAAGGCCATGATCGCGCCACGTTCCGCATGATCTGCAGTTTCATTGGAGAGCTTATGTCTGTCAAACTCGCCCTGTCCTTCGCAAAGTCTCACGCCGTATCCGGTGGGCTTGCCGTTCTTCTGAAGTGCTCGGGTGAAGACAAGCCCTCCGGCCTGGCCGAGGTTGACCCTGCCGATGTCTACGACCGCGCAGCCGGGATCGCAAAATTTACGGGAAAGTCGATGGCAGTCCTCGATATCCTCGCCCCGCATGGATCGCCGGCTGATCGCATTCTGGTGCTTGGCCTTGGCAAGGCGGAAGCCTTGTCGGGCCATGACTGGCTGAAAGCTGGCGGCGCCGCGGCAGCTCAGCTGAAACGCGCCGACACCGTCACGATCTTCCTTGATGTCCCCGGCACCGAGGTTTCCCCCAAGGCAGTTGCGGATTTTGCCCTTGGAATGATCCTGCGCAGCTACAAGTTCGACCGCTACAAGACCGACAAGAAGGTGGATGAGGACGACAAGAAGGATGCCAAGACCGTCAAGGTCACGATCGTGACGGCAGAAGCGTCGGCGGCCAAGAAGGCCTTTGCCGATGCCCAGGCCGTCGCCGAAGGCGTTGTGATTGCCCGTGACCTCGTCAACGAGCCTGCCAATGTGCTCGGACCGGTCGAGTTCGCCGCGAAGGCCAAGGAACTGGAAAAGCTCGGTGTCGAAATCGAGATCCTGACCGAGAAGGAGATGAAGAAGCTCGGCATGGGGGCGCTTCTCGGTGTCTCGCAAGGATCGGTGCGACCGCCGCGTCTGGTGGTCATGCAGTGGAAGGGGGGCAAGGCCAAGGAAAAGCCGGTGGCGTTCATCGGCAAGGGCGTCGTCTTCGACACTGGCGGCATCTCGATCAAGCCGGCCGGCGGCATGGAAGACATGAAGGGTGATATGGGTGGCGCTGCCGCGGTCACCGGCCTCATGCATGTGCTTGCCGCCCGCAAGGCCAAGGTCAACGCGATTGGCATCATCGGCCTCGTTGAAAACATGCCGGACGGAAACGCCCAACGTCCCGGCGACATCGTGACATCCATGTCCGGTCAGACGATTGAGGTCATCAACACCGATGCCGAGGGTCGCCTCGTGCTCTGCGACGCGCTCTGGTATTGCAACGATCGCTTCGAACCCGCCTTCATGATCGATCTGGCAACGCTGACCGGCGCCATTCTCGTGGCCCTCGGCAATCTCCATGCCGGCCTGTTTTCGAATGACGATGCCCTATCCGAGAAGCTGCTTGCGGCGGGACTTTCGACAAACGAACGTCTCTGGCGCATGCCGCTCGGCAAAGACTACGACAAGATGATCGACTCGAAGTTCGCCGACATGAAGAACACCGGCGGCCGTCATGCCGGCTCGATCACGGCTGCCCAGTTCCTCAAGCGCTTCGTCAAGGATACGCCCTGGGCGCATCTCGACATCGCCGGCACAGCCATGGGCTCGCCAAGCGACGAGATCAACCAGTCCTGGGGCTCAGGCTATGGCGTGCGCCTTCTCGACGAACTCGTGCGTGCCAATTACGAGGCCTGAGACAGGGCGAGGAGTGCTGCATGGCGGAAGTCCTCTTCTACCATTTGACCGAGTCGAAACTCGAAGACGCGCTTCCGCCGCTTTTGGAGAAGAGCGTCGAGCGTGGCTGGAAGGTTGCGGTGCAGACCCGTGAGATCGAGCGGCGCGATGCGCTGGATGCGCATTTGTGGACGTTTCGCGACGACAGCTTCCTGCCGCATGGCACGGAAGAGGGGGCGATGGCAGACCGCCAGCCAGTGTTGCTCACCGTCTCACAGGACAATCCGAACGGTGCCACGGTCCGTTTCCTCGTCGATGGCGCCGAGCCACCCGAGGCGTTGGATTATGAGCGCGTTGTTTTTGTCTTTGACGGATACGATGCGGTTCAGCTGGATGCAGCCCGGGCGCAATGGAAGAAGTTGAAAGGCGAGGGCCACAAGCTCACATACTGGCAGCAGTCGCCCGAAGGGCGGTGGGAGAAAAAAGCCTGACAAAGGAAAGGGGCTGCGCCGGGCGCAGCCCCTTTTGGTTGACGTCTCACAACGTCAGGCGACGGAGGCCATTCGCTGCGCATCGCGTGGGGGCGTCATATTTCGAGAACCAGGCCCTGGTGAGGCCGCCCGCTTGTCGGCCTGATCAAGGTGGAAATGGCTAATCAACCGGGTAAGGTTGACGGCGTCGTCGGCAAGGCGGTTGGTGGCAGCGGTGGTCTCCTCGACCATAGCGGCGTTGCGCTGTGTCACATGATCCATCTGCCCCACCGCCGTGTTGACTTCCTGAAGCTTGTGGGACTGCTCCTTGGCCGCTGCGGCGATCTGGTAGACGGACTCGTTGATGTGCATCACGTGGTCGCGGATGCTGGCCAAGGCCTCGCCTGTGGCCGTCACGAGCCGAACGCCGATCCCGACTTCCTCTCCCGACCGTGTCACGAGAGACTTGATATCCTTCGCCGCACCCGCCGATCGCTGGGCAAGCTCGCGCACCTCCTGAGCAACGACCGCAAAGCCTTTGCCCGCTTCGCCGGCACGGGCGGCCTCGACGCCTGCATTGAGTGCAAGCAGGTTGGTCTGGAAAGCGATTTCGTCGATCACGTTGATGATCTTGCCGATTTCGCCGGAGGCTTGCTCGATGCGGCCCATGGCGGCAACCGCATCCTGCACCACCGCACTCGATTGCTCGGAGCTGCGTCGTGCCTCGTCCACCATCCTGGTGGCTTCCAGTGCCGTGGACGTTGATTGCTTGACGGCTGCTGTGATTTCTTCGAGTGCCGACGAGGTTTCCTCAAGGGCTGCGGCCTGTTGCTCGGTCCGCTTGGCCAGATCGTCGGATGCAAAACGCAGTTCGCCAGAGCCGGATTGAATTTGTTCGATGGACGTCCGGACTTCAGCGACAACCGTCTTCAGCACCTGCATCGTGCCATTCACGTTCCCTTGCAGCTCGGCAAACGCACCCTGGAAATCACCGCGCATGGCATCGGTCAAATCCCCTTCGGACAGGGAGGCGACGACCCTGCGGGTTTCGGCGAGACCCGACCCTATGGAGCGAACAAGTTCGTTCATCGAGGATGCAAAGGCGTTGAGGTCGGGAAACTCGAAATCACGCTCGATCCGCCGCGAGAAATCACCGGCGATGGCCGCCGCGCAGACTTCGCCAATGCTCTGTTGCAACTCGTCGCAGCGCTGCTTCATACGGTGCTCCTGCGCGTTCATCTCTCGCACCCTGAGCCCGTTCTGTTTGAAGACATCGACGGCCCGCGCCATGTCTCCGATTTCATTCTGTCGGTCGAGATAGGCGATGTCGGTCTCGAACTCACTCCGAGCGAGCTTCGCCATAACCCGGGTAATCCGCTCGATTGGCTTCGTCACATCGCGGGAGACGAACACCATGGCGGCAATGCCTGCCATGACACCGGCAAACAGCAAGGCGACATTGCTGAGCAGCGAGACATGGAAACTCGACGCGCTGGCTTCATACATGGCATCGGCCGCGGCAACATTCGCGTCGCGGAAGGTGTCCGCATGCGCATCCATCTCGTCATAGGCAAGTACCATCTCTCCGGTGAGCAGAGCGGACGCCGCCGCCTTGTCGCCAGAGCGGGAAAGGGCGAGCATTCGATCTCCTGCTGCGATATAGGCTTCGGCGCTGCGCTTGAACCCTTCGAATGCAGGGCGCTCCTCGGGCAGGCTGATCATCGCCTCATAGCGGGCCATCCGCGTTTGCAGCTTCGAAACTTCCTTGGCGACGGCTTCATCGGCCGCCTTCAGGGCTTCCGGCGTGGTGCTGAGAATATGGCGAGTCTGCAGACCTCTCAGATTGGCAATCGAGATGTTCAGGCGATTGGTGATGTCGATGGCCGGCACCGACGTCTTTGCCAAGCCTTCGACATTGTAGAACACGCCGTTCATTGACCAGATCCCGAACCCGCCCTGGATGACGAGAAGAGAAACGAGAGCAAGATAGGCGCCAAGAAGGGAGGCTTTGATGGACAGGGAGTTCTTCAACATTCCGAGTATTCCGATCAAACGGGCGGCAACCTCATGTTGCTGGCCTCGGTAAGCGAGAGCCGTAGCTCCATTGCCACGGCGGCTTGCATCCTTTTGTCTTCGTCGCTCACTCGCTTGCGCTTCCAGACCGCCAAAACAGGTGTCCGGTCGGGGCTTGGAGCAGTAATGAATGGGATTGTTGGCGTGCTTTGTTGCGCACGCCTGAACGAACCCTGAATTGCAGCGACGAAGAAACTCGCGTCGATGATGTGGGTCTGGACTTAAAATTTTACTAAAATGCTCGCCATGGTTTCGAAAGATACCATGAATATTCAATATTTCTTGCTGATATTCAGCAGAAACGACGGAGACGCAGCGGATTTATCGCAGGGGTCTTTACAAGTTATCGCGTATTGGTTGCTTTTTCAGGCTTCTTGATTTCGCCGAGCCAGACGGTTTCACCCTGACATCGCATCTTCATACTCGGCGGAAAGCTCAAGCCATTGCTCCTCTGCAGCAGAGAGCTTGGCCGCAGCCTCGCCACGCTGCTTCGCCTTCTCCGCGGCCTTGGCAGGGGCCTTCTCATACAAGGCAGGATCGGCAAGTTCCCTGTCGAGCGCTTGAATCAATGTCTCCAGCTTTTTCGTCAAAAGTTCGATTTCATTGATCTTTTTCTTCAGTGGCGCGAAGCTGGCACGCTTCTCGGCAGCAGCTTTACGTTGCTCTGCCTTGTTGACGGTCTCGGCACCTGCATCGTCCTTGCTCTTTTCCACCGGCCGCCTGGCCGACGCGATGATCAGGTTTCGATACTCTTCCATGTCACCATCGAAGCTGGTGACCGTGCCGTTGTTGACCAGCCACAGCCGGTCGACCGTCGCTTCGATCAGGTGGCGGTCATGAGAGATCAGGATGACGGCGCCTTCATAGTCGTTCAGCGCCTCGATGAGTGCCTTGCGGCTGTCGATATCGAGATGGTTGGTCGGCTCGTCGAGGATGAGCAGGTTCGGCGCGTGGAAGGCCGCAAGGCCCATCAGAAGGCGGGCTTTTTCGCCACCCGAGAGATCCTTGGCCGCTGTCTCCATTTTCTCTGTCGCCAAGCCCATTTGCGCGACGCGGGCCCGCACCTTGGCTTCCGGCTCCAGCGGCATCAGCCGACGAACGTGGTCGACGGGGCTTTCGTTCGGGATCAGGTCATCCAGCTGGTGCTGGGCGAAGAAGCCGATCTTCAGGCTCGAAGCCGTCTTCAGCTGTCCCCCTTGCGCTTCGAGGCGTCCGGAGATGAATTTGGCGAAGGTCGACTTGCCATTGCCGTTCGAGCCGAGAAGCGCGATCCGGTCGTCATTGTCGATCCGCAGATTGAGATTCTTCAGGATGGGTTTGCCCGGTTCATAGCCGACCAGGCCGCCCGACACCGCAACGATAGGGGAGGCGGGCTGCTTTTCCGGCTTCGGGAAGGTGATTGGATTGATGTGGTCTTCGATCACCGCAGCAACCGTGCCCATGCGCTCCAGCGCCTTGATGCGGCTCTGTGCCTGCTTGGCCTTGGTCGCCTTGGCACGGAAGCGGTCGATGAAGCTCTGCAGATGTTTGCGCGCCGCATCATTCTTCGCCTTGGCCTTGGTCTGCAACTCGTCGTTTTCGGCCTTTTGCCGCTCGAAGCTGTCATAGCCGCCGCGATAAAGCGTGAGCTTCTTCTGGTCGAGATGGATGATCGAATTGACGGCGGTGTTCAGCAGATCGCGGTCATGGCTGATGATGATGACGGTATGAGGATAGCGGCGCACGTAATCTTCAAGCCAGAGCGTGCCCTCAAGGTCGAGATAGTTGGTCGGTTCGTCGAGCAGAAGTAGGTCTGGCTCGGAAAACAGAACGGCCGCCAGCGCCACGCGCATGCGCCAGCCGCCGGAGAAGGAGGAGGCGGGACGAAGCTGCGCCTCGTGGTCGAAGCCGAGGCCTGACAGGATTGTGGCCGCCCGCGCCTCTGCCGAATGGGCGCCGATATCGGCAAGCCGGGTCTGGATCTCGGCGATGCGGTTAGGATCGGTCGCGGTTTCCGCTTCAGCGAGCAGGGCGGCGCGTTCCTTGTCGGCCGCCAGCACGATGGAGATCAGCGAGTCCTCGGTGCCCGGCGCTTCCTGAGCCACCTGGCCGATCCGGGCATTCTTCGGGATCGCAACATTGCCGCTCTCAGCGGAGAGGTCGCCGGTGATGATCCGGAACAGGGTCGACTTGCCGGCCCCGTTCTTGCCGACGAGGCCTGCCTTGGTGCCGCTCGGCAGCGAGACGGTCGCGTGGTCGATGAGGAGGCGTCCGGCAATGCGGGCGGAGATATCGTTGATGGTGATCATGGCTCTGGCTTTTGGCCGAAAGCCGCGACGCTTTCAAGGGGCGAGACCTCTTGCGAGCTCGCTCAACCGGCGGAACATTCAATAGGGGTTGAAACCGGTGAATTCATCAGGGCTCTTCTGCGCCGGATGTCTTCCTTCGAGCTCCAGCGGCGTCAGGCGGCGGGTCTGGCCGCCTGGCTGTTCTTCTCACCCTTGTAGCCGGCGATCGGCTGACGCGTATTACCATGCGCCACGGCAAGGGCTGCCTCCGCGCAGGCGATCATCTGCATGGCGTAATCCGCGTCGTCACTCATGGCAAAGCCGATCGAGAGCTCAAGCGATGTCTGTCCGCCCTTATGCTCGGCGGCAAAGACGAGATTGTCCTCGACAGCGGCATGCAGTCGCTCTGCAATCGCATAGGCGTCTTTCGACGTGACGTCGCTGAACAGGAAGGCGAATTCGTCTCCACCGGAACGGGCGACAAAATCATGCTTCTTGATCGTCTTGCGGAAGATTGACGCCAGGCGCTTCAGGATTCGGTTTCCGGCTTCCTCGCCATATTGCTGGTTGATCTGGCGAAAATCGTTGATGTCGACGAGGATCAGAGCGGTCGAGACCCCGGCAACACCGGTCTCGAACAGCGCTTCAAGCCGGTTGACCAGCGACAGCCGGTTCGGCAGGCCCGTCAGCCGGTCGCGTGTGGTGAGGCTGCGGGCAGCCTCGACAGTGCGGTTGTTGGTGTTGAGTTCCTCGATACCGCCGCGCAGCACCTGTTCGATCTCGGTTTCGGCCGACAGCAAGTCGCGGGTCGCGACTTCAAGGAATTCCAGCTCTTCGATCAGTTCGGAAACACTGCGAGCGCTATCTTCACGCACGGAATGCTGAATGGTTTCCAGTCCGCGTGCATAGGCCATTTTCTGCATGATGCCGAGGGAGATTTTCTCCTCGATCCGCCGCAGTGTCGCGATCGCCTGGCTGTGCAGCTTTTTCTCCGCAAGCCCGCAATGGCCGAGCACATGATGCTTCAGGCCGATCTGGTCGAGGGCTGTCTGGGTAATGGTATTGCCCAGTGCCGCAAGTTCGCGCGCCAGTGGCGGATTGCGGCCGTAAAGGGCTTCATGAATGAGCTCGAAGTTTCGCGGCAGGCCCTCGATCTGGTGTTTCGCCATGAAGCCGGCCACACGGTGTAGCCGGTCTGCTCCGCCTTGCCGTCCGCCTCCGACCGGCGATGTTGCGCCTTCCTGCGTCATACTTCGAAAATCCCTTTTTGCTCTTTGCGACAATGATGATCACATCGCCTTTGAAATCGGGTTAACCCACTGCCGCTGATGCGCAATTTCCCCTTCGACAGTTAATGAATAACTCCTTCGATGCTCGTTTCTATTGATCTGGCTTATCGACCTGCAACTTAACGATAAATTAGAAAAAATGAAATAAAAGTGATGCTACACAGGCATCTGGAACGGACATCGCAGATCATCAGACATGGCAGATTGTGGACATAGACCCGACGCATCTCCGCTCGATCTGAAGATCGTTTTTGCGGCGTTGCTCCTGTTCTTCTCTCTTGTGACCACAGTTTACGCGCGGCCCACGGGGCGGTTCGTCATGGTGATCACATCGCCTGATGGTGGCGCTGCAGCCAACATGCAGACGATCGCACAAGCCGGGGGAAGCTTTGTCTGGAGCGGACGCTTGCCCTGGATATCCGTTGCCTATTCCCCCGAATTGACCTTCGCCGAGCGACTGCGCGGGGCCGGGGCGATACTTGTTCTTAATCATCGACTCGCGCTCGGTTGCGCGAAGGAGACCTGAAATGAATGCACTGGCGAAACTTCGTGGTTGGGCCGGAACGGCCATCATCTCGCTCCTATGGGTGAATCTGGCGCTGCTGGCCGCTCGTCTGGGTTTGCGCGAGGCTGGCATGGATCTTATGGCCCTCGTTGCTGGTGCAGCGATTGTCGGTCTCTCGACCATGATCTGGCTGCGTGACCGGACCGGGCCGACGACGCGCCTTGTAACCTCGATGGGGCAGGCAGCCATGGTCGCGTTGCTCGTGCTGGCCTTCGAAGGCTCGCCGCTTCAGATCGACATCCACATGTATTTCTTCGCAACCTTGGCCATCTGCGCGATTTGGATCGACTGGCGTGCGATCGTTGGCTACGCGGGCCTGGTCGCACTCCACCACACGGTCATTTACTTCCTGTTGCCGGCAGCGGTCTTCCCTGGGGAATCCGATTTCAGCCGTGTCCTTTTGCATGCGGTCGTCCTGATCCTGCAGAGTGCAGTGCTGATTGCACTGGTCCATGCGGTTGTTACCGCCTTCGTCGCATCGGAAGAGGCCGTGGCCGCTGCGACGGCTGCAGAGCGCTCGACCCGTGAGATGTCTGAACAGGTTCGGGCCTCTGATCTGGCCGCGGCCCGGGAGCGGGACAAGCGAGAAGAAGAAAAGGCACGCCAGGCAGAAGCAACGCGCGTCGTGGTCCAGACGCTTGATGCAGCCCTCGCTCGCCTCGCGGCAGGAGATCTATCCTGCCGGATCGAGACCGCCTTCCCGGACGCGCTCGACGCGTTGCGTATCTCGTTCAATGCCTCGCTGCAAAATCTTGAGCGCGTCGTGTCCCAGGTCCGTGGTGCGGTGCATGTTGTGCAGCATGGCTCGGCCCAGATCACGTCAGCCAGCGGTCAATTGTCCGAACGGACAGAACGCCAGGCCGCCTTTGTCGAGGAAACGGCGAGTGCGCTGACGATCATGATGAAGACGGTCCGCGATACGGCTGGTATCGCCGACAATGTTGGCAAACTGGTCGATCATGCGCGCCAGGGCGCGCAGCGGTCGGGTACGATCGTGACCGATGCCGTTGAGGCCATGAGCCGCATTGAATCGTCGTCTCAGGAAATCAGCCAGATCATCTCTGTCATCGATGAGATTGCATTCCAGACCAATCTTCTGGCGCTGAATGCTGGTGTCGAGGCTGCTCGTGCTGGTGAAGCGGGCAAGGGCTTTGCTGTCGTCGCTCAGGAAGTCCGCGAGCTTGCTCAGCGCTCTGCGCAGGCAGCCAAGGAAATCAAGCAGCTGATCAATTCCTCGGCGGATCAGGTAAAGCACGGTGTGGCGCTTGTCGACCAGGCCGGTGAGGCCCTGCGCACCATCGCTGACGAGGTCAATTCGATCAGCGGAGAGGTCGGCAAGATTGTTGCCGGTGCGCGTGACCAATCGACGGGTCTTACCGAAATCGACTCGGCAATCGGCCATATCGACCGCAACACCCAGCAGAACGCAGCCATGGTTGAGGAATCCTCCGGTGCAGCCCAGCAGCTCTCCAACGAGGCGCAGCAGCTGGAAAAGCTGATGGCCATGTTCAATCTCTCGAACGGCACGCAGACCTTCGCTCGCGTCGCCTGATCGTTGCCTGTTGGAACGGCCCCGATTGCGCAAGCGGTCGGGGCCGTTGTCGTCTGTGGTGTGAGCATTGGCGCAGACCTCGGGCAGCTGGACCGCGCGTTTCAGTGCGATATCCATCAAATCTCCTGAATTGTCCCCGCCCGCTCTCTCGGCCATCATCCGGCTTTCGATCCAGTCGGAGACCAAATATGGCGATCACCCTCTATTCCCTCTGCGGCGTCGACGAGACGCGGCCCTTTTCACCCCATTGCTGGAAGGTGGTGATGGCACTGCGCCACAAGGGCCTGGATTTCGAGGAGCGCCCGCTCGCGTTCACTGCCATCCCAGCTGTAGAGGAGGGAGTATCGCGCACGGTGCCGATCCTGCGCGACGACCAGCACCTCGTCTCCGACAGCTTTGCGATCGCACTCTATCTCGAAGACGCCTATCCTGAGGCCCCGAGCCTGTTTCGCGGGGAAGGTGGCCGGGCAGCGGCCCGCCTGGTTGAAGGCTATGCACAGCAAATCGTGCATCCGGCCATCACGCGGATCGCACTTCCCGACATTCACGCCATGCTGGCGCCCGTCGATCAGGACTATTTCCGAAAGAGCCGGGAGCAACGACTGGGACGGACGCTGGAGGATTTCGCAGCTGATCGCGAAACGGCGATTGCGGCCTGGCCAGCACACCTCCAGCCCCTGCGCCATATGCTCGCCCATCAGCCCTTCATCGGCGGCGACACGCCCCTGTTTGCCGACTACATCGTCTTCGGCGCCCTGCAATGGCTGCGCATCACGACAGGGTCGATCCATCTCGCATCCGATGACCCGGTCTCGATCTGGTTCGGCCACTTGCTCGATCTGCACGATCAGGCTGCCCGCCAGATTGCCTGACCCATTTGTGACGGCCCGGTGAAATTGCCGGACCCCTCTTGTCTTCGTGATTCGGGGCGGTTAGATACCGCCCACTTTCCCGATGACACAAACAAGGATGAGACAGATGGCGATTGAACGCACCTTCTCGATGATCAAGCCGGATGCAACGAAGCGCAACCTCACGGGCGCAATCACCAAGATGCTTGAAGACGCCGGCCTGCGGGTCGTTGCTTCCAAGCGCGTCTGGATGTCGACCCGCGAAGCTGAAGGCTTCTACGCAGTCCACAAGGATCGCCCTTTCTTCGGCGAACTGGTTGAAGGCATGACGTCGGGCCCGACCGTCGTTCAGGTTCTCGAAGGCGAAAACGCCATCCTGAAGAACCGCGAAATCATGGGCGCGACCAACCCGGCCAACGCTGAGGAAGGCACCATCCGCAAGACCCACGCTCTCTCCATCGGCGAGAACTCGGTTCACGGTTCGGACGCTCCGGAAACCGCTGCCGAAGAAATCAAGTACTGGTTCTCCGACACCGAAATCGTCGGCTGAATCAAGATTTGAGCCCGATGGCTCAAGTGACTGATGCATAACAAGAACCGGGGTCGAAAGGCTCCGGTTTTTTCATGCCCGGCAGGTTCCGTGTCGCGAGGAGCTGACAGGCTTCACTTGTTGGCAGGCGCGCCTGTCCGGCAATCTTCCTGTGCATAGTCAGCTTCGCCTTCCGAATTATAGACCTCCGGATTGGGCGTATAGACCGGCCCGATGACCAGCGGTTTGCCCGGAAGCAGGCTCTGGTCGAGGGTCGAGGTGAGGGTGGTTTCGATCTCTTGCAGCGTTACGTTCTGGCCGTCGGTCACCCGGATCGATACCGCATAAGGCCGTCCCTTGACCACGCAATGCACAGGGGGACTTTCCAGCGAGATCTTGTCCCAGAAGGGAAAAATCTGACTGCGGGTGATGAGCGCCGCGCCGCCAGCCGGGTTTTCATAACGTGCCTCCACATAGCTCGGATCGGGCAGCGGACCATTGCGGGCGAGCGTGAGGACATAAGTTGCCTGCGCGATCCGATAATTAAAGATGAACACCTTGCCGCTTAACTTCAGCGGTTCGACTGCATCTTCCCGCTGACAGGCCGGAAAGACGGTCAACATCACGATCAGGAGCATTCCCCCACACACGGCCTTCATGGCGCAGCATCTCCTTTGCGGCGGTGATAGTGCCGGTTGGCCTTGACCCGGTTGCCGCAGACGGCCATGTCGCACCAGCTGCGGCTGCGGTTCTTGCTGCGGTCGATGAACAACCAGCCGCAATTGCCGCAGATTTTCACACGCTCCGGCTCGGGTTCGCAGATCAGCCCGAGCGCCGATCGGGCTGTCGCTGCGTCAAGGTGGCTGTCTGTTGGCGATGCACGCAGCGCCGAAGCGATGGCCTCCAGCAGAGCCGCCAGCTTCTGCCGGTCCTCGCCCTCCAGAATGCGCGACCGGAAGTAAGCGTCGATCGCCTCGCGCAGATGCAGAAAGAGCGGCTCGTTTCCGACCAGAAGCGGCAGGAAGGGCCCGAACCTGGTGTGTTCGGCACAGAGATGGCTTGCCGCCTCGGCAAAATCCGAAAGTTGCGTCGGCACAGCGAAGCGATCGCGCCGCGCCCCCGGATCATGCCGCAGGATGACGCTATTGGCCACATCGAGCGCCAGCGCGCCGCCTGCGAAGCGGTGAGGGGTCCATGAGAAGGTCATTGATCAAATATAACTGGTAAAAGCGCTTTTGTCAGTTATAAAAGTCGAGGGAGGGATTGATGGCCTATCTGCTGCAACAGCTTCTGAATGCGCTGCCGGTTGCCAGCCTCTATGCCTGCCTGGCCTTTGGCTATGCGTTGGCCTTTGGCGTGACCCATAGACCCGATATAGCCTTCGGCGCCTTCACTGCCTTTGCCGGGCAAATCTGCCTTCTCTTCTTCGACTATGGATGGAACCGCCTCTACCTGATCCTGCCGGCGGCCCTCGCACTCGGTCTCGCCGCAGGTTTCCTCTATGCCATGCTTGCCGGGGCATGGGTTGCGCGGCATGTCGTTCGGCCGCTCTCCCGACAGTCACCGAACGCCATCATCGTGGCCTCGCTTGCCGTGATGATCCTTTTGTCGGAAGGCGCGCGCCTGGCGCTTGAAACGCGCAGTCTCTGGCTGCCGCCGCTGGGACAGGACGTGTTCGCGCTCGGAGCGGTGGAGGGGACGTCGCTCGGCCTGACGTATCTTCAGGTCCTGCATGTCGCCATCATGCTCGCCGTTCTGGCGCTTGGACAGGTCATGCTGTCAACCAGTCGGGTAGGGCGGCTGTGGCAGGCCGTCAGCCAGGACCCGCTGGCCGCACGCCTTTGCGGCGTCGCGGTCGATCGGGTCTTCGTTCTCTCGTTGATGGCAGCAACTGCAATCGCAGCGGTCGGCGGTCTCTCCGCCACAGTCCTCTACGGTACGATGGATTTTGGAGCGGGGCTGGTCTTCGGGCTGAAGGTTGTTCTTGTCGCCGCGGTTGGCGGATATTCGCGACCGCTGCGTTCGGCAGCTGGCGGCGCGGCAGTCGGCTTCGCCGAAACGCTGTGGAGCGCCTATGGCCCGATGATCTGGCGGGACGCTGTCCTGCTCTCGGGTCTCGTCGTCCTGCTAGTTGTGACGCGGCGCGAGCGGATCATTCCGTGATCCATCGGTCCCTTGCGCTGTCGTCGGCATCCTTGGCAGCGACCCAGTCGCGAGACTGGCCGTCCAGCCCGTGTTCCTTCTTCCAGAAGGGGGCGGATGTCTTGAGAAAATCCATGACGAAATTGGCCCCGTCAAAGGCCGCCTGACGATGGGGCGCAGCGGCAATAACCAGCACGATCTGCCCGCCGGCTTCGATGCGGCCGTGGCGGTGAATGGCGGTGAGACCAAGAAGCGAGAAGCGGGATATCGCAATCTCGGCGATCCGCCGCATTTCCGCCTCGGCCATCCCGGGATAATGCTCGAGCTCAAGCGCTGAAAGGGTTCCTGCCTCATCACGGCAGAGGCCGACAAAGGAGACGAGCGCGCCGATATCTTTCCGGCCCGATGTGAGTGCGAGGCTCTCCGCAGCCGGATCAAAATCCTCCGACTGGACGCGAATGATCGGTTCGGCAGCGTTCATCGACCTGTCTCCGCCCGGATCGGGCCCGTAAGTTCGGCTCAGCCGCCCGTCATCGGCGGGAATATGCCGATCTCGCGGGCACCGGCGATGCTCTCATGGTGCTCGACATGTTCCTGGTTGACCGCCACGCGAATGGCGTTCGGCACGCGCAACGCCTCCGCATAGTCTTCCCCGAGCGTGGCGAGATGGGCGATCAGGTCGCCCGCCGTCTTCACGCTGTCGGGCAGGTCGATGTCCTCCTCGCCTTTGCCGATCCGCTCGCGGACCCAGGCGAAATAGACGAGCGTCACCATCTCAGTCCACCATATGCTTGGCGCCGGCGCGGAAGTAATCATAGCCGGTATAGATGGTCAGGATCGCCGCAATCCAAAGCAGTGTCATGCCGACCTCGGTCGTGTAGGGCAGAACCTTGTCACCCGCCGGACCGGCCAGCAGGAAGGCGAGCGCGAACATTTGCGCGGCCGTCTTCCACTTGGCGATCTGCGTGACCGGTACGCTGACCTTGAGGGCCGCCAGATATTCGCGCAGACCCGAGACGAGGATCTCGCGGCACAGAATGGTGATGGCCGCCCAGAGCGACCAGCCGGCGATCGTGCCATCGGCCGCCATCAGCAAGAGGACGGAGGCGATCAGCAACTTGTCGGCGATCGGGTCGAGCATTCGGCCGATATTCGAGGTCTGATTCCAGATCCGCGCCAGATAGCCGTCGAGATAGTCGGTGATCGAGGCGACGATGAAGATGGCAAGCCCTGCCCAACGAGCGAAGTCGGAGGATTCCAGCCGGCCCTCGATAAAGAAGCACAGCACGATCAACGGCACGGCGAGGATGCGGGCGTAAGTGAGCAGATTGGGAATGTTGTATGCGCGCGAAGCCATGGTGACCTGTCTTTGTGAACTGCCTGTCATTAGATGAGAGTGATAGGCGGGGTCGTCAACTCGTGTTTTGCAAATCCCCTGATATCACGTCAGGAATCGAGGCGGGGGATTTTCGTCAATTCGACGCGTTCTCGTGGAAATGGTTGTAGATCAGGCGGGCAACGGCCTCCGAAATCCCCTCAACCGCCATGAGATCGCTGATGGCGGCTCGGGAGACGGCTTTCGCCGTGCCGAAGTGCTGCAAAAGCGCCCGCTTGCGCGTAGGCCCGATGCCGGAAATCTCGTCGAGCGGATTTTTCACCATCTCCTTCTTGCGCCGTGCCCGATGCGAGCCGATTGCAAACCGGTGTGCCTCGTCCCGCATGCGCTGGATGAAGTAGAGCACGGGATCGCGCGGCGGCAGCGTGAAGTCGGGTTTGCCGGCGACGAAAAAGCGCTCGCGCCCGGCATCACGGTCGACGCCCTTGGCAACACCGATGGCAATCACGCTGTCGGTGATGTCGAGTTCATCGAGGATCTTGCGCACGGCGGACATCTGCCCCTGGCCACCATCGATCAGGATCACATCTGGCCAGGCGGGGAAGGCAGTATCGGCGCTATCGTCAGGCGTAACACTGCGATCCGGCTTGCCCTCTTCCTTGAGCAGGCGGGAGAAGCGCCGTGTCATGACTTCCCGCATCATGCCAAAATCGTCGCCGGGCGTGATGTCGGTCGATTTGATGTTGAACTTGCGATACTGCCCCTTCACGAAGCCCTCCGGCCCCGCGACCACCATGCCGCCGACGGCATTCGTGCCCATGATATGCGAGTTATCGTAGATCTCGATCCGGCGCGGCACATAGGGCAGGGCAAAGGTCTCTGCGAGCCCTGCCAGCAGGCGCGATTGCGATGCGGTTTCCGCCAGCTTGCGGCCATGCGCCTCGCGCGCATTGGCGTTGACGTGATCGAGCAGGTCCTTTTTCTCGCCGCGCTGCGGAACGGAGATCGAAACCTTGTGACCCGCCTTCTCGGTCAAGGCCGTCGCCAGCAACTCCTGCTCCTCGACCTCTTCTGACAGCAGGATCAGCCGTGGCACCGGCTTGTCGTCATAGAACTGCGCCAGGAAGGAATTGAGCACTTCCGCCGCCGTCAGTTGGGGATCGGCCTTGGGGAAATAGGCTTGGTTGCCCCAGTTCTGGCTGGCGCGGAAGAAGAAGACCTGAATGCAGGACAGTCCGCCCTCGTGGTGGATGGCAAAGACATCCGCCTCTTCGACGCCCGCCGGGTTGATGCCCTGATGGCTCTGCACATGGGAAAGGCCGGCAAGCCGGTCGCGGAATACGGCGGCGCGCTCGAAGTCCAGCTCTTCTGCCGCTTCGTTCATGGTGCGCGCCATGGCTTCCTTGACGTTCTGGCTCTTGCCCGAAAGGAAGTCCTTGGCCTCTCGCACGAGGCCTGCATAGTCCTGGTCGCTGATTTCATGCGTGCAGGGGCCGGAACAACGCTTGATTTGATAAAGCAAGCAGGGCCGGGTGCGGCTTTCAAACACACTGTCGGTGCAGGTGCGCAGAAGAAAGGCGCGCTGCAGCGAATTGATCGTGCGGCCGACGGCGCTGGCCGAGGCGAAGGGGCCGAAGTAATCGCCCTTGCGGGCGCGGGCGCCGCGATGCTTGTAGATTGCCGGCGACCGGCTGTCACCGGTGATCAGGATATAGGGAAAGCTCTTGTCGTCACGCAGAAGCACATTGAAGCGGGGCCGCAGACGCTTGATCAAATTGGCTTCAAGCAGCAGCGCTTCGACCTCGGTGCGGGTCGTGACGAACTCCATATGCACGGTATCGCGCACCATGCGCGACAGCCGGTTGGAGTGCACCCGGCCTTGCGCATAATTGCTGACGCGTTTTTTCAGGCTGCGCGCCTTGCCGACATACATGACTTCGCCATCCTTGTTCAGCATGCGGTATACGCCAGGCGCATTCGGCAGGCGTTTGACGAACTCGGCGATGAGGTCGGCACCCGTCAGGCCCGTTTCGTCCAGTCCGTCCTCGTGCCAGTCGATTTCAATGCCGGCACGCGCGGGCTCGACGTCGAGAACTGTGTCCTCGTCGTCCTCTTCCGTTCCATCATAGAGTATGCCGCCATCCGGCAGCTTTCCTCCACTCATTCATTGATCTCCTGACCGGCCCAAATCAGATGTTGGCCTCCATCTAGGGCGATCATTTGGCCGGTGATCGACGGTGTGTCAAAAAGAAAGCGGATCGTCTGCCCGAATTCCGCAAGTGAAGGCCCCCGCTTCAGCGGCAGGCTGTCGACTTGCGCCTGAAAGTCCTCCGGCCGCTGCCGCTCCGAAATGAGGCTGGGTCCGGGGCCGATCGCATTGACCCGGACGCGGGGCGAGAAAGCCTGCGCCATTGTGCGCGTCGCCGTCCAGAGCGTCGATTTGGAAAGCGTGTAGGAAAAGAAGGTCGGCTTCAGGGCCAGCACGCGCTGGTCGATGATATTGACGATCAGGCCAGAGCCGTCCTCGCCAATCTGCCGCATGAAGGCGGCACCCAGCGCCGCCGGTGCGCGCACATGGACGGCGAAGTGCCGGTCGAAAAGCTCGGCGTCAAAGCTGTAGGCATCATCTTCCTCGAAGACCGAAGCATTGTTGACCAGCACACCGATCGGCCCAAGTTGGGCCGCCGCCTCACTGACCAGGGTGTCGATCTCGGAAATGTTACTGAGATCGGCGGACAGTGCGATCGCATTGCAGCCTGCCGCCCGCAAGTCCCGGGCAGCGACCTCTGCTTCTCCGATCGATCCATTCGCGTGCAGTGCAACAGAGAAGCCGGCATGCGCCAAGTCTTCCGCAATGGCCCGTCCAAGTCGTTTTGCGGCGCCGGTGACCAGGACCGTCCTGTGTGGTGGTTTCTGCATGGCGTTAACCTTGAAAATTTCCGTGTTCAGCTGGGCGTATATGGGCAGCAATGGCGAACCGGCAAGCATTCTCTATCGAAACACCTGTGAGGCTTCTGTTCAGGGGAGGAGCTGCTGGATGTAATATTTCCAACTAACTATAGTATAGAAAGTAAGGAATCGTTAAGGTTAACAAATAGTTTGTGTCTAAATGACAACATCTTCAATTTGCACTCAATTTGCCACAAAGTTTTCACAATTATGCTCTTTCTATTCCTCAATTCGAGTTCATATCTACAATCCGAACGGACCGGATTACCAATCAACGTTCAGGCCGCCGTTGGTTCGCATTAAGAGCGGCCGCGAACTGATAAGGAGACTAAAATGCGCACTCTCAAGATCGTGCTTCTGGCATCGGCAACCACTTTCGCAGCGTTCCAGGGCGCCCAGGCCGCTGACGCCATCTACGAAGCTCCGGAAGCTCCGGCCGCAACCGAATCCTATTCCGCTCCGGCAGGCGATTGGTCCGGCGCCTATGTCGGTGGCGCTGCCACTTATGAGTTCGGCAAGTTCACCGGCTCGAACGATGGTCGCGACGCCAATGGCCTCGGCGGCACCGTCTATGGCGGTTACAACATGCAGAGCGGTTCGATCGTTTACGGTGGCGAAGCCGACATCAGCTACGCCGGTGAAGATGGTTCTGCTGGTTCGGCAGTTGGCGTCGGTAGCCTCAAGGGCACCCAGGGCGTCAACGGCTCGGTCCGCGGCCGCGTTGGTTACGACCTGAACCCGGTTCTCGTCTACGGTACGGCTGGTGTGGCTGTTGCCAACCACGAACTCGAAGGCGGCGGCAGCAACGACGAGAAGCTGGCAGCCGGTTACACGGTCGGCGCCGGTGTTGAAACCTTCGTCACTGACAACATCACGGCTCGCGTGGAGTACCGCTACAGCGACTACCAGAAGCGCGACTTCAACCTCGGTGGCTCGACCATCTCCAAGGGCTTCGACGACCACTCCGTCAAGGTCGGTATGGGCGTAAAGTTCTGATCTGATTGATCGACCGAAATGAACAAAGCCGGGTTCTAAACCCGGCTTTTTTCGTTTTCGACAGAAGAAATGCTCAGGCCTTCGGGCGAAGGGCAGGGTAGGGCTCGAAACGCTTGACGAATTTCGCCGGCCATTCGGTAAGCGCGGTCCGGCCGTTTTCCCATTCGCCGGGAAAGCGCAGCATCAGGTAACCAAGCATGGCGGCCAGCGCAAAGTGGCCGCCATTGAGCTTCTTGCCCAGTTTCGGGAGATTCCGGTCGAGATGATCGAGGCCGCGATTGATCTTGGCCCATTGCCGGTCGATCACGTCCTGGCTGACCAATTCCGGCGGCCGAAAACGCTTTTCGTACACAATGGCGAGAAGGCAATCGCAGATCCCGTCGGCGAGCGCTTCCAGTACGTCTGCCTCCGTCCGCTTCTCGTCCTTCTTCGGATAGAGGCCCTTGTCCGACAGGCGGTGCAGATATTGCATGATGGCTCGGCTATCGAAAATCGCCTGGCCTTCATCGGTGATCAGGGTCGGGATTTTGCCGAGTGGATTGTTGTCCACCAATTCCGGCGGATTGTCTGCAGTGTTGACCCGAATTTCCTCAAGGTCGATGCCGAGATGGCGAGCGGCCATGCGAACTTTGGAGGAGTAGGGCGAGGCGGGCGCGAAGAGCAGCTTCATGATCGGGTTCCTGTGGCTCTCGAGGCGGATCAGCGAATGGGCGGCACGGTTAAATCAGCGCGTCGACAGCTGTTTCGGTCGACTTCCTGGCAGGCGCGAAAGGCAAGAGACCTATCGAGACAGATCCGCACTTCATCGATTCTGTCCCTATCACAGGTCACGGCGACTGCCGAGCGGGTGAGGCCCGGATTGCTGCGGATGAAGGCGGTTTCGACCGTTTGCGGGGAGAGCCGAGTCTGGACGCCAGGACGCGAAAATTGGGCGGGAACCTTCACAATCTCAGAGGCTTGCCGGACGAGCTTGAAGTAATCTTCCATGCGAAGGCCGGAGCAGCTCCCGTGTTTGCGCCATTGATGGCCGATCAGCCCCATGCTCGGCATGATGTCCATCACTGTGCGACCAAGCGACGTCGGGACCCGGTCTCCTTCGTCGGTCGGGCAGCTTTCCGGATAGCCGCGCTCATATTGCGGCCAAAGCCCATGGACCACAAAGCCGAAGTTTTTGCCCTCTCCGCATTGCTCGCGATTACGCCCGGCGGCCTCTCCGAGACAAAATGTCGGCGACCAGGACAGGGCCAACACATAGAAGTCGAAATCCGAACTCGAAGCCGAAGCCGGGGAACTGGGCTGGGACGAAGGGTTTCCAGCGCTGCTATTCGTGTTTGCCGTTGGTGCAGGACTATTTGGACGCGGCGCCGCTGCTGTTGTTTGATCGCTGTTCGAGTTGGGGGCGGTCGGAAACAGGCTGTAGGCCAGTGCCATCACCATCATCAGTCCGAGGGCGACGAAGCCGGCATAGCGTCTCATCTGTGTCCCCACTTCAGTCTTCGCCGCGCAGCCAGAAGCAGCGATGCGAGGCATAGCGATCCTGCGCCATCAATCGCTTCAGCTCGGGCAAGGCCAGATGCATCTCGTCCTTGAGAGTGAAGGGCGGGTTGACCACGATGAGGCCGGTGCCGGACAAGCCGGTCTGATCACGGTCGCTTTTCACATGCAATTCGGCGCAGAGCATCTTCGGGATCTCAAGCGCCTGCAGGGCCTCATGGAATTCCTTGATCGGCGCGCCCTTCTTGATCGGGTACCAAAGGCAGAAGACACCATTGCCGAAGCGGCGATGCGCCTTGGCAAGGCCATCCACCAGCCGCTCATATTCGCCCTCCTTCTCGAAGGGCGGATCAACGAGCACGATGCCGCGCTTTTCCTTCGGCGGCAGATGCGCGTTCAAGGTCAGCCAGCCGTCGAGTTCGGTCACGCGCACCTGGAAATCGCCTTCGAACAGCCGCGAGAGCGCGCGCGAATCGTCCGGATGCAGTTCCATCGCCGAAAGCCTGTCCTGCGGACGGAAGAGGTCGCGCGCAAGCTTCGGCGAGCCGGGATAGAGCGTGATCGCGCCGCCGGGCGCGCGATCCGGGTTCAGCGCCTTCACGGCATCCAGATAGGGCGCCATGATCTGCGCGACCTTTTCCGGCAGCTCCGCATCGATGACCTTGGCGATGCCCTCCAGCCATTCGCCGGTCTTCTGTGCTTCGCCGGAGGAAAGGTCGTAGAGCCCGATCCCCGCATGGGTATCGAGCACGCGGAACGCCTTGTCCTTCTGTTGCAGGTAAACGATCAGCCGCGACAGCACGAGATGCTTCAAGACATCGGCAAAATTGCCCGCGTGATAGATGTGGCGATAATTCATGAGCGGATCCGATGGCAGTGATGATTTGTTCGAATGGGGCTTTTGACCCTCAGGGCCATGGCCTATAACAAGCGCCATGAACATCCAGAGCCCCATCCGAAACCGGTCGGTCGGTCATACGGCCTGTCCGCATGACTGTCCATCCACCTGCGCCCTCGACGTCGAACTCACCGAGGACGGCCGCATTGGCCGTATGCGCGGCGCGACTGAGAACAGCTACACCGCTGGCGTCATCTGCGCCAAGGTCGCGCGCTATGCCGAGCGGCTCTACCACCCGGATCGCCTGATGAAGCCGGTACGGCGCGCTGGGGCCAAGGGCGCGGGGCAGTGGCAGGATGTCACCTGGGAAGCTGCCCTCGATGAGATTGCCGATGCCTTCGTCAAGGCCGAACAGGCCCATGGCTCTGAAGCCGTCTGGCCCTACTTCTATGCCGGCACCATGGGCCTCGTGCAGCGCGACTCGATAGAGCGTCTGCGCCACGCCAAGAAATACTCCGGCTTCTTCGGCACGATCTGCACCAACATGGCCTGGACCGGCTATGTCATGGGCACCGGCACGCTGCGCGGCCCGGACCCGCGCGAAATGGCGGTCTCCGATTGCGTCGTGATCTGGGGCACCAATGCGGTGGCCACCCAGGTCAATGTCATGACCCATGCGATCAAGGCGCGGAAAGACCGTGGCGCAAAGATCGTCGTCGTCGACATCTATGACAATCCGACGATGAAGCAGGCCGACATGGCCCTGATCCTCAAGCCCGGCACGGATGCGGCGCTCGCCTGCGCCGCCATGCATGTCGCCTTCCGGGATGGCTATGCCGACCGCGCTTATATGGCGAAATTTTCAGACGATCCGGCAGGGCTCGAAGCGCATCTGAAGGACAAGACGCCGGAATGGGCGTCTTCCATCACGGGTCTGTCTGTCGAGGAGATCGAGGCTTTTGCTCGCCTCGTCGGCCAGACGAAGAAGACGTTCTTCCGTCTCGGTTATGGCTTTACCCGCAGCCGCAACGGTGCGGTCTCCATGCATGCGGCCCTGTCGCTCGCCACCGTGCTCGGGTCCTGGCAATATGAAGGCGGCGGTGCCTTCCATTCGAACAGCGATATCTTCCAGCTGAACAAAGCGCAGCTAATGGGTACGGCCATGGTCGACCCTGAGATCCGCATGCTCGACCAGTCGCAGATCGGCCGTGTGTTGACAGGCGACGCCGAGGCGCTGCGCCATCGCGGCCCCGTCACCGCGATGATCATCCAGAACACCAATCCAGTGAATGTCGCGCCCGAACAGCGGTTGGTGAAACGGGGTTTTCTGCGCGATGACCTTTTTGTAGCCGTGCACGAGCAGTTCATGACCGAGACGGCTGACATTGCAGACATCGTCCTTCCCGCCACCATGTTTGTCGAACACGACGACATCTATCGCGGCGGCGGCCAGAGCCATATCCTGCTCGGACCGAAGCTCGTCGATGCGCCGCCCTTGGTACGCACCAATCTTTTCGTTATCGAGGAACTGGCGAAACGCCTTGGCATTGCCGATCGTCCAGGCTTCGGCAAGACGGAGCGCCAGCATATCGACCACATGCTCTATATCAGCGGCAAGCCGGATTTCGACACGCTGATCGAGGACAAGTGGCTCGACTGCCAGCCGGCTTTCGAGGATGCCCACTACCTCAACGGCTTCGCCCATCCCGATGGAAAGTTCCGCTTCAAGCCGGACTGGGAGAATACGCCAGCACCGAACAAGCCGCCAGCCAAGCTCGGTTCGCTTGGCCCGGTGAAATCCCTGCCGGTCTATCCCGATCAGGTCGATCTGATCGAGGTCGCCGATGCCGAACATCCCTTCCGGCTTGCCACATCGCCGGCGCGCAACTTCCTCAACTCCACCTTTGCCGAAACCAAGACCTCACGGGATAAGGAAGGTCGACCGGAGGTCATGGTGAGCCCCGCCGATGCCACCCAGCTTGGGCTCGCCGATGGCGACATCGTTCGCTTGGGCAATGCGCGCGGCGATCTGCGCATCCACGCCAAGATCACCGATGCCGTGAAGCCGGGCGTACTCGTCGCCGAAGGTCTGTGGCCGAACAAGTCCCACCTCGATGGCGAAGGCATCAATGTCCTGACCGGTGGCGACCCGGCTGCGCCCCATGGCGGTGCTGCCTTCCACGACAACACGGTTTGGATGAGAAAAGCTTAAAACATGAGTATATTTGACAAGGCCCGGATCGCGATCTTGGAAGACAAGACGCTATTCAAGGGATGGAGCCACCTGCGCGGCATCACCTTCGATTTCTTCCGCGAGGGTAGGGCGCCCCATCGCCTGTCCTGGGAAGTTTTCGATCGCCGCGAGGCCGCCGGCATCCTTCTGCACAATACCGAGCGCAACACGGTGACGCTGGTGCGCCAATTGCGCATACCCGTGCATCTCATGGGGGACTATCCCTATCTGCTCGAAGTACCCGCTGGCTTCATTGATGCAGGCGAGACGCCTGAGCAGGCCGTGATCCGCGAGGCGATGGAAGAGACCGGCTACCGGATCGCTGCCGCCAGGCCCGCCTTCGCGTCATTCATGTCGCCCGGCTCCGTCACCGAAAAACTGCATGGCTTCTACGCGGCCGTCACCGATGCCGACCGCGTCGCTGCAGGTGGCGGACTGGAGGAGGAAAAGGAAGATCTCGAGATTGTCGAGATCGCCTTTGTCGATGCGGTGGCGATGATCGAGGCCGGGAAGATCGTCGATGCCAAGACGATCATGCTGTTGCAATGGACGGCCCTGAACGTCCCTCGCTGAGGTCAGAAGTGGCCTTTGACGCCGACGGAGACCGCGACTGATTGAAAATCAGCCTTGGCTGCGCCTTCATATTCGGCCGTGGCACCATTCGTGGTGTCCCGTTCGGTCGTATCGCCGCGTGCCGTGAAGATCTTCTGGAAATCGCCTGACACATAGAGCGAGGTGCTGGCCAGCAGCTGATAGTCTGCGGTGACAGTGGCGCCGACCATCGGTGCAAACAGGATCTCGTCGGTAAAGCGCAGGTCGCGCATCCAGTGATCGTCGATACCCTTGAAGCCGATGCTGGCGCCGCCGCGCATGGTGCCGGAGAGGGTGAAACGACCGAGGTTCTGTTCGGCATTCGCCGAAAGGAAAAGCGTCGGAATGCGCTGTTCGTAGCTGATGCCCTTTTCGCCATCCGGGAAATTGCCCACCGTGTCGTGCAAGCTGCCGGTCGTGTAGATGTAGCTGCCGCCGCGGGCCGTCCATTTGACATCGGTAAAGCCAAGGCCGCCGCCGAGGGCAAGCTGTGTGCTGCCAGTGTCGACAAGAGATCTGTCGGCTTCAATCAGGAGGTTGACGTACCGGTCGAGCCCCGTATCCGGGTGGATGGACTGATGCGTCCAGTCGTCAATGCTGGTGTCCATCCAGTCGCGATCGACCATGTGGCCGTCACCGCCAAGCCCGATATCGAGCCGCCCCTTCAACCGCCAGTTATCGCCGAGGTCGAGTTCGGCACCGACTGTGCCCGTTTTGACGCCCTTACTTTTCCAGTCAAGTTGGCTGACCTTGTAGTCGCCGTCATAGACATATTCGCCGGCCTTGATGTTGGCCATGCCCACACCGGCAAAGAAGCGAACTGTGGAATCGGCCGCTGGGCTTTGGCCGTAAAACGCATCCTGGGCCAAGGCCGAGGAAGAGGAATGCGAGGCAAACAGCAAGGCAGCGCCCAAGACGCCGGGGAATTGTTTTCTGACCAAAGACATGAGCTCAACCGCTTTTGACGATAATCGCCACGGTTGCATGTTTATGGTTAATACTTCGCTGCCAGGCGGTGGCGCAGGTCGTTTTTTAGTATCGGCGATCCATCAGCCACTGATCAGTGTGGCATCTGCATTTGTCTCGGAGGCCAGCCGCTCGACGCTGCCATCGGCGCGCATCGTTACATGCCCCGCAGCGACCAACTTCAGCGCCAGCGCATAGGTCTTGTGCTCGACGGTGAGCACGCGCGCAGCAAGGCTATCTGCTGTGTCGTCAATCAGCACCGGTACCACGGACTGGGCAATCACCGGACCCTCGTCCATGCCTTCCGTTACGAAATGCACGGTGCAGCCCGCAACCTTCATGCCGGCGTCCAGTGCACGCTGATGGGTGTGGAGCCCCGGAAAGAGCGGCAGAAGGGAAGGGTGGATATTGAGGATCTTGCCCTCATGGGCGCGGATGAAATCGCCGGAGAGAAGCCGCATATAGCCGGCCAGACAGATCAGGTCGGGGGCAATGCCGGCGAGGGCATCCAGGATCGCGGCTTCATGTTCGGCTTTCGAGCCATAGGCCTTGCGTTCGAACACGAATGTCGGAATGCCAAGACCGGCTGCCTTGGCAAGCCCGCCGGCATCCGGCTTGTCAGAGAAAACGGCGACGATTTCGGCCGGATACCCGGCAGCCTCGCAGGCTCTCGCCAGCGCCAGCATGTTCGATCCGCCGCCCGAGATAAAGGCGACGACGCGTTTGCGCCGCGCCGTCATAGGGCGAGCGTGCCCTTGTAGGTTACGCCATGGTCACCCTCTTCGCGGGCAATCATGCGGCCAAGGCGGGCAACAGTCTCACCTTCGGCTTCGAGCGCCGTCGTCACCTCTTCGACCTTCTCGGCGGAAACAACGACGATCATGCCGATGCCGCAGTTGAAGGTGCGCAGCATCTCGTTCTGGGCAACGCCGCCGGTCTTGGCGAGCCAGGAAAAGACGGCCGGAACCTGGAAGGACGAAAGATCGATCTCGGCGGCGAGATGCTTCGGCAGCACGCGCGGAATGTTTTCCGGAAACCCGCCGCCGGTGATATGGGCAAGCGCCTTCAACGCCTTGGTTTCCTTGATCGCCTTCAGAAGCGGCTTCACGTAGATGCGGGTCGGGGTCAGCAGTGCTGCACCGAGCGACTGTCCCTCGGCAAACGGAGCCGGTGCATCCCAGGCAAGGCCAGAGATCTCGACAATCTTGCGCACCAGCGAAAAGCCGTTGGAATGAACGCCGGAGGAGGAAAGCCCGAGGATCACATCGCCTTCGGCGATATCGCCTGATGGCAGCAATTCGCCGCGCTCGGCAGCCCCCACGGCAAAGCCTGCAAGATCGTAGTCACCCTTGGAATACATGCCCGGCATTTCCGCGGTCTCGCCGCCGATCAGCGCGCAGCCCGCCTCGCGGCAGCCGGCAGCAATGCCCTGAACGATCGCTGCACCCTGGTCGGGATCGAGCTTGCCAGTGGCGAAATAGTCGAGGAAGAGCAGGGGCTCGGCACCCTGCACCACGAGATCGTTGACGCACATGGCAACAAGGTCGATGCCGACGGTGTCGTGAATATCGGCGTCGATGGCGATCTTCAGCTTGGTGCCGACGCCGTCATTGGCGGCAACCAGGATCGGATCCTTGAAGCCCGCAGCCTTGAGGTCGAAGAGCCCGCCGAAGCCGCCGATCTCGCCATCCGCACCGGGACGACGGGTCGACTTCACAGCCGGCTTGATCTTCTCGACCATCAGGTTGCCGGCATCGATGTCGACGCCCGCATCGCTATAGGTCAACCCGTTCTTGCCAGCCTGGCTCATGCCTGCCTCCGATCCTGAGAGAGTTCGGCTGGCCATTGCATGAAGAGCCTCGATATGCAAGCGCGGAGCCGCCAAACCCCACGATTTCCCGGGCAATATCGGTCTTTGATTGTGCATCGCACGATTGCACCGTCGCGCGTTCTTGACCTGGGCTTTGCGCGTAACCTATCTCCTAGTCCGCGACATGCGTCGCGCCCGCGCATCTGGCAAAGCCCGAAACGGAAGACGGAGACGGACATGGCTCACAATATCAGTGCAATTGGTCTTCGGCGCCAGGCGCTGTTCTGGGTTGCTTTCCTTGCCATCTTTGTACTCTTCCTGATGATGTTCAGCTCGGTGCTGCTGCCGTTCATCGCGGGCATGGCGCTCGCCTATTTTCTGGATCCGGTGGCGGACCGGCTGGAGCGACTGGGCCTCAGCCGATTGATGGCAACGATCCTGATCCTCGCCTCCTTCATCATCGTCTTCGTGCTCTCGCTGATGATCATCATCCCGATCCTTGCCAGCCAGCTCAACGATTTCATCATCCGCGTGCCGGGTTATGTCTCGCAGCTGCAGACCTTTATCGCGACCTCGAATGCCGCATGGCTGCCCGACTGGGTGGATGGCCAGATGGAAACGATCCGGCAGAATTTTTCGCGCTATATCAGCGAAGGCGTCAGCTTCATCGGCACGCTGATTGCGCAGATCTGGAATTCCGGCAAGGCGCTCCTCGACATTGCCTCGCTGCTCGTCGTGACGCCCGTCGTCGCCTTCTATCTGCTGCTCGATTGGGACCGCATGATCGAGAAGGTCGACAGCTGGGTTCCTCGCAACCAGCTGGCAACGGTCCGCCGCCTGGCGACGGAACTCGACAACACGATTGCTGGATTTGTCCGCGGTCAGGGCTCGCTCTGCCTTATCCTCGGCGTCTTCTATGCAATCGCGCTCTCGGTCGCCGGCCTCAACTTCGGTCTTTTGATCGGCTTCTTTACCGGCATGATCAGCTTCATTCCCTATGTCGGCTCGACTGTGGGTCTGCTTCTCGCTGTCGGTGTGGCTCTGGTTCAGTTCTGGCCCGATTTTATCTGGATCGGCGTGATTGCCGGCATCTTCTTCCTCGGTCAGTTTCTGGAGGGTAACATCCTGCAGCCGAAGCTGGTCGGCAAGAGCGTTGGCCTGCACCCGGTCTGGCTGATGTTTGCCCTCTTTGCCTTCGGTGCCCTCTTCGGCTTTGTCGGCGTCCTTGTCGCCGTCCCGGCCGCAGCCGCCGTCGGCGTCCTTGTGCGCTTTGCCCTATCGCGGTATCTTGACAGCGATCTCTACTACGGCACGACGCTCGATCTGTCCTTGCCGACGAAGCCCGTTGTCAGTGAGATCCCATCCCAAGCCATCGAGAAGTGAATGACTGAGGCCAAGAAGATCGCCGGGCGGCGCAATGCCGCCGAACAACTGCCGCTCGTTTTCGAGCATGGTGCAGCCAGCGGCCGCGACGATCTTTTGGTGTCGGAGCGCCTGGCAGCAGCCGTGTCGCTGGTCGATGCCTGGCCGGCCTGGCCTTCGCCGGTCGTGATCCTGACTGGTCCCGCCGGCTCTGGAAAATCGCATCTGGCCCAGATTTACCGCGATACGGCGGACGCCACGACCATCATCGCCCGGCCCGGCGAGGGCGCCTCCGAACGGGCCGCGGAAGGCCCAGTTCTGCTGGAGGATGCCGACCGCGCCGGCTTCGACGAGGTGGAGCTCTTCCACGTCATCAATGCGGTCCGCCAGCACGGCACGACGCTTTTGATCACCTCGCGCAGCTTCCCGCCATCCTGGAATGTAGCTCTGCCAGACCTGGCCTCCCGGCTGAAAGCGGCAACCGTCGTCGAGATCGGCACGCCGGACGAGGATCTTCTCGGCCAGCTGATCACGAAGCTTTTTGCCGACCGGCAGCTTTACATCGACGACAAGATTGTCAGCTATATCGTACAGCGGATGGAACGGTCCTTCTCGGCGGCACAGATCGTGGTTGATCGAATGGACAAGCTGGCGCTGGCTCGGCGCGTGAAGATCACGCGTGGGCTGGCAGCGGAAGTGCTGGAGACACTGGAGACGGCGCAAGTCCGGGAGTGAGTGTCACAGATCTGTCGTCGAATTGTTATAATCGGCGGAAACACAATAAGGGGCGGAGAATCATGGATCAGTCGGCGATCGACACCAGCGGCGAAACAGGCATGGAAGCGTTGGCCGCCGAGGACATGATGCTCAGTCCAGCCCGCTTCATCAATCGCGAGTTCTCCTGGCTGCAATTCAATCGCCGGGTCCTCGAAGAAACGCTGAACACCGCCCATCCTCTGCTGGAACGGGTTCGCTTCCTGTCGATCTCGGCCGCCAACCTCGACGAATTCTTCATGGTCCGCGTTGCTGGTCTCGAAGGACAGGTGCGCCAGGGCATCGTCATCAAGAGCCCCGATGGCAAGACGCCGGCTGAGCAGCTCGACGACATCCTGAAGGAAATCGACAATCTGCAGATGGAGCAGCAGGCGTCGCTGGCCGTGTTGCAACAGTATCTGGGGCAGGAAGAGATCCTGATTGTTCGCCCGGCTGCCCTGTCCGACGTTGACCGGACCTGGCTCGAGACGACTTTCGAGGAATCGATCTTCCCGGTCCTCACCCCGCTGTCCATCGATCCGGCTCATCCGTTCCCCTTTATTCCGAACCTCGGCTTCTCCATGGGCCTGCAGCTCTGCTCCAGCCGCACCGGCGAACCGATGACGGCTCTTCTGCGCCTGCCGCCGGCCCTCGATCGCTTCATTCGCCTGCCGGACGAAGGCGCGACGATCCGCTACATCACGCTGGAAGATGCCGTCGGCCTCTTCATCAACCGGCTTTACCCCGGCTATGAGGTGAAGGGCTTTGGCACCTTCCGCATCATCCGCGACAGCGATATCGAAGTGGAAGAAGAAGCCGAAGATCTGGTGCGCTTCTTCGAAACGGCCTTGAAGCGCCGCCGCCGTGGCTCGGTGATCCGCATCGAGGTAGACAGCGAGATGCCGCTCGCGCTTCGCCAGTTCGTGGTCCATGAACTCGGCGTCGCCGACAACCGTGTGGCCGTGCTGCCGGGTCTTCTCGCACTCAACACGATCTCGGAAATTACCAAGGCGCCGCGCGACGATTTGCGCTTCGAGCAGTACAATGCCCGCTTCCCCGAGCGGGTCCGCGAACATGCGGGCGATTGCCTGGCCGCGATCCGCGAAAAGGACATGATCGTCCACCACCCCTATGAGAGCTTCGACGTCGTCGTGCAGTTCCTGCTGCAGGCCGCTCGCGATCCGGACGTGCTGGCGATCAAGCAGACGCTTTACCGAACGTCGAACGATAGCCCGATCGTCCGTGCCCTGATCGATGCGGCGGAAGCCGGCAAGTCGGTGACCGCGCTTGTTGAGCTTAAGGCACGCTTCGACGAGGAAGCCAACATCCGCTGGGCACGCGACCTCGAACGCGCCGGCGTGCAGGTCGTCTTCGGCTTCATCGAGCTCAAGACACATGCCAAGATGTCGATGGTCGTGCGGCGCGAGGACGGCAAGCTTCGCACCTACTGCCATCTCGGCACCGGCAACTATCACCCGGTCACCGCGAAGATCTATACCGACCTGTCCTTCTTCACCTGCAACCCGAAGATCGCCCATGACATGGCGAATGTCTTCAACTTCATCACAGGCTATGGCGAGCCGGAAGAAAGCATGAAGCTCGCAGTGTCGCCCTATACGCTGCGCCCGCGCATTCTTAAGCATATCCGTGAGGAGACCGAGCATGCCAAGGCTGGTCGCCCGGCGGGCATCTGGATGAAGATGAACTCGCTGGTCGATCCCGAGATCATCGATGCCCTGTATGAAGCAAGCCGGGCAGGGGTCGAGATCGACCTCGTCATTCGCGGCATCTGCTGTCTGCGCCCGCGCGTTCCCGGCCTGTCCGACAATATTCGCGTCAAGTCCATTGTCGGTCGCTTCCTTGAGCACAGCCGAATCTTCTGCTTTGGCAACGGCCATCGCCTGCCTTCGGAAAAGGCGCTCGTCTATATCGGCTCGGCCGACATGATGCCGCGCAATCTCGACCGCCGCGTCGAGACACTGGTACCGCTGATCAATCCGACGGTGCATGAACAGGTGCTCTCACAAATCATGCTCGGCAACCTGATTGACAATCAACAGAGCTACGAGATATTGGCCGACGGCACGTCTCGCCGCATGGAAGTGCGACAAGGTGAGGAACCTTTCAACGCGCAGCAGTATTTCATGACCAATCCCAGCCTGTCCGGCCGTGGAGAAGCCCTGAAGTCCAGCGCACCGAAACTTATTGCCGGTCTGATTTCCGGCAGAAACAGATAACACTGGTACCTCATGACAAGATCTGAAGCCCAGGGGCGCCTACCCGGCATCGCCCCTGTTTCCGTTGTCGATATCGGTTCTAACTCGATCCGTCTGGTGATCTACGAGGGGCTGTCGCGGGCGCCGACCGTCCTTTTCAATGAAAAGGTCCTGTGTGGCCTCGGCAAGGGCGTCGCCTCCACCGGCCGCATGGACGAGGAGGGTGTTGAGCGCGCGCTTGTGGCCCTGCGTCGCTTCCGTGCCCTTTCCAACCAGGCTCAGGCGACCCGCATGTATGTGCTGGCCACCGCTGCCGCACGCGAGGCCTCCAACGGTCCCGATTTCATCGCCCGCGCAGAAAAGATCCTCGGCCACGAGGTTCTGGTCCTGACCGGTGAGGAAGAGGCCCGCTATTCGGCGCTTGGTATCATCAGCGGCTTCCACGACGCGGACGGCATTGCCGGTGACCTCGGCGGGGGCTCGCTGGAACTGATCGATATCAAGGGCAAGTCCTTCGGCCAGGGCATCACCATGCCGCTCGGCGGCATCCGGCTCTCCGAAACGGCGGAAGGTGCGCTGCCCAAGGCACGTACTTTGGCAAAGAAGCTTGTCGCCGGAGCCTCGCTGCTCAAAAACGGTGAGGGGCGCACCTTCTATGCGGTCGGCGGCACCTGGCGCAACATCGCCAAACTGCACATGGAAATCCGCAAATATCCGCTGCACATGATGCAGGGCTATGAACTGCCTTTCGACGAGATTGCCTTCTTCCTCGACGAGATCATTTCCGGCGCCAATGCCCGCGATCCCGCCTGGTCGACGATTTCGAAAAACCGCCGCAGTCTGATCCCCTATGGTGCCGTCGCCCTTCGCGAAGTCATCGAGGCAATGAAGCCGAAGAGCGTCTGCTTTTCCGCCCAAGGCGTGCGCGAAGGCTATCTCTACTCGCTGCTGCTCGAGGAAGAGCAGGCCCTCGATCCGCTGGTCGAAGCAGCCGACGAATTGGCAATTTTGCGTGCGCGCTCGCCCGAGCACGCCCGGGAACTGGCCGACTGGACCGGCCGGATGATGCCCTTCTTCGATATCGTCGAGACGGAAGAGGAAAGCCGCTATCGCCAGGCCGCCTGCCTGCTTGCCGATATCAGCTGGCGCGCCCATCCCGATTACCGGGGCCTGCAGGCGCTGAACGTGATCGCCCACTCCTCCTTCGTCGGCATCACCCATCCGGGCCGCGCCTTTATCGCGCTGACAAACTACTACCGTTTCGAAGGCCTGCATGACGACGGGCAGACCGGCTCGCTGGCCACAATTGCCACGGAGCGCCTGCTCGACCGCGCAAAGCTCGTCGGCGGCATGCTGCGTGTCGTCTATCTGTTCTCGGCCTCGATGCCGGGCGTGGTCCACAACCTCACCTTCCGTCGCTCGGACAATCCCGATCTCGACCTCGAATTCGTCGTGCCGAAGGCCTATCACGATTTCGCTGGCGAACGCCTGGACGGACGCTTGATGCAGCTCTCCAAACTCACCGGTAAACGGTTGGCGTTTGTATTCGAGTGAGGCGCCGCTCACGGCCGAAAGCGCGGATAGATTGCACCCAATGAAGCGTGATCCGTGACGATTGCCGTCCGTCAGATGCTTCGCTACAAAAGTCCAGCAAGTCTGAGCTTTCGTTGGGGAGATTGGTCGTGGCGATCGCAAGCACACATACGCGCGTGTTTTTCTGGACAGGTATCAAGGCAGTCATGATGGCCGCATTGCTGGCCATGCCACTCGGCGCTATCGCCTTGGCGAAGGATGTGGCTGGCGGTCAGGACCATCCCCTGATCGGTCGCTACGAGGGATCGACCCTGCAGGTCTATCTGACGAAGGAATACGAGGAGGAACGCCTCCTTACCAAGCCGATCAAGGGAGCGGATGTCCGCGCGTCTGGCAATAAGCGGCTCAACGATGCAAACACGATCAAAGTCTCCGGCAAGGCTTTCCGGCTGAAATACGATGCTCCCCGTGGCCGCGCAGCTCTGGAAGTCGCCCGCAACCTGCAGGATTCGATCAAGTCCAAAGGGTTTGACATCCTTTTCCAGTGCCGCGCTGGTGAGTGCTCCGACATGAACGGTACAGAGCTCTATTTCGCTCTGAACGACGAAAGTCCGATGGGATCTGGCAAGATCCACTCCGGCCCTTCAGACGTTGTATACACGGCAGCCGTCCTCAAGCGCGGGGAAGGTGATGTCTATGCAGGTATCTATGTCGGCCAGTTCGGCGATACGCCGGAGGTTCTGGTCGATGTTGTCGAGACGCAGCCGATGGAGGGCGACAAGATCGTGTTTATCGATGCGTCGGCCATGCAGAAGGCGATCGAGACGGAGGGCCGCGTCGCGCTCTATGGTATCCTCTTCGATTTCGACAAGGCGACCATCCGGCCAGATTCGCGCCCGACACTCGACGAAATCGGCAAGTTCCTGAAAGCCAGTGGCGCGCTCAACGTCGTCGTCACCGGGCACACCGACTACAAGGGCGGGTTCGACTATAACGTGGATCTCTCCACACGCCGGGCCGAAGCCGTGGTGTCCGTGCTGGTGAAAGAATATGGCATTGCGAGCGGGCGGTTGAAGGCATTCGGCGCGGGCATGGCAGCCCCGGTGGCGAGCAACGAGACCGAGACGGGACGGGCTCTCAATCGCCGCGTCGAGCTCGTCAAGGCAGCGGAATAGGGGCGGCGGATGAAGGTCTTGCTGTTTGTATCGCTGGCAATGGCGGTGTCCGCCGCGCGCGGATAGAGCGTGACGCTGGATTTGGGACACTGAGGAAGGCGGAGCCATTCTGCCCTATGGACGTGCCGAAAGCGAGATAGCCTCGTTTATTTGATGAGGTAGCCAATTCGCAGCTCGCTGAGCTTATTGTCTAAATAGGTGTAATCGACATCCATCGCGTAGATGACATCTAGTCCAAAAAACTGAAAATTAATGATCCGCCAATTCAGAGGGCATTTATTTTCTCGGTGTCGGCATGAGAAGTATAACCTTCTCTCATCTGGCGCAGAATATCGTGCCGGAAAGACACTGAGGCTCAAATCGAATTGCAGAAGCCAGGCCCTGAGGTTCTCTTCTGAACCCAGCCGGGTCATCAGATGATAAAAACAGGTCCAGTAATCCGACGTCCAGATCAGTTTTCTCCAGATGAGGTCATTCTGCCTCGGAGAGCTTTTGTCGTGGCACGCCGCGAAGTCAGGAAAACGCCTGAGTGACCATCGCACGCCCCACTGATTGCTGCGGTCCGCAATCTCCAGGATCTGAGTGTCTTCCGCCCGTGCCGTACACGCGCTCAAGAAAAGTATCCCGACAAATAGCAGCCATTTCATCAAACCATCCCGATATCGCGAGAAGCGGGATGCTAGGGAGGAACTGGATCGGAAGCAACCCTTGGGCGTTTATCTGGTGCCTTGCAATCTTTCGGATTGCTGGTTTGGGAGAGCGGGCACTGCCCGCTCTCTTCGCTTCAGGCCTTCGCTTACTTAGCCGCGAGGAACTCGCTCACTTCGAGCAAAACGAACTCGTTGTCGTCCGCCTTATCAAGTGCGCGACCGGCCGAGAAGGGCAGGTTGTTGTCGTTGCCGACGACGATATGCGTGGCATCTATCACATCGACATTCTCGATCGTGACGAAAGGCATGTCGTAGTAGCCTTCGCCGCCGCCCTGGCGCTTCTTGTTGTCGGGATCTTCGATCTTCATCAGATCGATGAAGCCGATCTTGCGAACGGCCTTGCCCGCGTTTTCTTGCGTCATCTCGATCTTGTAGATGCGCTTGTGCTTGGCCGGGACGGCAAAGCAGTCGGGGGCCGGGGCCTTCGGATCGGCGCAAGCCTTGTCTGCGGTACCGGCTCCATTGTCGCGCTCGATGACCAGTGCCGTCGTCTCGTCGATCATGTTAAAATCGCCGATCGCCTCGCCGCCTTCCGACAGCGGATAGAGCCAGCTCTTTCCGGTCCAGGCCTTGGACGCGACATCCAGTTCGACGATGCGCAGGGCCGTCAGGCCATCTGCTTTTTCGACCGAGCCGTCTTCGAGATAGAGCGGGCCTTCGAGCAGGCCGTAAAGCTTGCTGCCATCCTTCGACAGCGCAAGGCCTTCATACCCGCCGGAGCGCTTGAGGTTGAAAACCGGCATCTTGGCGGTCGGGTTGGCGGGCACGACAAGCGTTGCATTGTCAGGCGACTTGACCTCGGTCTCACCGACCTTGGTGGCGATGACGTCGGTCAGCTTGCCGTCCATCGAGAACTTCAGGAGATAGGGGCCGAATTCTTCACCAACCCAGAAACCGTCCGCAACCGGCTGGATCGACTCGACATCGAAATCGGCGCCGGTGAGGTATCGCTGGTCCGAGCCTTCCATGACGATCGGGAAGGGAGCCTTCTTGTCGGGGTCGGTGAGGAAGAGCGTGGTGATCGGCTCGACCTTGCCGGCATCCCAATTGAACTTGATATGATGCAGCATCAGCATGGAATCGGAGGATGTGGCCTTAGACCCGAAACCGTTGTCGGAGAGGCTCCAGAACGTGCCGTCTGCCATGGTCTTGATGCCGGAAAAGCCCTGCATCGCCTGACCGTCGAACGGCATCTTCAGGCCCGTCTCGCGAACGCCGTCCTTGCCGGGAACGGTGCCGAGTGCATCTGTACGCTTGCGGTCCGGCGTGGTGAACTTGCCAGCGGTCTTCAGGTGCTGGGGCACATCGGCCGGCGCTGCGATGATCGTGTTGGCCGGCAAAATGGCGTGCGAAACGAGCTTGGCGGCAAAGGCCTTGTCCTCGGCCATGGCAGATGTGGACGCGAGAAGGCAAAGGGATACGGAAGTCAGAAGCAATTTTTTCATCGGGGCACCTTGGATGAAGGAGGAACCCGCTGGCCTTTAAGCCTCGTTCATGTCGGCTAGATTTCCGTTCGGTGACGTTTCGGTAACGATCAACCGGTCAGGTGATCCAGCCTGGTATGGCCCCCGCGTCCTGTCCCGAGACGGCCGCCTCGACGCAGGCCGCAAGACTGCCGAAGCGCAGACTTCTGCCGGTCAGCCCCGGGCCGTAATGGGCATATTTGCCGGAATTGGTCATGATTGTCTTCACCTGGTGCGGGATCAGCGGCTCGACAATCATGCACCAGCAGGTGTCCGTGACGAACTGCACGCCGAAACCTTCGAGCGCTGCCACGTGACCGGCCCGGGTCGCTGCTTCGAGGGTCCAGCGGCCGCAGGTCACGATAATCGCCACATCCGGATGCTTCGTTCTGCCGGTGCAGAGCCCGGCGAGACTTGCGATTTCCGTTACCGAAAAATGCGGATTGCCGAGCGAGATCAGATCCACCGGGCCGGTATCAGCCCCGTTCAACTCAGCCCAGGCCTGCCGGAGTTCGGCATGGGTGACGACAACTTCCCGAAGTGCCAGCGAACGGAAATCTTCCGCATCCTTTGCCTCAGGCGTGACGCCCGCGATGTGAAACATCGGCGCGCCTGAGGTCGTCGCGAAGGCGGCTCCATAGGCTTTCAAGTCGTCGCTGTCGGGTGCCAGATGGCCGATACCGTCGATGACCGGGATGTCGTCGGCAGCAAGCAGGCCGGTGAGATAGCCGAGAAGCGGATAGAAGCTGTCATCGACCGCCGGAAGCTGAGGCAGGCTGATGCGGAGCTTCGGTTGCCGCTCGGTGTCGAGATGGCAGCCGGCTTTGGGTGCACGCCCCGTGAGTGCGATGCAGATATCCAGATAGTCGGGATATTTCATCGTGCGCGCACCCAGCACGCTGTTGGCATAGACCACGGCGTTCGATTCCGCCCAGACGATCTGTTCGTCGCGCTTTGGCGCGGTCTCTAGCAGGTAAGGCGCGCAGGTGAAACTCGGGGCCGCACCCATGTTGACATAGGCATCCGCCAACCGGCTGGCCGCTTCGCCGAAACCCGTCTCGATCCCTTGGGCCCGCCAGCGCTTCTGGTCGACGGAGATCGCATTGAGCGTCGTCGGGACGGCGACCTTGCCACCGAGGTCACGCAGCCGTTCGGCAAAGGCGAGCCCGCCGGGTCCAGTGTAGATGCAGCCGTCTATATGGGCCTGGCTGATGTCGATGAGTTCGCTCGCGCCCTCAATCGCCGCCATCCGCAGCACGATCCGCATCGCGACCTGCGCCGCATCGCCATGCCTGCCATCAAGCATGGCGCGATCTCCGTCCGTCAGCGTGATCTGGCTTGTCGTGAAGGCGGGCAGGGCGGCGGTGGTTCCAGGAACCCGGACATGCGTCGTGCCGGCCAGAGAGCGAAACGCCTCTGTGCCCAGACAGTGAACCGGGATCGACTGCCCAAACACCTCTTCCGCAACAATGACGCCAAGCGTGATGATGGCTTCGGGGCGCTCCAGCAGGATGGCGGCCGGGCCCTGTCCGTTGAGGATGAGCTCGAGGATTACGCCGCTGCCGGAACAGGAGCCACGGCTGCTGGGAATGGCCAGCACCTGTCCGGCCAATCTTCGCCCGCTCAAGGGATGATGCCGGTCGATCACTTCGCCGGTAACAGGCTCGACGCCACCCCAGAAGCTCAAGGGCACATCGCTGTAGAGAAGCGGTCCCTCGGCAGTACCCGGAACCAGCTCATGGCCGGATATGTCGACGACTGGTCCGTTCATCCGTTTTTCTCCGTCAGTGCCAGAACCGCAAAGCTCGCAAGCCAGTGTTCGCCCATGTAGTCGCCTGAAACGTGATCAAGCCCGATCGCCAGATGGTGCTCCGAGGCGTCGAGCATGGGGCCTCGCCTGGCGTCACCCTCCGGCAGGGCATCGGCCAGCGCCTTCCAGCACCAGGCACGGCTGAGGTTTAGCCCGTCGAGATGGGCAATCTTGCCGTCGGAACGGTCGGAGACGCGGGCGGGGTGAAACAGGGTACGCGGTTCATGCCGGGAGATATCCGGCAGGAAGGCATCGAACCACGCGGTAAAGGCCTTGGGCGGCATCAGCCGGCGCATGCTTTCCGCCTCGATGAGGGCCGGCGACAGGAAGTCGTCGCCTGAGGGCTCACCCCATGCCGGGCAGTGTGTGTCGGCGCCATACCAGCGAAGCGCCGTCTGCAACAGGAGTTCGAAGAGACCGGCATCGCCGGTGGCACTTGCATAGTCCGCCGCCAGACGCAGGGCGAAGGCCGTATTGTAATGCGTGCCGGTGCGGACCGGATAGGTGGCAAGCGGCAGAAAATCGCAAAAGCGCGCGACGATCCGTTCGGTCAGGGGCGCGAGTGCCGCGCTCCAGTCTGCCGTTTCATGTCCGTCAAGTTCAGCCGCGAGCTTCAGCAACCAAGCCCAGCCATAGGGCCGTTCATAGCCGCGGGCCATCGGCCGGTCGAAATAGGCGCATTCCCCCGCCACCTTGTCCGCGACCAGCATCCGGTTGAAAAGGTGACGCACCGCGTCGGCTTCCGGCAGCGACGGGAAAAGACGAATGAGCCGCGCCAGCATCCAGTAGCCATGCACGCAGGAGTGCCAGTCATAACTGCCGTAGAAGATCGGATGCAGCTGCGACGGTGTTTGCGCGTCCTCAGGACCGTCAAGACCATGGAGGATATGGTTCGGATATTCACGCGTGACATGGCCAAGGGCGATCCGGGCGAACCGTGAGGCAAGGTCTGGCGTGAGGTTCAAGGTCACGGCGTCTCTCCTCCATCGAGAAGATCGCCCCAGTCGGCCCGGCGCAATTGCTTGAAGGCCTCGCCGTCGCGCTTGCTGAGCGTGATTTCATCCACAGTTCCGCCCGGACGACAGAGCTTGGCCCGTCCGACGCCCCCGTTGACGCGCGGCGGGGCGAGGATCCGGGAACTCGAATGCGCGACCGGTTCACGCGAGGCCGCGATGAAGATGTATTTTTCATCCTCCCATGGCACTTCGGCACCCTTGGCCAGCCGATGCACACGCGAGCGTGCCACACGTCTTGAGAAGTGGCACCAGTCGGGTGCTGCGATCGGACAGTCCTGCCCATGCGTGCAAGGGGCAGCGAGATGCGCGCCGAGCGCCCGAAGCCTGTCTCGGACGGCAAGAATACGTTGCCAGCCGGCCGGTGTCCCGGGCTCAACGATCACCAGCATCCCATTGGTCAGCGCCCAGAGCTTGTCCGTGACGGCGGCAATCGTTGCCGGCGGCAATTCGTCCAGCACATAGGCAAGCGTCACCAGATCGGCTTTCGGCAGCATTGGAAGCTTGAGCGTGACGTCGCCACTTTGCCAGCGGCTTTTGACCGGGCTTGCCTTGGACAGTTTTTCCCCGACGCTGCGAATGGCCCCGCTCGCCTCGATCATCTCGGCCGTCTTCAGGCTGTCAAAGGCGTCAGCGGCTGCCCAAAGGGCAGTACCGGGACCGGAGCCGAGATCGATCTGACTTTCCGGCTGAAAGTCCGGACAGATCTCCTCGACCATGGCAAGGGCGGCGCGCACGGCCGCATAGGTCGCCGGCATGCGTGTCGCGAGATAGGCCTTGGCTGCCAGCGCATCATCGATATGAAAACGACCGTCGCGCACTTCCCGGCGATAGCGGTCGGAGAGCAGCGCACTCGCCTTGGCAAGCGTCTCCAGCGGCGCCCCCGAAAGCTCCTGATCGACGGCGGCGCGGAGGGCGGCGGGCAGTTCCATTGGAGAGCCTCAGAGATTTCTTGCGGCCCATTCCGGGCGGAGGAGGGACATGAGGATGAAGTCTTTACGGCTCCCATCCGGAAGAACAGCCGCTTCGCGCATGACCCCTTCGCGGAGGAAGCCGACTTTTCGATAGACGGCCTCGGCGCGGTCGTTTCCGCTGATCACATCGAGCCAGAGCCGGTGAGCATCCGAGTTGTTGAAAGCAAAATCCACAGCGCCGCTCAGAAGAGGGAAGCCGATGCCCTTCTCGGGACTTGAGACAGCAATCCGCTTCACACAAGCGTTTCCACCATGGCCTGAGAGATCCATCAGAATGACGAATCCAACAGGATCGCCCTTGTCGCCGACGCCGATCAGATAGGCAAAGGATGGATCCGCCAGTTGGGTATTGTGCTCAGCGAAGCTGTAGCGCCCGATGAAGCGCTCATAGCCCGGCAGCCGCTCCGTCTCCATGACGAACGGAATATCCGCCTCCGTCGCGCGGCGCAGGGTGAGCGCCGGCACGGATCAGAACTCCACGGCTTCGACGCGCTTGTCGACGAAGCGAAGGCCGACGCCGCCGGAGATCAGCTTCAGCGCCAGATCACCGAACAACTCCTTGCGCCAGCCCTGGAGAGCAGCCACTTCGGCTGTCTCGCCTTCGGCTGCGATCTTTTCCAGATCCTCGCTATTGGCGATCACCTTGGCCGCGACACCATGCTTTTCGGAAGTGAGACGCAAGAGCACCTTGAGAAGCTCGACGGCCGACTGCGTGCCTTCGGGGGCATGGGAATGGCGTTGGAGATGGGGCATGTCCGACTTTGGCAAGGCGAGAGCGGCATTGACCTGCTCAACGATGGCGGCACCCGACGACGAGCGCTCCCACCCCTTCGGAACGGTGCGCAGGCGGCCGAGCGCTTCCGTGTCCTTCGGCTGCTGCTGGGCGATCTCATAGATCGCGTCGTCCTTCAGCACGCGCGAGCGCGGCACGTTGCGCGAACGCGCCTCGCGTTCGCGCCAGGCGGTAACGTATTGCATGACGGCAAGTTCCGTCGGCTTGCGCAACCGCATCTTCAGTCGCTGCCAGGCCTGGTCGGGATGCAGGTCATAAGTGTCGCGCGATTCGAGGACAGCCATTTCCTCGGTCAGCCACTCGGCTCGGCCTTCGGCTTCCAGCTGGGCCTTCAGCTTGGCATAGACGTCGCGCAAATGGGTGACGTCTGCCAGCGCGTAATCAAGCTGCTTTTCAGACAGCGGACGACGGCTCCAGTCGGTAAAGCGCGATGTCTTGTCGATATGGACGTTCTTCACCTTCTGCACGAGCTGGTCGTAGGAGACAGAGTCCCCGAAACCGCAAACCATCGCGGCGACCTGCGTGTCGAAGATCGGATGCGGGATCAGATTGCCGAGGTGGAAGATGATTTCGATGTCCTGGCGGGCGGCATGGAACACCTTGACCACCGCCGGATTGGCCATCAGCTCGAAGAACGAGGTGAGCTCGATGCCCTTGGCCATGGGGTCGACGATGAATTCATGCTCCGGACTCGCCATCTGGATCAGGCAGAGTTCAGGCCAGAAGGTCGTTTCGCGGAGGAATTCCGTGTCGATCGTGATGAAATCGGATTGTGCGAGAAGGCGGCAAGCCTCCTCAAGCGCGGCAGTGGTTTCGATCATTTCGGCTCGGTCATGGAAAAACTACGATCAACCTTAGTTTCCCTTCTGATCTGCCTTGTCAAGTTGATGGCGCAGCAAACGAGCCGCTAACCCGGCCTTTCCAGGGCCAAATACCCCTTATTCGTCGGGTTCAGCGCCCCGCAGCACGGCGATGTTCTGGCTGTGGACGGTTTCATAGGGGGCGAAATAGTGGATGGCTCCAGAGGCAATGTCTGCCGCCACGAAGCTTTCAAGGCTCTCGTCGGACAGTGCCGGATCGTTCAGTCGTGCAAGCAGGCGCTTGAGATAGTCGCGGGTGGCGGTGATCAGCGAGGGCAGGTAGCCGCCGGCAGCGATCACATCTTCAGCGCCATGATTGGGCAGGATACGCGTCACGTTGAGTGTGGCGAGCCGGTCGAGTTCCGCGATGTGCCGCCCTGTATGTTCGGGCTCGGAAATATAGGTAACGGTGTCTTCCAGCGTATCGCCGGCCAGAAGCACGCCGAGATGCGGCAGCAGGAGCACGGTGCCGTCAGCGCTATGGATATCGAATTGCAGAAGGCGAACATTGATGGCGCCCACCGTCAGCATCGTCTCTCCCTCGAATGTCTCCGTCGGCATGATGACTGGCCGGATCGGCGGATCCTTGGCTTCGAGCACGGCGCGCTTCCGTTGGAGCGTTTCGAAGGTCAGCTTGTTCGACAGGATCGGGCAATCGGCAAAGCCTGCATTGCCGGCGACGTGATCGGTGTGCCAGTGGCTGAGCACGACGCGGATCGCGGTCACCCCAAGGCTTGCCAGATGATCGCGGATGGCCTGGGCGTGGTCCAGCGAGATATGGGTGTCATAAACCAGCGCTTCGGCACCGGAGACGATGGCATAACTCGCGACACCGAGCCCATAGGCGCCGTCGTCAAGCCAGTTCGGTGCGTCCGAATGCAGGCGCTTGCCGGCAATCCGCCCGTCATAATAGGCGAAAATGCCTGGATAGGGCTGATGGATGCGCATGGTCTCGGTAAGGCTCATATTATGTGACCCTGAAATAGCCGGTCATGCCGGTCTTCTGGTGTTCGATGATGTGGCAGTGAAACACCCAGTCGCCCGGGTTGTCGGCCACCAGCGCAAGCTGGACCTTTTCGTCCGGCAGCACAAGGAAAGTGTCGGAGACGAGCGGCGGGACTTCCCGTTTGTTGGAGGCGATCGCCTTGAAGTTCATCCCGTGCAGATGGATCGGATGGGCATGCGGCGTGACGTTCTCGACATTGAGGATATAGCTTTGGCCCAGCTTCAACTCGGCGATCGGGGCGGTCGGATCGGGCGTATCGCCGGGATAAGGCACCTTGTTGATCGCCCAGAAGGAAAAGCCGATGGAACCGCAGATGGAATCCCGTGCGGTGTTTTCGGCCGTCGCGCTGAGCAGAAGCGGGATTTGGGTTGCGGTTTTCACATCGATATCGACGCCTGCATTTTCAGCCAGCGGCCCCAAGTCTCTCAAATCTCTCTTGAGTGACGAGCCCACAGCGCGCAGGCTTGCGACCGTCTTGGGCGTCGAGGGACGCACATCCTCGAGAGCCATCACGGCGCCCTCCTGGTCTGCGACCCGAAGCGCCAGATCGAGCCGCTGGCCGGGTGCCACCACCGTCATGTCGAGTGGCATGCGGCTGGGCACCGGATGTCCGTCAATGGCGATGATCTCCGCATCGGCGCCGGAAAGCCGCAAATTGTAGATGCGCGTGACATCGGACGCGAGAATGCGCAGCCTGACGAGCCCGCCGGCCGGAACGTCATAGACCGGTTCCGGTGTCCAGTTTGCTGTGCGCAGTGTCCCGAAGGTCCCGGTCTTTGCGGCATCGCGCGGCTTGAACGGCGCGATGAATTGTCCATCGCTGCCGAGCCGGAAATCGCGAAGGTTGAGCGCAAGTTCCGCGTCAAACACAGGATCGGCATCATCCTCGACCACCATCATGCCGGTTAGACCGCTGCCCATCTGGGTCAGTGTGTTGCAATGCGGATGGTACCAGAAGGTGCCGGCATCCGGTGGAGCAAACGCGTAGTCATAGCTATCGCCCGGATAGACATAAGGCTGCGACACGAAGGGCACGCCATCCTGCGCATTCGGCAGCCGGATACCGTGCCAATGCACCGTGGTTGGCTCGTCAAGCCGGTTGATCAGCTTGGCCCGGAAGGTTTCGCCACGTTTGACCCTGAGGATCGGCGGGGAGGGATCGGCTGTGGCCTCGCCGGAAAGGGCATAGCGCATGACGTTTCGGGTCGGCTGTTTGCCGTCGAGCATCGTATCGGCGATGCTGGCTTCAAGGCCGATCGGCGTCGATGCGAGCGCCTGAGACAGGCGCGGCATGGCCGCAAGCCCGGCCCCATAGGTGCCGAGAACGGCGGCTGACTTGAGAAGCGTGCGACGGGAGATGGTTGGCACGGCCATGACCTCTGTTTCGATCGCCTGCTTTTAAAGTTGACGCGCCGCATCGACAATAGAGGTTTGGCGTCATGCTGTCGCAGCGCAGGCATCGGCCATGATGCCTGCGGTCAGTCGCCATCCTTCTCCGAGGGCGGTGTCGCAAGCCTGCTGAAATAGGTGGAGGTTCGCAGCAGACTGCGGAAGCGCATCCGCCGCTTCTCCGTCGGCACGGCATCCCGGATGGTGATGCGGGCGATGGTATAGGCGGCGAAGAAGGCGAGGACGACGATGACATAGGCGAAGAGAGCGTGCGGCCCAAAGGCGTCCATCAGGAAGGATGCGATCAGAGGGCCGACCACAGCACCAACAGACCAGAAGAACAGGGTGCCGGCCGACACCAGTGCATGCTGGCCGGGGGCGGCATGATCGTTGGCATGGGCCGAACAGAGCGAATAGAGCGGCAGCGCGAAGGCGCCAAAAGCGAAGATGCCGATGAAATTGGCGATCTCTCCATTGCCGGCAAAGAAAGCGAGGAAGAGGGACGCGAGAAGTGCGCCGAGCGTGGCGAAAAGGATGATCACGCGTCGGTCGAGCTTGTCCGAATAATGCCCGAGCGGATATTGCAGCACGATGCCGGCAAAGATGCCGACGCTCATGAAGGTGGCGATCGAGGTCACCGACATGCCTATGCCATCTGCATAAATCGGCCCGAGCGAGCGGAAGCTCGAATTGGTCAGTCCGATGATGATGCAGCCAACTGTGGCGAGCGGTGATACGGACCAGAGAACCCGGATGTCGAATTTCACATCCTTGGGTGGCGCCGGGCTCGACTTGTCGGCAAAGGAAATCGGCACGAGCGACAGCGATAGGGCCATGGCGATGATGGCGAAGAGATCGACGCCGCTGACCCCGAAAAGGGGGATCATGTACTGCGCGGCCGTCACTGAGCCAAGGTCGACGAAACGGTAGACGGAGAGCGTGCGCGCCCGCGTCGAATTGTCGACGCGGGCATTCAGCCAGCTTTCGACCACCGCAAAGAGACCGGCAAAACAGATGCCTTGGGCGAGGCGCATGAGGAACCAGGAAATCGGGTCGATCACCAAAAGCATCATGATCGATGCGGCCGAGGCGATCGCCGCCAGGGCCGAGAAGGTGCGGATATGGCCGATCGCCCGCATGATCTTGGTGACATAGACGCAGCCGATGACGAAGCCGAGGAAATAACCGGTCCCGACCATGCCGATCACGGAGGTGCTGAAACCCTCCTCGATGCCGCGCAGGGAGACGAACGTGCCCTGAAGGCCGTTGCCGCCAATCAGAATGCCGGCGGTGACGAGCAGCGGAATGAGGGGGCGGATATCATGCATGGGGGCCTGCTGGCCGCGGCGGAGGCGTGCGTGTGAGTCGGTGGCGTCGCGGACACCGACTTCTAGTCCCGATTGCGCGCAGGCGACAGGCCAAAATTGACGCCGGCCGCCACGCGCGCCGAATTCGTCGTTAGAGGAACGGTCGCCCCTGCACCGCTTGCGCGAAGGTGGCGACGACCACCGCAACGGAAAAAACGGCGCCGAGTGCGATGCCGAGTCTGGCGAAGCGGGGCGCGACCCGATCCAAGACCAGACCGAGGATCGGCAATGCCTGCATGATGTGGGTGGCAAAGAAATGCGGCACGCGCAGATCACCCCCCGTGCGCGACCAGCCGAACAGCGGCAGGCCGCCGAGATCCGTCTTGATGCCGCCCACCCAATGGCCGGGACCATCGATCTGACCGCCGCCGAGCGCAAAGGCGGTGACGAGCGTTGCGAGGCTGCCGAGTACGAGGCCCCAGCCACCGCCGAGCCGCAGGCCGGCGGGCGCATCTGAGTTCGGGCGGCGCAGAATGTAGACCCCGATCACGAGGCTCGACAGCACAAGCAGCGCGGCCCCCACACCCATCACGCTATAGGCCGTGGCCTCAAGCGACGTTGCGTCATTGAAATGCGAGGCCCGCCCGCGGGCTGCCTGCAGGGTGATGTAAAAGACTTCACCATTGGCCGTGATCGTAGCGACGAGGCTTGCCAGAAAGACGCCCCATCCGGCCCGCGTCCGTCCGTTGATCAGCGGTAGGAGGAGAAGCAGCGTTGCGAGCATGATGGCGAGCGAGGCCTGGAACTTCAGCGGCTTGCTCCATACCGTGATGTCGTTGATCAATCGGTCGTCGAGGCCAAGCGCGATCAGGCTGGGAAAGGCGAGTGCCACAGACAAACCAATCCCGACCACCAGCACGCGGCGGGTTCTTTGCTCGGCAGTTGTTAGGTCCGGCGCTGGGGACAGCGCAACACTGTCATTGAAGAGCATGGTCATCGATCAGACCTTTCGCAGGGTCAGCGCCGCCTCTAAGGCGCGGGTGAGACAAAAGAGCAGGAGGCCGAGCGGACCGAACATGAAGGTGGCGATCAGCACCGGCACCTGCAGCAGCCTGTTGTAACCGCGCTTGTCGGCCTCAGCGGCAATCCAGGTGCCGATGAAGAGATCGAAGGCGAGATAATGCACCCAGCCGGCCACCAGAACGGGATCGCTCATGAAGAGCGCCCGCACCTCGGCGATCGACCCAAAGCCACCGCCCTCGACGCGGGAGAAATAGACAAAGATCAGCACGGCATAGGTGAGCGATAACGCGCCGATCAGGCCATAGCGGAGGAAGGCGATCAGCACCGGCCAGCGGGGCAGGAGAATAAGCATGAGCCAGCCAACCATGGCGGTGCTGCTGGCCAGGGAAAATACCTGATCGTGGGACATCAAAACCTCATCCTGACAGTGACAAGATTAAGAGTGAAGGAAAACTTGGCAATGTCAAGATGGCTTTGACAGAGAGGTTCGGGAGGGGGTAAGCAGGGGTATGGCGAAACAGAAATCCTATCACCATGGCGACTTGCGCCAGGCTCTGATCGAAACCGGGCTCGCGATGCTAGAGGAGGGCGGCCTCGAGGGCCTGACGCTGCGCAAGCTGGCGGCACGCGTGGGCGTATCCCATGCCGCCCCCGAGCATCACTTTCCGTCGTTGCGCCACCTGATGACAGCCTTTGCCGTCGAGGGGTTTCGCCTGTTTGCCGCCTCGATGCGCAGCGCCATGGCGGCAGTGCCTGATGATCCGGCCGAACAATTGCGGGCTGCCTCTCGCGGTTATCTCGCCTTCGCCACGTCCCGCCCGCATCTCTTCCGTCTGATGTTCACCGCCAACCGCCTCGACTGGGACGATCCAGCACTGGGCCCGCCCGCCAACGCCGCCCACGCCGTGCTGGAGGAAATCTCTGCTCCGGTGGCAAAACGCATGAAGCTGGATACGCCGGAGGGCAGGGCGTCCGTCGAGCAACTGGTCTGGTCCCAGATCCACGGCCATGCGCATCTGATGATCGACGGCAAGCTGCGGCGCGAGGGCGGCACGGGGTATGAGCCCTTCGCGGCGCCGCTGGATTTGGCGAGTGTGTTGTTGCCGGAGTGAGGCGTGTTGGTATCTGGTTTGCGCCAGTCGCGGACATCAGCTGCCCCGAGGTTCGCGGCTGGAGTAGGGCCTAACGGAATGGAGGGTCTGGGGCACCACTTTATGAGATACAGAAATCCAGATGGCTTGCTGCCGTGCAAGCCAACCGAGCTTCGGTAACAGAGGCTCATTCATCAACATCGTGAATAACCGTCACAGGCTCACCACGATCTTTCCGAACTGCTCGTTAGATTCCAGAAATCGATGTGCCTCAATGACCTGAGACCCAATTTCCCTCCAGTTTTCGAGAGAGTCTTGGATTTTCAATCTGGCCTCATGCGGCCTGTTTTTCCATAGCCATTTTCATTGCGAACTCGCTGGGAGTGATATTGCC
>NZ_JBPUGM010000003.1:0-715442 GCF_051549525.1 Rhizobium sp. G187
GCCCGGTAGCTCGTCAGGCTCATAACCTGAAGGCCGCAGGTTCAAATCCTGCCCCCGCAACCAAATCCAAACATAAATACGCAAAACCGCCTCCATCCAATGGGGGCGGTTTTGCGTTTATGCGGTATGCAAATCGGCGCCGCCGCAAGCCGGCCAGTTCATACCACTGCTTGTGTTGACCTGATCCCCTTGAGATTTCGGTAAGCGATGTTCTGATCGCACCTTCCGGATCAGCGCTTGATTGCCGACCTCGGCCCAAATCGATTTTCAGCTTACGCTCAAATCCCAGGAGCCATGCGCCAGGTTGAGGTCTTTACCAGCGGCTGGCAGTTCGTGATCAGTCTTACGACTTGTCTGGCGGCTTGCAGCCTAGTTCAGCCGTGACGAGCCCATCGTACCGCTCGCGGACGACGGCGCGTCTCATATTATGGGCAAGCCGATCGTGGATTATTTCGAGCGCTCGTGGAGTCTCTTCATCCGAAAGCCAGCCATCGCATAGTCGCCAGCGTCGATAGAATAGCCCGTCGAGTTCGCCCGACCCGCTTTGCTCGACGCCAGTACGTGCGCGCGCCCGTTCAATGTCCGGCGGGCAAATTCGGGAGGCGCGACGTCCCGGCCACGTCGCTTGGCGTTGGTATAGTTCATTTCTCTGACCTTGCGGATACGCACCACACTCTATTCGACATCATCGTCAGCGATCGTCGCGAGGCGGTGCGTTTCGTCCTCGATGTCATCAGGCATCGTCTCGTAGGCAATTTTGACGCTTCCCTAAAGCGAACGTCTTGGAGGCGTGAAGGCTTCCAACCGTCCGCATATCGCCAGTGGATCGTCTCTGAAGCCTGTGTCCATTGCCCATTCTCCGTAAGACCAAGGCTATCGAGCAGCGGTAAAATAGTGGTGCTAGCCAGTGCCGCATCCGCTGTCTTGTAGGCAGCCATATTCGCATCTGTGGCTGTCCAAACCGGTTGTTATCCCGGGTGGCGCACGCCCTACTCGCAAGAGCTTTACATTCGCCAGGCCCAGGACCGTCAAGCATAAGTCATCTCAGTGCGGCAGAATTCCGGGGTGTTTTGGGCAGTCCTTCGCCAGCGCGCCTGACCCAATGCGCTCCGCCTGTCCCAACGCCACCAACGCATCGCACCCGTTCTGAAAGGCTGTCATGCTATCATCGGATCATGTAAGCGGAGATCGACTGGCCACCGGCAGACTTTCCTCCAGGAAGGCGATGACAGCGCTTGGCCAATCGTCGTTCGGTCCATTCGCACTCATTCGCTTCTCGCCACCTTGCCTGGATTATGCAACTATTGAATGTCGTCGGCCGCGCGTCATGGGTTTTGGCGTTATGCGATGGACCCCGGAAAATTTCAGCTCCCGCTGGTCCAAATTCTGGGTGCACGTCACAAAACCGCTCGCGGGTTAGTCTGAGCCTATCGAAAGGTTTGCGACAAGCCCCGGTTATTCCATCATCGACAAAGGATCCGTGCACCAGCGCCTCTCATGGGTGTTGATCCGGGACATACGACGAAGTCGTCAATGTCACCGGTCAATATGGCACGCTGCTTGATTGTATTTTTGTCTTCGGAGTTCGCCGTGGTCCAATCCGTGTTCGTATTGGCCCTAGCCAACTGTGACCACCCAGCATAAACATGACTTATTCTATCATGTTTTTTCGAGGTCGAACGATGGCAATCCATGCAGAGCTGGGCGACGACATGGGCGATGCTGGTCGCGCGGCCCTGCACCAGCGACGGCTGTTTGCGGTGCTGGCCGCGCTCTACCTCGGCCAGGGCATCCCTAACTATCTGCTGCTGGTGGCGTTGCCGCCGATCATGCGTGAGGCCGGCGCGTCTCGGACTGCAATTGGCCTTTTCATGTTGTTGATGCTGCCAATGCTGTTCAAGTTCGCCGTTGCCCCCTTCATCGACCGTCATGCTCTCTTGCCGGCGCTTGGCCATCGCCGCGGCTGGATCATCGTGATGCAGGCTGCCGTCAGTCTCGGGATTGCCATTCTTTCACTCGTGGGGCCGACCGACACGGCAGTGTTGTTTGTCATCTGCGCCATCGTCGTCGTTCTGTTTTCCCTCCAAGACATTGCAACTGACGGATACGCAATCCGTACTCTTCGCTCAGAAGACAGAGCGATTGGCAATGCCATACAGGCCGGCGCCATCGCCCTTGGGGTGATCATTGGGGGCACCGTTTCGCTGGTTCTCTACCACCATATCGGCTGGCAAGCGACCATGCTGACCATTGCAGTCATTTCGCTTGCGCCGCTCGCCGCCGCCGCCTGGATGCGCGAAGAGCCGGACGCGGAACCGAAGGACGCGCGCCCACGACCGAGCATCACCGCTTTCTTCCGCCGCCCGCAGGCATGGCTTTTGCTTGGCTTTGCCCTTACCTATCGCGCCAGCGAAGGCCTCGTGAAGGGGATGGAAGGGACCTATCTCGTCGATCTCAAGGTTCAGACAGACTGGATTGGCTATCTCACCGGCTCGGCAGCCGCCACGGCCGGCCTTGCCGGGGCTGCGATTGCCGCCGCAGTCATTCGTCGCTTCGGTCTTCCGGCGACGCTTGTCCTGCTCGGCAGCCTGCGCACGCTCTGCTTCATCGGATTTTCATTGAGTGCCCTCGGTATCCTTCCAGCGGTCGAGACAGCAATGACCGCATCGGCCTTTCAGACGCTGATCCGCTACATGGAACTCGTTGCCATCTATTCCTTCTTTATGGCTTCCTCCTCTTCGGATCAGCCCGGTACCGACTTCACGATCCTCAACTGCGCAGAGCTCTTGATCTACCTCATAGGCGGTTCAATCGCGGGCTACTTTGTTGATCGCCTCGGCTACTCCGCGCTTTTCGTCACGGCGACCGTGGTCTCGCTGATCGGCATTGCGCTTGCGGTCTGGTTCCTCCGCCGCATTCCTGCGGTGGCGGATCAATCCAACGAAGGTGTCCTCTGTCCCCCCTGAGTGTTTCGGGATGAGAGGAGGTCTTCATGTCTTTTTCAGGTGCCTCGACAAATGAGCACTATCTGGAGCGCCAGAGCCGGCGCGAGTCAAACGCGCGGAGTTATCCAAGGCGCTTCCCGGTCGCGCTCCAGTCAGCCAAGGGCTGCATTGTTACGGATGTCGATGGGCGTAGCTATATCGATTGCCTTGCAGGGGCGGGCACGCTGGCCCTTGGACATAATCATCCTGAGGTGATCGAGGCCTTACAACAGGTGCTTCTGTCGGGCCTGCCGCTGCATACGCTGGATCTGACAACACCGGTAAAGGACAGGTTCGTCTCAGATATCTTCGATACCCTGCCGTCAATCCTGAAGGAACGGGCCCGCATCCAGTTCTGCTCCCCGAGTGGCACGGATGCGACTGAGGCGGCGATCAAGCTGGCGAAGACGGCAACAGGGCGTGATCATGTGATTGCCTTTCGAGGCGCCTATCACGGCATGTCGCAAGGGTCCCTGTCGCTCATGGGATCGCTCGGCCCGAAGGCCGCTCTTGGGCATCTTGTACCTGGTGTCCACTTCTTTCCCTATCCCTACAGCTTCCGTTGCCCCTTCGGACGCGGCCCGGAAGAAACGGCGGATCTAGCCGCAGATTATTTCGAGCGGGCGCTGAACGACCCGGAGGGCGGTATCCCGCTGCCAGCAGCAGTCATTCTCGAAGCCGTGCAGGGGGAGGGAGGTGTCATTCCGGCGCCAGCCTCATGGCTACGCCGCATTCGCAAGGTGACGCGTGATCTCGGGATTCCGCTCATCATCGACGAGATCCAGTCGGGCGTTGGGCGTACCGGTACGTTCTATGCCTTCGAAAAGGCCGGGATCGTTCCGGATATCATCCTCATTTCCAAGGCAATCGGAGGCGGTCTGCCCTTGGCCGTGATCGTCTATGATGAGGCGCTCGATCTCTGGCAGCCGGGCGCGCATGCCGGCACCTTCCGCGGAAACCAACTCGCCATGGCGGCCGGATCGAAGACGCTTGAGGTCATGCGTCGGGATGCGCTTGTCGAGCGGGCGACACAGGCCGGTGGCCGGTTGCGTGCCCATCTCGAGCATATCGCTGCCGGTTCTGCCTATATTGGCGAGGTGCGCGGAGAAGGATTGATGCTGGGCGTTGAACTGGTCGATCCCTTTGGGCGACCTAACCTCCAGGGGCATCCGGCGCATGGGGGCGCCTACGCCCGACTGGTCCAGGCCGATGTCTTCCGATCCGGCCTTATCCTGGAAACCGGTGGTCGCGATGGCAGCGTGCTGCGCTTCCTTCCGCCACTGGTCATTTCTGATGCTGAAATCGACCGGGTTGCCGACATTGTAGGTTCCGCTTTTGCGCGATTGGAGCGCCAGGCGGCATGACTGCAAACATCGTGAACGTGAAAGCTCCGGTCGAAAGCGACCGGGGCATAGACCTCCTTGCCCATGAGATCCTCGGATCCGCCCTTCAAAGTCTGGCGCGTTATCGCGATGCCTTGCTCGCGGTTGCCGAACTGATCGGGGCCCAACAGAGAAGCGGTCCTTATGCCGGACGGCATGCTGACGATCTTGCGAAGGATATTTCGCTGATCGATCCCATGCCGGACGAAGGAACGGGGCTCACTCGCGCGCTTGAGGATATTGGTCGACCCGCGGTCGCCAATGCCCTGAATGTGGGGTCTCCCGTCACCATGGCGCATCTGCAGTGCCCGGTTTCAATCAGTGCTCTGGCCGCCGAAGCGATCGTTGCGGCCACGAACCAGTCCCTGGACTCCTGGGATCAGTCGCCCTTTGCGACCATGGTCGAGGAGAAGGTCTGCACTTGGCTTTCCTCCCTTTGCGGATTGCCAGAGAGTGCTGGTGGCAGCTTTACCAGCGGTGGCACCCAGTCGAATATGACGGCCCTTTACCTCGCGACGGAACGATTGGGGCCGGAGAGCCGAAGGCGGGGCGTGATCTTCGCGTCGGATCAGGCGCATTTCAGCATCACCAAGAGCGCTGAGATACTTGGCTTTCCCCGAGGAGCGATCACGCTCGTTCCGACGGATGACGAGGGGCGGATGGAGCCGGAGGCGCTCGAGAGAGCGGTCGACCAGGCGATTGCAAACGGCATGATACCCGTAACCATCGTCGCAACCGCCGGGACTACCGATCTCGGCGCGATTGATCCGCTCGACGCGATTTCAGACATAGCCATGCGTCGCGACATCTGGCTGCATGTCGATGCTGCCTATGGGGCGGGGCTTCTTTTCACTCGCTATCGTGGTCGGCTGAGCGGGATCGAGAAAGCCCGATCGATCACCCTCGATTTCCATAAAATGCTGTTCCAGCCGATCAGTTGCAGTGCCGTCGTCCTGCGCGACGTTCGAGACTTCGCACCGCTGGCCAGCAAGGCTGACTATCTCAATCCCGAAGAGGAAGTCTTCAAGGGCGTACCAAACCTGGTTGAGCGCTCTTTCCAGACCACACGCCGCAGCGATGCCCTGAAGGTTCTGATGACGACGAGGTCACTCGGAAGGAGCGGGCTTTCCACACTGCTTGAGCAGACGCTCGCCAACACTCAGGCGATCGCAGAAGAGATCTCCCGGCACGACGACTGGATCCTCAGCAGGACGTCCAGTCTTTCGACGGTTCTCTTCCGGCCGAAACTCGACTGCGACGGCGAACGACAGGATCGCCTGGTCATGCTGGCCCGCGCCGAGCTTATGCATCGGGGCATTGCCGCTGTGGCAACAACTGTTCTCGATGGCCGGGTCCACTTCAAGCTGACCCTGCTCAATCCCGCATCCACCCTTGATGCCGTCCGGCCTGTGCTGGATGCGCTGTCTGTCATCCTGAAGGAACTGGAGGCTCAATATGCACAAGCATGATGCTGCAATCCTCGCCCTGCGGTCGCTGATCAATTGCATTGCTCGCGAATACGCCGATTTGACCCATTGGTCGTTCAACGAAACGACGACATTCTCCGTCCGCTTTCCCGACAGGGGTGGGCGCATCACTTTGCCGGTCCTGCATCATTCCGCCACGGGCCATCACGTGTTCGGGGAGCCGCTCCTGCTGGAGGACCTGACGGGCTCTCGTCTCATCACGGTCGTCGAAGCCTTGCCAATCATCATCACCCGGCTTGCACCGGAAGACAGCCAGCGCGAGGGGCGGGAAGAAATTCTGGAGCGCGCCCTCTCGAGCCGCGCGTTGATTGCAGAGGCACTCGATGCGCGTGCTGATGATCTCGACGGCTTGAGAGCGGAAATGCTCAGCTTTCTCGAGGCGGAGCAAGGGCTGCTTGCAGGGCACGGCATCCACCCGTGCCCGAAGAGCCGCTCCGGCATGACGGCTGACCAACTTGCGCGCTTTTCTCCGGAATTCGGGGCGGGCTTCCCGCTGCACTGGTTTGCCATTGCGCCTGAGCTTTACCGGACAGGACATTCCGAAGGTGTTCCCGCGGCACAGGCCTGGATTGGGGAAGCACTCGGGCCGGAGCTTGCGGATCTGAAGGCTCGACTGCCGTCGGATGACTTCGCGCTTGTCCCCGTCCATCCCTGGCAGGCAGCGCATATTCTCGAATCCGGTCGCATTGATCCCCTCCTGTCATCTGGAGGCGTCATTGATCTCGGCGAGGCCGGGAAAGAATGGTTTGCAACGTCTTCTGTGCGGACGCTCTACCGGCCCGACATGCCATTCATGCTCAAATTGTCGCTCGGCATTGGAATTACCAATTCGGTCCGCATCAATCTGCCTAAGGAACTTTTGCGCGGAGACGACATGGCGCGGTTCCGCACACATCCAGCGTGGTCGAGATTTTGCGAGAACTTCCCTGGTCTGACCTTCATCCCTGATCCTGCCTGGATGGCGGTCGCGGACACAAACGGAGAGCTAGTCGACGACCTTTCAGTGTCGGTGCGCGAGAATCCCTTCGTCGGGCTGGGTGCAGAGCGGAACGTATCGGCACTCGCCAGCCTATGTGAATATCTTCCGGGTCGTGGAAGCCGCGTCGGTGCGCTGATCCGCAATCGTGCGGCAGCAGAACACCGCAGTGTGGACCTCGTCGCACTAGACTGGTTCCATGCGTTCCTTGGCGTCTTCACCCGTCCGGTGGTGGCGCTCTATCTGACCCATGGCATAGCGCTTGAAGCCCATCAGCAAAATGTTCTTCTGGAAATCCGCGACGGATATCCGGTGGGCAGTTTCTATCGCGATAATCAGGGCTTCTTCCACCATAGCCGGAGCCATGATGCGTTGACTGCGATCCTGCCGGGCCTCGGTGAAGCCAGCCAATCGGTCTATGACGAGCTGCCGGTCGACGAGCGTGTTATCTATTACAGCTACATCAACTCTATGCTCGGTATGGTCGGAGCAATTGGTCGCGAAGGGCTGATTTCCGAGGAGCGATTGCTGGCGGCGTTGCGTGATGAGCTGCTCTCTCTGGAGCGTAAAATCGGCGGCCAGTCCCGTTTCGTGCGCAAGGCCCTTCATCCCATCCTCAGTTGCAAGGCCAATCTGCGAACCCGGCTGGCAAGAATGGACGAGCTCGTCGGTCCGGTCGAGACCCAGTCCGTCTACCTCGACATCGTCAATCCGATCACTCTTGCCGATGTGGAGCGCGCCCATGCTTGACCGGATCGGAGACAAAGCGGATTTCGCTTACTGCCGTTTCGATCCGGAAATCGGGGCGACTGTGGCATTTCGGCTGCTGGACAAGGAGAGCGACACCGAACTGCTCTGGCGGTGGATGAACCAGCCGCACGTCGTGCCGCAGTGGAAGATGGCCAAGCCGATCGAGCTGATTGCGGACTATATCGAGCGCAATCTCGAAGATCCGCATCAGGATCCGTATATCGGTTTCATCGATGGCGTTCCAATGAGCTATTGGGAGGCTTACTGGGCGAAAGAGGATATTCTCGGCCAGCATTATCCGGCCCTCGAAAAGGATCGTGGCTGGCACATGCTTGTCGGTGACCCCTCCTTTTTCGGTCGCGGCTTTGCTCCGGCGGTCATCCGAGCTTTCACGCGGTTCCTGTTTCTGGATGATCCGCAAACCGCAAAGGTTGTCGGTGAGCCGGCCGTCGCGGCCCGACGTCTCCTGCGCTACGCGCCAGAGTGCGCATTCGAGGAACAGGGTGAGATCGAACTCCCCGACAAACGGGCAAAACTGATGTTCTGCCACCGCGAAACCTTTCTTCAACGATTTGGGATCTGATCCATGCAAACCCTTGATCTCGCCGGCATAGGCATCGGCCCCTTCAATCTGGGGCTGGCTGCACTTGCCTCTTCCCACGCCACAATCGATTGCCGCTTCTTCGAAAAAAAGAGCAGTTTTCGCTGGCATGAGGGCATGATTCTGCCTGGCACGACCCTGCAGGTGCCCTTCCTTGCCGACCTTGTCACCATGGTCGATCCCGCGCATCCACTTGGCTTCCTAAGTTATCTTCGGGACCAGAAGCGGCTCTACAAATTCTACTTCTACGAAAACTTTTTTATTCCGCGCGAGGAGTACGACCACTATTGCCGGTGGGCCTCGGAACGGCTCGCAAGTTGCGTCTTCGATGAAGAGGTGACCGGTCTTAGCTTTGATCGGGATGCTCATCACTTCGTCATCGCCAGCCACCGGGGGGCGCAGGCCCATCAGGCTACGGCCCGCAATATCGCCGTGGGTGTCGGCACAGTCCCAGTGCTCCCGCAATGGGCACGTGCTCGGCCGGGGTCTCGGCTGATACATTCGAGTTCGTTTGGCTTACGTCGCGATGAACTCGGCAAATGCCGCACGATCACCGTTGTCGGCTCGGGGCAGAGTGCGGCCGAATGCGTTCTTTCGCTCTATGCCGATCTCACGCCGGAGAAGATTGCAGCGGGGTATTCCCTGCGCTGGATCACCCGATCGGCTGGCTTCTTCCCGATGGAATATTCCAAACTTGGACTGGAATACTTTACGCCGGATTACATGCGCCAGTTCCACCGCTTGGCTGTCGATAAACGCCGTGAGGTCGTCGCAGGGCAGGGGCTTCTCTACAAGGGCATCAGCTTTGCTACGATCGCCGAGATCTTTGATCTTCTCTACGAACGCAGCGTCGGAGGGCAGGATCCAGGGCTTTCGCTCTATTCCAACTGCGAGGTTACCTCCCTTGAGGCAGCGGCGCCAAGAACTGCGGGCGGCTTCGTTCTCGATATCCGCCATCTGCATCTCGACGAGCAAACGACAGTCGAGGCCGACGCGGTGATTGCTGCAACCGGTTATCGTCATGTCTGGCCGAGTTGGCTTGAAAGCCTGAAGGGAGAAGTACTCGCGGTGGATGACAACGGCGATTTCATCGTTGACGAAACTTTCCGGGCGACCACGGTTGCTACGCATCCTGCCGCCAACAGGGTCTTCGTGCAGAATGCCGAAACGCATCAGCATGGTGTCGGCTCCCCGGATCTCGGGCTCGGCGCATATCGCAACGCCATCATTCTCAACCAGCTTCTCGGGCATACCCATTACCAGGTGGACCATCCGTCCGCATTCCAGAGCTTCGGCCTCCCGGGTAACCCCAAACGCTCCACTCACGAAGGAGAACGCTATGCAGGTGTTTAACGAAACCAATGTGCCGCAGGCCTTCAACAAGGCCATCTGGCACGAAGCGTCACGCCGCCTTCTGGCCAAGGTGATCGAAGAGTTCGCTTATGAACGGGTGTTCGAGGTGATCAGCGAACAGCCGGGGTCCTATGCCGTGGAGGTCGGCCCCTTCCGATATCGCTTTCGTGCAAAGCGGTACGTCTTTGACAACCTCGTGGTGGAGCCTGATAGTGTTGTGAGGACTGCCAATGGTGTCGACGGGCCAATCCACGATGCGATGGCATTCGTGGCGGAGGTACTTCCCCATCTCGGCGTCAAGCCAATGACCACGGCCCATTTCCTTCGTGAACTCGGCAATACCCTGACCGCCGATGCCCATAGTCTTGCGACCGCGACCAAGACTGGCGCTGAGCTGGCCCTTCTCGATGATGTCCGGATGGATGGTGAGCTTACTGGCCATCCCTGGGTTACTGTCAGCAAGGGCCGTATCGGCCTTGGTTACCGCGACTACGCGCATTACACGCCGGAAAACCGGACCCCCTTCCGGGTGGCATGGCTTGCCGTCAGCCGGGTCCGCGCGCGGTTCGTTGGCGAGGAGGGGCTGTCCAATGAAGGACTGGTGCGGGAGGCCGTGGGTGAGGAGAGGTTCGCAGCTTTTCTCGCAACACTGCACAATCGGGGCGGTTCTCTCGAAAGCCATCTTCTGATGCCGGTTCATCCCTGGCAGTGGGATCAGGCGATCATCCCGAACTTTGCCGGTGATATTGCAGAGGGCCATATCGTCTATCTCGGCGAAGGTGAGGATCTCTACCTAGCCCAGCAATCGGTGCGCACCGTTTCAAATGTCAGCGATCCAGCGAAATCCACGCTGAAGCTTTGCATGAATATCCTCAACACCGCTGTTTATCGTGGCATCCCGGGCAAGCGTGCCCTGACGGCTGCGCCTCTGACGACATTCCTCGACCAGCTTGTGCAGCGGGATGCCTTCCTGTCGGCAACGTGCAAGTTGGCACTGCTTGGGGAGCGTGCTGGCATGCATTATGTCCATCCTCTCTATTCGACAGTGCCTGGCGCGCCTTACCAGTTCAACGAGATGCTCGGCTGCTTGTGGCGCGATAGCCTGTCGGATCACCTCGCAGCAGGTGAGACCGGGATGCCGCTCGCAGCCTTTGCGCATGCCGGATCCGACGGCCAGCCTGTTGCGGTCGCACTTGCGAAGACGGCGGGCGTGCCGCTCTCGGTCTGGATGGAACGGTTCTTTGATGTTGTCCTAGTCCCTGTCTATCATCTGCTGGTTAAGCACGGTCTCTATTTCTCCGCGCACGGGCAGAACGCCACGGTGATTCTGAAAAATGGCATGCCGGAGCGGCTGGCGCTGCGGGATTTCATCGACGATGTCATGGTCTGCGACCGCGCGTTTCCCGAGAGCGCGGGCATCCCGGAGGGGCCTGCCGAAGTCCTGCTTCATCTACCACCCGAAGTTCTGATCCACGGGATCCAGACCACGCTTTTCGTCTGCGTCTTCCGCTACATGTCGGTGTTGCTCGACCAGCGTGCAGGATTTGGAGAGGCGGCGTTCTGGGCGGCCGCCAACAACAGTGTCCTGCGTTATCAAAGAGCCTTTCCGGATCTTGTCGAGCGCTTTGCGATCTTCGACCTCTTCGTAGACGAATATCCGCGCCTGTGCCTGAACCGTGTGCGGCTGTTCACCCATGGCTATGCCGACGACGATGAACGTCCGGTTCCGGATTTTCAGGGCATGGTCGCCAATCCGCTCACTGCGCTGAACCTGCTGGACCATGCGGCCTGATGGTTTCTGGCCTTCGCAGCCCGCCGGGCCAGGTGGGGGCAATTTGAACACATGACTTCACGCGGCCGGCGAGGTGCCGAATTGGCGCACCTCTGTCGGCCGCGTACCATAGCGCCGTCGGAAAGTCCGGTTGAAATAGGACAGGTCATTAAAGCCGACGCCGTAGGCGATGTCGCTGATGCGTGCGTCAGGCGGAGACGAGAGCAGTTGTGCCATGGCAAGCGCCAGCCTCTGCTCGAGGAGATATTTCGAAAAGGTCGTTCCCTCGCGGTGGAACAGCTTTTGCACAGCGCGTGGCGTCACACCCTCATAGGCCGCGATGCTGCCAACCGTGAGCATGCTGTCCGAAAGGCGACGGTCGATTTCCGCTTTCACGCCATCGATGCGAAGATGCGGTCGATTGGTCGGGGCGGCCTTGCCAAGGTTCTGGGCCAGAACGGGGATCAGCGCATAGAAATGGCCAATCATCATCTGGGCTTCCATATCCGTTTGATATTCGTGACGGAGCAGATAACCAGCATAGCTGCACAGGAGCTGCAATGGCAGGCATTCGGCAGATACAGTCCTGCCGATCAGCACGGCGAGATGATCACGCTGACGCGCCAGAGCGTGCGCCGGCAAATGGGCGAAGTCCAGACGACCGCCAGCTTCCAGCTGGAATTGTACGTCTTGGCCGGCGCTGAGAAAGGCGACATCTCCGGGCCGCACCGTGAAGTTGCCGGTGCCACAGGCGACCTTCAGCGGGCTTTCCACCGGTCGCACGATGACGACATCATCCAGTGCACCATTGGTCGCCTCTATGATCAATGGTACCGCCGGAAAATACAGGGTCGCAAGGGAAAGGTGCTGATAATTCCAGTAGAGGCCAGTTAGGCCGGACAAGTCGCTCATGCCAAGCGAGATTTCAAGGTCGCCGAGCATATCCTTTAGGATGCCCTGGCACATCAGGCGCGCTTGCTGGTCCGGTTGGGTCGCACTTCCCAACTTCATCACTCTAACGATTTCCATGGCAATGGTCCCTTTCGGACTGAAGTTCGCTTTCGGACTAATGACGTTCGCTGGAATCCAAGATGTCGGACTGGCGCCGCTTTAAACATGATAAAATTAGTTATGTTTAAGCCGACTTGCATGGAAATGCAACTATACGTCGGTGTGGCGTGGGGACATGATGCAGAAGAGTTTGAAGGAAACCAAAGCGTTGGCGTTTGCCAGCACGGCTATTGTGATGGCGTTTTCCGGCCAGGTTTGGGCACAGGACGGGCAATCGCCGCCAACTGCGGCGAACGGTGAAGGCACGGTGCTGCAGGAGATTGTTGTAACTGGCAGCCGTAAGCCACAGCAGGTGTCACAGACCGCACACACAATACGGGTCGTTGAGGGCGACGTGATTGCCCGCCAGGCCCGCATGGGGCTATCCCTGCAAGAAATTCTCGGCGAGGAGATCCCGAGCTTTGATCCGGGGAGCCAAGGCGCGCGGACCAGCTATAGTCAGAACCTTCGCGGGCGGACCGCGCTCGTCCTGATTGACGGGGTATCCATGAATTCCGCGCGGGGTCTCAGCCGGCAATTCGACTCGATCGATCCATTCAACATCGCACGCGTGGAGGTTTTGTCCGGCGCGACCTCGATTCACGGCGGCAATGCGACCGGTGGTGTGATCAACATCATCACCAAGAAGGGCAGCGATGCGGAGGATGGCCTGCATGGCGAAGTGCAGGGCGGAGTCGCCAGCGGATTTGCCGGAAGCTCCGATTTTGATCGCAACGCTGCCGGGGCCGTGACCTACAAGGCGGAAAACTTCGACGCTCGCCTGTCTGTATCCGGTACGCGCAATGGTGCCTTCTACGACGGTTCCGGTACGATGGTGATCCCGGACATCACCCAGACGTCGATGGCGTTCAATGAGCGAATCGACATCATGGGGTCTGTCGGCATCCAGATCGACGATACCCGCCGACTGGAGATCGGCACGCAGTATTTCGACAGTCAGCAGCAGTCGGATTATGGGCTGTTTTACGGTGTCAACTTCGCGGCGCTTTTCGACCCGAGCCAGTTCGAGACCCGTGACGGTTATTCTTCCGATGTTGATCCTAGAACAACGCGGCGAATGATCAATTTGACCTATACCGATGATGACTTTCTGGAGCAAGAATTGCTGCTGCAGGCTGCCTATCGGAGTGAGGCCATCACATTCAATCCCTTCCCGGGGACCAGCCCCAGTCTGTATTTTGGTGCAAGTCAGCAGGACACCGATTACTTCGCCGTCAAGGCAGCCATGATCGCGGAGCCGCTGGATGGGCTGACGGTGACCTATGGGGTCGATGCAGACCACGATTCCTTCTCGGCAACGCAGTCGATTTTCGATCTTGCCACCGCTGCTGCGACCGGAGGCATGACGTTCGACGTGATCGGCGAAACGGGTCTCTATCCGGACATCGATGTAAGCACTGTCGCTGGCTTCGCCCAAGTAAGCTATGAGGCAACCGATCGGCTAACCCTGAGTGGCGGTACACGTTACCAGTTCGTCCAAACTAAGGTCTCCGATTTCATTGGAGCGGCGCAGCAGATTGCAATTCTTAACGGGACAGCGACGGGTGCCGATACAATTCCCGGCGGTGAAGTTGATTATGCGGCGTTTCTGTTCAATGCCGGAGCGTCCTATGAGTTAAATGAGACAAGCCAGATTTACGGCAATTTCAGCCAAGGTTTCGATCTCCCCGACCCCGGAAAATATTATGGCGTTGGCAATTATAGTCTCGCCAGTGGATACTATTCCCTTCTTTCGAGCGTAAATGTCGAAGACTCTCCGCTGCAGGAGATCAAGACGGACTCATTCGAGTTGGGCTATCGCCTGGATGACGGCACCTACAATTTTGACATCGCCGGCTTCTATTCACGGTCTGACAAATCGATCACCCTGAACCGTACCGCCATGACAATCAGCCTGACCGACGCGCCACGTCAGGTGTATGGGGTTGAAGCTTCAGCAGGAGTGAAATTCGACAACGGTTTCGATGTCGGCGTCAATGGCCAATGGATTCGTTCCGAGGTCAAGGATGGCAACGACTGGGTCAACGAAACCGTTGGAACGGCGAGTGTCTCGTCGCTTGGAGGCCATGTCGGCTGGACGAATGATGTCTGGCGCTTGAAGTTTGCCGGACAGCACGTCTTCAGCCTCGAAGACAACGATGGCCACGAAATTGAAGGCTACACACTGTTCAACTTCGGCGGCAGCTACACATTTGCCGATCAGGCGACGACCGTTAATTTCGGTATCCAGAACGTCTTCGACACCCAATATACGACGATCTGGGGTTCCCGCGCCAAGGCTCTCTACGGCGCGCTCGCGGATGAAGCGGTCTTTGATTATCAGGGTCGCGGTCGCACGCTGGCACTGTCCATCACAAAGACATTCTGAACAGGCGACGTCCGGGCAGGTTTGCCCGGACGTCCGCACGTCTTGGAGGATTACCGGCGAACACCGGTTAGCCGCCGATGCACCAACTTCCTGTTTTAACGCATTTTCCGGACGTGAAATCGGATCTGGAATTCAGTGGAAATGCTTAAGATCTGACCGGACAGCCTGGAGGACTACCAAAATGGGGAGATTGGCCGAGGCCTCGGCATCCATTGCTTTCATCGACAAACATTTTCGGTGTTTTGCTGTGTCGTCTTCCGGCCCGGTGACGGTTCGGCGGATATCGGAGCAGCTTCTCGTCGTCGCGGCCGATAGTCATGCGGCTACGATGGACGTTGGCGAAGGGCCGATACACTCGCTAACTGCACGTCGGCCATTGCCGGATGGCAGACCCGGCTTGCAAATGGCGCTTGCGGTTTTCGAGACCTTATTGTCTACCCTGCCACCGACAAGCCGCCTTGTCCTTCATGGCGATGGCTGGACCTCGCAGATGGCGGCGCTGGTTGACCTTGGCGTCGTCGCTCACGCGTCTGAACCGGTGATCTCTTCCGAGGGGCTGTTCCAGCGCTCCGAGCTTTGGATGGGGCCGCAGTCTGTTTACCCCGTACGCATGACATCGACCGACGGGGTCAGCCATCCGGTCCGCCCGCCGAAACCTCAGGCGCGGATCTATTCCCGGTTCATCCCATGGCTCGGCGGCTGCCTCACGTTCGACGTGGCAACCACGCGCGATACCCAGACCCTGCATCGTTGGATGAATGATCCTAGAGTCGCTGAGTTTTGGAAGGAAGACGGTAGGTTCGAGCACCAGTTCGCCTATCTTCGGCGCGTGATTGCCGATCCGCACATGATCCCGCTAATTTGCCGCTTCGAAGGGGTGGCTTTCGGCTATTTCGAGATCTATTGGGCCAAAGAAGATCTGATCGGGGGCTACTATGCCGCGGATGATTACGACCGTGGATTCCATGTGTTGATTGGTGAGGACGCCTATCGCGGCAAAGCATGGCTCACGGCATGGATGACATCCATCCTGCATCTGATGTTTCTTTCCGACCCGCGCACCAATCGTCTTGTTGGCGAACCTCAGGCGGACCATCACCAGCAACTCCGCAATCTCCTTCGTTCAGGATTCACTCATGCCTCGACCGTGAATTTTCCAGGCAAGCAAGCGGCGATCGTCCATTTGGACCGCCAACACTATTTCGCCAACCGCCTCTGGCAGCCTCGGGAAGAGGACGGCAAACGTGGAAACCTCTGAGCATTTTCCATGGCGTGCCTCCGCCTCGGTGCCGCTACAGGAAGCCGTGTTCGTATTCGAAGCGCTTGCAGAGCATCTCGACGAGCACCTGGAGTTGACGAGAAAGGATGGAACCATCCGTGCGCTGACACCTGAGGGAGAACTCGTCCTAAACCTCCGCCCATCCACAATCGATGTATCGATCAGGGCGATCGACACGCTGACCGTGGGCCGTGCCATGGAATTGGTCGCCACGCATATGCAGGAATTTTCGCAGGAGCAATTGGCGGAAATTTCCTGGCGGGGGAATGCCGTGGCTGCAAAGCACGCGCGTTGCTTCCGCATGGTCACGGTGACTGGAGTAGTCGATCTTTCGTCGAACATTCGCCGCCTGACCTTTCGGGGGGAGGAACTGCAGCCCTTTGCGCAGGGATTGCATGTACAGCTGTTCCTTCCGAGAGTGTCGAACGCACTCCTCCCGGACCCGGACACGGTTGTGCAGGGGAAGCCCATCTGGAGAGATTTGCAGGAAGCGCCCTTTGTCCGAACTTACACAATTCGTCGTCTGGATGTCGCAGCAGGCACCCTTGATATCGATTTCGTGCTTCACCACTGTCGAAGCCCGTATACCGATGCCCCCGGTGCGGGGTTTGCAGCGATCGCGGAGGTCGGAATGCGGGTTGGAATGTTCGGGCCGGGCGGGCGTTCGCTTCCGCCAGCTCGCCACTATGTTCTGGCTGGAGACGAAACGGCACTACCGATGATCGCACGTCTGCTGGAAACCATGCCGGCGGAATCACGTGCCGACTGTATCATCGAAATCCAAGGCATGGCGGACAGGCAATGGCTGCCAAGTCGAGCGGACTGTCGCATTCGCTGGCTAGAAAGAGACGAGACTGGTGATGATCCATCGGATCTTTTGCTCAGCCAAGTCCTCGCGCTCAACATCGGTCCAGACGATCCTGAGCGCTTTATCCTGTTCGCCGCGAAAGCTGAGGCAAGCCGACAATTTCGCCAATATTTGCGCGACGTTTTGCACCACTCTTCGCGACGTTATCTCTGCGCAGGTTTCTGGTGAAAATCTGACCTGATGGGGTTGTCTAGTCGCGGCATTGTAAAGTTAACGCAACGGCGTGCAAGATATGCGATGTAGGGGCATGAAACCACAGAGTGGGGTCGTCGGCGTGTATTGCTCATGCCCGAGCGATCGTCGCCCACAGGTTCATCGCCGTTGCGCGCAGTTCGCGATGATGGTCGGAGGGGATGTCGTGGCGGAGGATGTGGAACAGGTTGACAATCGGATCATGGATCGAAACGAAGCGTTGGCCTGCTGCGGGTTTGGCATTAGGGACGGCGGCATTGGAAACGGTTACCAGAAGCGCGGCCGTCGGACAGATTTCATGGACGATCCGGAAGTCACCGCCAAAAGGAAGGAAGCTTTGGCGCGCAAGGAGGGCGCAGAATGACGTTTGCCAGTTTAAAAGCCAAAGCCGAAGCGGTGCGTCCCTCCCGCCCCGATCTGATCTTGAAAGAGGGCCTGTCGCATGGATCGGGGCTGACCGGCAGCCCCGAAGTCGCGTTTCTAACTGGTTAGCAAGTGCGCGCCTCTATCCAGCTTTGACAAAAGGCTAGATTTTAGCGCCCTCGACGCGGGCTTTATGCAAGTCTCCGTGCAATCAGGCCCCCGCAACCATATCCAAACATAAATACGCAAAACCGCCTCCATCCAATGGGGGCGGTTTTGCGTTTGCGACAGGTCAAAAACACGAAACAAGCGAAGTGAACTGCGAAACGGGGAATCTATACCGCCAATGGCTCGCGCTCCCCGCTATCCAGAAACCCAAACGACCAGAGCCACAAATAACCTGCCATCACCCCGTCAACACACATACTAGCTCAACTTACATATGCAGCTTTTGAGGGCAGGGGGCAGAGCATCGAACGACCGCGGGAATAAAGCGTTCGCAGGTGACCTGCGTGGGGGTAAGAAGGCCATTGAAGCTGATGTACATCGCTGCGTGAGCAAGCTGTTTCGTTGGGGCACGACCCTCTGCCGGATCGAGGAGCCGTCGATGCTGGTATCGAGCGCATTGGTGCCCGTGGTTGGTTCGGAGGGCGGTCCCTCAAAGAACCCTCCTGCTTCGATCCTTTCTCCTTTCGATCCAGAGACGTTCCGTGGCCTTAAGCCTTGGGAGTTGTGGCGGGGGGCATCAAGCGAAGAGGCACGTTTGGGCCTCCATATTCATGCATGCATTTTGATCGAATTGTCAGATTTTGATGATTCTTTGAGCACGGAGGCAGATTGTAATTGGCTCCTTTTTGGAAAACCCTAGGGGAAAATTGCAGATGTCTTGCCGGCTTTGAATTGGCACGGTGCTTGCTTCCCTAGCTTCAGAGTTTGGACGCTAGGGTTCCGATACACTTGAAGTGTGTGACTGGTCCGAGAGCAGCCACTGGGCGGAGGAGAAATTCTGTCCAGATGCACGGCGGGAAAAAAGCCCGGGAGACCTCGTTAGCCAAGGGATTGGCGGCGCTGGTCTTCGCCATTCCCTTTTTGAAAAGCGCAAAAGGGGAATGCTCATGATGAACTTCAAAAAAACCATCTCTGCAATTGCGGCAGCGACGCTGGTCGTTGCGGGGATCTGCTCATCTGCGGAAGCTGCACAAAAGAAAGACTTCAAAGTTGCGTGGTCGATCTATGTCGGCTGGATGCCCTGGGGCTATGCCAATGACACCGGCATCGTGAAGAAATGGGCTGATAAATACGGCATCAACATCGAAGTCACGCAGTTCAACGACTACGTAGAGTCGATGAACCAGTACACCGCTGGTGCCTTCGATGCGGTGACGCTGACTAACATGGACGGCCTGTCGATCCCCGCCGCCGGTGGCGTCGACACGACTGCCGTCATCGTCGGCGATTTTTCGAACGGCAACGACGCCCTCATCCTGAAGGAAAAGGACAAGCTCGAGGATGTGAAGGGCCAGAACGTCAATCTCGTCGAGTTCTCGGTCTCCCATTATCTGCTGGCCCGTGCGCTCGAAAGCATCGGCTCGTCCGAGCGGGACGTAAAGGTGGTCAACACCTCTGACGCCGACATGGTCGCTGCCTATCAGACCCCGGATGTGAACGCCGTCGTGACCTGGAACCCGCTTGTCTCTTCCATCCTGGAGGACGCCTCGGCCAAGAAGGTTTTCGACAGCTCGCAGATCCCGGGAGAGATCATCGACCTGATGGTCGCCAACACCGATGTGCTCAAGGACAATCCGGACTTCGGAAAGGCGCTGGCCGGCATCTGGTACGAGACCATGGCGGTCATGACTGCGCAGACGGACGAGGGTAAGGCAGCGCGTACAGCGATGGGCACTGCCTCCGGCACCGATTTGGCAGGCTTTGAAGCGCAGATGGCGGCGACAAAGCTGTTCGACAAGCCGGCTGATGCAGTTGCCTTTACGGCTTCTCCGAACCTGTCCAAGACCATGGATCTGGTCCGCAACTTCCTGTTTGAAAAGGGCCTGCTTGGAAGCGGTGCGCCTTCCGCCGATGTCATCGGGATTGAACTGGTCGACGGCTCGGTGCTTGGCGACAAGGAAAACGTCAAATTCCGCTTCACCACGACGTACATGGACGCGGCTGCCAAGGGTGCGCTCTGAGCGTTGATCACCGCCCGGAGGATAATGTCTTCCGGGCGGCTGCTGCCTCCCTGAAACCCTGGAGTGGTCGATGCGCTGGATCAATGCTCATCCCGGAAATGGCGCGCGCCTGACGCTGGTGCTTCTGCCTTTCGTGCTGGTGCTTGGCGCCTACATGATCGGTTCGGCCGAGCGGCTCGCGGAAAACCCGAATGACAAGTTGTTGCCCGGTTTTGCCGCCCTGTGGGAAGGCATAAGCCGCATGGCCTTTACGGCTGACGTCAGAACTGGCGAATACCTGCTCTGGTCGGATACCTGGGCGAGCCTAGGGCGCCTCTTTGCCGGGCTTGGCATCGCCACCGCGATCGCGCTGCTTCTCGGCCTTGTCATCGGTATCCTGCCCTATGCACGGGCAACTCTGTCTCCCTTCGTCGGTGCGATCTCCATGGTCCCGCCGCTGGCGCTGCTGCCGATCCTCTTCATCGTCATGGGGCTCGGTGAGGCGTCGAAAATTGCGCTGATCGTCATCGGTGTCGCCCCGATCATGATCCGTGATCTGGCGCTGACTGCGACATCGCTTCCGCGCGAGATGATTGTCAAAGCGGAGACCCTGTCGGCCTCGTCCTGGCAGATCGCATTGCGTGTGGTGCTGCCGCAGATCCTGCCGCGCCTGATCACCACGCTCCGCCTGCAGCTCGGCCCCGCCTGGCTCTTCCTGATCGCAGCCGAAGCGATCTCTTCCGACAGCGGCCTCGGATACCGCATCTTCCTCGTCCGCCGCTATCTGTCGATGGATGTCATCTTCCCATACGTTCTCTGGATCACGCTGCTCGCAATCCTCACCGACATCCTGCTCGATCGCCTGCGCATCGCGGTCTTCCCCTGGTCCGAACTGGAGAAGGGCAAATGAGCGCGCTTTCCATCAAGAACCTCTGGAAGGAATATGGCGACCAGATCGTGCTCGAAAACGTTTCGATCGAGATCGAATCCAGAGCCTTCGTCGCGCTGGTCGGCCCTTCCGGTTGCGGCAAGTCCACCTTCCTGCGCCTGCTGCTCGGCCAGGAGCGTCAGACCAAGGGTGAGATCGTGCTCGATGGTGTGGCCTTGCCGAAGGAGCCAGGGTCCGATCGCGGCGTCGTCTTCCAGCGCTACTCCGTGTTTCCGCATCTGACCGTGCTCGGCAATGTCATGCTCGGCAAGGAGTTGAAAGCCTCGCGTTTCGCCGCCCGCCTGTTCGGCGCTGCGAAGCGCGCGGTCGAGGACGAGGCACGCGTGATGATCGCGGCCGTTGGGCTTGCCGGTTCCGAGGACAAGTATCCGGCCCAGCTCTCCGGCGGCATGCAGCAGCGACTGGCGCTCGCCCAGGCGCTGATCATGCGGCCCAAGGTTCTGCTGCTCGACGAACCCTTCGGCGCGCTCGATCCCGGCATTCGGGCTGAAATCCACACGCTGATGAAGACGCTCTGGCACGAGGCGCCAATGACCGTCGTCATGGTCACCCATGACATGCGCGAGGCCTTCACGCTGGCTACCCGCGTCGTTGCCTTCGAGCGTCCCCGCGACCGCCCGGAGGAAAAGCTGCGCTACGGCGCGACGATCACCCGCGACATCGCCATCTGGCCGCCCCGCAAGGCGGGCGAGGCTTCCCTCTTTCGCCCCGACCGGGACGGCCCGGTCTCTTCACAGGGTCAATAGCCGGGACGACCCGGCCAACGAAACTACTGGAGATGACAATGCATATCCGACGCTCCCCCGAAGAGATCGCCGCCAACCGGGCGCGCTACGAAGAGCATCAGAAGAAGGGGCTGGAATTCGCACCGAAGGCGCTGCCGGCCAAGAGCGCAAAGCCCGCGCCCGCCATTGATGCCGATAAGATCGTGCACCAGGAAAAGCTGCCCGGCGGCTGGTACTGGTGGACCCGCGTTAAGGCCAACGAGACGCTGCGCATCGCGCTCGACGAAGGCTTCTCGACCGTATCGGTCGTTGCCTGGAATGCCGAAGACCCGAGCGAGCGCATGAACCTGCCTGATACCGTCAAGGTTCAGTGGACCACAGGGCTTGGAAAGGGACGTGTCATCTTCTCCGACATGGGCAAGGTCATGTTCTCGATCACCGAGGACAGCTCCGGCGCCCATGACGTGCTGATGGGCGGCTCGACAGCCTCCTCCAACGCGAAGAAATATGCCGGACAAAACGGCCCGGCGCTGCGAAACACCCGCGACAACTTCGTGCTGATTGCCACCAAATCAGGTCTCGACAAGCGCGACATTCCGGCAGCGCTTGCCCTTTTCGCACCCGTCCGTGTCGATGCGGATGGCAAATTCGAGTGGAAACCGGATCTCGTTTCCGAAGGCGACTATGTCGATCTGCGTGCCGAGATGGACATGATCGTCGGCTTCTCGAATTGCCCGCATCCGCTCGATCCAAACCCGGTCTACGCCCCCAATCCCGTCAGCATCACCCGCATCGCCGCAATCGAGCCGGCGGCGGATGATCTGTGCCGGACCGCGACTGCAGAAGCCATCCGTGGTTTTGAAAACAACGCTTTTGCGGCCCTGTGAGAGGAGAGGCGACCATGACCAGTTTCATCCAGACCTCTCCCGCCCGCACGCTCGCCAACACCGCGCAGGATCATTACATCGCCGCCGAAGCGCCCTTCTCGACCTTCATCAAAAAGGGCCAGGTGGTGCGCATCGAGGACACCTACGGCCAGCAGGCCGTCGATACGCTCTTCTACAACGCCCATGATTTCTCCGAGCGCTATTCGAGCCAGGACACCATGCGCGAGCAGGGGGCGGCCTACATCTCCACCGGCACCAAGGTGATCTCCAACGAAGGTCGGGTGATGCTGACGGTGACGGCCGACAGCTGCGGCCGCCACGACACCTCTGCCGGCGCCTGCTCCTGCGAGAGCAACACAGTCCGCTTCGGCCATTACACAAAATACCTGCATGCCTGCCGCGACAACTTCGTCATCGAGGTTTCCAAACATGGCATGAGCAAGCGCGACGTCGTGCCGAACATCAACTTCTTCATGAATGTGCCGATCGAACCCTCAGGCGAAATGACCATCGTCGACGGCATTTCCGCCCCCGGCGACTATGTCGAGCTGAGGGCGGAGATGGACGTGTTGCTCGTCATTTCCAATTGCCCGCAGATCAACAACCCCTGCAATGGCTTCGATCCCACGCCGATCCGGGTGCTCGTCTGGGACGACGAGGCGGCCTGATGTTCAAAAAAGTTCTGATTGCCAATCGCGGCGAAATCGCCGTGCGCGTCATCAAGACGCTTCGAAAGATGGGGATCGCAAGCGTTGCGGTCTATTCCGATGCCGACCGCTTTTCGAAAGCCGTGCTGATGGCCGACGAGGCGGTGCGCCTCGGCCCCGCACCCGCCAGCGAAAGCTACCTGAACGTCGACGCCGTCATCGCCGCCTGCCGTCAGGCGGGTGCTGAAGCCGTGCATCCCGGCTACGGTTTTCTCTCGGAGAACATTGGCTTTGCCGAACGACTGAAGGCGGAAGGCATCACTTTTATCGGCCCCACGCCGGACAACATTTCCGCCTTCGGCCTGAAACACACAGCCCGCGAACTGGCCAAAGCGAGCGGCGTGCCGCTCTTGCCCGGCTCCGGCCTGCTAGACAGCCGGGAAGAGGCGCTCTCCGCAGGGGAGCAGATCGGCTATCCGGTGATGCTGAAATCCACCGCCGGCGGCGGCGGTATCGGCATGCAGCTCTGCGACAGTGCGGAGGCGCTTGCCGCAGCCTTCGACACGGTGCAACGAACGGCAAAATCCAGTTTCGGCGACGCCCGCGTCTATCTCGAACGCTTCGTATCCAAGGCCCGCCATGTCGAGGTGCAGATCTTCGGCGACGGCAATGGCAGGGTGATTGCGCTCGGTGAACGCGACTGCTCGCTGCAGCGGCGAAACCAGAAGGTGATCGAGGAAACGCCGGCCCCGGGTCTTACCGATGCCGTGCGCCAGCGCCTGCATGCGGCGGCCGTGTCGCTCGGTAGCCAAGTGGCGTATGCCTCCGCCGGCACGGTCGAGTTCATCTATGATCCCGCCCGCGAGGAGTTCTACTTCCTAGAGGTGAACACCCGACTGCAGGTCGAGCATCCGGTGACGGAAGCCGTCTTCGGTGTGGATCTGGTCGAATGGATGATCCGTCAGGCAGCCGGCGAAGATGTACTGACGGGCAAGGATAACCTCGTGCCGAAGGGTGCGGCGATCGAGGCGCGCGTCTATGCCGAAATGCCCCATGCCGGCTTCCGCCCAAGTGCCGGCCTGCTGACGGAAGTTGTCTTCCCCGAGGGCGTCCGTGTCGACGGCTGGGTGGAAACGGGAACTGAAGTTACGCCTTTCTATGATCCCATGCTCGCCAAGGTGATTGTCTCAGGCGCGGATCGCGAGACTGCCATTACGGCGCTCTCCTCCGCGCTGGAAAAAACCTCGCTTGCCGGCATTGAGACCAATCTCGAATACCTGAAGGCCATCGCCGCCTCCGACCTGTTCCGCAGCGGCGATGTCGCGACCACGGCCTTGAAGGACTTCGCCTTCGTGCCCGATGTCGTCGAGGTGATCGCCCCCGGCGCGCAGTCGAGCCTCCAGGAGCTGCCGGGCCGTCTAGGTCTCTGGCATGTCGGCGTCCCGCCATCGGGTCCGATGGACGAACGCTCCTTCCGCCATGCCAACCGGCTGCTCGGCAACCACGATCATACGGCGGCCCTGGAACTGACCGTCTCCGGGCCGGTGCTGAAATTCTTCTCCGATACGGTGATCGCGCTCGCCGGCGCGGTCATGCCGATGAAGCTCGATGGCCTCGAGCTGCCCCATAACCAGGCGGTCGAGGTCAAGGCCGGCCAGACGCTGGCCATCGGCAGCATCACCGGTGCCGGCCAGCGCGCCTATCTGGCGGTCTCCGGCGGCTTCGATGCGCCCCTGGTCATGGGCTCCCGCGCCACCTTTGGCCTCGGCCAGTTCGGCGGCAATGCCACCGGCACTTTGCGGGCGGGACACATCCTGCGATTGGCGCGCCGGAACCAGACCGATGTCCTGCCGGCAACCAAGCCTGCAGAGCTGACCCGCGAATGGTCCGTCGGCGTGCTCTACGGTCCGCATGGCGCGCCTGACTTCTTCCTCGAAGAGGATATCGAGACGCTGTTCTCGACGCCTTACGAGGTGCATTTCAACTCTGCGCGCACGGGTGTGCGGCTTATGGGTCCGGCCCCCAAATGGGCCCGCACCGATGGCGGCGAGGCGGGGCTTCACCCGTCGAACCTGCATGACAATGCCTATGCGATTGGCGCGATCGACTTTACCGGCGACATGCCGATCATCCTCGGCCCCGACGGCCCAAGCCTGGGCGGCTTCGTCTGCCCTGCGGTGATTGCCCGCGACGAGCAGTGGAAGATGGGCCAGTTCAAGCCGGGAGATAGAATCCGGTTTCATGCGGTGACGCGGGAGGAGGATGGTGTCCTTTCCGCAGGTTCCGTCCCCGGTTTACCCCCCTCTGTCCTGCCGGACATCTCCCCCACAAGGGGGGAGAGCGGGGAGGCCGCCGTCTCGCCTGCCGCTTCGGTTGAGTTGGAGGCAAGCGCATCTGCAGTATCGGGCGAGGCCGGCGTTGTGCCAGTCTCCCCCCTTGTGGGGGAGATGCCCGGCAGGGCAGAGGGGGGTATGGCTCGGCACTCCGCCATCGGCTCCCCCATCCTGGCCTCCAACGATACCGGCCCCATCCCCGTCGTCTACCGCCGCCAAGGCGATGACAACCTCTTGGTCGAATACGGCCCGATGCAGCTCGATATCGGCATTCGCATGCGCGTCCATCTTCTGATGCAGGCGGTGAAGGAGGCAAAACTTCAGGGCCTGATCGATCTGACGCCTGGCATCCGTTCGCTGCAGATCCATTATGACAGCACCACGCTGTCGCGCTTGAAACTCTTGGGCGCACTCGCCGAGATCGAGAAGAGCCTGCCTCCGGTCTCCGCCGTCAAGGTGCCGAGCCGGACCGTATGGCTGCCGCTCTCCTGGAACGATCCGGACGCGGAACTGGCCATGCGCAAGTATCAGGAACTCGTCCGCCCGAACGCCCCCTGGTGCCCCTCCAACATCGAGTTCATCCGCCGCATCAATGGGCTCCCCGATGAGCAGGCGGTGAAGGACACGATCTTCAACGCCTCCTATCTCGTGATGGGCCTCGGCGATGTCTATCTCGGCGCCCCGGTCGCCACCCCCATCGACCCCCGCCACCGGCTGGTGACGACGAAGTACAATCCGGCCCGCACCTGGACGCCTGAAAACGCCGTCGGCATCGGCGGCGCCTATATGTGCATCTATGGCATGGAAGGGCCGGGCGGCTATCAGCTCTTCGGCCGCACGATCCAGGTGTGGAACACCTGGCGGCAGACGGATGTCTTTGCCAAGGACAAGCCCTGGCTGCTCGATTTCTTCGACCAGATCCGCTTCTTCCCCGTGAGCCACGAAGAACTGACAGAGGCCCGCGCCGCATTCCCGCATGGCGGTTATCCGATCCGGATCGACGAGGGCACCTTCTCCTATGCCGATTACGAGGCGGAGATGGCCCGCAATGCAGACAGCATCGGCGCCTTCAAGCAGGGACAGCAGGCGGCCTTCGAGGCCGAGCGAAAGCGCTGGAAGGACGAGGGGCTCGACTCGTTCCAGGTCGATGACGGCGCGGGCGCAAGCCTCGGCGGCGATATACCCGAAGGCTGCTTCGGGGTGGAAAGTGCCGTGCCCGGCAATGTCTGGAAACTGCTGGTCGAGGAAGGCCAGTCCGTGCAGGCAGGCGACACGCTTGCCATCATCGAGTCGATGAAGATGGAAATTATCGTCACCGCCCATGCCCCCGGCACAGTCCGGGACCTGCGTGCCGGGCCGGGTCGCAACGTCAAGGCCGGCGATGTCCTGGTCATCTTGGAGGATCTGTAATGCTGCCGACTATTCTCGATCTCGCTTCGCTGAAGTCCGCCTATGCCAGTGGGCTCACCCCGCTCGATCTCGTCGAGGAGGTGATCGCCCGCCGCAAGGCCTCCGACGATCCGGCGGTCTTCATCACGCAGACGCCGGATGAGGACTTGCGGGCAGCCGCAAAGGCCCTGATGGCGCGCGCGCCGGAGCCGAACAGTCTGCCGCTCTGGGGCGTGCCCTTCGCCGTCAAGGACAATATCGACGTCTCCGGCCTGCCGACCACCGCAGCCTGCCCGGCCTTCGCCTACCAGCCTGAGAAGGACGCCACGGTCGTTGCGAGACTGAAGGCTGCGGGGGCCATCGTCATCGGCAAGACCAATCTCGACCAGTTTGCGACGGGCCTGAACGGCACACGGTCTCCTTATGGTGCTCCGCGCTCCGTCTTCGACAAGGCCTATGTCTCCGGCGGCTCCTCGTCCGGCTCGGCCGTCACGGTTGCGGCCGGCCTCGCAAGCTTTGCGCTCGGCACCGATACCGCCGGTTCCGGCCGCGTGCCCGCCGCCTTCAACAACCTCGTCGGCATCAAGCCGACGCCCGGCCTCGTACCGAATGTCGGCGTCGTGCCGGCCTGCCGCAGTGTTGATGTCGTCACGGTCTTTGCCGCAACCGTTGGCGATGGTGTCGCGATCCGCAAGGTCATGGATGGCTATGACGCCGGTGATCCCTATTCCCGCAAGGCGTCGCCAGTGGCCCTGCCGGGTTCAGGCCTGCGCATCGGTGTGCTCGAAGGAGCCGAGCGCGAGTTCTTCGGAAACAAAGCCGTTGAAGCCCTCTACGATCAGGCCATCGAACGGGCGAAATCACTCGGGGCCACCATCGTTCCCTTCGACTACGCGCCGTTCCGGCAGGCCGCCGAACTGCTTTACAATGGGCCCTGGGTGGCTGAGCGTCTCGCAGCGGTGAAGGAGTTCATCGGCACCAATGCCGAGGATTTCGATCCGACCGTGCGCACCATCATCGAGGGCGCCAGGGGTTACGACGCGGTCGCGGCTTTCGAGGGCCAGTACAAGCTCGGCCATCTCCGCCAGAAGGCACTTGTCGAATGGGAGAAGCTCGACGTCCTGATGCTGCCGACCTCGCCCACGACCTATACGGTCGAGGCGATGCTCGCAGACCCGATCGTCAATAACAGCCATTTCGGCCGCTACACAAACTTCGCCAATCTCTTCGGTTATGCGGCCATCGCCGTGCCCGGCGGCTTCGGCTCGGATGGTCTCCCGAGCGGCGTGACCTTCTTCGGCCCCTCCTTCTCCGACGATGCGCTGGCGCCCTTTGCCGATGCCATGCACCGCGCCGCTCAGTCCGGCATGGGCAAGGACAAGACTGCAGCCCTGCCGGAAGCCTCGAAGGTTGCCGAGCCCGACGATGGCCTCGTCACGATCATGGTCGTCGGCGCGCATCTGACCGGCATGCCGCTGAACCACGAACTGACTGGCCCCGGCGGCAAGCTGGTGAAGACTTGCCGCACCGCCGGCGACTACCGCCTCTTCGTCCTGCCCAACACCACGCCGCCCAAGCCAGGCCTGATCCGCGAGCCGGGCTTCGAAGGTAAGGGGCTCGAGGTCGAAGTCTGGAAAGTAACGCCATCAGCCTTCGGCCGCTTCGTCCAGAACATCCCCGCACCGCTCGGCATCGGCAAGGTCACGCTCGATGACGGCGCCCAAGTCTCGGGCTTCCTCTGCGAGCCCTATGCCATCCAAGGCGCGCGGGAAGTCACGGATCTCGGCGGCTGGCGCGCCTATGTATCGGCGGAAAGGAGCCAAAAATGAAAAAGAGAGTTTTTCAAACTCTACAGAATTTTTTGCAGCTATTCGTTGAATGCCTAGAGGCGCGCAGTGCTATTCGTGGATTTGGGCGAGAAAAATTCTTCAGAAGGCATCGTTGAGTGCTCATCGCAATTTTTCTGCGATCGCTCCAACATTCCTTCGCCTTGAATGTTCTCAAGACAAATCGTCTCTGACGCCGTCCAAATATCGCGATGACGCCTCGTTCTCTTCTCAGGGAACGCGGCTCTCTGTAAACGAAGGGACTTGCCGCAATTGCGAGCATTTGCCTGTCGACCCAGGGGGCGGGAAAGCAGTGGCGTTCAAACGTTAGAAGCGGGACAGAGCCGATAGCTTGACCGTGCCGGATGCGGCGAACCTGGTTTGGTCCATGGCCTTCATGACAGATCGTTCGGAAGACGGCAGGGAATACCGGCTACGAATGGTCAGGACAACATCCTCACCCCGGTCAGTGGAGGGTGCCTTGGCAGCCCGGCAATAACAGGATCAAGAATGCCATCCCGATTCTGTTTCGTGCCGGGCTATATGGCCTTCTCTTGAGAAGACTGCTCCTGAAGTCCTCTCAGTAGGATTTGGCGCGCATGCGCAACTCGAGGATGGCGCAGAATCGTTGGAAGCCAGACCAGCCAGTAGGTATTTGTTGTTGCGCGTCGGGGAGGCGGAATGACGTGAAGCCTTCCTTCCGCGACGGCGTCCTGACACAGATATTTCGGCAAAATCGACCATCCCATTCCGCCGAGCAGCAAGTTGCGCAGGACGCGCAAATCGGGGCTTGTAACGGATGGAGACGCTTGAACGTCCTCAAGACCATTGCCTGCAAGCCAGACATCGATCAATGGCAGGTCCAGGCTGTAGGATAGCAACGCCTCGCTCCGTATCCCCTCCGACAGGCTTGGGTTGGCCTTTATCCGCTCCGCTACGGCTGGAGCGGCCACGGCGACCACGGGTTCCTCCCGGATCAATTCCGTGCGCAGGCGCGTGTCGGTTATGGGATAGGCGGAAATTCCAAGGTCGAAGTGGCCCTCGATCAACATCTGCTGCAGCATGTCGCGATGAGCGGGCTGCAAGCGGATGCGTATTCCGGCATCCACCAGTTTTGGAAGGTGCAAGGTCAGCACTTCCGCCATGAAATCAGCATGACCGATGATGCGGATCGCTCCGACGAGTTCCGTAGATCGCGCTCGTGCTTTCGCCAGCGCCTGTTCCGACAGGTCCAGATGATCAGCAAGGTCGGCTGCGAGTTCTTCTGCAGTGATTGTCGGGATGACCCCCCGTGCGCCGCGCTCGAACAACTTGCGACCCAGTGCCACTTCCAGTCCCGCAATATGCTGGGAGACATTCGATTGCGTCAGGTTGAGGCTGCGCGCTGCGGCGGAGAGCGATCGCAGGCGATACACTTCAACAAAGCTTCTGAGACGGATGAGCGACATCACATAGCCATCATATTTTTGATGGCAGAAAGCAAGCGTCTTGTGAGCCCGGGCGAACGGAAGAGTGTAGACAAAAGTTCAGACGGTTGATGCTTCCAAGGAGTTTTCACGATGCTGACAAAAACGCTCTACTCCACCTCTGCCACAGCGACCGGTGGTCGTGACGGTCGAGCCCGCACGGCGGATGGTTCGCTGAATGTGTGGCTAGACATGCCTGTCGAACTGGGCGGCAAGGGGCATGGCAACAATCCCGAGCAACTCTTCGCCGCGGGCTATTCGGCCTGCTTCCTGTCCGCAATGAAAAACGTGGCCGCTTCGCAGAAGATCACTCTTGCTGCCGAAACGGCGGTTACGGCTGTTGTTGGTATCGGCCCGCGGGCGGCAGGCGGTTTCGGTATTTCGGCTGCCCTCACCATCGACATTCCCGGCATGGACCGGGAGGCCGCACAGGCGCTTGTCGAAGCGGCTCATTCCGTCTGCCCCTATTCCAATGCGTTGCGTGGCAATGTCGATGTCGCATTGAACCTGGCTTGAGGAGTTGTGAACAATGTCAGATATCAAAACAGAGCTGTCGGGTATCCTGCAATCCATGAAGCGGGCGCATCTCGCCCAAGGTCCGGCCAGTCCAGAGACGCGGCGTGACCGTCTGGAACGTGCGGCTCGACTGCTGATCGACAATCGCGAGGCGCTGGCCCGTGCCATCAGCGCCGACTTCGGAAATCGCGCGATCTATCACACCCTCGCCGCCGATATCGCCACCACCGCAGCCGGTCTGCGCTATAGCGCCGGAGGCCTTGAAAAATGGATGGCGCGTGAGCTTGTCACTCGTCCTGAGGACGATGTGCAGGCCTGGATCGAGCCGCAGCCGCTTGGCGTGGTCGGCATTGTTTCGCCCTGGAATTTCCCGCTCAACCTTGCCTTCGCGCCCTTGGCTGGCGTCTTTGCAGCCGGAAACACGGCATTGATCAAACCGTCGGAGTTTACGCCGCGCACCGCTGATCTGCTCGCAGAACTCGTCGGCGCTAGCTTTGACGCCGATGAACTGGGTGTGGTCATCGGTGGGCCGGACGTGGCGAGTGCCTTCACTTCGCTGCCTTTTGATCACCTTGTATTCACAGGCAGCACCCAGGTTGGCAAGATCGTGATGCGCGCGGCAGCCGAGAACCTTACTCCTGTAACCCTGGAGTTGGGTGGCAAGTGCCCCGTGGTCATCGAGCATGGCTTTGATATCGCGACGGCGGCTGAACGCACGCTGACGGTTAAGACCTTCAATGCCGGACAGATCTGTTTAGCGCCGGATTATGTGATGCTGTCTGCCGCTGACCTGGATGCATTCGTTGCCAGCGCCCGCGCTTTCGTGGCACGCGCTTTCCCGACCATCCAGGCCAATCCCGATTACACTTCGGTAATTGCTCCACGTCACTACGACAGACTGATGACGCTGATTGCGGATGCTGAAGTAAAAGGCGCGACCGCCATTCCGCTTGCTGCAGAAGGTGAGCCATTCCATTGCGCCGACGGCCGTAAAATTGCGCCCGTCTTGCTGGTGGGGGTGAATGAAACGATGCGCGTGATGCAGGAGGAGATATTTGGCCCGCTTCTGCCAATCATGACAGTCGCCTCGCTTGATGCGGCCATCGACCGCATCAATGCGCATGACCGACCGCTCGCCGCTTATCTGTTCAGCGACGATCAACAGTCTCGCGACCGATTTGCCCAGAGCGTCACGTCCGGTGCGCTGGTGATCAACGACATCATGCTGCATGCCAGCATTGATACCTTGCCATTCGGCGGCGTGGGGGCCTCGGGAACTGGCGCCTATCATGGTGTACATGGCTTCCGGCGCTTCAGCCATTTTCGTCCAGTCGTGGTGCAGGGGGCAAGCGGCGCAAGCGGCGCTCGGCTGCGCGCGCCTTATGCCGAAAAGCAAACGGCACTGGAAAAAGCTCTGGCCGGCCAAGCCTGACACCGAGCACCTATGAAATCAACGATCTCAAATCTAGATGGAGTAAATAGCATGAAAGTACTGATGGTTCTGACCAGCCATGACACGCTCGGCAACACTGGAAAGAAGACCGGCTTTTGGCTGGAAGAGTTCGCCGCACCTTATTACACCTTCCTGGATGCGGGTGCCGACATCACCGTCGCATCCCCGGCGGGCGGGCAGCCGCCGCTCGATCCAAAGAGCGATCTGCCTGATTTCCAGACCGAATTGACGCATCGCTTCAAGGCAGATGCAGCCGCACAGGCCGTTCTTGCCAATACCATTAAGCTTGATGGCCTGCGTCAGGACGATTTCGATACCGTCTTCTATCCAGGCGGCCATGGCCCATTGTGGGATCTGGCGGAAAGCCAGGCATCGATCAACCTCATTCAGAGCTTCGAGCGGGCTGGCAAACCCATCGGCTTTGTCTGTCACGCGCCAGGTGTACTCAAGAATGTCAAAGCGGCCAACGGCGATCCGATCGTCAAGGGACGTACCGTAACCGGCTTTACGAATAGCGAGGAAGCCGCCGTCGAACTGACCGATGTCGTGCCGTTTCTGATCGAGGACACCTTCATCGCCCAGGGCGCCGATTATCGCAAGGGTCCCGACTGGGCGCCGTTCGTGCTCGAAGACGGCAAACTCGTAACCGGGCAGAACCCGGCGAGCAGTGAAGGTGTCGCCAAGGCGCTGATTGCTCAACTGCGTTAACCGTTCTGAGTGCGCGGTGGAAACACCGCGCACCTCTGGCTGCCAATGGGAAACTCCCATGGCCAAATCCGTGACACCGGCCTGCAGAACACATTGAATGATGTGATCGACCAGTCGTGGGTAGCCCTCATCTAGCAGCCACGTCACAACCCGCCAGCGGCTTGGGTGTGGGAGGCTGGCGGCATCCATGCAGGAGCATATTGCCGAAAAGCCTGAACCCATTGCGGCACTGCAGAGGCGGTTACTCGATCTCAACGGTGCAATGAACTCCCATCGACGCCGACATCTGCCGTCGAACACCGAAAATCTTGACAATCGTAAATACGAATATTAGTATATATGATGAAAATTAGATTTGGAGGAGGATCGAGATGGTTACGGTTGTCGTGTTGGGGGCAGGGCTAGGTGGGACGATCATGGCATACGAGCTTCGAGATCGTGTACCGGCGGAGACCGAGGTCGTACTGGTCAACAAAGGCTCAATCTATTCCTTCGTGCCGTCCAATCCCTGGGTCGCAGTTGGCTGGCGGGAGCGAGAGGATGTTGAAGTCGATCTCCATTCCGCCTGCGCACGGCGCAAGATCACGCTGATGCCGCAGGGAGCAGAGCGTGTCCATCCGAACGAGAACCGGATCAGCCTGCTCGATGGCAGTTCGATTGCCTATGACTATCTGGTCATCGCGACAGGGCCCGATCTGGCTTTCGACGAGATCCCGGGCTTCGGCCCTGATGGCCACACCCACTCCGTCTGCCATATCGATCATGCTCTGATGACCCGTGAGGCGTTTCGCAGGCTGGTTGACAACCCGGGGCCTGTCGTCATCGGTGCCGTGCAAGGCGCCTCGTGTTTCGGTCCGGCCTATGAGTTTGCCTTTATCCTCGACAAGGCGTTGCGCGATGCAAAGGTGCGGGACAAGGTGCCCATGACCTTTGTCACCTCCGAACCCTATATCGGGCATCTGGGGCTCGATGGTGTCGGCGATACGAAGGGGCTTCTGGAAAGCGCGCTGCGCAACCGCCACATCAAGTGGATCACCAGCGCCCGCGTTTCGCAATTCACTGATGAAGGCGTCACGGCCGAGGAGATCAGTGAAGACGGCAGCGTCAAGGCAATACATCAGGTGCCGTCGACTTTCACGATGATGCTTCCGGCCTTTCGTGGCGTTGCAGCTGTGCGCGACATCGAGGGTCTTACAAATCCCAGAGGCTTCATCCTTGCCGACAAGCATCAGCAGAATCCGAGGTTCTCGAATGTCTTTTCGGTCGGTGTTGGCGTTGCGATACCCCCGATGGGCAAAACGCCGGTCCCTGTCGGCGTGCCAAAGACGGGCTTCATGATCGAATCCATGGTGACGGCGACTGCCCACAATATTGCGCGCCTGATGGAGGGCAAGGCGCCCAATGCGCAAGGCACCTGGAACGCCGTATGCCTGGCTGATTTCGGCGACGGGGGAATTGCATTCGTGGCCCAGCCGCAGATCCCGCCGCGCAATGTGAACTGGTCCTCGTCCGGCAAATGGGTTCATGCCGCCAAGATCGGCTTCGAGAAGTACTTCCTCTACAAGGTCAAACTCGGCAAGTCGGAGCCATTCTACGAAAAGCTCGCGCTTCAGGCGCTCGGGATCGACAAGCTGAAATCCATCTCGCTTGATGCAGGCTGATGTAACCGAATGGGTCGGCCTTGCCGCGGCAAGGCCGTTTCCCGCCGTTTTGTAGTGACGCGGAGCGGTCACTCGGTGTTAGCTTCCCATCAAAGGGAGCCTGACCATGACGCTTGAACAGATCAGCCCAATGCCAACGGAGCCGGGCATTCTCGCATTTCACCAGCGCTGCGAGAGTTTCTATCCGCCCGATGCCGTGGATGCCTCGATTGCCGAGCAGCGGCAGTGGTATGATGCGCTCTGTGCCGAATTCTCACCGCCTCTGCCAGAAGGCCTCGTCCGCCAGGATGCGCTGGTGGCGGGCCGCATCCCGGTCCGGCATTATCGGCCAAGCGTGGTCGAGACACCCGTCCGCATCCTCTATATCCATGGCGGTGGCTTCGTTGTCGGTTCCCTCGACAGCCATGACGCCTTCTGCGCGGAGCTGGCTGATGGTGCCAAGGCGGAACTGGTTGCGGTTGATTACCGGCTGGCACCGGAGCATGTCTGGCCGGCAGCCTTTGAGGATTGCCGGGATGTTCTTTCAGCGCTGCTCGCGGACGGGCGCGAGGTGGTGGTGGCCGGCGATAGCGCTGGCGGGAACCTCGCCGCCGGTATCACGCTTGAGGCATCTTTGGCGGCGCGGCGCGGCATTGTTGGTCAGGCGCTGATCTACCCGGCCCTTGGCGGCGATCTCATCAGTGGCTCCTATCTGGAGATGGCCAACGTGCCCGGGCTTTCCACCGCCGATGTTGCCTATTATCGAGATGTACTCCAGGCACCTGATGACGATCCGGTTGCCTATCCATTGTCGGCGCCGGATCTGTCCGGCTTGCCACCAACCTATATCTCGGCGGCCTTCTTCGACCCGTTGCGAGACGATTCCAGACATTATGCCGCGCGCCTGGCGTTGGCCGGCGTGGATGTCACCTTCCGCGAAGAAGGCCAGATGATCCATGCTTGGCTTCGGGCGCGGCATATGAGCCCGGGCGCCGCAGAGGGGTTCCGCCATCTCGTCCAAGCTTTGTCAAAGCTCGTTGGCACCGTCTGACCGTCGAGGAGGCCGGCGGGTGGCTCAATCCCGCCGGATGGTGTGTAGCGACATCGCGTTTGACGGCATGTTTACATCAGGTCGCGCGGGATCCGCTTGGCAAAACGCTTCTCGAATATCGTCTCGTCGCCTTCAAATGCCTGAACGCTTGCTTGCGTGATCCACGCATCAGCGGTGCACGACAGGCTCGCGGTGGAGACCGTCGTCACCGAACGACCATGGCCTTGCGCCCTGCATGTCCATGTTGACGTTCCGGTCATGGACAATGGGTCATTCGCGGCGATCGACCAGACCTCGTCGCGGATATCCTGCGTCGCATTGCCAGTTTGCGGATGTTCAATCAGCCCGGTGTCCTCGTAGATGCGATAGTGAGTGAGGCCACGGGTCATGTCGCGCTCGACGCTCCGGCGGGTGATGGACGGCGAGTGCTGCTCGTACTGTGGCAGGGGATCGGGATTTGCCGGTTCCGGCAGGTCGATCTCCTGATGGTCGCCGAGGCGTGGAAGGGCGAGCGTCAGCGATGCGGTATCGATGGTGAGGCCCGGATTTTCAGGCGATGGCAGCACCATTGGCCAGTAGGCCGTGGAAAGCGCAAGCCGGATGCGATGACCTTTGCCGAACCTGTAGCCGCAGGCATCGAGCCTGAGAGAGATCTCCGTCATGAGGCCTGGGACCATGGGAGAGGGCTGCGCATTGCCGTTCCGATGGCTGAGGTTCAGCACGCCGAAGGCAACGCGGGTGGCAGTTCCGTCCGGATGGATATCGACGATCCGGGCGATGAGATTGGCAGTCGGGGCGTCACAGGAGAGAGTGAGCCGCAGTTCGGGCTGGCCCAGATAATCTTCAGGTTCGGACAGGACAACACTGTCGAAGACCAGTGATCCGGCATCGTCGATGCGCTGGTCTCCGGCCATCTCGGCATCCGGTTTCAGGGTGAAGTATTCGCCGGATGCCGTGCCGGTATCGAGCGGCGAGCGGAGATAGACCTCGCCGACGCCGACGCCGACCGGATTGGTCGAGACGGGAGCAAGCTGTCCGTTGCCGGATATGCGAAGCTCGTTCATCTCCGGCGTCGACCAAGTCTGCTTGGCAATCCACCGGCCAGGGTCGCGATCGCGCCTCAGCGCCGGCTTCGGCCCATCGAGAATATAGGCGCGCATCTGGGGGAGGTGTTCGGCATCATTGTCTTCGTCACGCAGCCAGCGGTTCCACCAGGCAATTGCCTCGCCATGAAAGTCCGCCCGTGGTTTCGGCCAGGCGAAATGCGGGTATTTATGCACCCAGGGTCCGATCATCGCCTTGGCCTTTTGCCCGAGACCTTCGAGCGCCTTGATCGGCGTGTTACGATAACCGTCGGCCCAGCCGGCGATTACGAGGGCCGGAACGGGAAGTCCGTCGAAGTCCTCGCAGATCGATCCGTGGCGCCAGAAGCTGTCGCGGCGCTGATGCTCGAGCCATTCTTCGAGAAAGAAGGGTTCGTTCTCCAGCCGCTCAAGCCACATCTCCTTCCAGCGGTCCCCGACCAGTTGCGGATCGGGCGAGCGGGACTGGTAGGCGAGCATGGTCGCGGCCCAGGACAATTGAGCCGACAGGTGGCAGCCGTTCTTGTAGTGGATATCGTCATTATAGCGATCGACGGTCGAGGCAATCGAGATGACCGCCTTGAGCGCCGGTGGTTTCAAGGCCGCAATCTGCAGGCAATTGAAGCCGCCCCAGGAAATACCCATCATGCCGACCCTGCCGTTTGACCAGGGGCGGCTTGCGATCCAGTCGATGATTTCCAAACCATCGGAGAGTTCGCGCGGCGTGTATTCGCCGTCGATGACGCCGTCGGATTCACCAGAGCCGCGAATATCGACGCGGACGCCGACAATGCCGGCAGCGGCGAAGGCCGGATAGGTGGATTCGTCTCGGGGTGCGGTACCATCGCGCTTGCGATAGGGGAGATATTCAAGCACTGCCGGGCAAGGGGCCTGTTCGGCGCCGTCGGGCATCCAGATGCGGGCTGCCAGGCGCGTGCCATCCTTCAGCGTGATCCACTCGTTTTCGATGACGGTGTGTGTGTGGTTCGAATGGCTCAATGACCTGCCCCTTCCATTCGGCGCGTGGCAAGCACGCTTTCCAGCCAGCCGATCTTCATTTCCGGCACGGATTTCAGCAGGAGGTCGGTGTAGTCGTCGAAGGGGGGCGACAGGACTTGCGTCTTGGGGCCGAACCGGACAAGGCGACCCCGGTTCATGACGGCGACGGAATCGGCAATTGCACGGACAATGGCAATGTCGTGGGTGATGAACATGTATGAGACCTGTGTTTCGGCCTGCAGCTTCAAGAGCAGTTTCAGAATGCCCTCGGCCACCAGCGGATCGAGAGCGGAGGTTGGTTCGTCACAGAGGATGATGTCCGGCCGGGCGGCGAGAGCGCGTGCGATGGCAACACGCTGTTTCTGGCCTCCCGACAATTCTGCGGGATACCGATCGGCAAACCCGCTGCCCATTTCTATCTGCTCCAGAAGTTCGTTGACGCGCGCCGTCTTCTGTTTGCCGCGCAAGCCGTCATAAAAGGTGAGCGGGCGGCCGATGATGTCACGCACTGTCTGGCGCGGGTTCATCGCCGTGTCAGCCATCTGGTAGATCATCTGGATGCGACGCAACTGGTCCTTTGTGCGGTCTTTGAGTGCCCTGGGCAGAAGTTTTCCATCAAAGCCGATGTCACCTGTGAGCGGTGGCAGAAGACCGGTGATGACCCGTGCCAGGGTCGACTTGCCGGAACCGGATTCGCCAACCACCGCAAGCGTCTGTCCCTTGGGCAGATGGAGCGTCACATCGCGCAGCACCTTGAAGCCGTTGGAATAGCCGGCCGTAACGTTCTTGACGGTGAGCAGCGTGTCCGATTGGTCGGCTGCTTCTTCCCGCTTGGTGCTGCGGACATTGACCAAGGCACGCGTATAGTCTTCCCGAGGTGCCTCGATGATCTGCTGAGCCGGCCCGTATTCCACCATCTTGCCGTGCCGGAGCACCAGAATGTCATCGGTGATCTGTGCGACGACGGCAAGATCATGGGTGATGTAGAGCGCTGCCGTCTTGGTCTCTTCGATTGCATGCTTGATCGCCGCCAGCACATCAATCTGGGTCGTCACGTCAAGCGCCGTGGTTGGTTCGTCGAAGACGATCAGTTCCGGGTTTGGGCAGAGCGCCATCGCTGTCATCGCCCGCTGCAACTGGCCGCCTGAGACTTGGTGCGGATAGCGCTGCCCAAAATTTTCCGGGTCGGGCAGGCCGAGTACGGTGAACAGGTACTGGGCGCGCTTTTCAGCGTCTGCTCGCGACATCAGGCCGTGCTTCAGCGAGGCTTCGATCACTTGCTCACCAAGCCGATGGGCGGGATTGAAGGCCGCTGCCGCAGATTGGGCGACATAGCAGACTTTGCAGCCGCGGATCTGGCGAATGCCGGAGGAGCTGAGCGTCAGCAGATCTTCGCCGTTCAGCCTGACTTCGCCACCGGTGATACGGACCCCGCCACGACCATAGGCAAGTGCCGTCAGGCCGATCGTCGATTTTCCGGCACCGGATTCGCCGATCAGCCCGAGGACCTTGCCCTTGGCAACGTCGAAGCTGACGCCTTCGACCAGCGTTACCGTTTTGGGTGGCTCGCCCGGTGGGTAGCTCGTCGCCTCGATCTTCAGGTTCCTGACGGACAGAAGTTCATGCATCGCCGCGTCCTCCCTTGAGGCTGGATGTTCGCTTCATCAGCCAGTCGACCACCAGGTTGACGCAGACGGCGAGGGTTGCGATCGCCGTGCCCGGAATAAGAGCGGCCGATATGCCGAAGATGATGCCGTCTTTATTGTCTTTCACCATGCCGCCCCAGTCGGCGGCCGGCGGCTGGATGCCGAGGCCGAGGAAGGAAAGGGTGGAGAGAAACAGGATCGAGAAGGCAAAGCGCAGGCCGAATTCGGCAAGCAGCGGCGACAGCGTATTGGGCAGGATTTCCTTGAAGATGATCCAGAGCGGACCTTCGCCGCGCAGGCGCGCCGCCTCGACGAATTCCATCACCGCGACGTCGAGCGCCACGGCACGGCCGATGCGGAAGACGCGGGTGGAATCCAGCACGGCCATGACCAGGATCAGGATCCAGAGTTGCTGCGGAAGCACGGCGAGCACGACCAGCGCAAAGATCAGTGTGGGGATGGCCATCATCAGATCGTTGAAGCGGGAAAAGATCTGATCGATCAGTCCCCCCCGAACCGCTGCCGTAAAGCTCAGCAGCATGCCGAGTGCAAACGAAATGGCCGTTGCGGCGAGTGCGACGAAGATCGTCGTGCGCGCCCCGTAGATCAGGCGCGAGAGGAGGTCGCGCCCGAGATTGTCCGTGCCGAGCAGGAAGTCGCCGCCGGCCGGAAGCCAGACGTCACCGACAATCTCACGCTCGCCGAAGGGTGCGATCCATGGGGCGAATAGGGCGCAGATGAGGGCAATGACGATGCCGGCGAGGCCGATCCAGGCGCTCAAGGGGATGGATTTCAGCGTCATCGCGGGTGCCTCAGTCTCGGATTGGCCAGAATGCCGATGATATCGGCGGCCATGTTGAGGAAGATGTAGAAAGCCGCGAAGATCAGACCGCAGGCTTGCACGACGGGCATGTCGCGCACCGTCACGGCGTCCACCATATACTGGCCCATGCCGGGATAGACGAAGACGACCTCGACCACGACGACACCGACGACGAGATAGGCAAGGTTGAGCGCCACAACATTGACCACGGGTGCGACGGCATTGGGGGCCGCATGCCGAGCGATCACGCGGAAGGTGCCAAGACCCTTCAGCTCCGCCGTTTCGATATAGGCCGAGGACATCACGTTGAGGATGGCGGCCCGCGTCATGCGCATCATGTGGGCGAGCACCACAAGAACGAGGGTCGCAACGGGAAGCGCGATGGCGGACAGGCGCTCGGTCAGCGACATACCGTCATAGACGGTGGACGGGAAGGTCGCGACACCGAGATCGATGGCGAAGACCATGATCAGCAGATAGCCGATGAAGAATTCCGGCAGGGAGATCGCGGCCAGCGAGATCACGTTGATGATCTTGTCTGGCAGCCGGTTGCGGAACTGCACCGCGACCATGCCGAGCGCGATTGCGAGCGGCACCGAGACAAGGGCCGCGAAGAAGGCGAGGAACAGAGAATTGCCGAGTCTGCGGCCTATCTGTTCGCCGACCGATTGCTTGCTTGCCCAGGACGTACCGAAGTCTCCCTGGACCGCGCCACTCAGCCAGCTGACGTAGCGTTCCGACCATGGGCGATCGAGGCCGAGATCCTTGCGAATGTTCTCGACGGCCTGCGGGGTAGCGGATTGCCCGAGATAGGTCGTGGCAAAGTCGCCGGGGAGTGCTTCGACGCCGCCGAAGATCATCAGCGAGACAGCAAACAACAGCCCGACGCTCAGGCCAAGGCGCTGCAGGATCAGCGCCAGGAGGGGGCGGCGAAAGGCGAAGTGTCGCCAGAAGGTGCCGCCGATTTCGCCTGCGTCTTCGAGGGGCCCAAGCGTTGCGGGCAATCCGGAAACGGCAGGGGTCCGCGCTTGCGGCGCGGCCCCATCCGTCGTGTCCGGACCTTGGTTCGGTCCGTGCTCCGTCATCAGGCTTCCAGCCAGACCCGGGTTGCGACATAGCCGTTCGACATGTCGTTGCCGATGTCGTGTATGTAGCCCTTCACCTGCTTGGAGGCCGCGTTCACGAAGTCGTTGAACATCGGCAGGATCAGCCCGCCTTCGTCCCGCACCATCATGGCCATGGTACGATACATGTCCTTGCGTTTGGCTTCGTCGAGTTCAGAGCGGGCTTCCAGCAGGATCTTGTCGAAATCCGGACGCAGGAAGCGGGTATCGTTCCAGTCTGCACTCGAGAGATAGGCCGTCGAATACATCTGGTCCTGCGTCGGGCGGCCGCCCCAGTAGGAGGTGGAGAAAGGCTGGACGTTCCAGACATTCGACCAGTAGCCATCGCCCGGTTCGCGCTTGACCTCGATCTCGATGCCGGCCTTCTTGGCACTTTCCTGATAGAGGACAGCGGCATCGACGGCGCCGGGGAATGCGACTTCCGAGGTGCGCAGCAACACCGAGCCAGAATGGCCTGATTTCTTGAAGTGGAAGGCTGCCTTGTCCGGATCATAGGCGCGCTGTTCGATGCCTTCGGGGAAGAGGGCGTAGGTGTTGTTGATCGGGAAGTCGTTGCCCACCTTGCCGTAGCCGCCGAGCACGCGCTCGACCATGGTTTCCCGGTCCATCGCATATTTCAGCGCCAGACGCAGATCGGCGTTGTCGAAGGGGCCTGTGTTGCAATGCATGATGAAGACATAGTGACCGCGCCCGGAGGTGCTCAGGATCTCGACATTGGGCGAACGCTTCAGCATCGAGACCGTCTTCGGATCGATGCGGTTGACATAGTGGACCTGACCCGAGGCGAGGGCTGCGATACGGGCCGTCGCGTCATTCATGTTGATGATCTCGATGGAGTCAACATAACCACGGTCCGTGCGCCAGTCGTCAGCATTGCGCTCGAAGGTCGCGCGCACACCCGGCTCGAAGCTCATCATCTTGTAGGGGCCGGTGCCGATCGAGGCGAGCGGGTCGTCATAACCGCCATTCGGCTGGATGACGAGGTGGTAGTCGGTGAGGAGCAGCGGCAGGTCGGCATTGCCCTCGGTCAGCACGAGGACGAGGTTGCCACCGTCAGCCTTGATTTCCTTGATCGACTTCATGACGCCCAGCGCGCCCGATTCTGACTTCTCGTCGGTATGGCGCTGAAGGGTCTTCACAACGTCCTCAACCGTCAGCTCCTTGCCGTCGTGGAACTTGACGCCCTTGCGGATCTTGAAGGTCCAGGTCGCGGCATCGGCCGAAGGCTCCCAGGATTCAGCCAGGGCTGGCACCGGCTGGCCGGTCAGCGGCTCGGATTCCACCAGCATGTCGCCCCAGCAGCGACCGATGCAGAACATTACCTGGGACAGAAACTTCGCCGGGTCCTTGCTATCGGTAGCCGAGCCACCTTCGAGGCCGAGCTTCAGATGGCCGCCGCGTTTCGGCTCCTGTGCCGCAGCGCTGGTCGCAAACAAGGTGCCTGCGGTCGATGCCGCAAGACCAAGCGCTGCCGCGCGGCCGAGAAACTCGCGTCTGTTCATTGCGCCCAGCATGACCTGGCGTGCGAGATAGTCCTTGTAATCGCTCATTCCACTGTTCCCTTGTCTGCGCGGTCTTTGCCGCTTGTTGTGATTGGTCGAGCTGCTGCCGATTTCCGTTTGCCGAGGCGTCGGTTCGCCTGAAGTCAGTGTCTTTCGTCCTCCTGTTCGCCGCGGCCTGGCCATCAACCTGTGCCGTTCCGTGCCCTTCATTCGTTCTTGCGCCGCGCGCCTGGTCGGTCAGCCTATCACCGGCCCTTCCAAACTGGGTCACGCTTTTCAGCAAAGGCGCGGGCGCCTTCCAACTGGTCCTCGCTGGCGTAAAGTGTATCGACCGTCTGCAGTTGGCGCCGTGTGACCTTGTTCATCACCGTCTGGAAGTCGCGGCCTTCTGCCTCTCGCACCACTTCCTTGATCGCGGCATAGACGAGGGGTGGGCCGCTTTCGAGCAGACGTGCCAGATCCCAGGCGCGCGCCATCAGATTTGCCGCCGGCAGGATTTCGTTGACGAAGCCCCAGCGATGGGCCTCGGCCGCGTCCAGCCAACGACCTGTCAGCAGCATCTCCATGGCAATGTGATAGGGAATGCGCTTCGGCAGTTTGATGGAGGCAGCATCGGCAACGGTACCCGAGCGAATTTCCGGCAGGGCGAAGGTGGCGTGATCGGCAGCGAGGATCAGGTCTGCCGACAGGGCGATTTCGAAGCCGCCTCCGCAGCAGATGCCGTTGACGGCGGCGATGATCGGCTTGTTCAGGTCGCGCAGTTCCTGCATCCCGCCGAAGCCGCCAACGCCATAGTCTCCATCGACGGCGTCTCCGGCGGCGGCGGCCTTCAGGTCCCATCCGGCGCAGAAGAATTTCGGCCCGCTGCCGGTGACGATTGCGACGCGCAGATCTGGATCATCGCGAAAGTCGCGGAAGATCTCGCCCATCAGTCTGCTCGTCTCCAGATCGATGGCGTTCGCCTTCGGCCGGTCGATCGTGACTTCGAGGATTGCGCCTTCGCGGCGGGTGAGGATCGGGCCGGACATGCAGTCACCCTCTCAGACGGATCAGGGCGTCGACAGCGAAGGCCCCGGAGCCTTCCTGCAACACCATGACGGGATTAACGTCGAGTTCCTCGACGATTGAAGCGTTTGAAACGACATAGGATGCGACCGATGCGACGGTGGACACAAGGGCGTCGAGGTCGCCTTTGGGATGGCCGCGATAGCCCTCAAGCAGTTTTGCGACCTTCAACCTGGCTATGGCCTCACGAATTGCACCGTCGTCTGTGGGGAGTGTCAGGATGGCGACATCCTCCAGTAATTCCACGAGAATTCCACCAGCGCCAATCGTCAGGACCAGGCCTGCGACCGGGTCATGCACCGCGCCGATGATGAATTCTGCAACAGGTTTGTCGATCATTTTTTCGACAAGGAATCCGGCGGCGACACCTGCCATGGTGTCAGCGGCTGAGCGGACCGCATCGGTATCGGTCAGGCCAAGCACGACTGCGCCGGATTCTGTCTTGTGTGCGACGCCGAGGGCCTTCAGAACCACGGGGAAGCCGAGACTGGCTGCGGCATTGGCTGCGCCCTCTGCCGTTTCGGCGCGCAGACCTTGCGGAACTTTGACGCCATGGACGCCGAGGGCGCTCTTGGCCTCCTGCTCGTTGAGCGTCATGACCTCGCGCCCGGTTGCCTGGACCTTGAGGAGAGGTGTCGCCTCGGGCGCATTCCAGGACGCGCCGATCATGGCGGCCGTTTCGGCCGCAGCCAGTGCGTCGTCGATCCCCAGAAGTGGAACGACGCCTGCCTTTATCAGCCGTGTGGCCATCTCTTCCGGCATGTTTTCCGCCATGCTGGCGACGATAGCAGCCTTTGCCCCGGTCTCAACAGCGGCATCGATCACGGCGTCGGCGGTGGTCATCCAGTCTGCGGGATCGCAGCGATCCAGTCGCGGGACATCAAGGACCACGAGATTGAGCGCGTAGCCGCCCCGCATCATGGCGGCAAAGGCTTCGAACTGTCTTTGCCGGTTGCCCCAGACGAAGGTGTGGTAGTCGAGCGGATTGCCCAAGGTGACCATGGGGCCGAGGGCTTGGCGCAGCGGCTCGGATTGGTCAGGTTGCAGCTCACGAAACCGGATGTTTCGCGCAGTTCCTGCATCGGCCATCAGCGAGGCCTCGCCGCCGGAACAACTCATCGAAGAGATGTCGAAGCTGGCGAGCGGGCCGTGCAGGTGGAGCAGTTTCAGCACTTCCAGGAATTCCGGCAGGCTGTTTGCGCGTCCGATGCCCAGCCGTTCGAACAGGGCAGCCATTATGGCATGGTTGCCGGCAAGCGATGCCGTGTGGGAGATGGCAGCGCGGCAGGCGGCCTCCGACCGGCCAACCTTCAGAACCACCAGGGGCTTTGCGAGCTGTCTGGCCTTCAGGGCCAGACGCTCAAGCGAGACGAGGCTGTCGATCCCCTCGATATGCAGTCCGACGGCAGTCACGCGCGGATCGTCGAGAACGGCCATGGCGAGATCGGACAGGCCGCATTTCGCCTGGTTGCCCGCCGTCAGCACATAGGCAATGGGAAGCCCGCGTGTCTGCATGGAAATGTTCAAGGCGATGTTCGAGGATTGCGTCAGGATCGCAACGCCTCGATCGACCATCGACAGTCCCTGTTGGTCCGGCCAGAGCAAGACACGATCCAGCATGTTGATGAAGCCGTAGCAGTTGGGGCCGATGATCGGCATATCGGCTGCGGCTGCAACCAGCGTGTCCTGCAGGTCTGCCCCATCGGGAAACTCGGCCACGGCTTCGCGAAAGCCCGAGGCATAACAGATCGCGCCGCCTGCCTTGCGTTCTGCCAGGTCACGGACGATGCCGATCGTGGCGGCTCGGTTTACACCGACAAAAGCGGCATCCGGTGGAGCCGGCAGGTCATTCACGGACCGATAGCAGCGCTGCCCGCCGATTTCGTCTTTGGTTGGATGTACGGGCCAGATGGGGCCATCAAAGCCGATCTTCCGACATTGCTCGACCACACGCGCTGCCTCCTTGCCGCCGAAGACGGCAATGGATTTCGGGCGAAGCAGGCGGTCGAAGGAGCGGGTCACCGTGTGCTATACCCCCAGTGGTCGAAGGAGATCGCGGCTGATGATGTGCCGCTGGATCTCGGAGGTGCCATCCCATATGCGCTCGACCCTTGCGTCGCGCCAGAAGCGCGCCAGCGGCAGGTCGTCCATCAGCCCCATGCCGCCATAGATCTGGATGGCCTCATCGGTGACGCGCGCCAGCATCTCCGTTGCATAGAGCTTGGCCGAGGCAATCTCGCGATTGGAGGGCAGGCCCTGGTCGAGGCGGGATGCGGCGGACAAGGTTAGAAGGTCGGCGGCGTCGATCTCGGTGATCATGTCGGCAAGCTTGAAGGATACGCCCTGATTGGCGCCGATTGGTTTGCCGAATTGCTTGCGCTCGGCGGCATAGGAGAGCGCGAGATCGAAGACCCGTCTTGCGCGGCCAACACAGCTCGCGGCAACCGTGAGGCGGGTCGAGTAAAGCCATTGATTGGCGATGTCGAAGCCCTTGTGCACCTCTCCGAGAACCTGGGCATCACTCAGGCGACAGTCATCGAAGTTCAGCACGCAGTTCTTGTAGCCGCGATGAGATACCGAGCTGTAGCCTTCACGGATCTCGAAGCCGGGCGTGCCCCGGTCCACAAGAAAGCAGGTGATGCGCTTCTTGCGGCCATGCGGCGTGTCTTCTTCTCCTGTCGCTGCGAAGAGGATGACGAAGTCGGCGATGTCGGCGTGGCTGATGAAATGTTTGGTGCCATTGACGATCCAGTCGTTGCCGTCCTTTTTGGCCATGCACTTCATGCCGCGCACGTCCGAGCCGGCATCGGGTTCGGTCATGGCAAGAGCGTCGATCCGTTCGCCCCGGATGGCGGGCAAAAGGTAGCGCTCGCGCTGCTCGTCATTGCAGGCCATCAGGATGCCGGAGGGGCGGCCGAAAAAGACGGTGAGCGCCATTGAGCCCCGACCAAGCTCACGCTCGACGAGCGTGAAGGTCGCATGGTCGAGGCCGGCACCGCCGAGTTCCTCGGGAAAGTTACAGGCATAGAAGCCGAGTTCGCGACATTTGGTGGCGATCTGCCTGCCGAGTTCCGGCGGGACATGGCCGCTGCGCTCGACCTCGTTTTCGAAAGGGTAGATTTCGGCCTCGACGAAAGAGCGGACCGTCTCCACGATCATCTGCTGTTCGTCGGTCAGTGCGAAGTTCATGGGCTACCCTCCTTTCTATGAATGCTTCTCACTCGGCTGGCATGACCTTTTCCCCGGAGCCGGGAGAGTGTTTGTGTTTCATTGTGCCTTCCTCTGTCCCACGCTGCGCCCCGCACCATCGGGCATTGGCAGATTGGCGTGAGCCTCTGCGATCACTGCCGTCTTCGCCTGTACGTCGGCCGGTGCATCGACGCTTTTGCCGGCTTTGGAATCGACATGGAGCATCAATTGTTCGGCCGTCGCGATCAGATCGCCGCTAGCCTGATCGTGAATACGAGTGAAGAAATGCAGCCGCTTCCGGTCCGAGGACAGGAGCTGCAGCGTCGTGTAGAGCCCCTGGCCGAGCTTCGCCTCGCCGAGATGGCGGATATGGGTTTCGACCGTGTAATAGCTGTGGCCCGCTTCGACATAGGCCATGTCGACGCCAACAAGGCGCAGCAGCGCATCGGCGGTATCGCCGAAGAGCTGCAGATAGCGGTGTTCGGTCATGTGGCCGTTATAGTCGACCCAGGCGGCGTTCACGCGGGTCTCAAGCAGTCGGAGGGGCTCGGTTGCCGAGACCGTGGTCTCGGTCTTTTCGGCACTTTGCCAAAGATATTTTTCGAAATCCGCGAGGATCTTGCCGGTGCCCCAGCCGCGTCCGTCGTCTCCGGCTTTCAGCGCATGCATGATGCCGACGAGGTTCTGGTCGCGGATGCGCTCCAGCTCGCGGATGCCGCGGGCGCCCGATTGGGCGTCGGATTGGGCCGAGATCTTCTCGACCAGCGCGTCATCCAGGTCGACGACGTCGGTCAGCTTGCTCCAGGGCCAGGCGAGACAGGGGCCGAATTGGGCGAGGAAATGCCGCATTCCTGCTTCGCCGCCGGCAATGCGGTAGGTCTCGAACAGACCCATCTGGGCCCACCGCATGCCGAAGGAATAGCGGATGACGTCATCCAGCGTTTCAGTGTCGCAGATGTCGTCCTTGATCAGCCACAGCGCCTCGCGCCAGACGGATTCCAGCAGGCGATCGCCAACAAAGGCCTCGATCTCCTTCTTGATGATCACGCCCTTCATGCCGATTGGTACGAGCTTGGCCTTGGCATCATCGAGCACGCTGCGGGCGGTCTTTTCGCCGCCGACGAGTTCGACAAGCGGCAGGAGGTAGACGGGGTTATAGGGATGGGCGACGAAAAGGCGCTCGGGGTGGCGCATATCCCGCTGCAATTCGGTCGGCATCAGGCCGGAGGTCGACGAACCGATCAATGCTGCCGGCTGGGCTGCGGCGTCGATCTGGGTCAGCACACCGCGCTTCAATTCCAGCCGTTCGGGCACGCTTTCCTGGATCCAATCGGCGTCGCGGACGGCGTCTTCCAGGCTGTCGCAGAAGGTGACATCGCCCTTCTTCGGAAGCGGTGCGGTTGTCAGCATGCCATAGGCGCGCTCGGCATTGGCCAGCACTTCACCGATGATGCGTTTCGCGTCCGGATGGGGATCGAAGACCTTGACGTCGATCCCGGCAAGCGCAAAGCGGGCGATCCAGGCGCCACCGATAACCCCACCGCCAATGCAGGCTGCTTTCTGTATACGGCTCATTTCGGCGCTCGCTTGGTCAGTTTCAGTTTCTCGCGCACTTCAGCCGGGCCAATGACCTTGGCACCCATGCCCTCGATGACGGAGACGGCCTTTTCGACCAGCTGACCGTTGCTCGCGAGCTGGCCCTTACCGATGTAGAGATTGTCCTCGAGGCCCACGCGCACATTGCCGCCCGCAAGCACGGCGGCCGCTGGATAGGCGAGTGCATTGCGACCGATCGAGAAGGCCGAGAATGTCCAGGACGAAGGCACGTTGTTGACCATGGCCATGAAGGTGTTCAGGTCGTCGGGAGCTCCCCACGGAATGCCCATGCACAGCTGGATCAGGACCGGATCCTCGATCAGGCCCTCTTCCGCGAGCTGCTTGGCAAACCACAGATGACCAGTGTCGAAGGCCTCGATTTCGGGGCGGACGCCGAGATCGGTCATCATTTTTGCCATAGCACGCAGCATCGACGGCGTGTTGGTCATGACGTAATCGCCGAGATTGAAGTTCATCGTGCCGCAGTCAAGCGTGCAGATCTCCGGAAGGCATTCGGCCACATGGGCCATACGCTCCGTGGCGCCGGCCATATCCGTGCCAATGGGATTGACGGGCAGGGGGCTTTCAACATTGCCGAAGACAAGGTCTCCGCCCATGCCGGCTGTCAGGTTGAGAACAATGTCCACCTCGGCGGAGCGAATGCGGTCCGTCACCTCGCGATAGAGGTCGAGCCTGCGGGATGCAGCACCGGTCTCCGGGTCGCGAACATGGCAGTGCGCGACGGCAGCACCGGCCTTGGCCGCTTCGATCGCGGCTTCTGCGATCTGTTTCGGGGTGATCGGGACATGAGAGGATCTCGATACCGTATCACCGGAACCGGTGACGGCACATGTGATGAAAACCTCACGGTTCATACTGAGTGGCATAGTTGTCTCCGTCTTGCTGATCACATTACGCGGCAGGAGCGACAATTCTGCTTTGCATTATCGGAACCATTTCATACATTCTCGGAGGTATTCGGAATGAGGTTGGATGGCGATGGATGTTTCGGCGGCGCAGCATTTCGACCTCTTGATCTTGCCGCAGACGAACCTGATCCTGCTCGCCTCCGTCATCGAACCCTTACGCGCCGCCAACCGGATTGCCGGGCGCACGCTTTACACGTGGCAGACCTACAGTCCGACTGGTGCTGCGATCGAGACCACCAGCGGTGTGCCGATTGCGGTCTCGGGCCCTTTCCGGCCGGGGCGCGAGACAGATCCGCTTTTTGTCGTGGCGAGCTACGAGTGGCGGCGGAGCCTGACCTCACAGCTTAAAATGCTGCTGTCTCAGACGGCACGTCACCGGGATTTCGTGGCCGGCATTGAATCCGGCTCCTGGTTGCTGGCGGAGGCCAGCTTGCTGGATCGCGTTCAGGCGACGGTTCACTGGGAAGATTTCGAGGATTTCGCCAGCGCCTATCCGCAGATCAAGCTGGTGCGCGGCCGCTTCGTGATCGATGGAAAACGCATCACGACAGGGGGATCACTGCCGACCATCGACCTGATGCTGGAGTTGATCCGGCGGGCGCATGGCTATTCCATGGCGCTCGAAGTGTCGCGGCTGTTCATCTACGAGCAGGAGCGGATGGAAGGAGATCTGCTGCAGGCGCCCGCCATCGGCAATCGGCGCATGCTGGATCATCGGCTGGAAGCGGCCGTCAAGCTGATGGAAGAGACGGTGGACACGCCGCTGACGTTGTCCCGTCTGGCGCGGCGGGTCGGTGTGAGCGCCCGACATCTGCAGGACCTGTTCAACCTGGCAATGGGCGTCGCGCCACACCAGCACTACTTGGCGCTTCGTCTCAATGCTGCCCGCCGCAAGGTGATCGAGACGAGGATGGAGTTCGCCGATATCGCAGCGATCACAGGCTTCAACTCATCCTCATCGTTTTCCCGCACCTATCGAGCCCACTACCGCGAAAGTCCGACGGAAACCCGACGACGCCTGAAGCCGCGTGACGGTTAGGCTGTGGTCATTCAGTGAACCGGAGCGGGTATCCTTAGGTTTCCACCCAGACACCGCTTTGGGTCGATCTGGCCATCGCGTGAACGATCGTTTCGATTTCAAGCCCGGTGTCGAAGTCGATGACATGGGCATCCTTGTCGCCACCGACATGACGCAGGAGTTCACGGCATTCGATAACCTTCAGTTCGTTGAAGCCGAGACCATGCCCGGGGGCTGGGATAAATTGCTGATAGGGTGGATGCGAGGGTGCTGCGAGCAAGGTCCGGTAACCCTGGACATCGCCGCGATCGCTTCTCGTAAAGACCTGCAACTCGTTCATCCGCTCCTGATCGAACAGGATTGAACCATTGGAGCCAAAGATCTGCAGGGCGATGCGTCCCTTGCGGCCCCAGGCAGATCGGTTGACCATCAATACACCGGAGGCACCTGCCTCAGTACGGAAGAGGGCCTGCGCAATGTCGTGGTTCTCGACCGGACGGCTGCCGCCACCGGCGACGGGTCGCTCAGCATAGGGCTTGGCCATGTCGGCGACGAGTGAAGTGATTTTCCCGTGGAGCACGGTGAGCAGGGAAAGCGGATGGACGGCAAAGTCGTCCAGAGCGCCATAGCCTGACGTCTCGGCGCTCTTCCAGTAGAATGGCTCGTCCGGATCGGCCATGTAATCCTCGTCCATCTCCAGGCGGATATGATTGACGTTGCCAATCGCGCCTTCGGCGATCAGCCGGCTGGCCTGACGGATCATCGGGTTCTGGATGTAGTTGTAGCCGAGGATGGCTGTCTTTCCGGAGACGCGGGCTGCATCCCGCATCCGCGTCGCGTCCGCAAGCGACGTCGCCATGGGTTTTTCGCACCAGACATGTTTGCCGGCCTCAAGGGCGGCGATGGCCATGTCGGCATGGAACTGGTTCGGGGCTGCGATTGAGATCACGTCGATTTCGGGATTATCGACAAGCTCCCGCCAATTGCCGGTTCCCTGCGCAAAACCAAAGGCCTTGGCATGACGGGTTGCAAGCTCGGCTGTCGCGTCGCCCAGTGCCACCAGTCTTGGCCGATCGACGTCGCCGAAGACGGTCGCCACAGAGTTCCATGCCATGGCATGGCATTTGCCCATGTAGCCCGAACCGATCAGTCCAATTCCCAATCCCATGTCTTCCTCCGCAGATCGCAGTCGATTTCGTGAATTCCGTTCAGAACCGCGGCGCGTCCTCGCCAGCGCGGCGATAGGCGGCAATGACGGTATTGGCCATCAGCATGGCGATGGTCATCGGGCCCACACCGCCGGGAACCGGCGAGATGGCGCCGGCCACCGGCTGGCATTCGGAGAAGGCCACGTCGCCGACCAGCTTGAACTTGCCCTCGCCCTTCTCAGGGGCAGCCACGCGGTTGATGCCGACATCAATGACGGTCGCACCCGGCTTCAGCCAGTCGGCCTTGACCATTTCGGCTCGGCCGACGGCGGCGACCACGATATCCGCCTGACGGGCAAGTGCCGGCAGGTCACGGCTTTTCGAGTGGCCAATGGTGACGGTGGCATTGGCATTGAGCAGCAGCTGGCCCATCGGCTTGCCGAACAGGTTCGAGCGGCCGATGACGAGCGCGTTGAGGCCGGAGAGATCCGTGCCATGGATCTGGCGAACCAGGATCATGGCGCCGGCCGGCGTGCAGGAGATGAGGCCGGTTTTCAGGTCGCCGGTTGCCAGCTTGCCGGCATTGACGATGTGCAGGCCATCGACATCCTTTTCCGGCAGGATCGACTGGATCACGCTCTCGCTGTCGAGGGGCTTTGGCAGCGGCAATTGCACAAGAATGCCGTCAATCTCGGGATCTTCATTGAGGGTGGCGACGAGCGCCATCAGATCGGCCTGCGCGGTTTCGGCCGGCAGGGTATGCTGGATCGAGGTGAAGCCGCATTGCTTGGCCATGCGGCTCTTTGCGCCGACATAGGCATGGCTTGCCGGATCGTCACCGACGATCACCACGGCCAGGCCCGGCTTGCGGTGGCCACGCGCCTGAAGATCTGCCGCTGCTGAAGTTACCGCTTCGACCACGGATGCGGCCGCTGCCTTGCCATCGATTACCGTCACTGTGCTCACCCCATGCGCTCGGAGGCGTAGGAACCCGGGCTTGCGGGGAAGACCACCGTGCGGTTGCCGTTGATGAAGGTGCGGTGATGGATGTGCGCGTGGATGGCGCGGGCCAGCACCTGGCTTTCAACATCGCGGCCGATCGAGACGTAATCTTCCGCCGACTGGGCATGGGTGATGCGGGCGACGTCTTGCTCGATGATCGGACCTTCGTCGAGATCTGCGGTGACGTAATGGGCGGTGGCCCCGATCAGCTTCACGCCGCGCTCGAAGGCCTGCTTGTAGGGGTTTGCACCCTTGAAGGACGGCAGGAAGGAGTGATGGATGTTGATGATCTTGCCGGACATCTTTTGGCACATCTGGTCCGACAGGATCTGCATGTAGCGGGCAAGCACGATGAGTTCGGTACCGGTCTGCTCGACGAGGTCCATGATCCGGGCTTCGGCTTCCGGCTTGTTGGCCTTGGTGACCGGGATGTGGTGGAAGGGAATGTCGTGGTTCACGACGACCTTCTGATAGTCGAAGTGGTTGGAGACGACGCCGACGATCTCGATCGGGAGCGCGCCGATCTTCCAGCGGTAGAGAAGGTCATTGAGGCAGTGGCCGAAGCGGGAGACCATCAGCAGGACCTTCTCGCGCTTGGCGGCGTCATGCAGGTTCCAGGTCATGCCGAAGGTTTCAGCAACGGTGGTGAAGCCCTTTTCGAGCTTGGCCTGGCTTGCGCCATCCTCTGAAATGAAGGAGACGCGCATGAAGAACTGGCCGGTGTCGAGGTCGTCGAACTGGGAACTATCGACAATGTTGCAGCCCTCGGCGGCCAGATAGCCGGAGATCGCCGCGACAATGCCGCGGGTGGACTTGCAGGATACGGTCAAAACATAAGGCTTCATGGTCATCTCTCGATAGGTCCCTGACATCAACGTCATATTGTCTGGCTGCATGAAGAGGAGAGGCGACGCAGGCCCGCCGAACCCGCGTCGCCTCAGCGCCTGTGGAGGTTTGTCAGGCGCGTGATTTCTTGCGTTGGCGGTAGACGTCAATGACGACGGCCGCCACGATGATCGCGCCCTTGACGATTTCCTGATAGTAGGCGCCAACCTTGAGGAAGGTGAAGCCCGAGGTGACGACACCGAGAATGATGGTGCCGATGACCGTCCCGGTGATCCGGCCAATGCCGCCGGAAAGCGAGGTGCCCCCGATCACGGCAGCCGCGATCGCATCCAGTTCGAAGGAGATGCCCATGTTTGGCTGGCCGGACTGGGCGCGGGCGGCAAGCATGACGCCTGCAAGGCCGGACAGCAGGCCAGCGACAGCATAGACCTTGATCAGGTGCTTGCCGATATCGATGCCCGAAACCCGTGCGGCTTGACTGTTGGCGCCGATCGCATAGGTGAACTTGCCGTAGCGGGTGTAAGACAAGGCAATGTGGAAGATCGTGGCGACGACAAAGAAGACGATGACCGTTCGTGGAACGGGGAAGCCCCAGAGGTCGAAACTTTGTCCGAGCCAAGCGAAGTTTTCGTTGAGCAGTGCGACCGGCTGGCCTTCGGTGTACCATTTTGCCAGGCCGCGGACGGACACCATCATGCCGAGGGTGGCGATGAAGGGCGGAATGCCAGTCTTGGCGATGAGGAGGCCATTCAGGTAACCGAGGAAGCCACCCAGCAGCAATCCGACCAGCAAGGGCCAGATCGGACTGGAATCAATGAACCAGCTGAGGCCGAAGGCGGCATATTCGGGTTGCAGGAACACGGCACGGGCGTTGAGCGATGTCTGGGCGAAGCTCGCCGCCACCATCGCGATGAAGCCAACCATGGACCCTGAGGAGAGGTCGACGCCGCCGGTGATGATGACCTGGGTCACGCCGACTGCGATAATGCCGGTGACAGCGACCTGCAGGACGATGATCGACAGACGCTGCTTGTTGGCAAGAAAGCTCTCGCCCACGACGTACCAGCCGAGCACTTCGAAGACCAGCGCGATGCCGATCAGCACGGCGAGGATCGAGAATTCAGGGGGCAGGCGTCGAACCTTCTTCAAACCCGTCTTGGACGTCTCGCCCAGTTCATTGATGGCATCTGACATGATTTCCTCCCGGCTGTGTCGTCAGCGCGACGCCAGCTCCATAATTTTCACTTGGTCGGCCTCGGCTCTGTCCAGGATGCCGGTGACCCTTCCTTCATGCAGCACGACGATCCGGTCGCTCATGCCGAGAACCTCCGGCATTTCAGACGAGATCATGATGATGGCTACGCCCTGGCCAGCCAACTGTGAGATCAGTCGGTGAATTTCGGCCTTCGCGCCGACATCGATGCCGCGGGTGGGTTCGTCGAGGATCAGGATCTTCGGATTGGTCATCAGCCAGCGGCAGATCAGCACTTTCTGCTGGTTGCCACCCGACAGGTTGATGATCGGCTCGCGCATGTCCGGCGTGCGCACCCGCAGGCGTCCGGCCATGTCCGATGCTGCCTTGCGCAGCTTTTCCTGCTGAACAAAACCGAGATTGACATAGCGCTGCTGCAGCACTGCCATCTGGGCATTTTCCTGGATGTCGAGCAGCAGAAAACAGCCTGTTTCCTTGCGGTCTTCCGTGAGGAAAGCCATGCCGTGGCTCATGGCGATGGATGGCGAGGACACATTTACCTGTTTGCCGAAAAGCTCGATCGTTCCGGCGTCTGCCGGCGTCACGCCAAAGATGGTTTCGGCAACATTCGAACGTCCCGAGCCGACGAGGCCTGCAAAACCGAGAATTTCGCCAGCGCGCACATCGAAGGACACGTCGTGGAAGACGCCGTTCAGCGTCAGCCCTTTTGCAGAGAGCACGACCTCGCCAATCTGCGCCGGTTCCTTGGGGAACATCTGTGTAATTTCGCGACCAACCATCATGCGGATGATGTCGTCGCGGGTGACGTCTGCGGAATTGCAGGTGGCAATGTACTTGCCGTCGCGGAAGACGGAGAACTCGTCGGCAATCTCGAAGAGTTCGTTCATCTTGTGGGTGATGTAGATGATGCCCTTACCCTCTTCGCGCAGGGCGCGAATGATGCGGAAGAGATGGTTCACTTCCTTGTCGGTCAGGGCAGAAGTCGGTTCGTCCATGATCAGGACGTCGGAATCGAAGGATACGGCTTTGGCGATCTCGACCATCTGGCGGCTGGCAACGCTGAGCGTGCCGACCTTGATCTCCGGGTCGATGTCGATGTCGAGACGGGCAAACAGGGCTTCCGTGCGACGGTTCATCTCGGCATGATCGATAAGGCCAAAACGGCCGATCGGTTCGCGCCCGATCCAGATGTTTTCCGAGACGGTCATTGGAGACATCAGGTTCAATTCCTGATGGATCATCGCAATACCATTCTGCAGGGCATCGAGCGGGTTCTTGAGGCGGATTTCGGCGCCGCGCAGGCGGAAACTGCCGCTGTCCGGCGTGTAGATCCCGGCGAGGATCTTCATCAGCGTCGACTTGCCAGCGCCATTTTCGCCCATCAGGGCATGCACCGTGCCGCGGCGAAGCTTCAACTGCACATCGTCGAGAGCGACGACGCCGGGAAACTCCTTGCGTACATCGCTGACCTCGAGCAGGTATTCGCTCTGTGGAACTGCGCCGCTCTGTCTGACGGCCAGCATGGTCTGCGGGCTGATCGCCTGTGATCGCACCATGAGTATACTCCTCCCCGGAAAGACTGGTCCGCCGTCACCTCCATGGCGGCGGACCAGATTGGCGTAGATCAGTTCTTGGTGACGAACTGGTCCATGTTTGCCGGTGTCACCAGCTGGAACGGAATCCAGACCTTGGCTTCGACTTTTTCGCCCTTGGCGAGCTTCATGGCCGCGTCCACGGCACCGGCGCCCTGGCCGAAGGCATCCTGGAAGACGGTGACGTCGAGGTCGCCGGCCTTCATGTAGGCAAGCGCTTCCTGGGTGGCGTCGATGCCGGCGACGACCACGTCATCCATGCTCCAGCCCGCAGCCTTCATGGCGTTGATCGCACCGATGGCCATATTGTCATTGTTGGCGATGACGGCAGCCGGCTTGTGGCCTGCAGCGATCCAGTTGGTCATCAGGTCCTGTGCCTTGACCGGATCCCAAACGGCAGTCTGCTCATCAAGGATCTTCATGCCGGAGCATTCAGGCGTGGCGATCACGTCGTGGATGTCCTTGGTGCGCTGGACGGCTGCCTGGTTGGCGAGGTCGCCGACCATGACCAAGATGTCGCCCTTGCCGCCGAGGATACGGCAGACTTCCTTGGTTTCCAGCGTACCGGAATCCACTTCGTTCGATGCGACGAAAGCGCCCTTCGGGCCCAGTGCATCGACGTCTGCCGGCTGACGGTTGACATAGACGATCGGAATGCCGGCGTCATTGGCGAGCTTGGTCATCGGCGCGGTTGCCGAAGTGTCGACGGCGTTGACGATGATCGCATCGACCTTGGCTGCGATGAAGTTCTGGATCTGCGACAGCTGCTTTTGAACGTCGTCGTCTGCAATTTCAATCTGAACCGGCTGGCTCGCATCGGCTGCCGATTTTTCGATGCCCTTGCGAAGCACCGTCAGGAAGGTATCCGAATTCGCCATCGAGACGCCGATGTCGCCGGCATAGGCCGATACCGACGTCATCAGCGCGATCGTCGTGCCGAGAATAAGCTTTTTCATGTTTCTCTCCTCCACTTTGGGTGTCCGGTTCACCCGACAATTCCCGGAGCCTCATCTTTCCGGTGAGGCGATCTCGATACGCCCTTCTCCCAAAGGCGCATGGAATAAACAGACCCATATTCGAGTATGTGGAATATTTATTCCATTTTAACGGTGTGTCAACGTGATTTTCTGCGCAGTGCTTAGCCAAGCTTCTGCAGGATGAAATCGATGCTTTCACGTGCGGATGTCGCCGGATCAGCATCGCGGGCGGCATCTTCTGCGAAGGGCTCGAAGGAAAACGGTCCGGAATAGCCTGCAGCCAGAAGGCTGCGGATCTGGCCGACATTGTCGAGCCTGTCATGTTCCGTGACCATGACACGGTGCGGGTCCCGCATATCGTCGATGCTGATGCCTGCGTCGTCCACGCCGGAAATGTGCACAAGGCCGGTGATCTCCGGGAAGAGTTCCGGTTCGCCCGCAAGAACATGGTGGAACGTGTCGTGCACCAGCTTGAAGCGACCGCTGCCGGAGACGGCAGTGATTGCCTCTGCGGCCTCTTTCTTGGAGCGCAGGGAACAGATGTTGAAGCCGAGGGGCTCGACGAGGCCGATCAGTCCTGCTTGTTCGAGGATGGGTGTGAGGGCCTTCAGGGCCGTGCGCAGGTTAGCCTGGCGTTCGCCATCAGCCTGTCCGCTGCCGTCGTTGACGGGCACGAGAACGAGCGCCTTGGCGCCGCAAGCCGCCGCATAGGCGGCGAGCTCTCTGGCTTCGGCTTCCCGTTCTGGCGTCCATTCATTGAAGCGCTGCAGGGCATTGATGGAGATGATTTCGGCGTTGGCAGTTGCGGCTTCCGCGCGAATGGCTTCGGGCGCAGTTCCGTCGAGAATGGCGTTTCCAGCAAGATCATTTCGGATTTCGAAGTGATGGATGCCAATCGCGGCGCCGGCCTTGACCAGATCTGCGAAGGGAAGCGAAGGCGCAACCATATGGTTGAGCGCGAAGGTGGGTGCCGCCATGAATGTCTCCCAGGATGATGTCTTTCCAGGCGGAGTGTCTCCTCCCGCCTCTCGACAGAAGGTCATCAGTTTTCCGGGGCATCGTCAAAGTCGAACTGACATCATTCTCTCTCATTCATGAGAGATTTTGCAGATGTTGATGATGTGATTTTATCATTCCGGATCAGATATTTTCTGGAACGTACATTTCAAACGGCAGGAAGGTCTGGCCTGGGACTGAGGCGGGTCCATTTTCGATTGCGGCGACCATTACACGGATGAGCTCGCGGCAGAGATGCTGCAGAGGTGTGTGGATCGCGACGGTGATGATGTCGTCCGCGAGGGCTGCCCTTGAGTCGGGTGTCAACTCATTGACGGCGACAACATATTTGCCGGCTGCGTTTTCTTCTCTCAGGGCCGAGATTGCCCCTTCCATGCCGCCGCCGGCGACGTAAAAGCCTACGAGGTCTGGATGTCGCTGTATGAGATCGATCGTCGCTTCGTGGGTAATTTCACCGGTATCGAGGTTCACGAAACTATCGAGCACTTCAAATTCCGGGGCGCATTCGCGGAAGAAGGACCGGAAACCAATTTCCCGGAGTTCGTGGCCGTTGAAGCGATGGCTGCCAACGAAGATCGCCACTTTGCCGGGGCGCTTTGCTGCCTTGGTAATCATCCAGGCGGCTGTTCGGCCAGCCTTGCGGTTGTTTACCCCTACATAACCCTCGCGTACGCCTGAGGCGAAATCTGACAGAAGCGAGAAGACCGGGATATTTCTCGACTTCAGGTCTTCCACCACCGCTGTGATCGCAGGATAGTCCGGGGACACCATGGCGACTGCATGGCATCGAGCGCCGACATCCTTCAGCTTCTCGGAACGTTCGGCTGGAGTCTGGCTGGAGGCGTACTCGATCTGTGCGATGCCTCTGATGTCGGTGAAGTTTTCAACTGCGGCCTCCAGTTCGCGAGCGAAGGCCTGGTAAAAGGGTTGATCCGGCTTCTGCAGAACGAAGCCCAGGCGATATTGTGGCTGGCCTTCGAAGATGCGCTGACGCAGCAGGCTCACCGCATGAAAACCGATATCGCTGGCTGCCTGATAGACTCGTCGGGCCGTATCTTCGCGAACCTTGTGTCGCCCGTTCAATACGCGGTCCACCGTCGCGACGCTGACATTGGCCGCCCTGGCAAGATCCGCAATGGTTGGTCTCGTTCCCATGATCATTCCCTCTTTGTGAGGTTGTCTATCACAATTCTCATTATAAATGATAGGTTTTGATAGAATATATCATGACCCTATTGAGCTCCTAAAAAAGAGTGGTCATCCTTTGCTTACCGTCAAATGGACGCGGGACCGGTTCCCGGAGGAGCAGGAGGATAGCATGGCGAGGATTGCGACAAAGCGGGACTATAGTCTGCTGGGCAAGGATGCCCAGGCGGCAGTGGCCAGCGGCTTGTCGGCGGCGGAGTGGTATCATACCGACGTACCACGCAAACAGATGAAGGAATTGATGAAGCGGGAAGATGGCCCGGCCATTCGTGACACGGCGATCTGGCTTGGGTCGATGATGGTCTTTGCCGGTTTCGGCATCTATTTCTGGGGCAGCCTCTGGGCGATTCCCTTCTTCCTCGCCTACGGCGTTCTTTACGGTTCTGCCTCGGATAGTCGCTGGCACGAGTGCAGTCATGGCACAGCTTTCAAGACGATGTGGATGAACACAGTCGTCTACCAGATTGCGTGCTTCATGATCATGCGCAATCCGGTGACCTGGCGCTGGAGCCATACCCGCCACCATACAGACACCGTGATTGTCGGTCGTGATCCCGAGATTGCCGTCATGCGACCGCCGGACCTTGTCCGGCTGATCCTGAACTTCTTTGGCCTGCTCGATGCCTGGCATGCCATGGTCGACATGGTGCGCAACGCCTTCGGCATGATCAGTGCAGAAGAAAAGACGTTCGTTCCTGAAACCGAGCAACCGAAGGCGATCCGCACCGCGCGAATCTGGCTTGCCATCTATGTTGCAACGATTGCTCTTGCCGTTGCCATGGGGTCTATTCTGCCGTTGATGCTGATTGGTCTGCCAAGGCTTTACGGGGCATGGCACCATGTGATGACCGGCCTTTTGCAGCATGGCGGCCTCGCCGACAATGTCATCGACCACCGGCTGAACAGCCGCACCGTCTACATGAACCCGATCAGCCGCTTCATCTACTGGAACATGAACTACCATGTGGAACACCACATGTTTCCGATGGTGCCCTATCATGCACTGCCGAAACTGCATGCGATGATCAAGGACGACATGCCGGCGGCAAACCCCTCGATCCTGCATGGGTATCGCGAAATGATACCGGCCTTCCTGCGCCAGCTGCGCAACGAGGACTACTTCCTCAAGCGCGATCTTCCGCCAACGGCAAAGCCCTACCGCGAAGACTTTCACAACGAAGCCATGGCGCCGGCTGCTGAATAAACCACCAGAGCGACCACGTAGACAATAATGGGGAGGAGAACCCGATGAGCACCTGGATCGACGTCTGCGCCAAGGACGAGATCGACGAAGAGGATGTGATCCGCTTCGATCACGACGGCAAGAGCTTTGCCATTTATCGCAGCCCGGAAGACAGTTTCCATGCGACCGATGGCCACTGCACGCATGAGCATGTGCATCTGGCCGATGGTCTGGTCATGGACGACATCATCGAGTGTCCAAAACACAATGGCCGCTTTAATTACAAGACCGGCGAGGCCAAGGGGGCGCCCGTCTGCATCAACCTGAAGACCTATCCGGTCAAGGTGGATGGCGGGCGCGTCCTGATCCAGGTTGGCTGATATGGTCGATCGAGGCATGGTGATCGTGGGCGCGGGAGAGGCGGGTGTCCGGGCGGCATTTGCTCTGCGGGAACAGGCCTATCAGGGTTCTGTCACGCTGATCGGCGAGGAACCGCATCTGCCCTATGAACGCCCACCCTTATCGAAGATTGGCCCAGATGCGTCATCCGGGAGCGTTCGCGCGATCGCCGCAGATGACCGTTTTGCCGAGGCCGGGATTACCTTTCGACGCGGGCTGCGGGTTACGGCGCTGCAGCCATCGGAGCACCATTTGGCGCTCGAAGGCGGGAAGTTTCTACCCTACGAGCGGCTGCTGCTGGCGACAGGTGCTGCGCCGCGTCAACTCCCGGGCGTCCCTTCGAGCAAGCGCATCCACGTGCTGCGTACCGTCGAGCATGCCGAGGCGATCCGTTGCCATATGCAGCCGGGGCAGCATGTCGCCATTCTCGGTGGTGGCTTCATCGGCCTCGAACTGGCAGCGATGGGCCGCAAACTTGGAACAGAGATAACGCTGATCGAGGTACAGCCCCGTGTCCTGATGCGCGGCGTGCCGGAAGTCCTGGCCCTCAAGCTGCAGGCACGGCATGTGGCTGAAGGGGTGGTGCTGATCTGCGGGGTGCCCGTCGAGGGAATTCGATCGGACGAAAACGCGGTCACCATCGCTCTCGGCGACGGCCGGACTATCGAGGCGGATGCCCTTGTCGTTGGTATCGGCGCGCAGCCGAACACGGCCCTTGCATCCGATGCCCGGCTTACCATCGAGAATGGAATTGCCGTCGATCAGCATCTGAGGACCAGTGATCCTGATATCTTCGCCGCCGGCGACTGCTGCTCGTTTCCCGTTCACGCCTATGCAGGCAGGCGAGTCAGGCTCGAATCCTGGCGCAATGCGCAGGATCAGGGGGCTGTGGCGGCGGCCAACATGCTCGGGCACGATGAGGTGTTCAAAAACGTGCCGTGGTTCTGGTCCGACCAATATGACCTGACCCTGCAAGTGGCCGGTCTTGCGGATGGCGCCGTACAGGAGATCGTTCGACCGCTCACCGCGGAAGCCGAGATCCTCTTCCATCTCGGGGCTGACGGCCAGTTGTTGGCCGCGAGCGGACTTGGGCCCGGCGGTTCTGTGGCACGCGATATCCGGCTGGCGGAAATGTTGATCGGGAAGGGCGCAAAACCGGATCCCGCAACACTTGCCGATCCCGCGACCAAATTGAAATCTCTGTTATGAGCGCTCGGCGCCGAAGGATGAACCGATGAAATCCAACCGTCCCACCGTTGCCGACATTCTGGCGCTCAAGGGCAAGCGGCAATTGAGCATGCTGCGTGTCGTCACGCTCGAAGAGGCAGACGCCGCCGACAAGGCCGGCATTGAAATGGTGTCTGTGCCACCGTCCCTTCTGGGACCAGCCTTCCGCGAGGCGGCACCCAATGTTTTTGCCGTGCCGGGCCTCGAATATGGTGATTTCGTGACGGCAGAAGAGTATCTGCGCGCTGCCTTTCAGGCGATGCGTGCCGGTGGAGACGCCGTCTATTGTGCGGCCAGCCTTGGGATCATTCGTAGGTTGCGTGACGAGGGAATTCCGGTCTGCAGCCATGTGGGACTGATCCCGTCCAAGGCCACCTGGACCGGCGGTTTCCGTGCTGTTGGCAAGACGGCGGAGAGTGCGCTGACGATCTGGAATGCGGTCAAGGCGCTGGAGGAGGCGGGTGCTTTTGCCGCTGAAATCGAGGTTGTTCCAGCTGAGATTGCCGCACTGATCAGCGCCCATACCTCACTCTTCATGATCTCCATGGGGGCCGGTGCCGGCTGTGACGCGCAATATCTGTTTGCTGACGACGTGCTCGGACAGAACCGCGGACACGTTCCGCGCCATGCAAAGACCTATCGCAACTTTGCCGCCGAGTTCGATCGCCTGCAGCAGGATCGCATTGCGGCCTTTCGCGAGTTCCGCGAGGATGTCGATAGCGGGGCGTATCCGGCGTCCAGCCACAATGTCGGGGTTTCCGAGGTCGAGCTATCCCGCTTCCGGTCCATGATCGGCGGCTGACGTCACGGTTTTGCAAGCAAGGCGAATGTGGCGAACAGCTCACCCAGTTCTGCGAGACCGACCGTAAACTCGGTCTCGCAGTGTTGTCCCGGCAAGGTGTCCGGGATGAGGGACAGACGCATGTTGCTGTGCTCGATCTCCGAGACCTGGAAAGACTGGAAGAAGGGGATGGGGCCTGTGTGCGATGACAAGGCTTTGAACAGGCTCTCCTTGGCTGAAAAGATCAAAGATAGGGTGACCGCATCCAATCTTGTGCCCAGGCGCTGACGTTCCTTATCGCTTGTAACCAGATCGGCAATATCGCGGGCTTCGGCATTCGACAGACATCGTTCCAGATCAATCCCGATGCCGATGAAATGGGTCGTCTCGCCTGCAACAGCGATTGCTCTTCGACCACTGTGAGAGATTGAGCCGCAGAGCCCTCCAGGCCAGCGGGGCGCGCGATCGGGGCCGACCGGCAAGTCGGCGATGTCACCCGTCAGGCGCCGGATCGCTTCGCGCGCGCAGGCGCGTCCGCCGATGAATTCCGCAATCCGCCGGGGCGCCGCACGGTCGAGCATGGCCGGTCGCGGCACATCTGCGAAAAATGGCGAGGGATTGTCCGCTATGCAGTCAGAGAATGTGGCCGTGATGCATCTGATCGGCGATGGACCTTTTGTGTTTGAAACAATGGGGAGGTCGACGCAGGCGTGATGGCCGACCTCCCTGATCGGGAGTTGGTCAGTCCAAGGGCTCGTTTCAACACGTGGCTCAGGTGCTGGCCGCCCCATGGCGACCGCCCCTGTCGTTATCTCCCCGGCGTTCACCTCAGGCGGCCAGCGTTGCCCCGCCATCGACGACGATGTCCTGGAGGGTGACATGGCCGGCGCGGTCGGAGGCGAGGAAAAGGACGACATCAGCAATATCGTCGGCGCTTGCGATCTTGCCGAGTGGGATGCCAAGCTTGAACTGATCGGGCTGTCCGGCAACGAGACGCGCATAGCCGCTCTTGCCGTTCATCATGCCTTCCAGCATGGCTGTGTCGGTCGAGCCCGGAGAGACGATGTTGCAGCGGACGCCGTAGGGCGCGAGCTCGAGGCCAATTGTGTGGCTGAGGCTGACAAGGGCGGCTTTCGAGGCGCAATAGGCCGCCATGCCAATACGCGGCACATGAGCCGCATTGGATGCGATGTTGACGATCGCACCTGCCTTGCGGCGCTGAAAGGCCGGGATCCATTCGCGCATCAGAAGGAAGGCGCCGCGAGCGTTGACGTCCATGCAGGCGTCAAAGTCCTCGCAAGAGAGGTCCTCTGTCCGCCCCAGGCGCAAGACGCCAGCGCCGTTGACCAGGACATCGATTTCCTCTGCCTCCGCCCGCAGGACACGGCATGTGGCCGTGACGCTTGCCGGGTCGCGGATGTCAACGGCGACAAGACGGAAGGGTGGCGGGTTCTCCGGTCGCGCGAGGTCGAGGCCGATCACTTCGGCGCCGGCTTCCGCAAAGCGTTCGGCGATACGTCGTCCGATGCCGCCTGCTGCGCCAGAGACAAGCACCCGGCGGCGGGCAAAGCCGCTATCATGCATGGGATTTCCCTCTTCCTGCATCAGGCCGCGAGCCGTCGATCCTGGATCAGTGACCACCAGCCATTGAGCGTCGGTACGCGTGCCAGTTCGTCGAACCCGACGACCACGTCAAATTGCTTGAGTTCGGCCGCAACCATCATGACCTGAAGCGAGTCGAGGCCGTAGAAGATCAGGTTCTCGTCGGGATCGATTTCCGATCCGTCCTCGACGAGCTGGAGCAGCCGGGCCTCAAGCCAGGCGCGGCTTGCGGTCTTCTTCGCCGTTCCCACCAAGCTTGCGGTATCTACAACGGCACCGCAACGGGTGGCGACATATTGCAAGGCCATGCGGTGTTCGGCTTCGGAAAAGTCGGCAACGGCATCGCCGACCATGAAGGCCTGGATGTCTTTCATGAAGGCTTCTACGGCTGTGACCATGCAGCCGATATGGGCATAGACGCCGCCGATCACGAGCTGATCGCGGCCCCAGCCGCGCATCCGCTCCGCAAGGTCCGAGCGCTCGAAGGCGCTGTAGCGCCATTTGGTCAGCACCACATCGGATGGCTGCGGGGCGAGGGCTTCGACGATCTGCTGCAGCGCCGGATCGGCGACGGTGAGGCCCGGGCCCCACATATCGTTGAGCAATGCACGGTCGCCCGGCGGCTGTTCATGCGGCTGAGCGGTGTAGACCACGGGCACGCCGTTTGCGCGGGCCCAAGTCAGCAGACGGGCGAGATTGTCGATGAGGCTCTGCATCAGGCCGCCGTCCGCCTCGTAGAAGCGGAGGAAATAGCGCTGCATATCGTGAATGAGAAGAACGGAGCGGGCGGCTTCCGGCTTCCAGGTGGTCTTGTTGGTCGGGAAGCTCTCAGGCTTCGGCATCGGATAATCGGAGATGGCGGGAATGGCCATTGTGCACCTCTGTCGGATTGTCTCAGGTCAGTACGGGCGTGGGAGCGGGAGCCGTGGCAGTGGCTGACTGGGCCAGGAGCTCGCGCAACCGCTTCTTGTCGATCTTGCCGACGGCCGTCAGGGGCATGGCTTCGATGAAGCGCACCCGGTCGGGCAGTTTGTATTCGGCAACGCCGAGGCGCATCAGATGCTGGCGGAGCGCTGGCGCCTTCAGGCCCGGGTTATGGGAGACGACGAAGGCGCAGCTCTTTTCACCGAGCAGATCATCCGGCATGGCAACCAATGCTGCATGCGTGACGTCACTATGGGTGAGGAGCAGGTCCTCGACTTCTTCTGCGGCCACCTTTTCACCACCGCGATTGATCTGGTCCTTCACCCGGCCGACGACCTTCAGGTAACCGTCTGCCGTACGCTGCACGACATCACCGGATGAGTAGAAACCGTTGCGGTCGAAGACGCGGGCATTGTGCTCGGGGCTTTGGTAGTAACCGCGAAACGTGTAGGGGCCGCGCGTGGCAAGCAGGCCCGGTTCGCCCTCGGGCACAGGTCTCCCGTCCTCGTTGAGGATGAGAACCTCGTCGTCCGGGCTGATTGGCCGGCCCTGGGTGGTGAAAATGCGCTCATCCGGATCGTCAAGGCGGGTGTAGTTGACGAGGCCTTCGGCCATGCCGAACACCTGCTGCAACCCGCAGCCGAGAACCTCCGGCACCTGGCGGGCCAGGGTCTCGGCAAAACTTGCGCCGCCCACCTGAACAAGTTTCAGAGAGGCAAGTGCTGTGCTGTGCTGCGGTGCCGCCTGTAGCCACAAGGCAACGGCGGGTGGAACAAGCGCGACCATATCGACGGCATGGCGCTCGATCAGGGCGAAGCAGGCAAGCGGCTCCGGGTTGGGCGCCATCACCACGGTTCCGCCGGCGTGGAAGACCCCAAGCGCGCCCGGCGAGCTCATCGGGTAATTGTGCGCGGCCGGCAGGGCGCAAAGGTACCGCGTGTCTGGGGTGAGCTTGCAGATCTCGGCGCTGGCCCGAACGGAATAGTCATAGTCGTTATGGGTGCGCGGGATCAGTTTCGGAGTTCCGGTGCTGCCACCGGATAGCTGGAAGAAGGCCACGTCCCCCGGTGGCGTTGGCCCGAAGTGGACGGAGTGGCCGTCGTCCGAGTTCATCCAGTGTGCCAGATCCGTTTCTGGCGAGGGATCGCCCAGCATAAGGATCGTACCGAGGTTCGGTGACAAGGTCTTCAATTCATCGACAAAGTGATCATCGGCGAATAGCTCGTGCCGCCGCGATGCGACCAGCAGGCGCGGGGCAATCTGGCGGGCATAAGCCGACATTTCCAGCCGACGATGGCTGTACAGAGCGTTGACCGGAGCGACCCCGATCTTCAGCAGGGCGAAATAGACGATATAGAACTCGGCAAGGTTCGGCAGTTGCACGAGAGCCGTGTCGCCGTGCCCAAGGCCTGTTAGGGCAAGCTTTGCTGCAAGGTTTGTCGAAAGCCGGTCGAGCTGTGCGTAGGTGACACTGCGGTCGCCGCAGATCACAGCCACCGCATCGGGGCGCTGGCTGGCCTGTTCTTCCACGATCCGCGACAGAGGCCTGTCGATCCAATAGCGGCGCTCGCGGTAGCGCGCAGCGACGTCCTCTGGCCATGGCGTGAATTCTATTCTGGTATTTTTCATAGGCTTGTTTCCGACGATCTCGATCATCATGCCTCGACGCCGCAGGCAGCCAGCATGGTGCCGAGTTTGGTCTGCACCTCTGCCCACTCGGAATCGGGCTGCGAAGCCTCGACGATGCCTGCGCCAGCAAACAGCTGGACGGTACTGCCCTTCACCGTGCCGCAGCGGATCGTCACGACCCATTCGCCGTTGCCCTCGGCGTCGCACCAGCCGACCATTCCGGTGAAAAGTCCACGGTCGAAGGGCTCGACGAAGCGGATCAGTCGGTGGGCCCGTTCAGTCGGGAAGCCGCAGACGGCCGGTGTGGGATGTATCAGGCATGCGAGTTGCAGGGCGTTCATCGAGGGGTCGGCGACGCGGCCTTCCATTCGGGTCGACAGGTGCCAGAGGGCTGCCGTGTTGATCAGCGACGGGCGCGAAGGCACGGACAGTTCTGCGCAGCAGGGTTCAAGTCTCGCCCGGATATCGTCGACCACCAGCCGGTGCTCGTAATGATCCTTTTCCGAGGCCCCCAGCTTTTCAGCATTGGCGCGGTCTGCTTCAGGATCGGCCAGACGTTTGGCGGAGCCGGCAAGCGGGTTCGAGACGATCCTGTCGCCTTCCTTGCGCATGAGAAGTTCGGGGCTCACGCCAACCAGTTCGCCGCCATCGGGCGTCGCGATGCGGAACTGATAGCCTTCGCGGTTGCGGGCCCTCAGATTGGCCAGGAGCAAATCAACATCGATGTCTGTCGAAAACTTCAGTTCCCGCATGACAGACAGCACCACTTTGCGCACGTCGCTGTGGCGGAAATTGACGATGGCATGCTCGACGGCACGCTTGAACCCGGCCTCGTCCGGAAGGCTTCGCTGTGCCGTCAGAACGGGGAAGCCGGTGGGAGCATGAGGCGTCGTGGCGTCGCGTGAGTGCCATTCATGGTTGTCTGTCACGTAAAGGCAAGAGGGTTCGCTAACGTCGAATGGGATCGCGCCGATGACGACCGGGTTTGCCCGTCCACTGCGATGAGCCCGCTCGAAAGCCTCTGTCAACGCCCGCTGCAAGGGGCTGTCGACCAAGTGCCCACTCCTTGCTGGAACCGAAATCTGTTCGCGAATTCCGTGCGCGCGCAGCTCCCTGTTTCCCGAGGTGAATATAAATTTCTTCGTTAAATCAACTGATAAAGCCGATTCGGCGTGGTTCGTCCTGAGTGCGCCGGCTCTCATGCAGCACCTCCTATGCTGGTGGTTGACGATCGTTTATACTTGAGTATGTTGATCATGTTTTGTCAACCGCTGTGAGTTCAGATGCGTGAATTAACATCGATGCAGGCCGCCAGCTGGGTCGGCCGAGGGATGCCCGGCGTACTCGGGGGAGTTGTTCCGCATCTCTATGTCGAGTTCGATGGCAGCGCCCTTGATCCCGGCCGTCTTGCCTTGGCGATCAAGCGTCTTGGCGGGCTGCACCCGATGTTGCGTCTCCGCGTCGATGCGGATGGCCGCCAGTCTATTGCGCCCGAAGCAGCTGAAATCACATTCGAAGTCGAAGACCTTTCCGACTGGAAAGAGCCCATGCTCGCCACCCATCTGGAGGCCAAGCGCGACAGCTGGACGCATCGCCGCCTCAACCTTGAGGCGGGTCAGTCGTCTGCTTTCGGACTCAGCCTCCTGCCGGAAGGAGCGACACGGCTGCATGTCGATACCGACATGGTGGCAATCGATCCCGCAAGCTTCCGCATCGTGATGGAAGATCTGGCGCGGCTGTATGCCGATCCTGAAAAGCCTGACCTTTCCGACCGACCGCAATTTTTCGACTGGCTCGATGCCGTGCAGGCCGATCCTGATCTGAAACAAAAGCGGGAAGCGGATCGTCTGTGGTGGAAGGACAGGCTGCCGGACATTCCACCTGCGCCGCACCTTCCGCTCACGACTCTGTCGCCTAACGGCAACGTAAAGAGTACGCGGATCGCGGCCCATATTTCGTCCTCAGAAAGGCAGGCGCTTGAGCGTTGCGCGCGCAGTCTTCGTGTGACGTCGTCCAGTCTTTTCCTCGCCTTGTTCGCGCATGCTCTGGGGCGTGCCACCGCAAGCGAGCGTTTCCGCCTGTCCGTGCCGAGCTTCCTACGCTGGCCGGTGATCGCGGGCGTCGAGGGCATTGTCGGAGACTTTTCGAACATTCTTGTCCTTCGGGTGGAGATCCGTGCCGACGACAGTCTGACGACCCTGGCCAAACGGCTCGGTGACGAAATGATCGATCTCCTTGCCCATAGCGCCTATCCGGGTGTCAGCGTCATGCGTGACCTCTCGCGCCTTGATGGAACGGTGCAGGCCTCGCCGGTCGTCTTCACATCCGGGCTCAACCTGCCCGGTGGCGATCTCTTTTCCGAGCGGGTGTCGCAGATCTTTGGCGCGATGAACTGGGCCGTTTCGCAGGGTCCGAACGTTGCGCTAGATGCGCAGGTCGCGACTGTGGATAGCGGCCTTCTGATCAATTGGGACATCCGCCGCGATGCCCTGGCGGAAGACTGGATCGGCGGACTGTTCAACGATTTTGTCGATCTTGTCCGGCGCGTGGCGCGGCAGCCTGCCACTGTCGACCTGCCTTTATCGGAACTCGGGCTTATAGGACGCGAGCCGTGTTCCCAAGCTTTCCATTCTTTGAAAGGACAGGACATGGAACGTCCCTTGAATCCGCTGCAGCAGGCTTATCTCCTGGGGCGCAGCGACCATGTTCCGCTTGGCGGCGTGCCGATGCAGGAGTTTCGGGAATATCGTGGCGCGGTGGATCTCGACGCTCTTGTGCTTCGTCTCGCGGCGCTCGTTCGCCAGCACGCATGCTTGCGAACACATATCGATGAGATGCGATTGGTCGAGACGATCTCTGAGGAGGAGGTGGTCAATTTCGAGCTGATTGATCTGACGGACCGATCAGCCGAAGACGCGCTGCACCATGTCGGAAAACTGCGCGAGGCCTTTGCCCATAAGCACTTTGATCTACACCGTTCACCTTGGGAGGTGGTCGCCTTCCGCCTGCCCGAAGGTTCGGGGGGTGGAGCTGGCGAAGCGATCATTTTTATCCGCTTCGATGCCCTGATCGTTGATGGCAGGGCGATTGCCTCTCTGGCAAACGAGATCTTTGGTGTGGCTGCGGCCGAAGGGGGCCAGATGTCTGGCCAAACGGATACGCCGAGTGCGTCCGCTGAGAAGCGCAGTGCCGATGCGGAGTATTGGGCGGCGAAGCTCTCCAGCAATGCCGGACCACCGGAGCTGCCATGGCTGAAACCGTTGGAGACGATCAAGGCATCCTCCTATCGCCGCGAGAGCCTGACGATCGCGCTTGACCGTTTCGCCCGCTTGAGCCGCATCGGCGCGCGGCAACGGCTGTTCAAGAACAGCATGCTGACTTCCTTGATTCTGGAGGTCCTGTCTCATTGGGAGGCGAACAGCGCCCTTTGCGTTGGAATTCCCGTAGCTCCGCCAAACACCGGTGGCTTCCGCAATGGATCCAGCTTCATTGCCGTCAATTGGGATCGGCGATCCGGTTCTTTTGCCACACGATGCGAGCGCCTGCAGGCTGATGTGCTCGAAGGGCTGGATCATCTCTCGTATTCCGGGGTTGATCTGAGCCGGATGCTGATGACGAACAATCCTGGCAGTGTGGCGCTGCCGGTTGTGATCACCAACGGGTTGTCCTGGCCTGTTCTGCCGCCCGACCATCCGGTCCAGCTGGTCAGTGGACTGACGCAGACGCCGCAGGTGGCGATGGACGTCCGCTTCTCGCTGGACCCTGTCGGCAATCTCCGTATCGATATCGATTATGCCCGGGAAGCACTGGGCGAAGAGACTGTGCGCGACATTCTGGAGGCGATCGACCGGGCCGTCGAAGCACTGGTTGCACTGGACCGGCTGGACCTCCCGGCGCAGGATTTCCTGCGCCTCGACCACTATCACCGCAACAGCACGGAGGGCGATGCCAATACGCTTCCGTTTCTTCAGCGCATCGCATCTCACCTGTTCGATGGAGAGAATGGTAAAACGGCGCTGATTTGCGGTACCCGCCGGTTGACCTACTCGGAACTCGGCCGTGAGGTCGCACGCGCAATGGAAGGTCTCAAGATACGCGGCGTGACGCGTGGGAGTGTCGTTGCAATCGCCCTCGGGCGCAGTTTCGAGCATACGGCGGTGACCTTGGCCGCAGCTTTTCTCGGAGCGATCTGGGTGCCGATCGACGCTGGCTCGCCGGACGACCGGCTCCGTTACCTTCTGACGAATTGCCGGCCGGATCTCATTGTTGCGACCGCAGTGCCCGAAGGTTTTTCGGCGGTATCGCCGAGGGAGCTTCTGGGTGGCGACACGCCCGTCAATGCGCAAACACTCGCCCTGCCTCTGGATGAACTGTCCCTTAGCGACGATCCTGCCTATTATCTCTACACGTCCGGCACGACGGGAAAACCGAAATGCGTGGTGCTGGCCAACCGGGCGACGGCCAATGTCATCGGCAGCACACTTTCAAATTGGACTGTTACCGACCGGGATGTGTTCATATCGGTTACCCCCTTGCATCACGACATGTCCGTCTTCGATGTGTTTGGCTGCCTGACGGCAGGTGCGACACTGGTGCTGCCGGCACCCGGGGAGGAGAAGGATGCGATCCGCTGGAACCAGCTGGTTGCCGAGCATGGTGTGACGCTTTGGTGTTCGGTGCCGGCGATCCTCGAAATGCTGTTGTCATGCCGGCGCGGCGACCAATTGCGGTCCCTGCGTCTGGTTGCGCAAGGGGGGGACTATATCAAGCCGGTGGTGATTGCCGACCTTCGCAAACTTAACCCGGCGCTCAGGCTGATTTCGCTTGGCGGGCCGACCGAAACCACCATCTGGAGTATCTGGCACGAGATTGGGCCAGAGGACACCGATCTCATTCCCTACGGCTATCCGCTGCCGGGAAATCGCTATTTTCTGCTGGATGAGACAGGCGGGCATTGCCCAACCGGCGTTGTCGGCCGCATTCACACGGCGGGCACGAATGTTGCCATCGGCTATCTGGAAGATGGCGTGATCAGTCAGACCGATTTCGTTACTGTGCGGGATGAGACAGGGGCCGAGGTTCGCGCCTTCCGCACTGGTGACCGAGGTCGCTTCCGCCCTGATGGCGAAATCCTGTTTGCAAGCCGGGTCAATGGCTATGTGAAGGTGCGGGGTGTCCGCGTCTCGCTTCCGGATATTGAAAACGAGCTGGCCCGCCACCCCGATATCCGCCGCGTGCTGGTGGTCGATTACGGCCATGAGCAACGGGGAGAAGCGGCGATTGGCGTTCTCTATGTTGCCGCCCCCGGTGCCGTGATCGCTGGTTCCGAACTGCGCGCCTTTGCCCGGCGGCACCTGCCGGAATCGCATATTCCGACGCGTTTTCTAGCTGTCGATGACCTGCCGCTTTCGGCCAATGGCAAGCCTGATCGGCGCCGGGCGCGTGCCTTGCTGGACGGATCGCCCGCATCGTCGGAGCTGCCTCCTGCCCGGTCCGTGCAAGACCCGAAGGAGGCGCGGGTGCTTGATATCTATCTCGGCGTGCTTGGCAATCCGCCGGGCCGGCAAGTGGATGCCAAGACCGATTTTCTGTCGCTGGGTCTCAAGCCCTCGCATCTGATGGCCATTTCGACCCGGATTAAAAGCGAGATCGGCGTTGAGCTAACGCTCCCGCAACTTGTCCGCTGCCGCAATGCCGGAGAGGTCCAGGCCCTGTTTCCGGTTGCGGCAGGCTAATCCTGCCTTGCCACCCGTTCGGTTTGCCGAACCCAGGGTCCGGCGCTGGCCGGGTGCCCATCGCTGATGACAGTCCATGAGGAGATCCTTCGTGTCGCATATCCAAGCTGCCGGCCAATGGATGCCGTTGACCTTGCCGCAACTCGATTTCTGGGAGGAGTTCCTCTTCCATCCCGATGAGCCCGTCTCGACCGTTGCCCACTGCATCGTGCTTAAGGGCACGCTCGATCATGCGGCCATGTCAGCTGCGATTTCGCGCACGGTTGCCGAAGCTGAAGTCCTGTGGGTGCGTTTCCGTGATGGAGGCAAGAGCGAGGCGCCAGAGCAGTTCTGCGATCCGGCATGCCGCCCGCCGGTCGAGATCTTCGATTTCAGTGATCGGGAAGACCCTATGGCCGAGGCGCGACGGCTGATGGAGTCGGACGTGAAAGCGCCGCTTGATCTGAGAGTTGACAGGCTATCCGCGCAATTTCTGATCCGCCTCTCCGAAGATCATCATCTTTGGTATATCCGCGCCCACCACATCATCGTCGATGGGTTCGGACTGTCACTGGTCGAACATCGCTGCGCTCAGCTTTACCGGCACTTTCGCGATGGAGAGGATGCCGGGGCACCCTTCCATTCGCTGGCGAGTTTTATCGCAGAGGAAGAGGCTTACCGGCAGAGCCACCGTCATGCGGCCGATCGCGCCTTCTGGCAGGCCTATCTCGAAGGGGCTGCGGATCTGCCGGTGATCTACAAGGGTGACGAAAGCTATGGTGCGAGCACATTCGAGGGGGGGTCCGATCTCGATGACACTCTGCCGGATCAGCTTCGGCAAACGGCCATGGAACTTGGGATCGGCTGGCCGGATCTGCTGGTGCTGACGGCCGGGCTCTATTTTCACGAGACGCTGCCGCGTCAAAAGACGGCAGATGGCGATGTCCTGACGCTGTGGCTTCCCTTCATGAGCCGCTGGGGCAGTGTGGGTGCGCATATGCCGGGCATGCTGGTCAACATTCTTCCCTTCTTTGTGCGGCTGGAGCGAGGCGAGACGGTTTCGGCCTATCTCAAAAGGTCTGCCGCGATCTTGCGCAAGCAGCGGATGCATGGTCGCTACCGCATCGAGCAGATCGCGACGGACCGGGAAATGCCCGAGGGAAGCCGCTTTTATTTTTCGCCGCTCATCAATGTCTTGCCTTTCAGCGCGCCGGCCTTCCCGGATCTCCAGGTCTCCCGGCATATTCTCGCCAATGGTCCCGGTGAAGGCTACAGCCTGACGTTCCGCGGGGCCGATGATGGCAGCGACCTGACATTGCGGCTGGACGCCGATTCAGCCGTGCTCGACGGTTCCGAATTCGAGCGCCACAAGAACGCCTTGCCACATCTGCTGCGGCTTGCCCTGTCGCCGGCCGGGCTTGGCGCTGATGCTCGTGCATTGGTTTCCGAGGTTCAAGCCGAATTTACGGGCGCTTGACGCTCAGCTTTTGGCGGACACGAAAATGGCCGGCTTCGCATGCGAAGCCGGCCTTTTTCTAATGGGCTGGAATAGGGGTCAGGCCGTGGCCAGAAGCGCTGAAACCGGAAGTGCTGCTGTGGCTTTCGTTGCGAAGCAGGCGAACATGTCGCGGGTCGTCGTGCGGATGTTTTCGACTTGCTCGAGGCCATAATGGTCGGCGCGGTAACTCATTAGCACGCGGATCGACCTTTCGCCGCCGATCATCTCCTCCATCACCTCGAAATGCAGTCCAAGCAGGGACTCGTGACGCTCTGGATCGACCTGACGGAACTCGATCGTATGTCCGTCTGCCGATTGCAGCACGCCATTCAACTTGTTCTTGGCATGGATCTGGATGAACACTTCGAAGAGATGATCGCGGCCGGGCGTCATGCCGAGTGCTTCCTCGATCAGGTCGATCGGGATCTCCGAATGAGGCAGGGAGCCGTTCACGGTGTTCTTGACCATGGTGATCAGGTCGCCAGCTGTCGTTGATGGATCGAAGCGCAAGCGGTGGGCGACGACGGTGGTGAAGTAACCGACCGTATCGAAATACGCCTGGTCGATCCGCCCTGACGCGGAGGTGCCGACGACGAGATCCTTGACGCCGCCGAGCCGGAAGAGGGACGCGGCAATGGCCGCATAGGCAACGTTGAACAGCGAGGCGCTCATATCCCTTGCCGTTGCGTAAAGGCCCTCGGTCACGCTCCTGTCGAGCTTGAATTCCACCCAGCCGCCGGCGGCGGAGGAGGGGCCTGCCTCTGCATCGGCAGTCTGCTTACCGTCCGAGCCAAGTACCGGCAGACTCGTCGGCGCGTCGCGTAGCATGTCGGTCCAGTAGGCAAGATGCTCGGCGTTGACGCCTGCCTCGTGCTGCTTGCGGGCAAATTCGTGGAACGGCGCGGGTTGCGTTGCCCATTGCGGGACCTGGCCTGCGCTTCGGGCCCGATAGGCGTCGGCGAGTTCATCCATCATCAGGTTCACCGACCATTCGTCGAGCACGATGTGATGGAAGAGGAAGGACAGTGTCTGTCGGCCGCTTTCTGGATCTTTCAGGAAGCGAAGCCGGATTGGAAGCTCGCGGGTCAGGTCGAAGTGGTGTCCGGCCTCTGCATTGCGCTCGACGCCGATGCTTTCGTCGCTGGTCCAGAACCACCTGTAGTCCGGGATGTCATACATCGGCACCACTTCCTGGAACACGGTGTCGCCGTCCGGGTGGAATAGGGTGCGCAGGCCTGGATGACGTTCGAGGATGTCGAGGAAGGCGCATTCGAAGACCCGCTCGTCGACCGGATCGAGAAAGTCGAGTGCAAAGGGGATGTTGAAGATTTCGTTGAAGCCGAAGGCTGCATAGGCCTTCCACAGCGACATCTGGGCCAGAGACAGGGGCGCCCGGCGGCTGTCAGTCGAGTCCGTCTGGGTCTCAGGTAGCCCGTGGTTTGCTGCGTCAACCCGGCGGGCATGCAAAGCCAGTGATGCAGCTGTCGGGTGACTGAACAGGTCGTTGAAATGCACCTCGATCCCATGGTTGCCAAGAAGGCGACCGATGATGCGAGTGGCAATGAGAGAGTGCCCCCCTTGATCGAAGAAGTCATCCATTGCGCTCATATCCGGCATGCCCAGCGCTTCTCGGAAGGCAGCGAGGATCAAGGCCTCGATCGTCTGAGCTTCGTTCTTCGCGGTGTCACTGGGCTTGGCTGCCGCATGAGGCGGTGCTGTTGCCAAAGGTGTTGCCATCATCGAGATCGCCGACTGGCCATCCAGCAAGGCCGGATCGTTAAGGGCAATGACGAAGCGTTCCAAGAGAAGCGCGCCTGCATTTGACGAGAGGGCCTGGCCCGTCGTCAGTTCCAGTAGGAGATTGCCGTCAGGCAGAGTTGCAATGCCGAGCCCGAGATCGGGAAGCGCGATCCGTGTCGGCAGCGGCAGGCGATGAAGCGTCACGTCCGGCACGGCGAAGAAAGGGTTGGGATCGCTGAGCCAGGTGACCGAAACGCGAGGGCCAGGGGTCGCCGCAGGGTGTGTCTGGGCTTCGGCCGAGAGAATGGCGTCTTGCACCTCCTTCAGCGGTCGATTGGTGTGGATCGGGATCAGGGTAAACGTGGCGGCAGCGCGGCCAAGGCCGGGCTCGCCGAGGCTCGCTTCAGGATCGCGCGGAAGTTCCAGGTCTATCTCGGAATGGCCACCCAGAAGGGCAACGAAGCGAGCAAAGGCTGGACCAAGTGCTGCCAGAAGGCGCATCGGTTCTGTCTCGGTGGCGATGGGCCCAGTAAGGCGCTTACGCGGCAGGACGGCGCTGTATCGGCGGGCAATTGGGCCAACCGCTTCAGCTGATGCATCGTCATGCATGCTGGAGACCACGACATCGGCGATATCGGCGCGGCGCAGCCAGGCTATGGGCGATCCTTCTGATGGATGGTCCGCCTCTGTCGCCTTCGGCGCTGGCAATTCTGGCAGGGGACGGCGGGCATAGGCTGCGCCGAGGCCGCGCAGGATGGTCTCCGGCGGGCATAGCGCCTCGATCAGCCTATGCGTGAGGAGCACCAGCAAGGTTTCGGCGTTGCACAGGATCAGGAGCAGCCTAAACGGTGCATCACGTTCCGGATCAAAGGCCCTGGCCTGAAGAGCGAGGGCCTGGCGAGCTGCGTCGGCGAGCGTATCGGCTCTGAGGATTTCTAGGGCATCGAATCCTTTCGATACATTCAGGCGGATCAGCTGGCCGCTGTCTTCAAACCGATAGCGGCTATCGAGCGGTGACCAGCGGCATGCCAGTTCGCGTGCGGACTCGGCCAGTCTCACAATGTCGACATTCCCCGCGATCCTGTAGGCGATCAGGTGTCGGAAAATACCGTCTGGATCCTGCATCTGCTGAAGCCAGACATGTTCCTCGTGATCCGATGGCACTGTCATGCGAGGAGGCAAGGATGCAAGATTTGCAGGTGTTGCTCCTTCCGTGCCGCTCAGGTTCTGTTGATCATGGGCATGCGACATCGCACGCTGTGCTTCTGCGGACATGTCGGGTTCCTCCTTCAGTCGATTGTATTCTTATGGAGCCGGCCGAGGTGGGCCGCTCAATCGTCAAAATGGTCGTGGACGCCGGCATCGCCGCGCCGCCAGTAGCCTGAAGCGCGCAACCACTTCGGATTGGCGCCGCGTTCCGTCACAAGGAATGAGCGCAAGGCCTTGGCCGTCGAGGATTCGCAGCCGATCCAACCGAAAAAATCACCCGATGGCAGTGCGGTCCGGGTGAGCGCTTCGAGCAATGGGCCTGTCTGGTTGGGGTCGCTGCCGTGACGGTGGACCCAGACGATCGATGCGTCGCTTGCTGTCTGAAGCGGGATCACGTCGTCGGGTCCCTCGACTTCGATCAAAGCGAGTGCGCGCGTTCCGGCCGGAAGTTCCTCAAGACGCCGGGCCAGCGCCGGAAGACCCGTCTCGTCGGCGATCAGCAGATGCCAGTCAAATGTGAGTGGAACAACGAATGATCCACGCGGACCGGCAACCCAGGCGGACTGGCCGGGCTTCGCAGTCCTCGCCCAATTGCTGGCCGGGCCGTCGTGGTGGATGGCAAAGTCGATCGCCAACTCGCCTGTCTCAGGATCAAAGCTGCGTGGTGTGTAGTCGCGGCCGAGGAGAGGGGGGCCATCTTCCGGCATTTCCAGCCCGTTTGGTCCCACAGTCGGAAGACGCGGTTCGGCCTCCCCCGGAGCAGCAAAGAACATTTTCACATGATCGTCGAAACCGAGGCTGGAAAAACCTGAGAGCTCCGGCCCGGCCAGAATGACACGCACCAGGGCGTGGCTGAGCTGCTCTACACGCGCTACTTTCAGGTGGCGCAGGCGCACGGTGTGCCGGTGTCTTTTCGGTGTTCTGTCGGCCAGCGACATGGCAAGGGCATTTGTGGTCATGCGGTCCATCTTTCGACGATCAACGATAAGGGTGGCCCGGTCACGATATCTGGGTCCATTCAGGGTTGCCGTGACGGATCGGGCGAAACCGTAGCAGGCGATTTTCGCTTGCGCAATAAACTTGTATATAATAGTCATGTTTTATGATTGCGACGCTGGATCGGACTATCGAGATCCATGGATTTCCTGTGATTGCAATTATTGATTGACGTGTTGAGGAGAGGTTTGCGAAATGCGCTCTCTCGGCCCTGTCTCGGATACCCGCGTATGCGGTCTATTTTGTCATCATGAATATCTGTTTAATTATCGTTTAAAAACAGTTATTTATATCGCTTCTTATCTGGCTACCCGTTCCGCTTAGACAAATCGGAAACCGTGCCCTGGGCCGGTGGTGTTCAAATTGTGGCAAAAAAGAAACAAAGACGATGCAACCAATGCGAATTGCGCTCTTCCCGTTGACATGTCGGTTTTAATGTTGATTCAAGTTGTCAACTTTGAATCGAATGACGCGTTGTTGAGGGGATTTTCATGTCTTTGCGATCGAGTAGAATTTTGATGCTGAGCGCTAGCGCCATTGCGCTGTCGCTGCCTGCCTATGCCACATTCGCGCAGGATGCCGCCGGGGACGAGACGGTTCTGGATGCGATTGTCGTGACCGGCGAAAAGGTCGCACGCAGCCTCAGCGACACGGCCTCTTCGGTTGCGGTCAAGGATGAAGAGGACATCAAGAAGGAGGAAGCCGGCAACGCCTCCATCGCGGAAGCCATCACGGATGTGCCGAACGTCGTCTACACCGACAATGTCGGTGCCCCGGTTATCCGAGGTCAGGATTCCCAAGGACCGAACACTGGGTCCGGTGCTTTCTTTGCGGGAACGGTGCCGCGGGCCAGCGTCAATCTCGATGGTCATTACATGAACTATTTCGAGTCCATCTATGGCAGCACGTCGATCTGGGATGTCGACAGCATCGAGGTCTTCCGCGGCCCACAGACCACGTCTCAGGGTGCAAACGCTATCGGCGGTGCGATCATCGTCAACTCGAAGGATCCGACCTTCACGCCGGAGGCCTCCTATCAGGCCGAAATCGGCAGTTACAACACCAAGCGCGCCTCGGTCGCCTTGTCAGGCCCGATCATCGACGAGGAACTGGCAGGCCGTATCGCGATCGATTATGCCGGCCGCGATACCTTCATCGACTATGTCAATGCTGCCTTCCTGCAGGGCGATACAGACCAGAACTTCGATGCTTTCAACGCGCGCGGCAAGCTGTTGTGGGAGCCTTCCGAAATTCCCGGTCTGTCGGCCAAGCTGACGCTTTCCCACAACTCGGGCAATCGTCCGAGCCAGGAGGCGGCTCAGCAGCCCTATGACGATCTCGAAAGCTATACAACCACCATGCCGAGTTGGGATCAGCGCACCAATACGGCGATCCTCGACGTGACCTATGACTTTGATAACGGCATCAGCTGGTTCAACCAGACGCAGTATTCCGCGTCGGATGTCGAGCGCCTGGCTGAGCCTGCAACCAATGGCAATGCGGTGGTCGAGCAGGCCAATATCTCGCATGAATCGCGGGTCAATTTCGGCTCCGAGGATGACGTGCTCAGCGGTATGGCCGGGGTCTATTATGCGCATACGACCTCCGATGAATACCTCAATTTCAGCGGCATCACGACCTTTGATGACACCAAGGACAATCTGGGTATCTTTGGTGAGTTGAGCTACAAGCTGGCCGAACAGTGGACGCTTACCGGCGGTCTTCGCTACCAGCGCGACCACATTCAGCGTGCCGGCACCTATACGGGCATTGGCGAACTCGACTACGACGAGACCTTCGATGCCATCCTGCCGAAGCTGACGCTAGCCTATGACGTTACACCGGACTGGACCGTCGGTGGCCTCATCAGCCGAGGCTACAATCCGGGCGGTGCATCCCTGCGCCGCAGCCCGAATGCCTGGCTGACCTTCGAAGAAGAGACGGTAACCAACTACGAGCTGTTCACCCGTGCCGAACTCCTGGAAGACAAGCTCTTCGTCAATGCCAACATTTTCTACATGGATTTCAAGAATGCCCAGCGGCCCTTCGGCGAACTGCTCGCCAGTGGCGTCACCCAGTATTACACCATCAATGCCGAGAAGGCGCATGCCTATGGCATGGAAGCGGCCTTCGAATATCAAGCACTCGACAATCTGACGCTGAAGGGCGGTGCCGGCCTTCTGCGCACCGAGATTGACGAGATGTCCGCATCGGCAGCACTCGAAGGCAACGAGTTCCTGAAGTCGCCTGGCTATATGGTGAGCTTCGGCGCAAGCTGGGACGTGACCGAGAAGTTCAACCTCTCGGCCGAAGCGCGCCACCTCGACAACTACTATTCCGACGATGCCAACAGTGCGGCCTATGCGGTCGATGCCTATACGCTGGCCGATGTGCGGGCGAGCTACAAGATCCGCGACGAGATGGAAGTCTATGGCTATGTGAAGAACGTCTTCGACGAGCGCGCTCCGACCTACGTCCAGTACAACCGCGGCACGGGCGGTATCGAGGCCAGCATCACCACACCGCGCCTGTTCGGCATCGGGGTGAGAGGCACGTTCTAAGTCGGATTGCTTGAGATGAAAAAAGGGGGCTGCGGACCAAAATGTCCGCAGCCCTTTTTGGTGTTCGGAGCGGACCTCCTCAGCGGTCCGCCAGCGCTTCGAAGGCGTCCAGCGTGTGCTCGGCGCTGGCGATCGTCGGCGTTGCGACTTCGCCGGAATCGAGGAACAGCACGCGCCCTTCGCGGACTGGCTTCAAGAACCTGTCCCAGCCGGGCAAGAGCTTGTCGAGCCGGGCGCGGATTGCCGCTTCAGAGCGGTCCTTGCCGGCATAGCTGTTCATGATCACCAGCAGATCCGGGTCGAGACGGCCGAAGCTCTCGGCGTTGATCGGGAGGGAGAAGGTCGAGCCCATGCCGGCACCGGGAACCAGTCCTTCCATTGGGAGGCGGGCGAAACCGAGGTCCTCGATCGCCTGGACGGCTCCGGACATGTCTCCGACGAGATTGATCTGATCATGCACGATCAGTGCGAGATAGGTGGCGCCCTGTTTGGGCGGCATCTTCTGGCGAACTTTTTCCAGGTGGTCGAGATAGGTTTGCCTGCGGGTCGCAAGGGCGTCTTGCGCATCGACGACATCGGCGAGTTCTGCTTCAACGCTGAAGCCGCGCGCCTTGCCGGTGCTGACATTCTGGATATAGACGGGCGCCAGCGGTTCGAGCTGGGCAAGTTTGTCGAGGTCACGCTCCGTACCAATGATCAGGTCCGGGTTGAGCGCGCACAGTTTTTCAAGATCGATCTGGCCGACGGCTCCGATGCCCTTCGGCTTGTCGTGGCCTTGGCCGAGAACCGTATCGATGAAGTCCACTGCCGTCAGAGATCTGCCGTCATCGCCGCGACCGTAGCTGCCGACCGGTGAGATACCGAGATCCATCAGGGGAAGGCCGAGCAGCGCTTCGTGCATCACGACGATGCGCTCAAGCTTTTCCGGAATCGTGACTTTGCGGCCGCCGTCGTCGGTCAAGGCGCGCTCGCCGGCAAGGCTTGTGCCAGCCAGCATCAGGGTTGCAAGCAGTATCGTCAAACGCATGGTCTCTTGCCTTTCAGTGGGAATGCATCTTGCGCAGCGCCTGTAGGCGCAGCGCCACGACAAAGAGCGGCACGCCGATCAGAGTGAGCGCGAGCCCGATCGGTATCGGTATGTCGGCACCGATCCCACGTGTCAGGGCGTCCGCGCCGACCACCAGGATCCCGCCGGTGAGTGCGGAGAGGAAAAGACGGGCCCGTCCGACGGCGGGGGACACATAGCCCGCCAGTTGCGGAGCGAGCACCCCGAGGAAGGTGAGGGGGCCAACGGCAGTCACGGCTGCGGAACTGAGAAGGACCGCAAACCCAAGGACCAAGGGCCGCGAACGGGCGATTGGTTCGCCGAGCGCCATCGCCATGTCATTGCCAAGATCATAGGCCGAGAGTGCGCGGCCGATGAGAAATATGGCAATCGGTGTGACGCAAAACAGTGGTGCGAAGGTGCCGATCAGCTGCCAGTCGGCATGGAACAGCGAGCCCGCGAGCCAGTCGGACAGCGCATAGGATGTTTCCGCCGGCGTATAGAGCAGCAGGACCGAGGCGAGCGCCGACAGCATGGTTTCGATGGCGATGCCCATGAGCAGGATTGCAAGCCCGCTCGACCGTTCTCCCCCGACAAGACCGATCAGCAGCAGGGCGACGGCGAGGCCCCCGCCGACCGCAGCGAAAGCCACAAGGAGCTTCGATGCGGCGGGGAAAAAGACAAGGAGCAGCATGATCATGGTGATCGAGCCCTGGCTGAGCCCGAACAGACCCGGATCGGCCAGAGGGTTGCGGGCAAGCGATTGCAGCATGGCTCCGGCCAGCGCCACGCTCCAGCCGGCCATGAAGCCGAGCACGATGCGGGGCAGGCGTACGTTCCAAAGCGCATAGGCATCGGCGTCAGCGATTGCGCCTCCGGCGAGCGAATGCAAGAGATCCAGCATTCCGGTCTCAGTCGACCCAAGTCCGGTGGAGAGGCAGGCGAGCGCAAGAGCCAAGGCAATCAAGCCAAGGCCTGCTGCAAGGTTGCCTTCGCCGATCTGCAATCCGCTGGTCAGCCGTATGATCGGCTTGCCGTCGGTAGCCCTGTCCCGTCTCATGGCAAACCCCTTCGTGCGGGGGAGAGATAGTAGCGCTTGACGATGACGACGAAGACCAGTCCGCCGAAGAGATCCATGAGGAGGCCGGTATGAACATTGAAGGGCTGGAACGCTTCGCGCGCGGCAAGATCTGCCGCGAGGCAAAGCGCAGCCCCGGTCAGGGCAGCGGATGGCAGCAGTCTTGCAAAGCCATTGCCGACCAGGGGTCGCAGAAGATGCGGCACGATCAGGCCGACAAAGCCGATCGGTCCGCAGATTGCGACGGCAGAACTGCTGGCCAGCATTGCTGAAATGAGGGCGAGGCGGGATACAAATGTTACGGGAACGCCAGCCGAGGCGGCCTTTTCCGCACCCAGCAGAATGAGCGTGAGCGGCCGGGCAAGGATGGCAAGAACCGTAAGCGCCAAGGCACCGATCCACCAGAAGGCGGTAAGGCGGTCGGCATAGACATGGTTGATATTGCCGCTGACGAAGCCGAGAAAATCGGCACGGCGGGCAGGATCGGAGAGCAGAAAGGCGTTGGTCAGGCCGACAAGCAGCATGGAGACCAGCGCGCCGGCCAGAATGAGTGCCAGCCCGCGCGGATCATTCCGGCGACCTGCCACACGCGCGACGAGGAGGCAGGCGAAAAAGCCGCCGAAGCCGCCGGCAAGGGCTGCGATGCCCTGAGCCTCCATGCCGAGATCGAAGAGATAGGCGCCCGCGATGACGAAGAGCATTGCGCCTGCATTGATGCCGAGCGTCGACGGGGATGCCAGCGGATTGCGGGTCAGCCCCTGCAAAACGGCGCCGGCCACGGCCGTCGTTGCCCCGACATAGATGGCAATCAGGGCTCGCGGGAGCCGCTGATAGAGGATGACGGATTGCTCGAATGTGTCCGCCTGTTGATGGATCAGGGTCTCGATGACCTCGCTTACCGGGAAACGCGTTGCCCCGAAGGTAAGATGGGCGAGAAGTGCGAAGGCAAGCACACAGGGCGTCAAGGCGAGAAAGAGCAGGCGGTTGTTCATGCTGCTGCGGTTTCCTGCAACCGGATTTGGGGCAGGCAGACCAGTCTGCCATCGCGGACGAACACCTCAGTCTCAAGGTCGAAGACCCGTGCGATGGTGGTTTCGGTGATGGTCGATGCAACTGGGCCTGCCGCGACGACCCGGCCCGCCCGCAGCATGACGACATCATCTGCAAATGCGGCAGCCAGATTGAGATCATGCAGCACGACGACGATTGTCTTGCCATGGCGCACCGAAAGTTCGCGGATCAGGCTGAGCACGGCATACTGATACTTGATGTCGAGATGATTGACCGGCTCGTCCATCAGGATCACCTCGGTATCCTGCGCCAGAACCATGGCAATGAAGGCGCGCTGGCGTTGGCCGCCCGACAGTGCATTAACCTGGCAATGCGCCTTGTCCTTGAGGCCGACGATCTCCAGCGACTGGCGAAAGAGAGCCCGATCCTTCTCCGAGGGGCCGCCGGCCAGCGTGTAGCGGGCATGGCCGGCAAGCTCGATCAGTTCACCCAGCGTCATGTAGTCGGGGCAATGGGATTCCTGCGGAAGATAGGAGAGCCGCTGCGCCAATGTTCGCCTTGCGAGGCCACGGATCGCCTGGTTCTCGATTTCAATCTCACCTGCCGAGACCGGCACGAACCCCATGATGGCTTTCAGAAGCGTCGACTTGCCGCATCCGTTTGGGCCGACAAGTGCGGTCACCCGACCCCGGGCAAATGCTGCGGACAGACCTTGCAGCACAGGCATTTCGCCGTAACCCGCGGTAACATTCCTGGCTTCGAGCACGAATTTGCAACTCCCGTTTGGCCTCTTGCGGCGATATTAAACTATAGTAAAAAAGTCCACAATTTGATTTTGGGGCTTTCCCCATCGCCCCATGCAGCTGATTTCAACGCAGGAATTCCTCGATGACCGCCTCCCGAAAACTGAAAATTGGCATGTCGCTCGCGCCGACCTGGCTCAGCGGCGAGGGCTGGCGACGCCCGGACAGTGGTGTCGAGGACCTGTTTTTTAGCGATTTTTACCTTGATATCGCTCGGCGGGCGGAGGCTGCCTGTCTCGATTTTGTCTTTCGCCCTGACACGCTGTTCCTGCGGCCGGAGGTTCTGGACAAGGGACCGGGCTTCACCAGCCTCGATCCCACGGTGCTGCTTGCCTCTATCGCCCGCGAAACCACCCATATCGGTCTCTTGTCGACGATATCGGCTTCCTTTCTCCCGCCTTATATCATCGCGCGCCAGCTCCAGACCCTCAACTGGTTGAGCAAGGGCAGGGCCGGTTGGAACATCGTGACGGCGCTGGAAGGCCAAGAGAATTTCGGGCTTAAGGACATGCCTTCGGCCGAAGAGCGCTATGAGCATGCAGCAGAAGTGACGGCTGTGGTGAAGGCCCTGTGGGACAGCTATCCGCATGAAGCGCTGAGGATGGATCGGGCGACGGGAACCTTCGCCGATCCGGCCATGGTGGGCCCGATTGGGCATCAGGGCACACATGTGACAGTCAGCGGGCCTTTAAACATTCCGGCTTTCGGCAAGGGGCGCATTCCCCTTGTGCAGGCGGGTGCATCTCCGACAGGGCGTGACTTCGCAGCTTCCGTCGCCGATGCCGTCTTTGCCTCGACACCGGACAAGGCGGCCGCGATCGAATTGCGCCACGATCTGCGCCGTCGCGCCGAAGCGCACGGTCGGTCATCCAGCGCGGTCCGTTTGATGCCAGGCCTCAGCCTCTATCTCGCCGAGACGCGAAAGGAGGCAGAAGATCTCTTCGCCGAATCGCACGCGCGTGCAGACCGGGGACGGCAGCTTGCCGCCGTCAGCCGGATGCTTGGCCTTGATCTGTCCACCTGGCCGGGTGATCGGCGTGTGACCTCAGGCGATCTTCCCGCACCGCCCGCCAGCCCAAGAAGCCGAACCCATGCGGAGCTGCTTTTCCGACTGATCGAACGCGAGGCGCCGACCGTTTCCGAACTTCTGGCGCGACCCGAGGTCATCGGGTCAGGCCATTGGCAGGTAATCGGCACGGTTGATGACGCCTTCGAAGCCATCCGTGACTGGAGCGAAAGCGGCGCGATTGATGGCTTTATCGCCTTGCCTGGCGGCTCCGTTGGTTCCATGCACCTGGCATTGGAACGTCTGATGCCCCGTCTCGTCGATGCAGCCCTGCTGCGCGAGGCTTATCGGGGCACGACGTTTCTGGATCACCTTTCGGAATAAGTGCCGAGGTCGCCGTCGGGTCAGGCTGACGCGATCGGCATGCCGTGGGCCAGTCGGTCGTTGATGTAGAGGTCGAGCAGTTGCCGCGTGATCGGTCCGACTGCACCGTTGCCGATCGGCGTCCGGTCAATCGACACGACGGGAGTCACGAAGCTTGTGGCCGAGGTGATGAAGGCCTCTGATGCCGCCATGGCTTCGTCCACGGAAAAGCTGCGTTCCTCGGCCTTCAGTCCGGCTGTTTTTGCAAGATCGAGGATTGAACCGCGAGTGATGCCGTGAAGGAGGGCGTTCGACAGGTCACGGGTGACGACCGTGCCGTCCTTGGTGACAATGTGGAAGTTTGCAGAGCTTGCTTCCGTCACATAACCATCCTCGACGAAGAGTACGTCGTCGAAACCTTCGCGCTGTGCCTCGGTCTTTTTCAGTGACGAATAGAGGAGCTGTACCGTCTTGATCTGCCGCTGTGACCAACGGCCTTCCGGCACGGTCTGCAGCGAGAGGCCGGTCTTCCACTTGGCATTGCCGAGCACGGATTTCGCTTGGGTAAACATGGTGAAGGTCGGCCGCATATCCTTCGGATACACGAAATCGCGATCCTGGCTGCCGCGTGAAATCTGCAGGTAAATCAGGCCTTCCGTCAGGCTATTTCGTTTCGCGAGGTCTTTATGGAGCGCCAGCAATTCGGCCTCATCCACCGGCATAGGAATATCCATGGCATCGAGCGAGCGTTTCAGGCGTGCCGCGTGGCCCGGATAGTCAATGAGCTTTCCGTCGATGACGGCAGTCACTTCGTAAATGGCATCGGCGAAAAGGAAACCGCGGTCGAAGACGGAGACCTTGGCCTCGGTTTCGCCCAGCCATTCTCCATTCAGATATACGATCCTATCCATCTCTCGTGCTTGTCCTTCCGGCCTCGGTGTTTCGCTCATTGCTTCTGTGGTTTTGCATCGCGCAAGATCGCATGCAAGCCACCTGCTGTGGTTCAATACTATTGCGCAGCTATCCCGAATTGCGCGAGGTGCCAGCAATCTCTGGATCAATTTTCTGATTTAATAGGATTTTTTGTGGCGTGCGGTGTCGCGTGGCGCGGAGTTTCGTATATCGAAAACGAATAATTCAATTCCAATTATAATAGCCAATTATATTGCAGCGCAGCGAAGCCTGTGAAATCATCCTCGGAACAACAAGCCAAAATGGCACTTCCAGCAGGAGAACAGACGATGACCTTTATGAGATCCGGCCTTGCCGGACTGACGATGCTCGCTGCCTTTTCGGTTGCTCATGCCGATGGTGTGATCAAGACAGCGCTCGACGGTACATTTGCCCCTCATGCCATGCCGACCCTTGACGGAAAGGTCGAAGGCTTCAACGTCGACCTCGTCAATCTGATCGGCGAACGCCTCGGCAAGACGGTCGACCTGACCTCGGCCCAGTTTTCCGGGCTTATCCCGGCGCTCCAGGCCAAGACCTATGATTTTCTCGCCGCACCGGTCACGGTGAACAAGGAACGCTCGGCGAACCTGCTATTCACCGAAGGCTTCATGGACACCAATTTTGCCTTTGTCGTGCCGGCGGATGCTGCCGACTACAAATCTCTCGAAGACCTCAAGGGTAAGACGATCTCGGTCAACAAGGGCTCTGCCTATGACAGCTTCCTGCGCGAGCGCGAGGCGGAATACGGCTGGAAGATTGAAAGTTATGGCACCAATACCGATGCGGTTGCCGCCGTTATTGCCGGTCGTGCCGATGCGAACCTGGCCGGTGCCACGGTTGCTGCCTGGGCTGCCAAGCAGAACCCACAGGTCAAGCTGTCTTATGAATATCCGACCGGTCTCGTCTGGGGTCTCGCCTTCCGTAAGGATGACGTGGAAGGGCGCAACCTTGTCGACAAGGCAATCGAATGCCTGAAGATCGACGGCTCCATGGCCAAGCTGTCGGAGAAATGGTTCGGCACGACGCCGGTAGCCGGCACAACCATCGTCACACCCACCAAGGGTTACGGCGTCCCGGGTTTCGAGGGTTATAGCGAAGACGAGCATCAGGCGTCCTGCGACCTGAAGTGACGTTTGCCTTTGGGGTGGTGGGGTCTTTCCCGCCATCCCATGCTCTCGCGGGAGACCCTGAATGACCAACCGTCCTATGCTGGAAATCGTTTCGCTGCAGAAGCGGTTCGGCGACAATCAGATCCTCCGTGACATCAACCTGAAGGTTGCCAAGGGAGAACTCGTCTTCGTCATCGGCCCATCCGGGTCTGGTAAAAGCACGCTGCTCAGGTGCTGCAACAGGCTGGAGGAGCCATCCGGTGGGGATATCGTCCTTGATGGCCGCAACATCATGAGCGGCACCAGCCGTGACCTTGCGCAGATGCGTCTGAAGGTTGGCATGGTTTTCCAGGGGTTCCATCTCTATCCCCACATGAGCGTTCTGAAGAATGTCACCCTGGCGCAGTGCAAGGCCCTGAAGCGCTCCACCGCAGACGCAAATGCGCGGGCGATGGAGATGCTTGAAGGTGTGGGCCTTGCGCACAAGGCCGAAGCCATGCCCTCCGAGCTTTCGGGCGGCCAGCAGCAGCGTGTCGCCATCGCGCGGGCGCTCGCACTTGATCCGCTGGTCATGCTGTTTGACGAACCAACATCCGCGCTTGATCCGGAACTGGTGGGCTCCGTGCTCGCGGTTATGAAGGACCTCAAGGCCAAGGGCATGACGATGCTTGTCGTCAGTCATGAAATGGGTTTCGCCCGCGAGGCGGCAGACCGCGTCGTGTTCATGGATGGCGGCGTGATTGTGGAAGAGGGGCCGCCTGAGGAGATCTTCTCCAACCCGAAGACGGATCGCGCCCGCAGCTTCCTGTCACGCGTCAGAGGATAGCCGCACCATGCAGCGCTTCCTCGAAACCTTCTTCAACCACGACGTCATGCTCCGTTATCTCCCGGATATCGTGGCTGGCGTCTGGGTTGCCCTCTGGATCGGTCTGATGGTGGTCGTGGCCGGTGTGGCCATGGGGCTTGCGCTTGCCTGCCTCAGAACCTGCCGCATCCGGATCTGGAATTTCTTCATCATCGCCTTTGCGGATATCTTTCGCGCCTTGCCGCCGCTGGTCCTGATCCTGATCCTGTATTTCGGTCTCCCCGGAGCCGGCATCCGGCTGTCGGGGCCGATGGTCCTGTTCATCGTCCTGTCCCTGACCCTCGCTGCATTCGCGGAGGAGATCTTCTGGGCCGGTTTTCTCTCGGTCGAGAAGGGCCAGTGGGAAGCGGGTCTCTCGACCGGCCTTGGGTTTGGCGGGACGCTGCTTCACATTGCCTTGCCGCAGGCCGTCCGCCTTGCCTTGCCGCCTTTGGTAAACCGCGTGCTGGCGATCACCAAGATGACTGCGCTCGGCTCCGTTATCGGCGTTTCGGAAGTGCTGTCGGCTGCGACAACGGCACAGAGCTTTTCCGGCAGTGCAACGCCGCTTTCGCTCGCAGCCATCGCCTATCTGATCATTTTCCTGCCGCTGGTCTGGGCCGCGCGATGGTTCGAGCGGCGCCACGAACGGCGAAGGAGGACCTGACCATGCAGAGCCTCATCGACCAGTTCTTCAATATCCCGATCATGCTGAAAACATTGCCGTTGATGCTGAACGGCCTGTGGATGACCGCGAAACTGTGTGTGGCCGTCATCCTGCTCGGTCTCGCCGGTGGCCTAGTCGTTGCGCTTGCCAATCTCAGCCAGCGCGCCTGGATCAGGCTGCCTTCACTCCTGCTCACGGATATCTTCCGGGCGCTGCCGCCGCTTGTGCTTTTGATTTTCATCTATTCGGGCCTGCCCTTTGCGGGCGTCGAGATCTCGCCCTTTGCTGCTGTGGTGCTGGCCTTCCTGATGAACAACTCGGCCTACTATGCCGAGGTCTACCGGGCCGGCATCCTGTCGGTCGGCAAGGGGCAATGGGAGGCCGCACGGTCTACCGGTCTCAGCAAGAGCCAGACACTGACCTCTGTCGTGCTGCCCCAAGCGATCCGCAATGTGCTTCCGGACCTTTTGTCCAACACGATCGAGGTGGTGAAACTCACCTCGCTTGCCTCGGTCGTCTCGCTATCGGAGCTCCTCTACAGCGCGAATATGGCGCGTTCGATTACCTATAATGCATCGCCGCTCGTCCTTGCGGCGCTGATCTATCTCATCCTGCTCTGGCCTGTGGTGCGGCTTGTCAGTCGTTTCCAGAAAAGCCTTGCAGCGTGACCAACGAGACTTGAGAAGGTTTATGACTATGACGCGAATGATTATCGCCGGCGCGCAGCTCGGAGCCATCCAGAAGGCGGATAGCCGCGATGTGGTGGTGGCCCGGATGCTGGCGCTCCTCAATGAGGCCGCGTCCCGTGGCGCCACACTGGTCGTTTATCCTGAACTGGCGCTGACAACATTCTTTCCGCGCTGGTACATGCCGGATTGGAACGAGGTCGACACCTGGTTCGAAACGGAAATGCCCAGTCGCGCCACCTTACCGCTCTTTGAGCGGGCCCGCGAACTCGGCGTGGCGATCAGCTTCGGCTATGCCGAACTCACGCCGGAGGGGCAGCATTTCAACACCTCGATCATGACCAACCGCAAAGGCGAGATCATTGGCAAGTATCGCAAGGTGCATCTGCCGGGGCATGTCGAGTATGACACCGAGCGCGCTTTTCAGCACATGGAGAAGCGCTATTTCTTGCCCGGCGATCTGGGTTTCAATGTCTGGCGCAATGAAGGCGTCATCATGGGCATGGCAATCTGCAACGACCGCCGCTGGCCAGAGACCTATCGCTGCATGGGTCTGCAGGGCGTCGAACTGATCACGATCGGCTACAACACGCCTGCGGTGAACAGCCAGATGAGCGCCGAGGGGCAGGAAAAGCGCCTGTTCCACTCCGACCTGTCGTTGCAGTCGGGCGCTTATCAGAACGCCTCATTCGTCGTTGGCGTCGCCAAGGCCGGTGTCGAGGATGGCCATCCGCTGATTGGTGGCTCCATCATCGTCGATCCGGACGGTTTCGTGCTTGCACGCGCCGAGACTGAAGAAGATGAATTGATCCTGGCCGATTGCGACTTCGCGAAATGTGCCTTTGGCAAGACGACGATCTTCGATTTCGAGCGCCACCGGCGCGTCGAGCATTATGGTCGCATCACGTCGCAGACCGGCGTCATCATCGAAGTCTGAGGAGCAGGACGTATGGCAGACTTCGATACGGTCATTCACGGCGGCACCCTGGTTACGGCCGGGGAGACGTTCAAGGCGGATATCGGCATTCGCGGTGCCGCCATCGCTGCGATCTGCGACCGGATCGTCGGCGGGGAGCACCGGATCGATGCCGGTGGCAAACTCGTCCTGCCTGGCGGTATCGAAGGGCATTGCCATATCGCGCAGGAAAGTTCTTCCGGCGTGATGACTTCCGACGACTATTATTCCGGTTCGGTGTCCGCAGCCTTTGGCGGCAATTCCTGCTTCATTCCGTTTGCCGCCCAGCACCGCGGTCAGGCGATATCAGAGGTCATCGCCACCTATGACAGCCGCGCCATACCCAACGCTGTCATCGACTATTCCTATCACCTGATCATCTCGGACCCGTCGCCTTCGGTCCTTGGCGAACTTCCCGGGGTTTTCGAGCGCGGCATCACCTCGTTCAAGGTGTTCATGACCTATGACCTGATGAATATCGGGGATGGCGGCATGCTCGACATTCTGACGCTGGCCAAGACCCATGGCGCGCTGACCATGGTCCATGCCGAGAACAACGAGATGGTGAAGTGGATGAACCGGCGCTTTGCAGCCGCCGGGCTGACCGAACCGAAATATCATGCACTCAGCCGTCCGGAACTGGCCGAGGAAGAAGCGATCAACCGGGCCATCTCGCTCGCCAAGCTGGTCGACACGCCTCTGTTCATCGTCCATGTGTCGACACGTGGCGGGGCGGAGATCGTGCGGCGCGAGAAGCTGGCTGGAACGCGGCTCTTCGCCGAGACCTGCCCGCAATATCTGGCGCTGACCCGTGCCGACCTCGACCGATCCGGTATGGAGGGCGCGAAATATGTCTGCTCGCCGCCCTTACGCGACCGCGATACCCAGGAGGCGCTATGGCAGCATATCCGAACGGGCACGTTCGAAAGCGTATCGTCGGACCATGCGCCCTATCGTGCGGATGCGACAGGCAAGTTTTCCAACGGGGTGGATGTGCCATATGCCAAAATCGCAAACGGCATGCCGGGCATCGCCATGCGATTGCCCTATCTGTTTTCGGAGGGCGTTGCGAAAGGCCGGATCACCCTTGGCGATTTCGTTCGCCTGTCCAGCGCGAATGCCGCGCGGGTGTTCGGGCTTGATCGCAAGGGCAGCGTGATGCCCGGCTTCGATGCAGACATTGCCATCTGGAATCCGGAGGAGCGTCGCAAGGTGACGCTCGCGGATCAGCACGACAATATGGACTACACACCGTTCGAGGGCATGGAGTTTACCGGCTGGCCGGAATTGGTCATGAACCGGGGGCGGATCGTGGTCGAGAAAGGCGCGCTGAAGGCCGTGCGCGGGCAGGGGCAGTTCGTGGCGCGCAAGCCGACCGATACGGGAACGATGCCGGGCTACCGGGCCGTCGAATTCGATGTTGCTGCGGCCTATGGCCATGAGGTGGCCCCATGACCGATTTTGTTTGCGGGCCGATCCTGGTCATCAATCCCAACAGCTCCGAGGTTGTTACCGAAGGCCTCAGAGAGGCACTTTCCGGCTTTGGTTTTCCGGGCGCGCCTGCGATCGAATGCATCACCATTGCGCATGGCCCGCCGGGTGTGGTCACGCAACGCCATGTGGACGAAGCCGCCCTCAATACGGCGGCCGTGATCGAGGCGCGGCCGGATGCCAGCGCGTTCGTGCTCGCATGCTATTCGCAGCCGGGACTGGACCTTGCCCGGTCGATCACGTCGCGTCCTGTCTACGGCATTCAGGATGCGGGCGTGCTTTCGGCCCTTGCGCTTGCCGACATGTTCGGTGTCATCGCGGTTGCGGAAGCGTCGATCCCGCGCCATCTGCGCAATCTACGGCGTCTGGGCGTCGATCACCGTCTGGCCGGTGAAGTGGCGCTTGCGGGTTCGATTTCGGTCGCCGATAGCGGGCATGGTGAAGAAAGTTATGGTCTTTTGCTTCAGGCGGCGAACAGGCTCAAGACCATGGGCGCCGGGGCGATCGTGCTCGGATGTGCGGGGATGTCCGGCCACCGAAAGCGTCTTGAACAAGAGACAGGCGTTGCAGTCATCGATCCGACGCAGGCGGCGGTCGCCATGGCCTTCGGAAACCTTGTCACGGGTCTTGCATGAGCGAACTCCCTGCCAAGTCTGATATATCGCTTCGTCTTCTCGAGATTTTCGACGCCATCATGCGGTGCGGCACCACGGTGGAAGCGGCGGAGCAGCTCGGAATCTCGCAGCCGGCCGTCTCGAACGGCATCCGGCAGCTTGAGGTGCAGACCGGGGTCACCCTGTTTGAGCGCCTGCATCGACGCCTCCAGCCAACGGAGGAGGCGGTCGCCCTGCATGAAGACATAAAGCCGGTTTTCGGTCTCTTGCGCGGCTTTGCGGATCGCGCCCGTGACATGCGGCAGGGGCTGTCTGGACGCTTGCGGATCATCTCGACGCCGCCACTTGGTCACACGGTGGCGCCGCTGGCGATGCGGCGGTTTCTCAAGGAGCGCACAGGTGTTTCGGTCGCCTATGACGTTCGACGGTTGGAGCATGTCATCGAAGCGGTTCAGAGCGGCAGTGCGGATCTCGGCCTTGCGCTTGCGATCGAGCGCCATCCGGCCGTCAATGTCGAGGTTCTGGCACGGACGCATATGGTCGCGGTCGTGCCCAAGGCTGCGAGGGTGGACGATAGCACGGTCAGCGCCGAGTTTCTGTCGCGTGGCGATTTCATCGGACTGGAGATCGATTCCCGCCTCGGGCATATGGTCCGGGCAGCCTTCGAGCGTGACGGGGCGCCCTATCACCCACGCGTCGAGGTTCGCTATTGCGCCACCGCCGCCGTGCTGGCGACCGCTGGTATCGGGTCTGCAGTCATCGACCCATATACCGCGGCCTTCCACAAGACACCCGATATCGTGGAGCGATCCTTCCTGCCACCCATTGAAGTTCCAGCCGTTCTAATCACCCGCAAGGGCGTGCCGCGCTCGAGACTCCTGCATGCCTTCATTTCCGAGATGAAGCGGGCACTGTCGGAGTTCGGCACCGGCGGCTGAGGCATGAGGATGACAGAGGAACTCGTATGAAAGACGATACTGCGCATACGCATTTTGATTTCACCCAGTTGACCGAACGGGAGCGCTACAAGCTTCTCATCGGCACGGTCATCCCCCGTCCGATCGCGCTGGTGACAACCCTGAGCCGTGCGGGTCAGGCGAATGCCGGTCCCTTCAGCTTCTTCAATGTTCTGACCCATGATCCGGCACTTGTGGCGATCGGCGTCGAGAACCATGCTGACCTCAGCTACAAGGACACGGCCCGCAATATTCGGGAAACCGGCGAGTTTACCGTACATATTGTTGACAGCGACCTCGTCGAGCAGATGGAGATCTGCGCGATCAAGTTCGGACCTGATGTCGATGAATTGCAGGAGGCCGGCCTCGCGACGGTTCCGGGGCAGATGGTGCGTAGTCCGCGTATCCTGGCGGCACCTGCGGCCCTCGAATGCCGCCGGCATACGACATTGCAGGTGGGACCTGCGCGCGAGATCATCATTGGCGAGGTTCTGGGCCTCTTCGTGCGCAGCGACGCCGTCGATCCCTCAAACCTTCATGTCGATCAAGCCCTGATGGATGCGGTCGGGCGCCTGGGTGGATATCTCTACACAAGGACCCAGGAGCAGTTCGAGCACAAGACACTCAGCGTCGAGGCGTATCGCCGACGACAGGAGGAGGGCAGCACCGGCTGATGCCGTCGTCCACCAGACGTACCCAGCCGCTCATATCGCTGCGGCCACAGTTTCCGGCTGCCAGCGTGAAAGATCAACCGTCATCTCTGCCTCAAATGCATTGCCGATACCGATCAGGACGGGCTCGTCCAGTCCCATATCCTGCATCGCCCTCGGGAGATGTGCGAGCGTTCCCCGCCAGGAACGCTGGTTCGAGCGGCTGATCGCCGAGGCGATGACGACAGGGGTCGTGGCCGGCATGCCAGCCACGCGCAGCTTTTCCTCGATCGACCCGGCTGTCCGGCCACCCATGTAGAAGATCGTGGATTGGCGCGGGTCGGCAAGCGAAGGCCAGTCCAGCGATCGCGGCAGTTCGCCGTGGCGGGAATGACCGGTGACGAAGCGGACTTGCTGGGCGTGGTCGCGATGGGTCAGCGACACGCCGAGGGATGCCGCCATGGCAGAGGCGGCCGTGATGCCGGGGACCACGTCGACCGCGATGCCTTCCCGGCGCAACCGTGCGATTTCTTCGCCGGCACGGCCGAAGATCATGGGATCGCCGGATTTCAGCCGGACAACCCGTTTGCCCGCCTTGGCAAACATCACCATCATGTCGTTGATGTCTTCCTGCCTGCAGCTTTCGCGGCCGCCGCGTTTGCCGACCAGCATGCGCTTGGCTTCGCGCCGCGCGAGCTCCAGAACCTCTGGCGAGACCAGATCGTCGAAGAGAATGACGTCGGCGGCCTGAAGTGCGCGCATGGCTTTCAGCGTCAGAAGCTCCGCGTCGCCGGGCCCGGCGCCGACCAGAGTCACGCAGCCAGCGCCTGGTGCCTTCGCAATACGATCTGCCTCGGTCAGAAGGGTTGCGGCTGTTTCGTCGTCCGGTGCCTGGTTCGAACCGAGCCCGCGATCAACGAACCTTTCCCAAAAAAGTCGACGTCGCGCACCGGGCGCCAATCTGAGGTTCACCGCATCGCGCATGGTCTGCGCCAGGCGAGCCCAATCCTTCAAGGCAGGCGGCAGAAGCGTTTCGATCCGCTGCCGGATGGCCTGGGCAAGAATGGGGGCGGCGCCATCTGTTGAGATCGAGACGATCACCGGCGACCGGTTGACGATCGAGCCGAACTGGAACTGGCAATAGGCCGGCTTGTCGATCACATTGACCGGCACGCCGGCCGCGCGGGCGGCACAGAAATAGGCCTTCGCCTCTTCATCGGTTTCGCAGTCGGCGAGGGCAAGCGCCGCGCCTTGAAATATGCCGCAATGCCAGGGATGCGCATGATGTGTCACCGAGCCCGCGGCAATCATGCCCTGCATTGTCTCGCCGAGATGCTCGCAGCCGCAATAGACGTCGACGGTTGCGCCACAGGCGAGAAGAAGCTCCGTCTTCCAGGCGGCCGCCTCCGAACCACCGGCGATGACGGCCCGTTTGCCGGTGAGGTTCCAGAAAACGGGCAGCTTGGCGAGTGGCGCGATGCGCTCAGGTGTCTTATTCGGCGGCGAGAACGTGCGTGGCATCGACAATCCTCCTGATTTCCGGGCGGCAGGAGCCGCAATTGGTGCCTGCATTCAAAGCTTTGCCGATGGCTTCGACCGAGCAGCAGCCGCTACGGGCGGCAGCCGAAATCTCGTTGACGCCGACCGAGAAACACGAGCAGACGATCGCGCCCTTATCCGGCCGTCCGGGTGCCGGCCGCCCTGCCACCAGCATGGATCGTGCTCGCGGGTCGGAATGGCGCTCGGTCAGCTGGTCTGCTGCCCACTGCCGCGACACGGACACTGGTCCGCGCGACACAAAAAGTGCTGCGATCAGGTGGTCGCCTTCGAATGCGAGAATCCGGTGGTCGCCTGTCTGACTGTCGATATAGCCTAAGATTTGCAGGCTTTCGCCGAGGTTCAGGCTATCACGAAGCCAGCTCTCCCAGCCGTCTGCCGGCGTATTGCCGGCAAATTCCACCCGATGGCCGCCATTCGTCCGCGCAATCGCCCAGTAGGCGAAAGGCAGGTCTGCTGGCTTTATGGTGGAAACAAGGAAGCCGTGGTTGGAGGCCTCGTTGCGTTTAACGGAGACCTCCGTTCGCTTCAGGGCGGGTTGCCCCGAGACGGGATCGACCTTGGACGGCACCAGCGTGCAGACACGGGCGGACGGTGCCGTTTCACCTGTCCAGTGCATGGGAACGAAGACCGCGCCGCGGGTTTGTCGCTCCGTTAGCAACGCTCTGACGATGATTGATGCATCATGCCGGCTTTGTACCGTAACAAGATCGGCGTCCGACAGCCCGATTTCGGCTGCGTCGAGCGGATGGATTTCGCAGAAGGGCTCGGCGATATGGGCGGATAGGCGGGCGCTCTTGCCGGTCCGGGTCATCGTGTGCCAGTGGTCGCGTACCCGCCCAGTGTTGAGCGTGAAGGGATAGCGCGCGTCCGGCTTGGGGATGGCGGGTGAGGACACCGGAATGAAACGCGCCTTGCCGTCGGGATGATAGAAGCGGCCGTCGGCAAAGAAGCGCTCGCGTGGTGCGGTGCCCTCCGCTTGGGGCCATTGGAACGGCGACAGCTTGTCGTAGGCTTCATCGTCGATCGTGGCATGCGCGCCGATGTCGAAGTCGCGCGTGCCATCGTTTTCGAAGGCGGACAGGGTTGCATGTTCGGCAAAGATTTCGGCCGGGGAGGCATAATCGAAAGCCTTGGCAAACCCCATGCGCTTTCCGACTTCAGCAAGCTGCCACCAATCCGGACGGGCCTCGCCCGGTACGGACAAGAAGGGGCGCTGGCGCGAGATCCGGCGTTCGGAATTGGTGACGGTGCCGGATTTTTCACCCCATCCCGTTGCTGGCAGGAGAACATGGGCGAGCCGCGCCGTGTCCGTATTCTTCTGGATGTCGGAGACCACAACGAAGGGGCAGACTTCCAGTGCTTTCCTGACTGCGTCTGCGTTCGGCATAGAGACCACGGGGTTGGTGGACATGATCCAGATCGCCTTGATCCGGCCGTCGGCCACGGCCTCGAACATGTCGACGGCCTTGAGGCCGGCTTTGGCCGCGATGACCGGCGCATTCCAGAAGCGCTGGACCCTATCGCGATCAACCGGGTTCTCGATCGCCATATGGCCGGCGAGCATGTTGGCGAGACCACCGACTTCGCGTCCGCCCATGGCATTGGGCTGACCGGTCAGCGAAAATGGTCCCATGCCGGGCTGGCCGATCCGGCCCGTGGCCAGATGGCAGTTGAGTATGGCGTTCACCTTGTCGGTGCCTGAGGCCGACTGGTTGACGCCTTGGCTGTAGCAGGTGACGACCTTCTCCGTCTGCCCGAAGAGCCAGAAGAACTGGCGAAGCAGCATGCCGGATACGCCCGTTGCGTCGGAAAGGTCCGACATGGACTGGCGAGAAACCGCCATTAGCGCTTCGGCCAAACCAGTCGTGTGGGCGCCAACGAAAGCTTCGTCGGTCCGGCCGGTCTCGACCAGATGGGCGAGCAGACCGTTGAACAGGGCAACGTCTCCATCCGGGCGGACGGAGAGGTGCAGATCGGCGAGATCGGAAGTGGCGGTGCGCCGCGGATCGATGACGACAACCTTCATCGTCGGCCGTGCGGCCTTGGCAGCCGCGAGGCGCTGGTAGAGAACGGGATGGCACCAGGCCATATTGGAGCCAACCAGCACGACGAGATCTGCAAGCTCCAGATCCTCGTAAGCGCCGGGGACTGTATCGGACCCGAAGGCGCGCCGGTGCCCGGCAACGGAGGATGCCATGCAAAGGCGTGAATTGGTGTCGATATTCGCGGAGCCGATGAAGCCTTTCATCAGTTTGTTGGCGACGTAGTAGTCTTCGGTCAGCAACTGGCCGGATACGTAGAAGGCAACGGAGTCTGGCCCGTGCTCGGCGATTGTTTGGCTAAAGGTCGTCGCGACGCGGTCTAGCGCTTCGTCCCAGTTTGCCCGTTCACCATCGATCTCAGGGTAGAGTGCCCGACCGTCGAGATCGAGCGTTTCGGCGAGCGCCGAGCCTTTGGAGCAGAGGCGGCCGAAATTGGCCGGATGGTCCGGATCGCCCTTGACGCTCACCTTGCCGGCGTCATCGACACTGGCAATCACGCCGCAGCCGACGCCGCAATAGGGACAGGTGGTCTTGGTTTCAGTCGACATGGACGCCTTCGCCAAGCTCACCATTGCATTCACTCCGCCGCTACCAGCATCGCGTCGAGCGCGATGGAGAGTTGACCGTCGATGTTGCGCAGCGGAATGGTCCTGACCTCACCTTCATCGGCCCCGAGCGCCTTGCCGCTTTCGAGCGAGATGACGAAGTTGTGCAGGGGGCAGGTGACGGCCTTGCCGTGCACGATGCCCTGGGAGAGCGGGCCGCCCTTGTGGGGGCAGTGGTCCTCGATGGCGAAAACCTCGTTTTCGGCGGTGCGGAAAACGGCGATCTTGCCCTCGGGCGTTTTCACGCAGCGGGCACCACGCAGGGGAATGTCGTCGATATGGCCGATGGCGATCCAGTTCATGGCTTTATCCTTCGTTTTGTTCTCGACGCCGCAGCGTCTGCCGTCTCTTCTCCCCAACGGGGAGAAGGTGGCCCGGTAGGGCCGGATGAGGGGCGAAGCCCGTTAGCTCCAGTGCAAGCGACCCCCTCATCGCCTCGCAAGCTCGGCACTTCTCCCCGCTGGGGAGAAGAGGGAGATCTATTCCGCTGCCGCCGAGAACCCGACGGTTGCCATGGGCTTGAACTCGTGCTTGTCCTTGCCGGAGACGCGTTCCGACCAGGGGTCCACCTGGGCAAACGACTGGCTGAAGACGAAGCGCTCGTAATAGCCCTTGCGCTTTTCCGCGTCGGTCATGATCTGGCGGCGGATCTCATCCAGTCCGACGCGCTTGGCCCATTTGTAGATGCGCTCGAGATAACGGGCCTGCTCGCGATACATCTGGGTGAGCGCCACGATATGTTCGAGGGCTTCGTCCTCGGTCTTCACCAGGCCGAGCACTTCGGTGCCCTTGATGTCGAGGCCGGCAGCACCGGCGAAGTGGATCTCGAAACCACTGTCGACGCAGATGACGCCGATATCCTTGCAGGTGGCTTCGGCACAGTTGCGCGGACACCCGGAAACGGCAAGCTTCAGCTTGGCCGGTGTCCATGAGCCCCACATGAATTTCTCAATGCGGATGCCAAGCCCGGTCGAATCCTGCGTGCCGAAGCGGCACCAGTCGGAACCGACGCAGGTCTTTACGGTGCGAAGGCCCTTGGCATAGGCCTGGCCGGAGACGAAACCTGCCTTGCCGAGATCGGACCAGACGGCGGGCAGGTCTTCCTTCTCAATACCGAGCAAATCGATGCGCTGACCGCCGGTCACCTTCACCAGTGGGATATCAAACTTGTCGACGACATCGGCGATCGCGCGCAGTTCGGCGGCATTCGTGACGCCGCCCCACATGCGCGGCACGACCGAATAGGTGCCGTCTTTCTGGATGTTGGCGTGCACGCGTTCGTTGATGTAACGCGACTGGTAGTCATCGGCATATTCATCCGGCCAGTCACAAACGAGGTAGTAGTTGAGTGCCGGACGGCATTTGGCGCAGCCGCAGGATGTCTTCCACTCCAGTTCCTGCATCACGGCTGGAATGGTCTTCAGCCCCTTGGCCTTGATCAGACGGCGGACGTCGTCATGGCCGAGTTCGGTGCAGGTGCACATTGGTGTTACGGCGGCGGGGTTGTAGGCGTCGCCCAAAGTCAGGGCCATCAACTGCTCGACAAGGCCTGTGCAGGAGCCGCATGAAGCAGATGCTTTGGTATGGGCGCGCACGTCATCAAGCGAGGTCAGGCCCTTGGACGAGATCGTGGTCGTGATCTTGCCCTTGCAGACGCCGTTGCAGCCGCAGATTTCTGCATCATCCGGCAAGGCTGCAACGGCCGCCATAGGGTCCAGCGGGGTGCCCCCCTGGTATGACTGGCCGAATATCAGGGTTTCGCGCATTTGAGAGATGTCGGTTCCGCGCTTCATCAGATCGAAGAACCAGGAACCGTCAGCGGTTTCGCCGTAGAGCACGGCGCCGAGGATCTTGTTGTCCTTCAGCACGAGGCGCTTGTAGATGCCGGCTGCAGCATCGCGCAGAACGATTTCCTCGCGGTCAGGCGCTTCTGCAAAGTCGCCGGCCGAGAACAGGTTGATGCCGGTGACCTTGAGCTTCGTGTTGACGACGGAGCCGTGATACTCACCGGTGCCACCGGTCAGGCGATCGGCAAGAACGCGGGCTGCTTCATAAAGGGGCGCGACGAGGCCGTAGCAGGTGCCGCGATGTTCGGCGCATTCGCCGAGTGCAAAGATATTGGGGTCCGAGGTCATCATGCCGTCGTCGACGACAATGCCGCGGTTGACCGCTATGCCTGCATCCTTGGCGAGCTGCGAGGCCGGGCGGATGCCGACGGCCATGATGACCATGTCGCCCTTGATCACACGGCCGTCTTCCAATTCGATGCCTTCGACCTTGTCGGTTCCGAGGATCTGCTTGGTGTTGGCCTTTGTGATGATGTCGATGCCGCGTTCGGTGAGCGCCTTTTCCAAGAGGTAGGCGGCGGCCGGATCAAGCTGGCGCTCCATGATGGTTGGCATCAGGTGGATGACGGTGACATCCATCCCCTGGCGCTTCAGGCCGTAAGCCGCTTCAAGACCCAGCAGGCCGGCGCCGATCACGATGGCGCGACCCTTGCCTTCGGCGATCTTCAGCATGTTGTCGACGTCGTCGAGATCTCGGTAGGGCAGTACACCCGGCAGCTGGTGGCCGGGAACCGGGATGATGAAGGGCAGCGAGCCGGTAGCGATGACCAGCTTGTCGTAAGGGACTGTGATGCCGTTGGCCGATGTCACCGTCTTGGCCTGGCGATCGATCTCGGTGACTTTGGCGCCCTTGTGCAGGGTCACACCATGGGCGGTGTACCAGTCGTCATTGTGGATGACGATGTCTTCATAGGACTTTTCGCCTGATAGCACCGGCGAGAGCATGATGCGGTCGTAGTTGACGCGCGGCTCAGCGTTGAAAATGGTCACGTCGTAAAGGCCCGGCGCCTTTTCGAACAATTCCTCCAGCATGCGGCCCGGGGCCATGCCATTGCCGATGATGACGAGTTTCTCAGCCATTGATGTTACTCCGCAGCTTCGACAAAGCGGTGGCGTTCGTAGAGGAACTTCAACACGGCTTCGCGGGATTTGAGGTAGGTTCGGTCGGCGGCGAGCGCGATGCGGTCGCGCGGGCGCGGGATCGGGACTTCCAGCACTTCGCCAATGCGGGCTGCCGGGCCGTTGGTCATCATGACGATGCGGTCGGAGAGCAGCACAGCCTCGTCGACGTCATGGGTGATCATGATCATCGTGTTGCCGAGACGGGAATGGATTTCCATCACCGCATCCTGCAGATGGGCGCGGGTGAGGGCATCGAGCGCACCGAAAGGCTCGTCGAGCAGCAGGATCTTGGGCTCCATGGCGAGTGCGCGGGCGATGCCGACACGCTGTTTCATGCCACCGGAGATCTCGGCCGGGCGCTTGTCCTTGGCATGGCCCATCTGGACGAGATCCAGATTGCGCATCACCCATTCATGCTTTTCCGCCTTGGTCTTGCGGCCGGCAAAGACCTTCGAGACTGCAAGGTTGACGTTTTCATAGACGGTCAGCCAAGGCAGGAGCGAGTGATTCTGAAAGACCACGGCGCGTTCTGGGCCTGGTGCGTTGACCTCGACGTTTTCGAGCAATACGGCACCGGAGGAGACGCGCGTCAGGCCGGCGATGAGGTTGAGCAAGGTCGACTTGCCGCAGCCGGAATGGCCGATGATCGAGACGAATTCACCTTTGTCGATGGTGAGGCTGACATCCTTGAGGACGTCCGTCTTCGTGCCGCCCCGTTCAAAGCTTTTGTCGATATGGTCGATCTTGAGATAGGCGTTCATGCTCGCTCTCCTCAGTTCTTCGCGGTGCCGCGGGTGATGACGTTGCCGAGAAGGGCGACCAGCTTGTCGAGGACAAAGCCGGTCACGCCGATATAGGCGAGCGCCACGATGATGTCGGAGAGGCGCGAGGAATTCCACGCATCCCAGATAAAGAAGCCGATGCCGACGCCGCCGGTCAGCATTTCCGCAGCAACGATGGCCAGCCACGACAGGCCGATGCCGATGCGAAGGCCGGTGAAAATGTAAGGGGCTGCAGCCGGCACCATGATGCGGATGAAGAATTCCAGCGGATTGAGGCGCAGTACGCGGGCGATGTTGCGATAGTCTTCCGGGATATTGCGCACGCCGACAGCGGTGTTGATGATCACGGGCCAGATCGAGGTGATGAAGATGACGAAGATCGCCGACGGATTGGAGTTCTGGAATGCGGCGAGCGACAGCGGCAGCCAGGCCAGCGGTGGCACCGTGCGCAGGATCTGGAAGATCGGATCGAGACCGCGCATGGCCCAGACAGACTGGCCCACAACCGCACCCAGGAAGACGCCGACGACAGCTGCAAGGCCGAAACCGATGGCGACACGTTCAAGCGAGATCAGAACCCGCCAGGCAAGACCAATGTCCTGCGAGCCGTAATCGAAGAACGGAAAGGCGATCAGGTCATAACTGTCGATCCAGACCTGCGATGGCGGTGGCAGGCTGGCGCCGGGATTGGAGCAGGCGATCTGCCAGACGGCCAGGAGCCCGATCAGCACCACAAGTGGCGGCAGGACATTGCGACAGAGGGCGGCGAGCGGCTTGCGGATGTTGAGCTTACTGGCTGGGCGCTTTGCGATCATGACGACCGTCCCTGTCCTGGTCGCTGAAATGGCCGTCGCCTCGGTCTCAGTCTTGCGGGCGGTTGCGGTCATGGTGTGGTCCTTTTGGGCGGTTGGTGTTTAGCTAGCGATGAGGGGAGGCAAATGCGCCGAGCGTCGCTCCCCCTCATCCGGCCATGCGTGGTTACAGCCTCCCCCGCGGGGGAGACTGTGAAATCAGGCTCCGGCCTTGATCGTCAGGCTGTCGAGATAGGCCTTTGGGTTTTCCGGGTCGAAGACCTTGCCGTCGAAGAAGGTTTCTGGACCGCGCGACGAGGAAGCCGGGATGTCGGCGGCGGCGATGCCGAGATCGGCGGCGGCGGCCCGCCAGATGTCCTCGCGGTTGACCTTGTCGACCAGTGCCTTGATGTCGGTGTCGGCTGCGAATTTGCCCCAGCGGACGTTCTCGGTCAGGAACCAGGCATCATGGCTCTTGAAAGGATAGGAAGCGTGGTCCTTCCAGAACTTCATCTCGAGCCCGGTGTTTTCGGCGAGACGGCCATTGCCGTAGTTGATGGTGCCCTTGAGGCGACCCGCGACATCCTTCGGAGGCACATTGAACCACTGGCGCTTGCCAAGGATCGCCGACATCTCTTCCTTGTTGTCCATGCTGTCGGCCCAGATCTGGGCTTCCATGACGGCCATCATCAACGCCTTTGCGGCGTTTGGATTCTTTTCGATCCATTCGGTGCGCAGGCCGAGCGCCTTTTCCGGATGGCCCTTCCACAGCTCGCCGGTGGTGCAGGCGGTAAAGCCGATGCCCTGATTGACGAGTTGCTCGTTCCAGGGTTCGCCGACACAGAAGGCATCCATGTTGCCGACCTTCATGTTGGCGACCATCTGCGGCGGCGGCACGACGATGGTGGAGACGTCCTTGTCCGGATCGATGCCGCCGGCGGCCAGCCAGTAGCGGATCCAGAGGTCATGGGTGCCGCCCGGGAAGGTCATCGCGACCTTGATCTCATTGCCGGCTGCTTTCTTGGCGGCAAAGGCTTCCTTCAGCTTGGAGGCGTCGAGCTGGACGCCAGTCTCGGCATATTCTTTGGCAACGGAGATGCCTTGGCTGTCGAGGTTTAGTCGGGCGATAATCGACATCGGCACGGGAACGTTGTTCTGCGTCACCTTGCCGGTTTCCATCAGATAGGGCATCGGGGTCAGAATATGCGCACCGTCGATACCGTTCGCTTCGCCACCGAGCACGAGGTTGTCGCGGGTAGCGCCCCAGGAAGCCTGCTTCAGCACTTCGACATCGGCCATGCCGTATTTTTCGAAGAAGCCCTTTTCCTTGGCGATGACCAGCGGGGCGGCATCGGTGAGTGCGATGAAGCCAAGCTTCACGCCCGTTACTTCAGGCCCGGCGGTTGCGGCGAAGGCGCCCGACGGAAATGCAAGGCGGGCAGCACTTGCCAGTGCTGCCGCAGAGCCGATCTTGAGAATCTGACGCCGGCTGATGCTCGTTGCTGTGGTCTTGGTCATAGCTGTTTGCCCCTCTTTGTCTGATGACGGAGATCCGGAAAAACGAAAAAACGCCGCATGCTTTCCTGCGGTGTCCTGGCGGGAGGAGCCGGACAGCAAAAAGCCTGCGACGTCATTGTCTGATGGGTATCTGCGCCTCTGCGGCGCTCATCCGTCCTGCGATCGCCGTTGACCGTGGACGAATATTAAGAAGCAAGAGGCGTGCCAGTTTTAGAAATCGATCTTGAAGTTGTTGATATGGAAGGTTTTTCTGCTCGTAAACCTGTCGTCTGCCTGGCGTTGTGGGTAAAGGCTTTGCATGTTTCGCGATCTCGCTTTGAATGCAGATGCCGCTGCTTTGTGCAGTGCACGCCTCAATCAGGCGTCTTGGGACCTGTCGCCAAGGGAGGCTTGTGTGCGCACGGGGAAGCCTTCGATATAGCCGGGGATGTTCAATGGGTCGAAAACCTGCCCGTCCATGAAGGTGTCCCCCGGCTCCACGCCAACAGGAGATAGGGTTTCTTCGCGTGCAGGCTGCCCGAGGGCTGCCCGATAAAGATCCGGCCGGAAGGCCGAGGCCGCCGCCGATGCCTTGTCGGCGGAGAAACCCGTTTGGCCCCAGCGGATCATCTGGCTGTAGATCCACAAGGCCTGGCGGGGGGCGGGCAGGTTTGCCTCCCCCCGGTGAAAGACGAAATAGTTTTCGAGAACACGCTTGGTTCCCTTGGCGTCGAGTGAGAATTCCCCGGCGAGAACCTGTCTAAGGATGTCGACCGGTGCTGCGATATAACGCTCAGCTGACAGCGTTTCGGCGAGACGTGCGTGGTTGGCGCGATCGTCACACCAGCGTGCCGCGGCATCGAGCGCGACGACCAGACGAGACACCGTGTCTGCGTTGGCGGCTGCCCATTCCGGGCGCATGCCGACGACCTTTTCCGGTGCCGACGGCCAGATGTCCTGCTTTGCTGCAACGATCCGCCCCAGGCCGCGTTCGGATGCGACCATGTTCCAGGGCGCGCCAACGCAAAAGCCGTCGATCGCGCCGGCAGCAAGCGCATCTGAGGTGAGCGGCGGTGGCACAACGACCATCTTCACATCCGCATCCGGATCGATGCCGCCAGCGGCCAGCCAGTAGCGGAATTCGTAATTGTGGGACGAGAATGGATAGGTCATCCCGAAGGTCGGCGGTGTTTCTCCCGCAGCCCGCATCTCGGCAAGTACGGATGCTAGCGCCCGAGCATTGTCGAGGGCCGAGGCGGTGTCGCTCAGATCGGCAATGGCCTGCATCCGTTCGAAGAGACGTGAGGACAGCGTAATCGCGTTGCCGCCGCGACCGAGCGAGAAAGGCGCGATGGTTGGCGAGGGGTTGGAGCCCAGACCGAGCATCGAGGCGACGGGCATGGGTGACAGCATATGGGCAATGTCGAATTGCCGGAAGGCAAGTCTGTCGCGCACATTGGCCCAGGACACGTCGCGCACAAGGTCGAGCGTCAAGCCTTCCCGCGCCGCAAACCCGAATTCCGCCGCTGCGACAAGCACGGATGCATCCATGAGCGGGATGAAGCCGGCGCGCAGCAGTTTCTGTTCGCCGCCACTGATCCTTGCCGGTGCGTTGAGCCCGCTTTTGCCATTGTCGATCGTCATTTCAAGCACTCCGCCGCCTCCGCTTTTCGGGTTCGGACCAGCACGCCATCACAGCAACATGCCGGCAGCTGTCACCACCGATTGGGCGATGTCGGCAAGCCGTTTCTTTTCGTTCATCGCCGTCTGGCGCATCAGCGTGAAGGCCTCCTCTTCCGAAAGGCCGCGCATCTTCATCAGGATCCCTTTGGCGCGCTCGATCACCTTGCGCTCCTCAAGTGCGCTTCTTGCATCGGCCAACTCGCGTTGCAGGCGGCTGAAGGCATTGAATCGGCTGACCGCCATATCGAGGATCGGCTTGATGCGTTCCTTGCGCAGGCCATCTACGACATAGGCGGAAACGCCAGCATCGACGGCGGCTTCGATCGAGGCGGTGTCCGAACGGTCGACGAACATGGCAATCGGGCGACTGACGGAGCGCGTGAGCTGGAACAGATGTTCCATCATGTCCCGGTTCGGGTTTTCAATATCGATGATGATGACATCGGGGGCAAGCGTCTCGACGATACGGGCTATGCCGTTCACCTCGTGGACGACGGTCACCCGTCTGTGGCCAGCCTCATGCAATCCTTCCTCGATGATCGCTGCACGAACAGCGTTCTCATCAATTACCAGGATGGTGAGGTCGAGGTGGTTCATGCAGGGATTGATGACGCAATGCAGCATTGATGGCAACCGGCATTGCCTAAAAACTAGGTTTTTCCGATGCTGGCGCAATAATATGCAAATTGACACGCGTCCATCTGGTGCCTCAGGTTTTCTGCGGAATACAGAGGAAAACAGTCAATTTCATCTTGATGTTTTATTTTAGCTCATCCGGAAGAGCAATTATTTCCCAAAAATGGGCGAATGGACGTTAACTGATATTTAAGCAAACGCTTCACCACGCCGAGGCCGCGTGTTACTCATAATAACCCTAAGGAGGCATGGGTTATGGTGGTAAGGGTCGCGTTTGTCGATGATCATCCGATTCTGCTTGAAGGTCTTGTGAGCCTTTACAGCAGCAAGGCCGATCTCGATGTGGTGGCCATGGGCCACAATACAATTGATGCACTGCAGATCCTTGAGCAACATCGACCTGATGTCATTGTCATGGATCTCAGCATGCCCGGCGATTCTTTCGCTGCGATCGATCTGATGCTTGTGACCCATCCCTATACAAAGGTGATCGTCTTTACGGCGTCCAGCGCCATCCAGCCTGCGGTTGAACTGATCGAGGCCGGCATTTCCGGTTACGTTTTGAAGGGATCTTCCTCCTCGGATCTGCATGAGGCGATCCTGCGGGCTCATGATGGAGAAACCTATATCACCCCGGGTTTTGCCACGAAGGTAATCGTCTCGATGAAGACCGCAGAGCTGCGGCGTGCGGCACAGCCGAAAGAACACCTGCATCATCGCGAGGAGCAGATCATCGGCGGATTGTTGAAGGGTATGACCAATCGTGAGATCGGCACCAGCCTCAATCTCAGCGAGAAGACGGTCAAGCACTATATGACCTCGCTGATGAGCAAGCTTGATGTTCGCAACCGCGTCGAGCTCGTGATCGCCGTCAAGAACCGCGCTGCACCAAAGGAAGCGCCTGCAAGACGCATCTCCGGGTGAAGGATTGGGTGGCGTGTCCCGCCTCAGTCCGCACCTAGCGGGAGACTTGCGACTGCAAATGTTCCGTTCTTGCGCGGAAAGTAGCGCATCCTGCCACCGAAATTTCGGATGCGACGTTTCTGGCTGACCTTGCCCAGGCGTGATCTCTGGACTTCGCTCTTCGAGGCAAGGACCGGTTTTTTTCCGATATCGACGACGGCGACATAAAGTTTTCCTGCGCGGCAGTGATAGCGGACGAGATTGCGGTTGTCTGGCGCGTGGCGGTAGCTGTTGAGGAGCCCTTCAAGCACGAAACGATAGAGGCAAATCGATAGATCGGGAATGCGTAGTTCCGAACGAAGCCGGCCTTCGACTGGAGCTTCGCGTCCGGTAATCTCGAGATAGCGTTTGGCTGCCAGATGGATCGCCTCGTCGACCGTTGTTTCTTCCAGCTCAGGCAGGACCAACCCGGCAGAAAGATGCCGGATTTCGTCAAGCACATTGGTGACTAGGTCGATCGCCTTGTGAAGCGCTTCCCTGCGTGTCTCGGGAGATATGTTCTGTTTTGTGCTCGACAGGTCGCTCAGGCGAAGCTTTACCAAGGTCAGAAGCTGGACCGAACCGTCATGGAGATCGGAACCGATCTGATCCAGAATTCGCTCATTCAGCTTGCCGGCCTCAACGCGGGCATTTTCTGCCAGCAAGCGGAGCCTGTTGTTCTCGACGGAAAGCTCGATCGCATTGCGCAGGCTTTCCCGCAATGTTCGCCTCTGATGCTCGATCAGCCGGGCGCCTTTGCGAACCACCAGATAGAGAAGAGAGAGCATCGGTACAGAGATCAGGAGGACGACGGCCATCGATTTGTGGCGCGTGCCAAGGATCTGCTGCTCGAGCACGACGGATTCTTCGTAGATTTCACCTGCAAGCAGAACCTTGCCGTCACTGTCGCTGACCAGTGGTGCGTAGACTTCAAGCAGGGGCTCGACCTGTTCTTCCTCGCTGTAGTCGTGTTTGGCAATCGTCGTACGCGACACAACCGTTTCCCCTTGGAGGGCGCGTGCCAGCTCATCAAAAACGATCGGGGCCGGCGAGGGCTCTTCCTTCGGGAAGATCTGGCGTCCATCGGCCGACCATATCTTGATGAAGCGGATGCGTTGGCCGATTGGCCCCTGGCCGATCAGGGCAGAGATGCTGACCTCAAACGTCTCGTTGAATTCGAAGTTACCCGACGGGGTCGTCTGGACGAGTGGTGCAATCAGCGTCTGCATGCGTACTGCGCCGGCAGAGCCGGCTGCATTCAGCGCTGCGGTCTCCACCTGCGCTGCGGTGAAGAAGCTGACGCCTGCCATCAGGCTGAAGACGATCACCGAGGCCGCGATCAGGAATTGCGCAGACAAGGACAGTTCTGAAAGCTTGCCCCAGAACCTCCAGATCAGACTTGGCTGCGAAAGACTGTTCTTTGCCTTCATGGTGCTCGACTGTCCGATGCTGTCTCCGGCGCTGTCTGGAACTCCGGCCCGGTCCCTGCAGAGTAAGCATAAATCCTGCAGCCGGTGGGACATTTCTTGGTTTTCGCCAGTATCGACGATTTTTCCTTGGCGTCCATGGTCTGAAAACTATCGGACCATGGTCTGAAACTGGATAGGACCTAGGGCGCATACATTGTGAGACCTAGTTCCCTTCAATCGTTCCGTGGTTGTGAGAAGCTTCGAACCTGACAAAGTCCTGACAAACCCCTGTCAGAACGCCGATCAAGCTCACGGAGGCGGGGATTTCCCGAAGCGTCATGGTTCACATCAATCAGCACGACCTCGAATTCATCCTGAAGCAGATCAAGATCGCCGAAGCGAATTCGACGGCGCATTCGGGTAGTTTTTCCGCCGACCTAAAGGAAATCTGGTCCGATGCCGCGGGGAATACCTACACGCTGGATGCGGAGGGTTTCCCGATCAATAGCGCGGGTGAGCGGATCGTTATCGAGAATGTCGAGCAGACGGTCACCAGCCTTGGGCTAACCCAGGCGATCAGTGCTGACCATGTTCCCTACGGTCTGCGCACGGTGGACGGCAGCTACAACAACCTTGCGGAGGGGCGCGAGGATTGGGGTTCCGCAGACCAACCCTTTGTTCGGTTGCTGGAGCAGGGTTGGCGCGTCAGCGACGGCGATACCTTCCGACTGTTCACAGGCTTTTCCCAGGCGGGGCCGAGCTTCACGACGATATCGAACAGTGCCTATAACCCCACGGGTGCGGTTGCAGACGCCGATCCGCGGCTGATCTCCAACCTGATCGTTGACCAGACATTGGCCAATCCGGCCGCCATTTACACGGCGCTGGTTCAGTCGGGCTATTCCGGCGACATCATGGCGGCGGTTGATGCCATTCGCGCAGACTTCAACGAAGCACTCGAAGATGCAAAGGCTGCGAACACCACGCAGAAGACCGTTGCCGTGCTTGCCGCGGAGGCGACTGCGGGGATCGCTGGCAATCTGGAAGCGACCTACGGCATCAGGTTTGACGGTCCGTCGGTGCTGATTGAGAATGTGGCGCCCGACGAAGGCCTCTCGGCACCCTACAATTCCTGGTTTACGCTGTTCGGCCAGTTTTTCGACCACGGCCTCGACCTGGTCGAAAAGGGGGGCAATGATAAGATCTACATTCCGCTGTCTCCCGATGACCCGCTTTATGTTCCGGGCAGCTTCACCAATTACATGGTGCTCACCCGTGCGCCGGAACAGCCCCGCAATTTCACGACGCCTTTCGTCGACCAGAACCAGACCTATTCGTCCACGGCTTCAAAGCAGCTGTTCCTGCGGGAATACAAGCTCGATGCCGATGGCAAGCCGGTCGCGACAGGCCATTTGCTTGAAGGTGCCAAGGGGATCGCAACCTGGGGCGAAGTGAAGGATCAGGCTCGAGACATTCTGGGGATTGACCTCTCGGACGAATATGTCGGAAGCGTTCCGCTCTTCCTCATGGACGCTTACGGTGAGTTCATTCGCGGCCCCAACGGTTTCCCGCAGCTGATAACCGCCAATGGCCTGGTCGAAGGCAATCCCGACGCGCCAATCAGCCTGAGCAACGCAGTTCTCACCGGGCACGCCTTCCTGGATGATATCGCGCATAATGCGGTTCCTGGTCTTGTCGATCACGATCGCAATCCATCAACCGCCGCCATTCTCAAAATGGCAGATGCCGATGGTGATGCCGGGAATGCCATTCCTCTCAACAACGTCGGGCAGGCAACGACCTATGACGATGAACTGCTCGATGCCCACTTTGTCACCGGTGATGGTCGCGGCAATGAGAACATTGGCCTGACCGCTGTTCACCACATCTTCCATTCCGAACACAACAACACGGTGGAGCAGGTCAAGGTGCGCGCCATTGAGGCCGCGCAAAACGGTGATCTCGGCTTCCTGAACGAGTGGCTTGCGACAGACGTTCAGGAATTGCCCGAGGATCTTGGCACGTTAAATTGGGACGGTGAGCGCCTGTTCCAGGCCGCCCGCTTCACCACGGAAATGCAGTACCAGCATCTGGTCTTTGAGGAATTTGCTCGGAAGATCCAGCCAGATGTCGATGCCTTTGTCTTCAATCCGTCCATGGACATCGATCCGGCGATCTTCGCCGAGTTCGCCCATGTCGTCTATCGCTTCGGTCATTCGATGCTGAATGAGACGGTCGACAGCGTTGATGCGGATGGCGTCGGTTCTTCCATGGACCTGTTCGATGCCTTCCTCAACCCGATTGCCTATGCGTCGGGCGCTGTTACGGCCGAGCAGGGGGCTGGCGCCGTCATTCGCGGCATGACCGGTCAGGTCGGCAACGAGATCGACGAATTTGTCACCGACGTTCTGCGCAACCATCTGGTCGGCATCCCGCTTGACCTTGCCGCCCTCAACATCGCCCGAGGCCGTGAAACCGGCATCCCGAGCCTGAATGCGGCGCGTGCTCAGTTCAAGGAAATCGCCAATGGCGATAGCCAGCTCGACCCTTACAAGAACTGGGTCGATTTCGGCATGAACTTGAAGAACCCGGCTTCGATCGTGAACTTCATCGCGGCTTATGGCACGCATTCTTCGATTACAACGGTGCTGGATCCTGCCGCGGTGACACCGCAAAATCCGACCGGCAGTCGCGCCACGACGATGGAGGAAAGGCGCGACGCGGCGATGAAGCTGGTCTTCGGTGGCCAAGGCGCGCCGGCTGATCGTCTCGACTTCCTCAATGGCACAGGCGCCTATGCAGATCTCGGCGGCTTGAACGATGTCGATCTCTGGATTGGCGGCCTTGCCGAAAAGAAGATGGCCTTCGGCGGCATGCTGGGGTCCACTTTCTCCTTTGTCTTCGAACTCCAGCTTGAAAATCTGCAGAATGGAGATCGCTTCTACTATCTGTCACGCACACAGGGCCTTAACCTGCTGAACGAGCTGGAAGCGAACTCCCTGGCCGAACTCGTCATTCGCAACACGGACATTGGCGAGTCTGGCTATGCAGTTCCGGGCGACATATTCTCCGTTCCCGATCATGTGCTCTATGTCGATCCGTTGGAGCAGGGCAAGTGGGTCGGTCCCGATCCGATGGGGAGTGATCCGTTCCAGAACGCGCTGGCTCCAATGGTGCAGCGTGGCGCCAACTTCATCCAGTTCAACAGCCTCGATCATGCCCTAATCCAGGGCACGAACCAGGCGGATACGATCATTTCCGGTGGTGGCGACGACACTGTCTGGGGGCGTGGCGGCAATGACCGGATCGAAGCGGGTTATGGCGTCGACAAGGTCCATGGCGGCGAGGGCGACGATATCATCACCAATTCTGGCACGGATATCGGCGAGACCGATTTCCTCATGGGCGAAGAAGGAAATGACGTTGTCCATGGCGGCTCCGGCCTTGCGCTGGTCTTCGGCAATCAGGGCTCTGACGTTCTGATCTCCGGGCCCGACGGCAAGGAAATGTTCGGCGGGGAAGGCGACGACTTCATGCTCGGCGGCGAAGGCGGCGACTTCCTGCTTGGCAATGAAGGCGACGACTGGATCGAGGGCGGCAACGGCTTTGATACGACGGCCGGTGACAATTCCGAGCTGTTCTTCAACTCGACGATCCTTGGCCATGACGTCATGTTCGCTGGTCAGAACGAACACGACTTTGATGCCGAATCCGGCGACGACATTATGGTGCAGGGCGAGAGCGTCATGCGCAATGAAGGCATGTGGGGGTATGACTGGGCAGCCTACAAGGGCACGGCCAAAGCAGCGGATGCGGACCTGCTCACGCCGATCTTCACCACGGACCAGCAGGATATCCTGCGCAACCGCTTCGACGCTGTCGAAGGCCTGTCCGGTTACAAGGCGAACGATCTCCTCAAAGGGGATCATCGCTCCACGGCGTTCCCTTCGACGCCTGATCCGGAAGCGGAACCAGGCGCAAACCTCGCCGGTGCCGAAAACACGATGGTCAAGCATCACCTGAGCCAGGCTGGCATCGACCGGATCTCCGGCCTTCGCGAACTTCTCGGCGATCTGGTTCAGAATACGAATGCGGTCGGCGAGGCAGCCCGCGAAGCACAGATCGCCTTTGATGCCGGCAACATTCTTCTCGGCGGTGGCGGCAGCGACACAATCGAAGGCCGTGGCGGCGACGATGTGATCGATGGTGACAAGTGGTTGAACATTCGCATTCGCATCACTACGCCAAACGCGACCTATACCGCAGACAGTCTGGCTGGACCGATCTATCTTCAATCCCAGCTGGTCAACGGGGAAATCCCGACGAATGCCGCCCCGGCCCTTGGCGGTAAAACGCTATCGGAACTGTTGCTCGATCGTGCGATCCTTCCCGGGCAGATGGAAATCGTCCGTGAAATCGTCGATGGCGGCCAGAATGGTGACACTGACGTCGCCGTCTATTCGGATGTGCGGGCGAATTATGCCTTCGAACTGAATGAAGATGGCAGTCTGACGGTGACGCACGTGACGGTCGATCCCGATGGGACGCTTGGGCTGGTCAATTCTGACGGGCAGGACCGTCTGAGCAATATTGAGACCCTTCGCTTCGCCGACGGTGACGCATCAGTCGCCGAGCTCTTCAATCGCGAACCTTCGATTACATCCAATGGCGGCGGTGCGACTGCGGCAACCACGGTCGGAGAAAACAGCTCGATCGTGACAACCGTAACGGCCAACGATCCGGATGCTGGCCAGGTGCTCACCTATTCAATTGCTGGGGGTGCCGATGCTGCTTTGTTTGCGATCGATCCATCCACCGGGATCCTGACATTCCTTGCGCCACCGAACTTTGAGGCTCCAACCGATGTCGGTGCCAACAATGTCTACGATGTGGTCGTTCAAGTATCCGATGGACTTGCCATTGATACACAGGCACTTGCCGTTACGGTCTCCAACGTCAATGAAGGTCAGAGCGGTTCACCCGTGATTTCCGATCTGACACCCACGAGGCCACAACAACTTTCCGTGGATACGTCGGGGATCGCGGACCCGGACGGACTTGGCGCTTTCTCCTTCCAATGGCGTATGTCGGTCGACAATGGCGCGACCTGGACGAATATTGCCGGTGCAACGGCTGCAACTTTCACGCCCGGTGGCGCGCAAGTTGGTAACCTTTTGCGGGTTGACGTATCCTATGTTGACGGAAGCGGCGCCGTCACAACGCTGACATCGACACCAACTGCTGCCGTGGGCGATACCGTTACCGGAACCGTCTTCGGCGAAACGCTCAATGGGACTGCTGGTGCTGATGTTCTGGCCGGGGCGATCGGCAACGACACGGTGAATGGCGGCGCCGGCGATGACGTGATTTCTTGGACCGTCAGAAACACCGGGTTCCCTGGATTCGGTATCGCTGACGGCCGTGACTTCGTCGATGGCGGCGCTGGCAGCAACGATACCTTCGTCGTCAACGGCAACAACCAGACGGAAACCTACCGCATCTACGCCCGTGCCGATTGGTTGGTGCTGAATCCCTTCGCGCCCCTCAATGTCAACACCGAGATCATCATCACCCGTAACGGTACGACCAACGCCAACGTTATCGCGGAACTCGACAATATCGAGGAGATCATCATCAATACCGGTCCCGGCAATGACCAGGTCATTGCAATCGGTAACTTCAATCCGACGAGCCTGAACTTCAATACCATCACGATCGATGGTTCGGAGGGCAACGATACGGCCGATATTTCGGATCTGGCATCTGCACACCGCATCCTGTTCCGCTCGGCCGGTGGCCAAGATACGATCCTTGGAACCCTGCGTGCCCAGGATGTGATCGAGATCCCTGCGGGTGCAAACCCGACGGACTATGCGCTGACGGTCAACGGCAACGGGTCCAAGACGCTCTCGAACGGAACGCACTCGATCACCTTCTCGGGCGACGTGCCGCAGCTTGCGCCGCCGAGCGATCATGGTGGCAGCACCACCGTTCCAATTCTCGGTCCTAGCGGTCCATTCGAATATACGGCCCGCGATATCGAGGGGCTGACCAACCTGATCAAAGGGCTGCCTGCCTATGCAGGGAATGATGATACGGAAGGGGCTGGTGGCGTTCGCGACCTGTCCGGCGCCGGCAACAATCTTGCCAATCCGACCTCTGGCAATGCCGATCAACCCTTCATCCGTCTCACCGATGCCCGTTATGGCGATGGTGTCGTGACTGACGCCCAGAATAACATCATCAATCGGGCGCTAAACCCGATCTTTGATGGGCTTGATGCGCGCGCCATTTCCAACATCCTGGGTGACCAGGAGGACGGACTGCCGAAAGCACCGAACCAGGCCAATATCTTCTTCATGGCCTTTGGCCAGTATTTCGACCACGGGCTGGACTTCCTGCCCAAGGGCGGGGCCGGCAAGGTGATCATCGACGGTGTCGACATTCCCGGACCGACGGCTGCAAACTTCACCGACCTCACGCGTGGCTCGCTTGCCGAGCCACTCCAGTCGGCGACGGATGTTCCTGAGCACATCAACAAGACATCGCCCTTTGTCGATCAGAACCAGGTCTATGGGTCGAATACGATCGTTGGTCAGTTCCTGCGGGAAACGGACGGCCATGGTGGCGTCGGCTCTCATATCCTGATGGGGACCGCTGATCCGTCGGCACCCGGCCAGCACTTGATGTCGACCCTGCGCGAACTGCTGGACCACCACCGCGAAGCGGGCACAGTCTTCAAGGGACCGGGCCTTGGTACGTCTGGTATGACGATCGACCAGTATTACCCCACGCTGTGGAACAGCACGTCGAACAGCTATGACATGACAATTGTCCGGACACTTGCCGGCAACTTCATGGGCTCCAGCCATGCGCTGCTGCTCGATGCCAATCCGATCATCAGCCCGCTCGACCACTATATCGGTGGTGATGGTCGTGCGAACGAGAACTTCACGCTGACCTCGATGCACACCATCTGGGCCCGCAACCACAACTTCCATGTCGAGAAGCTGCTGGACGCCGGTTTTGTCGGGACGGAAGAAGAGCTGTTCCAGGCCGCCAAGATGGTGAACGAGGCCGAGTACCAGCGCGTCGTCTTCACCGAATTCGCCGATGCGCTGATCGGTGGTATCCAGGGTAATGGCGACCACGGGTTCGAGGCCTATAACGAAAATGCGACGGCGAGCATCAGCCATGAATTCGCTGCCGCGGTCTATCGCATCGGCCATTCGCTGATCGGCGACACCGTGACAGTAAAGGGACCGGACGGGCAGAACTACTCGGTCAACCTGTTCGATGCGTTCCTGAATCCAACCAATGACGTGTTCACGCCTGGGCAGCTGCAGCAACTTCAGGCGATGGGCTATAATCCACAGCCCGGATATGAGCAGCTTGGCACAGGGGCGATTCTGTCCGGGATCGTCGAGCAGCCGGCGGAAGATGTTGACTTCAACGTTGTGGATGCCGTTCGGAACGACCTCGTTCGTATCCGCGGCGACCTCTTCGCTTTCAACGTTGCTCGTGGTCGCGATGTTGGTCTCGGTACACTGAATCAGGTCAAGGCGGACCTGAAGGCTTCGACCGATCCCTATGTGAAGTTTGCGGTCGATTTCCTGGAGGCCAATGGCGGTTCGATGAACCCCTATTCGAGCTGGCAGGACTTCAAGCTGCGCAATGGCCTGACCGACGTCGTGCTCGCCCAGTTCATGGCGGCCTATCCAGACCTCGTGTTGCAGGCAGATCAGATCGCTGCTTTCAAGGCTATCAATGGCAACATCGTTGCAGTCCAGGAGGACGGCACCGGGCTGGTCAAGGGGATCGACCGCGTCGACCTGTGGGTCGGTGGTCTGGCTGAAAAGCACTTCAATGGAGGCATGGCCGGTGACACCTTCTGGGTCGTTCTGCATGAGCAGTTCGACCGCCTGCAGGAAGCTGACCGGTTCTACTACACAGAGCGCTTCGACAACTTCGATCTCTATGAGAACTTCATCGATGGCCAGAACTTCGCGGACATCGTCGCTCGCAATACCGGTCTGGCCGGTTTGCCCGAGGATATCTTCTCCTCCGACGTGGAGGACGGCGTTGGCAATGGCGACGGCGAGGGTGAAGGTGAAGACGATGGTGACGGCGATGGCGATGGCCAGACCGACCCTGACGGCGACAACGGCGACGGCGACGGTGATGGAAGTGTCGACGATGGCGACGATGAAGACGACGGCGACACGGACGGTGAAGGGGATGGCGACGGGGACTCTGACGGTGACGGCGATAGCGATGGAGAAGACGATGGCGGCGTCACGCCGACGCCGACACCTGTTCCCGTGGCTGCGCTCACCCTGATCGGCACGGCTGCTGCGGATGCACTCTTGGGGGCATCCGGGGACGACACGATCCTGGGCGGTGCCGGGACCGATGTATTGGCCGGCCAGGGAGGCTCGGACATTCTGCGCGGTGAGGACGGCGACGATGTCGTGACAGGTGGCGACGGCAATGATGTCGTCAATGCGGGTCTCGGCGATGACGAGGTCCATGCCGGGGAAGGTGCGGACATTGTCTTTGGTGGTGCCGGCGCGGACCTGATCTTCGGCGATGGCGGCAATGACGTGATCGAGGGTGGGGCCGGGGATGACCGGGTCTGGGGCGGTGCCGGCGACGACACTGTGATTGCAACGCTGTCGGATGGCAACGACGTCTACTACGGCGAAGCAGGTCGCGACACGCTGGACTATGCGGCGACCAATGCCAACCTGACAGTCGACCTTGGCAATGGCTTCAACCAGCGCGGCTCGGTGAGCGGCGGGACGACGGGCTCCGATACGTTCTACGGTTTCGAGAGTTTCGTCGGCGGTTCGGGTCATGACACGATCATCGCGTCTTCTGCAGTCAATGTTATCGACGGCGGGCTGGGCGACGACGTGTTCAAGTTCTCGTCCGCAGCGGTTGCCAATGGTGACACGGTCTACGGCTTCCAAACCGGCGACCGGATCGACTTCACCGGCATGGGCTCGATGAAGCTCGAGGCAGGCCAGACCATTGATGCGATCGGCGACGTGACCATTACGCATGAGGTGCGCGACGGCGAGGAGTTCACGGTGATCCGCGGCAATACGCAGGGCGACACGGCTTCGGACTTCGAACTCCTGCTGCATGGCCGCCACAACCTGACGGTCAACGACTTCCTCGGCGTTTCCTAAGGGCAGCGAAGACAGACTGTCCGCCCCGGGCGGGGGCGGACAGGAGCAGCGTATCTGGATTACCGATTGGGGCGCGTCATGAGCAAGTCATCGAATTACAAGCTGTCCGGCATCGGTCTTCTGACCGGTTTTGTCTTTGGACTGTCGGGGATCATCAATATCCTGGCGCTGACTGGCGCTTTCTACATGCTGCAGATCTATGACCGGGCGCTGACCAGCGGTAGCGTTCCGACACTGGTCTGGCTCTCGGTCATTGCTCTTGGACTCTACCTGTTCCAGGGCCTGTTTGACATTATCCGCTCGCAGCTTCTGGTACGTTTCGGTGCCAATGTCGATCGGCAGATCGCGCCACTCGTGCATCGCGTGGTGATGGACATGCCGCGCTTCGGCTATTCGACGGCGGAAGCCTCCGAGCGCGGGCGCGATGTCGATACGGTGCGTGGCTTCCTCTCCGGTGCCGGCCCGGTCGCGCTGTTTGACCTGCCGTGGATCCCGGTTTACCTGGTCTTTGTCTGGCTGTTGCATCCCATGCTCGGCATGCTGACGCTTGGTGGTGCCGCCTTCCTCGCCTGTCTGACGATCGCTGCCGAACTTCTTTCGCGTCGCCATGCCAAGGAAATGACGCGGGCCTCGATCCAGCGCAACACGGTTTCGGACAACAATGTCCGCAATGGCGATATCCTCTATTCAATGGGCATGACCGAACGCGCGCTCGACCGTTTCGAAAGCGCCAATCGTCGCCATCTCGATACGCAGACCGCGACCTCTGATATTGCCGGGACCTTTGCCGGGATCTCCAAGGTGCTGCGCATGATGCTGCAGTCGGCAACGCTTGGGCTTGGGGCTTACCTCACGATCCAGGGCGAGATGTCGGCGGGCGCGATCATTGCCTCGTCCATCGTGACGGGTCGCGCGCTTGCCCCCGTCGATCAGGCGATCGCCCAGTGGAAAGGCGTGATCTCGGCGCGCCGCAGTTGGTCGCGCATCAAGGATACGCTGGCCGTGCTCGACAAACCGAAGACGCAGTTCGATCTGCCCGCACCGAGCGAGGGCCTCGTGGTTGAAGGCATGACAACGGTTGCCCCGACGACGGGCACGGTGCTTCTCAGCGATGTCTCGTTCCAGCTCATGGCCGGCCAGGCGCTGGCTCTGATCGGTCCCTCCGGCGGCGGCAAGACCACGCTTGCCCGCTCACTGCTCGGCATCTGGCCGCTGCTGCGCGGTGCGGTGCGGATCGACGGTGCGGATCTGAAGCAGTGGCCAACCCGTTTCTTCACCGAGAATATCGGCTATCTGCCGCAGGACGTGGCGCTGCTCGACGGGACGGTTGCCGACAATATCGCTCGATTCGACCCGGATGCCGATGCCAAGATGATCTTCCGGGCAGCCCGGGCGGCCGGCATCCACGACTTGATCGTGCGGCTTCCGAACGGATACCAGACCCAGATCGGCCCTGGCGGACAGGCACTGTCGGCAGGTCAGCGGCAGCGCATCGCGCTTGCCCGTGCGCTTTACGGCGATCCCTTCCTGATCGTGCTCGACGAGCCGAACTCCAACCTCGATTCCGAGGGCGAGGAAGCGCTGATGAAGGCGATCGTTAAGGTGCGCGAACGTGGCGGTATCGTCGTCATCGTCGCCCATCGCCCCAGTGCCCTTCAGGCGGTCGACATGGTCGGCGTCGTCCAGGGTGGCAAGCTCGTGTCGTTCGGGCCAAAGGAAGACATCATCAAGGTCCCGGCCAACACCTCCGAGAAAAAGATGCGCCCGATGCGGGTTATGCCCATGGCGGCAGAGTGAGGAGGCGGTGCGATGTTCGGTCCGACACTCGACCAAGACGATAGCGTCAAACTCGGCCATGGCGATTTGGCGGCTGCCAAGGCGCCAGCGCGCAAGTTCGATCTGAAGCCCGAGGTTGACAGGGCGCTGGTTTCACCAGGCATATTCTCAGTGCTGGCGATCGGGGTTGGTGCCTATCTTGGGCGCCTGCGCGATGCGGTCAATCCGGCCCCCAACGCTGAGTTGGGCGATCAGGGGAAGGGAACGTCCCCGGAGGAGGACCCGATCCCTGCCGTCGAGGAGGCGCCCCTCGGACCCGGTTTCGATGTCGCGGCCTTTTGGCAGGAGCTGCAGAAGCGTTTCGAGGATGTGGTCGAGCAACTGCCGGCCTCAAGGCGGCTCTATTCGTCGATCCGTTTCAACTCCGAGGACTTCGTCCTGGAGGGGCCCTATGCCAGCCGTCCGTTTCAGGGTGTCTCCATCGATGTCGCGGCCAATGGCTTCCAGTTCTCCGTTCCGCAGGTCGTCTCGCCCCGCAACGGGCTGCCTTTCCTCACTGGCTCCCGCGGCGGTGCATCTGCGAACCCGGGCCCAGCGGAGGGCGGTCCTGATGATACGGACAGCAATGGCGGAGGTGGCACGCCGCCGGGCAATGGTGGCCCAACCACACCCCCTGTGACACCGGTCAACCGCGCCCCCTTGTCCCGTGGACCCGTCTATCTCGGTGCCGGCCTCGTCAACCTCTCCATGCTGCTTGTCTGGGCCGATTTTGCGCGGGCAGCGATCGATCCCGATGGCGACAAGCTGCAAATCTCTGCGATCCGTGCCACGTCTGGGGAGATCCGCACCCATGGCAGCGATGCCTGGATCTACGTGCCGGAACGCGACAAGCTTGGCATGGTGACGCTCACCTTCACGATTGGCGACGGCAAGACGACGATCCAGGGCCAAGCCTTTCTCGATCTTCGCCAACATCCGGACCGCGAGATCAGCGGCACTGACGGCGACGACGTGCTGATCGGCACGCCGGGCAAGGACCTGATCGATGCTGGTGCCGGGGGCGATATCGTTTATGGCCGTGAGAGCGACGATCTCGTGCTCGGTGGTGCGGGCAACGACCTCCTGATCGGCGGCGATGGCCGCGACGTGCTGCATGGCGGCACAGGCGACGACCGGATCTTCGGCGGCAATGGCGATGACGTGCTGTTCGGGGAAGATGGAAACGATGTGCTCTTCGGCGAGGCTGGCCGCGACAGCCTGAACGGTGGCGCGGGTGACGACGTGCTTTCCGGGGGGGACGGGCACGACCGCCTGTTCGGTGAAACCGGCCGCGATGTCTTGTCCGGCGAAGACGGTGACGATGTGCTGGATGGCGGCGCGGATGCCGATACGCTCGGCGGCGGTGCAGGCGCGGATGTCGTGGTGGGCGGCGATGGCGATGACGTCTATGTCGCTGGTATCCTTCCAGTGCTCAGCCTGCGCAGCCTTGGGACTGTTGACCCGGACCCATCCAAACCAGAAGAGGTTGCTCCGGCCGTGGCATCCACCTCCGACGGCGATGACGTGATCCATGGCGGCGAAGGTGCCGACACCTATGATGCGCATTCAGCCGTTGCGGCCCTCTCCATCGACCTTGAGGCCGGTGTGGCAACCGGCGCCGAGATCGGAACTGACCGCCTGACCTCGATCGAGAATGTCGTGGCCGGCGAGGGCAACGACATCATCGCGGCGAGTTCTGCGGTCAATGTGCTTTATGGCGGGAGCGGTGATGATCACTTCGTCTTCGGCTCTGTCGCTTCGATCGACAATAATGGCGATGGCTTTGACGAGATCCGCGACTTCAATGTCGGTGACAAGGTCGATCTGTCACGGCTGGAGCGGGAGCTGGGGCGTCTCTATTTCGACGATGGCGAGACTTCGCTGTCGCTTGACGAAGACGAGCACCGGACGCTGGTCAAGCTCTACAAGAAGATGATCGACGACGACGATGCTGGCCATCATGTGCTGCAGCTTGTCACCGATATCGATGGCGATGCCGATTATGAGATCGTCATTATCAGCGCCCATGATCTCAATGCCGACGATCTGATCCTCACCGCCTTCCATCTTCCCGGCTCTGCCGAGGGGCTGGTGGCCTGAACCTCTTTTTCACCCGAGTAAACTGCGTTTGAATGGAGCATGTCATGACACAGCGGCAACAAGACGGTAGCACCAATGTCTCGCTCTCGGGCACGGGATTGCGCGGGCGGATGATCACGGCCAGCCTGCTCGCGATCCTGCTTGCAGGCGGCATCGGAGGATGGGCGGCGCAGGCGAAATTTGCCGGTGCTGTCATTGCTCAAGGGGAGTTGGCGGTCACCGGTGAAACCAAGCAGGTCCAGCATGTCGACGGCGGCACGGTCGTGGCACTGCCGGTGAAGGTCGGTGATCTCGTACGGCGCGGGGACGTGGTGCTGCGGCTTGATGATACCCAGGTGCGGATCGAGCTCGACATCGTGCGCTCGCAGATCGAGCAGCTCGGTGCCATGCAGGCCCGCCTCGTTGCCGAACGGGACGGGGCAGACGCGCTGTCCTTCGACGGGCTCACGCTGACCCCGGCTGTTGCGCGCGAGGAGCGCAAGCTGTTTGACGAGAACCGCGAGATGCGCGCAAACCAGAAGCAGCAGATCGGAATGCAGATCGCCCAGCTGCGCAATCAGATCGACGGTCTCAAGGAACAGGAAAAGGCGAACCTCGCCGAAAGCGACCTGCTGGGTGAAGAGCTTGCCATGCAGGAAGGCCTGGTTACGAAAGGGCTTGCCAAGGCTTCGGAGCTGCGCGGGCTGAAGCGGCAGATGGTGCGCATCGAAGGCACTGTCGGTGATCTTTTGGCCCGTATCGCTGAAGCCGAAGGCCAGATCAGCGAGCTCAATGTGCGGCTGATGTCGATCGACCAAACCAGCCGCACCGAGCTGCAGAAGGAGATCGTTACCGTCGACGCACGGCTCATCGAGCTTGAGCAGCGCGCCCAGCAGCTCAGCCACCGGCTTGAGCGGACCATCGTCAAGGCGCCTGAGACCGGTTATATCTACGATGTTCAAGCCCATACCATCGGCGGCGTCGTCGCGCCCGGCCAGGTGATCATGGCGATCGTCCCGCAGGACAGTGATCTCAGCGTGCATGTGAAGGTGGCGACCACCGATGTCGACCGCATTTTCGTCGGCCAGGCCGCGCGCATGCGTTTCACCGCATTCAACCGCCAGACCACGCCGGAAATCGTCGGAAAGGTCGACCTCGTCTCTGCCGCCACCATCGTCGATAAGGCAAGCAATCTTCCCTACTACAAGACCAGCGTCGCCTTTTCCCCTGATGATCTCGGAGACCTCGGGACAAAACTCACCCCCGGCATGCCGGTTGAGGTCTACATCGAGACCGAGGAGCGGACGGTTGCTTCCTTCCTCGCAAAGCCCTTCACAGACCAGATCATGAAGGCTTTCAGGGAAGAGTGAGTGCTGGATGATTTCGGGAGCCGGTGGCCGGCTCCCGACAATACTTGCTTCTAGGCAGCATCACTCGTGCGGCGTCGACTGAACGGGGATGAGTTGGACCGAGCCGTGGCGCACCGAACGCTCCGCAGTGACGTGATCGGCGAAATGCTGCACGTCTTCCATGCTGCCCTTCAGGATGCCGACCTCGAGACAGTTCTCGGCGTCGAGATGCACATGCATGCTGGCGATCGTCAGGTCATGGTGATCGTGGAACGTGTTGGTCAGCCGCCGCGAAAGGTCGCGGGCGGCGTGGTCGTAGACATAACTCAAGACGCCGACGCAAGGCTGCCCGGCATTCTCCTCCCGTGTTGCCTGCTGCAGGCCGGCCCGCACGAGGTCGCGGATCGCTTCCGACCGGTTCTGGCCGCCGCGTGCCGCGATCAGCCTGTCGAGATCCTGCATCAGCTCGTTATCGAGCGTAATCGTTATGCGCTGCATTGCCGCTCCCGAGTATGATGTTTCTTTCTAGACATCATACCTTCTCGTGAATATTGTTACGCGCTCTGTCCGATGTGCCAGTGCGCGTCGTCTTTTCGATATAGGTATATTTGCATGACCAAGGCAATTCACCGCGTCGCAGTTGTGATGTCGGTGGCCTTTCTGGCCGTCTCATCGAACGCTTGTGCATCTCCCAAGACGGATCTCGTCCTCGCAATCGGTGGTGAGCCGGACACCGGCTATGATCCGCTCCTCGGCTGGGGGCGATACGGCCATCCGCTGTTTCAGTCGACACTTCTATCCCGCGATGCCGATCTCGCGACAAAGCCCGATCTGGCGACTACATGGACGTTGTCGGAGGATCGCCTTACCTGGACGATCGGCCTCAGGTCCGATGCCCGTTTTTCCGATGGTTCGGCCCTTCGCGCAAAGGACGTCGTCTTCACCTTCACCGAGGCCGCCAAGGCTGGCGGGCCGATCGATCTCACCGTGTTCGATAGCGCGCGTGCGCTTGACGACCACACGGTTCAGATCACGCTGAAGCGGCCATGGATTACGTTTACGGAGAACTTCTACGCGCTCGGCATCGTGCCGGCTGACCAATATGGCGCGGGTTATGCCCGCAAGCCGGTCGGCTCCGGCCCTTATAGGCTCCTGTCCTGGACAGAGGGCGAGCAACTGATCGTCGAGCGAAACCCGAACTATTACGGACCGGCCCCGGCCTTCGAGCGGATCACCTTTGTCTTTACCGACGAGGATACGAGCCTTGCGGCCGCGCGGGCCGGGCAGGTCGACATGGTCTCGGTTCCGGCAACGGCGGCCGATGCGCCACCTGCTGGCTTCCGGCAGCTGACCGTCAAATCCGTCGATAATCGCGGTCTTGCCTTTCCCATGTTGAAAAACGAGGGCAAGACCAATGCAGCAGATGCGCCGCTTGGCAATGCGGTGACATCGGATATTGCCATCCGCCGGGCGATCAATCTTGGCATTGACCGCAAGGTTCTGGTGGATGTGGCTCTGCTCGGGCACGGAACCCCGGCTTTTGGCCCTGCGGATGGACTGTCCTGGTCCAATGCCGAGAGTGCCGTCGCCTTTGATATCGAGGCGGCGAAGACTGTGCTCGATCAGGCGGGCTGGCGTGTCGGAGAGGATGGCATCCGCGCGAAGGACGGCGTGCGCGCTGCTTTCCCGATCAATTACCCCGCATCTGATTCCACACGGCGTGCACTGGCGCAGACGGTAGCAGAGCAGCTGAAGGCACTTGGAATCGAGGCGACGGCGACCGGTAAAAGCTGGGATGAAATCGGGCGGGTGATGCATTCCGAGCCGGTCCTGTTTGGCTGGGGCAGCCATTCGCCGCTGGAGATCTACAATCTTTACCAGTCGGGCCAGGGCGGCATCGACTATTTCAACCCCGGATACTACAGCAATCCGAGGGTTGACCGCCATCTGGCCGCAGCGCAAGGCGCGGAAAGCCTTGAGGCCTCCTTTGCTAACTGGAAGAAGGCGGATTTCGACGGCACGACAGGTTTTGGCCCCAAGGGCGATGCTGCCTGGGCCTGGCTCGTCAATCTCGATCACATCTACTACGTCAATTCCTGCCTCGATATCGGCCCAACCCAGATCCAACCGCATGGCCATGGCTGGCCGATCACCGCGATGATCCAGAACTGGACATGGACCTGTGAGTAGGCGATTCCATCGCCTCGGGCGGACGCGTATCGTTCTGGGCTCCATGCTGCGTCTGGTGCTTGTTCTCACGGCGGTTGCCATTCTTGCCTTCACGCTGGTCAAGCTTTCGCCGATTGATCCGGTGAATGCCTATCTCGGGGCCGATATCGCACGGGTCGGGCCTGAGCAGCGCGCCTTGATCGCGGAAAAATGGGGGCTCGACCAGCCAGCGCCTCTGCAATTGGCCAAATGGTTTGAGAATGTGCTGCGTGGCGATCTCGGATATTCGATGACATTCAATGCACCGGTGAGCGAGGTGTTAGACGCACGCTTCCGCGCTTCGGCGCCGCTGATGGCCCTTGCATGGCTGCTTTCCGGTGTCCTGGGATTTGCGCTTGGCGTCATCGCTGGCGCCTCTGAAGGATCGTGGACAGATAGGGTTATCCGGCTCTATGCCTATGTGCTGGCCTCGACGCCGACTTTCTGGTTGGCGATCCTGCTTCTGACGGTGTTTTCAGTCAGCCTCAATTGGACGCCGGTCTGCTGCGCATCGCCGATTGGGGTCTTGCCCGAGGATGTCACCTGGTTGCAGAGGCTGCATCATCTCATCCTGCCGCTGATGGCGCTGACGGTTCTCGGTGTGGCGCAAGTGGCGCTGCATACAAGGGCCAAGATGGCTGAGATCATGCAGTCGGACTATGCGCTCTATGCCCGGGCGCAAGGGGCTTCACGTTTCGACATTGCGCTTCGGCACGGCGCGCGCAACGCCGCGCTCCCCGCCGTTACCGTGCTCTTCGCCTCGCTTGGCGAACTCTTCGGCGGCTCGATCCTCGCCGAACAGGTCTTTGCCTATCCGGGCCTCGGCAAGGCAACGGTTGAAGCGGGCATTCGGGGGGATGTGCCGCTTCTGCTGGCACTCACCCTTTTCCTCACGAGCTTCGTCTTCTTCGGCAATACGATCGCCGATCTCCTCTATCGCCTCGTCGATCCCCGCATGCAGGCAAGGGAGCCGGTTCGATGAGCACGGCCATGGATCTGCCATCGACGCCACCGGAGCGGTTTCGTGCCGGCAACAGGCTTGCGACGCTGATGGCTGCAGCCGTTGGAATTGCCATGGTGCTGGGTATTGTTCTAGGCTCTCTGGTCCTCGGTGCCCGTGGGATCGACGCGGATTTTTCCGCGCGGCTGCTGGAGCCATCGCTCAGTCATTGGTTTGGGACCGACCAGTTCGGTCATGACATGGCGGCGCGAACGGTGCACGGGTTGAGTGTCAGCTTGTGGATCGGGCTCATCGCTTCGGCGATTTCGGTGCTGATCGCGCTTCTGCTGGCGTTGTTTGCCGTAACCTGCGGTCGCATTGCAGATGCGGTCGTCGCCTTTCTGGTGGATGCCGCGATGGGGCTTCCGCATTTCGTGCTGCTAATCCTGATTTCCTTTGCGCTTGGTGGGGGTACGAGCGCCGTGGTGATTGCGGTTGCCGTTACCCACTGGCCGCGCCTCACGCGCATCCTGCGGGCCGAGATCCTGCAGCTTCGGCAGGCGGATTTCGTGCTTGCGTCGCGCGGTTTCGGCAAATCCTGGTTTTATATCGGGCGGTATCACTTCCTGCCGCATCTCGTGCCGCAACTGATCGTCGGTCTGGTGCTGTTGTTTCCGCATGCCATCCTGCACGAAGCCGGGCTCACCTTTATCGGTTTCGGTCTCGAACCGTCGAAGCCGGCCATCGGTGTTCTGCTCGCGGATTCCCTGCGTTATCTGACCGCCGGAAAATGGTGGTTGGGCCTATTTCCAGGCATTGCCCTTCTTGCCGTCGTCCTCAGTTTCGATGCCATCGGCAATGGTCTGAGGACCGTGTTTGACCCCAGGGCGGAGCAATCCTGATGCTGCTTTCGATTGACGGATTCGGTATTGCCTTCCGACGTTATGACGGTCTGTTGCATCATCGGGTCGTGCCCGCGCTCGAGGCTGTGAGCTTCACCATCGATCGCGGACAGGTGCTCGGCCTGGTTGGAGCGTCGGGAGCAGGAAAGAGCCTCGTCGCGCACGCGCTGTTCGGCATTCTGCCGCCGAATGCCGTGCTTACCGGTAGCATTTCGATTGGTGGGATCGAGATCGGAGCTTTAGGTGCGGAAAAGCTCAACGGGTGTCGCATGGGGCTTGTGCCGCAATCGCCGAGCCACCTCGATCCGCTGGTGCGTTGTGGCCGGCAACTGGCCTGGGCGGCGACCCGGAGCGGGCATGAACTGCCGAAGGCGGCGATCGGGACTCTGCTTGAGAGCTTCGGGCTGGAGGCGGCCGTTGCTCGTCTGTATCCGCACCAGCTGTCCGGCGGGATGGCCCGGCGCTTGATGCTGGCGATGGCGACAGTCGGTGAGCCGGATCTGATCGTGGCAGACGAGCCGACAAGCGGTCTCGATCCGGACAATGCGGCAATTGTTCTGCGCCGTCTGCGGCGGCTCGCGGATGCGGGCAAAGCCGTGCTTCTCATAACGCATGATCTCGCGCATGCACTGCCCTATACCGACCGCGTTGCGCTTCTTCGCGATGGCGGCCTTGTTGGTATCGAGGATGCGCGTGCTTTTTCCGGCGATGGATCGCGGCTCGAGACGCCTTATGCCCGCCACTTGTGGCGTGCCATGCCGCAGAACGAATTCCAGCTTGAGACGGCGGCCTATGCTCGAAGCGCGTGATCTGCACTTTTCCTTCGTACGCGGCCGCGCGCTTCTCGATGGTGCGAGCTTCTGCCTTGCGCCCGGCGAGGTGCTGGGGCTTTCTGGGGCGTCCGGCGGTGGCAAGTCGACGCTTGGTCGTGTTGTTGCGGGTTATCTGGCAGCTGATCGTGGAATGGTGACAGTCGACGGCGCGGAGATGTCGCGCAATCGGGTCGCGGTGCAATATGTGCATCAGTCGTCGATCTTTGCCGTCAATCCGCGCTGGCGCATCGGCCGCGTGCTGGAAGAAGCCTGGGTTCCGGATGAGGCGATGCGGGAGGCGGTTGGGGTCTCACGCCGCTGGTATGACCGGTATCCGCACGAGATTTCCGGTGGCGAGTTGCAGAGGGTCGCCCTGCTTCGGGCGCTTGGACCGCAGACCCGCTATCTGGTAGCTGATGAAATCACGGCGATGCTTGATCCGATCACCCAGGCAGATCTCTGGAGCGTGCTGCGTGACCGCGCACACGCTGGGCTTGGCATTCTCGCGATCAGCCATGATGCCGCCTTACTGGAGCGGGTTTCGTCGCGGCGTGTGGAACTGGTGGATGGCCGGCTGTCGGGGTGATCTCGACTTCACGGAGCGCAGTCTCTCAGTCGCTTTCGCCCTCGATCAGCTCCATCGGCCACAAGCGCCGCCGTTCGGCCTCCGGATAGTGCGCGGCGAAGGCGGGCATGGTCGAGAGCAGCGTTTCGGCGAGTGCCACCCCGAGCAGACGCAGATCCGGGCGGAAGCAGGTCAGCGCCGGATGCAGGAACTGTGCCTGCGGGCTGTGCTGACCGATCACGGCGATATCGCGTCCGGGCGTGAGACCTGCTTCCTGCAGGCCGCGATAGAAGCCGACCACGGTTGCTTCGTTTAGCAGCACGATGGCCGAGGGGCGGGTTTTCGCGGCGATGACTTGGCGCGCGACGTCATAGCCGCCGGCCTCGTTGGGGCTGCAACGCAAGATGTGGGCCGGGTCCAGTTGCAGGCCGCGATCCGATAGCAGCGCCCGGCATTTGTCTTCGAACACATAACCGAGATTGATCTCGCCAAAGGGGCGGCTGATCGCGATGTGGCGATGGCCTTTGTCGATCAGTCGGCTGAGCGCCGCCTCTGCCATGCCCTCGAAGTCCAGGTCATACCAGGGCTGGCCAACATCGGTCTGGCTTCGACCGAGCGTGAGGAAGGGGATCTTTGCCCTGTGCAGCAGCTCGAAGCGCGCATCCTTGTGGCGGGTTGCCGAGAGGATGATGCCATCGGCAAAGCCGCGCGCGACAATGCGTTTCAGATAGGCTTCAGGGTCTTCCTCGGATGAGCAGAGCAGCGCGACGAGGTCGAGATTGTGCTGTGACAGCACGGTCTGCACACCGTCGAAGACGCGCATGAAGAAGCTGTCACCCTCACCGGTGATGTCATGGCCGGTCTGCATCATGAAGCCGATGATGCCCGTCGCCCCCTTGCGGAGCGAGCGACCGGCCTGGTTGGCGACGTAGCCTAGTTTTTCCGCCGCCTCCAGAACGCGCTTGCGCGTTTCGTCGTTGACGTCAGGCTTGCCGTTCAGGGCGCGGGATACCGTCCCGATCGAGATATCGAGATGCTCGGCGAGTTGTCGGATGCCTTTCATCGATTTCCCCCAGCCGATGATCTTCCGTAATCGTTTACGAAATTCTGTTGACACATGCAAAGTCTCGTTCATAGTGCCGTAAACGTTTACGACGTTCGCAGGATGTGCGGAAGAGGAGTTCCGCTCATCCTTTGGGAGGATAGCAGTGACATCAAGAGCCGTTTTATGCGGGTGCGGAGCTATGGCCAAAGGCTGGCTCCGGGCGATCCAGTCGAGCGCCGAAATTCAGGCGGCGGTGACGATCGTTGGCCTTGTCGACATCAACAGCGAAACGGCGGTCGCGCTTGCGGCCGAGTTCGGCCTTGAGAACGTTGTCATCGGGACAAGCCTTGCCGACGTGCTGATCGAAACGCGGGCCGATATGCTGTTCGATGTCGTCATTCCCTCAGCGCGGGCGGAGGTCGTCTCGACCGCCTTGCGCCTCGGCTGCCATGTTCTCTCCGAAAAGCCGCTTGCTGCCTCCCTTGAGGAAGCCAGGGATCTGCTCGCGCTTGCCGCTGCCGCCGGTCGCGTCCATGCCGTCGTGCAGAACCGCCGCTTCATTTCCGGTGTGCGCCGCATGCGGCGCGTGGTCGAGGAAGGGCTGATCGGCGAACTCACGGCCATCCATTGCGACTTCTTCATCGGCCCGCATTTCGGCGGCTTCCGCGAAGCGATGGACAATGTGCTGCTGCTGGACATGGCCATCCACACGTTTGATGCCGCTCGTTTTGTCTCCGGCAAGCTGCCACTCTCGGTCTATTGCGTCGAAACCAATCCGTCCGGCTCCTGGTATGCGCATGGCGCGGCAGCCAACGCTGTGTTTCGGCTCTCGGGAGATGCGGTATTCACCTATCGCGGCTCCTGGTGTGCGGAAGGCCGCCGGACGAGCTGGGAGAGCAATTGGCGACTCGTCGGTTCCAAGGGCATGTTGACCTGGGACGGCGAAGACGCCTTCGAGGCGACGGTCGCTGGCGACGAGCCCGGCCTGTTGCGTGGACACCATGCGCTGGTCGTGCCGGATGCACCTGATGACGAAGAGACCCATGGGCACAAAAGCGTGCTCGTCGACTTCATCCGGGCCGCACAGTCTGGTCGTGCCCCTGAAACGGCGGCCGCCGACAACATTCGAAGCCTTGCCATGGTGTTCGGCGCGATCGAAAGCGCGCGCACCGGGCTTACCGTCGATCTTTCAGCACAAGGATATTGAAGCCCGTGAGCAATCCCGCAAAATCCATTCGCATTGGAACCATGGTCAGCGCCAGTGCCGGCAAGGCAGCTGAGCGGATTAGCCAGATCGCCGATATGGGCTTCGAGAGCTTCGAACCCTTCTTCTGGCAGACGACCAACGGGCAGGATCTCGCCGATCTCGGCAAGCGCTGCGTCGAGGCGATGGGCGACCGTGACATCACGATCTCGACCATCGGTATGTTCGGCAATCCGTTGGAAGAGACCGATATGGATCTTCAGACCCTGCAGGGCTGGAAGGACTGCATCGACAATGCCCATCATTTCGGCGCCACCTGCGTCGCGGGCTTTACCGGCCGCGTCCGTAACCGTCCGCTGACGGATAGTCTGCCGCGTTACCGCGAAATCTGGAGCGAGCTTGCCAAGCGGGCTGCCGATAAAGGCGTCAAGATCGCGTTTGAAAACTGCGCCATGGATGGAAACTGGCAGACCGGCGACTGGAACATCGCCCACAATCCGGACGCCTGGGAACTGATTTTCAACGAGACGCCGGACGAGCATATCGGGCTTGAATGGGAGCCCTGCCACCAGATGGTCTATCTGATCGATCCGATCCCGCAGATCCGCAAATGGGCGCACAAGTTCTTCCATGTCCATGGCAAGGACGCAACCATCCGCTGGGATGTGATCCGCGAACATGGGGTCTTCGGCAAACATCCCTTTGTGCTGATGCGCACGCCCGGCTTCGGCGACACCAACTGGACGGATGTGATTTCCGAGCTTCGGCTCGCCGGCTGGTCCGGTTCGATCGACATCGAAGGCTGGCACGATCCGGTTTATCGCGATGCGCTGGAGATGACCGGCCAGGTCCACGGCCTGAACTATCTGAAGAATTGCCGAGGCGGGGATTTCGTCACCGACCCGCAATGAGACTGCCTGCCGGCTTGGAGGAAGTCGGCGGGATCAATGGTCAACCCCAAGGAGGAGAGCATGTCTATCAAGAATTGCCTGATGGCCGGTGCATTTGCGCTGGCCTCCGTGTCCGGGTTCGCGCTGCAGGCCCATGCACAGGAAGAGGTCACGATCACCATCTGGAGCCTCGACAAGCCCGAGCAGCCGGCCTGGAACCTGGCGCGTGAATTTGACGAGAAGGAGCCGGGCATCAAGGTCGAATACCGGCTGGTGCAGTTCGATGATGTTGTGAGCGAGGCCATGCGCGCCTACTCCACAGGCCAGGCGCCCGACATCATCGCCATCGACAATCCGGAGCATGCGCTCTTTGCCTCGCGTGGCGCTTTCCTTGATATCACCGACATGGTCGCGAAATCCGAGGTGATCAAGCCGGCCAACTATTTCCCCGGTCCGCTCAATTCGGTCACCTGGGACGGCAAGCTCTTCGGCGTGCCGAAGGCCACCAACACGATCGCGCTCTACTACAATGCCGACATGTTCAAGGAAAAGGGTCTTGATCCGGACAAGCCGCCGCAGACCTGGGCGGAGCTCATCGATGCAGCGCGCAAGCTGAACGATCCGGCGAAGAACGTCTATGGTCTCGCTTTCTCCGCCAAGGCCAGCGAAGAGGGCACCTTCCAGTTCCTGCCCTGGGCGCAGATGGGCGGCGGCGGCTATGAGAAGATCAATGCCGATGGTGCGGTCAAGGCGCTCGAAGCCTGGAAGACCATCATGGACGAGAAGCTTGCCTCGCCGGATAGCCTGACGCGCGGCCAGTGGGATTCCACCGGTACCTTCAACTCCGGCAATGCGGCCATGGCGATCTCTGGTCCCTGGGAGCTGAACCGCATGTCCGAGGAAGCAAAGTTCGACTGGCGCGTAGCGCTTCTGCCGGTGCCGCAGGAAGGCGCCGAGCGCTCATCCGCCATGGGTGACTTCAACTACGCGATCTTCTCGAACACCAAGCATCCGGAGGCCGCCTTCAAGGCTCTCGAATACTTCGCCTCGCAGGATAATGTGATGTTCGAGAAATACGGTCAGCTTCCGGCCCGCTCCGACATCACCCTGCCGGCAACCGGCAACGACAAAAAGGATGCCGGTCTGAAGGTCTTCCAGGAGCAGCTGAAATACGCCAAGGCCCGCGGTCCGCACCCGGAATGGCCGAAGATCTCGAAGGCAATCCAGGATGCGATCCAGGCAGCGCTCACCGGCCAGATGACGCCGAAGGAAGCGCTGGACCAGGCGGCTGAAACAATCAGCGCGGTCACCGGCTAAGCCATCCGTCGAGGCGCAGGTGCCGCCCGAAGAGGGTAGCCGTTGCCTCGACCAAACGAACCTCCCGGAAGGCCGCTCTCGTTCCCCAAGCTGCGGGGGCGGCCTGACCGGAGACATAATGCTTCAGCGGAGACTGCGATGCGCAAGATCCTATCCAGCCTGACCGATGGACGCGGCTTCGACATCGCCCTCGTCGCCTTTCCACTCGGCTTCCTGTTTCTCATGGCCGGGCTGCCACTGCTTTACAATGTGCTGATGAGTTTCCAGGAAGTCGACATGTTCTCGCTCGGCACCTTCTTTCGGCCGTTTGTCGGATTGAAGAACTATATCGCCCTGTTTTCCCAGCGCGAAACCTGGCCGATCTTCACCAATACCGCGATCTTCGTCACCGCCTCGATTGCCGGTCAGTTTGCCATCGGCTTTGGCCTTGCACTGTTCTTCTGGACGAATTTTCCCGGCGCTTCCTGGCTGCGCGGTCTCTTTCTCGTCTCCTGGGTCATGCCGGGCCTCGTCGTCGGCGCCATCTGGAACTGGATCCTGTCGGGCGATTTCGGCGTCTTGAACTACTTCCTGCGCGAGAGCGGTATCATCTCCGCCAACATCTTCTGGCGCTCGGACCCGAACTATTCGCTCTGGGCCGTCATCATCGCCAATATCTGGCTCGGGACATCCTTCAACATGATCCTGCTGTCCGTCGGCCTGTCGGGCATTCCGAAGGATCTCTTCGAAGCAGCCGAACTCGATGGTGCCAATGTCTGGCAGCGCTTCTTCACAATCACGCTGCCGATGATGCGCTCGACCATCGGTGCCGTCGTCTCGCTCGGGCTGATTTTCACGCTGCAGCAGTTCGATCTCTTCGCCGCGATCACCGCCGGCGGGCCGAACAATGCCTCGAATGTCGCGCAGTACTGGGCCTGGGACCTTTCATTCAAGCAGTATGACTTTGCGCGTGGGGCGACGATTTCCGTCATCATGATCGTTTTCGTGATGTTTGCCTCCCTCGTCTATGTCCGCTCCACCCGGCAGGAGGTGCGTGGATGAGCGACACTCTCCGCAACAGATTGATGCTGGCCATCGCGCTCGTCCTGGCCGCAATCTATCTCTTTCCCCTCTACTGGATGTATATCACCACGCTCAAAAGCGGGTCGGCGATGTTCGCCACGCCGCCAAGCTTCTGGCCCAGCGAACCGCAGTGGGGCGCCTATCCTTATGTCTGGGAGAGCCGAAACCTCGCCCGCTACATGTGGAATTCGCTGGTCATCGCCTTTGGCGCGGTCGCGCTCATCACGGTGCTCGGCACGGGCTGCGCCTATGTGCTGGCCCGCTATCGCAATGGCTGGGTCGATGTCGGCCTGTTCCTTATTCTCATGCTGCAGGTTCTGCCGGCGTCGCTGATGATCACGCCGATCTTTGTCGGCTTTTCGCAGATCGGCATGCTTGAGATGCCGCGTCTGGCGGTCATCATTGCGATCGCCGCGAAAAGCATGCCCTTCTTTGTCGTGCTTGTCCGAGCGACCTTCATGAGCGTGCCGATGGAACTGGAAGAGGCAGCTTTGGTCGACGGCAATTCGCGCGTCGGGGCCTTCTTCCACATCGTCCTGCCGCTTGCCCGCAACGGCATCCTCGTCTCCGCGATCCTGATCTTCATGCAGGCCTTTGGCGAGTTCGTCTATTCGAAGTCGATCATCCAGGCGGTCGAGTACCAGCCGGCCAGCGTCGGCCTGAATTCCTTCATGGGGCCGAACACCAATGAGTGGAACAACATCATGGCCTTCGCCACGATCTATGTGACCCCCATCCTTGCCGTCTTCGTTCTTCTGCAGCGCCGGATCGTGTCCGGTCTCACGTCTGGAGCCCTTAAATGACCCATCAGATCGAACTCTCCGGCGTCAACAAATACTACGGCGCCTATCACGCGCTGCGCGATATCGACCTCAAGATCCGCAAGGGTTCCTTCGTGGCGCTGGTCGGCCCCTCAGGATGCGGCAAGTCCACGCTCCTGCGTTCGCTGGCAGGTCTTGAAAGCATTTCGACGGGGGATCTTGTGATCGCCGGTCAGACGATGAATGGGGTGCCGCCGCGCAAGCGTGACCTTGCCATGGTTTTCCAGTCCTACGCTCTTTATCCGCATATGACGGTGGAGGAGAACCTCACCTATTCGCTGCGTATTCGCGGCGTGAAGAAGGCCGAAGCGCGCAAGGCGGCGGAAGCGGTGGCGGTGACGACAGGCCTCTCCAATCTGATGCATCGCTATCCGCGCGAGCTTTCCGGCGGTCAGCGACAGCGCGTGGCAATGAGCCGGGCGATCATCCGTAATCCCAAGGCCTTCCTGTTCGACGAGCCTTTGTCGAACCTCGATGCCGCTCTCCGCGTCCATATGCGCAAGGAAATCCGCGCACTGCACGATCGGCTCGGCGCCACCTCGGTCTATGTCACCCATGACCAGGTGGAGGCTATGACCATGGCCGATCATGTCGTCGTCATGCGCCAGGGCGTGATCGAGCAGCAGGGTGCCCCGCTCGACCTCTACGATCGCCCGGTCAACACCTTCGTCGCCGGCTTCATCGGCTCTCCGGCTATGAATTTCATCCCGGCCACGGCCGGTCAGGACGGACGCTCTCTCCAGCTCGATCTGGGTGGGCCGCAGACGATCCGGCTCGACCGTCCAGTGCCGGCCGTCGAACGTCTGACACTTGGCCTGCGTCCCGAGCATCTGCGGCTGGTGCCGGAGAGCGAGGCCATGCTGAGGGTACCGGTCGGGATGATCGAAAGCACGGGATCAACGACCTACATCACCTCTGCAACTGATCCTGAGGTCAATGTCGTCGTTGGGGAACGCCAGATGTTGCGTCAGGGAGACATGATCGGCATCGCCTTTGATCCGGCCCATCTGCACCTCTTCGATGATGCCACAGGCAACCGGATCGAGCCCGTTTGAGGGCAGCAATCAGGGGCGCTGCGCGCCAGTGGTTGCCGTGTAGATCGCATAGAGCGAGGTCGATGCGGTCATGAACAGCCGGTTGCGGCGTGGGCCGCCGAAGGTCAGGTTGGACACCGCCTGCGGCACCAGGATCTTGCCGAGAAGGCGGCCGTCTGGCGCAAAGCAATGCACGCCATCGGCAGCGCTCGACCAGAGGTTTCCTTCTGTGTCCGTGCGTATGCCGTCGGGAATGCCCTTATCGATGTCGACAAAGACCCGGCCATTGGCGAGCCGCCTGCCGTCTACCACGTCGAAGACGCGGATGTGGCGGGGGGCTTCCGGTGCATGGCTTGCGCCGGAATCGGCGATGTAGAGCCGCGTTTCGTCGGGTGAAAAGGCAAGGCCATTCGGCTGGAGGAAGTCGTCGACCATGATCTCCAGCGCGCCAGTCTGCACATCGAGGCGGTAGACGTTGCGCGTCGGCTGTTCCTCGGCTGCCTTGTAGCCTTCATAGTCCGAGAGGATGCCGTAGGACGGGTCAGTGAACCATATGGCGCCGTCGGAGTGGACGACCACGTCATTGGGGGAATTCAACCGTTTTCCGTTGTGGCTGTCTGCCAGTGTCGTGATCGTGCCGTCCACTTCCGTGCGGATGATCCGGCGGCCGCCGTGTTCGCAGGACACGAGGCGGCCCTGCCGGTCGCGGGTATTGCCATTGATGAAGTGGGATGGGCTTCGGAACACTGAAACGCCGCTGCCGTCGACATAGCGCAGGACTTGCTGGTTCGGGATGTCGCTGAACAGCAGATGCTGGGCGTCGTCGAACCAGACCGGGCCCTCGGTCCAGCGGCAACCGGTATGCAGCTCTTCCAGTCGGGCACTGGCGACGACCAGATCGCGAAAACCGGGGTCGAAGATTTTGTAAAAGGGATTGTCCGACATGGTCTTTTCCTGCTGACAAGGGCGGGGGCCAGATGCGCCTCGAATTCATAAGCACAGCCAGTCGCAACCACAAGGGCAGGTGGTGAGGCGTATGCACTTGGAGTGATCCCGGCCTCGACCTCCCCCGGTTCAAGGGGAGATGTCGAGGCCGTTGGCGTCAGGTTCTCAGAACCCGATAGATCGCCGGGATGACCAGAACGGTCAGCAGCGTCGAGGAGATCAGGCCGAAGAGCAGCGAGATCGCGAGACCCTGGAAGATCGGATCGGTCAGGATCACGGCGGCACCGATGATGGCGGCAAGCGCCGTCAGCAGGATTGGCTTGAACCGGATGGAGCCGGCTTCGATCAGGACGTCGGTCAGGGTCCTTCCCGAGTGTTCGGCATGGCGGATGAAGTCGACCAGAAGGATCGAGTTGCGCACGATAATGCCGGCGAGCGCGATGAAGCCGATCATCGAAGTTGCCGAGAAGGGCGCGCCGAACAGCCAGTGTCCGCCGAGGATACCGATGAACGTCAGTGGCACCGGGGTCAGGATTACCAGCGGAACCTTGAAGGAGCCGAATTGGGCGACGACGAGGATATAGATGCCGAGAAGCGCGATCATGAAGGCGGCGCCCATGTCGCGGAAGGTCACCCAGGTCACTTCCCATTCGCCGTCCCAGAGCAGGGTCGCCTCGTCTTCGCTGTGGGGTTGGCCGTTGAGCGAGATCACTGGCTTCGGCAAGCCCGTCCAGTCCTGTGCATCAATCGCTTTCTGCACGGCGAGCATGCCGTAAAGCGGTGCCTCGAAGGCGCCGGCAAGTTCCGCCGTCACCATTTCGGCGCTGACGCCGTTGTGGCGGAAGATCGGCAGCGAGGTCTTTTCATCCACCACGCGCACGACGTCGCCAAGCTCGACCACGCCCCGGTCGCCGGGGAGTGTGTTGGCCGGAATTGGCGTTGTCAGAAAGGTCTCGTCGATCACCTTTTCGCCCTTGGCCCGCTCGAGGCGGATCGGGATTGGCGGGCGGCCTTCGCCACGATGGGAGTAGCCGATCGTCTTGCCATTCGACAGGATCGCGATGGTGTCGAAGACATCGCCTTCCTCGACGCGGTAGAATTCGGCGTCATCGGTCGAAACCAGCAGCCGCTTGCGCGGAGCCTCGACGCCATAGGAGTTGTCGACGTCGACGATAAAGGGCACCGACCGGAACGCGGTTTCAACCTTAGCAGCCACTGCGCGGCGGATGTCCGGTGTCGGTCCGTAGATTTCGGCGAGCAGAGTGGCCATGACCGGCGGCCCCGGTGGCGGCTCAACAACTTTGAGGCTGGTGCCGGCCGGGACATCGAGGGTCTTGATCCGCGCGCGGATATCAAGGGCGATGTCATGGCTTGACCGGTCCCGCGCCGATTTGGGGCTCAAGTTAACCGCAACGTCGCCCTGATGGGGGGCGGCACGCATATAGGAATGGCGGACGAGTCCGTTGAAGTTGAAGGGGGCGGCGGTGCCCGCATGGGTCTGGACCGTCATGACCTCCGGCAATTGCAGCGTGATCGCGCCGATTGCCTGGGCAACGGCATCCGTTGCCTCGACCGATGCGCCTTCCGGCAGGTCGATGGTGACCTGCAGCTCCGACTTGTTATCGAAGGGCAGGAGCTTAACGGTGACGTGCTGCGTGTAGAAGAGGGTCAGCGAGCCAAGGGTCAACAGACCGACCAGCAAAAGGAAGGTCCAGCTGCGGGCCTTGGAGGCCAGGATCGGCCCGGCGACGGCTGCATAGCCGCGACCGAGCAGGCCTCCTGCATCATCACCATGACCACTCCCGGCATGGACGGGCGCATTGCCCGAGACTTTCAGCATCAGCCAGGGCGTGACGATCACGGCGACGAAGAAGGAGAAGATCATCGCGGCCGAGGCATTGGCCGGAATGGGACTCATATAGGGACCCATCATGCCTGAGACGAAGAGCATGGGCAGGAGGGCGGCCACGACCGTCAGCGTTGCAACAATCGTCGGGTTACCAACTTCCGCGACGGCTTCGATGGCGCCTCGCTCACGGCTGCGCCCGTCGCCCATGCCCCAGTGCCGGGCAATGTTCTCGATCACGACAATGGCGTCATCGACCAGGATGCCAATCGAAAAGATCAACGCGAACAGCGAGACGCGGTTCAGCGTGTACCCCATCAGCCAGGAGGCAAACAGGGTGAGCAGGATTGTGATTGGAATGACGATGGCAACCACAAGCGCTTCACGGCGACCGATCGCCAACCAGACCAGCGCGATGATCGACACGGTGGCAAGGCCCAGATGATAAAGAAGTTCATTGGCCTTCTCATTGGCCGTTTCCCCATAGTCCCGGGTGACCTCGACCTGGATATCGTCCGGAATGAGTTTGCCCTTCAGCGCTTCGACGCGTTCCAGAACGGTTTCCGCAACGACGACGGCGTTCGAGCCGGCCCGCTTGGCGATGGCGAGCGTTACGGATGGGGTGCGCTCGATCGCATCACCTTCGCGTCTCAGGGTCGAGACCCGAGCCTCGGCCGTGTCGGTCGCAAATTTGATCGAGGCCACATCTCGGACATAAACGGGGCGCCCATCCCGGGTGGTGAGCAGCAGATTGCCGATGGCGAGTGGGGTCGACAGCGTCTCGCCGGCGATCACGTCGATCTGGTTGCCCTGATCGCGAACCTGTCCGGCCGGCATTGCCGTGTTAGCGCCGCCCACCTTTCCGGCCAGCTGCTGCAGGGTAATGCCGTAAAGCGCCAGCTTTTCAGGCTGTGGCGAGACCCGGATGATTTCGCTGGTCTCCCCGACGAGATAGGTCAGGCCGACATTGTTGACCTTGGCGATTTCGTTGCGGACTTCGCGGACGATCCGGGTGATATCATTGGCGCTCACACTGGCAGCTGCGCCGGCATCCGGGGAGAAAGTCAGCGTTACGATGGCCACGTCGTCGATGCCACGCCCGACCACCTTCGGCTCGGCGATGCCGACGGGAATGCGGTCCATATTGGCGCGGACCCGATCATGGACGCGCAGCACGGCGGCATCGGCGGATGTGCCGACGAGGAAGCGTGCGGTGACCATGACCTGGTTGTCCATCGACTGCGAGTAGATGTGCTCGACGTCGTTGATGCTTTTGACGATGGTTTCGAGTGGCTCGGTGATCAGCTTTTCAGCATCGGCGGCGTTGAGGCCGGGTGCCTGAACGATGATGTCCACCATGGGCACGGAGATCTGCGGCTCCTCCTCGCGCGGTAGCGAGATGAGGGCGACGAGGCCGAAGGCGAAGGCCGCGATCAGGAAGAGCGGAGTGAGTGGCGACCTGATGAAGGCGCGGGTGAGGGCGCCGGCAATGCCGAGCTTGCCCTGCGGCATGTCCGTCAAGGGTTCGGTAGTGGTGGCGTTGGTCTTGTCGTCGCGGCTCATGGCGTCACCACGATGTCGCCGGCGGCAAGGCCGGTCAGGATCTCGACCTGTGTTTTTCCGTTGAGCTTGCGTTTCTCGCCGGTGACAACGGTCCGCTGTACGGTCGCCTCACCTTCGCGCAGAGTAAGGAAGTCGACGCCGGCCTTGCTGGTCAGGGCGTTTTCTGGAACCAGCAATGCCTGCCGCGCGCCGATCGGCACGTCCACGGGGACGCGGGCGGCGACATAGCGGGTATCCAGCCCTTGGACTTCGACATCGGCCGTTACCCGCCCACCTTCAATCGAGGGATAAACCTTGGCAAGGCGACCTGTCAGGGCGTCTCCAGCCGTTCCGATGCTGATTGATGCGCCTTCGACAAGACTTGCGGCATGGCGTTCGGGGATGGCCAGACGGAGGAAGAAACCACCACCGGCGATGGTCGCGATCGTTTCGCCGCCCATTACCACCGACTGGCGCGTGACCGGGACCGAGATGATGCGGCCATCGGCCGGAGACAGCACAGCCCCTTCTTTCGCTTGCTGCAGGAGAAGGGAGCGCTGAGCCTCAGCCGCGCCGATCTGGTTTGTCGTGACGTCGCGCTGCGTGCGCAACTGGTCCAGACGTTGGGCTGTGATTGAGCCGCTGCGCAATAGGCGCTCGGCGCGGTCCAGTTCGACATCGACATCCCGCAGCGACGCCTGGAGGCCCAATAGCTGGGCCTCCACGGCCTGGACCTGGAAGTCGATCTTGTCGTCTTTGATCCGGGCTATGATGTCGCCGGCCTTCACCTGATCGCCTTCCGTAACGGCCAACTCGATCACGGTTCCACCGATCCGGGCCCGTGCTGCAACGCTGTTGCGGGGCTGGATCTGGCCGTAGACGGCCTTGGTTTCTGCAATCTCGACCGGAGCCACCACCATTTCGGCTGCATGAGCTGCAGACAAAGCCATGGTGGTCGTGGCGAGGAGCAGCGTGATCAGGGACCTGTTCATCTTGTCTGTGTCCTTCAGAAAGCGCTGCCCGACCGCAGGCCGAGCTTGCGGAAAACAATGGCCGCCGGGCAGAAGCCGGTGAACGCCGACTGGATCAAGTTGAACCCGATAAAAGCGGTGAGCCAGACGAAACCGGGATGAACGAAGTGGGTGAGAAGCAGGGACAGGAAAATCATGACGCCTGCAAAGATGAGGATTGCGCGATCGAGAGACATGGGTTTCTCCTAAACATTCATATCTACGATATTATGTATATATTAGATCCACAAAAGTCAAGCCGCTGGACAACCGCGTCTTCGAAGGGGGGCTGTGGTCGATTACAGTGCTGTCAGGCCGCGCTCAGGCGGCGCATTCACTCGACTGGCAAAAGTTGGCGTATAGCGTGGCGATGACGGCGCGCGCTGGCTCACTTTCGATCCGATACCAGATGGTCTGGCCATCGCGCCGTCCGGAAATGACCTTCTCACGCCGTAAAAGCGCGAGATGCTGCGAGACCGTGCTGTCCCGGATTCCGAGAAATTCTGCCAGCTGGCCGACTGAGTGTTCGCCGTCCGACAGGCGGCAGAGGATCAGCAGGCGATAGCGATTTGACAGCGATTTCAACAGTTCGCTTGCCAGATCAGCGCCAGCCTTCATTGCTTCAGGATCTATCTTCATACATACGAATGTATCGGTGCCTGAACTGATTTTCAAGTCGCCGGGGTCTCTTGAAAAAATATGTGATTAATAGTATATACGAAATAACGTAGATTTATTTCCATTTTCAACCTGGAGGCTGTTTCGTCATGAGCATTCGCAGTATCGATCAGAATTTTCATGTCACGGGACAGCTTTCTCCGAGCCACCTCCAGCAGGTGGCGGAAGCGGGCTACAGGACTGTGGTCTGCATGCGACCTGACAATGAGGGGTTTGAGCAGCCGCGTTTTGAAGACATGGAGAAGGCTGGCTCCGCTCTGGGGATCGAGTTCATCCATATTCCGGTCATCCCGGGCCAGGTTTCGCTTGATCAGGCTCGCAAGCTGAAGGACGTGCTTTCTGCCAAGGATGGTCCAGTGCTGGCTTACTGCGCCTCCGGCCAGCGCTGTGCGGCCGTCTATCAGATGACCGGCCTGGTCTGATGTCTTGCCAAGACTGAATCGCGATATTTCGCACTCGACATAGGGTGCACTTTTCTCCTTCATGCGACACTAGGTTGTCGGAGGAGCGCATGGCGGATCCCAATGCAGTGCCGGACGTTTCTTCGGCGCGATCGCGATTGCTCCATTCAAGTGTCGAGCAGCATGGGGACCATCCTCTCTGGCTTCGCGCTGCACGGTTGATGGACCAGCCGAATTTTTCGCAGGTTGCCTTCGACTATTGCCGCAGCATGACGGGAGCGCAGGCTCATGCGTGGCCGAGCAACAAGATCTTTGCGCAGAAATTTCGCTATATCACCTGCTATACGCTGGTTGCCATGCATGCCCAATATCTGTCCGGGATCGCACCACCGCCCACGATGAAGAGCCTTCAGGCCGCTGTCCCCAGCAGCCCGCGGCAAGTAAGTGAGCTCATCTCGGGCTTGCGGGCCGGTGGCTATGTCCGTGCCGTCCAGAACAACAGGGATCTGCGAACGCTCCGACTTCAGCCATCAGATCTGCTGATTGCGGAAGTCGCGCGCTCGCCGCTTGCATTCCTTGAGGCGGCCGGGCAACTGGACGGGGTCAGCGCTTCCTCGGCGCAGCGATTGCGTCAGGATACGGCGACGCTCGCCCGATGCCTGGCCGTAGCCCAGAGGGCCTTTGTGGAGGCCGATATCTATCTTTCGCCGTTTCGTATCGTCTCTGAGTTTACCGACCATGACAGCGGCTATCTGGTTCTGTGCGCCGTCATCGGCGCCTCTCTCGCCAGTCATGCCGAAGACGGTGCCTGGGATCTACCCCTGACCTACCAGTCCTTGGCCATGCGTTTCCAGGTTTCCCGCCAGCATATCGGCAATCTGTTGAAACGGGCTGCCGAGCGCGACATGTTTTTAATTCGTGCTGGTCGGGTGGACACGATCGACCCGGATCTCGTCTGGGAATTTCAGACTTGGTGCGCAGGACAGATTGCTCTTTACGCGGGCCTTGCGGAGCAAAACCTCGGCAATTCCTAAGGCCCAGCATATCCAGTGGATATGCGTAGTTGTTTTAGAGATTCTTTAATTGCCCGCGGATAGAATCACCGTACCGGTTCAACAGATGGCGGGTGCAGACAGACTGCACCCCACAGAGGGTGAGCGGCTTGCTCACGGGAGAGACTGCGGATGAATTCCCATTCAAATGCTGCGGATGCACTCGAAATCATCGCTTTCCGGCTTCATCAGCAGGAATTCTGCGTGAAGACCACGTCGATCCGCGAAATTCGCGGTTGGGCTCCGGTCACGCCCATTCCGCATTCGCCTTATGAAGTACTGGGCGTCATGAACCTGCGTGGAACGGTCATCCCGATCGTCGATCTCGCGGTCAAGCTCGGCATGCCGGCTGCTCAGGCGACCGAGCGCAGCGCCGTAGTGGTCACCGAGGTCAACGGCATGACGGTTGGTCTTCTGGTAGATGGCGTTTCCGATATCCTTACCGTCGCTGGAAGCACATTGCAGCCTTTGCCTGCGGCAACCGGTTCGAGTGCAGCATTCTCGGATGGTATCATTGCCCACGAGAAGAGCATGATCTGCTTCCTTAGCCTGGAACGCATGTTCGGCGAAGATGATCCGGCCTCCTGGGGCATGGCTGCCTGATGCGAAGGGCGCGGCTGACACTTAGCCGCGCATTTGACTGGTCTCGCTCATCCTTTGTTCAACATGAGCAAAGACAGTCCGGCCCTCGGATGCAACGTTCACGCGAAATTGTGACTCCTTTAAGTCTTTGCCGCCAGAAATGGCGGCAATTCGCTTTTAAAAACGTAGTTTTCGGACCATCATGATCTTGGAGGATCCCGAGGTGCCGCAGCCAAACAATACTACTCTGACGGACGACCTGTTGAGCCGTCTGCAAGACGCCCTTGCCGGAACGCACGGGCGCGCGCTGGAATGGGATTCCGTGAAGGCGCTTGTCTCCCTCGAAGTGTCAGATTGGAAAGAAGATCAAGGCATTGCGCGCGCACCGCGCAATGTGCCGTTGATCGGCCACAAGATCCGCCTTACCTCAGAGTAAGCATCGCCCGCTCAGTTGCTGGCAGAGATGGTGCAGCTTACCTGTCGATTGGCGTAGAGATCGGTGAGATTGCCGCCGAGCTTGGAGTTGGACAGATCCCGGTATGCCGCGAACTGTCGCTCGAACATCTCGTCGCCGGTCAGGGCCACATAGGGCTCCATCCACGCGAGCGCTGACAGGTTCTCCTTGATGCCCGGTTTCACCGTCTGACTGCGACCATTGATCTTCTGGACGATTGTCGGATCCTTGACGGCTCTCACCGAGAACCTCGCCATGGTCGCGAGCTTGTCAAAGTCGGCTCCCCCCTTGCCATAACCCTGGTCACACAGGCGCGCCACCGAGGTCATCAGCGGCGACATGGCGTGAAGCTGGTAGTGCAGGGCATATTGCTTGCGGTTCATTTCCAGCGGCAGACTGCCATTGGCAGACGCACCTTCGATCATTGTGCGGTTGCTAAGGATCGCCCATTCGACGAATTCCCTGTTCTTGGTGAGGTTGCCGACTTCTCCGACGGCAAGGCTTGCCCAGGCGCGAAGATTGTTGCGGCTTGCGCCCTCAGTCGCTTCGTTGTCGAAGAAGTAGACGGTCTCCTTCGCACGACGGCTCAGCCAGTTTTCAATCACCTTCTGCTTGATCTCGAGACCCGGCACCGTGTTGCGGACCTCCGCATAGGCAATGGCAATGCCGCCGATCCGCGAGGGCACCGCCAGCTTGGCATTGAAGGTCCGCATGTCATTCAAGGCATCGGCGGAGGCCCATTTATGCACGGCGTCGATGACGCAGCGCTGATGGGCACGCTTGATGGTCGGATCATCCTTGGCTGACGCGCGGGTGACTTCGCGTGACAGATTCTGGATGAACTTGTCGATCGGCTTCAGGGCTTTGGTGACGGCTGCATCGGACTCCTCGTCGAGATCCGTTCTTGCCTTGGAGGCCGCCTCGTAGCGGCTGCCGAAACCGAGGCTCATGACCGGCTGCGGAACCGTGAAGCACACGTCTGACGCCGCTTCGGCCTCTCGGGTGGCCAAGGGCGTGAGGGACAGGGCGAGGACTGTGCCGAGGACGATGCCGCAGCCTTTTCTGGTCATGGATAGGGGCAAGGATCAGCCCTCCGTTTTTGCGGTGTTGAGCTTCAGGATAGCGGTGGCCGCCGGGTATCCGGCCTTTGCAGCCTCCGCCATCCAGTGTTGTGCCGCATCCAGCCGTGGTTCGGTACCAGAGCCAAAGGCATAGGATTGCGACAGGAGATACATGGCTTCCCCATCGCCCGCTTCGGCGGACTTCTTCAGCCATTCGAAGGCTTGCTCGGCGGATGCCTTGGCATCGGTTTCGCCACGCATCAGCTTGGCCAATTCGCGCATGGCCACCGGCTGTCCGACGGCCGCCGCCTGCTGGTAGAGATCACGAATGTCGATCTGCTGCGAGACGGCCTGGCGGATCTGCGGATCCATTTTGCCAAGCATCACGAGTTTCTGCGGTACATCCTTGATATCGGATATGCGCACCAGTTCGGTGAACATCGCAGAGGCTTTCGCGAGATCGAATTCCGGAGAGGTTTCATCGGCATAGGTGGCAATCAAGCGATAGTATGCGGCAGGTTCGCCGGCATCCTTCGCCTCGGCATAGAGCTTGGAAGCGATCTTGCGGCCTTGCTCGGTCTTCATCGAGGCATAGGTGTCGGCGATCTTCACCTTGCGCCAGCCGTCGTCGCTGGCGATGTTGGCTGCGATTGACAGCCAGCGTTCCGCGTCCTGCTTACGATGTTTCAGTGCATAGTCGGCGAGCGCCATCGTGTCGTCATAGTCGCAACGCTGGGCACTGATGGCGCGCTGGTAGTAGAGGCCCTTTTCCGTCTCATCAGTGCTCTGTTCCGCCAGAAGAAGCTGTGCCGTCATGTCACCCCGTTCCTGCATCACTGGCCGATATGTTGTAACCGGGGACGGGATGCTGGTGTCGTTCGCGTCGATTTCCATCAGCAGCTGGACTGCGCGTCCGGCACCACCCTCGGCGAGAGGCACGAGGATTTCCTTCGCCAAGACCATGCTGTCGTGATCTCCCGCATAGTTCTTCACCAGAAAGTGGGCAAAGCTCAGGCCGGCATCGACGGTGAGTGCATCACTTGTCAGGTGAATGCTGCGGCGCGCCTTGTCGAGCGCACCGCGCTCGACGTTCTGCTTGAATTCGATCAGCATGCCCTCGACCGTCGCGCCGCGTCGCAGCTGCGCGCGCTGGTCCCAGAAGCGAAGAACCTGATCGGAGTAACCGGCCGTTTTCAGGTAGCGCTGGTAAAGCGCAAGGGCGCTTGCACGACCGTAGAGGGCCTGCGTTTGGATGGCCGCGATCAGATAGGGGTCGTTGAGCTCGGGCAGCTTATCGATCTGGTCCGGATCGAGGTCCAGCGTCTTGTTCCCGGCGCCGGCCTCCACATCCCCCCAGTAAGCGGCGGCAGCGAAGTCAGGACCGGAAGGATCGACGCAGAGATGTACTTTCTGCAGCTTTGCGATTGCGTTGATTTCACCGTTGATGTGGATCGCTCGAGCGAGGAGGTCGGTTGCGCGCGTCACCGTGGACGGTTCGAGATCATGTCTCAACAGCAGCTCGGCCAGATCGATACCGCCTTCGATGTCACCGCCTGCCACTGCCTTCTCAAGCAGGCTGCGGACCTCGGGTGAGGGGTTCCAAATGCCGCTCTTGGCCTGAACAAGGCGAGCCAGTCGTGTGAAGGCGAAGGATGGCGGATCCTTCGCTTCCGTCAAACGCCGCAACACGTCTTCATAAGACTGGAGATCGGCGGCCGATGTATCCTTGGTTTCTTCGAGAAGCTGCGCCTGTTTGACGAGGCCTGCCTGGTTGCCCAAATCCTCGGCCTGACGGTAAAGGGCCAATGCCCTGTCCCGGTCACGCGGGACCAGCGCGCCTTCTGCATAGAGGCGTCCCAGTTCGAGAATGGCCGACATGTTACCGCCATCCGCTGCCATGGTGAGGTACTTCACCAGGACGGCATTGTCCTTCTCGACGGTCTCGCTGAGAAGGTTGAGTTCGGCAACCTTCCAGGCTGCAGTGGAATCGCCAAGGTCTGCGGCGAAACGATACCAGGCCTGGGTAAGGTTATAATCCTGCACGACGACGCTGCCGTCTTCATATTCACGGGCGATCCGGCTCATCCGGTCGCAGATACCTTCATCGAGGACGCCAACAAGTGCCCCGAATGCCATGTTGACGGCGAGGTCCGGCTGGATCCGCCAGCCGTCGACCGTCTCACCGTCATTGGTGAGGCGCGCGAGATCGAGGATCGCATCGGCGCTGCCGCCATAGGCAGCTTCCACCTTCAGCTTCAGGCCGCGTGCCCGGTCGGCCTCGATGCCCTTGCCTTCGATCAGGTAATCGGCAAGCGTGTTGAGTGCGCCTGCCGCATGGCCGCCGGCTGCGAGAAGGCTCGCCACCATGCCGTCCTGGCGCACTTTTTCGCTTTCACCCTTGGCCAGCATCAGCTTGACCTGGTCGAACAGTGCCGCCTTGTCATCGTAGTCCGCTTTGACTGTCGGCAACAGGGTGCGGATGCGATTGATCACCGGCTCGAAACGGCGGGCGTCGAGATCGCGCATCCGGTTCATGTCGCGAGTGATCGCATAGACCTTGCGGTCTGGCAGGGCCTTTTGGTCCCAGGCCGTCCATTCCGCGATCATGTCTTCATCGCGAATGCGCGGCGTGCAGCTGCCGGCTTTTGGCAGCTGGATGTTCGGCGGCTGAAAGCGGACATTGATGGGCTCGGCCCGGCCGGGCGCTCCGGTGGCTACCGTCATCACGCCTGCCATCAGCAGCGATTTGGCAATATGTGAAATCGTCATGGGGGTCACCTCCGGAGGCTCAATAGGACTTAGCGGGCGATGGTGCTGGGGACGGCGACGGCGCTGACGTCATTGCCGGTGCCGGTCACGATCACCGTGACGCCGGCGAGGCGCTTGAATTCCACCTTGTCGAGCTTGGCCAGTTCGGCATCGCCTTCGCGGACCACGAGATCGACATTGAGGGGTGCTCTCAGCGCGACTGACTTCGATCCGCCGCTTCCAACGTCGGACAGCGCATCCGCGCCGGCCTGGGGAACGAAGACATCGAGATCGGCGCGTTCAGTCAGGTTGTAGAGGGTTAATGTGGCCTTGGCGGGGTTTTTGGTCATGTCATCCTCAATGGTGACCATTTTCCCATCTGCAAGCACGGCCGAATAGAACTTTCCGGCTTCAGCCGCCACCTTGCCTTCGCCGGTGCCAGCGGAGACCGAGATTTCACCTGGTGCGACGGCAACATAAGGGGAGACGCCCGATTTCAACTGGTCGAATGCGCTGCTGTTGACCGAGGCCGTGGAGGACTTCGGTGCAATCACCCGCACAAAGGCTGAATTGGGATCGAGCGGCTTTTCATAGAGACCGCCATCGTCTGCCATGGTGACTGTCGCAAGGGGAAAAAGGGCGAGGAGGCTCATGGCGGACAGGGTGAGCAGATTCGTCGTCTTCATGATTGTTCTCCAGTCTTGGTTTTGCAGATGGACAAGGATGTCGTTTCGTCGACAGCGGCGTCGAACGAGACGGAGACCTTGCCGAACGAGCCGGCGGGGAAGCCGCCGAGCGAGAGAAAATAGCGGCCGGTGCTGCGCAGACGGTCACCGCGTTCGACCGAGCGCACGCGGTTCTGGCCATCGGTGCCTGTGAATGTGAACTGCGCCTTGCGGCTGATGTCACGGCCGATATCAGCCAACAGTACGTCGCCGGGTGAGAGCTTGATCGATGCGAGATCCGCCTCGACGGTACGATCGTCCTTGCGGGTGGCCGCAACGCTTGTCGTGCACTCACCGCCCGCTGCCGCCAGCACTTCCTGCCAGGGCGCATCGCCGTACTGGCCGAGATTGTTGTAGATCGGGTTTTCCCAGATCAAGAAGCGCGGCCGGCTTTCCTGAAACTCGCGAGAGGTAATGTAAGAGAGGATCGAGCCGAACTGGTTACCACCCGAGATCGAGTAGTTCTCGACCGGCACCCCGGTGCGATATTGCAGGAAGTCGGCGAAGTTGCTGATTGGCTTGTCGGAGTAACTGGTGCCGATCAATGCTGTCGTTGCCTGTTCCGCCGCTCCAAAGATGTCCAGACCGCCACCGCCTGCTGCGGCATCTTCCTGGCGCACGGCGCGATAGGCTTTGGCTGTCACCGGAGGCACATTCTTCAGGCAGTGCTTCTGCAGCAAGTCGCGCATGCTGGACGATTCACGGTCCGGTATGACCTCTTCCATCTCGTAGCGAACGGGGGTGATGTCTTCATAGGCAGGCAGGGTCTTAAGCCTGTCGCCGATTGCCTTTGCCGCGACATCCGCACCGTGTGCAGTCCAGTGGAAGTCGGCCTTGAAGAAAGAATAGTCGCCGGAGGGGCTACGATTGTCGCTGCGCATGGGCGTGGCGATATCGACTGCGACGACGCCCTTCTTCTCCAGTCGTCTGACGACATCGTCATAGACTTGGGATGCGATACCGGCATCGAAGCCGTAAAGCGCTGCACGCTCCGGCACAAGATCGGGATGCACCTGGGACTTGGTGGGCAGCGGGACATAAACGAGCGTGGTTCCATGGGCTGCAAGTGCCTTCGACATTGCGGCCAGACGCTCGACGGTCTGGTCGGTAAAGGCGTGCTGAAGGCGTAGATCCGCAAGGATGCGGAAGAACATGCCGTCCTTGCCTTCGATCATTTGCAGTTCGGCTATGTCTTCGAGAGCATGGCAACCGAAGCCGGAGGGGCCTTCATTGGGCTCTTCAGCGCTGACTGGGACGCTGGACAGGCCGGCCAATACGAGGGCGATGGCAGTGGTCGATACGAGAGCTTGGCTGGGTCGGCAGGTCATTGTTGAACCTCCGCTTGGGGCTGGGTTTGCAGGGTTTGGATCTGCGCAAGGAGATTGTGGGCCGCCGCCTGCATGCCGAGGCTGCCCTTGTCGCGAGCGATCGCCAGATAGCGTCCGGCCTTTTCGCGGTCTTCGGCTGAGGCGTCGGGGTTGGAAAGCAAGGTGATGGCCATTCCGTAAGCGATCTGACCACTCGCGGTGCCGCCGGCTGCGAGCAGTTTTTCGAACCGTTCCGGCTTACTGCCGAAGGGGTGCCCCTTGGTGTAAAGGCCGAGCAGACCGTCGACGGCGAGCGCATTGCCCTTGGCGGCCTGTCGCGTCAGGGCCGCTTCTGCGGCGGCGAGATGAGAGGGCGACAACTGCAGATCCGGTTGCTCCAGGATGCGCAACATGTTGCGCACCGCATAGCCGCGGTTGTCAGTCACGGCGAGGGTGAAGTAATGCAACGCGTGGGTCGCCAGCTCCGGCTTCTGTTTTGCGGATATGCGTTCTGCAAGCCTGAACGCCGCAACTCCATCGCCGCTGTCTGCGAGCCTCTGCAGTGTCGCGTACTCGACGCTCTTGCCGGCGAACATGCGTTCCCTGGCTTCCTGCAGCTCAGGCGGCAAGTGCGAGGCGGCTCCCTGTTTTCCGGACTTCTTGGCCTTGGGCGCATTGGGATCTACCGGCGGTGCATTGCGCTGCTCGAGCCATTTGGCGAAGTGCGGGGGCCGGGCGGCGGCGGGAACCGCCGTCGCCAGGACGAGAGCAGACAGGCAGAGGGTCAGCGTTTGCTTACGCATTGTGGTGCCCGCCCTCCGGTTCGCTGGTTACGCGCTTCCAAAGGGTCTTGGTGCCGAGAAAGCGCACCGGAAACTCCCAGACCACGACGCTTGGCGTGCTTTCGTCGAGCACGCCGCCTTCCAGGAGGTCCAGCATTGGCACGCCGGGACCAAGGCCCTCCTTGGCAACATTGACGACGTCGGTCGAGAGGCTTTCCCTGAGGAAATCGACGAAGGACCAGTTTTCATTGGCGCTGTAGCTGGTACCGACCAGCATGACAGGTGCGCCTGCACTGTCGCCGAAGAGATCTGCGCCCGCGTCCGGGCTCTCGGCCGTCGTGCGATAAATCGGCAGGTTTTCCTGGGTCAGCCCGGCGGCCGGTGCATATTCGGGCGACGTTACGTAGCGGGTGAGATCGCCCCAGATCGAGACCGGGGTCTGCCACTGCGCAGTCACCTGTTGCTGGGGCAGGGTTAGGCCAGCAGCCTGCAGTGTGCTCTGGATGGCGGCGGCGGTCGCCTTGGCTCCATGGGGTGTCCAGTGTGTATCGGATTTGAGGAAGACCGGGTCGAAAGGCTTGGCCTGAACCAGCGCCGTGCGTGTATCCGCGACGGTTAGCCCCTTATCGCGAAGGGCAGCGGAAAAGGCCTCGTAGGCATCCGCCATCGCGCTGCTTTGTAGGCTACCCGGCAGTTCTTCGGCATAGATGTCAGACTTTGCCGGAAGAGGCGCGACGACGAGGGTGATGCCGCGCTCCGCCAGTTGCTTGCGAATGCCGTCGATCCGTTCGACGGCATCCGAGATGTCCGCCTGCGAGACCTTTTTAAACTCTTCTGTGGTGAAGAACCAGTGGTCGTCACCAATGACCACGCCCTTTCGGCCCGCGCCAAGAACCGCGTAGCGGGCGTTTCCGAACACCCCGACGGAGGGCTCCCGATGCGGCAATTCTTTCTTGTAGAGGGCGTCCAGGTCGCGGGTTGCTTCGCCGTCAATCACATAGGACAGCGAAAGGTTCTTGTTTTCGGCCGCGTGTGCATCCGTGGCCGTGGACGAGATCAGCAACGTCGAGTTCGCATAGAGGGTGTAGCCGAAGAAGATCGTTGGGACGAGCAGCGTTGCGGTATGTTGGCGTATCGTGGCCATGTCGTTGCTCCTGTCAAAACTGGAAGTAGAGGAAGGGTGAAGCGGACTGTTCGGAGAGCCGTGCCACGGTCACAACGAGCAGCAGCCCCATGACGAGCGGCAACGTGAGTGACGGCTTGGCGACTGCAGTTCCAGTGCCGTTGAATTCGAGGCCGTGGACCGCCGGCGAGATTTCCGCATCGGCGAACTTCTTGAAGACCGGCTCTGCAAAGACGGCTGCAATCGCGACCATCATGAAGACCAGGTTTTCTCTGGTAACGTTGGCGAGGAACTCGATCCCAGGGGTGACGCCATTCAGGCCGAGCATGCCGCCGTAGATGGTGAAGGCCTCGTGGACATTGGCAGCGCGGAACATGACCCAGCCAATCAGCACCAGGATGAGGGTGAGGGGAATCGCAAGGATGTTCGTTGCGGAAGACTTCGCCCAGCCGGTGTAACGTTCGGCAGCGAGCAGGCCGCCATGCCATGCGCCCCAAAGGACATAGGTCCAGTTTGCACCGTGCCACAGGCCGCCGAGCAACATGACCAGGAAGAGGTTGAGGTAGGTGCGCAGTGGACCTTTGCGGTTGCCGCCAAGCGGAATGTAAAGGTAGTCGCGCAGCCAGGTGGAGAGGCTGATGTGCCAGCGCTGCCAGAAGTCGGTGATCGACCGGCTGAGGTAGGGCATGTTGAAGTTGGCCTTGAAGCGGAAGCCCATCATCAGTGCCAGGCCGATGGCCATGTCGGAATAGCCGGAGAAGTCGAAGTAGAGCTGGAGCATATAGGCGATCGCGCCGAGCCAGGATTCGACCATGGTCGGATTGGCAAGCGAGAACACCTGATCGGCGACCGGTGCCACAGTGTCTGCGATCAGCACCTTCTTGGCGAGGCCGATGGTGAAGATGTAAAGACCCGAGGTGAAGATCGGCAGGGAATGTTCGCGTTTGGCGAACTGGTCGGTAAGGTCACGGAAGCGGAGAACCGGACCGGCAATCATGTGCGGGAAGAGCGCCATGAAGGCAGCAAAGTCGACGAAGCTGCGCGTGGCCGGCGTGTCCTTGCGGTAGACGTCGACGATATAGCCGATGGCGTGGAAGACGTAGAAGGACACGCCGATCGGCAGGATCAGCTGCCAATGGTAGCCGAGTTGATCCGGTGTTGTGCCGAGGAGTGCGGCAAAGCTGTCCATGAAGAAGTTCAGGTATTTGAAGATACCCAGCACGATCAGGCAGCCGGTGACGCCAATGACCAGCGTCGTCTTGGCACGTGCCTGACCTTCCCATCTGTCGATGAGCAGGCCGCAGCCATAGGCCCAAGCCGTCACCGCGATGAACAGCAGAAGATAGTCGGCGCGCCACCAGCAATAGAAGATGTAGGAGCCGATCATGATCGTCCATGATCGCAGTCGCTCCGGAGTGAGATAATAGGCCACTAGGAAAAGCGGCAGGAACAAGAAGATAAAAGTCTCGGATGAAAAGACCATGGTTTCAACTCCGGGGCTCGCAATCGGCGGAGTTTCCCGCGCCGGATGGGTTGATCGTGAAGGTGGGGCCGCTGCCGTCCAGTCTGCCGGCCGAAGCCTGGAGAAGGTGGGCAGTATGGGCAGACAGCTCGCCGTCGAGAATGACGGGGGACTGTCGGGAGAAATCATTGCCGCTCAGCTCGAGCCGGCTGATGGTGGCGCCGTCGATGCCTGAGAGATTGGAAGAGAAGGAATTGTTCGCAAGCTGAAGGCTCGCGCCAGCGCTTTGGTCGAGCACGGAGATTCCCGCGCCGGCATTGCCGACGAGAGAATTGTGCGAAAGCGATAGCCTGTCGCTCGCCCTGACCTTGATGCCGACCTGGGCATTGGTGAGCGCAATGTTTGAGGAAATGTCGACGCAGCGGCCTTCGACGATCGAGATCGCACCGCGGCCGTTGCCGGAGAGGATATTGCCGGCAATCTTGATGTCGTTCACCTCATTGGCAAGAAAGATGCCGGTGCCCCGACTGTCGAGGATGACATTGCCGTTGATGTCGATGTCACTCGACCGGTTCTGGATGTCGATGGCCTGGGCTTTGTGAGTGTTCGTAACCACATTGCCGAGGATCTGGCCCCGGGTGACGCCCTTCAAGGCGATTGCGGGGCCATCCGTTTCATCAAAGCGATTGTCTGCGACTAGAACATCTGCCGTGTTGAAGAAGGATAGGGAGGAGATCCCTGCGAAAATGCTACTGGTCACATGCGAGCGCAGGCGTGCCGGATAGAGCGGGGCACCGCTGATGCTGATGCCGCCGGTGGCGCCAACGCCACCATAGCCGAGATTTGAGAAGCTCGATGACTGCGCTTGAAGGGCACCAGTCCTGACGGTGGTGACGAAGGGGCGGAAGGCATTCAGGCGGGAATTGCGTTCGGCTGTTCCAGAAATTGCTGCGTGATCAAGGGTGATCAGCCCCGAATTCGCAACGAAGGCACCATCCGCTGTCGAGAGCAGCAGGCGGTCACCCTCTGCAAGAACAAGGGCTGCATCCTGCCAGATGACGATCGGTACCCGGACGAGAATGCCGTCGGCACGACGTTCGACTGCGCCGGACTTGAGTTCGCCGGCCCGGTCCGCGAGTTCCTGAAGGCTGATTGAGCCTGCGCTGATGAAGATCGCTTCCGTTTCTGAGCCGGCAATTGCGTTTTCCATGCTGGTGTCGAAACCGGCGCCGGCCTGCAGCCGCAATTGTGCGAGCATGAAGTCGGCGGGGATCATGTCGAGCGTGGCTTTTCCGGCGAGCTGGTCGAGGGCCGACACGGGCCGGTCCTGTGGCAGCACGGCGACTGCAAGCGGACCGACCAGAAGATCCCGTGCATCTGGCAGCCGTGTGTTCGCCGGCTGAAGGCGCCGACCGAGTGCGGTGACGGCATCGGTCAGCTGCGCGACGCTCTGGTCGCCCATCTCGGCAGCATTTGCCTGGAGCGGCATCGAGACCGAAGCCGCCAGGACGACGAGGAGGGGAAGAGCCTTGCGCATGGGATACCCTTAGCTGTTGACCAGTTGGAGGGCGTCGAGGGCGGTTGCGACCGACTTGAAGGCCGCATCGCAGACGACTTCGACGATCTGCATTTCGGATTCGGGGCTGCAGTAGATGACGGCTCCCTCATTGGCTGCGACTTCGAAGGTCTCTCCGATCCGGAGTGGCCTGGTCAGTGTCTCGGTCTTGAGCAGACCGGCGCCTTTGGTCACCGTCATCATGCGATGCAGCGTCTGGTCCTGGGCGACAGGCAACATCATGCCCGGACGCAAGGTCATGCTGCGCAACTCGTAGCCGGGCCCACTCTGGATCCGCTTGACTTCGCCCCAAGCCATCTGGTTGCGCATATGTTGCGACAGTTCGCGGCGCTTGATTGTTTCCAGCTTCTTGACGATCTGCTTGACCTGCTGGGCCTGGTCCCGCGTGGTCACGAGGAGTGCATCGTCCGTATCGACAATGACGACATCGTCGAGACCGACGACAGCGATCAGCTTGTGGGTGGAGCGGACGTAGGAATTGCGGGTATCGATCGAGATGACGTCACCGCTCAGCACATTGCCTTCCTCGTCCTTCTCAGCGATGTGGTGCAGCGCATTCCAGGCGCCGACATCGCTCCATGCGACGGTAAGGGGGGAGATGACGGTGGCTGGCGAGCGTTCGAAGACGATGGATTCCGTCGGCAGGTTGGCGGCCGGCTGCAGGGCTTCTGCAGAGAGGTAAAGCGCGTGGTCGGTCTCAAGTCCGCGTGCGACGGCAAGCGTGACCGCATCAAATGTATGCTCGTCCAGGCGGCGGAATTCCTCGATCAGCACATCGGCCCGGAAGAGGCTGATGCCGGATGCCCAAAACGCGGTGCCAGCCTCGATGAGTGCCATTGCCACGTCCAGCGGAGGCTTCTCAACGAAACGGGAGACCTTTCGGGCGCAAGGCAAGGCCTCGATTTCACCGCCATCGACGATGTAGCCGTAGCCTGTCTCCGGGTATTCCGGCGGTACGCCGAAGAGCACGATGTGGCCTGCCTCTGCCGCCGAACGTGCCGATACGATGTCGGCAGCAAGGTCACCCTTGACGATATGATCCGATGGGATGACGCAGATCAGGGAGGCGGGATCCGTCTTTGCCAGCATCAGCGCTGCGGCAAGTACGGCCGGGCCGGTATTGCGGGAGATCGGTTCAGCGATGATGCGGGCGGGGCAACGGATCTCGTCGAGCTGCTGGAGGACGGTCGCGACATGGGTGCTGCTGACCGAAACAAGCGGATCGGCAAAGCCCGGGGCCCTGTAGCGCTCGACTGTTGCGTGGAAGAAAGTTGTCTCGGAGTTGCCGTCAATACGCTGGAACTGCTTGGGGTGTTCTGTACGCGATAGCGGCCAGAGACGTGTGCCAATGCCTCCGCAGAGGATAAGAGGATGAATGTCCTGCATGACTGCTCCAGTCGGATCTTGAGATTGCGTGTACGGGATCATCTGCTTCGGCCTCCTCAGCCGGCCGCTCCAGAGCGGAACCAGGTGTCGAGTTTCTGGCGGACCGCGAAAATCTGCCGGTTGATGATCCGGACCGTGACCGGGGAACCGATGGCGGCCTTGCCGATTTCGGCCTTGGGCGCGATCAGGGCACGCATATCGCCTTCATTGTTGGCCGATGTCAGCGAACCCGAGCCATCGGCGAGCCAGCCATAGGCGACCATGCCGTCGGCAAAGTGCAGTTCGGCGACATCGCCGGCGACAAGCGCCTTGGCCTGTTCTGCACTGACCACGGCCTCAACAACGGGCGCGCCGTTGGACTTCAGTATTTCCACGACCGGCTCGCCGGCGAGGACGGTGGAGCCCTTGGTGGAGACGGGCAGGACCTGGCAATCGCAGGGCATGGTGATGTTAAGGGTTGTGCCGGAGACGGCCTGCAGCGTGTACAGCACCTCGCCTTCTCGAGCCTCAGGGTTGAGGTAGGAGATCTGGCCGCTTGCGACGGCACGCAGTGGATCGCCGCCGGCCGAGAGCGTGGCGAGCTGGGTGACGTCCTTGGAGAAGATCCGCTGGTAGATCAGGTTGGCAGCGATCCCGGCGAGCGCCAGACTAAGGGCTGCCGTGGCTGCGACCTTCAAGCCACGGCCGATGACGTCGCTCAGTGAACTCTGTGTGCCTGCTCGCTTGCTCGTGCCGGATGCCGAGCGTTCACGCAGGCTGATGATGCCATCGACAGAGGTGATGTCGCCGGCAATGTGGCTGTTCAGGAGGTAGCGGAGCGTCGGCAGGTGTTCGCCGGTCGGATCAAGGAAGGTGAGCCGCAATTCGCCGGTTTCGGCATCGAGGCGGCTGATATGGACGCCGGCATGGAGGGAGATCGCGTAGCCGCCAAAGTCGAAACGCAGAACCGCAATCCGTTCCTTGCCGTCCAGGTCGGGGCTGGAAAGGCCCGAAACATTGGCGGAAACGAGCGACAGGCTGCGACCGCTGAAATGGCGTCCGTCGATCATCGCGGAAAAGGGAATGCTCGTCTGCGGATGCTCGGTGCCATTGTCGAGCATGGGATTGGCCCGCGGATTGGAATGCGTGGCAAACGTGCCTGGAACGGTGTCGCGGGCGGGTTTCGTATCGGTGTCCATGGTCTCTAGTCCTTTTCGCGATCAGATGATGTTGCCGACATAGGCCACGCCGAGGATCAGCCATCCCAGCGCGAGGCAGTGCATGTAAGTGGAGCTGCGAGCGCGCCAGCGCTGGCGGAAGGGGAGGGGAGACCTCCCCGATCCCGCCGTGCTCTGGCGGGTCCATTTTTGCCGGTCGAGGCGGAAGAGGATGAAGCTTTTAACAACGGCGCCGGCGACCTGGCTGAAATAGAGCAAGAAGGGATAGGTGATCGGGAAGCTCTTGCCGCGGAAGGTCATGATCACGGTGCACAGGCTGTAGCGGGTGAACATGACCCAGGCGAAGTAGATGGGCAGGATCCAGGGGCTGACGAACAGTGTGGCCAGCAGAATGCTTGCGGGGCCAGCCAGCGTGGTCCAGATTGATAGCGCCTGATCGAGCAGCGACCACCAGGTGAAGTAACCGATCTGGCGTCCCGGCAGTGACAGCGCACGAGCATTGGTGCGCAACATGTTGCCGAACCAGCGTGTCATCAGCACGGTCGCGGATTCGTAGAAGCCTGGTTTCGGCTGGGTCTCGATCGATACGCTGCACAGGTCCGGCAGGTAGAGCATCTTGTAACCGCGCTGCAGCAGCCAGAACCAGGTGGATTTGTCGTCGCCGGTGAGGAAGTGCACGCGCCCCAGGCGCCAGTGATCGATGAAATCGCTGCGCACCAGTTCGACGAAGCCGGGATCGGTGGCGAGGCTCGCCCTGAAGATCGACATGCGACCGGTCAGGGTCAAAACGCGCTCACTCAGCGACATCGACGACATCATGACGTGACGCTGGGCAAAGCGAAGATCGAACCAGTCGCGGAACAGGCGGCCGCCTTCGGTGTCGCTCATTTCGTCCGTGGTTACGGCGCCGACCTTCGGATCGGTGAAGAAGGGCAGGCTGCGTTCGATAACGTCCGTGGGGACGCAGCTGTCACCATCGACAAAGAGGACGATGTCGTTGCGGCCCGGATTGAGCCTTGCGATCGATTGCAGCGAGGTTGCCAGCGCATCGCGCTTGCCGGTGCCGTCGATCTTGTCGATCTGGACCGATACCTGTGCCTCTCGGCCAGGGTGATCGAGCGCGACGGACGCCCTGACCCGGCGGATAAGTCGGGCGTCCGCCTCGTCGACGATTGACGCCACGATGGTGGCGCCACCGGCAGCACGGTAAGCAGCCTCGAAAATCGAGCGATAGACGCGGGTCGAGATTTCCGGGGCGATCTTGTAGGTGGTCACGAGGAAATAGGCGTGATCCTTGAGGCCGCGTGCTTTGTAGGCATGGGCGGCTGCATCCCGCCGTCTCGGATAGGCGAATCGAAGGTAATAAGCGGCGCGCGCCAGGTTGATGCCGGCCCAGCAATATCGCCAGCCTCCGATCAGCCCGATGGTGACGAGCGTGCCGGAGACGGCATCCACCTTCGCATGCGGTACGCTCAGCGCCAGGACGATCATGGCCAGGATATAGATGACATGGGCCAGCATCAGTTTCTCCTTTACCAGCAGATGCCCTGATAGGATCCAGACGAGCGGATGTCCGGGCGGATCCGAAGCAGGTCGACCATGGGGATCTTGTCGCTCGACTGATCGAGAACCGGCATCGCTTCGGCATAGTGATTGCCGACAAGGATGACGTCCGAATTGTCCATCAGGTCGCCGAGATCACCGACCAGACGGTTCTTGAGGTCGATTTCCGTGTCGTTGCCGCGTCCAGCACCTGTCATGCCCTCGGCATAGGCCTGGTGGACGAAGGGATCGTAGATCTTGAGGTCATAGCCCTTGGCGATCAGCCTGGAGGCAAGGTTGGCAAGCGGGCTCTCGCGCAGATCGTCCGTGCCGGTCTTGAAGGAAATGCCGACCATGCCGATGCTTTGGCCGCCCATCTGGGAAACCATGGTTTCTGCGCGGTCGATCTGGGCTTCGTTGGCTTCCAGCACCGCGTCGAGCAGCGCGCTTTCGACGTGCTTCTCACTGGCCAGATGGCGCAGCGCCCGCACGTCCTTCGGAAGGCAGGAGCCGCCAAAAGCGAAGCCAGGCCGCATGAAGTAAGGCGAGATGTTGACCTTGAGGTCGGAGCACAGGATCTTCATGACCTGCTGGCCATCGACACCGCAGGCCTTGGCAATGTTGCCAATCTCGTTGGCGAAGGTCACCTTGACGGCGCGCCAGGAATTGCTCGTGTACTTGATCATTTCGGCAGTCGCGAGCGGTACCGAATGGCAGGGGCAGGGCAGTCCGGCGTTCAGTTCGTGCAGAACGGCGTCTGTGCGCTCGTCAATCGCGCCGAAGACGATGAGGCCCGGATCGTAATAGTCCTCGATGGCCGTGCTTTCGCGCAGGAATTCCGGGTAGTATCCGACGCCGAAGTCCTTGCCGGCGACGAGGCCAGATGCGGCTTCGAGGGCCGGAATGCAGACTGTGTCCATGCTGCCGGGGACGATCGTCGAGCGGACGACGACGGAATGGAAGGTTCCCTTGGCGGCGATGGCAACGCCGATCGCTTCGCAGGCCTTGGTCACGTAGGTAAGGCCGACCGAACCATCCGGTGCGCTCGGGGTTCCAACGCAGACGAAGGAGACTTCGGTGTTTGCAATCGCTTCGTTGATGTCGAGGGTGGCGCGCAGCTTGCCGCTGGCGACCGTCGTCGCAATAATGGCGTCGAGCCCCTTTTCGACGATCGGTGCGCGTCCCTGGTTGATTGCGTCGACCTTGCCGGGGTCGATATCGACGGCGATCACCTCGTGGCCGTCCTTCGCCAGGCATGCCGCCGCTACGACGCCGACATACCCTATTCCAAACACGCTGATCCTGGCCATACTTCATGCCCTCTCGTTGTCGTCCGTCCCGTTCCGGGCGTCCGATGGTTAACGATTGTTAATCTGGGCTCTAGGATTGGCAGGTGTGGCAATCAGATCAAAGTCAGGAAAAATCGACTCTTGTCAGGATTTTCCTCTCTTTGTTCGAATAATTTTGACGCATTCCTGACATTTTTCGGGATTTTTCAAATAAAAAAGCCGCAACGTTTGTCGCGGCTTTGTCGTAATTATTTATTTTAGTCTAGTGTTGAAGCCATCCTACGCTCATGGCGTAGCTGACAATGTCAGATCTAGATCGGAGATCAAGTTTTTTTGTTGCCCTGTACTTGTATGTCTCGACGGTCTTGGCGCTTAGCTGATTTTCCGCAGCGATCTCTTTCATGGCCTTGCCGAGGGCCACATGCCGCAAAACAAGTTCTTCCTTGAGTGAGAGTTTTCGCTGGTCAGTTTCCGGCGGTTCCATGTTTCGATCCGTTGCGGCCAACACAGTTTCATCAATCACCATGTCACCGGCATGGATACTCTGGATCGCTCTCAAGAGTTTGGGGCTCGCAACGGCTTTCGTGACAACGCCACCATAGCCGCGCCCAAGATAGAATTGTCCGCAACGTAGATCGCGGCAGTCGCAGTAGGCCAAGACCTTCACGCGATCCTTGAGGGTATCAAAATCTAGTCCGCAATCCTTCAGTTTGGTATCGAGGACTTCCGGGTCTGCGACCAGGACGTCGGGTCCAAGTCGCTCGAGCATATCGTTCAGTGTCTGCTCCCGCCGGGAGGGGATTGTCGCCGCCATTCGGCGAGTTGAGTTGATCAGAAAGTTCAGTCCATCGACGAGGACGGGGTTGTTGTCGACGACGAGGACCCTGATCTTGTTAGCGCTTTCCATTGTTGCTCCAATCTGTCGACATTGCCGCAAATCTCCTGATTGGTTTTGAAGTCCAGTGGTCAAAAAGAACCTTCACCGGATATTGGTTCATGTTCTGGGACAACCGTCACAGTGTCAATATGTTGCGTTGCCGCGAAAATGCCCAACGAAATGTTGTCGTGCAGCATGGCTGAAACCACCTCATTTTAGAGGGTCTCTTCAGAACATATTCATGGTTTTCAATCGTTTAATTTTATGGCGCTGCGCACGGAACGGAAATTGACGTGTGTCCTACGTCACAGTCTGTGTGTGCAAATCTGAGACGGATTGCTGAACATTCGCAATTTAAACGGCGGCTCGGTTCTCCAAAAAAGCATGCGGTCGATCGGAGTTGCCGATCGACCGCATGCCGCTGGAGGCGTTGGGTAACGTCAGGCTGCGGCGGCCGTATCGGGCCGGTTTTCTCTGCGCAGGCTCATGCGGGCAGGCTCGACCGCCTGGCTCGCGGGCACAAGTGCCATCACTTCGTCGGCGTAGCGGCTGGCATTGTCGACCGCCTTGTCGAGATTGCTTACCCGCGCGGGGTCGAGCTTGCGCAACAGGCAGTTGAAGTCGAACATTTCGCGGAAGGCCGAGCGTTCGGCGATGGGGGTGTCGAAAACATGGATGTTCTGCTCCGACAGAAGCCGCTTCACGGCCTGCATTGAGCGGGTGGTGATCAACGGATTGACGCGTGAGAGAACGACCGAATGCGGCACGCGAATGCCGGCACTGCGGTCGAGATAGCGGATCAGATCCAGCACATGCGCGCCCCCTTGGGCATCCATGTGGCTTCCCTGTATGGGCACGATCACGTGGTTGGAAAAGCCGACCGCAGAGGCGAGCAGCGAGGACTGGATGCCGGGCATGTCGACGATGACATATTCGAACATCTTGCGCTTTTCGGTCATTGTGCGCTGCAGGGTCGCCGACGAGATGTAGGAATCGACGCTGAGGCCCGGCATGCCTCCCATCTGCTCAACCCAGCGGGCCAGCCAGCGCTGTGGATCGGCATCGAGAACGCAGACGCGGTAGCCGCGATGCAGCAGCTCGCTGGTGAGCAGAACCGCTGCCGTTGTCTTGCCGGCGCCACCCTTGGTGTTTGCAAATGTAATGACCGTCATCGGAAAAATCCTGCTGCGCATTCGAGCTCAAATCGCTCTGCCTGGCACGGTCATGGTGCAAACGAAGAATTAAAAAATATAGTTAACTTTGAATTAGCGTTTCCTATTCGCCGGTCCGATTTCTGGTGTCGGGCTGGTCGGTTATTGTGCAATGAGACTAACCGAGATCCCGCAGAATATGTCTGTAGATGCCGGGCGAGGAGCCCTCGATTTCGATGGCACCAACACTTTTGCGGTAGAACTCGATGGGGCCGGCACCGCCGATGACGGCATAGGCGTAACCCTGGTCCCGCATGTCGATGAGTGTCCGCACCAGGAGTGCCATGCCGATGCCACGGCCACGTGCCTTCTCGTCAACACCGGTCGGACCGAAAAAGCCTCTCATCGTGGCCTCATGGCAAGCGAAGCCGAGCAGGGTCTCACCCTGATGGGCGATGAAGCAGGTTGGCGGCTGCCGGCTGATCGCGACGGTCGCCTCTGAGGCCCAGCCTGCTCCGAAGCGGGGTCTGATCCAGTTGCAGATCGTTTCCAGTTCGGGTGCAAGCGCCCGGCGGATGATGATCCCCGCGTCCTCCAGATTTCGGTCGAGTACCGAATCGGCGGAAAGCTCATAGAGCTTGACCAGCATGTCTGCGGCCATGTCTCAGCTCTCCGTTTTGTCGGCCAAGGCGCCGAGGCCGAAGAGCGCGGCACCGATCAGGCCAGGCTCGACGCGGCAGGCAGCCGGTACGACCAGCGGGCGGTCGAATTTTCGCAGGATACGACGGCGCACCGCGATGTCGATTTCGGAAATCAGCGCCGGCACATTGGACAGCCCGCCACCGACGGGCACGCTCGTCGTTCCTGTCACGTTGACGACGAGCGCCAGCGGATCGGCAATGATGTCGAGATAGACGTCGATGGTTCGGGCCGCGGTCTTGTCCGCCGCTTGCCAGGCGGCAATGATCTCTTCGCTTGTCTGCGTCTCACGGTGCAGTTCGAAATGCAGCTTTTCGAGGCCTCGGGCACTGCAGATCGCATCGATGCAGCCGATCTGGCCGCAGCCGCATTGAAATCGGGGAATGCGGACCGGTGGTGTGCCAGCTTCCGTTTTCTGGATCGGCCCATGGCCCCACTCCCCGGCAAATCCACCGGTGCTGTTGATAAGCTTTCCGTCGATGACCAATCCGCCGCCGACGCCCGTACCGAGAATGACGCCGAAGACGATGCGATGGCCGCGTGCGGCTCCGATCCCGGCTTCGGCGAGTACAAAGCAGTCGGCATCATTGGCAATGAACACGGGTAAGCCGAGGGCGGATTCAAGGTCTGACTGGAGTGTTCTGCCGTGAATGCAGGGAATGTTGGCAACGACGGCTTTCGATGTGTCGGGATCGATGACGCCGGCAATCGAGATTGCGATGCAGTCCGGTGTCCCGCCAGCGTCGGAAACGACTTCGGCCAGCGTTGCAACGAAGGCGTCGAAATCATTGAGGGGCGTGGGCTTACGCGGAAAGGTCTGGATGTCTTCAGCGGTCGTCGCGACCGCGCCCTTGATGGCGGTGCCACCGATATCAAAACAGACGATCATGCGCTGATCCTGTTCAATACTGCTTCTGCCTGATGAATGCGTTCCCCGGCGATCCAAGTCGAGGCGAGCGATAGATCGTCATTCAGCATCACAAAATCGGCGTCGGAACCAGCCGTCAGGCAGCCCTTGCTCGTCGCCCCGATGGCCTGTGCAGGATAGAGCGCGGCCATGCGCAATGCTTCTTCAAGAGGCAGGTCGAGGGTTTCATGAACGAAGCGGACACAGGAATGCATGTCGATATCGGCACCGGCCAGCGTGCCGTCAGCGAGTGTCAGTCGTCCGCCGCTCCGGTAGACGGCGCGGCCGTTGAGATCAAATCCGGTCGAATCGGTGCCAATGGTCGACATGGCATCGGTGACGAGGAAGATGTGGGCAGGGTGCTGCTTTGCCGCCAACGCGATGCGCATCGTGACGGGATCGACATGGAAGCCATCGGCGATCAGGCCGCAATGGAGTGCCGGCGAGGCGAGGGCCGCGCCGACAAGTCCGGGTTCGCGATTGCCAAGCTGGCTCATGGCGTTGAACAAATGGGTGACGAGCGTGGCGCCGGCTTCGACATAGGCGGAAACATCGGTGCAACGGGTGTCGGTGTGACCGAGGCTGACCCGATATCCGGCGGCAACGAGCCTCGCAACCTGGGCCGGCGTGACGCTTTCCGGCGCCACCGTGATCATCGGCAAGCCGAAGCGGCCGGCTTCCGTTTCGAGGTAGCGCAGATCATCCTCTGTCATCGGACGGATCAGGGCTGGATCATGCGTACCCTTGCGGGCGAGCGACAGATGCGGGCCTTCAAGGTGCAGGCCGAGATAGCCGGTGATGGACTTGTCGGCAGCTTCACGGCCCGCACCGATCGCTGTCTTCTTCACGTCCGGAGTGTCGGTGATCAGCGTGATCATCAGAGCCGTCGTTCCGAAACGGGCATGAGCCCGGCAGATCGTTTCAATGCCTTGGACTGTCGGGTCATTGTTGAACAGCACGCCGCCGCCGCCATTGACCTGGAGATCGACATAGCCAGGGGCGATGAGGGCTGTTCCGGTCTCGCGGACGGGGAAACCCGCACCTAAGCGATCGCGCGGCATGATTTCGACCACGCGCCCCGCTTCGACGGTCATGGCAGCATTCGCATGCATGACATGTCCGTCGAAAATGCGGGTGGCGGTGATGGCGTAACGGCCGCTCATTGTGTCTCGGTCACCTTTTTCAGCGCGACGGGCTTGTCCGGATTGAACCCCCGGGCGCGCGACAGGGATTCGATGAAGCCATAATAGGGAACGATCAATGCCAGCGCATCCGTGATCGGGTGCCCTGTCGCAATGAAGGGCAGCTTTTCCCCACCAGTCGCCTTGTCCGAGGTGATGAAGCAGGCTGCGTTGCCCGCTGCCAGTTTCGAGATTGTCTGGGCCACGGAGGCTTCCGCCCGGTCGCGGGCCGCAAAGGCGACGACAGGGAAGTCCCGTCCGACGATGGAAACCGGACCATGCAGGACCTCGGCCGAGGAATAGGCTTCGGCATGCAGTTCGCAGGTTTCCTTACATTTCAAGGCTGCTTCCGCCGCAATCGCCAGCGCCGGGCCACGGCCCAGCATATAGAGGGATTCAGCTTCGCGCAGTGGCTCAAGAAGTGCCGACCAGTCCAGCGCCAGTGCTGATTGCAGATGCTCAGGCAGGGCATCGACCGCCTGAACCAGCGCCTTGTCCTCGCTCCAGGCGGCAATAATGGCCAGGCCCGCGACGATTGAATTGACGAAGGACTTGGTCGCGGCAACGGCAATCTCGGGGCCAGCCATGATGTCGACGGCAAAGTCGGCGGTCTCTGCGAGCGGGGATGCGATCGTATTGACAAGGCTGATGGTGGTTGCGCCGCCTGCACGGGCGCCCCGCGCCATCGCGACGATGTCGGGGCTGGCGCCCGATTGCGAGACGGCGAAGGCTGCCGCATGCCCGAGCTTCAGCGGCGCCTCGTAGATGGAGGCGAGCGAAGGGCCGAGAGAGGCGACGGGCAGGCCGAGTTGCAGTTCCACTGCATATTTGAGGAAGTATGCCGCATGATCCGAGGAGCCGCGCGCAATCGTCACCACTGTCTTCGGATCGGCCTTCTTCAGAGCGTTGGCGCAATCCCGTATCAGGTCGGTTTGGGTATCGAGCAGTCGCGCTGCTGCTGCCGGGATCTCGTCGATCTCCTCGCGCATCTTGGTAGTCATGGTCTCACTTTCAGTTTTCGGGCTTCATGGGCGAGCCGACACCAAGTTCGGCGACGAGGTCGTAGGCATCGCTGCGATAGAGGGCGCGGGACATTTCCATTACGCGGCCGCTTTCGAGATAGGCGATGCGCTGGACCGAGAGGGCGGCCGAGCCTGGCGGCACGCCAAGCAGTTTGGTTTCGTCATCCTTCAGAAGGACGGCCGAGATGCGTTGGTTGGCCCGGACGGGGCGGATACCGGCCTTGAACAGACACAGATACAGTGAATCCTCTATGGCTTCCGGATCGGGCAACAAGTCTTCCGGCAGGCTGGTGCGCTCCAGCGCAATCGGCATGTCATCGGCGGTGCGGAGCCGATCAATGCGGGCAACGCGTGCGCCCCCGACCAGGCCTAGCATCATGGTTTCTTCCGCCGTCGGATAATGGATGCCACGACCGAGCCAGCGCGAGCCCGCCACCATACCGCGCCGCCGCATATCCTCCGTGAAGGAGGTCAGCTGGCTGAGCGGTTGCTGCATACGGGTGACAGGTTTGACGACAAAGGTGCCCGAGCCGCGCCGGCGCACGAGCAGTCCTTCCGCCACCAGTTCGTCTATTGCCTTCCTGACAGTCACGCGGCTGATGTCCGCGGCCTCGGCAATGTCGCGCTCTGCCGGCAGGGCATCGCCATGTTTCAGACGGCCGGAGGCAACCGCCTCTTCGATCATCATGCGCAGCTTCACGTAAAGGGGGCCGCCGCGGGCTGACTGAAGCTTGTCTAGAGGCAAGTTCATGCTGTGGCACTCCTGCCCGGCCATGGTCTGTTCCGTGCAGTCACGCCGTCCTTGGAATGGTTCCGCCGCATGGTTCTGTCCCAATCATTCATGGCCAAAACAATACCAACAGGAGACCTTTTTGCAAATGGTTTTGAGCGTGAGCAACTGTTTTTGGAGTTCAGTAAGAAATATCCTCGTAAATCCAGAGGTTTGCCCCTGTTTTGCCTGATTCTGTCGAGTCTCACCTTTACGATTGGACTGTTTTTGGTATCGTCCATTAACGATTGGACTTTGCACAACGGTGGCCGGCGAACCGTGCCGTACTTCTTGATCCGGGTGGGGCGAGCGGGCTGTCAGTTTGTGCAGGGTTACGATCATCGCTGAGTGTTGTGAAAACCATTTTCATCGAGTCGCGAAATTTCGCAGTTCGTGTTGACGATGACCGGGTTTTGACGCAGTCTGCGAAAAATAATTACGAAGACAGGGGAATGCAGCATGAAGGTCGCCGTAATCGGACTCGGATTCCGTCTGGGATATCTCGGACGCGTGTTCAAGGAGATCGATCCGAGCTTCGAAATCGTCGGTTACGTCGATCCGGCACCGGCCGGCATGGCAACGCTGACGGAGCATGGGATTTCTGCCGGCAAGGTCTATGACACGCCCGAAGCGCTGATTGCGGGCGAAAGCTTCGATCTCTTGATGATCGGCTCGCCCAATCACATGCATCTCGAGCATATCCGCCTCGGCCTCGAGGCCGGTCTCACTGTCTTCACCGAAAAGCCGATCGTTACCAGTATCGAGGAAAGCTATGCGCTGGCCTCTCTGCTCAATACCTACGGCCATGATCGGCTTCTTGTCGGCCTCGTGCTGCGCTATTCGCCACTCTACCGCGATCTGCGCAAGGCGCAGGCGGATGGGCTTCTCGGCAATGTCGTGTCGATTGAGGCGTCAGAGCACATTCAGCCCTATCATGGCGCCTTCTTCATGCGGGACTGGCGCCGTTATGGCCATTATGCCGGTGGCTTCATGCTGGAAAAGTGCTGCCATGACCTCGACCTCTACAATGGCGTGGTCGGCGCGCGGCCGCGCTTCGTCGCAAGCTTCGGCGGTCGCAAGAGCTTCACGCCGGAAAACGCGCCGCAGAACGATGGCATCAATGATCTGGAAGTCTACCACCGCAAGCCAAGCGGCTGGCAGGGCTCCGACAAGGTCTTCGACAGCGATGGCGATATCATCGATTACCAGACCGCGATCGTGGAATACGAGAACGGTGTGTCGATGACCTTCCATACCAATCTCAACGTGCCCGACGAATTCCGCCGCTTCTGCGTGATCGGGTCAAAGGGGATGGCGGAAGGCGATTTCGTTCGCGGCTTCATGGATGTGCACAATGCGCGCACCAATGAGAAGGTCGTCGCCAATACCTACAAGGCGCCCTCGGCACTCTCGCAGCATTATGGAGCCGACGAGCAGATGGCGGAAGACGTCATCGCATTCGTCAAGACTGGTGCTCAGCAGCCAGTTTCGGCCATCGATGCGCTGGAAGCCGGTATTCTGGCGCTTGCCATGGATGAGGCGCGTTTCGGCCGCAAGGTCGTTGACCTGAAGCCGGTCTGGGAGCGGTTCGATGCGTGTCTTCACGGTGCGGATGCCGCGCGATCCCGTGTTCGGCAGGCGTAAGGAGCGACCATGGAAGCTCGCAAAAGCGCGGTTCTTTTCGCCTGGCTGCTGATTGCGCCGGCGGTCCTCTACATCGCGGTCATCGTCGCCTATCCGCTCGTTGAAACCTTCATCCTGTCCTTCACCGATGCGTCGCTGAAGAAGACAACCAACTGGGTTGGTTGGGTGAATTACGAGAAGATTTTCAACGACACCTTCGCGACAGTCATCGTCAGAACCTTCATCTGGACCTTTTTCTCGGTCTCGATCAAGATGATCATCGGGACTTTTGGCGCGGCGATGCTCAACACGGCCGTGCCGGGCCGCACGCTGTTTCGCGTTCTTACCATGCCGCCCTGGATCGTGCCGATGGCGATTGGCATCTTCATGTGGGGCTGGATGTATAATGGCCAGTTCGGCATGATCTCCGGCATGCTGCAGCGGACCGGTCTGGTCGACGGACCCGTTGCCTTCCTGGCCTATGGCTCGACTGCCTTCTGGGCGACGATTTTCACCGATGTGTGGATCGGCGTGCCGATGGTGACGCTCTATATGCTCGCTGCCATGCAGGCGATCCCGCAGGATCTCTATGAGGCTGCATGGACCGATGGCGCCGGCCGCTTCTATCGCTTCCGCCGCATCACCATGCCGCTGATCCTGCCTGCCATGATCACCATGTCGATGCTGTCGCTGATCGCTACCTTCAACTCCTTCGACATCATCTGGATCCTGACGCGCGGCGGACCGAGCGGCGAGACCACGACGATGATCATCGATACCTATCACACCGCGATCGGGTCGAAGAAATACGGGGAGGGGGCTGCGCGTGCCGTGCTGATCTGCATCTTCCTGTCGATCTTCTGCGTCGCCTACTTCCGCGTCACCAGCCGTCTTTCGCAGGAGCATGCCCGATGAGTTACGACAAGACAGCGTTGATCAACCGCTACAAATGGTACGAACTGGTCGGGATTTATGCCGGCATCGGCGTCTTCCTCACCTTTATCCTGGCGCCCTTCGTCGAAGGGTTCCTCGTGTCGCTGAAGCCGCTCAGCCAGCTCTTCTCCTCGCCTTACCGCTTCTTTCCGGAAAACGGTTCATTCGACGCCTATCGCACGATGTGGGTCAGCGTTCCCGGTTTCGCCCGGTATATCTTCAACTCTTTCCTCATCTCGACGATTGCGACGGTCATTGTCCTGACGCTCGTGGTGCCGGCGGCCTATGCTTTTGCCCGCTTCGAGTTCAAGGGACGGGGCCAGCTTTTGGGTGCCTTCCTTGCCGTCAACATGTTCTCGGGCGCCGTGCTTTTGATCCCGCTCTTTCGTCTGATGCGGTCGATGGGCGTGCTCAATACCTATTTCGCCATGATCGTGCCGGGTGTCGCTTTCCTTATTCCATCGGCCATCTGGCTGCTGCGAACCTATATGCTGCGCATCCCGAAGGAGCTGGAAGAGGCGGCCTATGTCGATGGCGCGGGCTATTTCTATACCTTCCGTCGGGTTATTCTGCCGCTTGCCACGCCTGGCATCGCCGTTGTTGCCATCACGACGTTCATTGGCGCCTATGCCCAGCAATTCATCTTTGCGCTGACCTTTAACTCCAAGACCGAATACATGCCGCTGCCGATCGGGCTGTTTGCCTATTTCGGTCGCCAGGAGGTGATCTGGAATGAGTTGATGGCGGCAAGCTTCGTCGGCATTGCGCCAGCGATGATCGTGATCTTCTTCCTGCAACGCTATCTCGTCAGCGGACTGACCGCAGGCGCCGTGAAATAAGCGATGCCAATAAAATTCGGGCCAACCGGACGCTTCAACCTGTCAACAAAGGGGAACTACAGATGACGAAGTCTCTTACCATGCTCGCGGGCTCTTTCGCCCTTCTGGCCAGCTCGGCGCTGACCACACTGGCTGCCGATCAGGAAATCAGCTGGATCTATTGCGGCGATAAGATCGACCCGATCCACGAGAAGTATATTGGCGAATGGGAAGCCAAAAACGCAGGCTGGAAGGTCAAGCCGGAAGTCGTTGGCTGGGAGCAGTGCCAGGACAAGGCAACCACGCTCGCCGTTGCCGGCACGCCGGTCGCCATGGCCTATGTCGGTTCGCGCACGCTGAAGGAATTTGCCCAGAACGAACTGATCGTCGAAGTCCCGATGACCGACGAGGAGAAGGCGTCCTATTATCCTAATATCGTCGATACCGTGACCTTCGATGGCACGCAGTGGGGCGTTCCGGTCGCTTTCTCGACCAAGGCCCTCTACTGGAACAAGGCTCTCTTCAAGCAGGCTGGTCTCGACCCGGAAACTCCCCCGAAGACCTGGGAAGAAGAAATCGCATTTGCCAAGCAGATCAAGGAAAAGACTGGCATTGCCGGTTACGGTCTCCCGGCCAAGACCTTTGACAACACCATGCACCAGTTCATGCACTGGGTTTACACCAACAACGGCAAGGTCATCGACGGCGACAAGATCGTCATCGACAGCCCTGAGGTTCTGGCAGCCCTTCAGGCTTACAAGGACATCACGCCTTACTCCGTCGAAGGTGCGACCGCTTACGAGCAGAACGAAATCCGCGCCATCTTCCTCGACGGCAAGGTCGGCATGATCCAGGCCGGCTCCGGCGCTGCCTACCGCCTCAAGGACACGAAGGTTGAATGGGGTGTCGCGCCGCTGCCGAAGGGCCCATCGGCCAAGGGTGAAGGCACGCTGCTGATCACTGACAGCCTTGCCATCTTCAAGGATTCGGGCGTCGAGGAAAAGGCGATCGAATTCGCCAAGTACATCACCTCGACCGACATCCAGCACGAATATGAGCTGCAGGGAGGCGCTGGCCTCACGCCGCTGCGTCCGGGTGCTGTCGTCGACAAGTTCGTCGCCAACGAGCCCTTCTGGAAGCCGTTCATCGACGGTATCGCCTATGGTGGTCCTGAACCTCTTTTCACGGACTACAAGGGCTTCCAGAACGTCATGATCGAAATGGTCCAGTCTGTCGTGACCGGCAAGGCTGAGCCGGCAGATGCCCTGAAGAAGGCAGCCGCCGACCTCGAGCAGTACAAGTAAGCTCGAGCCAATTCCTCTTCCGCGGGCCGATTCCGGCCCGCGGTCATTAAACGACAGACATTTGGCCGGTTCATTCAACCGGCGTTGGAGACGTGAGCGCGTGGGTCAGCTATTTCTCAACAAGGTGCGCAAGTCCTACGGACATTTCGAGGTCATCAAGGGTGTGAGCCTTGACGTCCGGGACGGCGAGTTCATCGTGTTCGTCGGCCCGTCCGGCTGTGGCAAGTCCACGCTTCTGAGGATGATCGCCGGCCTCGACGACACCACTGATGGTGACATCGTCATCGATGCCGAGCGGGTGAACGACAAACCACCGGTCGAGCGTGGCATCGCCATGGTCTTCCAGTCCTATGCGCTCTATCCGCACATGACGGTGTTCGAGAACATCGCCTTCCCGCTGCGCGTCGAGAAACTTTCTGAAGAGAAGATCCGCGAAAAGGTCGATGGCGTCGCCAAGATCCTGCATCTCGACCAGCGCCTGCAGCAGCGGCCGGGACAGCTGTCCGGCGGCCAGCGCCAGCGTGTGGCGATCGGTCGTGCGATCGTGCGCGAGCCAAAGATCTTCCTGTTCGATGAACCCTTGTCGAACCTCGATGCGGCCCTGCGCGCCGAAATGCGCATCGAGCTCACCAAGCTGCACCGCGATCTCGAAGCGACGATGATCTACGTCACCCATGACCAGATCGAAGCCATGACCATGGCCGACCGGATCGTGGTTCTGAATGCCGGTGATATCGCCCAGGTCGGTGCGCCGCTTGAACTCTATCACAAGCCGCAGAACACCTTCGTTGCCGGCTTCATCGGCAATCCGAAGATGAATTTCGTGCCCGTGACATGCGTCGGGATCGATCCGACGGGCGTCAAGATCAGCTATGATGGCCAGACGGCGATCATCCCGGTCGAGCCGCGCGACGATCTCGTCGGCAAAACGCTGACGCTCGGCATCCGGCCGGAACATACCCGTCTCGGACAGGGCGACATCAATATCGTGGTAACGCCAAGCGTAATCGAGCGCCTGGGCATCAACACGATCGCCTATGCGGCACTTTCAACCGGCGACGCCTATTGCGCGCTTCTGCCAGGATCGGCACCGGTCCAGGCAGAACAGCCGATGACCACGGGCATCATGGCGGCAGACTGCCATCTCTTCGATGCCAATGGGCAGGCTCTGGAGCGCCGCATCGACTGGCGCACGCTTGAACTCCCGGCCTCCGTTACGGCGGCCGGCTAAACCATCCTCCCGGCCAATCCAGCGGCCAGAGCCTTGGTCCGCCTTCGGGCGGACCTTTTTTTGTGGCAAAATTGCAGTCAGAAAATTTCGACTGGACCCCTCAGGGGTGATGTGCACTGTATGGGTGCAATCCATCATGCGATGCAGCTTTTCCTATGGCCCAGCTGTCGCACCGGGAGACGTTTCTAGTTGAAGATTGAAATGGATCTGGAACTGCATTGAAATCACGCGACAGTGCAGCCCTGGCTCGACAAGGCTTCGGCATTCTCATTTTCTGTCTTTTCTTTCTCGGCGTGTTCCTCACAAGTAGCCCATACAAGGCAGGGAGTGAGTACTCACAGGCTCAACTGCGGCAAGCCTTCGACTATGTGCAGGCACTTGGACCGGATACGCAAATTTTCCTGTATCGGAATGGTCAGCCGGAGACCAAAATTCACGCGGATTCCGCTTTTGCAAAGGATGTCGCTGATAGCCTTATCCGTGAAAGACGAGGTCGCTATCGACGGGCATGGGGTACCGAGCATATTTCTATCGTCGCCGTGGACACCTTCTTCACAGCCGATCAGGAAGCGCGACTAAGCCAGCTTCGAGACCTTCCGATGCAGGATTTCATCAAAGAGGACATGCTGGCACTGCCGCGATCCAACCTTGGTTGCCATGCCGCAAGCTTCCAGAAGTTCAACTGGGCCGTCGGCGGCTATGTGCTTGTCGATCTCGGTTATCACCGTGAGCATTCCAGGTCCGCAATTGACTGTGTCCTGGCTGGCTTTGATGCTCTCGATGGATTGCCGCTCAAAAGCAATTCGTTTGATCAGGCTCGTCTGCCCGATATCGATGTAAGGCTCGTCATCGTGGATTACGTGCGCCTCTGCGCCCACCAGGGTATGTCGGATGCGCCTGCGAAAGTGCGTTCAAGGTACGGCATCAGCTCTCTGCCGTCACTTGGCTGTGTCGCGCGAGAACTCTCAATGGCACTCAGCCAAAGGCTGGCACCTTCCTCCAGATAGCGATTGGATGTGCCGAACCGGTCTTGGTCAGGCCTTTACCAGACCAGACCGCGAGCGGCGACCTCTTCCACGCGGGTCACGACGCCATCCTTGTGGAAGGTCATGATGTCGAAGAGGTTGGAGACGACGCAGGTGTGGTTTGGGATGACGCGGACCTTTTCGCCGATCTCGGGGCGGCGGCCGGTGACCTTGGACAGGTCTACGGTGCCGTGTTCTTCGGAGAGACCCGTTATAACGGCATCCGGATAATCGAGAATCAGGCCGAAGTCGGAAAAGCCGAGGAGGTCCGAGGTCAGCGCCTTGGAACCAGCATCGAGGATGGCACGGTCCTCGGTCGGCCGTGAGACCACTGTTGCCAGAATGAACATGGCGCAATCATCGAGGCTGCAATGGCCTGCGCGGACCATGGAGCGGTCATTGTAGATGTAGGTGCCGGCCCGGTGTTCCGTCGCGGATTTGACCTTGTGGGCGGAAAAGAGGCTGGGCGTACCGCCATTCGAAACGATGGGGCAGGGGATGTCGAGGTCCGCCAGCTTCGCGATGGCTGCGCTGAAAAAGGCTTCGACGGCGTCCTCGGTGTCAGCCTTGGGATAGGTGAGCAGGCCGGCGAAGGTGAGCCCCGGGGCGCCGGCGATGGCCTTTGCCAGAGCGGCTGCTGCGTCCGGCGTCTGTACGCCGCAGCGGCCACCGCCTGTATCGCATTCGACCAGTACCGCCAGCGGGCGCTCGCCGGAAAAGGCCTTCGAGAGGCCTGAAACCGTAGTTTCGCTGTCGGCAACCACTTTCAGCCCGGAGATCCGTGCATTGAGCGCGACGAGACGTTCCAGCTTTTCCGGCCCGAGAATGTTGAAGGTGATAAGAATGTCCTCGAAGCCGGCATCGGCGAAGACTTCGGCTTCAGTGATCTTCTGGCAATTGATGCCGCGTGCGCCGGCTTCGACCTGCTCCCTGGCAAGATTCGGGATCTTGTGGGTCTTGATATGCGGCCGGAAGGCAAGGCCATGAGTATTCATGTAAGACTGCACACGCGCGATATTGCCAGCCAGGCGGGCTTCATCAATCATCGGCAGGGGTGTCGACAGGGAAGCAATGTCCTGTCCGATGCGGGGGTGTGGCAGGTTCGTCATCAAGCGGCCTCGTTGCCTTCAGGTGCGTCATGCGGGTTGGCCATGATCGGCCAGATGTCATGCCTGACATGGCGATAGGCCGTTTTCGCGGGATTGTTGGGATAGGGCGTTCCGGCAGCGCAGTAAAGAATCTCCGAGGCGATCTTGGAAAAGGCAGCATAGAAGTGGTTGGTCGACTTGATCACCAGGAGGTGCTTTTCCGTCGGCTCGATGCCGAGCGCCGTAAACAGCGAGGGATCGTAACTCTGGACCCGGACCGAGCTCAGGATGATGTCGATGCCGGCGAGGTGGATATGGGCGGCATCGCCGAAAGGCGCGATGCTGTCGCCAAAGCGCATCTCGGCATTCGGCACGACCTTGACGACCTTGACCAGTCCGTCGACGGGATTTCCCGTTCCGGGCGCTGATTTTGCCCCGAAACGCAAGGGGATCTCCGCCCCTTCGCCGGCTGCCATGCAGATCTGCACGGCAATCGGGTCCCATATCATGCCAATCGCTGCATTGGTTACGCCGCGTCTCAGCATTTCCTCCAGGATGACTGTCGCATCGCCAGCCGTCCCGCCGCCCGGATTGTCCCACATGTCTGCGATGACGACGGGGCCATCGGTGCGCGTAAGGGCCCGATCCAGCGCTTCGCCCTCATCAATCTGCGGCATCATGAACGTGCCACGCTTGGAAAAGAGTTCGAGGCCTAGGTCACGGGCCAGTGCTTCGCCCTTTTCCGGCGTTCCGTTGGTCACGGCAATCGTCTTGGTGCCCATTTCCGGCACGTCGCCTGCCATGAAGCCGTGAATTACGGAGAGTGACAGCACATCCGCATCGTCAGCTTCAATGGCCATAAGCCTGTCAACAAAGCTGCGCATCGGTTCACGCGAAGTGGGGAAAACATCGATCATCCGGCAATCGAAGACGGACATGACCGGATTGACGCGGCCCTCCAGCGTGTCAACGGCAATCCGCCAGAGATCTTCGGCGCGATCAACGAAGTCGGTATGCGGGAATTCCTTGAAGACGACGAAAAAGTCGGCTGCCGCTACGCGTTTTGCAGTCAGATGGCTATGCGGGTCGAGTTCGGCGCAGACGAGGATGTCCGGGCCGACGATTGCGCGGATCCGGGCCAGCAGGTCGCCCTCAGGGTCGATGTAGCCGTCGGCCACCATGGCGCCATGCAGGCCAAGTACGACGGCATTCACCGGCATTGCTGCGCGCAGTTGATCGAGGATCTCGTCGCGCAGCCCCTCATAGGTCTGGCGGTTGACCAGGCCCGCCGGATCCGCCCAGGTCGCCGTCCCCTCGATCAGGGTCCAGCCCTTGTCAGCGCAGACCTTGCGGCCGACGGTGAGCGGGGCCGTGCAGAGCGTCGGCGTGACCGGATGTTGGCCCGGTGCCGCATACAGCGATTCCTCGAAGGCGCGGCGGTCGATGCAGATCGGCGAAAACGTGTTGGTTTCCGTTGCAAGTGCTGCGGTGAAGATGCGCAAAGGCTAAACTCCGGGTGTGGGGAGAGGCGCTGAGATCAGCGCTTGCCCATCGGGTTGGGCAGGTAGCCGGTAAAGCCGGAGATTTTCCAGCGTCCTTCGTGCAGACGGCAGTAATACAGCGTCTGCCAGCGCATCACGTCCACTGTGCCGTCGGCCTTCTTGATGCCGCCGTCGAACTTCTTGCGCACCAGCGCCGTCTCACCAATCACCTCGATTTCCTCCAGGGTCGTCGTGGTGAAAATTGCGCCGCGCGGATCTTCGCCATAGCTCTGCTGGGCAAAGTCTTGCGCCTGCTTCAACCATTCATCGCGATAGGCGGCCAGGTTCGGAAAGGCGAGGGTCCATTTGTCGGCATCCTCTTCGCGATTGCCGCTGATGCCGATGAAGCCATCCTCGACGAAATCGCCTTCCACCATGCTCCAGTCGGCTGCCAGGAAGGCGTCGATGTCACGGGGCACGAGCATCTCCCAGATCGCGTGGCGAGCAGTATCTTCAATTGCAAAAGGATTTTGGAAAGGATCGCGCATTTCGTCCCCGCTTTGAAATTCTTTTCATAGATGTCGATTTTGTCTGGTCAAAATCCGTTTTTTGTGGTCGCTTGTCAACGATCGAAGAAAATAATTTGCATAAGAGGTGTCCATGACGATCAAGCGTTACGGGGCTGAGAAGGCCGGTGCCGGTGGTCAGCGTTTGCCTTTCGCGCGGGCTGTTGAGGCCGATGGCTGGCTGCATGTTTCCGGCCAGGTGGCCATGGAAGACGGCGAAATCATTTCCGGCGGCATCATCGAGCAGACCCACAAGACAATTGCCAATGTCCTCGCCATTCTCGATGAGGCTGGATATGGCGTCGAGCATGTCGTGCGCTGCGGCGTCTGGCTCGACGATCCTCGTGATTTCTGGACGTTCAACAAGATCTACCAGCAGTACTTCGGCGAGCATCCACCGGCGCGCGCCTGCGTGCAGGCCTCGATGATGGTCGATTGCAAGGTCGAGATCGACTGCATAGCCTACAAGCCTTCGAAATAGCAGAGGCAAGGGCATGGATATCTTCGCGCGGTTACAGGAAGAGGCGGGCCAGTTTTCGGCCTCAGAACAACGCATCGCGGATATTCTGCTCAACGCGTTTGACTTCGCGGTCAATGCCTCGATCATCGAGCTTGCCGAGCGTGCGGAAGTCTCGCCACCGACCGTGACGCGCTTCTGCAGACGTCTCGGGTGCCAGAACTTTGCCGATTTCAAGGTCAGTCTGGCACGTACGGCCTATGTCGGCGTGCGCTATCTCAATCCGGAGACGCAGAGCACGGAGCCGGCGGATGTCGCAACTGACGTGATCACCAAGGCGCAGAATGCGATGTTCATGGTCCATCGCGCGCTCGATCCGGTGATCCTCGACAAAGTTGCTGACCGGCTGGCACGGGCCGAAATGGTCTATGCCTTCGGTTCTGGCGGCAATTCCTCGATGATCTCAGGCGAGATCCAGAACCGGCTCTTCCGGCTCGGCTCGCGGGTCACGGCCTCTGCGGATCACAATATGCAACTGATGCTGACAGCCGCAGCCCGCTCGAACGATGTCTTGATCGGCTCGTCCTTTTCCGGGCGGAATGCCGAATTGGTCAACTGCTTCAATCTGGCTCGCGAGAACGGCATCACGACGATCGCGCTTACCCAGAGCGACAGCCCGGTCGCAAGGGCTTCCGAACTGGTTGTGGGCATCGATCTGCCGGAGGGCGAGAACATCTTTCGCCCAACCTCCACGCGCTTTGCCTATCTGGCTGTGGTCGATGTGATCGCCAGCCTTGTTGCCTACCGAAATCGAAAACAGTCGCAGGTCACCCTGCGCCATATCAAGCAGCAACTGGTTGAGCACCGTGACGGCGGCGATGACCGGCAACTTCTGGGAGACTAGTCTGATGCGCCTCATTTCGTCCTCCGAAAAGACCGGGATCTGCGTCTGATGCGCAGCGTGGCGGTTGTAACGGGTGCTGCCGGTGATATCGGGCGGGCGATCGCAAAGCGTCTTGCCGATAGTCATGATATCGTCGTCCTGCTCGACCTTGATGGCGATGCCGCAACCAAGGCTGCAGCGTCGCTTGGAGAGAATGATCGCTTCGTGCCGCTTGCCTGCGATGTCACCAATGAGGACGATCTTGGCCGCGCTGCATCTTCGGTCGCCGCACTGGGTCTCGTCCACACGCTGGTCAACAATGCAGGCGCCGCCCGCGCGGTCTCGCTTGGCGATACCGATGGCGATATCTGGCGTAAGGATAATGCGCTCAATCTGGAGGCACCGTTCCTCTGCTTCCGCGCCTTCGAGGCAGCGCTGAAGGAAAGCCAGGGCTCTCTCGTCAATATTTCTTCCGTCAATGGCATGGCCGTCTTCGGTCATCCTGCCTATAGCGCTGCGAAAGCGGGCCTCATCCATCTCACCAAGCTGATCGCTGTCGAATACGGCAAGTTCGGCATTCGCGCCAATGCGGTGGCACCCGGCACGGTGCGCACGCAGGCCTGGGAGGCGCGGGCGAGCGCCAATCCGCAAGTCTTTGAAGAGGCCAAGCGCTGGTACGCGCTTCGCCGCATCGCGACGGCGCAAGACGTGGCCAATGCCGTCTATTTTCTCGCCAGCGAGCAAGCCGCCGCCATTACCGGCGTGTGCCTACCGGTCGATTGCGGCCTGACGGCCGGCCAAGCCGAGCTTGCCCGCACCTTTTCACAATCCGACAATTATTGATTTTCCAAAGCCGGGAGCATCACCATGGCAACAGCTGTCCAGTTTCGCCTCGAAAACACCTGGGTTCCCGTCGAGGGCGATCCGTGTGGCGCTTTCGTTTTCACGCTCATCAACCTGTCCGATGTGGCAATCGACAATTTCAAACTCGCCTATACGTCTTTGACGCGCGTGAAGGATATCGAAGAGCCGGTCTGCGAGAACGCCACCTTCCTCAAGCGCAATGCGAATTTCCATCAGTTCGCCCCGCCAGCCGGCTTCGTGCTTCAGCCGGGTGCCTCCTGGAGCTTCCGGGTCGGCGGTCTGTGGCGTCCGGCAAAACACAGGACGGATGGCGCGAAGTCTGCCTATCTCACCCTGTCGTCCGGCCAGCATGCCGCAGTCGCAGTGGCCGATCTGATGTTGGGTGGTGGCCACAGCGCGCCGCCGCCAGCGCTCCTGCCGGAGGGCAAGGTCACTGAGCCCTTCGCAATGCTGCCCTGGCCGGCCTCGGTCGCGCTCGTTGCGGGCGAGGGTTTCCCAGTTGCGCTTTATCCCGCTGACGGCGCATCGCTTGTCGAGTTGCGCGCCGTCGAGAATGTGCTGCGGCTGTTCTGCCGCCTCTTCCCGGTCGGTCATGCGCCGCTCTCGCTTGCCAGAGTGCATGAAGGGCGGGCTGTGTCATTGTCCGCAGATGACAGCCTCGGCGCTTCTGCCTATGCGCTCACCTTCGCTGCCGATGAAATTGCGCTCCGCTATGGCGATGTGGCGGGGCTTCAATATGCGCTGACCCTGCTTGCCCAGATGCTGCATGGCGCGCGCACGCAGCCCGATATCTTCCGCTTCCCCGCCTCCGGCACGATTTCCGATGCGCCGCGCTATGATTGGCGGGGCTGCCATCTCGATGTCTCCCGCCAGTTCTATCCGGTCGATGACGTCAAGCGGTTGATCGATATCCTGGCGTGGTTCCGGATGAACACCTTTCACTGGCACCTCTCCGATGACGAGGCCTGGCGTCTAGAAATCAAGGCCTTCCCGCAGCTGACCACGCTGGGCGTGCTTCGGGGACCGGACGAACCACTCCTGCCACAGCTCGGCAATGGCGTTGATCCGGTCGGCGGTTTTTACTCCCAGGAGGATGTGAAGGATATCGTTGCGCATGCCGGTGCGTTGCAGGTCGAGGTGGTTCCAGAGATCGACATTCCCGGCCACAGCACCGCAACGTTGGTCGCACTGCCGGAGCTCGTTGATGGTCAGGAAGCCCCGGACAGCTATCGCTCGGTTCAGGGCTATCCCAACAATGCGCTCAACCCGGCGATCGAATACACCTATGAAGTCCTCGGCAAGGTGTTCGACGAGATGGTCGAACTCTTCCCGTCCAGGCTGATCCATATCGGTGGCGACGAAGTGGCCGCCAATACCTGGATGGCATCGCCGCTGGCCAGGAAGCTGATGGAGAGGCAAGGCATTGAGGGCACATTCGGTCTGCAGAGCTATTTCATGAAGCGCATTCAGGTCATGCTCTCCGAGCGTGGCCGCAAGCTTGCCGGTTGGGACGAGGTGAGCCATGGCGGCGGCGTCGATCCTGAGGGTACTCTCTTGATGGCCTGGCAGAAGCCGGAGGTCGGGCTGGAACTGGCGCGCCAGGGCTATGATGTCGTCATGACACCGGGCCAGGCCTATTATCTCGACATGGTGCAGGACGAAGCCTTCCAGGAACCGGGTGCGAGCTGGGCCGGCACCGTGCCGCCGCAGCATACCTACACCTATGAGGCGGTCGCCGAGTTCCCGCCGGAACTGGCCGCCCGCATGCGCGGTGTTCAGGCCTGCATCTGGTGCGAACACTTTCTGACGCGGGACTATTTCAACCACCTGGTTTTCCCGCGCCTTCCGGCCATTGCAGAAGCCGCGTGGACGCCGAGGGAAAACAAGGACTGGCTGCGCTTCGCCGCCATCGTCCGTTTGAGCCCCCGCTACTGAGGATCGATTCATGACACTTCGCATCGCCGTCGGCGGCATTCATACGGAATGCTCGACCTCATCGCCCGTTCTTATGCAGCCTGAGGATTTTCGCGTGCTGCGGGACGGGGAATTGCTGGGGGCCGAGTATTTCAATTTCCTCGATGCCGAAGGCGTCGAGCATCTGCCGCTCCTTCATGCACGGGCCACGCCCGGCGGCCCTCTGGCGCGCGCCACCTATGAGGGGTTCAAGGCCGAATTCCTTGACCGCCTGAAAGCAGCATTGCCGGTCGATGGTCTCTATCTCGCCATGCATGGCGCGATGAATGTCGAAGGCATGGATGATGCCGAGGGCGACTGGATTGCGGCGGCGCGTACCGTGGTCGGTCCGGATGTGATCGTGGCCGCAAGCTATGATCTGCATGGCAATGTCAGCCAGAGGATTGTTGACCAGCTCGATATCTTCGCCGGTTATCGCACCGCGCCACATATCGATGTACGCGAAACCATGGTGCGCGCTTGGTCGATGCTGGTTCGAGCATTGACGACCGGCGAGCGGCCGGGCGTTGCCTGGGCACCAGTGCCGGTGCTGTTGCCGGGCGAGCGGACCTCGACGGAAGACGAACCGGCCAAGAGCCTCTACCTGAAACTCCCGGAACACGATGCCGTGCCTGGCATCTGGGATGCCAATCTGATGGTCGGTTATGTCTGGGCGGATGAGCCTCGGGCAACCGCCTGTGCCGTCGTCACGGCCGTCGATAAGGCCGCTGCCAACACAGTCGCCGCTGCCATTGCGCAATCCTATTGGGATGCACGCGAAGACTTCCGCTTTGGACCCGTCACCGGTCCGCTCGACGCTATGTTGGAGATCGCGGCCAAGACCGAGACGAGACCGATCATCCTCGCCGACTCCGGGGACAATCCGACCGGCGGCGGCGTCGGCGACCGCGCTGAAGTGCTGGCTGCTCTTATTCGGGAACAGGCCGAGGATGTGCTGATCGCAGGGATCACAGACCGTCCTGCCGTCGACGCCTGCTTTGCTGCGGGTGTGGGCGCTCGCCTCTCGCTCAAGATCGGCGGTGCGCTGGATCCGGCAAGCCCGTCCGTCATCGCCGATGTCGAGGTCGTCAGCCTCGATGCGCCCGGTGCAGATGCCGACAGGCAGGTGGTGGTGCGGATCGGCGGCATCACGCTGGTGCTGGCCGCCAAGCGTCGGCCCTATCACAACATCGCGGATTTCGAGCGTCTTGGTCTTGAGCCAAAGACAGTCAGGCTTCTGGTGGTCAAGTCAGGCTATCTCTCGCCGGAATTGGCGCCCATCGCCAATCCAAACCTCATGGCGCTGACCGACGGCGTGATCAATCAGGATATCGAGAACCAGACGAGCCAAAGGCGGCATCAGCCGACCTATCCCTTCGTCAAGGATTTCGCGTATAGGCCTGTGGTCCATTTCTCTCAGCGATTCCCGGCCTAAGACATCCCGGTGATCAGGGATCACAGGAATGTTTTAGGCTTTTGTTTTGACCGCATTGTCCAGCCGAAGCGATTACGCTTCGGCTGGACATGCTCTTACGCCTTTTCCTCCAAGGAGCCGCCTCCTGCACCCGGTAGCAGCGGCCCCCGTTTCGAGTTCATCGATGTCGTCGACGCTTTCGCTTCTCTTTCGGCATCCGCCCATCCGGGTGAGTGCGCTGGCCATATTCTTCTTCGGTTTCACCGGGGCAGCGACGTCTCCCTATATGTCGCTGATCGGGATCCGGGAGCTTGGGCTGTCCGACGCCTTCTATTCGGCGATCATCTTCACGGCTGCGCTCGTCAATGTCAGCGCCAGCGTCACTGCGGGAATTGTCGCTGACCGTCTTGGGCGTTTCCGGTCTTCGATGATTGCGGCAGCCCTGTTCGGCGTGACTGGCTTCGGCATGGTCTACTTCTTTCCGAAAGCGCCAATCTTCGTTGTCGCAACTCTGATTTTCCTACCGATCTTCGGCGCACTCAACTCGCTGATCTTTGCCCATGTGCGAACCTCTTCGGCAGGCATGCCAGCCCGCGAGTTGATGGCGGTGAACTCTGCCATCCGGGCCGTACTCTCGGCATCCTGGGTATTGGTGCCGGGCCTTGTTGGTATCGTGCTGGCCGGTGCACCCAGCATGTTGCCGGCCTTTCTGCTCGCGAGCCTTGCCTGCTGCATTTGCGTCGTCCTGTTCACCTTTGGTGTGAAGGAGCATGCGCCGGCAATGGGGGGTGCCAAGGGTGTAGACCATTCCTTTCTCCGCTCGCTGGGGCAGATCGCGGCGCCACCGGTGCTGGTCCGGCTGCTTGCCATCGCACTCATTTCGTCCATGCTGCATGTCAATGGCACGGTACTCCCGCTGATTGTCTCCGGGGCGGCCGGTGGCAGTGCCGCGGATGTTGGCGTCATCGTCGGGATCGTTGCCTTTCTCGAGATCATCTTCATCCTGTTCTGGGGATGGGTGGAGGCTCGCACCTCGACGCTGTTCGCCGTCGGTGTTGGTGCGTCGATCTATTGCAGCTACCTCGTCTTTCTCGGATTTGCCGACAGCCGGGTCGACGTCTATGTCTTGACCCTCGTCAGCGGTCTCGGCGCGGCGGCAATCATCGCGGTGCCGATCAGCTATCTACAGAACCTGATCGCCGACCGGGCTGGCCTTGGTAGCTCGTTGATCGCGGTGAATATCTTTGTCAGCGGTGGATTGAGTTCGCTTCTGTTTGCCACGGGCACCAGCCTCAGCGACTATTCGGGCACGGCGCTGATCGGTGCCCTGGCCGGACTGTGCGGGGTTGCCCTCCTCTGGTTCTTAGACGGCTCGGCATCCCGGATGCGGCGCAAGTCTGATGTGGCGCAAGGCGGCGAGCCGCTGGTTACGGGTGAGGGGGAGAATGCATGATGCAGCCACTGCTGGAAATCTGCGTCGATGATGCCGAAGGGCTTCAAGCGGCTGTCCGTGGTGGGGCCGATCGCATCGAACTCTGTTCCGCCCTCGATGCGGGAGGCCTGACCCCTTCGGCTGGGCTGATGCGCCTTGCAGCTCAGCAACCGGTGCCCGTCCATGCGCTGATCCGGCCGCGTTCGGGTGATTTCCACTATCAAGCGCCCGAAATTGACATCATTCTTGATGATATCCGGGCGGCGAAAGAGGCCGGGCTTGCCGGCGTTGTCATCGGGGCTGCCCAGGCCGATGGGCGGCTTGATCGCTCAGTGCTCGAAAGTCTGGTTGATGTGGCATCCGGCATGGATCTGACCCTGCACAGGGCCTTCGATCTCGCCCCCGACCTCTCAGAGGCCCTTAATCTCGCCATTGCGCTTGGCTTCAAGCGGATCCTGACGTCAGGTGGAGCTCGTCATGCCGTTACTGGACATGCCGAATTGTCCAGGATCGCTGCTGAAGCCGGCGGGCGCATATCGATCATGCCGGGTGGCGGTGTGCGGCCGGAGAATGCTGCAGGTTTCCTGTCGATCCCTGGCATTGTCGAACTGCATGCGTCCTGCAGTCAGCCGGTGGCGGTTCCCGCGCGTCTCGTCGAGTTCGGTTTCGAAAATCGCGACAGGCGCCGGACTGACGCCGAAACCGTCCGTCAGTTAAAGCTTGAAATGCGGCGGCTGGCAGGTGCCCCGATTACGATATCCTGACCAGGGGCATTTCGACCGGCGTCTGTGCAAATGTTTCTTCGGCGGTGATCGGTTTGCTGACATAATAGCCTTGGACCGAGCCGACGCCGAGCGTGCGCAGCACCTGCAGTTCCTCCAGCGTCTCCACGCCCTCGGCAATTGCATCGAGTTCCATGTCTGCACTCAGTGCCAGCACGGATTTGACGATCTTGTAGCTCGTCTTGCGCTGGTGAATGTTGCGCACAAAGCTGCCATCGATCTTGATCTTGGTCAGTGGCAGCTTGTGGACGTGGTTGAGGCTGGAGAAGCCCGTGCCGAAGTCGTCCAGCGCGATGCCGGCCCCCAGCTCGCGAAGCAGCTGGATCGAGGCGCTGGCCTGTTCGAAGTCGTGCATGATCGCGGTCTCCGTTACCTCGAAATTGATCCGTGCCGGATTGAAGCCGCTCCTTAAAACGATGGTGACGATCTTCAGGCAATTGTCCGGAGAACTGAGATCATGTGGCGAGAGGTTGAACGAGAGATAGACGTCCTTCGGCCATTTCGCAGCCACTGCCAGGGCCCGCTCCAGGAGGATGCGGGTCATCATCGTAATGCGACCATTGTGTTCGGCGACCGGGATGAATTCCGCTGGAGAGACAGAACCGATGCGCGGGCTCTGCCAGCGGGCAAGCGCCTCATAGCCGGTGCACCTCAGGTCGCTCGCATGGCTGATTGGCTGGTAGACGAGGTATAGTTCACGCTCCAGGTCGGCCGCGATCATCGCGTCCTCGACGATCTTCTGGCGTGTCAATTCGTCCGCCTGCACCGCGTTGAAAATGACGGATCCGGCCCGGTGGCGGCGTTTGGCCGTATAGAGGGCATAGTCGGCTCGCTCGTAAATTTCCTGGCCCGAACCGCCAACATCCGGATAGATGGCAAAGCCGACCGACGCCGTCACCTGCACAAGGCCGCTGCCGATATTGATTCGATTGGCGATCAGGTCGCAGATCGTCTGGCCCAGCGCTGTGACGCGGGCTTCTGATGCATCACCTTCGAGCAAAAGGGCAAACTCATCGCCGCCAAGGCGATAGACGGTCAGTCTGCTTTCGGTGATGCCGCCGAGGCGCAGGCCGATCTCGGCGAGAACCTTGTCGCCAGCTGCGTGACCATACATGTCGTTGACAGGTTTGAAGCCGTCGAGATCGATCACGCCGACAGCGAGGCGTTCGCCGCTCTGGCGTGCCCGTGCGAAGGCCCGTTCCAGCATCTGGAAGAAGCTGCGACGATTGGCAAGCTGCGTCAGTGTGTCGAGATTGGCAAGGCGCAGGTTCTCGTCGGACAGGGCCTGCATGGCCTTGTTTTGATCCTGAAGCGCTTTCTGCTGCTGCAGAAGCACGTGGCGGGATTCGTTCAAGGTCCGGAAGTCGCGATACTGGTCCAGAAGGATCATGATCATCGGAATGGTGACGAGAATGACATTGATCCCCGTCGCGATGAAGGTCGGTTCGCCTGTCAGGCACATGGCGACGAAGAAGGGGATTGTCACCGTTACCGTCACCATCATGGCGGCGGAGCGCAAATGCATCAGACTGAAGATACAGCCGATGACCGTGATTGCCATGAAGAAGGCGACATGTGCTCTCTGATATGCATCGCCATAGGGCAGGACCGATAGTGCCCAGAGGGTGCAGACCACGGCAATTGGAAAGGACAGGATGTTCGTCGCGCGCAATTGCCGATAGGCCTGCTCTGCAGTCCGGCTGACCTTGCGACTTTTCAACCAGATGAGCGAGCGGGCGAAGAACACCAATACGAGGAATGCCGGGACATAGGTGACCAAGGCTGCAGGTGCCGTACCCTGGTGCGTCCAGGCGAGCGACAGCATATTCGTTCCCAGAATAAAATAGAGCAGCGGGACCTGTTTGGAAAAGGCGCCGAACTGGGCGAGCGTCAGCTCCGGATTGTCATTCGGTACCTTCAACAATCGGATCGCGCTGACCAAGATCCTGCGCATGCGGCCCATCATGGTATCATCCGTCACTCGGACTACACCTCCTGAAAGTGGTAGTTTTACACACTCTACAACAGAAGATCTTAACTTAGCGCAAAGCGTTTTCGCGGGATCTGGCATTACGTGTATGCCCTGTCCTGGTTGCTGCTGCCGCAATTCGCCGCTATGGCAAACCTCCCAGCAACGGAGGCTCCCCCGCGTGATCAAGCAGGCAATTATCTCACTCGTGGCGGCGGCAAGTCTTTTTGGCGGCAATGCCTCGGCTCAAAGCTGGGAGCCGATCGAGAAAATTGAGCATTACTCGATCAAGGGAACGGCTCCGATGGAGCTTTACCAATCGATCGGCGAGCGCGGTCCCAAACTCGGTCTCGGTCGGGTGATTGCGCATACGAGTTTCAAGCTCACCTGGCAGCGGGACTATCAGCAGCAGGGTGCTGATTGCGTGCTGGCAACGGCCAAGCCAAAGCTCATCATCACCTATACCTTGCCGAAACCCGCACAGAAACTGCCGCCCAATGTTCAGGCGAAGTGGGATCGTTTCTATGACGGGATCGCGGCGCATGAAAAGCTGCATGGACAGTTCATGCAGGACCTGACGCAGCAGATTCAGGATGTCTCGATCGGCCTCAGTGCCCAGAATGACCCGGGCTGCAAGAAGGTCCGTGCAGCACTTCAGGCGCAGCTCAAACCGATCTCGGATGCGCATGGCGCACGCCATAGCGAATATGATCAGGTCGAGATGTCACCGGGTGGCGCGGTCCATCAGCTGATCCTGACCTTCCTCAACCCCTGAAGCGAAAAAGGCGCCCCTATGGGGCACCTTGTTGTAATATCAGACCCGTTCAAGGGCGATCGCGATGCCCTGGCCGACGCCGATGCACATGGTGGAGAGCGCATAGCGCCCACCGGTTTCCCTGAGTTCCAGCGCTGCCGTTCCGGCGATGCGGGCGCCCGACATGCCGAGCGGATGACCAAGCGCAATCGCGCCACCGTTGCGGTTGACGCGCGGATCATCGTCGGCGATGCCGAGATCGCGGAGCGTGGCGATCCCTTGGGAGGCAAAGGCTTCGTTCAGTTCGATGACGTCGATCTGCTGCTGCGTCAGGCCTAAGCGGGCGAGCAGTTTCTTCGAGGCCGGGGCAGGGCCGAAGCCCATGATGCGCGGCGGAACGCCCGCGGTCGCACCACCCAAAATGCGGGCGATGGGGGTGAGGCCGTATTTCTTTACGGCAGCTTCCGAAGCGATGATCAGGGCGGCGGCTCCGTCATTGACGCCCGAGGCATTGCCGGCGGTGACGGTGGCGCCGTCCATCTTGTTGACCGGCTTCAGCTTGGCGAGCGCCTCGACCGAGGTTGCGCGCGGGTGCTCGTCACGGTCAACGATGATGGGGTCACCCTTGCGCTGCGGCACGGTGACATCAACGATTTCCTTCGCCAGCCGGCCATTGGCTTGCGCTTCCGCCGCCTTGGCCTGGCTGCGCACGGCAAAGGCATCCTGATCCTCGCGCGAGACCTTGAAATCGATTGCGACGTTATCGCCTGTCTCCGGCATGGAATCGACGCCATACTGCTTCTTCATCAGTGGATTGACGAAGCGCCAGCCGATGGTGGTGTCGTAGATCTCGGCAGTGCGGGAGAAGGCCGTGTCGGCCTTGGGCATGACAAACGGCGCGCGGCTCATGCTTTCGACGCCGCCTGCGATCATCAGTTCTGCCTCACCGGCCTTGATGGCGCGGGCGGCGGTGATGACCGCATCCATGCCGGAGCCGCAGAGGCGGTTGATCGTGGTGCCCGTCACAGAGACCGGAAGGCCGGCCAGCAGCAGTGACATGCGGGCAACGTTGCGGTTGTCTTCGCCGGCCTGGTTGGCGCAGCCGAAGATCACGTCCTCGACGGCTTCCCAATCGATGCCGGCGTGGCGCTCCATCAGTGCCTTCAGCGGCACCGCGCCGAGATCGTCGGCCCGAACGGAGGAGAGCGATCCGCCGAAACGGCCGATCGGCGTGCGGATATAGTCGCAGATAAAGGCTTCGGTCATGAATTCTACTCCTTACAGGGCCGGCACGACGAGGTCGGCGACCGGACCGTCGGTATGCAGCTTGGCGCCGGTCATGGCCTGGAGTTCGTCCATCGACATGGCGGCAAGCTTTTCGCGTACGACAAACTTGCCGTCGACGATGTCGATCACAGCATGGCTCGTATAGACGCGGGTGATGCAGCCGACGCCAGTCAGCGGGAAGCTGCAGCGCTCGACGAGCTTCGGCTTGCCGTCCTTGGTGACATGTTCGGTGATGACGACGACCTGCTTGGCACCGTGTACCAGATCCATGGCGCCGCCGACGGCGGGAACGCCCTTGGAGCCGACCCGCCAGTTGGCGAGGTCACCGTTTTCGGCCACCTGATAGGCGCCGAGGATCGCGACATCGAGATGGCCGCCACGCACCATGGCGAAGCTGTCGGCGTGGTGGAAGAAGGCTGCACCCGGCTTCAGCGTGATCGCTTTCTTGCCGGCATTGATCAAGTCCCAGTCCTCTTCGCCGGCGGCAGGCGCTTCGCCGAAGTTCAGCACGCCATTTTCGGTATGAAAGATCGCTTCACGGCCGGGTGGCTGGAACTTGGCCACCATTTCGGGGAAGCCGATGCCGAGATTCACATAGGCGCCGTCCTCGATGTCTTGGGCCGCGCGCCAGGCGATCTGGGCATTGGAGAGCTTGATATCTTCCCGGGTGTCGATGGCTGGTGCTTCGGTCATGCGTAAACCACTCCGGCGCGGATGAGCTCTTCTTCCTGTTGCGGGTTTTCGACTTCAACGACCCCATCGACAAAGATGCCGGGGGTGATCACCTGTTCGGGGTCGATGCCGCCGGGTGGGACGATCTTGGACACCTGGGCGATGGTCTTGGCAGCGGCCATGCACATCAGGGGATTGAAGTTGCGACCAGCCATCCGGTAGGTCAGGTTGCCGTGGGTGTCGCCATGATGCGCCTTGACGATGGCAAAATCGGCCTTCAGCCAGCGCTCCTGCACGTATTTGCGGCCATCGAACTCCGCAATGACCTTGCCTTCGGCCAGTTCCGTGCCGAAGCCGGTCGGCGTGTAGAAGGCCGGGATGCCGGCGCCGCCTGCGCGGATACGCTCGGCGAGCGTGCCCTGCGGCACCAGTTCCAACTCGATCTGACCGGCGAGGTAGCGGTCGGTAAAGGCGCGGGGATCAGAGGAGCGCGGGAAGGAGCAGATCATCTTTTTGACCATGCCAGCGTCGATCATGGCCGCAATGCCGATACGGCCATTGCCGGCATTGTTGTTGATGACCGTCAGGTTCTTCGGGCCCTTGTCGATGAGCGCGTGAATGAGCTCGATCGGTGCGCCGGAGCCGCCGAAGCCTCCGATCATGACGGTCGCGCCGTCGCCGATGCCGGCCACCGCTTCCGCCAGGTTTGCAATTGTCTTGTCCATGGGAACTCCCGTTTCCTCTGGTTGCGGCCAGCCGCATTGTCACCTCAGACCTAAGCCAAGCGACGGATAGACAGCAAGAGTTTTGTGCGATATGCGATTTTTGTTCGATTATCGCACGGAAGGATCGAGGATGGCGATGGGTGAGCGCGATCTAATGGGGGGCTTTGCCAAGGGCCTCAAGGTCATCGAAGCCTTCGGGCCGGAGCGCCAGAGGCTGAGCATCACCGAGGCGGCGGAGATCAGCGGCCTCGACCGGGCGACTGCGCGGCGTTGTCTGCTGACACTCGCCGATCAGGGATATGCGGATTATGACGGCAAGTTCTTCGCGCTGACGCCCAAGGTCTTGCGGCTCGGCCATGCCTGGCTTTCGGCAACGCCGCTTCCAATCCTGCTGCAGCCCCATCTCGACCAGTTGTCGGAAGCCGTGGGGCATAGCGCATCCGCCTCCGTGCTGGATGGCACGGAGATCGTCTATATCGCCCGCGCATCGCAGAAGCGGGTCATGTCGATCAACCTGATGCCCGGATCCCGCCTGCCTGCCTATAGTGCCTCGATGGGGCGTGTCCTGCTTGCGGCCCTGTCCGACACCGACGTCGCTACCATTCTCGATGCGTCGGTTCTCAAGGCGCATACGGTGCATACGCTGACGGAGAAATCTGCGCTCATGGCGGAGATCGCCCGGGTGCGCAGCCAGGGTTATGCGGTGATCGATCAAGAGTTGGAAATCGGTCTCTGCTCGATCGCCGTGCCTGTTCGCAATGAGCGCGGACGTGTGGTGGCCGCGATCAATGTCGGTGCACCGGCGGCTGTTCTTCCGGCCTCAGAGCTTGGTCTACACTGTCTTGGCCCCATGCAGGCGCTGCAGGCGCGGTTGCGCACCATGCTTGCCTGAGTGTCATGCCGCCGCAGTGTTCCGTGCCACTTCGCGGATTGTGCGCATGAGCAGTGCCAGTGGCATGGAGGGAATGGAGTCCGAACGGACGGTCAAGCCCACCGGTCCCCTGGTTTCGCTGGTGTCGATCGGCAGGGCCTTGAGCTTACCATCGGCAATGTCAGTTGCGACGACACCGGCGGAAATGATCCAGATCGCATCGGTCTGGCGCACGAAGGCGCGACCGAAACTGTCAGAGACGGTCTCGATCTGGGTCGGCAGGCCGGAAATGCCGTTGGCAATCAGGAAGCGCTCGACAAAGGGCCGGATGATCGAGGCGCGTGTCGGCATGAGCACCGGATAGCGGTCCAGGGCGGCGAAGACGCCCGGGCCCTTATCGAGCAAGGGATGGCCGTCGCGGACGCAGAAGATGACCTGCTCCGAATAGAGGTGTTCAAACGAGAACCCCGCCATCTGTTCCGGTGCGGCAAGGCGGCCTACCACGAGATCGAGATCGCCGACCCGCAATTGTTCGAGCAGGACCGCGTTTTCACCTGTGACGATCTTGATCCGGGCCGAGACATCCTCCTTGAGAAAAAGCGTCATGGCCTGTGGCATGATATGCGTCGAGACCGTCGGAAGCGCGCCAATGCGGATGGGCGGTGCATCGGCATGCAGCGCATGCGAGACGCTGTCAAAGCCTTGCCTCAGTGCCGTCAACGCTGCACCGGCATGTTTGAGAAAGGCCTCGCCATAGCGAGTAATGCGGATGCCGCGGCCGTCCCGCTCGAAGACGGCCACGCCGAGCACCTCTTCCAGTTCGCGGATGGTCTTGGTGACCGCCGGCTGGCTGACATGCAGAAGTCCAGCCGCCTTCATTACGCTTTTCTGCCGGGCGACCTCGACGAATGTCTGGAGATGGCGAAACTTAATGCGGTTGTCGATCATTCGATTCCATAACCATTTGGTTAGGTGTAGCGTCCAAAACGTCATTTTACCGAACCAAACAGCATGCGCAATATGTCGCCGAGAGAGGAGCCCGCCGTGCAATTCGTAGATATCAATGGCCTTGCGCTGCATTATCAGATCATCGGCGGACCGGCACATCGCCCGGTGCTGGTGTTCGTCAATTCGCTTGGAACCGATTTTCGGATCTGGCGTGACGTCCTGGTGCGGCTGGCCGGCGACTATCCGCTGCTGGCCTATGACAAGCGTGGCCATGGTCTCTCGGATGTCGGGTCAGCGCCCTACACAATCGACGATCACGTTGATGACCTTGTCGGGCTTCTCGAACATCTGAAGATCGAAAATGCCGTGATCTGCGGCCTTTCCGTCGGTGGTCTGATCGCTCAGGGTCTCTATGCCCGCCGTCCGGATCTCGTCAGGGCACTGGTTCTCTGCGATACGGCCCACAAGATCGGTACGGCCGACGCCTGGAACGCCCGGATCGCCGCCGTCGAGGAGGCGGGGATCGAAAGCATCGCGGATGCCGTGATGGAGCGCTGGTTCACTCCTGGCTTCCGTCAGGCCGACAATCCGGCACTTCCCGGCTATCGCAACATGATGAGCCGACAGCCGGCGAACGGTTATACCGGAACCTGCGCTGCTATTCGCGATGCCGATTTTACGGAGGCAGCGGCCCGAATTGCTGTTCCGACGCTTTGCGTTGTGGGCGATCAGGATGGGGCAACGCCGCCTGATCTGGTGCTGTCGCTTGCCCGGCTCATTCCCTCGGCGCGCTATGAGGTGATCCGCGACGCCGGCCACATTCCCTGCGTCGAGCAGCCCGAAGCGCTGACCGCCGTCATCGAAGCCTTCCTTGCAATGGTCGTCTCTGGAGATGCGCCCCATGGCTGAGAGCCGTCACCCGTCCGAACGCTACCGACAGGGCATGGTGACCCGTCGTTCCGTACTCGGTGATGCCCATGTCGATCGTGCTTCTCAGTCGGCGACCACCTTCGATGCGCCATTTCAGGAGATGATCACCGAGGGTGCGTGGGGGACGGTCTGGTCACGCCCGACCTGGAGCAAGCGCGAGCGGTCCATGGTGACCATTGCGCTTCTGGCGGCACTTGGCCATGACGAGGAGGTTGCCATGCATATCCGGGCGACGGCCAATACGGGGGCCAGCCGCGACGATATCTGCGAAGCGCTGCTGCATGTTGCTGTCTATGCCGGCGTGCCGGCGGCCAACCGGGCCTTCAAGATCGCCAAGACCGAGTTTCAAAAGATGGATGCCGAACCGTCCGGAGGAGGGCGCGATGACTGATCCTTCCAACAACAAGCCTGAAACCGGGGCCTTCTTCGCCCGCGACCGCGACTGGCATCCGCCAGCGTCTACTCCGACCTACAAGACATCCGTGCTGCGATCACCGCAGAAGGCATTGCTGTCGCTCGATGGGACCAAGTCCGAAATCACCGGCCCCGTCTTCGGTCATTCCATGCTGGGCGAACTCGACAACGATCTGATCCACAATTTCGCCAAGCCCGGCGAGAGCGCCATCGGCGAACGGATCATCGTGCATGGCCGTGTACTCGATGAGCGTGGACGACCGGTGCCGGGCGCGCTTCTGGAGTTTTGGCAGGCCAATGCCGGCGGGCGTTATCGCCACAAGAAGGAAAGCTATCTCGCTGCCCTCGACCCCAATTTCGGTGGCTGCGGGCGCACGATCACCGACGAGAATGGCTATTACGCCTTTCGGACAGTGAAGCCGGGTCCATATCCCTGGCCCAACGGCGTCAATGACTGGCGGCCGGCGCATATTCATTTCTCCATCTTCGGACATGGTTTTGCCCAGCGCCTGATCACCCAGATGTATTTCGAGGGCGATCCGATGATCTGGAAATGTCCGATCGTGATGACGATCCCCGACCGAGCGGCCATCGAGCAATTGGTCGCAGCGCTCGATTGGGCGGCGACAATCCCGATGGATGCGCGGGCTTACAAGTTCGACATCATTTTGCGTGGGCGTCGGTCAACGCTGTTTGAAAACCGGATGGAGGGAAACTGATGGTTCAGGGTCTCGACTATCTCAAGGAAAGCCCGTCGCAGACTGCAGGCCCGTACGTGCATATCGGCCTCACGCCGAACTTTGCCGAGATCAAGGGCGTCTATCCCGTCGACCTCGGCACCACCATGGTCAACGACGTGACACTCGGCGAGCGCATCGCCGTGACCGGCCGCGTGATCGATGGTTCCGGCACGCCGCTCAAGGACGCACTCATCGAGATCTGGCAGGCGGATGCCGCTGGCTTTTACAACAGCCCGTCGGAGACGCGTGGCAGTGCGGACCCGAACTTCACCGGCTGGGGGCGCTGCCCCTGTGACCTGACCAGTGGCGAATACCGCTTCGAGACGATCAAACCCGGTCGTGTGCCTTTTCGCGACGGTCGCTTGATGGCGCCACACATCTCGTTCTGGATCGTCGCCCGCGGCATCAATCTCGGCCTCAACACGCGGATGTATTTCGCCGACGAAGAGGCGGCCAATGCCGAAGATCCGGTGCTAGCCCGCATCGAGCACAGGGTTCGCGTGCCAACGCTGATTGCAGAGCCGAACGGTTCGACTTACCACTTCGACATCCACCTGCAGGGGGAGAAGGAAACCGTCTTCTTCGATATCTGACGGCAAAGGCGAGACCCGCATGACCGCATCCGTTTTCGACCATCCCATCCTCTCGGGCCTTCTCGGGGACGAAGTGGTTGCCGCCCAGTTTGCGCTGGCTGCCGAACTCGCAGCGCTGCTTGCGTTTGAGGTGGCGCTGGCGAAAGTCCAGGCCGAAGAGGGGCTGGTGTCGGAGGCTGCTGCGGCGGCGATCGGTGCCTTGCCGGAGCATTTCGTCGCCGACCTTGATGCGGTGAAGCAAGCGGTGGCCAGGGACGGCGTTGTCATTCCGGATCTGGTGCGGCAGTGGCGGGCCTCGCTGGGCGAGCACGGTCCAGAGCTGCATTTCGGCGCGACCAGCCAGGATGCGATCGACACCGGCCTGATGCTTCGGCTGCAGGCCGTCTCGCGGATCCTCGATCAGCGGCTCAGCGCGATCGTTCATGGTCTTGATGATGTGCATGACCGGTTCGGCAGCCATTCACTGATGGGTCGCACCCGGATGCAGGCCGCCATCCCGATCACGGTCGCTGACCGTATCGAAACCTGGAGGCGGCCTTTGGTCGATCTTCGAGGCTCCCTTGCACGCATGGTCGAAACCGGGTTCCCGCTTCAGTTCGGCGGTGCTGCGGGCACATTGGAAAAACTGGGCGACAAGGGGCTTGCCGTCCGCAGCCGGCTGGCGTCGGAGCTCGGCCTTGCCGATCGACCACAATGGCACAGCCAGCGCGGGGTAATCGTCGAGATCGGTGGCCTCCTGTCACAGATCTCAGGCAGCCTTGGAAAACTGGGGCAGGACCTCGCCCTGATGGCCAGCGACGGAACGGCCGCAATTGGCGGCGGCGGTGCTTCCTCGGCCATGCCGCACAAGCGCAATCCGGTGAAGGCGGAGGTGCTGGTTTCGCTTGCCCGTTTCAATGCGGTGCAGATCTCCGGCCTGCATCAGGCGCTGGTTCACGAGCAGGAGCGTTCGGGGGCCGCCTGGACGCTTGAATGGATGATCCTCCCGCAGATGGCGGTTGCAACGGGGGCGGCCACGCGGCTGGCCATCGAGCTTCTCGGTTCAATCGAAGTCTTGGGCGAGAGATTGGGCAACGACTGATCAGTCCTCCGTCGCGGCTGAACTCTGCCGGGCGAAGCGACGGCTGACGCTGCCGATCAGTTTTATCTGGCGGTTGAAGTTCGTGCAGGCGCCGCAGCCAATCAAATGCAGTTTGAGGCCGAGGGATTCGGCCAGAGACAGGCGACGATCCATGCCGTCGGAGGCCAGTTTTGTCGCTTCTTCGCATTTCAGCATGATCAGTTTTCCTTCGGTGCGAACCAGTGACCTTCGAGGCAATTGCGCAAACGCAGGCGCGCGCGATGCATCAACACATGCAGGTTGGTGACGGTTATGCCGACTTCGGCGCAGATCTCGGGCGTTTCCATCTCGACGAATTCTCGCATCATGAAGACGCGGCCCTGATCCGGCGGGAGGTGATCCAGGCAGGCTTCAAAGACCCTCCAGAAATCCTTGCCGAGCAGTTCTTCCTCCGGATTGCCCCAGTCGCATGGCTTGTCTTCCGGTGACCAATGACCCTTGGCGTCGAAGAAGGATCTGTCGTCATCATTATTGTCTTCGCCAAGAGGCATGGCAATGAGAGCAGATTGCCGCCGCTTGTGTCGCAACTGGTCGGCGATCTTGTTGCGCAAAATGGCGAAGACCCAGGTACGAAAGGCGGAGCGACCGGCAAAGGCGTCGGCATTGCGCAAAGCGCCAGCCAGAGCCTCCTGCACTGCATCTTCGGCGAGACTGCGATCGGACAACTGCAAGCTGGCGAACTTCAGCATGCGGTTTCTCAGATCGCTCAAGTAGACGCCATCGGCGAGAAACGCCGCTACGGCTCGGCCATCTGCATAGGCTCCATGTTCGCCTAATTCCCTCATCACCGTTCCCCTGGTCGTGGCGCGGCCTATCGACCGCCTGGCTGCAAGCGTGCAGTTTGCACCAGTTCAGTCGCGTGAGGTTCATCGTTCTTACAGGCGATGCTGAAAAAAACTGAGTGTGGCTGGAACGCCAGATGCGACTTGCCTTGTCATGGGGCTGGTCAGCCCACGCCAAGTGTTATGCTCATCCTCGAAAATGGGGCAGAAGAGCCGTTGCCAGTGCCTCGGCGCTTTCCACGGCCGCCTCTACTCGGTTGCCGCGGCACCAGTCTCCACAGGCGGCAAGCTTCCTTTGGTGATCGAGCAGGTAATCCTGGCCGGCTGTCTCCTCGACATTGGCATAGCGCCAGCGATGCAGGTCGACGAAGGCGGCCTGGGTGAGGTCGCGCCCGAGGAGATGCCCCGCTGCCGCCAGCATGTCGGTGGTCACGGCGCTTCGCTCACGCTCCAAATTGGCCTCGGCCCAGTCGTTGCGGCTGTGGAGCACAAGACTTGTTCCGTTCCTGCCGCGACCCGGCTTGCTTGTGTCGACGGCGATCCAGCTCAGCACGGAGTCCTCGATTCTTGCGGCTTCGAAGCCCGGATCGAAGCTTTCCTCAAGGCCGATCATCAGGGTGAAGCATCCGCTCATTCGGACGCGCTCCAGCGCGGCCTTGCCCGAAAACGCGTCCGGCATCAGTTGCGCTGTCTGCGGCGCGGGCGCGGTTGATATTACCCAGTCGAACCGGCCAAGATCACTGCCCTCGCCATCGCGCAGATGCCAGCCATCCGGGGTGTCGATCAGGCCGCCGACCGTTGCCTCTTTGCGAATTGTCAGCTCCAGTCCAAGTGCATTCGCCAGGCTGTTCATGCCGGGCGTGCCGACATACCGCAGCTGATCGGGACGGTCGTCGGGGAGAAGTCCCCCCTTGGACAGTGTCGGAACGCGTTCGGGCCACGGCGCCACGGCCTCCGACACGCGGGCGTGTTCGATGACGGTCTTGAAGCTTTCAGAGCGGGCTGTGAAGAACTGCGCTCCATGGTCGAAGGCATAGCCCTCGCGCCGCCGATTGGCCATTCGCCCACCAAGCCCGCGGCTCTTTTCAAAGATCCTCACGTCTGCCGAGTTTCCAAGCGCCCGCGCGAGGCTTAAGCCGGCAATACCCGCACCGATGATCGCAAGCCTTTGCCGCATGTGTTTCCCTTTCCGGCATAATTTCAAGAAGGACTACGTCTGTGGAGACGATCCGGATGTGTGCTGACGACAGCGTGGCGCACAGATGATGATAAATCTGCGATCCCTTTATTAAGGGGGAATTAGGTTTGTCGCCCCATTCTCGGATGATTCATGGGAGCAGACGATCCCGGATTCCGTTCGGCATCCGGTATTGAGGAGATTTAGAGTGTTCATCGACCGCATTTTGTCGCGTTTCAGCATTCAGACGAAGGTGCTGATCTTCATCCTTCCCTTCGTGATCAGCATCTCGGCAGTCGGCTTTACAGGGCTTTATGCTTCGGGTTTGCTGCAGGGGCGCATTGAGATCTCGAACAGCGTCCTGCAGTCGCTGAGTGGATTCCGCGACGTGTCGGCCTCGATGACGCGGTTCCTCGCCGAGACGACGCCGGAAGCACGGGATGATCTGACCCGTCAGTTGAAGCAGCAGCAGGATAACTTGAAAGCTACGCTCGCGCAGCTCGGCCCTGAAGCCGGCGGCCGCGCGGAGCTCAACGAAGCCAGCGCTCTGGTCGATACGGTTGTCACGCATGTCGACGAATTGTGGAAGCTGCATGAGGCTGAAGGTGGGCTCATCGGTACACTTCAGGATGGCAATGGGGCTGTCGTCGCCGCACAGGGCCGTGCCACGGCTGCAATGATGAGCACGGAAACCAAGATCCAGTCCGACGATACGATGGCGAAGTCTATGCTCCGCGAGGCGGAAAGCATTCGCAGCACGGGCACGTTCCTCACTGAAACCAATTCTGCCTACACCAAGGCCAAGACGCCGGATGAAAAATTTGAAGTCGTGAAGGGCCGCCTCGGCGAACTCGTCGAGCGTCAGAAGCTGCTGGTCAGCGTCCTTCCGGAGGCCAACAAGTCGGCTGCCAAGACACTCGACAAAATTGCCACGGATCTCAAGGCCTTTATCGACGCCGGGGATCGCTCGGAAGATGCCATCACGGCGGTGACCGGCAATCTGCGCAATTTCACCCAGCTCAATGCTTATCTCGGCCTTGCCGCACAGCAGAAGATGAAGGACGCGACCATCCGTTTCGCCGAGCTGGATGCGCCGCTCGCCAAGGCTCAGACCGTGCTGACAAACGGTCGCCAGATGATCTCTGTCGGCTACTCGCTGCAGATCATGATGGCTCGGTTCCTCTTGGAGCCGACCGACGAGAATCAGGCGCTGCTGCAACAGCAGTTCGCCGCCGCCCGCAAGGCACTCGCATCGCTGGCGGAGGTGGCTGCCGATCAGCCGTCGCTCGTCGCCGTGACACAGGAACTCGAGCGCTCCGTTGCAAGCATGGAGGCGGCAAGCCTGGATCTCGTCAAGGTGAGCAAGGACCGCAAGGCGAGTTTCGAGCAGGCCGGTAACGACCTTAATGTGATCTGGACGAAACTGACCAGCTTCGCCGAGATGCAGAAGGTGAGTGCTGGCGAAGAGCGCCGCGACGCCAATTCGATCTCGATTGGTGCCACGATGCTCGGCATCCTGATCTCGATCTTTGCCGGTATCGGCCTGGTGCTGACCTTCAAGGGGCCGATTGGCCAGATCACCGGTGCCATGCGCCGGCTGGCCGAAGGTGTTCTGGACACAAAGATCAATGGCGAGGCCCGTGTCGACGAAATCGGCGAAATGGCCCGTGCACTTGGCGTGTTCAAGCAGAATGCCCTGTCGAAGATCGAAATCGAAAGCCGCAGCGAGGCCGAACGCGTACAGGCGGAAGACGAACGCCGCCGCAATGACCTCGAGAAGCAGGAGGTTGATCGCCAGATCGACTTCGCCGTCAATGCACTGGCCGCCGGTCTTGGACGTTTGTCTCAGGGTGATATTTCGCAGACAATCGATACACCGTTCCAGGGGCGCCTCGAACAGTTGCGTACGGATTTCAACAGTTCGCTGGAGCGCCTGCAGGATACGCTCACCCATATCCGCTCGAACACCTACATGATCCAGCGGAATGCGGCTGAAATGACCAGTGCTGCGGACCAGCTGGCCAAGCGGACCGAACAGCAGGCGGCTTCGCTGGAGGAGACGGCAGCGGCTGTCGACCAGATCACGGTGACGGTCAAGTCTTCGGCTGAACGGGCTGAGGAAGCCAATCAGATCGTGGCGGAGACCAAGTCTCGGGCCGATACCTCGTCTGTCGTCGTGAAAAGCGCAATCGAGGCCATGGGCCGGATCGAAAACGCGTCCGGCCAGATCGTGCAGATCATCGATGTGATCGATGAAATCGCCTTCCAGACCAATCTTCTTGCTCTCAATGCGGGCATTGAGGCGGCGCGCGCCGGCGAGGCCGGCAAGGGCTTTGCCGTCGTCGCCCAGGAGGTTCGTGAACTTGCTCAGAGGTCTGCGGGTGCCGCCCAGCAGATCAAGGATCTGATCAACAAATCAGGCTCTGAAGTCGCCTCCGGTGCAAAGCTCGTACAGCAGACAGGCGCAGTGCTGGCAGAGATTTCCACCAATATCGTCACCGTTGCCGATCGGGTGGCCGTGATCGCGACGGCGAGCCGCGACCAGTCAATGGGCCTTGCCGAGGTCAATGCCTCCGTCAATGAGATGGATCAGATGACCCAGCGCAATGCGGCCATGGTCGAGGAAACCAATGCCGCGACACGCCAGCTGGCGGATGAAGCCGATGCGCTGATGCAGCTCGTCAACCGCTTCAAACTGGCCGCGCAGACGCAGGCATCCCGGCCGGGCAATGCCCGCGCTGCATGATTGATATTAAGAAGGGATCGATCCGTTTACTGATCGGTCCCTTTTATCGAAGGGCGAAACAGCGCTGCCCAATTTTCGATGAAGCCTTGTCGTGTGGCCCGGTCCTGGGCCGCTAGCAGGGCAGGGCCGATGCGGATCGGCCTGCCAATTCCCGATTCGATCAGCGATGAGGATGGCCCGTCGACGCCTTGTGGCAGAGGCGCCCCCTCGGCAAAGAAGAAGGCCTGCTCCCGGGCAACCTGCTTGCCGCGGGGCGACAGAAGATAATCCAGGAAACGCTGTGCCTCGCCGACATGCGCCGCATGCTGGGGCACCAGTGCGCCGCGTGACAGGATCAAGGTATAGTCCCGCGGAATAAGCACCTTCAGGTCGGAATTGCGTAACGAGGCTGCATAGGCGTAGGAACCGAGAACATTGTATGCGATCCGCAGCTTGCCATTGTTGATCTCGCCCAGCACTTCATTGTTGCAGCATCGCGTCACCACATCGGCGCGGCTGAGGCTTTCAAGCAGCCGGCCGAAGCTTGTCGGTGCCTGCAGGGCATCGTGAAACGCCAGGAGATAACCAACCCCCGAAGCTTCGATGTCATAGGTGCCAATGCGCCCGCGATAGACCTCAGGCTTGGCGCGCAACAGTTCGGCGATTTCAACATGGGAGCGCGGCACGTCTTCGGGGGGCACGCGGCGACTGTCATAGACGATCACAGCCGGCTCGAACGTGAAGCCGAAAACCTCGTCGCGCCAGTTGGCCCAGGCAGGAACGTTTTCTGTTTCAGCCGAACGATGGGTCTGGGCACAGCCGTCATTGGCAAGCTTGACCAGTTGGTCGACGGATGACGACAGGAGCAGGTCACCGAAAGCGTTGCCCATCGCGCAGGCCATTTCCGCCTCGCGAAACAGGTCATTCGTGACGTAGTCGTTAAACTCTACGGTGACATCCGGGGCCATCTGCTGAAAATCCAGGATGAGTGGCCGCATCGCATCTGCATCGGTCGCAGCATTGATTACGAGCCTTACCCGCTCGCTGCCCAGTGCCGGGAGGAGGAGCTGCTCGCCCTCTGCCGCGTGTGTCTGCACTGCAGCAAGGCACAGCATCAGCGATAGCCCAGCGGCGAGGTGTCCTGTCGCTATTGGCTTCATACGATCTCTTCCCTCATCAGCGGCAGTTCAAGCACGACGGCGAAATCGGTCACGTCCGTCTTTTCGCGGAATGACAAGGAGCCGCCGAGTGCGGCAGCCACTTCGGCGGCAATGGCGAAGCCAAGGCCGGAGCTTCCTTCGCCGGATTTTGACGATACGAAACGCTTGGTCACGGTTTGCCAGTCAGCGGGGGCAATCCCCGGCCCATCATCCTCAACTTCGACCTGCGCATAATTGCCCCGGCGCAGGACGCGGACCTCGAGTTTCTGCAGGGTGCCGTGTCGCAGCGAATTGTCGATGATGTTGACGATGGCCTCGCGCAGGCTGAGGCCGTCCCCCAGAATGGTCAAACGTTCGTCGGGCGCCTCGAAGGACACCACCGTATCGGGATCGATGGTGATCGGCACGGCTGCCCGAAATGCCTTGCGGGCGACGTCGGTCAGGTCAAGCGGGGAAAGCTGGACGGAATCGAAGCGATGGATGACCATGGCATGGTTGAGCAATTGCGTGGTGAACCGCGCCAGTTCAGCCGTTCTGCTCTTCACGCGGCTCAGATGCCGGCGGTCGTTTTCAGCCATCGCCTCTTCGTCGATCAGACTGACTTGAGCGGACAGCGCTGTCAGCGGCGTGCGGATCTGATGGGCGCTGTCGGCGATGAAGCGCTGCAGGAGCCTCAGTCTCTCGTCCAACCTTCGCATGAAGTGGTTGATCGAGCCGACGAAGGGCGCGAGTTCACGGGGGACCGAGACGTCGAGTGGAGTAAGGTCTTGGGGGTCGCGTCGGCGCAGGGTGTCGCCTAAGGCATCCAGGGGGCGCAGAGAGTAACGCACGGCAATGATCGTTCCGCCGAGTGCGAGGAGGCTCATCAGCGCGACCAGAAGAAAAGCGCGCGTGGTCAGCTCCGTTGTCAAAGCGTGCCGTGCCTCGACCGTCTGGGCAATCGCGACATGCGCCCAGCCGCCGACGCTCTGGTCTGCCATGGCCCGACTGGTAATCACGAGGCGAACCTCCTGATCGCGATAGGTGATGGTCTGGAAGAGCGGCGTCGCACGCGGTGTGTTGAGATCGGCTTCTTCTGCCAGATCCTCATAGCCGGTCAGGGTTTCGCCATCCGGCAGAACGACGCGGTAGAAGATCTTGTCGCGTGGCGCGAGCCCAAGCAGCTCGAAGGCGCTTGGTGGCAGATTGACCTCGATCTTTCCATCGACCACCGACAGGCTGTCGAGGATCTGGATTGCCGCCCCTTGCAGGAGCCGATCATAGGCCTCATCTGCGGCTGCCTTGGCATAGATCCAGGCCGCCGTCATGAGGATCGCGGCGCCGCCAGCGAGAACCATGGTGACCCGGATAACCAGGCGGGAAAAAAGGGAAGGCTCAGTCCTCTGCATCGGTCACCAGCTGATATCCTATTCCGCGTACCGTGACGATGCGCGCCCTGCCGCCTTCAATCTTCTTGCGCAGCCGACCGACATAGAGCTCAATCGCATTCGGGCCGGCGGCTTCATCAAAGCCGAACAACTGATCAAGCAGTTGCTCCTTGGAAAAGACGCGGCCGGGACGGCTGGCGAAGATTTCGAGAAGTGTCATTTCGCGCCGCTTGAGCTGAACCTCGCGATTGCCGATACGGACTGAACGCTGCGAGCGGTCGAGCAAGATATCGCCGACCGTAATCACATTGGTCGCCTCACCACCGGTGCGGCGGCGCATCAGCACGCGGGCTCGCGCCTCGAGTTCGCGGAAGTCGAAAGGCTTGACCAGATAGTCATCGGCACCGAGATCGAGCGCACCGACCCTGTCGTCGATCTCGGAGCGGGCCGTCAGCACGAGGACAGGCACCGTGTTCCGGCTCTGCCGCAGGCGTTTGAGCACCGAAAAGCCGTCGAGCCCCGGCAGCATGACGTCGAGAATGACGAGATCATATTCGGTGAAGTCGAGGATTTCCGACGCGGCACGGCCATCGGTTTGCCAGTCGACCGTGTGGCCGATGGTCTCGAAGCGACGCGAGATTGCCTCGCCAACATCCAGCGTGTCTTCCACGAGCAATATGCGCATGAGCAGACGCTTACACGGATGCGGGTGCCGATCAAGCGGCTCAGCGCTGCCAAGACGGCTGGTTAATGCCGATCCACACGCGTTTACCGTTTAGACAGTATTATGACAGGTTCGAGGCATAGCTAGATGGTCGACCGGTCGAGGGAGAGAGCTGAACCCGGTCATGAGGGAGGATCCTCACGCCATCGCAGAGCAGCCCGCATGCCCTTTTGTGGCCGTGCGCACTTTTCGTGTCGAGAGGGTTTTCCGGGTGTTTCAAACTCGGGAGAATACAATGATCCATACCATGATGAAGATGCTGGCCGGTGCGGCCGTCGTAACGCTCGTTGCAGGTGGCAGCGCCATGGCCGAGCCGACAAAGCCGGAATGCCTGGCCGGCGCCAAGCCTGGCGGTGGTTTCGACCTGACCTGCCGCCTGGCTGCGAATGCGCTTCTGGCGACCAAGAAGATTTCCGAGCCCATGGCTGTTACCTACATGGAAGGCGGCGTCGGCGCGGTGGCCTACAATCATGTGATCGGCAAGCGCGGCAGCGACGGCAATCTCATCACGGCTGCATCGTCCGGTTCGGCTTTGCTGATCGCCCAGGGTAAGTTTGGTCAGTATGACGAAAACGCCGTACGCTGGCTTGGCGCACTCGGTGCCGACTATGGCGTCATCGTTGTTGCAGCAGACTCGCCCTACAAGTCGATGGCCGAACTCGTTGAAGCCTACAAGGCTGATCCTTCGAGCTTCGCGATTGCCGGCGGTGGCGCCGTCGGTTCGCAGGACTGGATGAAGGGTTCGCTGATTGCCAAGGCTGCGGGCCATGAGCCGAAGGACATGCGCTATGTAGCGCTTGAAGGCGGCGGCGCGGTTCTGACCGCACTCGAAGGCGGCCATGTCAAGATTGGTGCCGGAGATGCGGCCGAAATGGGCAAGCACCATGTGGCCGGCAAGGTCCGCATTCTCGCCGTCATGTCGCCGGATCGCCTGCCGGGCGAACTTGCCGAAATCCCGACAGCCAAGGAAGCTGGCTTCGATATCGAATGGCCGGTCTGGCGCGGTTACTATGTCGGCAAGGATGTCAGCGCCGCCGACTATGACTTCTGGGTCAAGGCCCTCGAAGAGATGAGCAAGACGCCGGAATTCGCCAAGGAACGGCAGGATCGCGGCCTGTTCGAATTCACCCTGATCGGTCAGGCATTCGACGATCGCGTCAAGGCCGATGTGGCGAAGTTCAAGACGTTGGCCAAGGAAGCCGGTCTCTGATGTCACAGGCGATGCCGCTCGTTGGGGTGGCATCGACTATCCCCCGGCCTTAACGCGCCGGGGGGCTGATCCCTCCACCAATGCCGGATCCACAAAGCCGGCCTCATGAATTCGGACCTGCCGCCGATCGATGTCGCGGCAAATGCCGGCTGCTGGGAGCAATACATGTCGGAAAATACCAGAACCCATCACCTTATCGGCCGGATCAGCGCCATCGTCCTGCTTGGTCTTGCCGTCGCCTATGGCATCGGCGGTAGCCGGATCGAATATGCCTTCTCCTCCGATCCGCTTGGACCGCGCTTTGTCCCGGTTATGCTCGCCATCCTGCTCGGCCTGTTCGGGCTGATCTACATGAAGTTTCCAGGATCGGCCGAAAGCTTTCCGACAGGCAAATCGCTTGTGCGCATCCTGGCCATTCCGCTGACCTTGATCATCAGCGTTGCGCTGCTTGAACCACTCGGATTTGCGGCTTCGATCTTCGTTCTGACGGCCGTCACCGGTTGGTTGTTCGGCGCATCGGCCAAACTCTCGATCATTGGCGCAGTTGTTCACGCAGCGCTCTGGTGGTTCATCTTCTCCTTCTTGCTCGAGGTCTATCTGCCGACCGGCGCCATTTTCGGCTGACCGTCGCCCTGACCTGAAAGGACATATCCCATGGATTTCGATTATCTCTGGCAGGGCTTCGGCGTTGCTCTCACCTGGCAAAACCTGCTGATTGGTTTCATCGGCTGCTTTATCGGCACGCTCGTCGGCGCTTTGCCGGCCATCGGCCCGATCAACGGGATCGCGCTTCTGATGCCGATCGCCTATTCGATGGGCCTTCCCGCCGAAAGCACGATGATCCTGCTCGCTTCCGTCTATTGCGGCGCCGAATATGGCGGTCGTATCTCGTCCATTCTGCTCAATGTGCCCGGGGATGCCGGGGCAGTCATGACGGCGATGGACGGCTATCCGATGGCAAAACAGGGCCGGGCCGGCGAAGCGCTGGCGCTTTCCGGGATCGCGTCCTTTGTGGGCGGCATCATCGGGGTCATCGGACTTGCTTTCTTTGCGCCTGTCCTGTCCGGTTTGGCAATCGGTTTCGGTCCGGCTGAATACTTCGTGCTGATGGTCTTCGCCTTTGCAACGCTCGGTTCCATGGTCGGGTCGCAGCCTGTCAAGACGCTGATCGGCTGCACGCTCGGTCTGATGCTGGCGACTGTCGGCCTCGACGCCACCTCGGGCGCCTATCGCTTCACCTTCAATGAGCCGGAACTCGGCGATGGCATCGAGTTTGTCACGCTTGTCATCGGTCTCTTCTCGATCTCGGAAGCCATGCTCATCCTCGAGCACCAGACGAAGGGCGTTACGGTCATCCGCGAACTCGGCCGCATGACGGCGAAGTTCTCCGACGTGATGTTCAGCATGGGTGCGACGATCCGTGGTTCGATCATCGGCTTCATCGTCGGCGTTCTGCCGGGAACCGGTGCCTCGGTTTCGAGTGCCGTGTCCTACACCACCGAAAAGCGCTTTTCCGATACGGAAGGCACCTTCGGCAAGGGTGACGTTCGCGGTCTGGCGGCTCCTGAAGCTGCCAATAACGCAACAGCTGCCGGCGCTTTCGTACCGATGCTGACGCTTGGCGTACCCGGTTCGGGCACGACCGCTGTCATGCTCGGCGCCCTGATGCTCTACAACATCCAGCCGGGTCCGATGCTGCTCGTCGAGCGTCCCGAGATCGTCGGTGGTCTTGTCGCCTCGCTCTTCGTCGGCAACTTCATCCTGCTCGCGCTCAATCTGCCGCTGGTCAATATCTTTGCCCGCGTGCTCACCATGCCGAACTGGATCCTGGTTCCGGGCATCCTCGTACTCTCGGTCATCGGTGTCTATTCCACCCATGCCTCGGTCTTTGCGATCTATCTGATGCTTGCCATCGGTATTGCGGGATGGCTCTTGCGCAAGGCGGGCTTCGACATGGCGCCGATCATCCTTGGCTATGTCCTGGGTGAAGTCATGGAAGTGAACTTGCGCAATGCGCTGGCGATCAGCGGTGGTGACGTTTCCATCCTGTTCCAGAGCAAGATCTCGCTCATCCTCTGGGCGCTTGCCATCCTCGTCGCTTTCCTGCCGCTCATCCTCGGCTGGCGTGCCAAGCGTCGGGCAAAGCTTGCCGCAGAACTCCCGATCTGACCGCGGGGCGGCCCGTTCGGGCCGCCATCTCCGACCGGATCCTCCCAGGAGGCGCCGTGTCCTGCTTCGCAGGCACGGCGTTTTCTGTTTTGGCGCAAAGTGCGCGCCGGTTCGACAATCTTAACGTCGGGATGCGACAAGATCTGGACGACAATAGCTGAGGGCGCAGCCGATCTGGGAGGCCGGTCCGGGAGTTCACGGTGAGCGAACCACGCAAAGAGAGTTTTATCCGATCGGGCTACGAGCAGAGCTCGCTGCTCTCTCTGATGAAACGCATTTTCTGGCGACTGATCGCGCCCTTGCCGGACAGGCCCTATATCGCCTTGAAATTCTGGAGCATGAAGGGTGCATGGCCACGGCTCGACGCGCCTCGAACCTTCAGCGAGAAGGTCCAGTATCGCAAGCTCCACCATCGCAATCCACTCTATGGTAAGCTGGTCGACAAGCTGGCGGTGAAGGAGTTCATCGCCGATCGTATTGGCGCTCAGCATGTCATTCCGACCTATTGGGCCGGCACGAACCTTCATGACGCCGACTGGTCGAAGATCCCGTTGCCCGCCGTGATGAAGCCAAACCACGCGAGCGGCCTCGGGCGGTTTCTGTATACACAGGCGGATGTCGACGCCCTGGTGATCGATGATCCCGGCCCGGCATGGCTCGCAACCGATCATGCGCGCTATAATCGCGAATGGGCCTATTCTCAGGTCGAGCGCAAGATTGTTGTCGAGAAGCTATTGAGCAAAGACGGCGGCGTGCCGTGGGACTATCGCTGCTTCGTGTTCAACGGCGTGGTGTCCCATGTGATCGTCGATACCCGCGTCGATGACCGCGGCTATTCCGCCACCTATTCGCGCTCATGGGAGCGCTTGCCGTTCTATGATCCCGATTATTACGCACCCTATCCGGGCGAGTTGCCGAAGCCTGACACCCTTGACCTGATGGTGTCGTTGGCGGAGCGCCTCGTGCACGATCTGGATTTCGTCCGGGTGGATTTCTTCGACACGGACGAGGGGCTGTTTGTCGGGGAACTAACCCTCTATCCCGGCGGTGGCTTTGAGGCCTTCGAACCGCCGGAATATGACCTCATCCTCGGCAATGCATGGCAGCTTCCGCCAAAGCTGCCATAGCATTGCGAGGCGCGTGTCAGGCGCTGTGGCGCGAAGCCTGAGCCTGCATGCTGCCGATCACCTCCGGAGAGGGAACGGAGAGTGCTTCCATCAGGCAATGCGCAATCGCAGCCCTCAGTGCATAGGTATTGGCGGTGGTTTTCTTGTGATCGAGGCGTTGCGCGGCAACCACAAGATTGGCGCCTTGCTGCATCACGATCTGCTGCGCCCGGACCATGGCCCAGGTCTCGATATCGGTATTGTCCGTCATGTCCGCATCCCCAGCTAAGTCATTTAGCTCGCGAGACTTTCTCGAATCAGCCTCATATCCAACATATTGGAAAATGCGGATCTGTTAAATGAGTGACCAAAAAAGGTCTTGAATAATTCTGGGTAATACTTGCGCTTTTAAAGTTCGCTTGCGTAGCAACTGCCGTCTCTTGAGCGAAATCTGTTCAAATAGAGTAAAGGCGGGGCCGGGCCCTTTGTTCTGGGCGGAAACAAATCGCCGGCTCGGGCGTTTGTCGGTGATATCCGCAACTGCCTTTTCCAAGGAATATCCATGTCAGTTCCTGTCTCGACCTATCGCCTGCAATTTCGCGGGGGTATGGACTTTGAGCGCGCCGCGAGCCTCGTTCCTTACCTGAGGCGACTGGGGATCAGTCATCTCTACGCCTCTCCGATCTTTGCGGCGACGGACGGGTCGACGCATGGCTATGATGTCACCGACGCGAACCTCGTTGATCCGACGCTTGGCGGACGCCAGGGTCTTGAGGCATTGGCTCGCGTCTTGAAAAGCAATGGCATGGGCCTGATCCTCGACATTGTGCCGAACCATATGGCTGCGAGCCTTGAAAACCCGTGGTGGCGCAGCGTGATCGAATGGGGCGAGGCGAGCCCGTTTTCCCATTACTTTGACATAGACTGGAACCGTCGGCTGACCTTGCCATTTCTCGGAGCCTCCTTCGACGATGCGGTGGCGAATGGCGATCTGGCACTTGATCTCGATCGGGAGCGAGGCACTCTTGTTCTGCGTTACATCGACAGTGGCTATCCGCTCCTTCCCGACACGTATCCATTTGCACTCGACGGCTTTCAAACGGGCCTCGCAGCAGAGCTTGCCGCCCTCGGGAAGGCAGCTTCGGCGGATCGCGCGCAAGAGTTTCATGCCGCCGTGTCGGGCTTGTGCGAGAGCCCTGATTTTGAGGTGCTCCAGCAGGCGCTTGCAGAGCGCTCGGCAGACCCTGCATTCCTCATCGCCCTGCACAACCGCCAGCCATGGCAGCTGATAGCCTGGACGGAAGCCGCCAAGGGGCTGAACTACCGACGCTTCTTCGAAATTGCCGGTCTCGTTGGCCTGAGGGTCGAGGATGAGGCTGTTTTTGCGGCGGCCCATCAAGCGGTGCTGGATATGGTGGGCGCCGGCTTGGTTCAGGGCTTGCGGATCGATCACGTCGACGGGCTTGCGGATCCGGCGGCCTATCTCCAGCGTCTGCGGGATGCTGTTGGACGTGACATACCAATCTTCGTTGAGAAAATCCTCGCCCCCGGTGAGGATCTGCCCGCAGCCTGGCCGGTTGAGGGCTCCACCGGATATGAGTTCATCGCAGCCGAAGTGCCGGTTCTGCTCGACAGGGCTGGCTTTCTGGCTATGCGGCAAGGCTATGAGGCGATCTGCGGGACTACGGTCGATGTGGCGACGGAGATGCGCGAGGCCAAGCTTCGCATGGTCCGGGTCAATTTTGCAGGCGAAGTGGATGCGGTCCTTCGTCTTGCATGTGGGCTTCTCGGCTGTGAAGCTGGGCCGCTGCGCAGGGGGCTGGAGGAACTGCTCGTCGCCTTTCCGCGCTATCGAAGCTACGGCACGCAAACGGGTCTATCCGCTGCGGACGGCGAACTTCTCGATGCGGTGCTTGCGGCGGCCGAAAGGGAGCTTTCTGCTGTTGAACGCGAGGCAGCATCCGCCCTGGTGACACTGTTGAAGGGCGATGGCGATGCCAGTGATCCGGTGCGCGCTGCAGAATTGCGGCGGCGTTTTCAGCAATTGACCGGACCGCTGATGGCAAAGGCGCTCGAAGACACACTGTTCTTCCGACATGTGGAATGTCTGGCGCTGAATGAAGTTGGGGGCGAACTGGAGCCACCAATGGCGGGACTTGACCATTTTCATGCCGAGATGACGCGGCGTTCGGAGCGCCAGCCTCACGGTCTTTCGGCATCGTCCACCCACGACACCAAGCGGGGTGAGGATGCGCGGGCACGACTGTTTGCCCTTGCAGAAGATGCGCCCCGATTTGCGACCTTGGTCGAGAAATGGCGCGCCATGAACCGGCCAGCCCTCCGCTCTGTGAATGGCGATGCGGCGCCTGAGCCCCGCCTCGAATGGATGATCTATCAGTCGCTGGTCGGGCATTGGCCCATCAATCTTGCGGCTGATGACCGAGATGGCGTTGCGGCCTTTTGCGACCGCTTTGTCGCTTTCCTCGAAAAATCCATGCGCGAGGCGAAGCTGCGCAGTGACTGGGCCGATGTCAATGAAGACTACGAGAGCGCCGTTGCCGACTACGCGCGGGCTCTTCTCGATCGTCCTGAATTCTTGAAGGATTTTGTCGGTGAAATTCAGCCGATCATGGCTGCGGGTCTGATAAATGGCCTGACCCAAACGGCCATCAAGCTCACAGCACCCGGTATTCCTGATATCTACCAGGGCAGCGAAGTGCTGGATTTCAGCTTTGTCGATCCGGATAACAGGCGCCCGCCAGCGTTCGAGGCGGTGGGAGACTTCGAAGTGGATGCGGTCCCGGTACTGACAGATCCCCATGCCCTTGCAACGGGTCGGGCCAAGCAGGCGCTGATCGCCCGGGGGCTGCGTCTTCGGCATGACGAGCCGCTGCTTTTTAGCGAAGGTACCTATACGCCGCTTCAGGCCGTGGGCGCACGCCAGCAGCATGTCGTCGCCTTCGCGCGCCGTCATGGGGGGTATACCTTGCTCACCATTGCAATCAGGCTTCCCCTGTTGATGCAAACATCATGCGCTGGTCTGGAGGCAAGTGAGTTCTGGGGGGATACGGGCATTGATCTGCCGGATGATCTCGAAACTACCGAGTGGCGCGATGTGTTGACGGGACGCCGGATCGGTCCGGGGTCGAGGCTTTCGCTCCGCGAAGTGCTGGGGCCGCAGCCGGTGGCGCTGCTCGTCGCGCCGTAATCTGACGCCATTCGCTTCGGCGAATGGCGTCCTCTCTTCGTCTCTCAGTTCGTTGAAATTTCAGGCGACCGCGCGGCCGGAAGGGCGAAAGCTTGGCTGGCGGCGCAGGTCATAGCACTGACGCATGCCGGTCTCTTCACCGGCGGCGATAAAGGCTGCGCGGGCAAGTTCCGTGGCGCGTGGGCTGCGAAGCGCTATGCGGCAAAGGCGGATGGCGCGTGCATAGGCGTCGCCACGGCGGGTCGGCCATTCGGCGTCGAGAAAATCAAGGGCATCATAAGCATTGAGAAAGCGTCTGGTCAGGCCGCAAGGCAGTTGTAGTTCGACTGGAACGGTCCAGGTGAAATCAGTATCGGTCATACCATCCTCCGTTAGGCACCCACAAACTCACGGGTGACAGGATCGGTTCCAGGTAGGCCTCAAAAAAGGGGAGTTATGATGTTGATTCTGCGGCAACTATCGGGTCGGCGCCCTGTTCGCGCTGTTCCAGCCATCGTGCTGTGAGGGATGACGCATGGCGCGCCGCCTCGGCAATCTCCATCTCACGAAGGAGGCCGTCGATCAGCGCGCCACTGAAACTGTCGCCGGCGCCGATCGTGTCGCGGACGGAAACCTGCTCGGTGACCGGCACGCGCCGTTCGTGCGCCCCGTCGTAGATCACCATGGCCGCCGGGCCATCTGTCATCACGAGATGGCGCAGGCGTTCGCCAGAGAGCGCATGGGCGAGCTGCCAGATATCCTTGATCGAATGCTCTGGCAGGTCCGCCTTCGAGCCGACCACGACATCTGCCGGGCGTGGCCCCGCATCCCTCAGCGGCAATTGTGAAACGGAAAGCCTCGCCTGCGACAGGGAGGTGATGGCAGCTTCGGGCAGGCGATGGGCGTTGACATAAAAGGCGGCGGCAGAGACAGGCTTATCGAGGACGAAGCTCCGCGACAGGCGGCGCTCGCTTGACAGGATGGTGCGTTCACCTTCCGGGTCGAGCAGGATATCGGCGAAATCGGTCTCGCCCTCGCGTCGGGTGATCAGCGAGGTGTCGAAACCTTCGGCTGCCAGATCTGCGAATGCCTGATCGCCGGCCGCATCGTCCATCAGGTTGGAGATCAGCGTTACCGGATGCCCGAGCTGCAACAGCCGTCGCCCGGTGAAATAGCCACCGCCGCCAAGGCGCGTTTCGCGGCTGTGCCAGGCAATCCGAGCGCCTGAGCGCAGTGTTTCGTTCAGCCGCCAGATGCGGTCGTGGTTGACGTGACCGATCACGACCACCTCGGCTTTGGCGCGTCCGTCAATCATGCGGAAGTTTCCCTGGGTGCTGCGCGGGAGGATTCGCGCAGGATCAGCTCGACTGGCCAGAGTTCGGCAATCTCAGTTGCCTCGCGCCCTTCCAGCATCTGCAAGAGGAGATCGGCGATGCGGTGTCCGGCTGCGCGGATCGAGGACCTCGTCGCCGACAGGGCGGGCGCCATGTTGTCGGCGGTCAGATAGGGAAAAACGTCGTCATGCGCGATGACGGAGACGTCCTTGCCGACGGTGAGGTTCATGGCACGTGCGGCCCTGTAGATGCCGAGCGCCGTCATCATCGAACCGGCGATGAAGGCGGTTGGCCGGGGGTGGTCAGCGAGCCGTGCGCGGGCGATGCGGAAGCCCTGCTCGTCAGTGAATTCCGCGTGGCTGACGAGCCCCGGGTCAAAGGCGATGCCGCGTTCGGCAAGCGCCGTCTGATATCCACGGTCGCGATCGAGCGTGAATGTCAGGCCCTCGCGGCCATTGATCATGACGATGCGGCGATGGCCAAGGTCGAGAAGATGGTCCGTCGAGCGGCGGATCGCGCCTTCATTGTCAATGTCGAGCCAGGCGTGCGGCACATCGGTTTCGGAACGCCCATGCACGATGAAGGGCAGTTTCAGCTGATGGAGCAGGGCAATGCGCGGGTCATTGGGGCGGGGCGAGTGGATGACCACGGCATCGACGCGGCGGCTCTGGGCAAGCCGCCGATAGATCTGCAATTCATCCGTGGTTTCGTGTTCAGCCATCGGCGTCAGCAGGATGTCGATATCACTGCCGCTCAGTCGCTCAGCCATGCCGCTCATGAATTCGGAGAACTGATAGTCGCCAACCTTGGTCATCACCACGCCAATCGCGCCGGCGCGACCCGTCGCCAGCCTGACGGCATTGACGTTCGGGCGATAGCCGAGCCGGGCGGCTTCTTCCGACACCCGCTTGCGCGTGGCTTCGCTGACCTCCGGATAGCCGCTCAAGGCGCGGCTGACGGTGGTCGGCGACAGGCCGATATGCTCTGCGAATTCCTTCAGCTTCATCCGTGGTGCCGTTGCTCTCGCTTCTGGGGTTGGTCTTTTCGCCCCGCTTATCCCATGCGCCCGCGCCAGCTGGCAAGCGTGGGATCCTGTTTGCCAAAGCGGTTGCAATTTTGGTTCAGTTGCATCCCTCATTCCTGATGGTGTTCATGTGCCTGGATGGAGTGGCGTAGCTTGCTGATATTGCGCTGCGACAGTTTCGCCCGGAGCCTCTTCGAGGGTTTGACAGGTCGGTGGTTTTTTGTCAGCTTGCGCCAGCCAAAGCGCTTTCAAATTTGGAAGCGATGGTGCAGTCGCGTGCCGGAGAATGAGCACAGTATGGAAAATCAAAGTCAGGGAGGCGTCAGATGACGATCCGAACGGTTGTCTGGGGAGAGAATATTCACGAGCGGGAAAACGCCGTCGTGCGCGAGATCTATCCCGAGGGTATGCATTCCACGATTGCTGCAGCGCTCAACAAGGGGGAGGGGATCGAAGCCACGACGGCCACCCTGCAGGAGCCGGAGCATGGCCTCTCAGAGGCGCGGCTTGCCGAGACCGATGTGCTGATCTGGTGGGGCCATAAGGCGCATGGCGAAGTCTCCGACGAGATCGTCGAGCGCGTGGCGAAACGGGTCTGGGAAGGCATGGGGCTCATCGTCCTGCATTCCGGCCATTTCTCCAAGCCTTTCAAACGGCTGATGGGCACGCCCTGCGCGCTGAAATGGCGCGAGGCCGGCGAGCGTGAGCGAATCTGGACGGTCAATCCGGGCCATCCCATTGCAGCCGGTATCCCGGAGAATTTCGTACTTGAAAACGAGGAAATGTACGGCGAGTTCTTCTCCGTTCCCGAACCGCTGGAGACGGTGTTCATCTCCTGGTTTGCCGGCGGTGAGATCTTCCGTTCGGGTCTCACTTGGCGTCGCGGTGCGGGCAATATCTTCTATTTCCGTCCCGGCCATGAAACCTATCCGACCTATCACGATGCGACGGTCCAGCAGGTCATCCGCAATGGCGTGAAGTGGGCCTACAATCCGATGCCGCGCTATTCGGCCGTGCATGAGGCGCCGAATGTTCCGGTTGAAGAGGCGCTGGAGCCGATCACGGAGCGCGGTCCGCGCCTGCATCAGGCCGGGGAGGAAGGCTACAAATGAGCACTGCCCCCATTCGTCTTCTGATCCTCGGGACCGGCGGCATGGCAAACAGCCATGCGATGAATTTCTCGACGATATCGGATGTGCAGCTTGTCGCGGCTGTTGATCTCGACCTGGCGACAGTGCGCGGTTTTGCTGCCCGGCATGGCATCCCCAATACCTTCACGTCGCTCGACGAGGCGATTGCCTGGGGTGAATTCGACGCGGTCACCAATGTCACGCCCGACCGTGTGCATCATCCAACCACGCTGAAGCTGATTGCGGCTGGCAAGCATGTGATGTGCGAGAAGCCGCTGGCCGAGAATTATGCCAAGGCCGATGAAATGGCGACGGCGGCGGAAGCGTCGGGGCTCGTCAACATGGTCAACCTGACATACCGCAATGTGGCGCAGGTGCAGAAGGCCCGCCAGCTGGTCCTGGACGGTGAAATCGGCAAGGTTCGCCACATCGAGGCCTCCTATCTGCAGAGCTGGCTCGTCTCCAAGGCCTGGGGCGACTGGGCAACCGAAAGCCAATGGCTGTGGCGGCTGTCCACCAAGCATGGCTCGAACGGCGTGCTGGGCGATGTCGGCATCCACATCCTCGACTTTGCTGGCTTCGGGGCCGCGACCGATATCGACCATGTCTTTGCACGGCTGAAGACCTTCGAGAAGGCGCCGGGCAATCGGATCGGCGAATACGATCTCGATGCCAATGACAGCTTCACCATGACGGCTGAGTTCACCAATGGCGCGATGGGCGTTGTGCATGCCAGTCGTTGGGCCACGGGACACCTGAATGAGCTGCGGCTCCGGGTGCATGGCGACAAGGGCGCCCTGGAGGTCATCCATACGCTTGAGGATTCCTCCCTCAGAGCCTGCCTGCAGGAGGATGTCGAAAAGGCGGTCTGGCGCGAAATCGAGGTCGATCCGGTCGAAACGAACTATCAGAAGTTCATCGCCGCGATTCGTTCGGGCCATATGCAGGAGCCGAGCTTCCGCCACGCGGCAGACCTGCAGAAGATCCTCGATCTGGCCATGCTGACCGAAGTCGAGCGGCGCGAGCTCGCCGTCTGAGGCCATCCTTGCTGGACCTGTAGCGAAACGGAAAACGCCGCCCGAGGAGGTTCGGGCGGCGTTTCCATTCTGCGCCTCCTTGCGGTGGCGCGGGCCTGTGTTTTTGGTCAGTAGGCGATCGTTACGGCTGATTTGTCCTTGGCGGACTTCACGGCAGCGTCGGCCAGCGCCAGGGCGATCAACCCGTCTTCTGCCGAGGGTGCCATCGGCGTGCCATTGTCGAGTGCGTCGATGAAGGCGGAGATTTCAGCCGCATAAGCCGCCGTGTAGCGGGTCATGAAGAAGTCATGCAGCGGCGGGCGAGTGTAACCGTCCTTGCTGGCGACTTCGATCGAGACCGGGCGCTGGTTTTCAGCAGAAACCGAGCCCAGCGAACCGTGGACTTCAATGCGCTGGTCGTAGCCGTAGGAGGCCCTGCGCGAGTTGGAGATGATCGCCTGGCGGCCACTCTTCGTCGTCAGGATCAGCGAGGCGCTGTCATAGTCACCCAGTTCGCCAATCTTCGGATCCACGAGCACAGAGGCCGAGGCTTGAACGGTCTCGATCTCTTCGCCAAGCAGGAAGCGCGCCATGTCGAAGTCGTGGATGGTCATGTCGCGGAAGATGCCGCCGGAAACCTTGATGTATTCGGCCGGCGGGGCGCCCGGATCGCGGCTGGTGATGGTGACCATCTCGACCTTGCCGATCGTGCCCTTGTCGATTTCCTTGCGGACGGCCTGGAAATGCGGGTCGAAGCGGCGGTTGAAGCCAAGCATGACCTTGCCGCCGACGGCGCGCACCGTTTCGAGGCAGGCCTTGGCGCGGGCAACGTCCAGATCAATCGGCTTTTCGCAGAAGATCGCCTTGCCGGCCTTGGCGAAACGTTCGATCAGGTCGGCATGGGTGTTGGTCGGGGTGCAGATGATGACGGCATCGATGTCCTTGTCGGCTTCGATCTCCTCGATCGTCTTCACCGCGCAGCCTGTCTGGGCCGCAATGGCGTTCGCCGCCTCGGCGAAGGCGTCCGCGACCGCCACGAGCTTGGCGCGCTTGTCCTCCGCGATGGCCTTTGCATGCACCTTGCCGATACGACCTGCGCCGAGAAGCGCCAGTTTCGTGACCATGATCAATCCTCCCTATGCCACCGCCATCGGTGGCCCTCGTTACTGCCGGTCCCAGTTCGGGCCTAGCGACCATTCCATTTCTTGCTGGCAAATGCCGCGATTTGGAATATACGTTCTATTTTGCTAGTCACTGGCAAAGGTGCTGTCAAGTATGGCTGAACACGGGATGACGCGATGAATGATGTTGGCGGGCCACAGACGATCAAGGCCTTCGAGGAGAAATTGCTGGAGGTCTCGACGGCACTGCCGAAGCGCCTGAAACAATGCGCCGACTATGTCGCGGCGAACCGGGATCGCATCGCAGTTTCCACGGTGGCCGAGATGGCAGAAGGGGCAGGCGTCCAGCCGTCGGCCTTCATGCGCTTTTGCCAGATCATGGGCTTTTCCGGCTTTTCCGGCATGCAGAAGCTATTTCGCGAGAGCTATGTTGGCGGCTGGCCGGACTATTCGACACGGCTGGAGCATCTGCGCGAAAAAGCGGAGGGCACGCCATCGGCCCTTTTGGCCGAATTTGTCGAGGCCGGACGGCTTTCGCTTGAAAATCTGGTGAACAGCGTTGATCCCCAGGCCTTGGAAGCCGCCGTTGAGGCCCTGGCCGGTGCGCAGACCATTCACATCATCGGCCTTCGCCGTTCGTTCCCCGTTGCGAGTTATCTGGCCTATGCCTTCGAAAAAATGGGCGTTCCGGCCGTGCTGCACAGCATCGTCGGGCGGCTCGATAATCATCATTCGATCCGGGATGGGGATGCACTGCTTGCGGTGACCTTCTCGCCCTATTCGGCGGAGACCCTGGAGCTCGTGGAGCAGGTATGTGCCCGCGGCATGCCCGTCGTCGCCGTGACCGATACGGTCGTTGGTCCGCTCATGCGCACGGATGCCACCTTGCTTTCGGTTTCGGAAGTCGATTTTGGCGCGTTTCGCTCACTTTCTGCGACGCTTTGCCTCGCCATCACACTGGCAGTCGCGGTGGGTACAAAGCGGCAGGAAGATTGAACATCCGTATTGAAATCCTCAAAAATAGAATTTATAGTCCATTTTGATGATGGCCGTTCCAAATGTTGCGAGCGGTCGCGAGGCGGGGCGGGAGACCTCGTATTGTAGGGAGGAATAGACTTGGCTTCGCTCGATCTGATCACGATCGGTCGTTCATCTGTGGACCTTTACGGGGCTCAGGTTGGTGGACGGCTGGAGGATATGGCCTCCTTTAACAAATATATTGGCGGCTCGCCGACGAACATCGCCGCGGGCACAGCCCGGCTCGGCCTCAAGTCGGCGCTGATCACGCGTGTTGGCGACGAGCATATGGGTCGCTTCATTCGCGAACAGCTGGTCCGCGAAGGGGTCGATGTGCGCGGCGTCAAGACGGACAAGGAGCGCCTAACGGCACTGGTCCTGCTCGGCATTCGCGACGAACACCAGTTTCCGTTGATCTTCTATCGCGAGAACTGTGCTGACATGGCGTTGTCGGAAGACGATATCGACCCGGATTTCGTCGCCGAGGCGCGCTGCGTTTGTGCGACCGGTACACATCTTTCCCATCCGCGCACGGAGCAGGCCGTGCTGAAGGCGCTGGAAATTGCTCGCCAGTCCGGTGGTCTGACCGCGCTCGATATCGACTACCGCCCGAACCTCTGGGGTTTGGCTGGTCATGGCGATGGCGAAAGCCGGTTTGTCGAGTCAGCCAAGGTCACGGCCAAGCTGCAGTCGACGCTCCATCTGTTCAACCTGATCGTCGGTACCGAAGAAGAATTCCATATCGCCGGTGGCTCAACCAATACGATCGAGGCCCTGCGTGCCGTTCGTCAGGTCTCGCCGGCCACGCTGGTCTGCAAACGCGGGCCGATGGGCGCGGTCGTGTTCGAAGATGCCATTCCCGACAGTCTCGATGACGGCCAGACCGGCGAAGGGTTCCCGATCGAGGTGTTCAACGTGCTTGGCGCTGGCGACGGCTTCATGTCCGGTCTGCTGAAGGGCTGGCTGACTGGCGAAGACTGGCCGACGAGCCTCAAATTTGCCAATGCCTGCGGCGCCTTTGCCGTCTCGCGCCACGGCTGCACACCCGCCTATCCAAGCTGGGAAGAGCTGCAATATTTCTTCCGCACCGGGATCAAGAACAAGGCGCTGCGCAAGGACGAGGCGCTGGAGCAGGTGCACTGGTCGACCAACCGCAAGGGTGACTGGTCGACCATGCGGGTTTTCGCCTTTGACCATCGCATGCAGCTTGAAGCCATGGCGAAGGAAGCCGGCGTTTCCGACGACCGGATCGGTGATTTCAAGAACCTCTGCCTCGACGCGGCACTCGGTGTTTCGGCGGGGCAACCGGGTTATGGTCTGCTTTGCGACAGCCGGGTCGGGCGCGATGCGCTTTACCGCGCCGCCGGAACGGGCCTCTGGATCGGACGTCCGGTCGAATGGCCGGGATCGCGGCCCCTGACGCTGGAGCCGGAGATCGGTCCTGATTTCGGCGGGCTGGTCGAGTGGCCGCTCGAACATGTCGTCAAGGTTCTATGCTTCTACCATCCGGACGATACGGCCGAGATGAAAGCGGAGCAGGAAAAGACGGTACAGCGTCTTTTCCATGCGGCACGTCGCAATCGTCTGGAATTCCTGCTGGAGGTCATCCCGTCCAAGGTCGGCGCTTGCGACGACGAGACGACCGCCAAGATCATCGAACGGTTCTACGAAATCGGCGTCTATCCCGACTGGTGGAAGCTGGAGCCGATGAAGACAACGGCGTCCTGGGCCAATGCTTGCGCCGCAATTGAACGCAACGACCAGCATACGCGTGGCATCGTGGTGCTCGGCCTCGACGCACCGCAGGCAGAGCTGGAAGAGAGCTTCCAGCTTGCGGCCGGCTTCGATCTGGTGAAGGGTTTTGCGGTGGGGCGGACGATCTTCGCCGATGCCGCGCGCAAGTGGCTGAGCGGCACCATCAGTGATGCCGAAGCGGTGGAGGATATGGCGGCACGCTACCGGAGCCTCTGTGCCATCTGGGATGAGGCGCGGGCAAAGGCGCAAGCGAGGGCGGTTGCCGCCGAGGGAGAGAGAGCATGAAAACGATCCGGTTGACCGCCGCTCAGGCGATGGTGCGGTACCTCGCCAATCAGTTCAACGAGGATGGCGAGACCTATATCTCGGGTGTCTGGGCGATCTTCGGCCACGGCAATGTGGCCGGCATCGGGGAAGCGCTGCATGGCATTCGCCATGAGCTGCCGACCTATCGCGGCCAGAACGAGCAGTCGATGGCGCATGCGGCAATCGCCTATGCCAAGCAGTTGCGCCGCCGCCGCGCCATGGCGGTGACATCGTCCATCGGCCCGGGCGCACTCAACATGGTGACTGCGGCAGCGCTTGCCCATGTCAACCGTCTGCCGGTTCTGTTCATCCCCGGCGATGTGTTTGCCAATCGCGGCCCCGATCCGGTCCTGCAGCAGATCGAGGATTTCGGCGACGGCACGATGTCGGTGAATGACTGCTTCAAGCCTGTTTCCCGCTACTTCGATCGGATCACCCGCCCGGAACAGTTGCTCACCGCCTTGCCGCGCGCCTTTCGCACGATGACGGATCCTGCCGATTGCGGTCCGGTGACGCTGGCCTTCTGCCAGGATGTGCAGGCAGAAGCCTATGACTATCCTGAGAGTTTCTTTGCAAAGAAGGTCTGGCGCTTTCGCCGTCCGGAACCGGATGTCGGTGAATTCGAGGCGGCCGTCGCGGCACTCAAGGCTGCCAAGAACCCGGTCATCGTGGCCGGTGGCGGTGTGCATTTTTCGGGCGCCACAGAGACACTGAAGGCCTTCGTCGAGAAACATCAGGTCCCCGTCGTCGAGACACAGGCGGGCAAGTCGGCGCTTGCCTGGGATCACAGCCTGAATTTTGGTCCGGTCGGTGTGACCGGGGCGGAGAGCGCCAACATCGTTTCAGAAAACGCCGATCTGGTGATCGGTGTCGGCACGCGTTTCCAGGACTTCACCACCGGTTCCTGGGCGCTGTTCAAGAACCCCAATCGCCGCATCCTGGCGCTCAATGTTCAAGCCTATGACAGCGCCAAGCATGATGCGATCCCGCTGACATCAGATGCAAAGGTCGGTCTCGAAAAGCTCTCGGCGGCGCTTGGCGCGCACGCCTATGCCGCCCCCGATGCGGCCCTCAAGGCCGCGTGGTTCGCCAAGGCCGATGCGGTTACGGATGCGCCACAGGATTCGAATTCACTGCCAACGGACATGCAGGTGATCGGCGCCGTTCAACGCGCCTCGCGCGACAACACCGTCGTCATGTGCGCCGCCGGCACCATGCCGGGCGAACTGCATCAGTTGTGGAAGTCGAAACTGCCGCTTTCCTACCACATGGAATACGGCTTCTCCTGCATGGGCTACGAGGTTGCCGGTGGTCTCGGCATCAAGATGGCGGAGCCTGATCGCGATGTCATCGTCATGGTCGGCGACGGCTCGTACATGATGATGAATTCGGAACTCGCCACCGCCGTCGGCATGGGTGTGAAGATCACGCTCGTGATCACCGATAACAGGGGTTACGGTTGCATCAACCGGCTGCAGATGGGGACCGGTGGCGCCGAGTTTAACAACCTCTATGCGCATTCCAACGTCAATCCGATTGCCATCGATTTCGTTGCCCACACTGCTGCGATGGGCGCACGTTCCACGAAGGTGTCGAGCATTGCGGAACTCGAAGCGGCGCTCGACGCTGCCCGCGAAGCGACTGAAACCACGGTCATCGTCATTGATACCGACCCTTATCCGACGACCGGTGCCGGCGGCTACTGGTGGGATGTCGCGGTGCCGGAAGTCTCGGTCCGCAGCGAAGTGAATGATGCCCGCGCCCGCTATGAGGCAGCTCTCAAGGAAAGAAACTGAACATGATCCTTTTCGGAACCAACCCGATTGCCTGGTCGAACGATGACGATCGCACCCTCGGCGCGCATATCAGCCTCGAACAGTGCCTGGACGAAACCGCCAAGATCGGTTTCGACGGCATCGAGAAGGGCCACAAGCTGCCGACCGACCCGGCGGGTCTCAAGTCGGTGCTTGAGCCGCGCGGCCTGAAGTTCGTCTCCGGCTGGCATTCGCTGAACCTTCTGACCAATACGATCGAGGAAGAAAAGGCCGCCATGCAGCCCTTCCTCGACGTGCTGAAGGCGATGGGCTGCAAGGTCATCATCGTCTGCGAAACCTCCAACGCCATCCATGGCGCAGATGATACGGCACTTGCCGATCGTCCGGTGCTTGCGGAGGCTGACTGGGCGAAGTTTGGCGCGGGCGTCGAGGCGTTGGCCGAATTCTCGGCAGCCCAAGGCATTTCGCTCGTCTACCACCACCACATGGGAACGGTTGTCGAGACCGAGGCCGAGATCGACAAGCTGATGGAGCACACGGGCCCGCATGCCAAGCTGCTGCTCGATACCGGCCATTGCTATTTCGGCGGCGGCAACCCGGAAGCGGTCGCACGCAAGTACATGGGCCGCGTCGGGCATATTCATGCCAAGAACGTGCGTCCGGTGATCGCCGATCAGGTTCGCCAGGAAAAGCTGTCCTTCCTCGAAGGTGTGCGCCGGGGCGTGTTCACGGTTCCCGGTGACAGCGAAGGCGGCGTGAATTTTACGCCGGTGCTGAAGATCGCTGCCGAGCACGGCTATCAGGGCTGGGTGGTCATCGAAGCCGAGCAGGATCCTGACGTGCGCAATCCGTTCGAGTATCAGAGCCTCGGTCTGAAGTCGCTCAAGGGCTTCGCCAAGGACGCCGGCCTGATTTGAATTGCAGCCGGGGCGGGGACTTCTCTCCGCCCCGTGTTTTGACAGCGCACGGATTTGGGCTCTATTGCAGGCGACCCATTCACAAGACTGCCGGGAGCGAAGCCTTGAAATTCCAGATCCTCGATCCGACCCATCCCTTCTTCAAGCCACTCTGGATTCGCATCCTTTGCACCGTTTTTCCACTGGCCTGGGCTGGGGTGGAATTTTCGAACGGGGCCACCGGCTGGGCGATGATCTTTGTAGTTACCGGCCTCTATGCCGGTTACGAATTGCTGTTCATGTATGACCACACAATCAGGAAGGCCGAAGCCAAGGCGGAGGCCGAACGGGTGCGGATTGCTGCCGAAGCCGAAAGGCCTGATGGCGAGTAAGCGCCGAATTTTGGGAGACGAGGAATGACCGATCTGTTGCGCAAGCCTTCGGGCACATCCGGCAAGGTGCATGACATTACGCCCGCGGATGCCGGTTGGGGCTATGTCGGCTTCGGCCTCTACCGTCTGAAGGCGGGCGAAAGCGCTGCCGAGCAGACCGGTGAAACGGAAGTCATTCTGGTGCTTGTCGAGGGCAAGGCTGAGATCTCCGGTGGTGGCAAGAACTTCGGCGCGCTTGGCGACCGCATGTCGGTCTTCGAGAAGACGCCGCCGCATTGCGTTTATGTGCCGGCTGGCAGCGACTGGTCAGCCACGGCGACAACAGACTGCGTGCTGGCAATCTGCACGGCGCCTGCCATGCCAGGTCGCGAGGCGCAGCAGATCGGGCCTGAAGGTATTTCGCTCGTTGATCGCGGCAAGGGTGCCAATACCCGGCATATCTATCCGATTGCCATGGAAGACCGCGATGTTGCCGACAGCCTGCTGGTGACGGAAGTCTTCACGCCGTCAGGCAACTGGTCATCCTATCCGCCGCATCGGCATGACGAGGACAATTTCCCCGAGATGACCTATCTCGAGGAGAGTTATTACCACCGCCTGAACCCCGCCCAGGGCTTCGGTTTCCAGCGCGTCTTCACCGAGGATGGCTCGCTGGACGAGACCATGGCCGTTTCCGATGGTGATGTGGTGCTGGTGCCGAAGGGGCATCATCCCTGCGGCGTGCCGCATGGCTATGAGATGTATTATCTCAACGTCATGGCGGGCCCCTTGCGCAAATGGCGTTTCCAGAACCACCCGGACCACGACTGGATCTATAAGCGCGACAATTCTTGAGCCAGGCGGGTTGAAAAGCACCGTGAAGGCGGTCTTCGCCTTCACGAAAGCGTTTCCCGGGCCAATGCCAGATCCGGCGGGCCATCCTCTCCGTACTAGGTGCACAACTGCGCCAATGATGGAGATGTATCCATGCCAAAGATCAGTTTTGCCCTGGTCGGGCTTGCCCTCAGCCTACTGCCCGCGACCGGACAGGCGGCCGAGAAATTCACCTTTGAAGACTATTTCACCGGTCGAACGGAAGCGGTCGGCTCGTTCCGTGCGATCAATGGCGTGAAGCGCAGCTTCACGGTCGATCTCACCGGAAAGTGGGATGGCAAGACGCTGACGCTGCGCGAAGACTTCGTTTTCGACGACGGGACCAAGGATCGCAAGACCTGGCGGTTCACCAAGACCAGCCCGACCACCTATAGCGGCACCCGCGAAGACGTGATCGGCGAAACCAAGGTGACGCTGAACGGGCCGGTCGCCCGCTTCAATTACCTCGTCTATCTGAGCCCGGAAACGCAGGGCAACAAGGTACATTTCTGGGATAAGATGGTTTTGCGGGAGGATGGCACCGTGCTGAACACGGCATTGGTCACCAAGTTCGGCATTCCGGTTGCCAAGACCACGGTCGAATTCCGCAAGCCGGGGTCGTCGCACAAGACTGCCAGCCGCTGAGGCTCAAGCCTCTCCGGCTGCCAGCCAGCGGTCGATGCCATTGGCGGCAGCTATGCCGGTGGCAAAGCAGGCCGTGAGCAGATAGCCGCCTGTCGGTGCTTCCCAGTCGAGCATCTCGCCAGCGACAAAGGTGCCGGGTCGTGATGTCAGCATGAACTGCGCATCAAGAGCGTCCAAACAAACACCGCCTGCCGTCGAGATTGCCTCGGCAATCGGACGCGGGCGGTGGACTGCGAGCGGTAAAGCCTTGATGAGGTTTGCGAGTGCGCTGGCGTCGAGATGACTGGCCTCCGGGATGACTTCGCGCAGCAGTGCGATCTTTACACCATCGAGATTGGCGGCCTTTTTCAATCGTGTCGAAAGACTCGCCTTGCGATCCTGGCGGGCGAGATCCGTCGCCAGTCTCTCTGCCGTGCGTCCGGGCGTCAGATCAAGCGACAAGGCGGCATGGCCATCCCGGTCAAGCGCATCTCTGAGTGCTGCAGAATGGGCATAGATCAGGCTGCCTTCTATGCCGCCGCGGCTGATGACGAATTCGCCCTGGGTGGTGCCCGCGGCCGATGTGGCTTTTACGGATTTTACCGGTTGGCCGGAAAAGCGGCTGTTGAAATTTTCTGAAAAATCGCAGTCGAAGCCGCAATTGGCGGGGCGCAAGGGGGTAATCGCAATGCCCTCGGCTTCCAGCCATGGAACCCAGGCGGCATCCGAGCCCAGCTTCGGCCAGCTTGCGCCACCAAGTGCCAGCAGCGTCGCATCTGGCGTGACGTGCTTTATCCCTTCCGATGTCTCGAAACGCAGTGCGTTTCCGTCAAATCCGGTCCAGCGATGGCGGGTCAGGATGGTCACGCCCAGATCCTCCAGCCGTTTCAGCCAGGCGCGTAGCAAGGGCGAGGCCTTCATCGCGACTGGAAAGATGCGGCCGGAGGAGCCGACAAAGGTTTCCGTGCCGAGCCCTGCGGCCCAGCTGCGGATCGCGTCCGGCGTCATCAGGTCAAGCACCGGACGCAGCCGATCGTTCGCTGCGCCATAGCGGGTGACAAAGCGGGCATAATCCTCGGCATGGCTAATGTTCAGGCCAGACTTTCCAGCCAGCATGAACTTCCGCCCGACCGTCGGCATGGCGTCGTAGACGGTGACGGCGTGACCCTGTCCGGCCAGATGCTCCGCCGCCATCAGCCCTGCTGGGCCGCCGCCGATGACTGCCACGTTTCGTCGTGCCATGATCCGTCAGCCCATCGAGAAGGTCGAGAGGCGGGCAACAAGACCGGCGATGGTTTCGCTGTCGGCATTGGCGAAGGCGAAGCGCAGATAGTCTTGCTGGTCGTCGCCAAAATAGGCGCCGGGGATGCAGAGCACGCCGGCCTTCTTGGCGAGACGTTCGGCAACTTCTGCCGAATCCTTCCCCGGGAACGGATGTCGGATGAAAGCGAAATAGGCGCCGAGCGAGGCCATGTTCCAGGCCGGAAGTTCAGTCATCACCTGCCTCAGCGTATCGGCGCGCTTGAGGATTTCGATGCGGTTCTGCTCGCGCCAGTCCCTGAGCGCCGGAATGGCCTTGGCGACGGCCGCCTGGGGCGCGCGGGGCGCGCAGATCTGCAGATTGTCCATGACCTTGGCGATTTCCGATACGGCTTTCGGGCCAGCCGTGATCGCGCCCAGCCGATGCCCCGGAATGCAGAAGGATTTCGAGAAGGAATAGAGGAGGATCAGATTGTCCTCCCAGCCGGGGATAGACAGGAGATCATGCGGGCGATCAGTGCCAGGCAGGAAGTCGCGATAGGTCTCGTCCAGGATCAGGAATGCCCCAGCCCGGCGGCAGGCTTCGAAGGCCTGATGCAACAGGGTTGCGGGATAAATCGCGCCAGTCGGGTTGTTCGGCGAGACCAGCGCCACGGCCTTTACGCCTTTGGCCAGTGCGGCCTCGATGCCTTCAATTTCGGGCACAAAGCCAGACGCTGCATCGAGCGGGATCAGTTCACGACGGATGCCGAGCATGGCAAGCGTTGTTTCCTGGTTGAAGTAATAGGGGTCCGTCAGCGCAATTGCATCGCCGTTCCCGGCGATCGCCATGGCAGCCGCCATGAAAGCCTGGTTGCAGCCGGCGGTGATGTGAATATTCTCGGCGCTCACCGCTGCGCCATAAACCTGCGATACCTCGGTGGCATAGGCCTCGCGCAGCGGCGTTTCCCCTTCGATTGGGCCGTAACCCGCATTCGCCCGGGCCGACGCTGCCTCGGCGAGCCAGGCGAAGAGGTCCGGATGCGGGGGGTAGCCGGGAACGGCCTGGCTGAGATCGATCATCGGGCCGGCCGAGCCGCTGTAAGCGCGTGCCCAGGCAAAGACCGAGGGAACAGGCGGGGCGGAAAGCTCGGCAACGAGCGGGTTGAAGCGGGCGGCTGTCATGACGAAATCCTTAGATGTTATTCGCCCTCGTCCACGGGCGAGGTTGTGCTGTTCGTGTTGCGCCGGCGGGGCGATGGCAGGCTACGGCTCCGGCTGGCAGGACGCGGCTGAGCCGCGCGTTCGGCCTCAATCGTCTCGAACATCCAGTCGATGAAGACCTTGGCAATAGGGGCTGCGCGAACATCATTGCGGGCAGCGACATAGAAGGCATCGGGTGCGGGAACCGCGAGATCGAAGGGCATTATCAGCTCGCCGGCAGCGATCAGGCTCGATGCTGTAATGCTGTCACCGAGTGCTACGCCTTGGCCGTGGCGAGCGGCTTCGGTGGAGAGCCGTGCATCGCCCATGAAGTGCTCGCGCGCCTTTGGCATATCCAGTTGGTCGGCTGCGGCGAGCCAGCTGTACCATTCGCGTCCGTCATCGCCATGCAAGAGTACATGCTCGCGCAGGTCCCGGATGGACCGCAGCGGACGGCTATTGAGCAATGTCGGGCTGACGACGGGGAAGAGTTCGAACGTACTCCATAGCCGCGTCCAGCAATCCTTCCAACCGCCGGAGCCGTAAAGGACAGCCACGTCAATATCCGGCGAATAGATCAGGTTGGGCTCATTGCTGGAGGTGAGCGTCAGGCTGATCTCGGGATAGCGGTCAACAAAGGAGCCAAGGCGGGGCACAAGCCAGAGCGAGAGGAGGGCAGGGACGCAGGAAATGCGCAGATTGCCGCTGGTGGACGGCCGGTTCATCAGTGCGGTAGCGGCCGCGATCCCATCAAAAGCCTGAGTGACGGCTGGCAGAAGCAGTGCCCCTTGCGGCGTGAGCTTCAGTCGCTTGCCGCCACGTTCGAAGAGCGCCGTCTTCAGCGTCTCTTCCAGGCTCTTGATCTGGTGCGAAATGGCGCCGTGGGTCACGCTCAGTTCCCGCGCTGCCGCCGAGATCGAGCCACGCCGGGCGGCCGCCTCGAAGGCGCGCAAGGGGTTGAGTGGAGGCAGGCGGCTTGCCATTGAGGACTTTAGCTCCGTGAAAATTTCTCACATCGATTGCTATAACATCGTGAATTGATTTTCCAAGTCCATTGCGGATTAATGCTCGCAATAAAGGCAGACAGGGCGTGTGCTGAAAAAATATACGATGTTTTCGACATCGTTCATGAACTGGGAACGAGACATGACCTTCGACGAAAAGCGTCTGGCGGCGTTGCGCGAGAAATACGGAAACGACAAAGCCGGCGAGATCTTCGACCCGAAGTTCGCCAAAGTCGGCGAAAAGATCTTTTCGAACGGCACTCGGGCTGCCCCTTATGCCGGCGTGCCGACCTTCGTGTCTGCCCCTTATCGTCAGGTGGACCAGCGCAATCCTGACGTCAGCGATCTCGACGTTGCGATTGTCGGCGTTCCCATGGATCTCGGCGTCACCAACCGGCCGGGCTCGCGTTTTGGGCCTCGCGCCTTGCGGGCGATCGATCGCATCGGTCCCTATAACCATGTGCTCGAATGCGCGCCGGTCTTCGATCTCAAGGTTGCCGATATCGGCGACGTACCGTTTTCCAGCCGCTACCGGTTGGAGATGAGCCATGACGATATCGAGGCTTATCACACGAAGCTGGTGAGCCAGGGTGTGCTGCCGCTTTCTGTTGGTGGAGACCATTCGATCACCCATCCGATCATGAAGGCGATTGCGAAGACGCATGGCCCCGTCGGCATGATCCATATCGACGCCCATTGCGACACCGGCGGTGCCTTCGACCAGACGAAGTTCCACCACGGCGGCCCGTTCCGCAATGCGGTGCTCGACGGCGTGCTCGACCCTGTCCGGACGATCCAGATCGGCATTCGCGGACCCGCCGAATATCTCTGGGAATTCTCCTACGAGTCCGGCATGACCGTCATTCATGCCGAGGAGATCAACGGTCTCGGCATTGCCGCCATCATCGAAAAGGCGAAGGCTGTGATCGGCGACGGCCCGACCTATCTCTCCTTCGACATCGACAGTCTCGATCCGAGCGTGGCCCCCGGCACGGGGACACCTGAAGTCGGTGGTCTGACCTCGCGCGAGGCATTGGAACTCATTCGCGGCTTCAAGGGTGTGAACCTTGTTGGCGGCGATGTGGTCGAGGTCGCGCCGCAATATGACGCGAACCACAACACGGCGCATGTCGGCGCACAAATCCTCTTCGAAATCCTCAGCCTGATGGTCTACAGTCCAGCGATCAAGGCACGCTGAGGAAACCCAAGGGGCCGGAATGACCGGCCTGGCATCACAACAAGGGCGAAACGGCCCGATCACAACAAGGGAACAGGACCATGAAAGACATTCTCTCCACTTCCATCAGCCGCCGCAGCGTGCTGGCCGGTTCGGTCGCCGCTGCCGGCGCGCTCGCCATGCCGTCGATCCTGCGCGCCCAGGACAAGTCGATCAAGATCGGCGTCTATGGCGGCTACTTCAAGGATTCGTTCGACAAGAACATCTTCCCTGAGTTCACCAAGGCGACCGGCATTGCCGTTGAGTCCATCGCCGAACCGACCGGTGAGGCCTGGCTCGTGCAGCTCGAGCAGGCCGCCAAGGCCGGTCAGGCGCCGGCCGACCTTTCGATGATGTCGCAGGTTGCGATGCTGAAGGGCCAGGCGACCGAACTCTGGGCGCCGATCGATATGGCGAAGATCAAGAACGCCCCGGGCCTGATCGACCGCTTCGTCAACAAGTACCCGGATGGTCGCGTTGCCGGCGTCGGTGCCGTGGCCTGGTACATCACACTTGTCACCAATACCGATGTCTACAAGGAAGCACCAACCTCCTGGAACGCGCTTTGGGATCCGGCGAATGAGGACAAGCTCGGCCTGCTGGCCCTGGTTTCCAACTCCTTCCTGCTGGAAGTGACGGCCAAGACCCATTTTGGCGGTACCAATGCGCTCGACACCGAAGAGGGCATCCTCAAGGTCCTGGAGAAACTTGCCGAAGTGAAGCCGAATGTCCGTCTCTGGTATCGTGATGAGGCGCAGTTCGAGCAGTCGCTGAAGTCGGGCGAAATTCCGATGGGTCAGTATTACCATGACGTTACGGGCCTTGCCGCTGCCGACGGCCAGCCGGTTCGTTCGACTTTCCCGAAGGAAGGCGGCATTCAGGATTCGGGTTGCTGGGCGCTGTCTCGCGCTTCGACCAAGTCTGAAGAAGCGCATGTGTTCATCGACTACATGTGCCAGCCGTCGATCCAGGCGACCCTGTCGCGCAAGGTCGGTACGGCGCCTACGGTCAAGCGCGAACTGCTTGATCTGACGGCGGAAGAATTCGCGTCCGTTTCCTCGGATATCGAGCCGATCACGCCGCGCTATGACCTCTACCAGACCAAGTCGGACTGGCTGAACCAGAAGTGGACCGAGCTGATCGTCGGTTGATCGTGACGGGGCAGGGTCCTGCCCCTCATCCGCCTGCCGGCACCTTCTCCCCGCACGCGGGGAGAAGGAGATGAGCGGTTCGCTCTGCGCCTACTTCTCCTCTCCCCGCTTGCGGGGAGAGGGTAGGGCGAGGGGCGTTCACGGCAGGATTTTGCGGCATCTTCACGCCCGTGATAGGATCATCGAAGGCATCTCAGCGGAGACAATCTCATGGCAACGGTCAGCGTGCGCGATGTGAATACCGATCTTTCCGAACTGGTGGACGAGGTGATCAAGGGCGGCAGCGTGACGATAACGCGAGATGGCAAGCCCGTGGCGACGCTGGTGGCGGTTGAAAGTGACGAAACGCAGGGCCAATCGCGGAGACCCAATCTGGTCGATTTCCTGAAAACTTTCCCTGAACCCGGAATGGTCTTTGAACGAAATCCTTCGCCGAGCCGGGACGTGGATCTTTGAAGGGATATCTGCTCGATACCAATGCAGTCTCGTTGCTTTACAACGGAAGAGCCTCTGAAGCGTTCGAAGACTGGTTGCGGCAGCGCTTTGGGGAGAAATCTCTTTATTTATCGACGATCACTGTCCTTGAAATACAGAAGGGCGCAACGAAGCTCGAACTGGTCAAGAATGGTAATCCCGCTCGGGCGCGGCAATTGCACCTCTGGCTGCAAAGGCTCATCGAGCATTATGCGGACAGCATTCTGGTCGTTGATACCGAAACGGCGCTTGCCGCCGGAACTCTTGATGGGGCAATGCGTGCACGCGGTCACAACGGCCAGCTCGCTGACATCCTGATCGCCGCAACCGCAAAAACCCACGGCCTCACAGTCGTGACCGCCAATATCCGAGACTTCGAGCCTTTGGGTGTCGATTGTCTCGCACCATTTTGAACAACACTCGTCTGATTGGATGCCTATGTCCGGCCTCGCCCTCAACTCTATCACCAAGCAGTTCGGCCCGTTCACGGCGGTGGACAATGTCGAGCTTTCCGTGCCGCATGGCACTTTCGTCTGCCTGCTTGGCCCCTCCGGCTGTGGCAAGACCACGCTGCTTCGAATGATTGCCGGTCTCGACAGCCCGACAGGCGGCGCGATCGTGCTTGACGGGCAAGACATCACCCAGGTGCCGACGCACAAGCGTGAACTCGGCATGGTCTTCCAGTCGCTGGCGCTTTTTCCGCATCTGACCGTCGGCGAGAACATCGCCTATCCCTTGCGCATCCGTGGCATCGGTCGCGAGGAGCAAGTGAAGCGGGTGGATGAGCTGCTCTCGATGATCCACCTCACCGGCTATGCCGACCGTCCGGTGCACAAGCTCTCCGGCGGCCAGCGCCAGCGCGTGGCGATTGCGCGGGCGCTTGCGATTTCCCCGAAACTCTTCCTGCTCGATGAGCCGCTGTCGGCGCTTGATGCCAAGCTGCGCGAGGCGATGCAGGTGGAGTTGCGCAAACTGCAGCAGCAGCTTGGCATCACGACCATCGTCGTGACCCACGATCAGCGCGAGGCGATGACCATGGCCGATACGGTCGTCGTGATGAGCGGCGGCAAGATCCGCCAGGCGGCAAGCCCCATCGAGATCTATCGCAAGCCGGCCGACCGTTTCGTGGCCGACTTTATCGGCTCGACCAACCTCCTGCCGCTGACGGCGCAGGGCGGTTCCACGCTGGTTCTCGGCCAGACTGTCGCCGGCATATCGGCTCCATCCGGTTCGGCGCAGGCCAGCCTCTCGGTTCGGCCCGAGGACGTCAAGCTCGCAGCCCCCGGCGAAGGCCGGATCACCGGCAAGGTTACCTTCATCCGCGATCTCGGCGGTACGATCGAAACCTTCCTCGATGTATCCGGCACCGAAGTCGTCGCCGTCTCGACGCCACGCGAGCGGCCGGTCGTGACCGTCGGACAGGATGTCGGCATCGTCATCGATCCCGAAACCGCCGTGGTGCTTTCCGCATGAGACGCGAGCCCCCCAAAACCGCGCTCGACTATGCACCGCTCGCCTTTCCGGCGGGCATGCTGATCCTGTTCTTCGTCGTGCCTTTCGCGACGATGATCGCCGTCTCTTTCTTCAAGCGGGATCCGACCGGCTTCTATTCGCCGGATTTCGTCTTCGACAATTATGCCCGGTTTCTCAGCGTCTTCTTCGGTGGCGTGCTCGGCTTTTCGCTGATGCTGGCGATTGCGGTTGCCGTGGTCTGCGTGACGCTGGCGCTACCGTTTACCTATCTGCTGGCGCGCATGTCACGCAAACCGCAGGTGCTGTGGCTGGTCGCGCTCCTCTCCATCCTGTCGCTCTCGGAAGTCATCATCGGCTTTGCCTGGTCAACGCTGTTTTCGCGCACCGCCGGCATCACCAACCTGCTGGTCATGATCGGGCTCATGGAAAAGCCGGTGGCGCTGATGCCGAATTTTGGTGCGGTTCTGACCGGCATGGCCTATCAGGCGCTGCCCTACACGGTGCTGGTACTTTATCCCGCGCTCGTCCGGCTTGATCCAACGCTGACGGAAGCCGCCCGCACGCTCGGCGCTTCGCCGATCAAGGCCTTCTTCACGGTGGTCGTCCCCGCCCTGAGAAACACGCTAATTGCTACGCTGATCATGGTGTTCATCTTTGCGCTTGGCTCTTACCTTCTGCCGCAGATCCTCGGTCGACCCTCGCACTGGACGCTTTCGGTGCTGATTACCGACCAGGCGATCTACCAGTCCAACATGCCGTTCGCCGCCGCCATGGCCGTGTTCCTCGTGCTCGTCACGCTTGGCATGGTGGCGCTGACGCTGCTCATTGGTCGCAAGGGAGAGGCAGCATGAACAAGGCCCTGACCCGTCTCTACTTTACCCTGATCGGCATTTTCCTTGCTGCGCCCATCGTGGTCGTCGCAGGGGTCTCGGTGAATGCCAAGCAGAGCCTGAACTTTCCGCCGCAGGGCTTTGCGCTCTCGTGGTATGGCGCGATCTTCACCGATCCCGGCTGGCGTGCGGCCTTCTTCGCCTCGGTCATCCTGGCGCTTTGTGCGGCGGCTCTTGCGGTCGCCATTGCCCTGCCGCTCGCCTGGTTCCTCTGGCGGCGCCTCGCCCCCTGGGCGCAGGTCTTCCAGCTGCTGGGCATCGCGCCCTTCACGCTGCCGCCGGTCATCACGGCGCTGGGCCTGCTCACCTTCTGGGCCGCGACCGGCTTCTATGGCCAACCCTGGACGGCCGTGATCAGCCACGCGATCTTCTTCGTCACGCTGCCCCTAGTGACGCTGTCGCTCGGTTTCTCGGCGATCGACCGCTCGCTGGTCGAGGCAGCCGCCACCATGGGCGCCGATGACCGGACGATCTTCCGCACCGTCGTGCTGCCGCTCATCGCGCCCTACCTCGTCTCCGGCTATGCCTTCGCCTTCGTGCTCTCGCTCAACGAATACATCGTCGCCTACATGACGGTCGGTTTCGTGATGGAGACGCTGCCGATCAAGATCTTCAATGCGCTGCGTTACGGCTATACGCCGGTCATGGCTTCGGTGACGATCCTGTTCGTGGCCGTGGCCGCCACGGTGTTCGGTCTCGTCGCCCGCTTCGGCGATCTGCCGAAACTGCTCGGGGCGAATGCCGACGACCGCAGCTAATGAATGGCGTCAGCGGTGATCTTCGAGGATCATTGCTGCCGCCTTTTCGGCAATCATCAGGGCCGGGGAGTTGGTGTTGCCCGAGGTGATGGTCGGCATGACCGAGGCATCGGCGATGCGCAGGCCCTTCAGGGCCCGCACCCGCAGGCGCGGATCGACCACGCTGTCCGGATCCGCCCCCATGCGGCAGGTGCCGACGGGATGGAAGATGGTCGTGCCGATGTCGCCGGCGGCTTTCTCCAGATCGGCATCGCTTTCGAGTGCTGATCCCGGCCGATATTCCTCCGGTTGATACCGGGCAAAGGCGGGCTGGGCGGCGATGCGACGCGTCAGCCGGATCGAACGGACGGCGACCTCGCGGTCGCCAGGTGTCGAGAGGTAGTTCGGCGCGATCTTCGGTTGGGCGGCGAAGTCCGGTCCCAATATGTGCACTGAGCCCCGGCTTTCGGGTCTGAGATTGCAGACGCTCGCCGTCATCGCGGGGAAGGGGTGGACGGGGTCGCCGAACTTGTCGAGCGAGACCGGCTGGACATGATATTCGAGGTCGGCGGCTTCCTTGTCCGGGCCGGAGCGGGTGAAGATGCCGAGCTGGCTCGGCGCCATGGACATCGGGCCAGAGCGACGGAGCGCATATTCCAGCCCGATCATCGCCTTGCCGAGGAGGCTCGACGCACGCTCGTTGAGCGTCGGCACGCCCTTGACCTTGAAGACGAGGCGGAGCTGAAGGTGGTCCTGCAGGTTTTCGCCGACGGCTGGCACTTCGCGCACCGTTTCTATCCCGGCATTCTGCAGGACGTCACCGCGGCCAATGCCGGAGAGTTCCAGGATCTGCGGCGAGCCGATCGCGCCGGCTGAGAGCACGACCTCGCGGCGGGCGGCGAAGCGTTTCAGCGCGCCGTCGTGATGCACTTCGGCGCCGGTTACGCGGTCGCCTTCGATGGTCAGCCGCTTCACATGGGCGCGCGTGAGGATCGTCAGGTTCTTCCGGTGACGGATCGGCTTCAGAAATGCCTTCGCCGTGTTCCAGCGGATCCCGGAGCGCTGGTTGACCTCGAAGAAGCCGGAGCCTTCGTTGTCGCCGCGATTGAAGTCGTCCGTTTCCGGGATGCCAGCCTGTTTGGCCGCCTCGCGAAACGCTTCCAGCACATCCCAGCGAAGCCTGGCCTTTTCCACGCGCCATTCGCCGCCTGAACCATGCTTGTCGTCGGCACCCTTGTGGAAGTCTTCGGTCTTTTTGAAGAGCGGCAGCACGTCATCCCAGCCCCAGCCTTCACAGCCCATCTGGCGCCATTGGTCGTAGTCGCGGGCCTGGCCGCGCATATAGATCATGCCGTTGATCGAGGAGCAGCCGCCCAGCACCTTGCCTCTGGGATAGCCGATGGCGCGACCGTTCAGGCCCGGCTCGGCCTCTGTCTTAAAACACCAGTCGGTGCGCGGATTGTTGATGCAGTAGAGATAACCGACCGGAATATGGATCCAGTGATAGTTGTCGCTGCCGCCGGCTTCGAGCAGAAGCACACGCCGAGACGGATCGGCGGAGAGCCGGTTGGCCAGCAGGCAGCCGGCAGTGCCGGCGCCGATGACGATGTAATCGTAGGTCTCCATGCTCCTCCCCGAGCCGTCAGCCTTCAACTGTTTCGCAGGCGCCCCTCCAGCAGGTCAAGCACAGAGCGCGCGGCATCCATGACATTGGTGCCGGGGCCGAAGACGGCGGAGACGCCATGCTCCAGTAGGAAGTCATAATCCTGGCGCGGAATGACGCCACCGACGACGACGATCACGTCGTTGGCACCCTTGGCCTTCAGCGCTTCGACCAGCTGTGGGGCGAGCGTCTTATGGCCGGCCGCAAGCGAGGACATGCCGACGACCTGGACCTTGTTGGCGACGGCGAGATCGGCTGCTTCCTCCGGCGTCTGGAAGAGGGGGCCTGCCACAACATCGAAGCCGATATCGCCGAAGGCCGACGCAATCACCTTGGCGCCGCGATCATGGCCATCCTGCCCGAGCTTGGCGATCAGGATGCGTGGCTTGGCGGCCGCCTTGCCGTAGTCCTTGAGGCGGGTCGACAGCGTCTCCATTTCCGGATCGCCCTCGTAAGCCTTGCCATAGATGTCATGCACGACTTCGGGGACAGCAACGTGATCGCCGAAGACGGCGCGCATGGCGTCCGAAATCTCGCCGACGGTCGCACGGGCACGCGCCGCCTCGACAGCGGCTTCGAGCAGGTTGCCCTCTCCCGTACGGGCGATTTCGGTCAGGCGCGCGAGGGTTTCAGTGACCCGTTTCGGGTCACGCTGGCGCCGCGTCTGCTCGATGCGCTTGACCTGCGACAGACGGACGGCGGTGTTGTCAATTTCGAGGATGTCGATGGGTTCTTCGTTTTCCAGGCGGAACTTGTTGACCCCGACGATCACCTCCTCGCCCCGGTCGACGGCTGCCTGGCGGCGGGTGGCGGCCTCCTCGATCAGGCGCTTCGGCAGGCCGTCATCGACAGCCTTGGTCATGCCGCCCAGGCTTTCGACCTCCTCGATCAGCGCCCAGGCTTTTTCCGCCAATTCGTTGGTCAGGCTCTCGACATAGTAGGAGCCGGCGAGCGGATCGACCACCTTGGTGACACCCGTCTCGTTCTGCAGGATCAGCTGGGTGTTGCGGGCGATGCGGGCGGAGAATTCGGTCGGCAGGGCAATCGCCTCGTCGAAGGAATTTGTATGCAGCGACTGCGTGCCGCCAAGGGCTGCCGACATGGCCTCAAAGGCGGTGCGGATGATATTGTTGTAGGGGTCCTGTTCGGCGAGCGACACGCCCGATGTCTGGCAATGGGTGCGTAGCATCAGGGAGGACGCCTTCTTCGGCTCGAATTCCTGCATGATGCGGGTCCAGAGCAGGCGGGCGGCGCGCAGCTTGGCGGCCTCCATGAAAAAGTTCATGCCGATGGCGAAGAAGAACGACAGCCGGCCGGCGAATTCATCGACATCCATGCCCTTGGCGATGGCTGCACGGACATATTCGCGCCCGTCGGCCAGCGTGAAGGCAAGCTCCTGCACCAGCGTCGCGCCGGCCTCCTGCATGTGATAGCCGGAGATCGAGATCGAATTGAACTTCGGCATCTCCTTCGCCGTGTATTCGATGATGTCGGCGATGATCCGCATCGAGGGTTCGGGCGGATAGATATAGGTGTTGCGGACCATGAACTCCTTGAGGATGTCGTTCTGGATGGTCCCGGACAGTTTTTCGCGTGATACCCCTTGCTCCTCACCCGTAACAATGAAGTTCGCCAGGATCGGGATGACGGCGCCATTCATGGTCATCGACACCGAGATGTCCTGCAGCGGAATCCCGTCGAACAGTATCTTCATGTCCTCGACCGAGTCGATCGCCACACCCGCCTTGCCGACATCGCCCTCGACGCGGGGATGATCCGAGTCATAACCGCGATGGGTGGCAAGATCGAAGGCGACCGAGACTCCCTGCTGGCCGGCGGCAAGCGCCTTGCGGTAGAAGGCATTGCTCTCCTCCGCCGTCGAGAAGCCGGCATATTGCCGGATCGTCCAGGGCCGACCGGCATACATGGTGGCGCGCGGCCCGCGCACGAAGGGGGCAAAGCCTGGCAGGCTGTCGAGATGGCCGATGCCGGCGATGTCGTCTGCCGTATACAGCGGCTTCACCGGAATGCCCTCCGGTGTCTGCCAGACAAGGCTGTCGGCGGGGCGCTTCAATTCCTTCTCGGCAAGCGCCTGCCAGTCGGCAATGGTTTTCTTGGTCATCGATGCGATCCTTATCTGAAGGCTGCGCGGTTCGGCGGTTCGCCGATTGAGGTCAGTTTGACGGAAATTCGGCGTCGGGCTATTCTTGGAAGCTCAACCGGAGCGCCTTGCCATGACTGTAAAAGCCTCTGTCTCGCTCTCGCCCCAGCAGGAAGAATTCGCCCGCAAGCTGGTGGAGGATGGCCATTTTCCAAGCCTTGCCGCCGTCGTCGAGCGAGGGCTGGATCTGGTGCGCGAAGAGACGGAGATGGGGCAGGAGGACGTTGAGGCGTTGAAGGCTCTGCTTCTGCGACGCATGGAAGGTCCGTTCCTGTCGGAAGAAGCGAGCCGGGTGCAGATCGAGGAGATGATCGCCGAAGTGAAGGCGTCCTATGGTCTTTAGGATCGTCCGTTCTCAGGCGAGTACTGAAGATCTGCGGATCATATTCCGGCATCTCATTGATAGTTATGTGGCTCTGGGCGATGACCTCCCACAGGCGATTGATCGCGCGCTGCGGCGCATGGATGGGATTGAGCGCGATCTTCAATCGATAGCTCGCGCGCCCCATCAGGGAACCTTCACTTCTTACCCTGGATTTGAGGGTGTTAGGCATGTAACCAAAAACAAGGTGGTCTTCTATTTTCAGGCCCAGGAGACGCAAAAGGTGCTCCGGCTGCTCGCTGTGTTTTTTGGTGGACAGGATCATCAGCGGCATATGCTGAAGCGTCTGTCCTAGGTGGATTGCGACGGTTGGTGAGCATGCCGCGCGGATACTCCGTTCGATCATCGGCGGCGATTTCATCCTTCGAACTCCGCGATCAAATGGTTCTTGGCTCAGCTTCATCTGGAAACCCAGTCTCTCGCAAGGATCTGGCCGATGAGAAAGTACGCAGCCATGCCGACCAGCATCGCCGTTGAAATCTGCAAGACGCCGTTCTCCGCTAGCCCCCCGAGAAGAGCGACGATCAAGACACCGGCGACCCACAGCGCCGCAACGCGAATTGCTGAAACTCCATCGAAGACTGCCTTCATAACTGTGCCGTAGGCAATGGCTGCCCAAAATCCTTTGATGCCCATGTTCATCACATGCACCCATAGTGGGGCACCTCCCGGCGTCGGTATTCCCGTCAGAAGAAGGAAGCCACCTGCTGTGCCCATCGAATAGATGTCCAGCACCGACATGACGGCCATTGCGGAAAACAAAGCGCCGAAGATGCCGAACTCCTTCTTCAGGCGCATCCGATCACCCCTCGAACTCCATGATCAGCTCGTCCACTGCCAGACTCTGGCCCGGCTTGACGACGATCTTCTTCACGGTGCCGCGGCGTTCGGCCTTGAGGATGTTTTCCATCTTCATCGCCTCGACCGTGGCGAGCGCCTGCCCGGCCTCGACGGTCTCGCCCTCCTTCACCGCGACCCCGGTGATCACACCCGGCATCGGGCAGAGCAGCATTTTCGAGGTATCCGGCGGCAGTTTTTCCGGCATGAGTTTGGCGAGGGCTGCGACGCGCGGGGAGCGGATGCGGGCCGTCACGTCTATGCCGTGCATGCGCAGGCGGATGGCCGGGCCCTTGAGGTCGACCTTGATGATGGTGGGGTCGCCATCGACGAGGATATGGGCGAGCGTCTGGCCCGGTTGCCAGGTCGTGTCGATGCGCAGGCTTTCACCGGTCGCGAACTGCACGATGGTTTCGGTCGGTTCCGAACGAAGAGTGACTGCGTGCCTGATCTCCCCAATCGCAACCACCCAGTCGCGGCCGAGCTTGCGCGGATGGTTTCCGAGCGTGCCGGAAATCTGGGTTGCGCGGCTTTCGCGTCGATAATGGGCAACGGCTGCGAAGGCTGCGAGCAGGTGCTCGGTTGCCGTATCCGGCGCCACACCGGCAAAACCGTCCTTGAATTCCTCGGCGATATAGGCGGTGGTGATCTTGCCGGAGCGGAAACGCTCCTGGCCCATGACAGCCGAGAGGAATGGCAGGTTGTGGCCGATGCCCTCGACCTCGAAGCTGTTCAGCGCCTTGCCCATGGCCTTGATTGCTGCGAGGCGCGCGGTGTCGCCTTCGCCGGGTGCCCAGGTGCAGAGCTTGGCGATCATCGGGTCGTAATACATCGAGATCTCGCCGCCTTCGAAGACGCCGGTGTCGTTGCGCACCACCGTACCATCGGGGCGCTCGCCTTCTTCCGGTGGGTGATAGCGGCTGAGGCGGCCGATCGAAGGCAGGAAGTTGCGATACGGGTCTTCAGCATAGAGTCGGCTTTCGATCGCCCAGCCGTTGAGCTTCACATCGTCCTGGCCGAAGCTGAGTTTTTCGCCCGCAGCAACGCGGATCATCTGCTCGACCAAGTCCAGTCCGGTCACCAGTTCGGTGACGGGATGCTCGACCTGCAGGCGGGTGTTCATCTCGAGGAAGTAGAACTTGTTCTCTTTTCCATCGACGATGAATTCGACGGTACCGGCGGAGTGATAACCGACGGCTTTTGCCAGCGCGACTGCCTGTTCGCCCATGGCCTTGCGGGTGGCGGCATCGAGGAAGGGCGAGGGGGCCTCTTCGATGACCTTCTGGTTCCGCCGCTGGATCGAACATTCGCGCTCGCCGAGATAGAGCGTGTTGCCGTGCTTGTCGCCGAGCACCTGTATTTCGATATGGCGCGGTTCGGTGACGAACTTCTCGATAAAGATGCGGTCGTCACCGAAGGAATTCTTCGCCTCGTTCTTCGACGACTGGAAACCTTCGCGGGCTTCCTCATCGTTCCAGGCGATGCGCATGCCCTTGCCGCCGCCGCCGGCCGAGGCCTTGATCATGACGGGATAGCCGATCTGATCCGAAATCTTCACCGCCTCGTCAGCATCCGCGATCAGGCCCATATGACCAGGTACGGTTGAGACGCCGGCTTCTGCCGCTAGCTTCTTCGACGTGATCTTGTCACCCATGGCCTGGATCGCGCCCACCGGTGGCCCGATGAAGGTGACGCCCGCCTTTTCCAACGCTTCGGCAAATGCGGCGTTTTCCGAAAGGAAGCCATAGCCGGGATGGACCGCATCGGCGCCAGTCTGTCTGATCGCATCGAGGATCTTGTCGATGACGATATAGGACTGGTTCGACGGGGCTGGGCCGATATGCACCGCCTCATCCGCCATCTCGACATGCAGCGCATTGCGGTCAGCATCGGAATAGACGGCAACCGTCTTGATGCCGAGCTTCTTTGCGGTCTTGATGACCCGGCAGGCGATTTCGCCCCGGTTGGCGATGAGGATTTTCTGGATCATTGTTGTCACTCGGCAGCTTGAGCAGGTGGGACGGCGCCGGGAGCGGCACCTCCGATGATGAGCGCCTTGGCGCTGATGTATTCGTCGATCTCTTCCCAGCCGACGGCGTCACCAAAGGGGAGAATTTCACCCTTGGCACGCTGCTCGGGGGAAGCGGAGGCGAGGCGTGGATACCACCAGAGCGGCGCCACGATCCTGCGCCCATCCATCATGTCGAAGATGATGCTGTCATCCGTGACGTCCACGGAGCGAATCTGCAGTTGCCGCTCATCAATGTCCAAAGTGGTCATCCACGCCTCCTCGAAACCCTGCCGGTGTTCCGCGACGACCTTGAGGATCGCATTCACCTCATGGGCCGCGAAGCCTGCGTTGCGGGCGACACCGAGATCCCGCAACCACACTTTCAACTGCTTTCCGTCCTTCAGGACGTGAATATGTGGCGGCTCGCCGATCTCCTTCGAGTAGAAAAGAAAACGATGTCCTTTCCAGAGAAGGAGTGTCGGCATGCCCGCTATTCCCTGACCTTCTTCTTCAAGCCCTTGGCCACGCTCTGCTCGTCCTTCACATCCCCGAACGCATCGGGAAAATTCTTGCGGGCCAGCGGTTCGTTGAGCTTCAGCTTGGCGAAGTAGGATTGCGGATCGAAACCGCGTTCGGCGGCAATCACTTCCCGGCCGAAGAGGCGGCAGAGCCGCTCGCCGTCGAGATTGCCGCGCTCGAAGGGTTCGGTGCCAAAATACTGCCAGAGCGCCTGGACAAAGCCTGAATCGGCCGCCGCGACGGTCTGGTCCATCGTCCGGTGGCGCGGCCAGTTGGTGAGCGGCGTCACCTTCGGGTTCGGCCGGCGGATCGTGTACTGCCACTGCGTGCCGAGGAGGCCTGCCGGAAAACCCTGATGTTTGGGCATGATCGGATCTTTTGCCATGACCTCAGACCTCAAACACGTCTTCGAAGGATTCGGGGAAGTTCTTGCGGGCGACCCGTTCGTCGATCACCAGCATCGCATCATAGGATTGCGGATCGAAGTCCTTCTCGGCCGGCACGACCTCACGGCCGAAAAGGAGGCTCATCCGTGCGGCGTCGAGATTGCCGCGAATGAAGGGCTCGGCCCCGAACTGGTGCCAGAGCGCATGCAGGAAGGCGGCGTCGATCCGGTGTTCCTTGGTGCCCGGCCGCGCCTTGCGCGGCAGGGCCTTGATCGGGGTTACTCCCCGATCATTGGCACGGCGGATGGTGAACTGCACACCGGTTCCCGGCATCCCGGAAGGGAAGCCACGGTGCTTGATCATGTCTGGTGCCTTGGACATTTGCGTCTCCCTTACGCCTCGCTGATCTTGTCCTGCGTCTTCGTCAAGAAGTCGGAGGCATCGTGGCGTTCGTGCAATTGCTCAGCAAGCGGGCCGGAGGTCTTGTTGACCATCACCCCGCGCTTCAGGGCGGGCCGTTCGGCAAGTTGCTTGGCCCAGCGCAGGACGTGGTCGTATTCATGGGTCGACAGGAAGGTGCCGGCATCCGGATAGGAAGTGTCGAGCGCGAGGCGGCCATACCAGGGCCAGATGGCCATGTCGGCGATGGAGTATTCCTTGCCGGCGACGAATTCGTTGTCGGCGAGCTGCCGGTTCAGAACGTCCATCTGACGCTTGGCCTCCATGGCGTAACGATCGATCGCATATTGGATCTTCATTGGCGCGTAGGAGAAGAAGTGGCCGAAGCCGCCACCGACGAAGGGGGCAGATCCCATCTGCCAGAACAGCCAATTCAGAACTTCAGCGCGGGCGCGAGGCTCCGACGGCAGGAAGGCACCGAACTTTTCCGCGAGATAGGTCATGATCGAGGCGGACTCGAACAACCGGATCGGCGCACCGCCATCTTTCGGCGCATGGTCGGCGAGGGCCGGGATCTTCGAATTCGGGTTGATGTCGACAAAGCCTTTGCCGAACTGTTCGCCCTTGCCGATATTGATCAGCCAGGCATCGTATTCCGCACCCTGATGACCGGCTTCAAGCAGCTCCTCAAGCAGGATCGTCACCTTCTGGCCGTTCGGCGTCGCGAGCGAATAGAGCTGCAGCGGATGTTTACCGACTTGGAGTTCAACATCCGTCTGAGCGCCGGCGGTCGGCCGGTTGATGCTGGCGAACTGGCCGCCATTGCCCGGCTCCCAGGTCCAGACCTTGGGCGGGACATAGCCGGCGGGCAGGTTCTTGGCGGGCGGAAATTTTTCGTCGGTCATGAAATCTCTTCCTCTCTCGGTGAAGCGCCTTGGGCACGCTCACGCCTATATAGGCGCTCGGCATCCGGTTTGCCCACACACATCCGCGCGTTAAAGCGGGATCGTATCGTGCTTCTTCCAATGGGTGCCGACCTGCTTGTTCCGAAGGCTCGCAAAGGCGCGGGCGATCCGGCGACGGGAGGAATGCGGCATGATGACCTCGTCGATGAAACCGCGTTCGGCGGCCTTGAAGGGGTTGGCAAAGTTGACTTCGTATTCTTTGGTCCGTGCTGCGATCTTCTCGGCGTCGCCGAGTTCCGAACGGTAGAGGATCTCGGTCGCCCCCTTGGCGCCCATGACGGCGATTTCGGCGGTTGGCCAGGCATAGTTGATATCGGCGCCGATATGCTTGGAGGCCATGACGTCATAGGCGCCGCCATAGGCCTTGCGGGTGATCAGGGTCACCATCGGTACGGTCGCCTGGCTGTATGCGAACAGAAGCTTGGCGCCATGCTTGATGACGCCGCCATATTCCTGGGCGGTGCCGGGCAGGAAGCCAGGCACGTCGACCAGCGTCAGGATCGGGATCGAGAAGGCATCGCAGAAGCGCACGAAGCGGGCGGCCTTGCGCGATGAATCGATGTCGAGGCAGCCGGCGAGCACCATGGGCTGGTTGGCGACGACGCCGACCGTCTGGCCTTCCATGCGGATAAAGCCGGTGATGATGTTCTTCGCAAAGGCTTCCTGGATCTCGAAGAAATCACCTTCGTCGGCGAGCGCATAGATCAGTTCCTTCATGTCATAGGGCTTGTTGGAACTGTCGGGGATCAGCGTGTCCAGCCGCATCTCGATGCGGGCCGGATCGTCATGGAAAGGCCGGACCGGGGGCTTTTCGCGGTTGTTGAGGGGCAGGAAGTCGAAGAGCAGGCGGACCTGTTCCAGCGCCTCGATATCGTTCTCATAGGCGCCGTCTGCCACGGAAGACTTCTTGGTGTGCGTCGAGGCGCCGCCAAGCTCTTCGGCCGTGACGATCTCATTGGTCACGGTCTTCACCACATCGGGGCCGGTGACGAACATGTACGAGCTATCCCGCACCATGAAAATGAAATCGGTCATGGCGGGCGAATAGACGGCACCGCCGGCGCAGGGGCCCATGATCACGGAGATCTGCGGGATGACGCCTGACGCGTCGACATTGCGCTTGAAGACATCGGCATAGCCGGCGAGCGAGGCGACACCTTCCTGAATGCGGGCGCCGCCCGAGTCGTTCAGGCCAATAACAGGTGCGCCGTTCTTCATCGCCATATCCATGATCTTGCAGATCTTCTGGGCATGGGTTTCCGACAGCGAGCCGCCGAGAACGGTGAAATCCTGGGAGAAAACATAGACCTGGCGGCCATTGATCGTGCCCCAGCCGGTGACGACGCCGTCGCCCGGCACCTTTTGGGTCTCCATGCCGAAATCCACGCAGCGATGCGTGACATACATGTCGTATTCTTCGAAGGAGCCTTCGTCGAGCAGGACCTCGATGCGCTCGCGGGCGGTCAGCTTGCCCTTGCCATGCTGGGCGGCAATGCGCTTTTCGCCGCCGCCGAGGCGGGCCTCGTCGCGACGGGCTTCGAGCTGGTCCAGGATCGTCAGCATATGTCCTCCCGAATGGTCTTCTGGCTCTCAAGCCTTGATGTGACACCTATTCCACTGTGCCGCAGAAGAAAACGGTTGAACAGGTGCATCTGTGGATTTATGAATTTGCAAATTGAAAATTGCGAATTTGCGAAATGGCCATCGGGAAACTCTTCATCGGCCGCAAGGTCCGCGACATCCGCCAGGCGAACGGCGCCACCCAGGCGCAGTTTGCCGATATGGTCGGCATTTCCACCAGCTATCTCAACCAGATCGAAAACAACCAGCGCCCCGTCTCGGCCTCGGTGCTTCTGTCGCTGGCGGAAAAATTCGGCATCGACATCACTGAGCTGTCCTCGGGCCAGAACGACCGGTTGATGTCGGCGCTGACGGAGGCGCTCTCCGATCCACTGTTCGAGACCTATTCGCCGAGCCTGCAGGAATTAAAGCTCGTCACCCAGAACGCGCCGGGCTTTGCGCATGCGCTGATCGCCGCGCATCAGGCTTACCGGCGTGGCAACGAGCAGCTGGCGAGCCTCGACGACCGGCTGGGGGCGGCCCCCAGCCAGGAGGTGACGCCTTATGACGAGGTGCGCGACTTCTTCCATTTCGTCGACAATTACATCCATGATCTCGACCTTGCCGCCGAGCAGCTGGCGACGGAGCTGAAGCTCGGGGAGGGGGAGAATTACGCAGCGCTTTCAGGCCATCTCGAAGCGAAACACGGCGTGCGCGTGGTGCGCGGCGAGGCGGGCGACGAGGCGATCCGCCGTTTCGATCCGGTCGGGCGCATCCTGACCGTCAGCCGTTATGCCTCGGCCCCCACCCGCGATTTCCAGATCGCCATCCAGATCGCCCAGCTGGCGGCGGCCACGAAAATCGACCAGGTGCTGAAACAGGCGAATTTCCGCAGTGAAGAGGCGGTCGAGATCTGTCGCATGGGGCTTTACAACTATTTCGCCGGCGCGCTGATCCTGCCCTATCGCAGCTTCCTTACCGCCGCCCGCGACCTGCGCCACGATATCGAACTGCTCGCCGCCCGCTTCGAAGCCTCGCTGGAGCAGGTCTGCCACCGTCTCTCGACGCTGCAGCGACCGGGCCTCAAGGGCGTGCCGATCTTCTTTGCCCGCATCGACCGGGCCGGCAATATCACCAAACGGCACAGTGCGGCCCGCCTGCAATTCGCCCGTTTCGGGGCGGCCTGTCCGCTGTGGAATGCCCATCAGGCCTTCGAGACGCCGGGCCGGATCATTCGCCAGACGGCGGAAACGCCCGATGGCGTGCGCTATCTCTGCATCGCCACGCAAGTGTCAAAAGGCTCCGCCGGCTTCCGCGCCGCCAACCCGCGCTATGCCTTGGCGCTCGGCTGCGAGATCTCCTATGCCGGCGCCTTCGTCTATGCCGACGACCTCGACCTCTCCAACCGCGGCGCCTTCGACCCGATCGGCATTTCCTGCCGCATCTGCGAGCGCGTCAAATGCACGAGCCGCGCCGTGCCGCCGCTGAAACGGAAGCTGGTGGTGGATCATCGGGTGCGGAACCCGATGCCGTATGAGATTGAGTAGGTGCGTGTCTCTGGTTGGGAGCAACCACGTCGTCTGCTACATCCGGCCCGTTGCAAACATCGGCTCTCGGGCAGACAATCTTGGAAATCCTGACATTCGCGCTGTTCGTAACCGCAGCCAAAATCATTAGGTAGCGCGCAACCGACGTGCTAAGGTAGCGCGGGACCTATTGGAGAACGCTATGTCGAGACCTAAGAGCGCCGATGACGGCCTGACCAAGTTTCAACGCTACCGGCAGCAGCAGCAGAACCGGGGCATGAAGCAACTGCGCATTTGGGTGCAAGATCCTCACAGGCCCGAATTTGCCGTCGAAGCCAAGCGGCAAGGTTTGCTTTTGCGCGGCCGTGACGAGGAAGCCGAAGCACTGGATTTCATCGCGGCTGCTACTGAATGGCCAGAACCGTGAAAAGAGGTGATCTCGTCACGGTTTCGGCACAGGGCGATTATGGAAAACCCCGCCCTGCGATCATCATTCAATCTGATTTTCTCAATGCGGCAGATAGCGTGCTGGTCGTTCTGCTCACCAGCACGATCGCTGATGCCCCCCTTTATCGGCTCACCGTCGAGCCAACGGCGGGGAATGGTCTCAAGGTGGTTTCACAGGTCATGGTGGATAAGGTTATGGCCTATCCGCGCGCCAAATGCGGCCCGGTGATCGGTCATCTTTCGAGTGCCGACATGCTGGCTCTCAACAACATGCTTTCGGTGATGATCGGCCTTGCTGACTGACGTCAATGTTTGCCGCACAAATCGGTCACGAACTCCAGCTGCTCCGCCCCTACCCAAACAACCGCTCATCCCGCGCGGCAAAGAACGCCTCAACACTCTCCGGCGCCACATCCTCCAGCGTCGCCGGGAACCATTTCGGGTTCCTGTCCTTGTCGATGATCGCCGCGCGGATGCCTTCGTAGAAGTCGGGGACTTTCACCACCTGGAGGGTGCCAGCGAATTCGCGTTCGAGGCAGGTTTCGAGATCCCTGGAGCGGCGGGCCTCGCGCAGCATCCTCAGCGTCACTTTCAGGCTGGTCGGCGATTTTGCGCTGATAGCGGTGAGTGTTCTGGCGGCGAGGTCGCCCTGTTCCTGTTCGAGGGCGGCGATGATTTCCTCCACCGTGTCGAAGGCGAAGCAGCGGTCGATCATGGTGCGGCCTTCGGAAAAGATGCCGGTCGGGCCGTCCACCGTATAGTCGCGGATGATCGAGGCGATCGTTGCTCCAAGGGCCGGTGCGGGCAAGGCGACGATCCGCTCCAGGAGCTCTGCCACCCGGTCCTGCGGGACATACCAGTCGGCGAAACCTGCGGTGATCGCGTCGGCGCCGTTCACCGCCTCGCCTGATAGCCCCATCCAGGTGCCGAGTTCGCCGGGTGCGCGGGAGAGGAGCCAGGTGGCGCCGATGTCGGGGAAAAAGCCGATGCCGGTTTCGGGCATGGCGAGTTTCGTGGTTTCGGTGACGATGCGGTGGCTGCCATGGCTGGAGACACCGACGCCGCCGCCCATGGTGATGCCGTCCATTACGACGATATAGGGCTTTTTGAAACCGGCGATGCGGGCATTCAGGCGGTATTCGGCCTTGAGGAATTCGGAGGCCTTGCCGTCGCCGGCTTTGCCGCTTTCGTAAAACATCCTGATGTCGCCGCCGGCGCAAAGCCCGCGTTCGCCCTCGCCGGTGACGAGGACCGCCGCGATATCAGGGGCGGCCTCGAAGGCATCGAGCGCCTCGCCGAAGGCGAGGATCATGTCGTGGCTGAGGCTGTTGAGCACACGCGGCCGATTGAGGGCAATCAAGCCGAGCGCGCCCTTTTTCGCCGTCAGGATTTCTTCACCCTGATAGTCCGCCTCCAGATAGCGCATGCCGATCTCCCTCGTCTTTTGAGAGAGTTAGATATGCGTCGGCGCCAAAGGGCAAGGGCTGGGCTGTCGCATAGGGGGCAACGAGGGCTGTCGCGGACTCCCTCTTCTCCCCCGCGGGGAGAAGGTGGCGCAATAGCGCCGGATGAGGGGGCGAAGTGGTAGAGCTGTGCCGGGCGCCCCCTCATCGGCTCGCATACGCTCGGCACTTCTCCGTGCTGGGGCGAAAAGGGAGCCGGACCCGCCGCAGGTATCCATATGCGATAGCCCTGCTGCCTGAGCAGGATCAGGTCACGAGATTGCGCGGGGTCCCTGCGAGAAACAGCTCGATGTTCTCGATCAGCTGGTCGGCCAGTGCCTGGATGGCCTCGCGGCTAGCCCAGGCGACATGCGGCGTGAGGATCACATTGTCGCGGCTGGCGATCCGCATCATCGGGCTGTCGGCGGCGGGTGGTTCGCCATCGGTGACGTCGAAACCTGCGCCTGATATCAGGCCCTTGTCCAGCGCCTGTTCGAGTGCCCTTTCATCGACAAGGCCGCCGCGACCGGTGTTGATCAGCAGGGGCCGTCTCTCCATCAGGCCGAATTCGCGGGCGCCGATCACACCGCGGGTTTCCGGCGTCAGCGGGCAATGCAGGGTGATGACGTCGGATCGGCGCAGCACCTCGTCGAAGGCCGTCTGGCCGGGTTTGAGCTCGGTTTCGCCGCGCCGCCCGGCGGCGAGCACCGTCATGCCGAAGGCCTCGGCGATCTTGCCCACCGACTGGCCAAGCGTGCCATGGCCGATGATGCCGAGCGTCGAGCCGCCGAGGTCAGATATCGGATAGTCGAAATAGCAAAACTGCGCCGCCTGCTGCCAATGGCCTTCGATCACGGATTGCCGATAGGGCAGGATCGAGCGACGCAGCGCCAGCATCAGCGCGAATGTGTGCTCCGGCACCGTGTGCTTGGCATAGTTGCGGATGTTGCAGACGGCGACGCTGCCTGCCTTTGCTGCGGCAAGATCGATGACATCGGTCCCGGTGGCGGCAACGGCGATCAGCTTCAGCCGGGTGGCAGTGGCCAGCGCATCGGCGCGGACCGGTGCTTTGTTGGTGATCACCACGTCTGCCTCACGGATGCGCTCGGCCACCTGATCGGGCCTTGTCCGGGCATGGACGATCAGTGCGTGCGGCATGGCGGGCGGGCGCAGAACCGTTTCCGGCGACAGCGTGTCTCGATCGAGAAAAACGATGCGGATCATGGTGGTCCTCCCTGCTTTGGCTTTGGGCTTGCCGATCTGTTGCCGGCTGGCCCCTGCATGTCAGTGATAGTCGGGAATGCCCGGCATGGTGATGAAGCCGGGCAGGGCGCGGAAGCGGCGCAGCCAGCGGCGAAGGGCGGGATATTCGTCATGGTCGATGCCGACATCGCGGGAGAGGGCAAAGCTCGGCAGGAGGGCCAGATCGGCAAGCGTCGGGCTGTCGCCGACGAACCATTCGGCGCCCTCGATCTGCCGGAGCACCATATGGTCGTCCATGATGCGGAGGGCGTTTCGGGCTCTTTGACGGTCGGTGTCCGATGCGCCTGCGGCCGAAAAGAGAGCGGCCTCGCGCGCGTCGATCGCCGCCTGCAATTCGCGTCCGGCAAAGCCCAGCCATTGTTGCACGCGGCCGAAGTCTGCCGGGTCGACGGGCAGCCATTGCTGGTCGGGTGCATAGGCCCGCACGAGATAGGCGAGGATTGCACTGGTGCCGAAGAGCCTGACGTCACCGTCTTCGAGGGTCGGCAGGGTACCGGTCGGGTTGATCGCCAGCATGGCGGGCATCTGGTGTTCCCGACCGGGCGCCTTGTCGACGGCGACAGTCTCGAAGGGCAGGCCCAGCATGGAGAGAAGGAGGCGAACGCGAAAACCATTCTCGTCGAGGTGATAGTCGTACAGTCTGATCATCACGCGGCCTTCGTCATGTCGGTTTCGAGCCTTGTGCGCAGGGCCGTTGCCCAGATCGCGAGTTCGCGGCGGATTGCGGTGGACGCCTCGCCTGCGACGGTGATGTGAAGTCCCGTCTTCGAGGTGTCGCGGGTCTGCAAGGCAAGGATTGCGGTGGCGTCGTTACCCCGCAAGGTAACCACGTCATTGGCCAAGGGCTCGGCATGCCAGCCTTGCGGTGGTGTGTCGACGACCGCTGCCCGGACGAGGGCGATGGGCTGGTCGAGAAAAAGGCTGCGGACGGGGTGTGCGTGGTCTGGAACGGCGGGCAGCTCGGCCGGGTCGGCGCCTTCGGTTGCCATCCACGCTATGCCGCCTTTTTCAGCCACGGCGAAGGTCGGCACCTTGATTGTCTTCGGCACGTCGAGATCGGGATGGGCGGGGATGTGCCGACACTGGCCGGCCGTATCATAGCGCCAGCCATGATAGAGGCAGGCAATGTGGTCGCCGCGTACGAAGCCGAAGCTCATGCGCATGCCGCGGTGCGGACAGCGATCTTCCCAGACATGCGGCGCGCCTGCCGCGTCACGCCAGACGACGCGCTCTTCGCCGAGAACGCGTGTGCCGGCCGACGTGCCGGGCTCAATCGAGGCGGAGAGGGCGATCGGGATCCAGGGATTGGCGGTCATGATACGGCCTTTTCGGGCAGGTCTTGATCAAGAGAGGTTCGGCTTACGTCGAGCACGATGCAATCATAGGGCCCAAGGCTCGTTGCCATCTCGAAGGCATCGATCAGCGCTTCGGGACCGGAAATTGCCAACCGACAGTGGTCACGGTCGCAGGTCGCGATGTCGAGGAGGAGCGCTAAACGGGCGGCGCGGTGTTCGGCGAAGGAGGTGAAACTGTTGGGCTCGAGGCGCCCGGAAAAGGTGAAGGCGACGGTCGCGCTCTTGGCATGCTCTGTCATCGGATGGGGATCAACGTTGCCCTGCAATTGTGCGCGCTCTATTTTTGGGCAATCTAGCGGCCATGCAGACGGGGTTTCAAGTGGTTTCTCCCCTTGCTCCAGAGGAAAGACGGAAAATGCAGAATAGCGTCGACAGGGCTTCGCTCGACCAGTGGTATGTGCTCGATACGGAGGCTTTCATTCCCGTCGGGCGCTCGCATAACCGCCTTTTGGGCACGGATCTCACCGTGGAGAAGGACGCGGACGGCCAAATCGTGGTTCGGGCGGAGGGTCGCGTCGATCCGCTGCCGCTGCGCCATCGTTTCGGCTTTCTGTGGACGACGCTCGGGTCCCCGGAGCGCGAGATCTTTCCCCTGCCAGAAGCCGATGAGGCGGATCGGCGTTACGTGCCCTGCGGTGTCGTCACCGTCAGGGCGTCGGGTCTGAGGATCGTGGAAAACTTCCTGGACATGGCGCATTTTCCCTTCGTCCATACCGATGTGCTGGGTGCCGAGCCGCATACCGAAGTGATGCAGTATGACGTCGAGATCCGGCGCGAGGAAGACGAGGTCTGGGCAACCAATTGCGAGTTTTTCCAGCCGCAGGCTGCGCTATCCGCCACGAACGGTATTTCGACCAAATACATGTATCGGGTGATGACCCCGTTCACGACGATCCTCTACAAGACCTGTCCGAATGCGGATGACCGCTGGGATGTGATCGGCCTCTTCGTCCAGCCCCTCGATCCGGATCGCTGTCGGGCGCATCCGATCATGTATCTGATCGATGATGTCTCGACGACCACCGAACTCATTCACTTCCAGCAGATGATTTTCCTGCAGGACCGGATCATTCTCGAAAACCAGCGACCGGTGCTCCTGCCGCTCGAACCGCGCAAGGAAATCCCGACGCGGGCGGATGCATCGTCGATTGCCTATCGGCGTTGGCTGAAGGAAAAAGGTGTTACCTATGGAGCGACGACCGCTGCCTGAGGCAGACAGCAAAAAGCCCGGAAGCGGCGGCTTCCGGGCTTTTCCTTGAATGTGCTGACGCGCTTAGTTGCGGGTCATCCAGTCATCGATCTCGCGATCGGCTTCTTCCTGGGTCTTGCCATAGGCGGCCTGGATCTTGCCAGAGAGCTCCTTGCGCTTGCCGGCGATGACGTCGAGATCGTCACCGGTGAGCTTGCCCCACTGGGTCTGGGCCTTGCCCTTGAACTGCTCCCAATTGCCTTCGACTTGATTCCAATTCATGGGTCACTCCCGTGTTTTGTTGTTCATCGAGGCTCGTGTCCTCGGCGGCAATAACGCCTGTTCGGCCCTGGAAGTTCCGCTGAAAAATCGCCTTGGCTATGGCCTGGCGCCCAACCGGAAACCTCATCCCGCGCGAAAAAATGCCGCCACCTTGCACAGGTGTCGAATTCTTCTTTTGCCTCGGAACACTGCGCCTGCTGCGGCGTTGTGGTGGTGAAACCGTATTTTCAGATCAGACAAAGGAGCCCCGCATGGCCCAGATCCCGAACGCCTCGAAGAGCAAGATTGAAGCCGTGGCGGATGAGGCCGCGGATCGCATCGAGGCGGCTGCATCAACCACTCCGGGCGCATCGAGCGAAGACATCCAGGCCGAACTTGAGACCTTGCGCCGTGACATCGCGGCATTGACCCAGACCCTTGCTTCCTATGGCAGCGGCAAGGTTCGGGAAGCCGGTGAAGTGTCTCGCGAGTATGTCGAGAGCGCGCGTGAGACGGTCGCGAACATCGAGCAGGATATCGAGGACTATGTCCACGCCAAGCCGTTCCAGTCGCTGGCGATTGCCGCTGGCGTCGGCTATGTGCTCGCGCTGCTCAGCCGTCGCTGATCATGTTTCCACTGTTCAGACAATTGGGCGTCGTTGCTTTCGGCCGGGTGAAGCCGGCGGCCCGGCGCCTGTCGCGCTCGCTCATTGGCGGCGCGATTGCCGCTGTGTTCGGCATGACCGCCTATGTCGCCCTTCTGGTGGCGCTCGGACTGTACCTGTCTCAGTTCTTTGGTCCGGTGCTGGCAGCCCTCGGGGTGGCGGGGATCACGGCGCTTGCGGCTGGCATTGTCGTCCTCGTCGTGCAGATGATCAATCGGCGTGCCCAACAGCGTCTGGAAGCGCGGCAGAGGGCGGCGCGATCTCGTTTGCCCGATCCAATGACTTTGCAATTGCTGGCCGGGATTCCTGCGCTCATGAAGGGGCGCTCGATCCTGACCACGGCGGCCATCGCTGCCATGGTCTTCGCTGTGGTGAAGTCCCAGGGCGCCGGCTCTCAGGCGGACGATGACTGAGTGGTTGCGATGACTGATGTGCTGGGGCCTTCCCCGGAAAAAGAGCGGCGGGCGTGAGGCCGGCCGTCAGTCCCGAGGCTCGTTCATCTTCCTCTCCGCCTCCTGCAGCCTTTCGAGCAGGTCCAGCAGGTGGTCGGGCGTGCCTTCCTCAACGATGCTGTCATAATAGCCTCGCAACTTCGAGGCGATCAGGGCGTCTGCATTCTTTCGGCCCTCTGTGGACGATTTCGACTTGTCGCTCTTGTCGGCGCCACCGTTCCTCATATCTTTGTCATCCACTGCATTTCTTTTCCCGAAGAGATTATGCGCTGATAAGAAGCGATCGTTGAAAAAAGTTCCAGATCGACGGAACAATTTTTTGATTTGCACGTTTGAGGCCGAGTCCGCACCTATTCCATACTGATTGGAGAATTGCATGTCCCTTACCGCCCGCGTCGCTGTCCACCTGCCTTACCTGAGGCGATATGCTCGCGCTGTTACCGGCTCACAGACTTCCGGTGATGCCTATGTGGCGGCAGTCCTTGAAGCACTCATTGCCGATATCTCCGTTTTCCCGAACGTCGGTGACGACCGGGTAGCGCTTTATCGGCTGTTCGTCGCCATCTATGATTCGACCAAGGTCGAGCTCCCGCCGATCACCTCGCCCTTCGCCTGGGAGAAGCGTGCGCAGGCCAATCTGGCCGCGGTGCCGACGCGCGCCCGCCACGCCTTCCTGCTGATCACTGTGGAAGGTTTCACGGTCGCGGAAGCGGCAAGCGTGCTTGCGGTCAGCGAGGCCGGTTTCAACGCGCTGTTCAACGAGGCGTCTGCTGAAATCTCGCGCCAGGTGGCAACCGATATCATGATCATCGAGGACGAGCCGCTGATCGCGCTCGACATCGAACAGATGGTCGAGGATCTGGGTCACCGGGTCACGGGCATTGCCCGCACGCATGACGAGGCGGTTGATCTCTTCAAGCGCACAAACCCAAAGATGGTGCTTGCCGATATCCAGCTCGCGGATGGCAGCTCGGGTATCGATGCTGTCAACGACATTCTGAAGGTCGACAGCATTCCGGTCATCTTCATTACAGCCTTCCCCGAGCGTCTTCTCACCGGCGAGCGCCCTGAACCGGCCTTCCTGGTGACCAAGCCGTTCAACCCCGACATGGTCAAGGCACTGATCAGCCAGGCTCTGTTTTTCAACGAACGTGTGGCCGAACAGGCTTGATTGAGACGAACGAAAAGAGTTCAGGCGGAGCGGCGCCAGCTGCCCCGACCTGAACCGAATTGCCGATTAAAGGCGGAGCTGGAATATTGGTACATCGGTTGACATGGTTTGAACCTCAGCGCGGCGATCGGCAGCTGCGGGAGTTTTTCATAACCGCCCTGATGGATGTCGGAGCCAGCCTGATCCTCCAGGATAAGGATGGCAGGTACGTTTGCATCACGTCGCTTCCCGCACGCTGGCGGCTGGAACCCGGTGCTGTTCCGAGCGATGAGACCATTTTCGGACCCGAGATCGGCGAACGCCTGGCCGAGATGAAGGCGATGCTGAAGAAATCCGGCGATAAGGCCGAGATCGAGGTGGAATCCACCGACGATACCTTCTTCGAATTCCGCTGCCGGCTGGTGGAAATGAACGATGGCGATCTGCACATGATCACCGTGGTCATTGATCGAACCGAGGATCGGCGCCGCGAACGTTTGTTGCGGGCCTTGCTGCGTGAAGTCAGCCATCGCTCGAAGAACCTGCTCGCCATCATCCAGTCCATTGCATCCCAGACGGCGCGTCATGCCGGAACTCTCGACATGTTCCTCGGAAAGTTCCGCGGCCGTCTGCATGCCCTGTCGCAGAGCCAGGATCTGATCACCGATTCCAGCTGGCGGGGCGCCTATTTCCGCGATCTTTTGAAGCAGCAGGTGGATCGCTATGTTCAGGAGAACGCTGACCTCGTAAAGGTCAGCGGGGACAATGTCCTTCTGACGCCGAATGCGTCTCTGCATATCGGTCTTGCCCTGCACGAACTGGTCGTCAATGCTGTCAGCCATGGCGACTTCCTGCAGCGCCGCATGCCGATCGACGTGTCTTGTCAGAAGTTCGAGACCCCGACTGGGCCGATGGTGAAGATTACCTGGGTCGAGCCTTATGGATCGCCGGGGATTGAAGAAGGCAAGGCTGGGCGTTTCGGCAGTACGGTGCTGGAACGTGTTGTGCCGGCATCCGTTAATGGCGAGGCTCGGCATTTGTTGCAGGATGGCGAGGTTCGTTACGAACTGTCCTTCCCGCTTGAAATCTTCGACTGATTGTTCCCAGTCCAACGTGTTGGCGTGACCCTTGCACCTTCGTGCGGGTGCTCGGCGCGCGAACGCGGGGACTGCATCTTTCCTCTGGGGGGGCCATGCGCCTGTTCAATTGCACGAACTGCTCGAATGTGGTGCATTTCGAAAATACCGGCTGTGTTTCCTGCCATGCCCGACTGGCTTTCAAGCCGTCGGAACTCACCATGGTTGCTCTGGATTCCGGCAATGGCGCGCTTCTGCCCGCCGTCAACGCGCAACCTGTCTTTCCAAAGCGCTGCGTCAACGCAGAGGTCGGTGGCTGCAACTGGCTTGTTGAAGATGATGACGAGACGGGTTTCTGCATTGCCTGTCGGCACAATGTGACAATCCCTGACCTCTCCGTTTCGGAAAATGTCGAGAACTGGCAGAAGATCGAACTCGCCAAGCGGGGACTGTTCTATTCTCTCTTGCGCTTCCGCCTGCCGCTCGTCACTCGACGGCAGGATCCGGAAAACGGCCTGGGTTTTGATTTTCTGGCCGAAGATCCGCAGTCTTCCGATGACGAGCCGATCCTGACGGGCCATGCGGACGGGTTGATCACGCTCAACGTCGTTGAGGCCCATGATGCCGAGCGCGAGGCGCGGCGGGTGGCGCTGGGTGAGCCCTTCCGCACGCTGCTTGGCCATTTCCGGCACGAGATTGCGCATTACTACTGGAATGTCCTCATTCGCGACCGCGATGCCTTCGACGCCTGCCGGGCGGTGTTTGGCGATGAGCGCGCGGATTATGGTGCGGCGCTCAACCGCCATTACCGGGAAGGACCACAGCCGGGATGGGAGCAATCATTCATTTCCGCCTATGCTGCGAGCCATCCGTGGGAAGATTTTGCCGAGACTTTTGCGCATTACTTCCATATCGTCGATGCGCTGGATACGGCCGATGCATTTGGTCTCAGGACCAACCCGGATGTCGAGACGACGGCGGAGAATATTGAGCTCAAGCGCACCTTCGACAGCTATCGGAGCGGGAGCGCACAGACGCTCATCCGTGCCTGGGTGCCGTTGACGCTCGCGATCAATAGCATCAACCGCAGCATGGGGCAGCCGGACCTCTATCCCTTCGTCATGTCCGAGGCTGTCTTCGACAAGCTCGCCTATATTCATCAGCTGATCCGGAGCGAAGCGTCCAGCTCAATGTGACGTCTGCCACAGCGGATTTCGCCAAGACACCCTCTCTGGAACATCGGACAGTTCTTCGCGTTAACACTTGTGTAACGGAGAGAACGACGATGAATAGTATGGCTGCATTGCTGGTTATCGTGGCTTGCCATTCTCAGGATACAAGCTGTCTCGACGAGCCCGTCTCTGTCGTTTCCTACGACAGCGTTACACAGTGCTTCATGGCGCTGCCAAAAGAACTCGATCAAGCGCGGAAATTGACGAATATCGTCTATGGCGATTGCGTTCCTGTGGATGCCGAGCTTGTGGCTGGAAAGTCCATTCGCCAGACCATCAACCCCAATCGGCTGACCGCCTGGGCGTCTCAGGCTGCTGGTGATGATGCGGTCAACCCTCAGGCCATGTTGCCTCTCGCCCAAGACATTCCGATTCCGCTTGACCGCTATGGTTCGCTGCCGAAGTGAGGGATAGCCGGTAGCAGAGGCCCTCCAACGAAGAAGAGCACACGACAACACCTCGATCCGGCAAGGCTGGATCGAGGCATAACACGTATGTCTGGATGAAATCTCGGGTCAGGCTGGCAGCGCTGCTTCCGGCCGCTCAAACTCGTATCTTTACTGGGTGATGGGAGGCGCCGCTGGGGCGCCTCCTTTTGCATTCAGGCGCGACGGAAGAGACGCATCGCGAGCGATACGAGGAAAAGAATGATAAAGACGCCGAAGAGTATCTGCGCAATGCCTGCAGACGTGCCGGCAATGCCGCCGAAGCCAAGTACACCGGCGATCAGTGCGATGACGAGGAAGACGAGAGCGTAATAAAGCATGGTAATTTCTCCTTGATCGATGACTGGACAAACGTCGATCCACCGAGGATTGTTCCATTGTCCACATCTGCGATTTTTGCGCAGCGCCTTAAAAAAAGATCGGGCACCCCCGGAACTTCTGGCCACTTCGGGCATTCACCGCACGAGAGTTGTCCAAACGTGTTGGAACATATGACAGAGCACACCAAGAAAGCGCCGGTGCCAGTAGGCCAGCCAGGCGTTAATGCATTTCATCCGAGCGTGGCGGACCAGTTGCGCAGCTACTATCAGTCCGTCCAGGAAGAAGGCATTCCGGATCGCTTCATGCAGCTTCTCGAAAAGCTGGATGCGGCCGAGCGCTCCAACCAGGCCATCGCGAAGGACGTTGCGCAATGACTGTGGATCAGGAGGCGATCGACCGTTCCTTCAAACGCGATCTTCTGGCAGCGCTGCCAAATCTGCGCGCCTTCGCCGTCTCCCTGACCGGTCGTCACCATGTGGCGGACGATCTGGTGCAGGACACAATCATGAAAGCCTGGGCCAAGCAGGACCATTTCGAGCCGGGCACAAACATGAAGGCCTGGCTGTTCACCATTCTGCGCAACGAATTCTATTCGCAAATGCGCAAGCGTGGCCGCGAGGTCTCCGACACGGATGGTATCTTTACTTCCCAGCTCTCGACCCATCCGCAACAGTATGGATCCCTTGATCTACAGGACTTCAAGCGCGCGCTCGACCAGTTGCCGAGCGATCAGCGCGAGGCGATCGTGCTCGTCGGTGCGTCAGGCTTTGCCTATGAGGAAGCGGCTGAAATCTGCGGCTGCGCAGTGGGCACAATCAAGAGCCGTATCAATCGCGCGCGCAACAAGCTCCAGGAAATCCTGGGTGTGAGTGGCGAGGGCGACTATGGTCCTGATGCCAATAGCTCGGCTGTGATCAAGAAGGCGTTTGCCGGCTGATCATCCGCGGCGCGCGGCAACGCGCGCCGCAGCCTCAGCGAGGGCAGTCGCCAGTTCTTCCTGTACGAGGGGTTTCTGTACGACGAGCTGGGCGGATGCGGCGGGCATTTCCTTGCCAAGTTCGTCGTAGGACGAGAGAAATACCGGGACGGCTCCCGCCGTCTCAATGATCGATGATCGCTCCAGATTGGCGGTCGCTGCCGCTGCGGCCTCGACGATCACGATATCGAAGCGGGTCTTTTCGAGGATCGCGCCAAGACGTGAGAGTGGAACGATCGACACGTCGCAGTGCACGGTTTCTCTCAAGATGCGCTCCACCTCCATCGCGATCAGGTATTGGTTCTCTGCGATCAGCACGTGGAGAGGTGGCGTGGCCATGAACATTCCTTCTTTTGTGCCCGCTTTATGCTGAGGCGAAAGGAGGTGGTCATTTAAAAAAGACATGGAACAACCTCTATTGTTCCATTGGCGAGATTGTGACGCATTTTTGAGGTTAAGCCATGACTGTAGAGCCGCGCCAGAACCCCATTCGCGTCAGCTGCTTTGAATGTCCTTTGCGCCAGCTGCGCAGCTTTCGCCCTTTTTCCGAAGAGGAAGTGGAGTTTGTGGCCCAGTTCAAGCGCGGGGAACTCCTCGCGGATGCCAATTCCACCATTCTCGTCGAGGGTGCGCGCAGCGCGCATCTCTACACGGTCTTGTCCGGCTGGGGTTTTCGCTACAAGATCCTTGAGGACGGGCGCCGGCAAATCCTCAATTACGTCGTGCCGGGTGATATGGTCGGCCTGCAAGGCGCCCTGATGGCAGAGATGCAGCATTCGGTGGAAGCGATGACGCCGATGACGCTCTGCGTGTTCGAGCGTTCCAAGCTCTTTTCGCTCTTCGAGCGCCATGCCGGTCTCGGTTACGACCTAACCTGGCTCGCGGCCCGGGAAGAGGCGATCCTGGATGAGCACCTCCTCAGCATCGGCCGTCGTTCGGCCATCGAAAGGGCGTCCTACCTCCTTGCTTTCCTCTTTGAGCGCGGCATGAATGCCGGGATGCTCGACGATACCAGACGACACATCCCGATCACCCAGATGCATCTCGCCGATACGCTCGGACTGTCAATCGTGCACACCAACAAGACCCTGCGCAAACTGGTCGATCGTGGCCTCATCCTATGGCGTGATCGTGGTTGCGAGGTGATCAACCCGGAAGGCCTGCAGGACCTTGCCGGCTGGACACCCGGAGAGCCGCGCCTGCGACCCTTCATCTGATCCGCGCCCGCCAACCGAAAACTATGATGTATCAATGTAAAAAGGCCCGCTTTGGCATCGGGCCTTTTCTTGCGTCAAGAAGCGTAAGTCGTTCAGGCGACGATCAGAACGCCGGTAAACAGCGCGATGATCATGACGACAAGCACGATGAAGATCAGGATCTTCGCAATGCCCGCCGAGGCGCCAGCCACACCGCGAAATCCGAAAAGGCTCGCCACGGCGGCGATCAGGAGGAAGATCAAAATCCATTGCAGCATCGGTCGTCTCCAGTTTGTTCCTTGTTCCGCGAGGCAAACTTTTGCGGAGCCTCGTTGTTCCCTGCTGCTTGGCGTGTAGCGTTGTGCGTTGCAGCAAAAATCGTTTTAAGGCGAGAAGCCGAAGGGTAAAACCGTCACATGGCGGGTTTGCCGGGCTAGACAGCGCAGCGCACATCTGCTCGTGTCCGCGTCGGTATGCGTGGTGACGTTAGTCGCCTTGCCCAAGGTTTGATCGTTCGAGCGAGGAGCGAGGGAGATGGGATTGAAGATCGGTTCACCGAGAGAAACGTATGGTGGCGAGGCGCGTGTCGCCATGACGCCAGACAGTGCTCAGCAATTGCAGAAGCTGGGTTATGATTGCCTGATCGAGGCGGGTGCAGGCAAGGCCGCCGGCTTTTCCGATGAGGCCTACAAGGCCGTTGGCGTCACTGTGGTCGATACCGCGGCCGCGCTTTATGATGCCGCCGATATCATCGCCAAGGTCCGGCCGCCGGAAGCCGTCGAAGTCAACCTGCTTTCGCCCTCCAAGACGCTGATATCCTTCTTCTATCCTAGCCAGAACGCAGAATTGCTCGAACAGGCCCGATCGAAGGGCGCCAATGTCATTGCCATGGACATGGTGCCGCGCATTTCGCGCGCACAGAAGATGGACGCCCTGTCGTCGATGGCAAACATCGCCGGTTACCGCGCCGTCATCGAGGCCGGCAACAATTTCGGCCGCTTCTTCACCGGCCAGGTGACGGCTGCCGGCAAGGTGCCACCGGCGAAAGTTCTGGTGATCGGTGCAGGCGTAGCCGGTCTTGCGGCGATCGGCACGGCCACCTCGCTCGGCGCCATCACCTATGCCTTCGACGTGCGCCCTGAGGTTGCCGAGCAGATCGAAAGCATGGGCGCGCAGTTCGTCTATCTGGAATTCGAAGCCACGCAGGATGGTGCCGCAACGGGTGGCTATGCTGCACCGTCTTCGCCGGAGTTCCGCGAAAAGCAGCTCGCCAAGTTCCGCGAACTGGCGCCCGATATCGACATCGTCATCACCACGGCGCTGATCCCGGGCCGGGATGCGCCGACGCTGTGGCTCGCCGACATGGTCGCTGCGATGAAGCCGGGATCCGTCGTCGTTGACCTTGCCGCCGAGCGCGGAGGTAACTGCGACCTCACCGTTGCCGACCAGAAGATCGTGTCGGACAACGGCGTGACCATCGTCGGCTATACGGATTTCCCGAGCCGGATGGCAGCCCAGTCGTCGACGCTCTACGCGACGAACATTCGCCACATGATGACGGACCTGACGCCTGCCAAGGATGGTGTCGTCGTTCACAACATGGAAGACGACGTCATTCGCGGCGCGACCATCACCAAGGGCGGCGAGATCACCTATCCGCCACCGCCGCCGAAGATCCAGGCGATCGCCGCTGCCAAGCCCAAGGAAAAGGTCAAGGAGCTGACGCCTGAAGAAAAGCGGGCGCAGGAAATCGCCGCCTTCAAGACGCAGACCCGTAATCAGGTGGGCATGCTCGCCGGTGGTGGTGCGCTGATCCTGCTCGCCGGCCTTTATGCGCCGGCCAGCTTCATGAGCCATTTCATCGTCTTCGTGCTTGCCTGCTTCGTCGGCTTCCAGGTCATCTGGAATGTCAGCCATTCGCTGCACACGCCGCTGATGGCAATCACCAATGCGATTTCCTCGATCATCATCCTGGGCGCCCTGATGCAGATCGGGTCAGGCAACTTCCTGGTGATCCTGCTTGCAGGTCTTTCCATCCTGATGGCCGGCATCAATATCGTCGGCGGTTTCATGGTGACACGGCGCATGCTCGCCATGTTCCAGAAGTCTTGAGCTAGGGGGGGACACACACATGGACTACGGATTCACAACAGCGGCCTATGTCGTCGCAGCCGTTCTCTTCATCCTGTCGCTCGGCGGTCTCTCCGGCCAGGAAAGCGCCAAGCGCGCCGTCTGGTACGGCATCGTCGGCATGGGGCTTGCGGTCGTTGCGACGATCTACGGCCCCGGTGCCGGCAACTGGGTCATCTCGGCAATCATGATCGCCATCGGCGGCGGCATTGGCTGGGTTGTCGCCCAGCGCGTGCAGATGACCGAGATGCCGCAACTGGTTGCCGCCATGCATTCGCTGGTTGGTCTCGCCGCCGTCTTCATCGGCTTCAACGCCGAAATCGAGATGTGGCGCATTGCCAGCACGCTGAGCGAGGCCGGTCTTGCGACCTGCGATCCGCTGAGTGCGGTTGCCTGTGCGGCTCAGGCTGGGAAGGCAGCGCTGTTTGGCGATTTCACCGGCTTTGCCCTGAAGATTGCCGAAAAGACGGCAGCAGAAATCGCGGTCTTGAAGATCGAAGTCTTCCTCGGCGTCTTCATCGGTGCGGTTACCTTCACCGGTTCGGTTGTTGCCTATGGCAAGCTTGCCGGCAAGGTGGACGGCAAGGCAACGAAGCTTCCGGGCGGTCATCTGCTCAACGCGGCTGCGGCCTTGGGCTCGCTGATCCTGCTGGTTCTCTACTTCCAGGGTGCCGGCAGCTGGACGCTGATCCTGATGACGCTCTTGGCGCTCTTCATCGGCTATCACCTGATCATGGGCATCGGCGGTGCCGACATGCCGGTCGTCGTCTCGATGCTGAACAGCTATTCCGGCTGGGCAGCCGCTGCCATCGGCTTCTCGCTGTCGAACGATCTCCTGATCGTCGTCGGCGCGCTCGTCGGCTCTTCGGGTGCCATCCTCTCCTACATCATGTGTAAGGCGATGAACCGCAGCTTCGTCTCGGTCATCCTCGGCGGCTTCGGTGGCGCAACCGGGCCGCAGATGGAAGTCACGGGCGAGCAGATCGCGATTGATGGCGATGGTGTTGCAAATGCGCTCAATGATGCCGACAGCATCGTCATCGTGCCGGGTTATGGCATGGCGGTCGCGCAGGCGCAGCAGTCGGTTTCGGAACTCACCCGCAAGCTGCGCGCTGCCGGCAAGACGGTGCGCTTCGCCATCCATCCGGTCGCGGGTCGCCTGCCGGGCCACATGAACGTGCTGCTCGCGGAAGCCAAGGTGCCGTACGACATCGTTCTGGAAATGGACGAGATCAACGAGGACTTCCCCGAGACCGACGTCGTCATCGTCATCGGCTCGAACGACATCGTCAACCCGGCCGCCCAGGAAGACCCGAATTCGCCGATCGCCGGCATGCCGGTTCTGGAAGTCTGGAAGGCAAAGCAGGTGTTCGTCTCCAAACGCGGCCAGGGCACCGGCTATTCCGGCATCGAAAACCCGCTGTTCTACAAGGAGAATACGCGGATGTTCTATGGTGACGCGAAGAAGTCGATCGACAGCATTCTGCCGCTGATCAGGTAAGGCGGGATAGATATTAACATGGAAAGCCGGGTGGGAACGCCCGGCTTTTTTGTTCGATCAGGTGTCTCCGTTTTGATACGTTGCCGGGATGAAGCTGCTCCAATGGTTTGGTAGTAGCAAGGCCGATGGTCGTGCGTTTCCCGATGACGCCCGGATCGATGCCGGCTGGCAGTTGAAACTGGTTCAACGCGGCGAAGATCCTGATGACTGGAAGCCGATGCCGACGATTGGCCCCGGTGTCCGAGAAATCTGGATTCGGCATATCGGAGACTGGACCAGCTGGTCTGTGAACCACTTGCCTGAATTCCCAAACGAAAACCCCGCCACATGGGCGGGGTCAACAACGGTCCGATTGGCTTACCTCAAACATCCGCCTTGAACGTCTGCTTCTGCGTGCCGAGCCCCTCGATGCCGAGCTCGACCACGTCGCCGGCCTTCAGGAACTGCGGCGGCTTCATTCCAAGGCCGACGCCCGGAGGAGTGCCGGTGGAGATGACATCGCCGGGATGCAGGCTCATGAACTGCGAGAGATAGGAGACGAGGTGGGCGACGCCGTAGACCATGGTCTTGGACGAGCCGTCCTGCATCATCTTACCGTTCACCGAGAGCCACATCTTGAGGTTCTGCGGATCGGCGATTTCATCCTTGGTGACGAGCCAGGGGCCGATCGGGCCGAAGGTGTCGCAGGACTTGCCCTTGGTCCACTGGCCTGCGCGCTCGGTCTGGAAGGCGCGTTCGGAGACGTCGTGGGAGACGCAATAGCCAGCGACATAGTCCATTGCATCGGCTTCCGAGACATACTTGGCGGTCTTGCCGATGACGACGCCGAGTTCGACTTCCCAGTCGGTCTTTTCCGAGGTGCGCGGGATGAGCACGTCATCGTTGGGGCCGCAGATGGCCGAGGTCGCCTTCATGAAGATGACAGGCTCCGGCGGGACCGCTGCACCTGTCTCGGCGGCGTGGTCGGAGTAGTTGAGGCCGATGCAGATGAATTTGCCGGTCCCGGCGACGCAGGCGCCGATGCGGTCGGCGGCGATTTCCGGCAGCGAGGCGAGATCCAGGGCGGCGATCTTGGCCAGGCCTTCCGGCGAAATCGCAGCGCCGCCGATGTCGGTGACATGGGCGGAGAGGTCGCGGATCTTGCCGTCCTTGTCGACAATGGCGGGCTTTTCCTGCCCGAGTGGGCCAACGCGCATCAGTTTCATAGTCGTCGTCCTTTCAAAACGCGCGGCAGAGCCGCTCAGTGTGCGTATTCGCAATGCCGGACGGACAGCCGCCTGACACCTTTCCTGGCATTCCCTAGATGGTCCAGCCGCCGTCGATGGCGAAGGCCTGGCCCGAGGTATAGGTGGCGCCGGCAATGTAGACGGCGAGATCGGCGATTTCTTCTGGCGTGCCGAGCCGTCCCATGGGCTGGCGGGCGATGAAGGCGGCGCGGGCGGCATCGTAGTCCCCTTGGGCGCGCATGCGGTCCTGCAGCGACGGGCTTTCCACTGTGCCGGGGCAGATGGCGTTACAACGAATGCCTTGTGTCACGTAGTCGGCGGCGACGGATTTCGTCAGCCCGATCACGGCTGCCTTTGTCACCGTATAGGCAAAGCGGTTGGGGACGCCCTTTATCGAGCTCGCCACCGAAGCCATGTTGATGATCGAGCCATCGCCGCGCTCCAGCATGGCCGGAAGAACGGCGCGGATGGTGCGGATCATGGCGCGGACATTGAGGTCGAAAGCGAAGTCGAGATCCTTGTCGGCCATGTCCAGCACGGTTCCGGCATGAACCACGCCGGCGCAGTTGAACAGGACATCGAAGGGACCGGTTTCGGCAACAACTGCGCTCACGGCCTCTTCGTTCAGGACGTCGAGAATGCGTGTGGTGATATTCGGCTCGCCCTCCAGCGACGCCAAGGCCTCCGTGTTGATGTCGGTCGCGACCACGGTCGCACCGGCCCGCGCGAAGGCGATGGCGCTTGCGCGGCCAATGCCCTGGCCGGCCGCCGTTACCAGCACATGCTTGTCTTTCATCGGCAGGTTCATAATCACTCCTCTTCCCGCGGCTCTGTCCGGTCATCGCGTTGGCGCGCTGCGGTCGAAAACACGGCCGGTCTCCTCCCGTCGCCGTTCAACCCTTGCATAAAGGGTCGCACAATGCGAGCATCATTCATATGCAAAACATTTATTCATAAACGTCAAGGTCGCTTGCAGCCTTTCGAGGAGGGAATTGGGTGAGTGAGGCAGATCAGGATCGCTACCGTGCGCCGGCGCTCGACAAGGGGCTTGATATTCTCGAGCTTCTCGCCGGTGTCGATGGCGGGTTGAGCCAAGCCGAGATCGCCAAGCGCCTCGACCGCAGTCCTAATGAATTCTACCGGATGCTCGACCGGCTGGTGAAACGTGGATACGTCGCGCGGCTGGAGGGCGATCTCTACGCACTGACGCTGAAGATATTCGGCCTTGCGCAGATGCATGCGCCGACCCGTCGTCTTGCCTCTCTCGCCATGCCGCTGATGCGGGAACTCGGCGAGGCAACGCGTCAGGCAAACCACATCGTCGTTTATGATCGGGGCCATCCGGTGGTCATCGCGCAATTGGAGGCGCCCGGCTACTGGGGCATTTCGATCCGGATCGGCTCGCGCATGGGCCTGTTCGACACCGGATCGGGGCATGTGCTGCTCGCCTTTCGCCATCCCGACCTGCGCGAGATGATGGTGGCTGAACATGTGGCAAGCGGCGGCCCGGAGGGGCGCATGACGGATGCATTCCGCGCCCGGCTCGTCCAGATCGCGGCGCGTGGCTACGAAATGATGCCGAGCGCGCAGACGGCCGGCGTGGTCAATCTCTCCGCGCCAATCACCAGCGCCGATGGTCAGGCGATTGCCGCACTGACCGTTCCCTACATCACACTGATCAATACGCCCGGTGCCCCTGACATCAACGCCACGATCAGCGCACTTACAGAGACGGCACGGCGGATCTCGGCGCTTGCCGGCGGCGGCATGGCTGGCGGTGAAGAGGCCTATGCCTCGTTATGACGACTTGATTTCGCATGCGCCTTGGGAGGGGCCACCATGATCATCGATACCCACCTGCACCTGATCTATCGCGACCGGCTGCGCTATCCTTGGCTTCAGTCTGTGCCCGCGCTCGATGCCGATTTCACCTGGGAGCGCTATTCTCGTGAAGCGCGGCGGCTCGGCATATCCTCTGTTCTCCACATGGAGGTGGATGTCGATCCCGCCGATATGGCTGCCGAGACGGATATGGTCGCAGCCGTATCCCGTGAGCCGGGCAGTCTTATCCGTGGCGTGATCGCTGCGTGCCGGCCCGAAGATCCGGGCTTTGCCGCTTATCTGGAGGGGCAGCGCGCCAATCCCTTCGTCAAGGGATTTCGCCGGGTCTTGCATGTAGTGCCCGACGATATCTCCGAGGGCGCTCTGTTTCGGGAGAATATCAGGCGGCTGTCGGGAACGGGCCTGACCTTCGATCTCTGCATGCTGCCGCACCAGATCGACAAGGCAATGGCGCTGGTCGATCTTGCTCCTGATGTGACCTTCATCCTCGATCATTGCGGCGTGCCGGATATCAAGGGCCGTGGCTACGAGATCTGGAGCCAAGGCGTGGCGGAGATCGCCAAACGTCGCAACATCCTTGTGAAGATCTCTGGCGTGCCGGCCTATGGCGATCTTGAGACCTGGACGCTGGAGGATCTCAAGCCCTATTTCGAGCATGTGATTGCCGCCTTCGGTTTTGATCGCGCGATTTGGGGCTCCGACTGGCCGGTCTGCACTCTGGGTGGCGGGCTCTCCACCTGGGTCGCGACCACGCAGGCCCTGTTGCATGGCGCGACGGTGGTGGAAAAGGAGATGCTCTTCTCCAGCAATGCGAAGCGGCTCTGGGGTCTCGGTTAAGGGGCCTTGTCGCGCTCTGCCAGAAGGCGGCGCAGGTAGCCGCGCGTGGCTGCGATCAGGGCCTCAATGTCGTCGTTGGAGGATGAGAGGTCCTGTAGAGCATAGCTTTGCAGGATGATGCCGTCGATGCCGATCAGCATCTGGCGGGCGACGGCACGGCCGATCCGACGCAGATCCTCGTCCTCAACGTCGACGAAGACGAGGTGGCCATAGAAGTCGATATAGGCATTGTACTGCCGCGCCGCGAGCCATTCCGAGCCCTTGGTGCGCAGGGCGTAGAGCGTCAGTTCGGTCTGGGCGAGCTGCTTGTCGCGGGTGCGCTGGATGTAGCGCCAACTGGCGCGGATCAAGGCCTCGATCCTGTCCTCCGGCGCTTCCGGCAAGGCTTCGTCCTGCCGATAAGCCGTGTCCATGTCGTCGATCAGGTCTTCGAGCACGGCGAGGAGCAGGTTTTCCTTGCTGTCGAAATAGTAGTGCAGCGTGGCAAGCTTGACGCCTGCCGACGCGGCGATGCGCCGTGTGGTCAGCGCCTCCATGCCGCCTACCTCCAGCGCTTCGCGGGCGCCCTTGATGATGCGGAGGCGAGTTTCCAGTCCTTTGCGCGTCGCCCCCGGCGGACGGCCGCGTGCCGGCTCGGCGCTCGGCCCTCGATCCGGTCGCGGCGGCGTTTCGCTCATTGTCTTCCTCCGGCATCGAAGGTGATGCGGCCGTCGCAGATCGTCAGAACAGGCGAAAGGGCTGCGATATCGGCGTGGGTCTGGTTTTCAAGGTTTCCGGACAATAGCACGACATCGGCAAGATAGCCCGGCTTCAGCACGCCTTTGCGATCCTCCATGTATTCGACCCAGGCGCTGGTGCGGGTATAGGCGGCGAGTGTTTCGCCCAGGCTCAAGCGTTGGTCAGGCACATTTTCGGCCCAGGGCTGGCGTGTCATGGCGTCGGCGATGCAGCTCAGCGGCGGGAGCGGCGAGACGGGCCAGTCGGTGGCGAAGACGATCGTTGCGCCTGCATCCACCAGCGTTTTCCAGGCAAAGGCATGCGGCCAGCGCTCAGGGCCGATATAGGTGAGATAGGGTTCAAGCGGCAGGCCGGCGGACCCCGGCGGATGGGTGGGCTGCATCGAGGCCGCGGTGGCTGTCTCGGCAAAGCGCCCGATATCGTCGGGATGGACCACCTCGATATGTTCGATGCGGTTGCGCAAGTCCTTTCGACCATTGGCGTTGATCGAAGCCTCGTAACCGTCCAGAACCATGCGCACTGCGCCATCGCCGATCGCATGCACGGCAACAGGCAGGCCAAGACGGTTTGCTTCGGTCGCAACCGCATTGAAGGCTTCGGCCGAAAACAGCGGCTCGCCCTTCCAGCCCGGCTTGTGAGCATAGTCATCGACAAAGACGGCGGTCTCGCCTTCGGTTACGCCGTCCATGAACAGCTTGACGAAGTCGCAGCGGAGCTTGTCCGTGTCGAAGCGCGCCTTCCAGGCGGCGGCCTTTTCCTCAAGGTCAGAGAGCGGCATGAAATTCTTCATGTGATAGGGCATGCGCACTCTCACCGGCAGTCCATCCGTCTTCTCGATCTCTTCGAGCATTTCCAGCTGGTAGAGGCTGCCGTCCATGTTCTGGATCGAGGTGATGCCGAGCGAGGCGCAATAGGCAAGGCCGCGCTTGAGGATGGCGATGTCGCCGGCCCGTTCTTGCGGCGTCACATGATCGGGATCGCCCCCGGTGCCGACGCCGAGGCCTTCGCGACCGCCGGTCACGCTCATGGCCGACACAGGACGGATGGCATTGCTTTCGCGCAACTCGCCGTTTGCCAGTCCATCCTCGCCTATGACAATCTCATTGCCGATGCCGACATCGCGGCCTTTCAGGATGCCTGCCTTTTCCAGCGCAATCGTGTTGGCCCAGGCCGTGTGGCGGTCGGGGGCGACCATCAGGAAGGGCCGGTCGGCGATGATGCGGTCGAGATGATGACGGGTCACGCGTTCGGTCTCGGACAGGATGGTATAGTCTGCCGTCTGCGCGACGAGCAGCGGCAGGTCGGGGTTGTCAGCCGCATAGTCCAACACCGCCTTCGCCAGCGCATCGAAACCTTTCACGCCGAAAAGCGAGAGCTCGCCCAGCGCCACGGAGCCGCCGAAGATGTGCATATGGGCTTCGTTGAACCCGGGCAGCACGGTCGCGCCATCGGCATCGTGGAGACGGGTCTCGGCACCGGCAAGCGCCAACACCGCGTCATTGCCGCCGACGGCGAGGATCCGGTTACCGCAAAGCGCGATTGCCTCGGCGCGCGGATGAGCATCATCCATGGTCAGGATGCGGGCATTATGGATGATGAGATCGGCGGTCATGCTGCTGTCCTCAGGCCTGATGTGTGATGCGACCGTCGCAGATCGTGACGGCGGCGCGCACAGTGTCCATGATCTCTTGGGGGGCGACGGTTTCGATATCGGTCGTCAGGATCACCACGTCGGCGAGGAAGCCGGATTTCAGTTTGCCCTTGCGATCCTCCATGAACTCCACCCAGGCGCCGATCGCGGTATAGGCTTCAAGCGCCTCCGATAGCGTGAAGCGCTGGTCGGGCAGGCCTTCCTTCCAGGGCTTGCGGGTCAATGCATCCTGGATGCACTGGAAAGGCGAGACTGGAGAGACGGGCCAGTCCGAGGCGAAGACGACAGGCGCGCCGGCATTTTTCAGCGTGCGCCAGGCATAGGCATAGTCCCAGCGGTCCTCACCGATCTTTGCCGTTGTCGGCTCTGCCGGAAAGCAGGTGCCGCCGGGATAGTGCACAGGCTGTACGGAAGCGACGATACCGAGTTCGGCAAAGCGCGCAATGTCGTCCGGGTGGATGAGCTCGATATGCTCTATGCGGTGGCGATTGTCTCCCTTGCCATTCGCCGTCACGGCCGCTTCGTATCCATCAAGCGTCTGACGCACGGCGGCACTGCCGATGGCATGGACCGCGACCTGCAGCCCAAGAGCATCGGCCTTTGTGGCGATGGCGTTGAAGGCTTGCGGCGTGAAAAGCGGCTCATAGGTATAGCCTGGCCGGTCGCCATAGCCGTCCAGCATATAGGCTGTCTGGCTGTCGAGCACGCCATCCATGAAGACCTTGACGAAATCGCCGCGCAGCATGTCGGTGGCGAATTCCGCCTTCCAGGCGGCTGCCTTGTCGAGGTCATCGAGGGGCATGAAATTCTTCATGTGATAGGGAATGCGAATGCGGCAGGAGAGTTCGCCGGACAGCTCCAGGTCGCGCATCAAGCGAAGCTGGTAGTGATTTCCGTCGAAGTTCTGGATCGAGGTGACGCCCCAGCTGGCGCAGTAGTCGAGACCGGCCTTCAGGATTGAGCGGTCGAGGGCATATTGCTCCGGCGTCACATGATCCGGATCCATGCCGGTCACCATGCCAAGCTCCTCGCGGCCGCCGGTCGAAGCAAGCGCGGCGACAGGGCCGAAGGCATTGCCTTCGCGCAGTTCGCCGTTGGCGAGGCCGTCAGGACCCATGACAATCTCGTTGCCGATGCCGACGTCCTTGCCGTGGAGGAGCCCCGCCTGTGTGAGCGCCATCGTGTTCGCCCAGGCTGTGTGGTGGTCAGGCGCAAACATCATGAAGGGGCGGTCGGGCAGGATCGCATCCAGATGGTGGCGGGTGCAGGGTTCGGTCAGCGAAATGATCGAATAGTCGGCGGAAAAGCCCATGAGCAGCGGCTCGTCCGGGTTCATCTGGGCATAGTCGAGGATCGCGGACCTCAGTGCCTCAACACCCTGGATGCCGTGCAGGTTCAACTGGCGCAGCGACACCGAGCCCGGGAAGATATGCATATGCGCTTCGTTGAAGCCGGGCATTACGGTCGCCCCACCGGCATCGATCACTTTGGTTGCGGGCGCGGCGAGGGCGCCTATTTCGGCATTGGTCCCGACGGCCAGAATGCGGTTGCCAACAAGGGCGACGGCCTCCGCCCTCGGACTTGCAGGGTCCATGGTCAGCACGCGGCCATTGGTGATGATGATGTCTGCGGTCTCGGCCATGGCGGTTTCCTCAAATCTCGGGTCTTCCGGGCGCTCGGCGCGGAAGCAGTCGACACGCTCCGGTCGGACGAACGACGCGGATCTCCGCAAGGCGGAAGGGAGTTCCCCTCCCGCCCTGTCACAGGTCTGTTTGTCTGGGGCGTGCTTACTTCTGCACTTCGGTCCAGATCTTGGTGTAAAGCTCCTGCACGGCCGGCTCGCAGGTCAGCAGGAACTGGCCGGCGCTCTCCAGTTCGGCGGGGATCACCAGCTCCGGTGCGCCTTGCATCTCCTTGGCCATGAACTGCTCGGAGCCCTTGATGCCATTGGCATATTTGGCGAAGTTGGAAATCATCGCCGCGTTTTCCGGGTCCATGATGAAGTTCATGAACAGCTTGGCATTGTCGGCGTTCTTGGCGTCCTTCAGGATTGCGACGCTGTCCATGAAGATCGGGTAGCCTTCTTTCGGATAGCCGAACTTGATGTCCGCGTTCTTCTCGCGGGCGCGCATGATGGCGCCATTCCAGTAGTAGACGCCCGAATAATCGCCGGCCGGCAGCTTCTCGGTGACGCTGTAGTCCATGGCCAGCCACTTGCTCTTGGCTTCGACCAGCTTGTCACGCACCTTGCGCAGCACGTCCTTGTCGGTGGTGCACCAGTCGCCGCCAACATATTTGATCGTGGCGAACAGCACGTCGTTCATCTCAGGCGTCACGTTCAACTTGCCGACCAGTTCGGCCGGCGGGTCGAGGAAGATGGCCGAGGTGTTGATGTCGCCGCCATAGACCTTGGTGTTGACGCCGATGCCGGTCACGCCCCACTGCCACGGAACCGAGTAGTGACGGCCCGGATCCCATTCAACATCGACCCAGCGCGGATCGACATTCTTGAAGTTCTCCATCTGGTCGGGGCGGGCTTCGAGCAGCAGGCCTTCGCTGATCCAGATCGGCAGGTAATTGGCCGAGGGTACGACGATGTCGAAGCCATGGCCGCCGGCACGGACCTTGGCGAGTGCCGTGTCATTGGAATCGTAGTCGGTGATCGTCACCTTGACGTCGAACTGCTGTTCGAACTTCTTGATCATATCCGGGCTGGTATAATCACCCCAGTTGTAGATGTTGAGTTCGCCGGCGGCCGAGGCCGAGCCTGCAAGGGCCAGCACCGAGAGCGCCGCGAGCGCCGTGGTCGTCATCCATTTTTTATGCATTGTCCGTTCCTCTCTGTTTTTGACAGTCGTTATTGTTTGCGTCTGTTGATGAAGAAGAAGATCACGACGAGGATCGTCGAGAGCACAAGGAAGATGGTCGCGATGGCATTGATCTCTGGCGTCGTCTCGCGACGGATCTGGCCGAGCATGTAGGTAGGCAGGGTGTCCTGGCCGCCCGATTTGACGAATTCCGTAATCACCACGTCATCGAGGGAAATCACGAGCGACAGCATGAAGCCTGCGATGATGGCGGGGCGCAGCAGTGGCAGCGTGACATGGCGGAAGGCCTGCCATGGCGTGGCGTAGAGATCGGCGGCAGCGCGCTCGAGCGTCAGGTCCATGCTTTCGAGCCTTGCCCGGATCGGCAGATAGGCAAAGGGCAGGCAAAACGCCGTATGAGCGGCGATCAGGAAGCCGAGGCCGGAATAGCCGGTCCAGACCTTGATGCGGGAAAAGACGATTAGCAGGGCCACCGCGGTGACGATTTCCGGCACCATCAGCGGCTGGTTGATCAGCGCATATTTGAAGGTCAGGCCGCGATAGGGCCTTGTGCGTGTCATCGCGAGGGCCGCCATGGTGGCGGCGATGGTGGCGATGGTGGCAGCCCAGAAGGCGATGACGAGCGAGCGGATCGCGGCATCCTGGACGGCTTCGTTCTGCGAGGCGGAGACGAACCAGCGCAGGGAAAACCCTTCCCAGACCGAGAGCGAGTCGGCGCCGTTGAAGGAATAGGCAACAAGGGTCGCCATCGGCAGATAGAGCGCAAAGAAGGTGATCAGGGCAATGACGCCGAAGCCTGGCTGCGAGCGGATGTCGAATTGACTACGCATGACCGGCCCCCGTGCGTGAGGCGTTCCGGACGTAGATCAGCAGCGCCACCATCACCAGCGCCATCAGCGTGATCGACATCGCGGCACCGAGCGGCCAGTTGCGTCCGGCCCCGAACTGCAGCTCGATCAGGTTGCCGAGCATCATGTTCTTGCCGCCGCCGAGCACGCGCGGAATGACATAGGCGCCGAGCGAGGGAATGAAGACGAGGATGGAACCGGCGATCAGGCCGGGTTTTACCAGCGGGATGACGATCCGCCAGAGGACTTGCAGGCGGTTGGCGTAGAGATCGTAGCCGGCTTCGACAAGCCGGAAATCCAGCTTTTCGATCGAGGCATAGAGCGGCAGAACCATCAGCGGCAGGTAGATATAGGTCATGCCGAGCAGGTTGGCGGTATCGGTGTACATGATCTGCAGCGGGCTATCGATCACCCCGAGCCAGATCAGCACATTGTTCAGGATGCCTTCGTTGCGGATGACCTGCTGCATGGCGAAAGTGCGGATCAGAAGGTTGGTCCAGAAGGGGATGGTGACAAGGAAGACCCAGATCTCACGCGTCTTTGGTGGCCGCGTCGCGATGAAATAGGCCGTGGGAAAGCCAAGTGCGAGGGTGAGCAGGGTCGTGAAGAAAGAGAGCTTGATCGAGCGCCAGATGATCGACAGATGTGCATCGGCCAGCCCCAACGTATCGTCGAAGATATCACGCTGGAAGAAGACGGAGATCCAGCCTTCCGTCGAGAAGGTGCCGAACTTTACATCGCCATAGGCGCCCTTCTCGAAGAAGGAATAGACCAGCATGACGAAGAGCGGGCCGACGGCCGCCACAAACACGATTATCAAGGCGGGCAGGCTGAGAAGCCAGCGGTTGCGGATATCCCGGCTTTCGGCGCTGGCTGCTGCTTTCTGGGCGCCATCCATGGTTAGCCTCCCAGGATCTGTGCGGCGGCGGGGCGGAGCTTGATACCGATGCGTTCACCCTTGGCGTGGCTAACGGCGCCTGCGCGACTGTTCTGCTCGCGCACGATGAAGGCCGTGCCGTCATCAAGCGTCAGATGGTAATGGGTGTCGGTGCCGAAATAGATCGCGTCGGAGAGGACACCGTCGAAGTTTCCGCTGCCCGCGGACGTCAGCGCGGCATGTTCCGGGCGGATCACGATCGTGACCTTGCTGTCATCAGGCCGGCCGATGGGAAGCGAGGCCTCGATCTCGGCACCGTTGGCAAGGCGCACGCTCGCCGTCTCGTCGCGTATGGCAAGGATCTCGGCCTCGATGAAATTGCTCTCGCCGATGAAGTCGGCCACGAAGCGGTCAGCCGGCCGATCGTAGATTTCGCGCGCCGTGCCGACCTGGCGAAGCTCGCCATTCGACATGACCGCGATGCGGTCGGACATGGTCAGCGCTTCTTCCTGATCATGGGTGACGAAGATGAAGGTGATGCCAGTTTCAGACTGCACGCGCTTCAACTCGATCTGCATTTCCTTGCGGAGCTTATAGTCAAGGGCGGAGAGCGGTTCGTCGAGCAGGAGGACCTTGGGCTTCGGTGCCAGTGCCCGGGCCAGTGCCACGCGCTGCTGCTGGCCACCGGAGATCTGGCTGACCTGGCGGTCGCGCATCTTTGTCATGTGGACGAGATCAAGCATTTCCTCGACCCGCGCCTTGATCTCGGCTGCCGGCTTGCCGAGCATCTTCAGCCCGAAGCCGATGTTTTCGGCGACGGTCATGTGGGGAAAGAGGGCATAGCTCTGGAAAACGGTGTTCACCGGCCGCTTGAAAGGCGGCAGGGGTGCGATGTCTTCGCCATGCAGCAGGATTTCGCCTGTTGTCGGGAAGTCGAAGCCGGCGATCAACCGGAGCAGTGTGGTCTTGCCGCAACCGGAAGGGCCGAGGAGGGTGAAGAACTCGTTTTCCCGGATCGCGAGGAAGATCTTGTCGAGCGCGGTGACCTTATCACTTCCCGCTCCGTAGATGCGGCTTACGCCGCGAATTTCGATGGCTGCCTTTTCGGATGCGGAACTCAAGCGATGCCCCCTGGCGTTCGGGTTATGCGTGATGCGGGCGATACGGGTTCGTCGTCGAACGGGCGGAGGCCCTTTGCGGTCTCGCCCCTTCCTTCACGCAAATCACGTGCCAGCTGTCTTGCATTGCAGGCGTCTCCCGGTTGGATGGAGCCTTGCCCGCCACGTTGCGGGTAAACAGGCCCCGATCACTGCTTGTCCGGCTGTTCCCTTGGTTCCGGTGATGCGCAGCCAGACCTTTGGCGCACCCCATTTTTTGGCATGTTGCCTCCAATTTGGTCGTTTGACCATTTTTATTTTCAAGGCCTGCACCGATTTCTCTGACGCATGGCTGGGCTGCACAACCGGCGTGGCCGTGCGGTTGACAGGCCAACGGCCTCGTCCCATCGTGGGTTGCGCGAGATGCGTCCAGTCCAGCCCCGACGACCGGAGTTTCTGTTGACCGATCCGACTTTCCTGTCCGCCTCTTCCCTTGCCACTGCGCTTCAAACCGGCGCCCTCAAGGCAGAGGCGGTGATGGTCGCCTATCTCGAGCGGATTGGCCGTCTGAATGCCGGTGTCAATGCCCTGGTCAGCCTGCGGCAGGCAGAGGAGGTTCTGGACGAGGCGCGGCGCATGGATCGTGCCCGTGACGAGGGGCAAGTGCTCGGTCCCCTGCATGGCGTGCCGATCGCGATCAAGGATCTCAGCGAGGTGAAGGGCATACCCTGTACTTACGGCTCGACCTTGTTCCATGACTATGTGCCTGACTACGACGACATTCAGGTCGAGCGCATGCGTCGGGCCGGTGCGATCATCATCGGCAAAACCAATACGCCGGAATGGGGCTTTGGCTCCCACACCTACAATCCGGTGTTTGGGGCCACCCGAAATCCCTGGGATCTTAGCCGTTCGGCCGGCGGCTCCAGTGGCGGGGCGGCGGCAGCGCTTGCAGCCCGGCTCCTGCCGCTGGCCGATGGCAGCGACATGATGGGATCGCTCCGCAATCCGGCCGCCTTCAACAATGTTGTCGGCTTTCGCCCGAGTTTTGGCCGAGTCCCCACGCTTCCGGGACGCGATGCCTATCTCAATCAGCTCTCGACGATCGGCCCGATGGGGCGTAGCGTCGAGGATGTGGTGATGCTGCTCAATGTGCAGGCAGGCTACGATCCACGCGACCCCGCCTCGATCGACAGTCCGCGATTTGCACTCGACCCGGCTGTAGCGGAGAAGGGCGGGCGGATTGGCTGGCTCGGTGACTATCGTGGTCATCTTCCGTTCGAGCCCGGCGTGCTTTCGCTCTCCGAGCGCGCGCTCAAGGTGTTTTCCGGGCTTGGCTTCAAGGTGGAAGCGGCGATGCCGGATTTCGACATGGAGCGGCTGTGGTGGGCCTGGACGACGCTGCGCAGCTTCTTCACCGCTGGCAGCATGCGCGACCTTTATGAGGACCCGAGCCGGCGCGGCCATCTGAAGCCGGAGATCCTGTATGAGGTTCGCGCAGGCCTGCGGATCACGGCTGCCGAGGTCTATGAGGCGTCAGCTGTCAGGACTGCCTGGTATCAGGCGCTGCAGACCCTGTTCCAGACCCATGACTTTCTCGTGGCGCCGTCTGCCCAGGTGTTCCCCTTCGAGGTCGATATCCCCTGGCCGCGCATGATTGCCGGGCGTTCGATGGACACATACCATCGCTGGATGGAAGTGGTGATCGGCGCCAGCATGGCGGGCCTGCCAGTTGCAGCGCTGCCGGCCGGGTTCTCGCCTGAAGGCCTGCCGAATGGTTTTCAGCTGATCGGCCCGCCACGGGCGGACCAGAAGGTCCTGTCGCTTGCCGCTGCGTATGAGGGAGCGACGGACTTTCTCAAGCGTGTCCCGCCGCTATTTGCCTGATGCCTTTTGTCCCCTTGAGTTCGCCCAGATTCTGGTTCTAGTCTCTGATCATCGCTGCGTTGCCGAGGCGAGGGCATCGGCAGATCTCATTTTGCATACGGAATAATCTTTCATGGATATGGTCTTCGACGGTCACAACGATCTTCTCCTGCGCCTGTGGCGGGAGCGGCAGGAGGGCGGCAATCCGCTGCAGGACTTCATCAAGGGCACGTCTGCCGGCCATATCGATGCGCCACGGGCAAAGCGAGGCGGGCTCGCCGGTGGCTTGTGCGCGATCTACATTCCCTCACCGCATGACTTCAGCCTGAAGGAGCCGGATGCGGACGGGCATTATGCCACCCCACTCGATCCGCCACTCGACCGGCACTCCTCGCTCGACATTGCGCTCGGCATGGCGGCGCTCGCACATCAGCTGGAACAGGCCGGCGGCTGGCTGCTTTGCCGCAGCACGTCCGAGATCCGGGCTGCAATGGCGGAGGGTGTTTTCGCCGCTGTCCTTCACATGGAAGGTTGCGAGGCGATCGACGCGGATCTCGACGCACTGGATGTGTTCTACGCCGCCGGCCTTCGCTCACTCGGCCCGGTCTGGAGCCGGAACAATATCTTCGGTCACGGCGTGCCGTTCGCTTATCCCAGCTCGCCGGATACGGGACCTGGGCTGACGGATGCGGGCGTGGCGTTGGTCAAGGCCTGCAACAAGCTGGGCATCCTGATCGATCTCGCCCATATCACCGAGAAGGGCTTCTGGGATGTGGCGCGCATCAGCGATCAGCCGTTGATCGCCAGTCATTCCAATGTGCATGCCTTGACCCCTGTCGCGCGCAACCTGACTGACCGCCAGCTTGACGCCATCCGCGAGAGCCGGGGTCTCGTCGGACTCAACTATGCCGTGACCATGCTGCGCGCCGACGGGCGGGACAATCCGGATACGCCACTGTCTGACATGGTGCGCCATCTCGACCGCCTGGTCGAGCGCGTCGGAATCGACTGCGTGGCGCTCGGTTCGGACTTTGACGGGGCCACCATCCCGAATGCGATTGCCGATGCGGCAGGCAATCAACGCCTGCTCTTGACACTCCGGGACCATGGTTACGATCAGGATGCGCTCGACAAGATTTGCCGTGAAAACTGGCTGAGGGTGCTGGCCTCCGCCTGGCACGAATAGACGCGCCAGACCTCTGGCCTCTGGCTCAGGCGACCCGTGAGCCTGAGCGCCATGCGGCTTTCACAAAGGGATGGCTGTCTGCAAGATCGACGCGGATGACGTCGGCCTTGAGGCCGGTCTCGATGGCGCCGCGATCGGCAAGGCCACCGGCAAGCGCCGGATTGCGGGTGACCATGGCGATCGCCGTTGGCAGATCGAAGTTAAGACCCGGAGCGGCCGCGATCATGAACGCGGCGTCCAGCATCGAGCGCGGCACATAGTCGGATGCCAGGATATCAACCAGCCTTTCCACCAGCAGATCGCGCACGGCGATATTGCCGGACTGGGAACCGCCGCGCACGAGATTGGGGGCGCCAGCCACGATCTGCATGCCGCCGTCTCGAGCGGCCCGGGCTGCTTCCATTGAACAGGGAAATTCGGAGATCGTCACGCCTTCGGCCAGACCCTCCGCGATATGGGCAATGTCCGTATCGTCATGGCTCATCAGCGGCAGCCCGCGTGACGTCGCGAGGGCGATTACGTCCGGCCGTGTGGTCGCGGCGAAATGGCTCTTTTCGGCCACCAGATCCTTGATTTTCTCGCGCACGCGTTCCGGGCTTTCGCCGGTCGACTTGGCGGCGCGGGCCACATAGGCCGCGATGTCGCGGCTCTGGCGGATGCCGGGCAGGTGCTCCATGACCGAAATGACCCGCACGATCTCGCGATCGATGTTTGCCGCCGTCAGCGCTGGCGTTGCGGGATCGGTGAGCTCGCAGCGCAGATGGACGAGATGCTCGGCGCGCAACATGCCGGACGCTTGCGCTTGTTCAAGGGCTGCGATCATCGGCCCCAGGATTTCCGCACGTTCGGGATTGTCGGTGGTGGCACCAACGCAGAGGCTGTCGAAGACGGTGGTCACACCGCCGCCGATGATCTGGGCGTCGTGAGCCAAGGCTGCGCGCATGAAATCCCAGCGCACATGGGCACGGGGATAGAGGTGCTTCTCGAAATGGTCGGTGTGGATGTCGACGAGGCCAGGCAGGAGATAGTCGCCAGCCAGGTCGAGCGCGCCGGGGACCCTCGACGCGCCTTCATGGATCTCGGCGATCTTTCCGTCTTCGATTACCACCGAGCCATGCAAGACATGGGTGGGGAGAACCACGCGAGCATTGGAAAGGATGAGGGCGTTGGCGCGCGCGGGTTCAAAAATCTCGCCCGCAGCATTCGTCTGTCTCAGCATCGTCACACCTCCGGTCCGCTTGTCGATGCTGCGTCTCTAGGCGGGTTTCATGACGCTTTGGTGTCACCTGCGCTCAGAACCGCATGGGCTCAGCCGACCAGTGCCTGGCAGTCATCGGCGATCACCTGTTCCTCGTCGGTCGCGATGACACGGATGACGATACGGCTCTCCGGGGTGGAAATCACCGGATCATTTCGGCCATTCGCCGCGTCATCCAGAACGGCTCCGAGGAACTGCAGCCGCTCGACGACGGCGCTTCGGATCGCCGGCTGGTTTTCTCCGATGCCAGCGGTGAAGACCAGCGTATCCAGCCCACCGAGCGAGGCTGCCAGCCGCGCCACTTCGCCGGCGATGCGGAAGGTGAAGACGTCGAGGGCTTCGCGGGCTGCCGGTGCGGCTGTCTCCAGCAGGACGCGGCTATCGGCGCTGATGCCGCCGGAGAGGCCCAGCAATCCGGACTGCCGATAGATCATCTCCTCGACCTGTTTTGCAGTCAGGCCATGCGCGTCCATCAGGTGGAAGAGGACACCCGGATCAATAGCGCCGGAGCGGGTGGCCATGGGCACGCCATCAATGGTGGAAAAGCCCATGGAGGTGTCGAGGCTAAAGCCGTTTTCCATCGCGCAGAGACTGGCGCCGGATCCCAGATGGGCAACGATAGCGCGGCCGCCCAACCGTTGCGGTTCCAGTGTCTTCAGTGCTCCGGCGATATAGGCATAGGACAGGCCGTGGAAACCGTAGCGTTTGACGCCCTTGTCGAACCAGTCCCGTGGGATCGCGAAACGCCTGATCACATCGGCTTGCGTGCGATGGAAGGCGGTGTCGAAGGAGGCGGTCTGGGGCAGGCCAGGTTTGAGTTCGGCAATGGCGCGGATCAGCCGCAGGTTTTGTGGCTGATGCAGCGGCGCCAATGTCACCAGGCTTTCAATGCCCTTGAGGCTTGCGCTGTCGATGCCAACGGCTTCGCCAAACAGGTCGCCGCCATGAACAACGCGGTGGCCGACCGCCGAGACGGCCTCGAGGTCGTAGTGTTCGCCGAGCCAGTCGAAGACCTCTTCCAGCACGTCATGCAGAAGGTCATCGGTTCTGGCTTCTAGGGGCACGTCGAAGACGGTGGGGCCTTCGACCAGGTGGAAGGTCAGCGGTTCGGCGCGAAAATCGATGACGCCCTTGCCGATGCGCCTTGCCCCATCCGTCTTTCGGGCAAAGATGCCGATCTTGACCGTGGACGAACCGGCATTGAAGGTAAGCAGCAATTTTTGGCTCATTTGATCTGGCCCTGCGCTGCCAAGCGCTTCGCGGCCACGAGTTTGGCAAGGGCTGCCGAGGCGATGCGGACACGCAGGCTGTCCGAGCGGCTCGTGAGGATGACGGGCACGCGCGCGCCAAGCACAAGGCCTGCCGCATCGGCATTGGCGAAATAGAGGAGCTGCTTGGCCAGCATGTTGCCGGCCTCGAGATCGGGCACCAACAGGATATCGGCGTCGCCCGCAACGGGCGAGATGATGCCCTTGGTCCGGGCGGCCTCCATCGAGATCGCATTGTCGAAGGCGAGCGGGCCGTCGACCTTGGCGCCCTTGATCTGACCGCGGGCTGCCATGACGGTCAAGGCTGCTGCCTCGAGCGTGGCCGGCATCTTGTCATTGACCGTTTCGACGGCTGCGAGCACCGCGACCTTGGGCTCTGCCACGCCCAGCATATGCATGAGATCCACGGCGTTCTGGCAGATGTCGCGTTTCTGGTCGAGGGTCGGCGCGATGTTGATCGCCGCGTCCGTCACCACGAGCAGCTTGGAATAGGCGGGCACATCCATGACATAGACATGGCTGACGCGACGCTCGGTCCGCAGGCCCGATCCGCTGCCGACGACCGCGCCCAGGATTTCGTCGGAATGCAGGCTGCCCTTCATCACCGAGCCGACCTTGCCGGCCACGGCGAGTTCCACCGCCATGGCCGCTGCCGCGTGGCTGTGTTCGGCATGCACAATCTCGAAGCCGTCGATCGAGATACCGGCGGCCGCGGCAGCCGCCCTGATTTTTGCTTCCGGACCGATCAGGATCGGATCGAGCAGCCCTTCGTCACGGATCTCGACTGCGGCCTCGATGACGTCAGGCGAGCAGGGATGGACAAGGGCGGTGCGGACCATGGGCAGGCTGCGGGCCTCGGCCACGATGGCGTCGAAGCGGTCGTGGCGCTGCAGGGAGACGCCCGGCGCGGCGTTTTCCGACCAGCTGATCCGCTCCTGGGGTGCGCGCACCCTGGCGCGGCCGACCAGCACTGGCTCACCCTGCTGGTTGACGCAGCGCGTGTCGAAGATCAGCGTATGGCCGTCGCTCTCCTTGGTCATCAGCGTCACGGTCGCGGTAATCCGGTCGCCGGTTGCGATATCCTTCCAGAATTCGAGATCCTGACCGAGATAGACAGTGCCGGGGCCCGGAAGCCGCGTATCGAGCACGGCGGAAATCATGCCGGCCGGGATCAGCGACTGGCCAAGGGGCACTGGATTGTGATCGCCGGAAAGGGCGGCGAAAAGTTCGATATCATCGGGCCCGATGATGCGCGTCAGGCTGGCGGAATCGCCGAGCTTCAGTTCATCGAAGGTGCGGTTGGTGAGGACAGGTCTTTCCATGTCGCTTTCGTCTTCCATGTCGGATCGTCCTCCCACGATCTGTTCATCCTGCGACTGGTCTGCTTCAGAGGCACGACCAATCTTGGTGGGCAATCTCTGTGGTGAAGCATGGGCTGTCCTTGACTTGGGTCAAGGAGCGATGGGACGAAAGTATTGGGCTGGCCCTTTGTGGAGAATGGCAGGGTACTGTGCGTGTCATGCCCTCATGCCCTCATGCCCTCATGCCGAGGTGACCTTGGCCGGCAAGTGCCTCGAAGCCGCCACCCGCATTGCGCGGTCGGCAGAGGGCGAGGCGGCACGGGGTCGGCTTGTGGTCTGCGTCCTTCGAGGCCCGGCATAGTCGGGCACCTCGGGTTGAGGGTGAGAAGACGTCACCCCCACCTGTCACGCCAGGCCGGCAGCGCATCCGGATAAGGCAAGGCCACCGCCTCGAACACTCCGCGCGCAATTGCCCGCGCTGTTACAAGTGTCGCCAGATGGCAGAGTTCCATCAGATCGGCGGCACCATTGCTCGCACGCTTGCCCGTCGAGGCGGCAAACATCGTGTCGCCATCGGAGGGCAAGTGGGTAGGCAGCACGGCGCGGGCCAGGCCGTCATGGGCGCAAAGCGACAGCCGGTGCGTTTCCGCCTTGGAGAGTGTGCAATCGGTCACCACCGCGCCGATGGTCGTCGCCGTCAGTCGCAGACCCTTTATGCGCATGGCGCGGTCTTCGGCGCTTACGTGGCTCGGTTGGCCAAGGCCGCCGAATTCCTGCTTTTCCTCAAAGCTGGCTGCCCAGAACTGCGGGCCGTCGCCAATGACCACCGAGCCCATGGCATTGACGGCCACCAGCGCTGCGACCGTGTGCCCGGTCGAGGAAACGGCGCTGGCCGAGCCCAGGCCGCCCTTGAAATTTGCCGTCGTGGCGCCTGTTCCCGCCCCGATGGTGCCGAGCGGGAAAGCGCCTGTGGCTGCGTTCCGATACGCTTCATAACCGAGATCGCGATAGGGTGCATGCAGGCCCCAGTCCTTGTTGCCACCGTTCAACAGATCCATCAGGATCGCCTGCGGCACGATCGGTACGCGCACTGGCCCGACGGCAAAGCCCCGTCCCGCAGCCCTCAGCCCCGATTGCACCCCGCCTGCGGCATCCAGCCCGAAGGCCGAGCCGCCCGAGAGCACGAAGGCGTCGACCTGCTGCACCGTCATCGATGGGTCAAGCAGGCCTGTATCGCGTCCACCCGGTGCGCCACCCAGCACGGTGCCGGATGCGGTTGCCGGTTCATCGAAGACGATCACCGTGACGCCCGAGCCGAGGACCAGATCCGTGGCATGGCCAACGGAGAGGCCCTCGACATCTGTCAGGAGGTTCAGAGCGGCGTGAGGCATGCGGTGTGTCTCCCAAAGGATTGCGCGGGGAGAGTGAAGGGGCAAAGAGCCGGTGGCAAGAGGTCTTTGAGCAAGCCCCAAGGAGGCGTTTTGTCACTCGCTTATTCGATGGATCTTTGGACTAAGCAGGATGCAAACTTGTCGCTTATCAGGGAGTTGACATAAGCAAGCGCTGCTGCAGCTTCCTTCTCATTCAATCTCGCCGCCAGAGGACGAAGGTGATCCTGAATGATAGCAATCGCCCGTTTGCGGGCCTTTTGTTTGTCGACATTTTCCATTCGGAGCGTGAATAACTCAATCACCAGCCGGGCAACCATTCGATCAATTTCACGTGCGGCGCTCGGCCGGGGTGCCGGGTTTTGGGAGCAGACCGGAATAAGGCTGCTGATCCTGTTCAATGTGGCCTCTGGACGAGCGTGATAGTCCGCCAGCACTTTTTCGTTGGCCGCGAATGCGTCGTTTCCAGTGAATTGTGCTCGAAGTATCGAATTCACGACGCTGCCTGCGATAACTGCAATCACGATAGTGATGAATGTCTTCATGTTTTGCTCCCTCCCGATGGGCTTAACGAGGTCGCGTGAAGATAGTATTTCGTTCTAAATATCAATTTTTGCGTTCATTTTGTTCTGGAGTCGGCTTCTTTTCCGGAGGGAACAACGCGCCGCCTTTGCGGATTGACGCGCCGTCGGTGCGACACCATCTGAAGCATTGCCCGATCTGTTTCAACGAAAGACCTTGACCTTGACCGAGGAAAACCAGCACCGGCTCCTCCGCCCCCTCGAGCCTCTGAGGACACGCTTTACGCGCTATGTTTCCGGCACCGAATATCGTGTCTGGCTCACCGCGCTTGTGGCCGCCCTCTTCGCCTATGGCCTTTTTGCCCTGACCGACGAGATCCTCGAAGGCGAGACGCGGGCTTTTGATGAGAGCGTGCTTCTGATGCTGCGCGATGCCTCGGATGTCGGCCTGCCGATTGGCCCTGCATGGCTGACCAAGGTGGTGACGGACATTACGGCGCTTGGTGGGATCACGGTCCTGTCGCTGCTGACGTCGCTCGTCGTCGTCTACCTGATCCTGCGCCGATCCTACCGAACCGCAATCTTCGTCACCGTCTCCATCCTCGGCGGCTGGGCCGTGAGCAGTGCGATGAAGATCGGTATTGCGAGACCCCGACCGGAGGTCGTGCAGCACCTCGTCGAAGTGACGGACCTCTCCTTCCCGAGCGGCCATGCCATGCTGTCCGCCATCACCTATCTGACGCTCGGCGCACTGCTCTCGCGCCTCGAAGACCGCCGCCTGCTGCGCTACTTCTTCCCGCTTGTCGCCGTTTTCCTCACCCTGATCATCGGCCTCAGCCGGATCTATCTCGGCGTGCACTATCCGACTGACGTGCTGGGCGGCTGGGCCGCTGGCACGGTCTGGGCCTGTGGCAGCTGGTTTGCAGCACGGTGGTTTCTGGGGCGGTGAGGGACGCTTTCCCTCACCTCCCTCATCTCCCTCATCTCCTCAATGCTTCACTGCCTTCGGGTCCAGTGCATCCCTGATCGCATCGCCGATGTAATTCACGCTCAACACCGTCAGCGAGATCGCCAGACCCGGCCAGAGGACGCGGGATGGGTTGATCTGCAGGAAGTTGGCGCCGTCGAAGAGGAGGCGGCCCCAGGTGGGGAAGTCGGGCGGGAAGCCAAGACCGAGGAAGGAGAGGGCGGATTCGGTGATGATGGCGGTGGCGATGCCGAGTGTGGCCGAGACCATGATCGAGGACATCACATTGGGCAGGATGTGCTTGAGGATGATGCGATATTCGCGCATGCCGCTCGATTTGGCCGCCAGGATGAATTCCTGGCTCTTGATCGCCAGAACATCGCCGCGGACGATGCGGGCGGTGTGCATCCAGCTGGTGATGCCGATGACGAAGACGATCAGGATGAAGATACCGGTCTCGGGCCCGAAGGCCGCCCGCAGCGTGTCGCGAAAGAGCATGATGATGACAAGCAGCAGCGGCAGGAGCGGCAGCGCGAGGAACAGGTCGGTCATGCGCATCAGCGGGCCGTCGAGCTTGCGGGAATAGCCAGAGAGCACGCCGATGAGAGTGCCGACGAGCAGCGCTAAGGCCATTGCGGTCATGCCGACAGCGAGCGAGATCTGGCCGCCGGCAAGCACTTGAGCAAGCATGTCCTTGCCAAGATTGTCCGTGCCAAACGGATGCAGGAGCGACGGGCCCTGGTTCTTCGCCTTGATGTCGATCTTGTTCGGGTCGATCGTATGGATATACGGGCCGATGAAGACCGCCAGAAGAATGAAGATGAAGACGATGAGGCCAGCCACACCGCCCTTGTGGGCGCGGAATTGTCGCCAGAGCTGAGACCAGAAGCCACCGCCCTTGCTCTTCGTCTGGGGGGCGGGTGCGGCCGTTGCGGAGGGAGACAGTGTGGCGTCACTCATAGCGGATCCTCGGATCGAGTATGCCGTAGAGAACGTCGGCAATCAGGTTGAACAGCACGATCAGGATCGCGAAGATGAAGGTCAGCGTTTGGACGAGCGGGATGTCGGCGCCCTGGATCGCGGTGATCAGCAGCTGGCCGAGCCCGTTCACCCGGAGCACCTGCTCGGTGATAATGGCACCGGAGAAGATGGTGGGCACGCCGAGCGCAATCACAGTGACCACCGGGATCAGGCTGTTGCGCAGCACATGCACGAGGAGCACGATCTTTTCCTTCACGCCCTTGGCACGCGCCGTGCGCACATAATCCATGTGGAGGTTGTCGAGCATGGAAGCCCGGACGAAGCGGCTGATCTGCGAAACGTTGTACAGCGTCAGCACCAGCACGGGCAGGAACATCTGCTTCACCTGGAGGAGAAAGGTTCCCCAGCTGTCGACCACCAGCGTCGTGTCATAGATCGACGGGAACCACTGCAGCCAGGAGGAAAATACGACGATCAGGAGCACGCCGGTGAAGAAGGTCGGCACCGAATAGCCGACCATCGAAACGAAGGTGCCGATCTGGTCAAAGAGCGAATATTGCCGATAGGCGGAGATGACGCCGATCGGGATCGCCAGCAGCACACCGAAGAGATAGGACAGGCCTACCACCCAGAGCGTCTGGGGCAGGCGCTGGACGATGAGGTCGACCACGGGGCTGCGGGTTGCCCAGGACAGAACCCGCATGCGCTCTCCGGTGCCGATGGTGAGCCCGGTCAATTGTTCGAAGATGTTGAGCGGTTCGTTGATGAAGAACTGCTGCAGCCATTTCATGTAGCGGATGAAGAAGGGCTGATCGAGGCCCATGGCCAGCCGGATCTGTTCACGCACTTCAGGCGGAATGGTCAGTGGCAGGTCGCTCAAGGGATCGCCCGGGGACAGGTCGAGCAGGGCAAAGATAATGAAACTGATGGCCAGTAGCGTCGGCACTGCGAACAGCAGTCGCCGGACGGTGAAGGTAAACATCGATGGGTCTCCAGACTGTCGGCGAAGAGGCTGTGGCTGGAGCCGCCGCAAGTGACGGACCCAGCCACGGTGGCATTACTTCGCGCGCGACCAGTCGGCGACGTTCCAGAGCTCCGAGTCCCAGGCGTTCATCTTGACGCCCAGCAGCGTGTTGTTGACAGCCGAGGGCTGGCCACGATGGATAAGCGGAATCTGGGCGACATCGTTGGAGAGCATGTCGTTCAGCTTCTTGGCAATGACGGCGCGATCTTCCAGCTTGCCGGTCTTGCCGAGTTCCTTCACGAGCGCATCATATTCCGGGTTGCAATAGCGGACGATGTTCTCCCCCTGCCAGCCGGTGGCCGGGCTCGGGATCTTGTCGCACATCCAGCCGGCCATGTACTTCTCCGGGTCGGTGCCGTCGAAGTTGTTGGTGTACATCTGAATGTCGGCCATGAACTTCTGGAAGGTGTCCGGAGAGGCCGGATCGCCACCGAAGAAGACGGAGGCCGAGATGTTGCGCAGTTCGACGGAGACGCCGATCTGGCTCCACATGTCCTTGACCAGCGCCTGGGTGCCCTGGCGAACGGAGTTGGTCGAGGTCTGGTAGAGGAAGGAGAGCTTGACGCCATCCTTTTCGCGGATGCCATCCGAGCCCATCTTCCAGCCGGCATCGTCGAGCAGCTTGTTGGCGCCTTCGACGTCCTGCTTCAGGCACCAGTCGACGGCGGTCGAGACATAGATGTCCGGAGCGGGCAGGATGTTGCAGGTTGGCTGACCGTTCGGGCCATAGCCGGCTTCATCGATGATCTCGCGGTCAATGGCGATCGAGAGCGCGCGGCGCACAGCCGGATCAGACAGCGCCGGATGCGGGCCTGCTTCCTTGGTCGAACGCTTGTCGCCGAGCGAGGGGTCGACGCCGTAGGGGTTGATGTCGATACGTTCGACCTGAGTGCCGAAGGCGACTTCGATCTTGCCCTTGCCGGCAGCCATCATCTGCTCGAGGATTTCAGGTTCGACCTGCATGTTCCAGGCATAGTCGAATTCGCCGGTCTCGAGAACCGAGCGGGCTGCAGACGCAGCGTCACCGCCACCCTTCAGGGTGACCGAGGCGAAAGCCGGCTTGGCCGCATCACGATAATTGCTGTTGGCTTCGAAGGTCACGACGTCGTTCGGCTTGAACTCCTTGACGACGAAGGGGCCGGTGCCAATCGGGCCAAAGTTGGCTGAGGTGCATTCCGGCGCCTTGATGCCGAGGCAATCCTTGAACTGGGCCGCCTGGATGATCGGGGCCTGTGCGCCGACAAAGGCGCTGTAGGGATAGGGCTTGGGATCGGCAAAGGAGACCTTGATGGTGGAGGCGTCGATGGCCTCGACATTGGTCACGCCTTCGAAATAAGCCCCTTGCGCGCAGCCGCCGTCCGGCGCCGTGCAATATTTCCAGGTGAAGATTGCGTCTTCGGCTGTTACGGCGGAGCCGTCGGACCACTTCAGGTCGGGCTTCAGCTTCCAGGTGATGCTCTTCAGGTCGGCTGCGACGCCACCGTTCTCGACGGTCGGAATTTCGGCGGCGAGCATGGGCACCAGCGCGCCGGTTTCGTCATAGCGGGCCAGCGGTTCGATGACCATGGACGCCGCGTAGACTTCCTTGGTGCCACCCGAAAGATACGGGTTCATCGTCGAAACGGCCTGCCAGAAGATGATCTTCAGATCGCCGTCCGTGCCGCGTTCGGCCATGGCCGGCGCGCCCGACAGGGCGAAGGCGGCTGCCGAGGCCGCCAGCATCAGTGTGCGTGTCTTCATCAGCTCATTCCCCATTTATTATTGTTTGGAGCACGGTGTCGTTTTATCCACCGGAGCGAGATGTGGCCAGCGGATGCACCAAATGTCAACCACCTATCATCTTGGTATTATTCAAATTTTTTGAGAAAATGCAGGGGTGAAGCGTGCGCGCTGCGCGCCCCGGACAAAGGCGTGCTCTGTCGGGCTGTCTAAAATTTGGGCCATGTAAGCATGAGCCCAATTTTGATGCAACAGCGAAAATTGCGGGTTGCCAAAGTGTGAATTCGCGGAAACAGTATGCCCCAAATCCTGCGGGGAACAACGACAAAAAGAGGTCCTTTATGCCAGTGATCAATCGTGCCAGCGAGCTGCAGCCGGAGGTCGCCGAATGGCGGCGGCATATCCACCAGCATCCGGAACTGCTGTTCGATGTGCATGCCACAGCCGCCTTCGTTGCGGACAAGCTGAAGGAGTTCGGCTGTGACGTGGTGAAGACCGGCATCGGCCGCACGGGCGTCGTCGGCGTCATCAAGGGCAGCCGTGGTGAGGGTCCGGTCGTCGGGTTCCGCGCCGACATGGATGCCCTGCCGATCCATGAAATGTCGGGCAAGGCCTGGGCGTCGAAGACCCCCGGCAAGATGCATGCCTGCGGTCACGATGGGCATACGGCCATGCTGCTCGGTGCAGCCAAGCATCTGGCCGAGACGCGCAATTTCAAGGGCTCGATCGCGGTCATTTTCCAGCCGGCGGAAGAGGGTGGCGGTGGCGCCCGGGAAATGGTCGCCGACGGCATGATGGAAGAGTTCGCCATCTCGGAAGTTTATGGCATGCACAATCATCCGGGCATGGCCGTCGGCACCTTTGCCACCCGCAAGGGCTCGGTGATGGCGGCGGCCGACCAGTTCGACATCGAGATCCACGGCCGCAGCGGCCACGCGGCGCAGCCACACAAGAGTGTTGATCCGGTGCTGGCCTCGGCGCAGGTCGTCGTTGCCCTGCAGTCGATCGCAGCGCGCGAAACCGATCCTTTGAAGTCGGTGGTCGTCACCGTCACCAAGATCCATGGCGGCGACGCCTATAACGTCATCCCGGATGGCGTGAAGCTTTCGGGCACGGTGCGCACGCTGCTGCCGGAGCTGCGCGACATGGCAGAGACCCGGATCAACGAGATTGCCACCGGTGTGGCTATGGCGATGGGAGCAAGGGCCACCGTCTCCTATCATCGCGGCTATCCCGTAACCTTCAATCACGCGGCCGAAACCGAATTTGCGCTTGACGTCATGCGAAAGGTCGCCGGACCTCAGGCTGTCAGCGACGAATTCCCGCCTGCCATGGGTGCTGAGGATTTCTCTTATATGCTGGAGGCGCGGCCGGGCTCCTTCGTCTTCATCGGCAATGGCGAGACGGCCAACCTGCACAACTCGGCCTATGACTTCAACGACGAGGCGATCCCCTATGGCATCAGCTACTGGGTGACGCTTGCGGAGACGGCACTCGCAGCCTGACATTTCAACCAGATCTCGACGACATAAAAACAGGGGAACGGGATATGGCAGCGGTGGAACAGGGAAAAGAGACGAGCGCGGCACCAGTGCTCTCGGTGCGTAACCTAACGACCTCCTTCCGCATCGGGACAGAGTGGCGATCGGTCGTGCGGGGCATGAACCTCGATATCGCGCCACGCGAAACGGTGGCGATCGTCGGGGAATCGGGATCGGGCAAAAGCGTTACCTCGCTCTCGATCATGCGGCTTCTGTCGGAGACGACCAGCCGTATCGAGGGCAGCGTCAAGCTCGAGGGACGTGAACTCCTGACACTCGACCGCGAGCAGATGCGGCAGGTGCGCGGCAACCAGATCTCGATGATCTTCCAGGAGCCGATGACCTCGCTCAACCCGATCTTCCCGATCGGCAAGCAGATCGCGGAAGCCATCACCTGCCACCGCGACATCCCGGCGGCGGACGCGAAGGCGGAGGTCTTGCGACTGCTTGACCGTGTGCGAATCCCCAACGCGAAGAACCGCTTCGACGAATATCCGCACCAGTTTTCCGGCGGCATGCGCCAGCGCGTGATGATTGCCATGGCGCTTGCCTCCCGGCCCAAGCTCCTGATCGCGGATGAGCCGACGACCGCGCTCGACGTCACCATCCAGGGCCAGATCCTCGACCTGATCAAGACGCTGCAGGACGAAGAGGGCATGGCGGTTCTGTTCATCACCCATGACATGGGCGTGGTGGCGGAAGTCTCCGACCGCACCGTGGTCATGTTCCGCGGCGAGGCAGTGGAAACCGGCACGACCGACGACATTTTCAACCGCGGTCAGCATCCCTATACGCGGGCGCTTCTATCAGCCGTGCCCAAGCTCGGCTCGATGGGCGGACGCGACAATCCGATGCGGTTTCCGGTCATCGATATCAAGACAGGCGAAACGCTTGTTGCAGAGGCAGAAACCGCGCCGCCGCAAAAGGGCAATCAGCCGCTTCTGGAGGTCAAGAACCTTACCACTCGCTTTGATATCCGCTCAGGGCTGCTGGGCCGCAGGAGCGGTGCCGTGCATGCGGTCGAAAACGTGTCCTTCGACCTTCGCCCCGGCGAAACGCTTTCGCTGGTCGGCGAATCCGGTTGCGGCAAGTCGACGACCGGGCGTTCGATCACGCGGCTGGTCAATCCGACATCCGGTCAGATCTCGGTGGATGGCTATGATGTGCGCCGGCTCGACGAGGCTTCGTTGCGGCGCATGCGTCGAAGCATCCAGATGGTTTTCCAGGACCCTTTTGCCAGCCTGGACCCGCGCATGAGCGTCGGCCAAGCGGTGATGGAGCCCTTCATCGAACACCAACTGGGCACAAAGGCGCAGGCGCGCGACAAGGCGGCCGACCTGCTCGAACGGGTCGGTCTCAGCGCCGAGTTCATGTCACGCTATCCGCATGAGTTCTCCGGCGGCCAGCGGCAGCGTGTGGCGATCGCTCGATCCCTCATGCTCGACCCGAAGATCATCGTTGCGGACGAGGCCGTGTCGGCACTCGACGTCTCGATCAAGGCGCAGGTTTGCAATCTGCTGCTCGAATTGCAGCAGAGCCTCAACCTCGCCTATCTGTTCATCAGCCACGACATGGCCGTGGTGGAGCGTGTGAGCCATCGTGTGGCGGTCATGTATCTCGGCGAGATCGTGGAGATTGGACCGCGTCAGGCGGTGTTCGACAATCCGCAGCATCCGTATACCAAAAAGCTGATGGCGGCAGTGCCGGTGCCGGATCCCGCACGTCGCAAGCTCAAACGCAATCTTGCGACCGACGAGATCAAGAGCCCGATCCGCCCGCTCGGTTATGAGCCGCCTGTGCGAAAGTATCGCGAAGTGGCCGAGGGGCATCTGGTTCAGATGTGAATGTCGCCCGCTGGCTCAGATTGGGGGGCGCTCGGCCCCTCAACTGGAAGGCGGTTGACCGAACCCGACGAGCGTCACATGGGCGCTCCACTCGTATTTCGTCGCGTCGATGATTTCGGGGCGGGGGTGGGCAAAGGCGTGGAAGAGTAACGCGTAGCACCGGGTGACCGTATCGCCGGGCGCGATGACCTGTTCGTCGCGCAGGAAGCCACGATAGGCGATATCCGTTTTCCCCAGTGGTCGTCCAAGCAGGTCGAATGACAGGCGGTTTACCGTCTGGTCTGAGGTGTTGGTGAAGGTTGCGGCAATCGGCCGATCCGGGGTGGCGCATGTCTTGTTGTTGGCAGCGACGCTGACCGTCACGGCGGTCATCTCAGCGCGTTGAAGCCGGGATTGGCCGTCGCTGAAAAACCAGACGATTGCGCCGATCACGGCAATCACTGCGGCGACCCCGATCGCCAGGGGGCTCCTTTTCAAAAGCAAGGCAGCCAGCAGGACGGCAATGGTTGCCGCGGCGATCCAGACCATTACGGCCATTCCAGGCAGGACATAGATTTCATACACCCAAGATAAGGTCCGCTGCGGGAAAGGCAACGGAGATCCGCAACCGTCGTCTTCGCCTTGTGCCTTGGAGTTGCCGCTTGCCTCGACCCTTGAAGCAGTTCTAACCTGCCAACACCCGTTCACAAGGTCGACAGGTGTTGAAATGCTCATTTCGCTTTACCAGATGCAGCCGCTTTCCGGCGATGTTCCCGGCAATATCGGAAAGATCGCAAGGGCTGCGATGGCCGCTGCCGAAATGGGGGCTGATCTTCTGGTGACGCCTGAACTCGGGATTAGCGGTTATGCCCAGGGTGCCGGGTTTGCATCGCTTGCCGAAGGGCGGGATGGGCCGATCATGGAGGCCTTGCGCGAGATCGCCGCAGACTGCGGACTGGCCATCTGCGCCGGATTTCCGGAGCGGGACGGCGCCCATGTTTACAATTCCTCGGTTCTGGTCCGGCCGGATGGAAGCGCTGAATTCTATCGCAAGAGCCATCTCTACGGCGAAGGGGAGCGGGCAGCCTTCACGCCCGGCTCAGAGCCGCCGCAGGTGTTCGACCTCAACGGTATCAAGACCGGCATGCTGATCTGCTACGATGTCGAGTTTCCGGAAAATGTGCGGACACTGGCCCTTGCGGGCGCCGAACTGGTCCTTGTTCCGACCGCCTTGCCGCAGGGGCTGATCAGCCGGCGCGTTGCCGATATCGTGGTGCCGGCACGGGCCTTCGAAAACGGGGTCTTTCTGGTCTATGCCGATCTCTGCGGGACGGAAAACGAACTCTCCTATGGCGGCCGATCCGTGATTCTCGGGCCTGATGGCGACGAGCTTGCACGGGCCGGCATGATGGAAACGCTGCTTGTCGCCGAGGTCAACCCGGCCGCCTATGACGAGGCACGGGCGCAAAATCCCTATCTCACCGATCGGCGGCCGGGGCTTTATCGTCTGTGATGCGCTCGCATTGCAGCGGTGGATGCGTGGCACTACATCAGGCGAAAGCCGAAGGAGCCCCTGATGATCTTTGATGCCGCGCTCATGTCCCTGCGCAATCTCTTTGCCCCGGAAACGAGATCTGCCTTCTGGAAGACACTCGGGCTCACCATCCTGGTTTTGATCGGACTGTGGTTTGGTCTGCGCGAAAGCTTCATGGCCTTCATCATGCCGACCGTCGAAGGCTTCATTCCGGAGCTTCCGGCCTGGGCCGGCTGGCTGACATTGGTCTTCGGGATCCTGGCCAGCATCGGCCTTGCGCTTGGTCTGGCACTTCTGCTTTCGCCCGTGACGGCGATTGTGGCCGGTCTCTTTCTCGACGATGTCGCTGAAGTGGTCGAGAAGCGCGACTATCCGAACGACCCGCCGGGCAAGGCCATGCCGATGGGGGAGGCGATCATTGCCTCGATCAAGTTCTTCGGCGTTGTGATCATCGGCAATCTCATCGCGCTGATGCTGCTGTTCATCCCCGGCATCAACATCATCGCCTTTTTCCTGGTCAACGGCTATCTGCTGGGCCGCGAATTCTTCGAGTTTGCCGCCATGCGTTTGCGCAGTGTCGAAGATGCCAAGCGTTACCGGGCCAAGCATTCGAGCACCGTTTTTCTTGCCGGTCTCGTGATTGCCGGCTTCCTCGCCGTGCCGATCCTCAACCTTTTGACGCCGCTTTTTGCAGCCGGGCTTATGGTGCATCTGCACAAGGCGCTTAGCCGCCGGGATGTGGGCGTGGGAGCCATCGCGGTCAGTCGTTGACGGCCGCGTGGGCTGCCATCATTCACTGACGCCGATCATCTGCTGAGGCAGCTCGACCAGCGGGGCTGGCACATCGACGGTCTTTTCCGGCGATTTACAGATATCGGCAATCACGCAGCGCTCACATTCGGGCTTGCGCGCCTTGCAACAGTAACGGCCATGCAGGATCAGCCAGTGATGGGCATGGAAGAGATACTGCTTCGGGACAATCCGCATCAGGGTGTCCTCGATCTCGTCCGGTGTCTTGCCCGGCGCGAGCTTGATGCGGTTGCCGATCCGGAGGATATGCGTATCGACTGCCATGGTCGGGATGCCGAAGGCCATGGACATCACGACATTCGCTGTCTTCCGCCCAACACCGGGGAGCGTGACCAGCTCCTCGCGGGTGCGCGGTACGACGCTTCCGAAGTCATCGACCAGTTTCTGGGAAAGCGCGATGACGTTCTTCGCCTTGTTGCGAAAAAGCCCGATGGTCTTGATGTATTCCCGGACCTTTTCCTCGCCCAAAGCCAGCATTTTTTCGGGCGTATCGGCCACCTTGAAGAGGGCGCGGGTCGCCTTATTTACGCCGGCGTCGGTTGCCTGGGCAGAAAGCGCCACGGCGACGACAAGCGTAAACGGGTTGACGTGCTCCAGCTCGCCTTTGGGCTCCGGCCTTTGGATCGAGAAGCGGCGGAAAATCTCTTCCAGCTCGGCCTTCGAATAAGCGGTGCGACGGCGTGCCGCTGGCTTGCGGCGGGCCATTGGATTTGACTTTTTCAAAGTTTGGGCGCTGGATTTCGGCTTCTGATCAGTCATGGAAAACCTATAGTCGGGCAGGGCAATGGAAGGCAATCTCGAGCAGGCGGCGGACCAGCCGATTTTCGCAGCGGAACTGACGCCCTACCGGTCGCTGGGGCGAAAAGGCTACCGGGTGCTGTTCGCGATTACCGGTACGGTCTGCCTTGTCCATGCGCTTTTCTTCATGGCGACGGGTGCCTGGCCAATCGGACTGTTTTTCGGGCTTGATTTCCTGCTCCTCTACGGTGCTTTCTGGCTGAATTATCGCGCGGCCCGTGCCCGCGAAGAGGTTGTCGTCTCGCGCACCAGTCTGTCGATCCGCAAGTTCACGCCGGCAGGGCGTATGACGGAGCATCGGTTCAAGACGCTCTGGGCGCGCTTCTTCGTCAAGCGGCACGAGGAGTTCGGCATTACCTCAATGACTGTTGCCGGCGAGGGGCGGATCACCGATGTCGGCTCGTTCCTCAATCCGGATGACCGGGAAAGCTTTTCCAAGGCCTTCAAGGGTGCACTGGCGACCGCCAAGCAACGGATCTGATCTGGGCTGACACCCACTGCAAGAAACGGGTGGTATCAGGCCTGAGCCTGTGGTGAAGTCCTCACGAGAAGAGGATTTCGCCATGACACTTGCCCAGCAGATCGACCTGTCCCGCGGGACCGACATCACGCCTGAGGGCTCGGATTACGAGACCGTGCGGCAGGTGATCGAAATGCTGACGCTCGACTACCAGAGCCAGCCGTCACTGGATGATATTGCCGAACGGCTCGGGCAGTCTCCGACACAATTGCAGAAGACGTTTACCCGCTGGGCGGGCCTTTCACCTAAGGCCTTCCTGCAGGCGGTCACGCTCGATCATGCCAAGCGCTTGCTCGGTCGCGAGGAACTGCCGCTGCTCGAGACATCACTCGAACTCGGTCTTTCCGGCCCCGGCCGCTTGCATGATCTCTTTGTCACGCATGAAGCGATGAGCCCGGGTGAATGGAAGGCACGCGGTGCTGGGCTCACGATCCGCTATGGCTATCACCCATCGCCCTTTGGGCTTTCGCTGGTCATGATCACCGATCGCGGGCTGGCGGGCCTCGCCTTTGCGGAAACGGGTGGCGAGGCCGCCTGTTTCGATGACATGGCGCGCCGCTGGCCAAATGCCAAATACGTCGAGGATAGCGAGGCAACCGCATCCTATGCGGCCCGCGTCTTCCATCCCGAACGCTGGTCGGCAGAGGAGCCCTTGCGCGTGGTGCTGATCGGCTCGGACTTCCAGATCCGCGTCTGGCAAAGCCTCCTGGAGATCCCGCTCGGCCGGGCCGTCACCTATTCTGATATCGCCCAGAAAATCGGCCAGCCAACCGCAAGCCGTGCCGTGGGCGCCGCCGTCGGACGCAACCCGATCTCGTTTGTCGTGCCGTGCCACCGGGCGCTCGGCAAGAGTGGTGCCTTGACGGGGTATCATTGGGGGCTGACCCGCAAGCGGGCGATGTTGGGCTGGGAGGCCGGGAAAACCTAGGTACTCCCGGCCGCACTGGTTCGGATTGAACTCAACTTTTCAATGTGGGGCTGGCGCAATTGGCTTGCAGGTCTCTATGGGAGAAGAGCTCACAAGCGCCATCCCCCGCTTTAAACGCCAATAGCGATAAAGGAAAAGCTTCGGTCGCCGTGATTTCCGGCGGCGTCTCCCGTGATGGCGGTAGCTCCATTCTTGTTGAGGAATGGGAATACAACGTTATCAATCGGATTTTCGTTCAGGCCTTGATACAGGACCTGCGAGCCGACCATCGCCGGGGTTACGGTGAAATCATCGTTGAACTGGATTTGATACTGCCCGTTAGCAGTGCGGCTTACGGCAAAATCGCCGCTGCCGCTTAGGATTGTTCCATTTGCATTGACGGTACCCCAGATAGTGCGAATTGTCATCTCAATACCTCCTGATTGCAGATGTCGAAATTGCACTCTATGGTTATATCAGAGGGCGCAAAAATACAACCTAAAGAACATGTATCGAGAATCGCCATTTTTGGTTGTATTTATCGGGGCGCTGCCCGAGTTCAGCCCCACTCCACCAGCCTCAACAACTCCCGTGCTGCCGCCTCATCCGTGATCAGCGTATTGCCGCTGATCCGGCGCATGGTGGCGCGGATTGCCCTGGCGCGATGCGCGCCGCCAGACGCAATCACGATGTGTTGTGCCTTTTTCAGCGTATCCAGATCGATCGCCATCGCCCGTTCATTGATCGGGTGTGCAACCGGATTTCCGTCTTCGTCGATGAAGTTGAACATGGTGTCGCAAACGCATCCTGCGTCCACCAGTTCTGTCAGCGTTTCATGGCTGATGAAGCCTTCCGACAGCGAGGTGGAGTGCGGGCCGATATCGCCGCAGGACACGACCGCGAGGTCGAGGTTTTCGGCGAGGTCATAAAGCGTCTTCAACCCGCATTGCTCGATCAGCGCCTTCTTCGTTGCAAGGCTGTCGACCATCAGCGGTGCAAGGAACATGTAGCATTCGGCGCCAAGCTGGCTTGCCAGTCGCCAGGTATAGTCGATCGGGTTGGTCTGGTGGACGGCGACAATGCCGCCGAGCAGGGACACCACCTTGCAGTTTTCCCGCCGCGGCGGGCGGAAGGCTGACAGCGAGGCGGTCATGGTGCGGCCCCAGCCGACACCAATCGTCATGTCGTCGGTGATTGCCTCTGTCAGGAACTGGCCAAGCGCCAGACCGACGGCCTTGGCGATGGCGTCGGCGTCCATCTTTTCCGGCGAGGGCACGACGATGGCTTCGTCGAGGCCGTAGGCTTTCTCAAGCCGGATCGCGAGATCGATGCTATCGGCCATGCCTTCGCTGATCCAGATCTGCACTTCGGCGCGCTTGCGAGCCTCCTCAAGCATGCGGATCACCGTCTGCCGGCTGACCCCCAGCCTGTCAGCCACGTCTTTCTGCGTCAGGCCCTCGTTGTAATAGAGCCATGCGGCGCGGATACGGAGTGAACCGGCATCCGTAAGCGTCGTGTGATGATCGCGTCTGAGCTTCGCCAAGATTTCTCTCGAATTGTGGAACTTCCGAGCCTCACTATCCGTTCTCATGATACTTATGTCAAATTGGAAGAACAGATGTCTTGACTTTGCCACCTTCGGATGGCGATAGTCTGGCCAAGCACGATCGGCCGCTCGGGCCGCTCGGCAACCTGTTTTCGTCCAGCCGAAGGATCTCGCGATGACCTCGAAACTCGAACAGCTTCGTTCCATGACGACCGTGGTCGCCGATACCGGCGATATCGAGGCCGTTGCCCGCCTGAAGCCGGTCGATTGCACCACCAATCCCTCGATCGTTTTGAAGGCGCTCGGCACCGATGCCTTCAAGGATGCCTTCCAGGAAGCCATCACCTGGGGCAAGGCCAAGGGCGGCCAGGATGATGCCGTGATCGGCGCGATTGCCGACCGCATGGCGATTTCCGTCGGTGCAGCCCTCGCAGCGCTTGTTCCGGGCCGTGTCTCGACCGAAGTGGATGCCGACCTGTCCTTCGACACCAAGGCCTCGATCGAAAAGGCGCATCAGATCATTGCCGGCTACAAGGAGCGCGGCATTGAGAAGGATCGCATCCTGATCAAGCTCGCCTCGACCTGGGAAGGCATTCGCGCTGCCGAAGTGCTGCAGAAGGAAGGCATCGACTGCAATCTGACGCTGCTCTTCTCCAAGGCCCAGGCCATTGCCTGCGCCGAAGCCAAGGTCTTCCTCATCTCGCCCTTCGTCGGCCGTATCCTCGACTGGTACAAGAAGTCGACCGGTGAGGACTACACTTCCGAGACCGATCCGGGCGTCGTCTCGGTTCGTTCGATCTACAACTATTACAAGGCAAACGGCATCGGCACGATCGTCATGGGCGCCTCCTTCCGCAATGCCGGCGAAATCGAAGCACTGGCCGGTTGCGACCGCCTGACCATCAGCCCGCAGCTGCTCGACGAGCTGAACGCTGCTGAAGGCACGCTCACCCGCGCGCTGTCGCCCGATAGCGTCAAGGCCGAGCCGCATGTCTCGCTCGACGAAAAGGCTTTCCGCTGGGCGATGAACGAAGATGCCATGGCGACCGAAAAGCTCGCCGAAGGCATTCGCGGCTTCGCCAAGGATCTGGGCACGCTGCGCGGCCAGATCGCCAAGGCGTTGGCTGCCTGATCGTCGGGGAACCGATCCCTCAATTTGGAGTTTGGAAATGGCCCTAGCAAAAGCTAGGGCCATTTTTGTTTCGCTAGGCTGTTCGCCTATCTGAGGGAGGAAAGAGATGGCGATCATTACGGGTGGGTGCGCCTGCGGCAAGGTGCGGTTCGAGGCCGAAGGCGAGCCGGACCGCGTCGGCATTTGCCATTGCCTCGACTGCCGGAAGTATCACGGTGCCCTTTTTTACGCCGCGGCGATCTATCGGGATAATCAGGTGAGGATTACTGGTGAAGCCCAGATGTATGACGGGCGCTTCTTCTGTCCTGTCTGCGGCTCGCGTGTCTTCAATCGCAGCGGAGATGAGGTCGAGCTTCATGTCGGCTCATTCGACGATATTAACGTGTTGCAGCCGAGTTACGAGCTCTGGACGATCCGGCGGGAAAGCTGGATGCCTGAATTTCCGGTTGCCGAGCGCTATGATCGGGATCGGCCTGCCGAGGGGCAAGGGGAGGATTGAGCATTCAGGAACGTGTCGTTCACGGACGTCGTGGCCGCTCAAATGGATCGATCACGATGACCGGATCGGTCGGTGCATTCCGATCCGCTTCTGGTGGGGCGAAGCCCGGTTCTTCCAGCAAGAACCGACCATCCACCCAGCCTGAGATGCGTGGGCGGGTGACGGTGGCGATGCGGCACCAGTAGCCACCACGGCTGTCCTTGCAGGAGAGGCGTTCGATTGGGGTGCCATCTTCGAGCGCGTGGATGACGCGAAAATTGGGGCCGGCTCCCGTATGGACAGAAAGCTGTGTGCCGGGTGGTAAGCCGCGGACATGCCAGAGATAGGTATCCATCATCTGACTGCCGCCATCGAGGGTCGGGGCGGGGATGACTTGCGGCTGTTGGGCTTGTGCCGGGGTGGGGAGCAGTTGGGTTGTGCAGAAAAGTGCGGCAGCCGCGAGGACGGTCTTGCCGCTCTTGTGTCTCAAGTCTTTCCGATCGCGGCGCATCTCGTTCTCCTCATTCCGCATCATGATAGGGAGGAGCGAGGCCCGTTGCCACTGGTTTGGTCCGTCAGGGTAAACGGGGAAGGGATCGCCTTGCTCGTCCCCGGGTTAAACCCCGGGGACGAGGATAGCGTTCGTTCGATGCCCGCATTGTTATCAATGCGCGATCATCACATGACGCACCGTCGTGTAATCTTCCAGCGCGTAGATCGACATGTCCTTGCCATAGCCGGATTGCTTCATGCCGCCATGGGGCATTTCGTTGCAGAGCATGAAGTGGGTGTTGATCCAGGTGCAGCCGTAGCGAAGTTTGGCGGCGGTCTGCATGGCGCGGGAGATGTCCTTGGTCCAGACCGAGGAGGCAAGGCCGTAGTCGCTGTCGTTCGCCCAGGTGACCGCCTGGTCTGCGTCTGAGAAGCGGGTGACGGAGACGACCGGGCCGAAGACTTCGCGGCGGACGATTTCGTCGTCCTGCGTTGCACCGGCAATGACGGTCGGCGTGTAGAAGAAGCCCTTGTCCGAGCCGATCTTGCCGCCGGTGACGACTTCCATGTGCTTGTGTTCGGCGGCGCGCGTTACGAAGCTTTCGACGCGGTCTCGCTGGCGCTTGGAGATCAGCGGACCGATCTCGTTTTCCGCGTCATCGGCCTGGTTGAATTTGATGGTCGATACGGCGCTTGCGAGATCGGCGACGAAACGGTCGTAGATCTTGTCAGCCGCATAGATGCGGCAGGCGGCGGTGCAATCCTGGCCGGCATTGTAATAACCGAAGGTGCGGATGGCGGCGACGACCGCGTCGATATCGGCGTCATCGTGGATGATGACGGGCGCCTTGCCGCCGAGTTCCAGGTGCGTGCGCTTCACCGTCTTCGCAGCGGCGGTCATCACCTTCTTGCCCGTGGCGATGTCGCCGGTGATCGACAGCATCTGGATCTTCGGATTGTTGATCAGCGCGTTGCCGACGCTTTCACCGCGGCCGAGCACGACATTGACCACGCCCTCGGGCAGGATCTCGGCCATGACCTTGGCGAGTTTCAGCGCCGTCAGCGGCGTCTGTTCGGAGGGCTTGAAGACGATGGTGTTGCCGCCGGCCAGCGCCGGTGCCAGCTTCCAGGCCATCATCATCAGCGGATAGTTCCACGGCGCAATCGAGCCGATGACGCCGACGGCGTCGCGGCGGATCATCGAGGTGAAGCCCGGCAGATATTCGCCCGAGACCGGCGCCTGCAGCGTGCGGATCGCACCGGCAAAGAAGCGGTAGCAATCGACGATCGCCGGGATTTCATCGTTCAAAACGGCATTGATCGGCTTGCCGCAGTTCAGGCTTTCAAGGGCGGCGAAGCCGGCGGCATCCTTTTCGATCGCATCGGCAATGGCGAGCAGATAGCCGGCGCGCTGGCCGGGGGTGGTCTGCGACCAGGAGGCAAAAGCGCCTTCGGCAGCGTCAACGGCTTGTTCGACCTGGGCGAGCGAGGCTTCCGGTAGGTCGATAATGACCTCGCCCGTCTTCGGATTGAGGATTTTCTCGTCCGTCTCTGTTCCGGCTTCGAAGCTTGCGCCGATCAGCATCTGGGTGTCCATGTCGTTCTCCCTTTTATCAGACTTCATTTGGGACGGCGCCCGTTTAGAAGAGGCGGTGCCGGTTGTTCATTTGCCACTGCCGGCGATCTGGTCGGTATCGCGGGTCAGGTAATAGGCCGCCAGGATTGGCAGGAAGGTGACGATGACCACGACCATTGCGACGACATTTGTAACCGGGCGCTGGCGGGGGCGGATCAGTTCTTCGAGCATCCATATGGGCAGGGTCGTCTGCTGACCGGCAGTAAATGTGGTGACGATGACTTCGTCAAACGACAGTGCAAAGGCGAGCATGCCGCCGGCGAGCAAGGCTGTTGCAATGTTCGGCAGGATGACGTGCCGGAAGGTCTGGAAGCCATCGGCGCCAAGATCCATCGAGGCCTCGATCAGCGAGCCGGAGGTGCGGCGGAAGCGGGCGACAGCGTTGTTATAGACGACGACGACGCAGAAGGTGGCGTGCCCGAGTATGATCGTCCAGACCGAAAACGGGATATCCGCCAACGAAAAAGCCGAGCGCAGCGCAATACCGGTGATGATGCCGGGCAGCGCGATCGGCAGGATGACGAGCAGCGAGATCACCTCCCGGCCGAAGAATTTTGTCCGGGCGACGGCAGCGGCGGCAAGTGTGCCGAGCACAAGCGCGATGACGGTGGCGATGCTCGCGACCTTGACCGAAAGGCCAAGCGCTTCCCAGATGTCGGGGCGGTTCCAGGCGACGGCGAACCATTTCATCGTGAAGCCCGGCGGCGGCCACTGGAAGCTCTTTTCCTCCGTGGTGAAGGCATAGACGAAGATCAGCAGAATCGGCAGATGCAGGAAGGCGAGGCCGGCGCCGGCGGCGATCTTGAGCGACAGGCCTGAGGATTGGGAGCGGTCAGAGCGCATCGAAGGCCCCCATGCGTTTGGCGATGGTCAGATAAATGCCCATGATGACGATCGGCACAACCGAGAAAGCGGCGGCGAGCGGGATATTGCCCGCCGTGCCCTGCTGGGCATAGACGGCCTGGCCGATGAAGAGCCGTGAGGTGCCGACGATCTGCGGGATAATGTAATCGCCCATGGTCAGCGAGAAGGTGAAGATCGAGCCGGCGACAATGCCGGGGAGCGCCAGGGGGAAAAGCACATGGCGGAAGGTCTGGCGCGGATCAGCACCCAGATCGCCCGAGGCTTCGATCAGGTTGCCGGGCACGCGTTCCAGCGCTGCCTGGGTGGGCAGGATCATGAAGGGTAGCCAGACATAGACGAAGACGATGAAGGTGCCGAGATAGCTGATCGACAGCGAATTGCCGCCGATGACGGGGATGGCGAGAATGCCGTCGAGCAGCCATGTCAGGTGCAGTTTTTCGAAGATCCAGGTCAGGATGCCTTCCTTGGCAAGGATCAGCTTCCAGGCATAGACTTTGACCAGATAGCTCGACCAGAGCGGCAGCATGATGCCGAGATAGAAGATGGCCTTCCATTTTCCCTTGGCGTGGCGGGCGGCATAATAGGCGATCGGGAAGGCAATGACGGCAGAGGCGAGGGTAACGGCAGCCGACATCAGCAGCGTGCGCAGGATGATGTCGAAATTCGCCGGTTGCAGCAGCTGGCCATAGGTTGCGAGCGTGAATTCGTAGGTGATCAGGCCTGAGAATTCGTCGATCGAGAAGAAGCTCTGCAGGAGCAGCGCCACCAGCGAGCCGACATAGACGATGCCAAGCCAGAGCAGGGGCGGCACCAGCATCAGAACCAGCAGCAGGTTGGGCCTCCGCCAGAACAAATCCGAGAGCCGCCCCATTAGGCCCTGACGGCCAGGGGTGATCGCCGATGCGGAGACCGCCGTCATGCGCCGGCCTCCATGTAATGCGGGTCAGACGCCAACCACCCAATGCGGATGCTTTCGCCGGTCTGCGGTGCGGTCTGGCCGGCGGGCAGCGACACGGTGAGTGCTGCAACGGCCGTTTCGACAAAGAGCTTGGTCGAGGCGCCGAGGAAGCTCGCGGAGCGAACAGTCGCCTCCACGCCGCCTTCCGAGACGATGCGGATGGCTTCCGGACGCAGGCTCGTCCAGCGGGCTTCGCCGCCCAGCAGTTTCATGGCGTCTGGTGCGATCACATTGGAAGAGCCGACAAAATCGGCGACGAAGCGGGTGCGGGGGCGGTTGTAGATTTCGTGCGGCGTGCCGGCCTGAACGATCTTGCCGTCGTTGAAGACGGCGACGCGGTCGGCCATGGAGAGCGCCTCGCCCTGGTCATGGGTGACGAAAACGAAGGTAATGCCGAGCGCGCGCTGCAGGCTCTTCAGCTCCTCCTGCATCTGTTCGCGCAGCTTCAGATCGAGGGCACCGAGCGGTTCATCGAGCAGAAGGACCTTGGGCTTGTTGACAAGCGCCCGGGCGAGCGCCACGCGCTGGCGCTGTCCGCCGGAAAGCTGGCCGGGCTTGCGCGCGCCGTAGCCGGGCAGCTTGACCATTTCCAGCGCCTTTTCGGCTTCGCGATGTCGTTCGGCCTTTGCTACGCCCTTGACCATCAAGCCATAGGCGACGTTGTCGAGGATGTTCAGATGCGGGAAGAGGGCGTAGTCTTGGAACACCGTGTTGACGTTGCGGCGATAGGGCGGCACGCCCTCGGCCGTTTCACCGAAGATCTCGATATGGCCATCGGTCGGCTGTTCGAAGCCGGCGATGAGGCGCAGACACGTCGTCTTGCCGGAGCCCGACGGGCCGAGCATGGCAAAGAACTCGCCCGGGGCGACCGTCAGGTCGACGCTGTCGACGGCTTTGACGCTGCCAAAATGGCGCGAGACCTTCGTGAAGGAGACGGCTGCGGTCATCAAGGACTCCAGATTTGCATTATGGCCCCTCATCCGCCTGCCGGCACCTTCTCCCCGCAGGCGGGGAGAAGGGCACAACTCCGCCGGCCTCGCAGAGCGTCGGCTGGCAATGATGTGAGCGGTGTTTCGGGGCAAGTCCCCTCTCCCCGTTCACGGGGAGAGGGTTAGGGTGAGGGGCTCGCGCCCCGTTTGAGAGCTTACCGTCCGCCGATTACACCGATGTAGTCGGAGACCCAGCGGTGATAGGGCACGCATTCGCCCTGGCTTTCGCATTTGGAGACCGGGGTCTTCCAGAACTTGATCTTGTCGAAGTTTTCGTAGCCATTGGTCTTGCAGCCCTCGTCGCCGAGAAGCGCATTGCCCTTGCAGGCGGCTGGAACGGACGGCACCGTGCCGAACCAGGCCGAGACATCACCCTGGACCTTGGGCGAGAGCGAATGCTCCATCCACATGTACGCGCAATTCGGATGCTCGCTGTCGACATGCAGCATGGTGGTGTCAGCCCAGCCGGTGACGCCTTCCTTCGGGAAGACAGACGCGACTGGCTGATCGGCCTTCAAGAGGTTGGCCTGGAAGGGCCAGGAGCCGGAGGCGACAACGCCTTCATTCTTGAAGTCGTCGATCTGGATCATCGCGTCATGCCAGTAGCGGCCAACCAGCTTGCGCTGGCCACGCAGCAGCTCAAGCGCTGCCTTGTACTGGTCCTCGTTCAGCTCGTACGGATCCTTGATGCCGAGTTCCGGCTTGTGGGTCATCAGGTAGAGGGCGGCGTCCGCCACATAGATCGGGCCGTCATAGGCCTGGACGCGGCCGCTGTTCGACTTGCCGTCGGGCAGCGTCATTTCCTCGAACACCACGTTCCAGCTATCCGGCGCCTTCTCGCCAAAGGCCTTGGTATTGTACATCAGCACGTTCGGACCCCAGACATAAGGGGTGCCATAATGGACGCCGTCCTTGGTGTGCCAGGGGGCGTTCTGCAGGCGCTCGTCGATCGTACTCCAGGACGGGATGAGGGCGGTATTGATCGGCTGAACGCGCTTGCCGGCCACGAGGCGCAGCGAGGCGTCGCCCGAGGCGGTGACGAGGTCGAAGCCGCCTTCGTTCATCAGGGCGACCATTTCATCCGAGGTGGCAGCGGTCTTCACAGTGACCATGCAGCCGGTCTTCTTCTCGAATTCGGTGACCCAGTCGTAATTCTTGTCGGTTTCGCCGCGCTCGATATAGCCGGCCCAGGCAACGATCGAGACGGCACCTTCGCCCGGTCCCAGGGCCTGAAGCGGTTCCTGGGCAAGCGATACAGTGGTCATGCTGAGGACGGAAGCAAGGGCTGTGCAGGATTTCAGAAAGGTCTTCATCGCGACGTCTCCCGGTTGTGAGTGGCCGCTTGTGCGGCTCAATGTTCCCGCCGTGAAGGTTGCCGCGAATGTGCCGCATTCGCAAATTCATTCGTCAGAATGGTGGTATCGGTTTTTCCGATAGGTGAGGGTCTGCGAGGTCGGGAGGATGAGGGGCAAATCATCAGCAGGGTGTCCTTATCGCACCCTGCCACTGCGGCTCGCCTCGGCGATCCCGACAAAATCCCGCGCCGCTTGCGGCAGGCTGGAGCCCTTGCGCCAGACCATGCCGACCTGCACCACAGGCAGCGCGCCGGAGACGTCGCGGCTTTCGATGCGGTCGCCTTCCAGCGACCAGGGCCGATAGACGAGGTCGGGAAGCAGGGCTACGCCGGCGCCTGTTGCCACGAGGCTGCGGACGGCTTCCACGGAGCGGGTGCGGAAGGCGACATGGGGGCGGGCACCGAGCGCCGAGAGGAGTTTTCCGGTATTCTCCTCGATTTCATCCACCGTCAGCATGATCAGTGGTTCCTTGGTGATATCAGCAATCGAGATGATGTCGGCGGAGACGAGCGGATGGCCAATCGGCAGCCAGAGGCGGTAGGGCGAGGTTTCGAGGATTTCCGCCTGCAGGGCCATGCGGTCGCGGAGGTTGGAGATAACCATGACGGCCACGTCCAGCTCGCCGCCGATCAGCAGATGTTCAAGATAGGAGCCATTATCCTCCAGCGCCGATACCTCGACATCGGGGCATGCGCGGCGATAGCGGGCAAGAAGGTCGGACAGCACATAGCCCGCGACGAGCGAGGTGACACCGATATTGAGCGTTCCGCCGGTGTTGCTCTTGGTGTCGGCAAAGACATTTCGCGCATCTGAGACGGTGGCGAGGATCTTCGTGGCGTGGCGCAGGAACTGGTGGCCGTTATGGGTGACCGATAGCCCGCGAGGGTGGCGCTCGAAGAGCGTTACGCCAAGATCGCCCTCCAGTTCCTTGATCGCCTCGGTCACCGAAGACTGGGAGATCGACAGGTTCTGGGCAGCGCGGGTGACGGAGCCCTGCTCGGCGACGGCGACGAAATATTGCAACTGACGGAATGTGAATGCCATGCGCTACTGAAGCATGGCGGCTCGGGGCGCGGCAAGCCATCTTAAAGCCAAGACATTGTCAGGTTGCATGGCAGCTGTGAATTTGCGGACTAGGAAATCGGCGTCAGGGGTGTAGGATCGGTATGCCCGCGCCGTCGGTTGATCCACGGAACCTTGCCCCGAACAAAAGCATCCATCCGCCCCCATGAAATCGACGCCGCTCGGCTATACCTTCACCTTTCTCGCCTTCTCGGTCTTTGCCATCCAGGATGGCATTTCCAAACATCTCGGCGCCAGCTATTCGCCGGTGCAGGTAGCCATGGTTCGGTACTGGGCCTTCGTGGCCTTCGCCGTATTTCTCGCCATGCGCTCCTCGGGTGGCCTGACGCAGGCGGTGAACACTAAGCGCCCCTTTCTGCAGATTCTGCGGGGACTTATTCTCTTTTCGCAGATCCTGATCTCGATCGTTGCCTTCACCAAGGTGGGCCTTGCCCAGAGCCAGGCGATTTTTGCCGCCGGACCGATCTTCGTGGCGCTTCTGTCCATGCCGATCCTCGGCGAAAAGGTCGGCTGGCGGCGCTGGACTGCGATCGTCGCCGGTCTTGTCGGTGTCGTGATCATGCTGTCGCCCAGCGGCGGTGGCTTCAACACCTATATCTGGCTGCCGCTGATCTGCGCCGTGCTCGGCGCGGTCTATGGCATTGCGACCCGGCTGGTCAGCCGTGACGACCAGCCATCGACCAGCTTCTTCTATCTCGCCATTGTCGGATTCATGGGGGCGAGTGTGCTTGGGCCGTTCTTCTGGGTGCCGTTCACGCCGGGCGACTGGGCCTGGATGGGCGGGCTCTGCTGCACCGGCATTGTCGGGCACTTCGCCTTGATCCGGGCCTATGAAAATCTGGATGCCGTGATCGTTCAGCCAATTTCCTACTGGCAACTCGTGCTCGGCGCGGTAATTGCCGTCAGCGTCTTCGGCGAAGTCCTGCGCTGGAATACGGTGCTCGGTGCGGTGATTGTCGTGGGTGCCGGCCTGTTCACGGTCTGGCGGGAATGGGTTGTCTCCCGCCGCGTACGTCGGGCCGAGGAAGAAGCCCGGGTATAAGGCCTTGCCTCTCCCTGCTGTTATCAATGTTGCGGCGTTTGCCGCTGCTGGACGAGCTCAAGCAGGGCCGGCAGTCCGACCGGCGCCACGGCGCGGAAATCCAGGCCATAGAGGCGGTGGGCAAAATCCCGTTTTACGCGCTCGATCTGGGCCATCTCGCCCTTGATGCGGGCGCGTAGGAGCGGGTCGCGTGTGCCGGTGATGGCCATCGACTTGTTCACCACCCAGCCATAGGGTTCGATTTTCGCGCGGCGCAGATCCTCCTGCAGGGCGGCGGCCTCCGAAACGGGCGTCGTCTCGGCCAAGGTCACCAGCAGAACACGGGTATAGGCGGGGTCCTGAAGGCGCATCAGCGGGGTCACCATGCGGCCGGGTGCAGCGTCATCCATGTGGCGCGTCATCTGACGGTGATAGGCACCTGTTGCGTCGAGCAGCAGCAGCGTGTGGCCGGTCGGCGCCGTATCGATGACGACGAAGCTCGAGCGCGCCTCGCCGACGACACGGGAAAAGGCGTGGAAAACGGCGACTTCCTCGGTGCAGGGGGAGGCGAGATCCTCGCGCAGCAGATCCTTTTCGTCCTGATCGAGATCACGCCCCTTGGTCGACAGGATTTTCTCGATATAGCGCGCCGTCTCGGCTTCAGGGTCGATGCGGTCAACAGTCAGGCCCGGCATTGCGTCTCCACCGACCACGAAGGACAGATGTGCTGCCGGATCGGTCGTCGTCAGGTGTACGGTATGACCGCGTGCTGCGAGGCCGACTGCGACAGCGGCGGCAATCGTGGTTTTGCCGACCCCGCCCTTACCCATGATCATGACAAGGCCTTTGTCGCCTTCGGCAATGTCGTCCACCAGTGTTGAAAGCTGCGGGAGATCGGTAATGGTGATCGACATGTCTGCGTCTGCTGCGACCAACGCCGCGTCGGGCGAGAACAGGCCTCGAAGGGCGGAGAGCCCGATCATGTCAAAGGATTTGAGCGGCACCTCGTCACGGGGAAGTGCGGCAAGCGATGGCGGCAGATCGGCGAGGGCTGCCGTCTGTTCTGCGGCGAAAGCGACCGCCACCCGATCGGCCGGGTCCGAGGGCGTGAAGCGGCCGTTGACTGCGAGCATCTGGTTCGAGAGTCCAAGCTCGGCCAGTTCGCCAGCCGTGCGTGCGGCTTCGCGGATAGCGCCCCGCTCGGCCCTGGTCACGAGAACGATGGTGGTGCGGGCCGGATCGCCCAGGCATTGCAGGGCATCGCGAAACCGATCTTCCTGCATCTTCAGGCCGGAATGGGGCCCAAGGCAGGAGGCGCCGCGTTGATTGGCTTCGAGAAAGCCCGTCCAGGCTTTCGGCAGGCTCAATAGCCGCAGCGTATGGCCGGTCGGGGCGGTGTCGAAGATGATGTGATCGAAGAGCGGATTGTCATCGGCCAGCAGGCCGACAAAGGCATCGAAGGCCGCGATCTCGGTGGTGCAGGCACCCGACAACTGCTCCCGAACGGTGGCCTTTTCCGTTTCCGTGGCCGCCGGCCCCATCTGGTCGAGCACGCGCGCCCGGTATTCCTCGGCCGCGGTTTCGGGATCTATGTTCATCGCCGAGAGGCCGGGCACGCCCGGTACCGGGGTGGGCTCGGTGTCGAGCGCCACGCCGAGCATTTCATCGAGATTGGATGCAGGATCCGTGCTGACCAGCAGGATTTTCAAGCCCTTGTCGGCAAGCGCGATGGCGGTTGCGCAACTGAGCGAAGTCTTGCCGACCCCGCCTTTGCCGGTGAAGAACAGATGGCGACTTGGCGTTTCCAGCAATCTCATGGATGTCATGCCCTGTGTGCTCCTCGCTCATTGCGTGAACCGCAGCATAGCGCAGGCTGAGGCAGATCACTTGATCCACGACAAGGGGCGACGCAGGGCTTGCGCCTCGGGTCGACCGACGGGTTTGGGGAGGTATCCGGGGTGGCGGCTTAACCGTCGATCTCCGATACCGGCATCTGGCGCTCGTGCCTTGCCGTCCAGACAGTGCGCAGAAAGGCGAGGATGAACATGGTGCTCATGATCAAAACGATGGTTGGGGCCGGGGCGCTGTCCAGGAAGAAGCTTACATAGATGCCGGACAGTGAGGCCGTGACGGCAACAGTGACGGCGGCGACCAGCATGGTGGCAAATCGCCGTGTAAGCAGGAAGGCAATCGCGCCGGGGGCAACCAGCATGGCGACCGAGAGAATGATGCCGACCGCCTTCAACGCGCCAACGACGAGCAGGGACAAAACCGCGAGCTGACCGTAATGCAGCAGGCGCACCGAAAGGCCGATGGCCTGGGCGTGCTGCGGATCAAAGGCATGCGCCAGCAGGTCCTTGCGCAGGACGACGAGGAAGAGCGTGGAGAAGAGGGCAATCAGGCCCGTCTCGATCAGGTCTGACGGCAGGATGCCAAGCATGTCGCCGAAAAGGATGTGGTCGAGGTGGACGGAGCTTTTGACCTGCACATAGAGCACAAGACCGAGGCCGAACATGCCGGAGAAGACGATGCCGAGAACCGTGTCTTCCTTGATGCGGCTGTTTTCCTTGATGAAGCCGGTGAGCAGCGCGCAGGCGAGGCCGGCAATAAAGGCGCCAATGGCAAGCGGTATGCCGGCAATGTAGGCCATGACTATGCCGGGCAGCACCGCATGGGAAACGGCATCGCCCATCAGTGACCAGCCCTTCAGCACCAGCAGGCAGGAGAGCAGCGCCATGGGCACGGCGATCATCAGCGTCACCACGAAAGCGGACTGCATGAAGGGCAGCTGGAACGGCAGGAGCGCGAGTTCAAGGGTTTCGCTCATGCGGGGCGCTCTTCTGCAAGGCCCTGCGGCGCGATGCTTTTGATGGCGGTGGTGGTGTGTGGGACCGGCTCGAGCGCTTCACGGGCGCGGCTGCGGGCGGCCAGCATGCCGTGTTTGGGCGCGAACAGGAAGGCGGCCAGGAAGATCACGGTCTGCAGCACGACGATGATGCCGCCGGTTGCACCATCGAGGAAGTAGCTTGCATAGGCGCCGACGAAGCTGGTGCCGGCACCGATGCTCAGTGCCATGAGGATCAGTCGCTGGAAACGGTCGGTCAAGAGATAGGCGGTGGCGCCGGGCGTCACGACCATGGCAATGACGAGGAAGGCGCCAACCGTCTGCATGGCTGCGACCGTGGAGGCGGCGAGCAGTGTGAAGAAGATCACCTTCAGCCGCTCAGGCTTGAGGCCGATCGACCGGGCGTGGTTCTCATCGAAGAAGGTGACCATCAGGTCCTTCCACTTGAGCGTTAGAACGAGAAGGCTCACGCCACCGATCAGGACGAGCTGCAGTGTATCGGCGGGCGTAATAGCGAGGATATTGCCAAGCACAATGGTCTTGATGTCGATCGAGACAGGCGAGATCGACACCATGAAGAGGCCAAGACCGAAGAACGAGGTGAAGATCAAGCCGATGATCGCATCTTCCTTGAGCTTGGTGCGCTGGTTGAGGAAGAGGATGGCAAGGGCTGCCATGCCGCCGGAGAGGAAGGCGCCAAAGGCGAAGGGGAGGCCGAGCATGTAGGCGCCGGCGACGCCGGGCACGATGGCATGGGACAGTGCGTCGCCGATCAACGACCAGCCCTTCAGCATGAGATAGGCAGAGAGAAAGCCGCAGACGCCGCCTACCAGTGCGCTGACCAGGATGGCATTGCGCATGTAGTCATAAGTGAAGGGCTCAAGAAGCGTCGCGAGCATTGTTCACTCCGGGCTTCGGTGTGCCGTAGATAACGAAGGGGCGTTCGTCGTCGGTGATCACGGTGACTTCGCGGCCGTCTTCGTCGTCATGCAGATCGCGGCCAGCCAGCACGAAATGGCGGAGCGCGCCGCCAAACGCGGTCTTCAGGTTGTCTTCGGTAAAGGTGTCTTGCGTCGTGCCGGATGCGATGACGGTTCCCTTGACGAAGATGGTGCGATCACAAAAGTCCGGAACGCTGCCGAGATTGTGGGTCGAGACCAGCATGACGCGGCCTTCGGCGCGCAGGTCCTTCATCAGGCTGATGATCTGTTCTTCGGTCGTGACGTCGACGCCGGTAAAGGGTTCGTCGAGCAGGATGACCTGGCCTTCCTGGGCGAGCGCGCGGGCGAGGAAGACACGCTTGCGCTGGCCGCCGGAGAGTTCGCCGATCTGGCGCTTGCGATAGTCCGACATGCCGACGCGGGTAAGCGCTTCATCGACAAGCTGGTGATCGTGCTTTGAGGGAATGCGCAGGAAATTCATGTGGCCGTAGCGGCCCATCATCACCACGTCCTCGACCAGCACCGGGAAATTCCAGTCGACCTCTTCGGCCTGCGGTACATAGGCGATCAGGTTCCGGCGCAGCGCCTCGCGCACGTTCATGCCGAGAACGCGGATCTCGCCCGAGGCGACCGGAACGAAGCCCATGATCGCCTTGAAGAGAGTGGATTTGCCGGCGCCGTTGACACCGACAAGGGCCGTGATGGTGCCGGTCGGGATGGCGAAGCTTGCATGGCGCAATGCCGTGTGGCCGTTGCGATAGGTGACCGTGACGTCGTTCGCCGTGATGCCTTGCGGTGCCTGGCGGGGTGACCTTCGATCGCGCGATCCCATGATCATCCGGCGAGACCCTTCGCAATGGTGGAGACGGTAACCTTGAGGAGGTCGATATAGGTCGGGACCGGGCCGCTCTCGTCGCTCAGCGAGTCGACATAGAGCACGCCGCCATAGGCTGCACCGGTTTCTGCCGCTACCTGTCTTGCCGGTTTGTCGGAGACCGTGCTTTCGGAGAAGACGGCCGGGATCTTGTTCTCGACCACCGCATCGACCACCGCCTTGACCTGCTGCGGCGTGCCCTGACTGTCGGCATTGATCGGCCAGAGATAGAGTTCCTTGAGGCCGAGATCGCGGGCCAGATAGGAGAAGGCGCCTTCGCTGGTGACGAGATAACGCCGGTCTTCCGGCAGGGCTGCGATCTCTGCCTTCAAGGGATCGATCTCCGCCCTGATCTTCAGCGTATAGGTGCGGGCATTGGCTTCGTAGACGGCGATATTGGCCGGGTCGATTTCAATCAGTGCCTTGCGGATGTTGTCGACATAGATGAGGGCGTTTTCCGGCGACATCCAGGCATGCGGGTTGGGTTTGCCCTCGTAGTCCCCGCCGGAAATGTCGATCGGCTCTACGCCATCGCTGACCGTCACATTGGGCACGTCGCCGAGATTGGCGAGGAATTTTTCGAACCAGACTTCCAGATTGAGACCGTTCCACAGAACGAGATCGGCATCGCGGGCCTTCAGGATATCGCGCGGGGTTGGCTGGTAGCCGTGGATCTCGGCACCGGGCTTGGTGATGCTCTCGACCGTGGCTGCGTCACCCGCGACGTTGCGGGCGATGTCGGCGATCACCGTGAAGGTCGTTACGATCTTCGGCTTCTCGTCGGCAAGTGCCGCTCCGGGAAGGAGCAGGGCAAGCGCCAGTAGTCGGCCGAGCTTCGAAATCATGGTTCATCCCATTCTTGCAACTCATTCGCATTAAAACTTATAGCGCGGTCGGCGTTTGTCAACGCTCTTGCGAATGATTTGCAAAAACAAGCGAAAGCCTTGCCGTTTCATAATGGGAAGATGGGCTTAAGGGTTCTGCAAGGAGACTGGCATATGGTGACGGTCAGTATTGCGTCAACAGTCGGGACAGTGTCATGGCGGAGTTCGAAGCGTGAGGATTCCAAAGCCTCACCTGTCACGCAAAGTCGTGCTGATCGCAGGAGCCGCGCTTGTCATGTGCGGCGGCACGGGTGCTGCTGCCGTGTTCATCGGCGCAGACCAACTCCTCGGCCCATCCTATGCAGAGCTGAACGGATTTGCCTGCACCGAAGTGCAAACCGTCGAAATCCAGAAAAAGGATCGTTTCTGGATCCGCAAATATGTCACCACAGACGAGCCGAGTGATGGTCTCGGACGGATCAAGACAGCGCTCCGCGTCGCCAAGGCGGTGCAGGAAGCAAAGAAGGCTGACCTGGTGCAGGTGGTGGTGCTGGATGTGAACGGGCCGACCAGCCGGGCGCTGATCCGTGGCCGATCTGTCGGTGCGGATGTGATCTATGTGCCGGATCCGAGCCGCGTACCCGAGGAGGCGTCCGCACGGGTGCTGACCGCACGCTACATTGATGGGACTGCTGCTGCAAACGGTCAGTTTTTTGGCGAGCGTTTCGAAATGCCGGACGCCGATATCCAGGCGCTCATGGCAAAACTGGATGACTCAACGGATTGTCTGAAACCCGAGGTCGAAGTCCCCGAGGGCGGAGACCATGGTGCGGCTGCCGAGGGCCATGGTGAAAAGGCTCCTGCCGAAGGCCATGGCGAGGCGCCGGCCGATGGTCATGGCGAAGCGCCAGCTGAAGGTCACGGCGAAGCGCCGGCGGATGCGCATGGCGAAGCGCCTGCCGAAGGCCATGGCGAAGAGACACCCGTTGCCGAGCACGGCACGACGGAGAGCAAGGGCTGGATGGCCACCGTCATGGGCATGGTCGGGCTGGGCGGTGACGAAGCCCCGGCTGCCGACCATGCGGCAACACCTGTTGACGGCCATGCGGCACCCGCTGCGGACGGTCATGCTGCGGCCCCCGCAGAAGGCCACGGGGATGCGCCTGCGGAAGATCATGCGGCAGCACCGGCTGACGGCCATGCGGCAGCCGCTGCGGAAGGGCACGCGTCGGCCCCCGCAGAAGGCCACGGGGATGCGCCTGCCAAAGATCACGCCGCAGCACCGGCTGATGACCACGCTGCTGCACCCGCTGAGCAACATGCGGAGGCACCAGCGAAGGAAGATGGCGCGACGCCTGCTGATGATCACGCTCGGGCCATGGCCGAGACTCCTGTTGATGGCCATGGCGATGTGGCGTCCGAGGAACAGGCAAAGGCTCCAGCCGACGATCATGCCGCTGCCCCCGTCGAGGATCATGCCGCCGCGCCGGCAGAGACTACGGCAGCCCCTGCCGAGGACAAGGGTTGGTTCGACGGCTTGAAGAGCATGGTGGGTCTTGGCGGTGGCGATGAGCCGTCAGAGCCTGAGGCAGCAAAGGCGGAAGACGCGACTTCCGAGGATGCCGGCCCGGCGACGGCGCCGAACCAGGGCGATGACTGGCTGGCCAAGATGCGGGCAGCCCCGATCGAAGGCGGTGCCGCGGATGGGGCCGAGACGACAAGCCATGGTGCGGCTGCAAACTCCGGTACGGACGCCAAGCCAGCGGCTGCGGGAAGCGGCCCGGATGCACCCGCCGAAGACGAGGCCATCCTGCCGCCCAAGGCGCAGCCGAAGACGGATGAGCACGCCAAGGCGGATCACTGAATTCTCGAAATCAAAAAAAAAAGGGCGGCCATCGCAGGATGGCCGCCCTTTTTCGTTTGTTGAACCTGCGCTCGCTCAATCGTTGCGATTGCGGCGCGCCGGGAAAAGGATGATGTCGCGGATCGACGGGGCGTTGGTCAACAGCATGACGAGGCGGTCGACGCCGATGCCGAGGCCGCCGGCGGGCGGCATTCCCTGGTCGATGGCGTCGAGGAACTCGTCGTCAAGCTGCTTGTCCTTTTCGCCGCGCGAATGGGCCTGTTCGAGCTGCTCGACCATGCGCTTGCGCTGCTCTTCCGGATCATTGAGTTCGGAGAAGGCGTTGCCGACTTCCCAGGCGTTGCAATAGGTCTCGAAACGCTCGACGAGGCGCGGCTCGCCCGGCACTTCCTTGGCAAAGGGCGAGATGTCCTTCGGGAAATGCGTAACGTGTGACGGCTGGATCAGCGTGCCCTCGACCTTTTCTTCGAAGATGAAGGCAAGGCATTCGCCCCAGGTCCAGTCCTTTTCGACGGCAAAGCCGGCGGCCTTGGCGGCGGCACGGGCTTCTTCGTCGGTCTTCATCGCGAGGAAATCGATGCCGGTTGCTTCCTTGACGGCATCAGGCATGGGCACGCGCTTGAACGGGCCCTTGAAGGAGATTTCCTTGTCGCCGAAGGTGATGTCCGTCGTGCCGTGGATCGAGACGGCAAGCGTCTCGAACATGCGTTCGACGAGGCCCATGATGTCCTCGTAGTCGGCATAGGCCCAGTAGCATTCCAGCATGGTGAATTCGGGGTTGTGGCGGGTCGACACACCTTCGTTGCGGAAGTTGCGGTTGACCTCGAACACCTTGTCGGCAAGCCCTGAGACCAGCGTGCGCTTCAAGAACAGTTCCGGCGCGATGCGCAGATACATATCCATCTTCAGCGTGTTGTGGTGTGTCTTGAAGGGCTCGGCTGTCGCGCCGCCATAGACGGTCTGCAGCATCGGCGTTTCGACTTCGAGGAAGCCTTCGGCCTCCATGAAGCGGCGAATGCCGGAGACGATCTTCGAGCGCTGCTGGAAGCGGAGCTTGGATTCCTCGTTGGTGAGAATGTCGAGGTGGCGCTTGCGGTAGCGTAGCTCGATGTCGGCAAGACCATGATACTTCTCCGGCATGGGGAGAAGCGTCTTGGTGAGCATGGTGATTTCATGGGCGTTGATGGTGAGCTCACCACGTTTGGTGCGACGGACCTGGCCCTTGACGCCGATAATGTCCCCGAGGTCGATCATCGGCAAAAGCGCGCGGGCTTCTTCCGGGGTCGTGTCCTTATGGGAGAAGATCTGGATCTTCCCCGAGGCATCATGGATATCCATGAACATGCCGGAATTGCGCGAGGAATAGACGCGACCTGCGACAGTGATGATGTCTTCCGACGTCTCGTCCAGTTCCAGACCCGCGTACTTCTCGGCGAATTCCGCGTTGGTCATCGTGCGGTGGAAATGCGCCGGATAGACGTCGCCCACGGTTTCGCGCAGCAGCGCAAGCTTCTGGCGGCGGACCTCTGTCGGGTCGGAGGAGAGGGCGGTTTCGGTCTTCTGTTCGGTCATCGTGTGAATGCCTCTTGCGGCTGTGTTCGTTTCAGTTCGCCGGTGCGGCTGGCTCGGTCAACCCTCCTCCTTGTGGGGAGGGTCGGAGCGAAGCGACGGGGAGGGGAGGCGTCTTGCTCGGGGCAAAAACCCCTCCCCAACCCCTCCCCACAAGGGGGAGGGGCTACCCTCAGTTCTGCGCACCCGCCATCGCGGTCAGCACCTGGATCGCAATCTTCAGCCGCTGGCGCACGACCGAGCGGCCGAGGAGCGCCATCGAGTCAAACAGCGGCAGCGAGCGCTGGCTGCCGGAGACGGCGACGAAGAGGGGCGGGGTGACAACGCGCAGCTTCTTGTTCAGGCGTTCGGAGATCGCGCGGAGTTCTTCCTCGATGGTCGTGACGTTCCATTCAAGGATCTTTTCGAGATCCGCCTGGACGGTGGTGACGATTTCGAGCGTCTCGGCCGGGCTGGTTTTTAGGCCGCCAAAGGAGGCGGGCGAAAGACCAACGTCGTTGGCAAGCAGGAAGCCGGCGAGCGGCGGGACTTCGCCGAGCTTGGTGACGCGGCTCTGGGCGAGTTTCAGGCCTTCGACGAGACGGTCATTCTCCATCGACCAGTCGAGCACGCGGGCGACGAAGTCTTCCGGTGTCAGCTTCTCGCGCAGCCAGCGGCCGTTCAGCCAGTCGAGCTTCTGGATGTCGAAGATCGCGCCGGCCTTGGACAGGTTGTCGGGGTCGAACTTTGCGATGAGCTCTTCCATAGACAGCAGCTCTTCGCCTTCGGCGATCTGGATGAAGAACAGGCCGAGGAAGTTCATCAGGGCTTCCGGCAAATAGCCGAGGGCCGAGTAGTAGGAGATCGAGGTCGGGTTCTTGCGCTTCGACAGCTTCGACTTGTCGTGGTTGCGCATCAGCGACAGGTGCATGAAGACTGGCGGTTCAAGGCCGAGATGCCTGTAGATGAGGATGTGCTTCGGCACGGAGGCCAGCCACTCTTCGCCACGGGCGACGTGGGTGATCTTCATCATGTGGTCGTCGACGACGTTGGCCATGTGATAGGTCGGCATGCCGTCGGCCTTCAAGAGGACCTGCATGTCGACGCTTTCCCACGGGATCGAGACATCGCCATAGACGCCGTCGTGGAAATCGCAGGAACCTTCTGTCGGTACCTTCAGGCGAATGACATGCGGCTCACCGGCGGCCACGCGGGTGGTGACTTCCTCGGCCTTCAGGTGCAGGCAGTGACCGTCATAGCCCGGCGGCTTGCCGGCCGCGCGCTGTGCCTCGCGCATGCTTTCCAGGCGTGCGGGCGTGCAGAAGCAGTGGAAGGCACCGCCATTGTCGAGCATCTTGTCGACGAAGGGGCGGTAGAGATCCTTGCGCTCGGACTGGCGGTACGGGCCGTAGGGGCCGCCGACATCTGGGCCTTCCGACCAGGTGAGGCCGGTCCATTTCAGGGCGTCCAGCACCTTCTGTTCGAATTCGGCCGTCGAGCGCGTCGCGTCGGTGTCCTCGATGCGCAGAATGAACTCGCCGCCGAATTTCTTCGCGAAGAGGTAGTTGAACAGCGCGATATAGGCGGTGCCGACATGGGGCTCGCCGGTCGGGGAAGGTGCGATGCGGACGCGGACGCCGGAATTGGTCATGGAACTCAGCTCGTGGTGCGTGCGGGGACCCGGCGGATGCCCGGTCTTCAAAGGGGATGCGAAGGATGCGTTTGGCGGTGGGGCAGGCTGATCTTTGCCAGTGCCCATGCCTCTTCCGCCGGCTGGCCTTAGGCCATATTCAGGCGATTGCGTCAAGGAAAACCGAGGCAAACAGGTTGCTGCCGCCACCGGCCTGCCTCTGGCTCTAAAAAAAACACGAGGTGGCATGGAACCAGAGGCCATGGCGCTCGTTTCTTAGCCAGAACGCAGGTCGTGCCAACCGGACGCGACGGGATCAAGGGGAACAGGGAGATTTTTCCGGTTTCTCTCCCTGGCCAACGAATTGGCAGACGAGCCCCTCAACCGTCCGACCTGTGTTCGTCCCCAAGTCCCCGCCCCTGGAACCTGCGCCCGCCGGCGCAGGTTCTTTTTTGCGTTCGGGATTCTATTGCACCGGCCAGACGTAAAGCAGTGCTGGAACGGCCACCAGCAGGACCATGAAGGAGAGGGGCAGGCCAAGCCGTGGATAGTCGGAAAACTTGTAGCCGCCCGGACCCATGACCAGCGTGTTGCACTGATGACCAATCGGAGTGAGGAAGTCGCAACCGGCGCCGATGGCAACTGCCATGAGGAAGGCCTCCGGCTTATAGCCGAGGCCGGTTGCAAAGCTTGCCGCAATCGGCGCCATCACGAGGACGGTCGCTGCATTGTTCAGGAAGGGCGTGACAGCCATGGCCGTGACCAGGATCAGCGCCACTGTTCCCCAGGCTGGCATGCCGGACGCCGCCACATTCAGCCAGCCGGCGATGACGTCGCTGCCGCCGGTCGTGCGCAGCGTATCTGCGACCGGGATAAGGGCGGCCAGCATGACGAGGATCGGGCCGTCGACCGCGCGGTAGACCTCACTCACCGGAATGACGCCAAAGGCGACCATGGCCAGGGCTGCGGCGAAGAAGGCGATGGCGACCGGTGCGAGGCCGACCGCCGTCGCACCCATGGCGATGACGAGAATGGCAAGCGGGATCAGGACATTGCGCGATGTGCCGAGCAGGATTTCCCGCTCCGCCAATGGCAGGCAGCCAAGTTCGGTCAGGATGGACGGCATTTGCTGGCGCAGACCCTGCAGAAGCACGACATCGCCGGAGCGCAGCGTGATCGCGCCAAGACGTTCGCGCATGCGCTTGCCTTGGCGGCTGACCGCCAGGAGATTGACGCCATAGGTGTGGACAAGGGACAGTTCCTTGGCTGTCTGACCAATCAGCGGCGATCCGCGTCCGACCACGGCTTCGACCGAGGAGAGGTCGCCGCGCTTGCGCCGGTCCGGGCCGCTTTTGCCTGTTCCCTCGTTGCCGAGCGACAGATTGGCCTGGGACACAATTCTGTCGAGGCCTTCAGAAGGACCTTCCAGAAGGATGGTGTCGTCTTCCTGCAGGATGATATCGGGGAAGGGCGAGAGCCGCGTGTCTCCGCGCAGGATGGCCGTTGCGGTCACCTCGCCCTGTGTCAGTTGCAGCAAGGCGTTGAGCGGCTTTCCGACAAAAGCCGACTGGCCGGGGATGCGAGCCTCGGTGGTAAAGTTCGAGCTTTCCAGCGCCTCCTGCAGTGAGGGATTCTGATTTTCGCGCCGGGGCACCAGCCAATAGAAGAAGATCAGAAAGGCAATGCCGCCGACCGTCAGAAGGCCCCCCACGGGGGTGAAGTCAAACATCGTGAAGGATTGGCCCGTCATTTCCTGGCGGAGCCGGGAGACCGCAATATTGGGCGAGGTGCCGATCTGTGTCATCAGGCCACCGAGCAGGGCAGAAAAGGCCATCGGCATCAGAAAAACAGAAACCGGCACGCTGGACTTGCGGGCAAAGCGGAAGGCCACTGGCATCATGATTGCCAGAGCCCCGATGTTCTTGATGAAGGCGGAGAGGACGGCGACTGAAACCAGCAGCAGCAGCATCTGGCCGTGGAGGGAGCTCAGGGCAGGGAAGAACCGCTTGATCGCCAGGTCGACCACGCCGGAGCGGGCAACACCGGCTGATACAACAAGGGCGCTGCCGACAATGATAACAAGATCGTCGGAGAAGCCGGCAAAGGCATCTTTCGGCGTGACGAGGCCAAGCGCGACCGATGCGATCAGCGCGCCGCAGGCGATGACGTCATATCGCAGCTTCTCCCAGAGGAATGCCGCCATCATCACGGCAATGAGACTGAAGGAGAGTATCTGCTCGTATGTCATGGTGCCCCGGCGTTGGTGACGCGTTGGGTGAAGGACTAGAACCTGCCTCCAATTCAGGCAAGAGCAAAGGGTTCCCAAGATGTTACTGTGCGAAAAAAAATCGGCCCGCCGAAGCGGGCCGATCATAGTGCCATATGAGATGCGCTCAGTGGAGCGATGATGCAGTGGCTTTGGCGACGGCGCGGTTGCGCTCGCGTTTGCGTCGGGCAAACATATTGAGGACCTCGACCAGTGCCGAGAAGGCCATAGCGGCGTAAATGTACCCCTTGGGCACATGGAAGCCCATGCCTTCGGCAATCAGGGTCGTGCCGATCATCAGGAGGAAGGCCAGCGCCAGCATCACGATGGTGGGGTTCTTTTCGATGAAATTGGCGAGCGGTGTCGCTGCGACAAGCATCACGGTAACGGCAGCGAGAACCGCTATTACCATGATCGGAAGATGGGGCGTCATGCCAACGGCGGTGATGATGCTGTCGATGGAGAAGACGAGGTCGAGCAGCAGGATCTGGCCAATCGCGCTGGCAAAGGTCGTGGAGGCGGAGGAGGCGATGAAATCCTCTTCCTGGTCGACCGGGTCGACATTGTGGTGGATTTCCTTGGTGGCCTTCCAGACCAGGAACAGGCCGCCGGCAATCAGGATCATGTCCTTCCAGGAGAAGCCGTGACCAAAGAGCTCAAACACCGGCGTTGTCAGCTGGACGATCCAGGCGACCGTTCCGAGCAGCGCAAGGCGCATGCCGAGTGCCAGGCCGATGCCGATGCGGCGTGCCTTTTCGCGCATTTCGGCAGGCAGCTTGTTTGTCAGGATCGAAATGAAGATGAGGTTGTCGATGCCGAGCACGACTTCCATGACCACGAGGGTCAGAAGGGCGACCCAGGCGGCGGGATCCTGAAGGAGGACGGTGATCTGTTCCATGAATGACTTCCGAGCGAGAAAAGGGCCGGACAGACATGGTGCAGGACTTGGCATTTGACAAGATGTCGCAACGCCTTCGTGCCGTTATCGCTTGGTCTGCTCGGTCGCTCAGATAGCTCGGTCGCGGCGACCATAGGCTGCCAGAAACACCGCCAGGCCGCTTTCGATGACGCGAGCAATCTCGTCGTCGGATGGCCGCTGCTCGTAATCGTTGAACAGAGAGCCTTTGAAGAAGGAGCCCGCCGTCAACTCGATGAACTGGCTGGCTGCCAGCGAGGTATCGTCAATATAGAAGACGCCTGCTTCGACATGCTTGTCGAGATAGTTCTTCAACACCGATCTGGCATTTGTCGGAGAGCCGGCGAAGAAGCGCTGACAGAGCGTTGGCATGCGGTCGACAACCCCGAGCAGGATGCGCATGGCGGGGATCATCTCGCTATCAAAGATCTGGCGTGCGAAGGCGTGGCCGAAGCGGCGCAGCCCCTCGATCGGTTCCGGGCTTTGAGCAAGGAGTTCACGGATGCTTTCGGCGAAGAGGCCCTTGGCGCGTTCAATCAGGGCGGCGAAAAGCTCTTCCTTGCTCTGGAAGTAGACGTAGATCGTACCCTTGGACACGCCAGCTTCGCGCGTCACGTCGTTCATGCTGGCGGCGTCATAACCCATCTTCATGAAGACACGCTTGGCGCCATCGAGGATCTGGCCACGTTTCACCGGATCCGCACCGGCGGCAAAGCGGCCGGCAATCATCCGGGCGCATGGGTCTTTTGCGTCCGCCGACGGCTCCTGCGCCGCACCTACTTCGCTCTTCAATTCTTGCATCGTTAACCGTTCATCTGGTGAATGCACGTGTTGCCCGATCTTCATCGATCTACCTCTTGATATGGACGAGAAAACCTTTTATGTCAATCGAACCGAACGGTTTAGTTCGATTAACAATTCTCTTACTCCCGGTCCCAGACATGTCCGCCACGCAAAGATCCACCGCCCTTCGTTCGAACTCCGCACCCGTCGAGGCTGACGAAGCCGTGTCGGAGACAGGTCGGGAACCGGGAAGCCCATCCGAAGTCGCAGGCCCTGAAGCCCTTGTTGCTCCGGCCGCGAAGAAGCGCCGCAGCCCTGTCCTCCCGGTAATTGCCCTGGCGCTTCTCGGCGCCGCCGGTTGGTATGGTTATGGCTGGTGGACCGAAGGTCGCTTCATGGTGTCTACCGAAGATGCCTATATCCAGGGCGACATCGCGATCATTTCGCCGAAGGTCTCCGGCTATGTTGCTAAAGTGGATGTGAAGAGCAACCAGGCTGTGCGGGCTGGCGATCCGCTGGTAACGCTGGATGGCGGCGACTATCAGATTGCGTTCGATCAGGCCGAAGCCAATCGTCGGAGTGCAGAGCTCGCGGTCAGCCGTATCGATGCCCAGATCATTGGTGGCGATGCGAGCGTTGCTCAGGCCAAGGCGCAACTCGGCGCCTTGCAGGCAGCCGTCCGTGGTGCTGAAATCAATGCTAAGCGCGCCAGTGACCTCGCGTCGAAGTCGGTTGGCACGACGGCTGATCTCGACAATGCCTCGGTCGTGCTGGAACAGGCCAAGGCCAATCTCGTTGCCGGAGAGGCGGCTGTCGCGTCGTCGGAAGCCAATCTGTCGCTGCTGAAAGCACAGCGCGATGAGGCGCTGAACAGCATCAAGGTTGCTGCACTGGCGGTCGACAAGGCAAAACGGGACCTCGATTTCACAGTCCTCAAGGCCCCATACGACGGTATCGTCGGCAATCTTTCGGTACAGACCGGCGACCTCGTCTCGGCCGGCAAGCGACTTGCCGCGCTGGTGCCGACGAGCGAGCTTTTCATCGAGGCCAATTTCAAGGAAACCCAGATTGCGCATCTGGAGCCGGGTTCCAAGGTCAATATCCATGTCGACGCTTATGGCGATCAGCCGCTTGAGGGCACCGTGACCTCCATCGCGCCTGCTTCGGGTGCCGTCTTCTCGATGCTGCCGGCAGAAAACGCGACAGGCAACTTCACCAAGGTCGTGCAGCGGGTTCCGGTCCGCATCGCGCTGCCTAAGGAGGCTTTGGCTGAAGGTCACTTGCGCGCAGGTCTGAGTGTCATCGTCGATGTTGACATGCGCACTGCACCGGCTGCGCAGGCGCTGGCTGCCAAGTAACGTCGGGTCGATCAGCTTTCGAAAGGGCCGTGTCATGGCCGCAGCAACAGCACAGGGTGCCGTTCCCGCATCCGGGTTCGGCGCGGAAGAACGCATGGATCCGAAGCGCCTCGTCGCCTTTCTGGCGATGGTCTTCGGCATGTTCATGTCTATCCTCGATATTCAGATCGTTTCGGCTTCGCTGTCCGAGATCCAGGCCGGCCTTGGAGCCGGTTCGGACGAGATCGCCTGGGTGCAGACGTCCTACCTGATCGCCGAAGTCATCATGATCCCACTGTCGGGCGTTCTTGCCCGCATCCTGTCGACGCGGGTTCTTTTCACCTTCTGTGCGGCCGGTTTCACCCTGGCCAGCGCCCTGTGCGCGACGGCGACGAATATCGAGCAGATGATCGTCTACCGTGCGATCCAGGGCTTTATCGGCGGCGGCATGATCCCCTCCGTCTTTGCGGCCGCCTTCACCATCTTCCCGCCCTCTAAGCGCAATATCGTCTCGCCGATGGTGGGACTTGTGGCCACGCTTGCACCAACGGTTGGCCCCACGATCGGCGGCTATATCAGCCATGCCATGTCCTGGCATTGGCTGTTCCTGATCAACGTCATTCCTGGCGTCCTTGTTGCGGCTGCCGCCTGGAGCCTGATCGACTTCGACAAGCCCGACCTGAAGCTTCTGAAGAAGTTCGACTGGTGGGGGCTTGTCGCGATGGCGATCTTCCTCGGTACGATGGAATTTGTGCTTGAAGAGGGCAATAACAAGGACTGGTTCAACGACCATCATATCGTCATGGGCACGGTGGCCATGGTGGTGGGCGGCGCGATCTTCTTCTGGCGCGTGTTCAGAGTGGAGTTGCCGGTCGTTGATTTGCGAGCCTTCTCCAATGCCAATTTTGCGTTCGGCTCGCTGTTTTCCTTCGTGATGGGGGTCGGGCTCTATGGTCTGACCTACCTCTACCCACTTTATCTTGGGCGTATCCGCGGTTACGACTCGCTGATGATCGGGGAGACCATGTTCGTCTCTGGCGCAGCAATGTTCATCACCGCTCCGATTGCCGGCATCCTGTCGAGCAAACTCGATCCGCGCGTGATGATGATGATCGGCTTCGGCGGTTTCGCCATCGGTACTTATATGATGACCGGGATCACGGCCGACTGGGACTTCTACGAATTGCTGGTGCCGCAGATCCTGCGTGGCTGCTCGTTGATGATCTGCATGGTGCCGATCAACAATTTGGCGCTTGGCACTCTGCCGCCCGAGCGCATGAAGAACGCGTCCGGCCTGTTCAATCTGACGCGCAACCTTGGCGGCGCGGTAGGGCTCGCAATCATCAATACCATGCTGACCCAGCGCTCGGACGATCACTATGCAAGGCTCTCCGAGCAGCTTCACTGGGGCAACCAGTCGGCGCTCGACTGGCTTGCCAGCGTTGGCGCGAACTATGACGGTTATGGGCTGGACGGGACGGCAGTCGCGGTTCAGAAGCTGTCCGGTGTTGCCACCCAGCAGGCGTGGCTCCTGTCCTTCATCGACGTGTTCCTGACGCTTACCGTGCTCTTCGGTGCTCTCGTGGTGCTTGCCATGCTGTTGCAGAAGCCGAAGTCCGCAGCGCCGGCGGGTGCCGGTCACTGAGGTTGTGCCCGGATTTACGATTCTCGTTTTTGGTGTAGTATTTCTCGTGTGCAACCTCGGCAATCCTGCCGGGGTTGGTTGGCACGAGGAGCACGCAAATGAACGAGCAAATCGCAGCGCAGGCCCTGGCAGATTTTGTCAGCCGCTATTCCGGCATTCATATCGAATCCACGTCGTCAACCCCGGTGAACTACAGTGGCGTTCTCTACAATGTGGACGGCAGCACCCCTGATCCAAAGATCGACGGTGCGACCTGGAAACAGTTGTTGATCAACTATGGCATCAACAGCACCTGCTATGTGACGTCTCCGCTGCCGGGTGGCAGCACGAGCCATCCGCAATTCAGCGTCGGCGGCCATATGACGGCGAACGCCGACGGTTCCGTGCCCACGGGCGGGTCCTGCTACCTGATGCCGCTATGCTATTGGCATAACAGCACGTCGAACAATGGTGTGGCCTTCCAGCATACCAATACCTATATGCTGCAACTCTCCGGATATATGCAGGGCGAACTTGCGGCCACCTTCCTCGCACGCATGCCGGGGGACGCACCCTTGCGGATAGTGGGCGCTGACGGCAACCAGTTGACGATCCAGCCCGCCGACGGGCCAGGCCTCTCGGCGATGAAAACGCCGGGCGTGACCGATGAGCCTCAGCTCGCTCTTCCGCCTCACTACATCGTATTCCGGCAGGTCGAAGAGGCGGGGCGCATGCGTTATGTGATCGAAGAAGTCGCTCTGCCGTAGCTCTTCCTTGCTCACCGTAAAGCGGCGATTGCAGGGTCTTCGACAAATTCTGAGGTACGTACATCGGAATCTGATTTACGTACCTCATTCTCTGGTGTAGGACAGGCGCCGGAGGAGAGCATGAAACCCACAGTCCACGATATCGCCACTCGCGCGGGCGTCAGCCTTGCCACGGTCGACCGCGTGTTGAACCGGCGTCCGGGTGTGAGTGCTTCGACGCGTGGCAAGGTTGACCAGGCGGTCATGGAGCTGGGTTTCGTGCGCGATGTGGCGGCGGCGAACCTTGCCAAAGGGCGCGTTTATCCGCTGACCTTCATCATTCCCTTCAACGACAATTCCTTCATGCGCGGTTTGCGCGCGACGCTTGAGGAGGCCCGGGACAGGGCTGCCGTTGAGCGGATCGCGATCCGGCTCATTGATGTGCCAGCCTTCGATGCGCCGGCGCTCGCTCAGGCGCTCGATCAGGCGGCGGCGGAAAATCCCGCCGGCATTGCCTTCGTCGCCGTCGATGCGCCGGAGGTGGCGATGGCTGCCCAGCGTGCCGTTACAGCCGGCATCCCGCTCGTCACGCTTGTTTCTGATCTGTCCGGCACGCTGCGGGATCACTATGCCGGCATCGACAATGCCGCTGCCGGGCGGACGGCCGCGAGCCTGATCGGACGCTTCCTCAGCGGGCGCCGCGGCACGGTCGCTGTTCTCGCCGGGTCTATGCTGGTCCGCGACCATCGTGAACGCTGCGATGCCTTTGCCAAGGTGATGACGGATGATTTTCCCGGCTTCGGACTGCTGCCGGTGCTGGAGGGGCGTGACGATCCGGCAACGGTCGAGGCCATCGTTGGAGATCTCTTTGCGCAACGCGACGACATTGTCGGGCTCTACAGTCTGGGGGCCGGCAATCGCGGGCTTGTCCGGGCGCTCGCGAAGCTTGCACCTGCCGACCGGCCGGTGGTGATCGCGCATGAGTTGACCGAGACGACGCGCGAGGCTCTGCACAGCGGGCTGATCGATGCCGTGCTCAACCAGGATGCGGGCCATGAAGTGCGCAGCGCCATTCGCGTGCTGAAGGCGAAGGCCGATGGGCTTCCGGTGGTCACGGCCCAGGAGCGCATTCGTATCGACATATTCTTGAAGGACAATCTGCCCTGAAGGCAGAGGCAATGAGGAGGCTACCCCATGTATCTCGGACTGGATCTCGGCACGTCGAGTGTCAAGGCGATGCTGATCGATGGCGACCAGCGGGTGGTTGGCGTCGGCCATGCGGCCCTTACCGTGCAGCGGCCACATCCGGGCTGGTCGGAGCAGGCGCCTGGTGACTGGCTGACCGCGACGGAAGAAGCCGTTGCGGCGCTGAAGGCAGCACATTCGAAGGAGTTGGCGGCGGTGAAGGGTATTGGCCTATCCGGCCACATGCATGGTGCAACGCTGATCGACGCGGCCGATCAGGTGCTGCGCCCTTGCATCCTGTGGAATGACACGCGCTCCCATGCCGAGGCAGCGAGCCTCGATGCCGATCCACGTTTTCGGGCACTGACCGGCAATATCGTCTTTCCCGGGTTTACCGCGCCGAAGGTTGCCTGGGTGAAGAACAACGAGCCTGACGTCTTTGTCCGGGTGCACAAGGTGCTGCTGCCCAAGGATTTCCTCAGGCTCTGGCTGACGGGGGAGTATCTCTCCGACATGTCGGATTCGGCCGGCACCAGCTGGCTCGATACCGGCAAGCGTGCCTGGTCGCCGGCACTGCTGGAAGCCACGGGCCTGACCGTCGAGCAGATGCCGGGTCTCGTCGAAGGTACGGATCGCGCCGGCACTTTGCGCGCGGAACTGGCGGCGAAGTGGGGGCTGGGCGCTGATGTTGTCGTCGCCGGCGGGGCAGGTGACAATGCAGCCTCTGCCTGCGGTATGGGGACGGTTGCCGAAGGTCAGGCTTTCGTGTCGCTCGGCACATCTGGCGTGCTGTTCGCAGCCAACGCCTCCTACCTTCCGAAGCCGGAAAGTGCAGTCCACGCCTTCTGCCATGCTCTTCCGAAGACCTGGCATCAGATGGGCGTCATCCTCTCGGCCACCGATGCGCTGAACTGGCATTCGGGCGTCACCGGCAAGTCGGCCGGCGATCTCACGGCCGAACTCGGCGACACCTTGAAGGCGCCATCAGGCGTGACCTTCCTGCCGTATCTTTCGGGCGAGCGCACACCGCATAATGACGCCAAGATCCGCGGCGCCTTTATCGGGCTTGGCCATGAGAGCTATCGCGCCGTGCTCACCCAGGCCGTGCTCGAGGGCGTCACCTTTGCCATTCGGGACAGCCTGGAAGCATTGAAATCCGCTGGCACGAAGATCAACCGCGTGACGGCGATCGGCGGCGGATCGCGCTCGCGCTACTGGCTGTCGTCCATCGCAACCGCACTCGATATGCCCGTCGACATTCCAGCTGACGGTGATTTCGGGGCTGCCTTCGGGGCCGCACGGCTTGGGCTGATTGCGGCAACCGGGGCTGATCCGCTTTCGGTCTGCACGGCGCCGAAGACGGCTGAGACGGTCGAGCCGGTCAAGGCGCTGACTGGGGCCTACGAGACGGCCTATGGCCGCTACCGGGCGCTTTATCCGGCGATCCGTTCGCTGGGCGGCTGAACCCCTCATCCCCGGCGCAACAAGGTTGCGCCTGACCTGCCGGCACCTTCTCCCCGCTGGGGAGAAGAGAGGAGCGGCAAGCGCCGACATTCTCCTCTCCCCAGCGGGGAGAGGGCAGGGTGAGGGGGAGCCCCACCACTGCCATCACAATTTATCGCATACACACCAAGGAGGAGTATCCCATGAGCACAGGTTTTTTCGGCAATATCCAGAAGATCAAATATGAAGGCCCGGACAGCACCAATCCTCTGGCCTTCCGTCACTACAATCCGGACGAAGTTGTCCTCGGCAAGCGCATGGAAGACCATCTGCGCTTTGCGATTGCCTATTGGCACACCTTTGTCTGGCCGGGCACTGACCCGTTCGGCGGCAACACGTTTGAGCGTCCCTGGTTTGAGGATACGATGGCTGCGGCGAAGCTGAAGGCCGATGTCGCCTTCGAATTCTTCCAGTTGCTCGGCACGCCCTACTACTGCTTCCACGACGCCGATGTTCGCCCTGAGGGCAACAGCTTTGCCGAGAACACCAAGAATCTCAACGAGATCGTCGACTACTTCGCGAAGAAGCAGGAAGAGACGGGCGTCAAGCTGCTCTGGGGCACGGCGAACATGTTCTCGCATCGCCGCTACATGTCGGGTGCGGCCACCAATCCGGATCCTGACGTCTTCGCCTTTGCGGCCGCGACCGTGAAGACCTGCCTGGATGCGACGCAGAAGCTCGGCGGCGAAAACTATGTGCTCTGGGGCGGCCGCGAAGGCTATGAGACGCTGCTCAATACCGATCTTTCTCGCGAACTCGACCAGATGGGCCGCTTCCTCAATCTCGTCGTCGAATACAAGCACAAGATCGGCTTCAAGGGCGCAATCCTGATCGAGCCGAAGCCGCAGGAACCGTCGAAGCACCAGTATGACTACGACGTCGCGACGGTCTATGGCTTCCTGAAGCGCTACGGCCTTGAAAAGGAAGTGAAAGTGAACATCGAGCAGGGCCATGCGATCCTTGCCGGTCACAGCTTCGAGCACGAGCTGGCGCTTGCCAATGCGCTCGGCATCTTCGGTTCGATCGACATGAACCGCAACGACTACCAGTCCGGCTGGGATACCGACCAGTTCCCGAACAATGTGCCGGAAATGGCGCTGGCCTATTACCAGGTTCTGCAGGCCGGTGGCTTCACGACGGGCGGCACCAACTTCGACGCCAAGCTGCGCCGCCAGTCACTCGACGCCGAAGACCTGCTGATCGGCCATATCGGCGGCATGGACTGCTGCGCCCGCGGCCTGAAGGCGGCGGCGAAAATGGTGGAAGACAAGGCGCTTTCCGGCCCGCTCAACAGCCGTTATGCCGGCTGGGACAAGGCCGAGAACCAGAAGATGCTGCGCGGCGAGGAAAGCCTCGATGCGATCGCCGCTCGCGTCGAAGCCCAGAACGTCAACCCGAAGCCGGTTTCCGGCAAGCAGGAGCTGCTGGAGAACGTGGTCAACCGCTACGTTTGATCGGCCGCTCAACGGTTCAAGGCCGGGGCGCGAAAGCGTCCCGGCTTTTTTATCGTCGGGGTTTTCAGCCGAGGGCCGCGGTGTGCGACGCGTAGCCATGCATTCGAATTCCGTCGGCATCGGTCGCAAGAAGCTATCGAAATCTCATGATATTTCTTTCCGGATTGTCACGGATCACAGCACTCGCTTCCGCCAGATTGCCGTCTATTCCAGCTTTTGATACACTTATTGCGAGAAATTTTGGATGAGGTCAGTGGCCGTCAGCCGTCACCCCTCAAAGGGTTCCGAATTCTCCGACCGGTTCGGTTTCTGCTGCTTTCGCGGTTGATGTATCGATCCCTTGGGTTCAAAGCGGCTCTAGTCCGCCGGCAACTGCCGTGGGGCAAGCCAGAGCCATCGCGTGTTGACTGCATCCAAAAGCTGTAAATTGATTTCTGCGAGGATATCTCACGATGAAAGTCATGATTGCCTTGATGAGCTCACTCCTTGGTGCGGCGCTTTCCGCGCCAGCCGCCCGGGCGCAAGAAGATTGTATCGTCGGCTCCTGGAAAACCGACGGAAACGGTATGGCCGAATGGATGCGCGAAAAGCTGCCTGCCAATGTTCGGATGCCGGTTGTCGAACGGACCGGATATGTGACATTCCAGCCCGATGGACGCTTTGCCGCTGCGGCCTCGCTGGCTGCCAGCCTGGAAACCGATGATGCTGTGATCACCGGTGGGGATACGTCCGGCCTGGGATATTCTGGCACCGGCACATGGCAGATGACCGCCGAGGGCAAGCTGCAGCTCTCCACCTCTGCCGAGGTCCACGGAAATCAGGTCACCGTCCACAGTTCAGGCGGGTCGAATTCGGTCCCCGTTCCTCCCATGACACCGGGTGGGCCGATGCTCTACGACGTGAGTTGCGACGGCGATCACATGGAAACGCGCATGACCATCCGTGGCGCCGGCGCCCCAATTGTACAGCGATATCTGCGGGTCCGAAGCTGAGCGCATTGGACCGGCGTTACGGTTGTCAAGCCGTCGGGTCTTCACTCGATCGCGGTGATCTCCAACTCCTGATCGCCGACGCTCACCACGTCACCCACCGCCTTGCCCATCAGGCGGGCGGCGACCGGCGAGACAAACGAGATCGAGCCGGTCTTCGGATCGGCTTCATCCTCGCCGACAATGCGGTAGGTCTGCACGCGACCATCGTCGCGTTCAAAGGTGACTTTGCTGCCGAAGGCAACGACGGCGTTGCTATCGGGGGCAGGGATCACCTGGGCGGTGCGCAGGCGTTCGGTCAGATAACGCAAGTCGCGATAGGGGACGGCCGACTGCCGGCGGCGCTCGTTGACATCCTCGACGGTCTGGGCGGCGAGATAGGCGATGCGTGCTTCCTCTGCCTCGGCCTCCAGCCGTTTCAGGCCATCCGCGGTGACGAGGTTGGGATGCTGCGAGATCGGGCGGTCCGGCAGATGGAGTTCCGCTGCGGTTTCCGAACTCTCTTCCTTGGTGAAAGCTACGCTCACAATAGTCTCCGATAGCGATGTCTGGTGGCGCCAGCGGGCGTCACGGGTTGTTCCCAACATAATAGGATGATCCGACACTAACGGCCAAGTCTGAGGATAGGTCCACTCCGCATCTTCTCGACGCTCGGTCCTTATCGCCTCGCGGGACCTGCCACCGAGCCGCGCACGATGAGATCCGGCATCAGCAGGATCTCATCCCGCTCCGTCGGACGCTCTGACAGCTGCTGGATCAGCAGGGCCATGGCCTGCTTTCCGATGGCGGTGCGGGGCTGGCGGATCGTGGTCAGTGCCGGATTAACATAGGTGGCCTGGGGTACGTCATCGAAGCCGATGACGGAGAAATCGTGCGGCAGGTTATAGCCGCGGGCGGTGAGGCCGCTGAGCACGCCGACGGCGGTGGCATCGTTGACGCACATGAAGGCGGTGGGCAGGGTGTCGCGGACGAAGAGTTGCTCGACGGCGAGGCGGCCGCTTTCAATCGTTCCGTCGCCTTCCAGCACGAAGCGGTTTGCCGGCGGAATGCGGGCGGCGTCCAGGGCTTTGTCGAATCCCTGGCGGCGGCGCTGGTGGCCGAGCCTTGTCTTGCTGTCGCCGATGAAGGCGATGGAGCGGTGGCCGGCGGAGAGCAGGTGTTCGGCGGCCTTGCGCGCACCGGCGACATCATCGACGCCGACATAGGAGATCTTCGAGCCGAAGACCGGCTCGAACACGGCGACCGACGGTGGCAGGCGGGTGCCGAGCACCTGATGGCCAAAGGGTTCGTGGCCGGTGAAGAGCACGAGGCCGGTGGCCTGGCCAGAGCTCAAGAATTTCAGATATTCCAGCCCACGTTCCGGGTCGTTCTGGGTATGGCCGATCAACACGCCGTAGCCATGGGCGCGGGCCTCGTTTTCAAGGCCGATCAGCGTCGAGGAAAAGTTCGGATCACCGATATCGGGTGCGAGAATGAGGATCATGTTCGACCGGCCCATGCGCAGCGAGCGCGCCATGGCATTGGTCGTGTAGCCGGTGATGGCGATGGCCTGGTTGACGCGCTGGCGGGTCGACTTGGCGACCTTGTCCGGCGTGTGGATCGCGCGGCTCACCGTTGCGATCGATACTTCGGCAAGACGTGCGACATCCTCGATCGTCGCTGGTGCTGAATTCTGCACGCGGCTTCATCCCCCTATCCGCATGGAATCGTTGGAGACCTTACCTATCCTATTGCGCCTGCGAAAGACGGTGGGGTGCAAAATCTCCCCATGATTGACTAATGTAAACCTTTACATCATCCATGTAAAGGTTTACACAAAGGGCATAGCGGTTGAGGAGCCGCCGGGAGGATCGCATGACATTGGCTGGGGACGAGGCGCGGACACCCGTGCTCGTGGCGGAGCGTATTTCGAAATCTTTTGGCGAGGTCCAGGTCCTGTTCAGCGTCGATTTCGATGTGCTGCCAGGCGAGGTTCACGCGCTGATGGGCGAAAATGGTGCCGGTAAATCGACGCTTGTGAAGATACTCTCAGGCTTCGAGCAGGCGACCGCCGGTCGCATTCTGTTGGACGGCGAGCCGGTGACGCTGCCGGCCAATGGCTCGGCGGAAGCGCTGGGCATCGTGCTCATCCACCAGGAATTCAATCTCGCCGATCATCTGACCGTCACCGAGAGCCTGTTTCTCGGACGCGAAGTCACGCGTTTCGGCATGCTCGACCGCAAGGTGATGCGGGCCGAGGCGCGCCGGGTGCTGGATCAGCTGGGCTCGCATATCGATGAAAATGCGCTTATCAGCTCGCTGGCAGTTGCCGACAAGCAGATGGTTGAAATTGCCAAGGCGATCAGCCGCAAGGCGCGGATCGTCTTCATGGATGAGCCGACGGCGGTGCTGTCCCGCGAGGAAACGGAAGTTCTGTTCGACCAGGTACGCAAGCTGCGCGCCGGCGGCACCAGCTTCGTCTTCGTGTCCCATAAGCTGGACGAGGTGATGGAACTGACCGACCGCGTGACGGTGCTGCGCGACGGGCAATGGGTGAAGACGGCGCCGACCTCGGCGCTCGATGGTGAGGCGATTGCCCAACTGATGGTGGGGCGCGAATTGTCCAGCCTCTACCCGAGCAAACATGAGCCCAATGTCGATGAGGAGATCGTGCTGTCGGTCAAGGATCTCTCGACCGGTTTCGTCAAACACGTGAGCTTCGAGCTGAAGCGCGGCGAAGTGCTGGGTTTCTCAGGCCTGATCGGCTCTGGCCGGACGGAGCTGATGGAGGCGGTCGCGGGTTTAAGGCCGAGGCTGTCTGGCGAGGTGCGGCTCAAGGGCATGGTGCTTGATGCAGCCGATTTCCGCGAGGCCAATCGGCGCGGGCTCGCCTATATGACCAAGGATCGCAAGGGCAAGGGGCTGTTGCTTGGCGAGGGCATGACGGCGAACCTGACCCTGCAATCCATGGAAAATCACGTTCGCCACGGCTATCTCGACCCCACCAGCGAGGCGAAAGCCATGGCACGCGCCAAGCGCCGCTTCGATATCCGCGTTCGCGACGACAAGGTCCGGGTCGGGCGCATGTCGGGCGGCAATCAGCAGAAGCTGCTGCTCGCCAAGATCATGGAAGTCGAACCTGACGTGATCATCATCGACGAGCCGACACGCGGCATCGATGTCGGCACCAAGCAGCAGATCTATCATTTCATCACAGCCCTTGCCCGAGAGGGGCGCTCGATCATCGTCATCTCCTCTGAGATGCCTGAGGTCATCGGTCTCTGCACGCGGGTCGCCGTGATGCGCGAAGGCCGGTTGGTCGGCATGCTTGAGGGTGAGGAGATCTCCGAGCAGGTGATCATGCGCTATGCCGCCGGCCTGAAACGGCAGATGGCAAGTTGAACAACGGAATTTGAGGGACGGAGTAGCCCCAGGCACAAGGGGCATCCGGGAGGAGACGGGACCATATGACTGCCGAGACTGATACGACACCGGAAAGCCGCAGCCGCCGCAGCTGGCGTGATGTGGATCTGCGGGCCGTCGCCCCCTTTGCCGCATTGCTGATCCTGCTGATCGTCGGCGCGCTGGTGAACCCCAATTTCATCGGGCTCAACAATCTGGCCAATGTGGCGACGCGCTCCGCCTTCATCGCGATCATTGCCGTCGGGGCGACCTTCGTCATCTCGTCAGGAGACCTCGATCTTTCGGTCGGCTCGATGGTGGCCTTTGTCGCCAGCCTCATGATCCTGTTCATGAATTCGGGCGTGATTGCCGATCCGACCCTGATGATTGCGGCAGCCATGGCGCTTGCCATCATCATTGGTTCGCTGTGCGGGCTTGCCAATGGTCTGATCACCACCGTCGGCAAGATCGAACCCTTCATCGCCACACTTGGCACGATGGGCATCTATCGCGGTTTGACCACCTGGCTTTCCCAGGGCGGTGCGATCACGCTTAGCGATCCGGCGCAGCAGGAAGTCTATCGTCCCGTCTATTTCGGCTCGATCCTCGGTCTGCCCGTACCGATCGTCATCATCCTCGTGGTAACAGCGATCGCTGCCGTCATTCTCTATCGCACCCGCTATGGCCGCCATGTCGTCGCCGTCGGGTCGAACCGCGATGTGGCGCGTTATTCCGGCATTGCTGTCGACCGGGTGCGGACCATCGCCTTTGTCATCCAGGGGCTATGCGTCGCCATTGCTGTGCTCCTCTACGTGCCGCGCCTCGGCTCCACCTCGGCCACCACGGGCATCCTTTGGGAGTTGCAGGCGATTACGGCCGTCGTTGTCGGCGGCACGGCGTTGAAAGGCGGGGCGGGCCGTGTCTGGGGCACGATCTGTGGCGCCTTCATCCTCGAGCTTGTCGGCAACATCATGCTGCTGTCCAACTTCATCTCCGAATATCTGATCGGCGCCATTCAGGGCACGATCATCATCATCGCGATGCTCGTTCAGCGGTCGCTGGCGCGCAAGGCGTAACGAAACGGCCGGGCAGAGGAGGGTCGCCCGGTCCGTTCATCAGTCGACCCTTTGTCACTTTGGGAGGAAACCAATGCACAAGAAACTGTTGGGTCTCGCTGTCGCGATGACGGCGCTGACCTCGATCTTCACGGCGGCCCAGGCGCAGGAGACGAAGACCATCGGCGTCTCCATTCCCGCTGCCGACCACGGCTGGACCGCCGGCGTCGTCTATCATGCCAACCGCGTTGCCGAACTCCTGATGAAGGAGCATCCGGGCCTTAACGTCATCGTCAAGACCTCGGCTGATCCTGCCACCCAGGCCAATGCCGTGCAGGACCTGGAAATCCAGGGCATCGACGCGCTCGTCATCCTGCCGACCGATCCGGACCCGCTGGTCAACGCGATGAAGGAAGTGAAGAACAAGGGTCACTTCGTCACCATCGTCGACCGTGCGCCATCTGTGAACGACAATACGGTGCGTGATCTCTATGTCGCCGGCAACAACCCGGCGCTCGGCAAGGTTGCCGGCGAATACATTGCCAAGACCTCGCCGGATGCGGAAGTCGTCATCATCCGCGGCCTGCCGATCCCGATCGACCAGCAGCGCCAGGACGGCTTTGATGAGGGGATCAAGGGCTCCAACGTCAAGGTTCTCGATCGCCAGTTCGGCAACTGGAATCGCGACGATGCCTTCAAGGTCATGCAGGATTACCTGACCAAATATCCGAAGATCGATGTGGTCTGGTGCCAGGATGACGACATGGCTGTCGGCGTGCTGCAGGCGATCGAACAGGCCGGTCGTACCGATATCCAGTACATCATTGGTGGTGCGGGCTCGAAGGACATGATCAAGAAGGTCCAGGATGGCGACAAGATGGTGCCGGTCAACGTGCTCTATCCGCCATCAATGGTCGGCACTGCCATGGAGCTCACGGCTGCAGCCATCTATGACAGCGTTCCGGTTCATGGCACCTATACGCTCGACGCCACGCTGATCACGCCCGAAAACGCGAAGAATTACTACTTCCCGGATTCGCCGTTCTGATCCAACCACATCGCAAAGACTGCTCTGCCCGGGTTATCCCGGGCAGATGTTTGAAGGGCTGCATCATAGCGGTTGTATCGAAAATCCATCTCCTGTAATCGTTTACGGAAACGTTGCAGGAAATACTCAGGGAGGAGATTTCATGAAGACGATCAAGGGGCCGGCGATTTTTCTCGGTCAGTTCGCGGGCGATGCCGCACCCTTCAACACCTGGGATGGAATTACGAAATGGGCGGCCGAGAAGGGCTATCTGGGCGTACAGGTGCCTACCTGGGCCGGCCAGCTGATCGACCTTAAAAAGGCTGCAGACTCCAAGGATTATTGCGACGAACTTGCCGGCGTGGCGCGGGCAAATGGCGTCGAGATCACCGAACTTTCCACCCATTTGCAGGGCCAGCTGGTCGCCGTTCATCCGGCCTATGACGAAGCCTTTGACGGCTTTGCCGCACCCGAAGTGCGCGGCAATCCGAAGGCGCGGCAGGAATGGGCCGTGAGCCAAGTCAAATACGCGTTGAAGGCGTCGCGCAACCTCGGCATCAAGGCGCATGCGACCTTTTCCGGTGCACTGGCCTGGCCCTACATTTATCCGTGGCCGCAGCGTCCGGCCGGCCTGGTCGAGACTGCTTTCGACGAGTTGGCGCGCCGCTGGCTGCCGATCCTCGACTATGCCGAGGAGCAGGGCGTCGATGTTTGCTACGAGATCCATCCAGGCGAAGATCTGCATGATGGCGTCACCTTCGAGATGTTCCTCGAGCGGGTGAAGAACCATAGCAGAGCCAACATGCTCTACGACCCCTCGCACTATGTGCTGCAGTGCCTCGACTATCTCGACAACATCGACATCTACAAGGACCGGATCAAGATGTTCCACGTCAAGGACGCGGAATTCAACCCGACCGGCCGGCAGGGCGTCTATGGCGGCTACCAGGGCTGGGTCAACAGGGCAGGGCGCTTCCGCTCGCTCGGTGATGGACAGGTCGATTTCGGTGCGATTTTCTCGAAGATGGCAGCCAATGATTTCGACGGCTGGGCTGTTGTCGAGTGGGAATGCGCATTGAAACATCCGGAAGACGGCGCCCGCGAAGGGGCGGAATTCGTCAAGGCGCATATCATCCGCGTGACCGAACATGCCTTCGACGACTTCGCCGCCGGCGGCACGGATGATGCGGCGAACCGGCGGATGCTGGGGCTTTAATCAGCAGTTATTCCCCTCCCCAACCCCTCCCCACAAGGGGAGGGGCTTTGCCGCCGCCCCATCCCGTATGCCACAGGGAGGGACAGTTGCGGTGATCGCTCTCCCCCCTTGTGGGGGAGATGGCGGCAGCCAGAGGGGGTCTTCAAGGATAGCAAGGGAGAAACACATTATGGCGATTGAAGCGAGCAAATCGGAACACCGCGCGGCAAAAATCCGTCTGGGCATGGTCGGCGGCGGGCAGGGGGCGTTTATCGGTGCCGTACACCGCATGGCCGCCCGGCTTGACGATCAGTATGATCTGGTCGCGGGCGCGCTGTCGTCGACGGCGGAGAAGTCGCTGGCTTCGGGGCGCGATCTCGGCCTTGATCCGGAGCGTTGCTATGGCTCGTTTCAGGAGATGGCTGACAAGGAATCGGCGCGGCCCGATGGGATCGAGGCGGTGTCGATCGTGACGCCGAACCATGTGCATTTTGCCGCCGCCAAGGCCTTTCTCGAAAAGGGCATCCATGTCATCTGCGACAAGCCGCTGACCTCGAACCTGGAGGATGCAAAGGCGCTGAAAGAAGTGGCCGATAAGGCGAAGGCGCTTTTCATCCTGACGCATAACTATACCGGCTATCCGATGGTCCGCCATGCCCGCGAACTGGTGGCATCGGGTGATCTCGGTGACATCAGGCTGGTCAACATGGAATATCCGCAGGACTGGCTGGCCGAACCGGTTGAGCAGACCGGGGCGAAACAGGCCGTCTGGCGCACCGACCCGGCACAATCCGGCGTCGGCGGTTCGACCGGCGATATCGGGACGCATGCCTATAACCTCGGCAGTTTCATTTCCGGCCTTGAACTGGACGAACTGGCGGCTGATGTACACACCTTCGTCGAAGGCCGTCGTCTGGATGACAACGCCCATGTGATGCTGCGGTTCAAAGCCAAGGGCAGCGAAATGCCGGCCAAGGGCATGCTCTGGTGCAGCCAGGTGGCGACTGGCCATGAAAACGGGCTGAAGGTGCGGGTCTATGGCACCAAGGCTGGCATCGAATGGACGCAGGCCGATCCGAACTATCTCTGGTTCACCCGTCTTGGCGAGCCGAAGCAGTTGATCACCCGTGGTGGCGCTGGGGCGAACTCTGCTGCTGCCCGTGTGACCCGCATCCCGTCCGGACATCCTGAAGGGTATCTCGAAGCCTTTGCGACGATCTATACCGAGGCGGCTCACGCCATCCATGCGGCGCGCACGGGGGCTGCCGTGGATCCGGCTGTGGTTTATCCGACGGTGGATGACGGCGTGAAAGGGGTGGCATTTGTCACGGCCTGCATCGAGTCGTCGAAGAAGAATGGTGGTTGGGTGAAGGTGTAAACGACCAACGGAGCCTCCCGGTGCTGAATCCGGGAGGTCCCTGGCTTTGCCCTATGTTCAGGCAGACAGCGGTGGCAGGAGTGTCACCGTCCAGCTGGCGACGTCCTGGCCGTTGTAAGACACGGTGTTGACCAGCGGGCCATTGCCCAGGCGGTCGCTGTAGGGAATAGAGTAGACCTGATTGGTCGAGGCCGCGAAGAGCTCGGCTGCATACGTGTTATAATAGGGATGATCCGGTTGCGCCTCGCGGAAGGCCGGCAGCGGAGAGAGCTTCCACCAGGCATCGGATTTCATGTCCTTGAGCGCGACGTCCTGGCCTGCGGGCACCGTATTGCTGTTGATCAGACCGAGCAGAAGGCCTGTTGTTACCTCGCCGATCAACAGCTTCTGCGTTGTCAGCTCGACCGCTTGATCTTCCAGATCCCAGGACTTTACCTGGCTTGAGAGTTTGCTCCAGCCCGATCCTGAAAATGTCACCGCCGAATTGATGACCTGGCCGTAGATAGCCGTATTGTAACTGACGGGATCCACAGCGGATATCGTCGCGTTGCATTCTTTGAAGGTCGGCCCTTGTGCACTGCTATCGCCCGTGATCGTGGTGTGGATTTCCCCATTCAAGGTCAACGAGCCATTGGCAGCTGCTGTGGCCACGTGGTCGAGTGTCAGTATGTAGTTTGTGGTCTTTTGTGTTTTTTTAGACTTATAGAGAAAGGCATTGGAGTTGACGATCTTCGTCAACTGACCGGCTGCATGGACGGATTGCAGATAGGGAATGAAGCTCTGATAGGGCGTGGCAGGCGGCGGAGCGTAGGAGGAGGGACCGATAAACCGCACCCAATCACCCGCTGCGTCTTTCACCAAAGCGCCCCAAGGCGGCGAGGAACTGGCACCCAGTTTCGCCGCGATGGTGTTGGCGTCGGCGGTGTATCCGACTGACTGGATGAGGGTGCCATCGGCGGCGTAACTCGCAATCTCCATCGGCGCTGTGAAGTAGTTGATCGCGGTCATATCACCCTGGTCGCCGGCATTGCCCGTCATTGTGATTTCAAAGGTTTGGAACAGGGTTTGGTAATCCATCCCGCCGCCGATGAAAGTGGGGGCACTGGTGCGCGATTGCAGCGCATTGCCATAGGAAACATAGACGAGGATCGAGACGGCCTGATTGATCGTCAGCCCCGTTGGGCCTATGTCTTTCAGGCTCAGGGGCTCCGACATCAGGTTGTGGGGCTTGATCTCCACGGATTTCCCATTCCCGTAGGTCACGTCGAAATTCGTGGTGCCCGGGGCGCCGTTCTGAAAGCTGATGAAGACCTCGTGCGCGTGATACGGCGTGTTGTTGATAAAGTTCAGTTGCAGGTGCTTTTTTGTCATCAAGTGCTCCAGCCATTTCTGAACGAACGTGAACTCTCCCAGTTTGGCCGAGGCCGGGGTTGTCGTCTGTATCAAAGGTTGCATTGATATTTGAATGCACTGGCTCTCCAAGGATTTCCTGCGTGAACCGAGATTGCTCCTACAACGTTGCAGTTTTTTCGCCGCGCTGTCTTCACCCCGTTGCGGCTTTGCCCTAAACCGCTAGCGATGTTTGCGCGGCGGCACGCCAGCCGAGACGAGACGAAGGACCTTTCGATGATCGATCCCAAGATGCTTGCCACCCGTTTTCCTGGTGATTTTCTGTTCGGTGTCGCCACCGCCTCCTTCCAGATCGAAGGGGCGTCGAAGGCCGATGGTCGCAAACCCTCGATCTGGGATGCGTTTTCCAACATGCCGGGTCGGGTCTTCGGGCGCCACAATGGCGATGTGGCCTGCGATCACTACAACAGGTGGGAAAGCGATCTCGATCTGATCAAGGATATGGGCGTCACCGGCTATCGATTCTCGATCGCCTGGCCGCGCATCCTTCCGGAAGGAACGGGCCCGGTTAACGAGAAGGGTCTCGATTTCTATGACAACCTCGTCGATGGCTTGAAGGCACGCGGCATCAAGGCCTATGCGACGCTTTACCATTGGGATCTGCCGCTTTCGCTGATGGGCGATGGCGGATGGACGGCGCGGTCGACCGCGCAGGCTTTCCAGCGCTATACCAAGGTGGTGATGGAACGCCTCGGTGACCGGCTTGATGCCGTCGCGACCTTCAACGAGCCCTGGTGCTCGGTCTGGCTCAGCCATCTCTACGGCGTGCATGCTCCGGGCGAGAAGAATATGGATGCCGCCCTTCACGCGCTGCACTACACCAATCTGGCCCATGGGCTTTCGGTCCAGGCGATCCGCGAAGTGGCGCCGAAGGTGCCGGTCGGGCTGGTGCTCAACGCGCATGAGACGCTGCCGGGATCAGAGGCCACGGAGGATCGCGCGGCTGCCGAACGGGCGCATCAGTTCCACAATGGCGTGTTCTTTGATCCGGTCTTCAAGGGCGAGTACCCGGCCGAGTTCATCTCGGCCCTTGGCCATCGCATGCCGAAGATCGAGGAGGGGGATCTGGCGATCATCAGCCAGCCGCTCGATTGGTGGGGGCTCAACTACTACACACCGATGCGGGTCTCTGACGATCCGATGCCGGGTGCCGAATTCCCGGCAACCGTCAATGCAGCCCCCGTGTCGGATGTGAAGACCGATATCGGCTGGGAAGTCTATGCGCCGGCGCTGAAGTCGCTCGTCGAGCGGCTCTATGCCCGTTACGATCTGCCGGTCTGCTACATCACCGAGAATGGCGCCTGCTACAATATGGAGGTCGAAGGCGGCGAGGTCGATGACCAGCCGCGGCTCGATTACTACGCCGAACATCTCGACAAGGTGGCTGATCTGATTGCCGAGGGCTATCCGATGCAGGGCTATTTCGCCTGGTCGCTGATGGATAATTTCGAATGGGCGGAAGGCTACCGGATGCGCTTCGGCCTCGTGCATGTCGATTATGACACCCAGGTTCGCACCATCAAGAAGAGCGGCAAGTGGTATCGGGATCTGGCAGCCGAATTTCCCAAGGGCAACCATCAGATTTCAGAGTGACGGAGACGAGACCTTAACCGGTCTCTCCTTATGATTGCGCGCGCAACGGAGAGAACACGCGTGACGACTGGATGTGCAGGATGCAGGGGCGGTGCGAAATTCGACGTCGAGTTCTCGATGGCCTTCCAGCCTATCGTGGATCTGAGCACCGGTCGTGTCTATGCTTACGAGGCCTTGGTGAGAGGGAAAGAGGGGCAGGGTGCGGCCAGCATTCTCTCCGTGGTCGATGATGCCAACCGATATGCCTTTGATCAGCGTTGCCGCGTCAAGGCGATCGAACTGGCGGCAAGTCTGATGCCTCAGGGTTCGGATGCCCGGCTGTCGATCAATTTCATGCCGAATGCGGTCTATGAGCCGCGCGCCTGTATCAAGCTGACGCTGGAGACTGCCGCCCGTGTTGGCTTCCCGCTTGAACGGGTGATCTTCGAGTTTACCGAAACGGAGCAGACCGATCCGCGCCATCTCTTGTCGATCCTGCAGACCTATCAGGATATCGGTTTCCGCACGGCGATTGACGATTTCGGCGCGGGTCATTCCGGCCTGAACCTTCTGGCAAGCTTCAAGCCTGACATCGTGAAGCTCGACATGGAGCTGATCCGCAACCTCGATCAGGATGGACAGAAGCAGATCGTCGTCAAGCATACGGTTGCCATGCTGCGCGAGCTTGGCGTCACTATTGTCGGCGAAGGGGTGGAAACCCCGGGCGAGCGCGCCGCTCTCCAGGCGCTGGGGGTTCATTTGCAGCAGGGTTATCTGTTTGCGCGCCCCCAGTTCGAGAGCTTCCTGCCACTGGCAGCCTGAGGTCGTTACCGTCTCTTGCCTCTATGCCGCCTTGCCAATCTTTGCCGAGCTGTCGGGCAGACGGTTGTCAAAACGGACCCGAGCCGTCTGGATATTGTCGTGATTGGCGAAGACCCAGCCACCCAAAGCCTTGACTGGCACTGAGAAGGATCGCCCGAGATCGGTCAGCGCGTATTCGACCCTTGGCGGCACAGTTGGATAGACGGTGCGTTCAACGATACCGTCCCGCTCCAGCGCGCGCAGCGTGAGCGTGAGCATCCGCTGCGACACGCCAACGACCATGCGTTTCAGATCGCTGAAGCGCTGTGGCCCGTCATCCAGCATCATGATCACGAGCACGGTCCACTTGTCACCGAGGCGTGCCAGCATCTCGCTGACCGTCGTACACTTGGCGGGATCATAGCCGTCACACATTTCGGTTCTCTCCGTGAAACCTGGTATCAGAGATGTGCCTGCTTGCGCATTTCTTCCGGTTCCCTATGTAGGCCTGGTTACCAATCAATACCAGACCTTATGCGTCTCGCCAATGCCTCCCAGGCGGACCGAGGGTCGAAACCCGGATGGAGATCCTGATGTCCGCACTGATCGAAAAGCTGAACTGGCGCTATGCCACCAAGAAGATGGACCCGACGAAGAGCGTTCCCGAAGACAAGGTCGAGCGCATTGTCGAGGCAGCCCGTCTGGCCCCGACCTCCAGCGGCTTGCAGCCTTTCGAGGTGATCGTTGTGACCAATCCTGAGGTCCGCGCCCGCATCCAGGAGATTGCCTGGAACCAGGCGCAGGTGACCGAAGGGTCGCACCTTCTCGTCTTCGCCGCCTGGGACAATTACACGGTCGAGCGGATCAACGACATGTTCGATCTGGTCAACGATGAGCGTGGCTTCAAGAACGAGGGTTTTGAAAACTACCGCCAGATGTTGCTCAACCTGTATCCGGGCCGTGCGGCCGAGGTAAACTTCGAGCATGCTGCCCGTCAGGCTTATATCGGCTTTGGCATGTCGGTGGCCGCTGCCGCCTTTGAAGGCGTTGATGCGACCCCGATGGAAGGTTTCGATGCGGCCAAACTCGACGAGATCCTTGGCCTTCGCGAAAAGGGCCTGCGCTCGGTCACTATCCTTCCGCTCGGCTATCGCGCTGCGGAAGGGGATTGGCTGGCTGGCCTGAAGAAGGTCCGCCGTCCGAAGGACCAGTTCGTGTCCGTGGTTGCCTGATATCGTCTTTCTCGCACCGCTGTTCCAAAAATGACTGCAAGGGCTCTGGATTTCCAGGGCCCTTTTTTCATGTCGGGTAAACACCGGATCGCCCACAAGAGAAAAATGCAACCAAGAGTATGCATGCTTCGTGCTATGCAAGGTTGTGGAAAACCTCCGGTGGAAGATTGTTGCCTTGCTCGAGGTTGCAATGGTCTCAATCGAGATTCTTCCATTTTTATCAGTAGGATAGACTTTCCTGCTGGACTGCAGGGAAGGCGAAATGGCGCATATGGCTGGTTGATTGTGACAGGATGTGACTATCTATAATTGCATAAAATGTTAAGCATGTACCAAAAGTTACAGAACTGATGGGATCGCTAATTTACAACCGCCTTGTCCACCAGACGTAGAAAATGAAGCAGCTTAGAGCAGGTTAGTCGCGATGAGTGCACCACAGACTGGAAACGGAACTGCATCCGTGATGACCGAGGCTCCGAGTGTCGCGGTCAGCATGTTCTACCAGGCCGCCGGCCATGCCTATTCACTTTCCATGCAAAATGCGACGGCGGCGCAGCAAAATATCAATACGCTCGCGCCCTCGGTCATCGCCAATGCTCTGGCACTCCTCAACAAGCCGCCAGCGGCGCCTTAGCGGAAGGACCGTTTCGCAGAGAGCGGGAGATCTTGCCGCGTATCTCGCAACCCTTGTCAGTGTGTTTTGATCCTTGGCCGCGTGTGGCGGCTTCTATCACCAAATGATCGGGATGAAGTCATGTGGATGCTGAAGAGGAAGGAGCAGGCGGTTGCGCAGTCGAGGACCGAGCCGGCTCCTCTGCTGCAACCGGGACCTCCTTTGGCCGCACCTCCGACCGTTGTGGCGGCCGCGCCTACAGCCAATTCTGTCACTCAAGCGGCAATGCAGACCGCAGCGCCGGCTGGAGCCGTATCGGTGCCGCCGGCCGCCGCTACAGTCCGCCCTGTTCCGGTGGGGCCATCATCGGCCCCATCCCAGGCTGCGCCCGCCCCGGTTCGCCTTGGTGTCAGCCCAGTCTCCGCCGCTGCACCTTCCGTTCGGCCGTCCGGGATTGCTGCCGTTCCGCCCGGTGGCAATCCCGGTCCGGGGCAGGTGTCGAATGGGGCTCAGATGGCGCAGGCTCAGACCCGTCAAGGGCCGCCGATTGCGGCTGGCAATTCCAATCCGGCTCAGCCGCCTGCGTCGGTGGTTCCAGTTGCGCCACGGGCACCCGTATCCGGCACACCGATGTCGCTTACGACTGAGCCTTTGTCGGCCGATACTCAAGCTGACGGTCTAAGGCTCGAAAGCAAAACGGACGAGAAAGCCACGAACAAGCTCGGTGACACCGGAGGTGATGGGTCTGGTGGGGGCACGACACCCCCAAGCGGTCCTCTGATCGGGATATCGGACGCAACGGTCGAGACCTTTGCGTCCGCAGCGCTCGGCCAGGTCGTCTCGATGCTGGGCGAGGATACCCGGACCTACCTGCAGGGGATGGAGCAGATCTATACGGCCGCCGCCGGTAAGGCGTTGGCGATGATCGCCAGTGGCGTCTCATCGGAGCAGGAGACCGGCAAGACGTTGCTGACCCAGATCAAGGCGTCGCAACAGGATACCACGGCCTTTGCCACCGACATTGCAAGTCTCGCCAAACAATTCGTCAGCATCAAGGGAGGTTGAGATGGACACGGAGACTTCAACAGCAGAGCTGCGCGACCAGACCGGCACCGAACCATTGGCATCGCCGAGCGCTGATCCAGCGCCGGTTCTGTCGCCGGCGCCGCCGGATCAGACCATGGCACCGGCAACCGGGACCACCACGCAACCGGATATCCCGACCTTGCTCATCGATACCGTCGCGGCCGTGGTGTTTAACCGGGTCAAGGCGCTACTCGACGATACGCAGAAGATCAAGGAGCCGGGGATTCCGCTGCCCGTCGTGCCGGAAAAGCCTCAGGTGCTGGAATTGCCGGAGGTGAACATGGATCTGGTCCCAGGCCAGATCACGCTGCCGGGAAACAGCGGTGCAACCGAACCGGAGATACCGCGCATCCTCATCGATACAGTGGTGGCGGTGGTTCTCAAGGAATTCGCGCCGCTTCTTCAGGATCTGCAAAAGATCCGGGATCAGGGAATGGCTGCCTTGGGATCGCAGGCGGCCGGGCCGAATGGACAGCCTCTGGTCAGTGATCTTCTGGGGCGCGGTGCGGTCGCCGCGGGCATGGACGAAAAGACCAGAATGGCGTCGATGAAGGCGCGCGAGGACCAACTCAACTACCGCATGCAGAAATTCCAGGAGCGATACGAGGCACTGAAACGCACTGCCCAGCAAAAACGGGGACAGTAGGTCCTCGACGAATTGCAGACTTCAATCATTGTCACAAAGGGGAAGAGCAGATGCCGACCGCTGGAGAAAAGGGAAAGACAATGGACGTCGACAGCGATGCGGGCGCCCTGGGCGAGATCGTTGAAGCCGATAGCCCCGCCTATTCCATGGGGCAGGAATTTCTCACCGCCTCGCACTCGACCGGACTTATGTTCGCCAACGCCGTCAAGGCGCATGGCAATATCAATACCCTGTCCCTGTCCGGCCTTGCGCAGAGCGCCAAGCAGGTCAGCACCATTGATACCGTTGCCGATGCCGTGGCGCTGGCAAGTCTTCTTCTCGGTGAGCCGCGCGCCGGGATGGTTGCCCTGATGCGTTCCCGAATACCAGGTTGAACCGTCGCCGGGCGGAGGGTTGGCAGTGTGCCCGACCGCCCGCCGGAGCAGACGGGGCCGTTCCGGCGGAGTGGAGCGCAACCTCTCTCCGGGTCATGGCGGACAGCGACGGTTCGACACCCATTCCAGGTCCTTCTCGGACACCCGAACTCGTGCTGCGCAGGCGGCACCGAGAACCCCTGATTGCGCCGCGATCAGGTCCTGAAGCCAAAGCTAACCAAGGAGTGAACATATGACTACCCCGACCGCCGTCAATTCCGTGATCACCGATGCCGTTACCCAGGCCAACGTCAAGGTCGTGGGCGAAGCACCGGCCATGGCCATGGGCTCGCTGTATCAGGCTGCCTCGCATTCGACCGGCCTGATGTTCGAAAACTCGGTCACGGCCCAGAACAACCAGAACATCCTGGCGCAGGCTGCGACGACACAGGGCGTCATGCAGATCTACAGTGTCGACACGATCTCCGACGCTATCGCCATCGCCAAAATGCTCAGCGCGAGCTGATCCGCGTCCGCTGCCGGGAGGCCCTGCCTCCCGGCCATTTTTGGAAGTGCACCGGTCATCCGCTTCAGGGTTGGCGGCCGGCTTGCCATCTGTAACCGAACACGGGTCCCTTGCATCATGACGTCCTATCGCCTTGATCGCACCAAGTCTGCCTTTGCCAGCCCGCGTCCATCGGGCAGCGAGATCGCCAGTCTCGGCACGTCCTGCGCCTTGTTTCGCGGGCTTGACCCTCAGGCAATCCGGACGATCGTTTCCCGAGGTTATCATCGCAGCTATTCCAAGAACGAGATCGTGGTGACGCAGGGAAGCGAGAAGCGGCTGGTTGGCCTTGCGGTCAGTGGTCTCTTTGTGGTTCGTCGCTGCTCGCCGAGCGGAATTCTTCTTGCCTTGCAGACCATTCGCCCGGGCGACCTGTTTTGTGAAATGTCGTTGATCGAGGCGGGTGAAAACCAGCTTGAGGTGGCTGCCGGTTCGGAGAAATCCTCAGCACTCCTGTTTTCTGTCCGGACTTTTCGTGACCTGATGGCGCAATATCCGCCGCTCAGCGCTCGATTGATCGAGCAGATGGCGGGGCGGATCAATACGCTTGCCGAATTGAGCTTCGAACTGGCGACGATGAAGACCGACGACCGCCTGCGCCGGGCAATTTCCAAGCTTGCGCAGGAAACCGACCAGCTGCGCGACGGCGGCATGATCTATCCGGCACCGACCCATGCGGAGTTTGCCTCGATGCTCGGCACAACTCGCGAAGTTGTCAGCAGATCGATCATAGCACTCTGCCGAGAGGGGTCGATCGAGACCAGTCGCCAGTCGATTACCATCCGCTCCGCCGAAGCCCTGATGTGACGGCGAACGAATCCACACATCAAGTCTTGCGGTGGGATCAGATTGGCCGCCTCCAGCCCCCTAGATATAGCTAGCATCTAGTGAAGACCTGTTAAGTCAAATTGAACCTATTGCAATGCAGGGTAAAAATTCGATTGAAGGTCAACCCGATGCGGCACGAGGCAGTACAGACGGGGCTCAAGGCCCACCTCAACAGACGGTTCGCGGTCGCAGCGATGCTGTTGTTGTCGGCGGTTGTCGCAGTGACGGTGACCCTGATCGTCGTCACCGCACTTGATCGTGTCGCGAGCTACGCAAACCACCTCGATGAGGAGCGGTCACGCGAAACAATTCGCGGGGCGATCCAGACCTTCCGCTATCAGCTCGATGCGACGCTCAACGACTATGCGGCCTGGGATGATGCGGCTGACAATGTCTATGATCCGTCGCCGAGCGACTGGTCCGATCGCAATTTCGGCGACATGACCTATGACAGCGACCTGTTCGACGTGGCGATCCTTCTAGATCGCGCAGGGCGATCGCTGATGGCCTATTCCGACGGAAGTCCGATTGCCGGCGGCTTGGGGGGATATCTTCGGCAAGACATTCAGGCGATGCTGAAGGAAGTGCAGTCGCGGGAGGCGGGCGGCACGCCGCAAGTCTCCGGCTTCGTACGCACCGACAAGGGCATTGGAGCTGCCGGTGTTGCGCTCATTCGCAAGAAGTCGGGCGAAATCGAGGTCCCGCCGGAACGGCGGGCCTATCTCGTCTTCATCCGCCACCTGACGCCCGGCACCGTGGATCGGCACGCAGCAGCCTATGTCCTGCCTGGATTGTCCCTGGTTCCTGCCTCCACCCGCTCCACGCATCGGGTCACGATTGAATCCCCTTCGGGCGTACCGCTTGCAGCTCTTGCCTGGAGCCCACGTGCACCTGGCGACATGAGCCGCCAGCAAGTCGAGGCGCTGGTGACAACGGCGCTGGTGATCGTTGGCCTGTTCTGCCTCACCCTGCTTCTGACCGGCTGGATGGTGGTCCGGCGGTTGCGGGCGGATGAGCAGGCGGCCGTTCGATTGTCGCTCACTGACCAGTTGAGCGGTGTTGCCAATCGCGAAGGCCTGTTCAGGATGCTGGAGGCCCGCGTTGCGGAAGCGCAGGTGACGGGTGACGATGTCGTGCTGATCTATCTCGACCTCGACGGCTTCAAGGAGATCAATGACGCCTATGGTCATGCCACAGGTGACAGCCTGATCCGCGCCGTGGCTGCGGGTCTGACGGTTCTTGCGGGCGATCCTTCGGCTCTTGCGCGGATTGGCGGCGATGAGTTTGCAATCGTGCTGAAGGGGGAGGATGCCCAGGCGCGGGCAGAAGTCCTGTCAGAAGCGATCCTGTCCTTCTTCAACGAGCCGCTGTTGCTTGGCGACCGCGTGGTGGTTGTCGGCTGCAGTATCGGACTTTGTGTGTCTTCCGGGGGGCATGTCGATGCGGACGAACTGATCCGCCGTGCAGATATGGCGATGTATTCCTCCAAGGATGGCGGACGCGGACGCTGGACCTTTTACGATGCGGGGATGGACGACGCTCGTGAGATGCGCAACCAGCTGGAACTCGACCTCAGGGCTGCGATCCAGGATGGCGAGATTTCCGTCGTCTACCAGCCGATCGTCGATGCGCACAGTTTCGATCTGGTCGGCGTCGAAGCTTTGGCTCGCTGGACGCGACGCGGCCATGGACCTGTGTCTCCAGATGTCTTCATTCCGATTGCCGAAGCCAGTGGTCTGATCGACCGCCTCGGGCTCTGCGTGCTTGATATGGCGCTGTCGCAGCTGAAGCGCTGGCCGGGTATCAAGCTCTCGGTCAATATTTCGCCCGGCCAGTTCCGAGATCCGGCCTTTGTGTGCCGCGTCGAGGACTTGTTCGAACAGGCAAATGTCGATCCGCAGCGCGTCGTGCTGGAAATGACCGAGACCTATTTCATCCAGAATGCCGAGCGCGCGCGCATGGCGCTCGATCGCTTGCGGCGCATCGGCGTGCGGATCGCGCTGGACGATTTTGGCGTCGGTTTCTCAAGCGTCGGCTATCTCCGCCAGTTTGGCTTTGACCGGATGAAGATCGACCGGTCGCTGATCCAGAGCCTGGGTGATGGCCATCGGGCGGTCGAGATGCTGCAGGCGACTGTGGCATTGGCGCGGTCGCTCAATATTCCCGTTACGGCCGAAGGGGTAGAGACCGAGCAGCAGGCGGTCATTCTTCGCCTTGCGGGCTGCGACCAGTTGCAGGGCTATCTCTTCGGACGACCGTCGACCGTCGAGGATATCGACGCCTATCGGGCGCGCTCGATGACGCCACGGGCGCGGGCGGCCGATATCGCCTTTGCTGCCCATCGCGGCGAGCGGCACTAGGATGTCAACGGTTTAGGCCGGATCGACCCTAAGGTGATGGGTAGTTATCAGCTGCCGATATGGCGTTCGCCGCGCTTCTTCGCCAAAGCGATCTGCAATTGCCGCTGCCGGTAACGGTCGCGGTCAGCCTCGGTACGATCACCGTAGCAATGGCTGCAGGAGACGCCTTCCTCATAATGCGGGTGGGTGATTTCCTCGGCCGTGATCGGGTTGCGGCAGGCATGGCAGAGCTTGTGATCGCCTTCCTTCAACCCGTGGGTCACGGAGACGCGCTCGTCGAAGACGAAGCAGGCGCCATCCCAAAGGCTCTCTTCTTCCGGCACCTCTTCCAGATATTTCAAAATGCCGCCCTTGAGGTGGTAGACCTCGTCGAAGCCCTGTTGCTTCATGAAGGCCGTCGCCTTCTCGCAGCGGATGCCGCCGGTGCAATACATGGCGATCTTCGGCTTGTTGTGCAGGCCGGGATTGTTTTTCACCCAGTCGGGGAATTCCCGGAAGGTCTTGGTGTTCGGATCAACCGCACCGCGGAAAATCCCGATCGCCGTCTCATAGTCATTGCGGGTGTCGATGACGATCGTCTCCGGATCGGAAATCAGGTCGTTCCAATCCTTCGGATCGACATAGGTGCCGACGATCTCGTTGGGGTCGATGTCCTCGACGCCCATGGTGACGATTTCTTTCTTCAGCCGTACCTTCATGCGCAGGAACGGCATCTTCGACGCCCGGCTTTCCTTGTGCACCAGACCTCCGAATTCCGGCTGGCTGCGGATGAAGGCGAGCACCGTGGCAATGCCGGCATCGGTGCCGGCGATCGTGCCGTTGATGCCTTCATGGGCAATCAGCAGGGTGCCCTTCACGCCGTTGGCCTTGCACAGATCTTCCAGCGGTTCGCGGAAGTCTGCAAAGCGCGGAAATTTGGCAAAATGATAGAGAGCGGCGACGCAAAAGGCGCCGACGGCTTCGGGGCGGGGAGAGGTGAGGCTGTCTGTCATGGCTGCGAAATACTGCTTTGCGCCCTGCTGCGCAACGGATTTCCGCGTCCGGCGGCAAGTTTGAAATTCGTCAATTTCTACCGTCTCGTCCGACGGCTTTCGCCTCCGCCCATAGGCAGGCGATGATCTGGGCCTCGCGCCGGGGGTGATCGGCGAAGACCTCGCCCGCGAGCGTCAAAGCCTGCCGGCGCAGTTCCTGCTGGTGGCGGATGATGATGGCGAGCAGGAAGGATTGTCCTTGTCCATCACCGAAGATCTCCGCTTCCTCATCGAACAGCCCGGCCAGAATGGTCAAGTCATGTTCGTGACCAAGCAGATCGACGAGGCGCTTTGCGGCGTCGCGTTTGGCTGCAAAGGCGCTCGGCCAGAGCGGCTGCATGAGCGACAGGTTCATCCAATAGGCTTGCGCTGCCTTGCGCAGGTCGTGATAGGCTTCGCCATGTCCGTCACCCTTGCAGGCTTCCAGAGCCTCCCGCGCGCGCTCCAGTCCCTGGCGCCATCCTTTGGCGAGGAGTTGGCCGCCATGGCCCTGCTTCGAGGGCAGTTTGAGCTTGCCGAGGGCGTCGATGCCTTTCCGGCATTCGGCAATCACAGCTGCCACCTTGCCCTCAAGATCCGTTTCGGTTGCGGCAATCTCGTCCCGGCGGCGCTCAAGCACCTCGCGGACTGTGGCCAGCGTTTGTGCCTCATCGTCGGTAATTGCATGGGCGGACAGGTGCGCAACCGTTTCGATCAGCGCTGTGGCGTCGCGTACCCGCGACAGCGTACGGGCGCAATCGCGCAGGCGCTGGTTCTCTGACCGGCGGAAGGTCTTGGCGCTCGAGCCGATCAGACGGTAGAGATTGCGCAGGCGCTTGAATTTCTTGCGCGCCTCGTGGATAGCCTCATGCAGGCCTTCGGGCCTCTTCTCCAGCGCCTCAATCGCGTCTTCGAACTGCCCCGTGGCCACGGCGCGCACCTCGTTTGCGAGGTCGCGACCCGGCTCAATGCGATATGGCATGCACCAGCTCCGGGCGAGGGCGCTGGGTGGCGAGCGTCTGGTTGGAATAGCGCGTGTCACCGGTGACTTCGCGTCCAAGCCAGTCGGGCAGGGCGGGGTTGTCCTGCTCCGAAGCCATTTCGACTTCTGCAATCACCAAGCCGCGATAGACGCCTCCGAAGACATCAATCTCCCAGGTGAAACCTTCATAGTCGACGGTGTGACGGGTCTTCTCGATGACGCTGCCATTTGCAAATGTCATCATCTCCACGGCATCGGCATGGGGGATCTGGTATTCGAACTCGTCTCGCACCAGAATGCCGCTGCCAAACTTGATTGTCAGCTGTGCGGTTTCGTCATTGCGTGTGCGGATCCGTACGGAACGGTCGCTTTCGGCGGCGATATAGGCCTGTTTCATTCGCGTCTGCGATGTGACGGATTCTTTCCAGCTGTCAGCGCGAACGAGAAACTTGCGTTCAATTTCCTTCGCCATACACCCATACTCCGAAGATTTACCGCATTGCGACACTATCCGAGGATGTCACGTTAGGAAACCGTAAAGATTCAGTGCAACCTTGGTGCTCGACATCGACCGTCACCCGCGCTAGGGAATAGCGAAATCTAATCGTTTGAAAAGAGGCTTCTGCCATGGGCGAAAAAACCGAAAAGCTCCTTTCCACCCTGAAGCTGCAGCCGGTCGTTCCGGTGCTGATCATCGAGGACGCGAAGACGGCCGTGCCTCTGGCGCGGGCGCTGGTGGCCGGTGGCCTGAAGGCGATCGAGATCACGCTGCGCACGGATGCCGCACTTGAAGCCGTCCGCCTGGTTGCCCGGGAAGTCGAAGGTGCCGTCGTCGGTGCCGGCACCATCCTCAATGCCAGCCATTTTCACGCAGCGGTCGAGGCCGGCTCGCAGTTCATCGTCAGCCCGGGCACGACGCAGGAACTGCTCGACGTCGCTCGCGGGTCGGACATTCCCCTCTTGCCGGGTGCGGCGACTGCGTCCGAAGTGATGGCGCTGCGCGAGGAAGGTTACAAGGTTTTGAAGTTCTTCCCCGCCGAACAGGCCGGCGGTGCCGCCTATCTCAAGGCGCTGTCCTCGCCGCTTGCCGGCACGCTGTTCTGCCCGACCGGCGGTATTTCGCTGAAGAATGCCATGGATTACCTGTCGCTGCCGAACGTCGTCTGCGTCGGCGGCTCCTGGGTTGCGCCGAAGGAACTGGTTGCCGCTGGTGACTGGGCCGGCATCACCAAGCTTGCCAGTGAAGCCGCAGCCCTGAAGGGCTGATCTCTCGGTTCCACTTTGGGCAACAAGAAGCATCGCGGCCTCTTTGTAATCGTCTGACCCCTTCCTATCTAGGAAGCGACGGATACAACAAGGAGACCGCGATGTTCGATGCCAAGAAGCTGCTGGATCAATTCCTCGGATCGCAAATGCCCGGATCGACTGGCAGTGTGGGCCAGAAGGGCAGCGATCTCCTTGGCCTTGCCAAGGCCAATCCCTGGAAGACGGGCGCGCTTGCGACCGTGCTCCTCGGCACCAAGACCGGCCGCTCGCTCGGTGGTAATGCGCTGAAGCTCGGAGGCCTCGCTGTTATCGCCGGCCTCGGCTACCAGGCCTACAAGAATTACAAGTCCGGCCAGCCGGTCGAGCCGAACCAGGCGCTGCCGGAACTTCTTCCGCCGCCGAGTGACAGCCCGTTCAGCACTGAGCCTGCCGCCATCTCCAATGATTTTGCGCTGTCACTGGTGCGGGCGATGATCGCGGCTGCCAAGGCGGACGGTCATATCGATGCCGAGGAACGGGGCCGGATCATGGACAAGGTGCATCTGTCGGGCCTTGGCGCCGAAGCGGAAGCCTTCATCGAAGCGGAACTCGCAAAGCCCGCCGATCTCGACGCACTGGTGGCCGCTGCCAAGACAGAAGAGCAGAAGGTCGAGATCTACACGGCGTCGCGTCTGACGATCGAGCCCGACACGCGCACCGAGCGTGGCTATCTCGACATGCTGGCTGGCAGGCTTGGTCTTGCCGATGCGCTTGTCGATCATATCGAGGCAACCGTCGCCTCTGCCAAGGTCAGTCTCTAACGGCTGCGGCAACCGGTCCGGCCCGCCCGCGGCCGTTCCGGTTGCCTTTGGCCCTTCAGTGGCCTAAGCCTCGGGCAACCATTTTGCCGGAGGTTCCGATGCGTGATCTGTCGACATTCAAGGGGTGCCCCCCGCCCCAGCCGGTTCGGCTTGAGGGGCGTTTTGTCGTGATCGAGCCTTATGATCGCACCGCCCACCTCAATGCTCTTTGGGACGGTCTCGGCGGTATCGCCATCAATCCGCTGCTCACCTATTTTACCCAGCCGGATTTTGCCGGTGTCGAGGATTTCGATACGTGGCTCTCGGCTGTTCAGAAAGGCGGTTGGGTCACGGAAGTGTTTCGGGACAAGGCGACCGGCAAGGTCGTCGGCATGGCGAACTACATGCGGCCCGATCCCGCCAATGGCGTGGTTGAGATCGGCGGGGTGGCGCATGGTCCGCAGATGAGCCGCTCGCCTTTGTCGACGGAGGCGCATTACCTTCTGGCGCGGCACATTTTCGAGGATCTCGGCTATCGCCGCTACGAGTGGAAGTGCCACAACGACAATGCGCCGAGCAAGGCCTCGGCTTTGCGCTACGGTTTCAGTTTCGAAGGTGTCTTCCGCCAGCACATGCTGTCGAAGGGCAAGAACCGCGATACGGCCTGGTTCTCAATGATCGATGGCGAGTGGCCGCTGGCGAAGGCTGCGTTCGAGGCCTGGCTGTCGCCTGAGAATTTCGATGAGGCCGGACGTCAGCGCCAGCGCCTTGAAGATCTGCGTGCCGCGCTCTCGGCCGCCCACACATGACAAGGAAGAACATCCCGTGAAGCCGAACATCTTCAGCATCATTCTTTATGTCGGCACTGCCATCACGGCAGCGGCGCTTCTCTACGGTTCTGTCGTCAATCCGACGATTGCCTGGTCGGTTGGTATCTGTGTCGCCATCGGCGTTGTGGTCTATGCCTGGCGTTTCTTGCCCGCGCCGAAAAAATCGGCGACGGGCGAGGCGGGTGCTGTTGCGCCGCGTTCGACCGCCACCTCTGCCGCAGCCGTTGTCGCCGTCATCTTCGGCCTCATGCTGATCGTGCCGACCGTGGTGCTCTGGATCGGACGCTATTCGCCGGAACTTGGCGCCTTGTTCGGCGCGATTGCCTTGATGTCGATTTTCGTCATTCTGTGGCTGCGTTCGCGCTACCAGCAGAGCCGCAACGGCGAGTAAGCTTTAGACCTGCAGGCTGGCTGCGAGCAGCAGGGCCCCAAGCAGGATGACGAGAAGCGCGGCGGCGATTTCAATGGCCGTCGCGACAATGCCGGCGCGGCGGGAGCCGGGGCCGGAGAGGCGGAGCGCCAGACCCTTGGCGCCAACGGCGAGGCTGGCGAGGATCGAGACCGTGATCGCGGTGCCGAGCGCCATGGCCAGCACCGAGAGGACGCCCCCCAGCAGCAAGCCGTTCAAAAGGGCAAATGTCATCACCAGTACAGCGCCGGAACAGGGCCGCAGGCCGACTGCAATGACGGCTGACCAGGCATCGCGGAGATGGAAGGTGCCGCGCAGGAGGCCCGGATCGGGGGCATGCGCAATGCCGCATTCGTGGCAGACGGAGCCGGGAGCAAGTGCGTCGTGGCGGTGATGCACCGCCAGCGCCTGAAAGCGCGAGGGTGCTCTCACGGCGGATGGTCCGGTGGTCTCCGAGGGGTTGGCGAAGAGTGACGCGGTGGTGCTGTCTGCTGCCGCTGTCTGTCCGAACAGTCCATCTGTTGCCGGTTGGCTCGCGCGCGCTGACGGACCCCACAGGGTTTTCAGCTTGCGCAGCAGAAGCCAGACGCCGAAGGCGACGATCAGCGCATAGCTTGCAATTTCCAGGCTCTGCGTCGCCGTGGTCATGGTGATCGACGTGCCGCGCAGGACGAGATAGGCAGCGCCGACAACGACGATCGCGACCAGCCCCTGCATCAGCGCCGAGATAAAGGAAACGAGAATGCCGCGGCGCAGTTCGATCTCGTTGGCCAGCATGTAGGAGGAAATCACAGCCTTGCCGTGCCCGGGGCCGGCTGCGTGAAAGACGCCGTAAGCAAATGAGAGGCCGATCAGGCCGGTCAACGCCCAGGGATCTTCGCGCATGGCTTTCAGCGATCCGGTCAGCGCCCGATAAAAAGCCTGCTGGTGACTGTTGATCCAGAGGAGCAATCCGGCGAGCGGGCCGCTTGTTGGCTGGTAGGCGGGTTCGGCGCTGCCAACGCCAAGGGGCGAGGCTGCATGGGCGAGGCCAGCGGCCAGCAGAAGTACGCCAATCCCCACGGCTGCCATGGTAACCATCCGGGCGTTGCTCCCGCCGGACCGGCCGACATTCCGAGAGGCCGTCAGCACGCGATCTCCATGCGGGTGGCAAAGAGCTTGCCCATGTCGGTGCCGGCCGGATCGTTGAAGAAGGCTTCGGTCAGGTTATCCTGGTTCTGGGCAATGACCGCGTCCGCATCGGGCCGCACGACCTTGTGCTTGCAGGTTTCAAAGCCCTTGCCCTCGACCACCATGTCCGTGTCATTGGCAAAGTCGATCGCCGTATAGAGGGTCGGGTCATAGACGCCGACCGTCATCTTGCCACCAATCTTGAGCGGCGTCTTCGGATGAGCCACGAAGAAGACGAGGAGCTGATTTTCGCGGTAGTCGACGTTGAAGACCTCTGGGCGTGCCACTTCCGCCGGCTGCCCATCCTTGGTGATGAAGGTGAAGTAGCCGTAGTCGCCGAGCGACTCGCGGATCGTGTCTGCGATCTCCTTCAGTTCGGAAGGGTCGAGCTTCAGGTCGCTGTTCTTGTCATAGTCCATGAGGACGCTCGCCGAGAAGACATCATCGAAGCGCCAGACATTGCGCAATTCCTTCAGCGTGCCGTCATCGGCGGCGACGATTTCCAGCCGCGCTTCTGCGAAGATGTGCGGATGGGACAAGGCCGGCGTGGCGAAGCCTGCCACCAATCCGGCCAACCCTATTCCGAGACGTCTCAACATGGTGATCCTGACCTTCCCCCGAATGCCCGTGATGTGTGTTCCCTTGAAAGAGGATTGGGACGAAAATGGGACCCGCATCCGGCGCTGGGCTTCACGTATAGCGTTTGAACCATGCGTGGAGGTAGTCGACGAAAGCGCGCACCTTGGCCGGGAGATAGCGGCGATGCGGGTAGACGGCATAGATGCCGCGATCCTTGGCGATGAAGTCGTCGAACAGCGAGACCAGTTCGCCAGAGACGATATAGGGTCTGGCGATGAAGTCCGGCAGCATGGCGATGCCCATTCCAGCGCGCGCCGCCCGAAGTGTGGCCTGGGGACTGTTGACCTCGATCGGGCCGCTGACGCCGACCGAGATGGTGGCGCCGTCCGCATCGACGAAGCGCAGACTGTTGTGCGAGCGGGAATTGGTGTCGATGAGGAAGGGGAGGCGTGACAACTCGCTTGGATGGATCAGGGGGTGGTTGGCGGCGACGAACTCCGGCGTGGCGCAGGCATAAAGCCGGAAATCGGAGAGCTTGCGGGCAATCATGCCGGAATCATCCAGCTTTGTGATTCGGATGCCGAGGTCGAAACCCTCCTCGATCAGATCGACAAATCGGTCTTCTGCAACGATTTCCAGCGAAAGTTCGGGGTTTTCCTTGGCAAAATCGATCAGCGACTGACCGATCTCTGCGTCGAGAAAGGTGCGCGGCACCGTCACCTTGAGCTTGCCCTTGAGGTCAGCATTGTTTTCGCGAACGAGATCGGCAAGGTTGTCGATCTCCTTCAGGATGTCGGCGGCCGTGCGGTAATAGGTGTGGCCAGCCTCGGTCAGAGAGAACTGTCGGGTGGTGCGGTTGAGCAAAAGCGCACCGAGCTCGTCTTCCAACTCCTTGACATATTTGGACAACAGGGCTTTTGAGCGGCCGGTCTTGCGGGCCGCTGCCGAGAAGCCCTCCGCTTCGACGACATCGATGAAAGCACGAATTCGCGTCAGGGTGTCCATCGTTTTCCTTGTTCCGCTGGTCTGCAGGCCGGTTCTGGTCGGGTCTGTTCTATCCGTGGATTGTGAACAATAGCTCGGCACTGTTCAATAGTGGCTGCGGGAGGTCTTCAAAAAACTTCCCCAGAGGTTGAAAAACCGCTTGATTATGACGGCCACCTTTCTTATCTCGTGATCAGCCCAAAGTCGCACGTGCCCGTGTGTGTCCGCCGACCCTCGAATGGGGATTTATCCCTAAGGTGAGGTCATCGGTAAGGTACCTGGAACTAACCCCTCCAGTCGCTATTCCGGCCAACCGGAAAATGCGAGGACATACGAAGCAACGACGGTGCGGGCCTTTCTAGTCTCTTCCGGCTTTCCATCAGCTGGAGTTACTTCAGAGGCACACCATCATTGCCGGAAGTGCGGTAGGGTCTCCCTCCAATCCATGGCAGACAAAGCGGATTTATGCGCTCGTTGCAGGGTGCGTTTATCCAATGTTTCGCGCGTCGAGCGTTCGTACGGTACCGGTGTCTCCACCGACTGGTTTCGAGCGATGTCTCGCCGTCCTTTGTCCATCCGCAAGCTTGGCAGCTTCGGATACACTTGGAATATGGAAGGTAGACCGATGACCACGGCTCGCATCCTCGACTTCATCAACACCCGACGTCCCGAAGGTCCCTGCCTCGTGGTTGACCTCGACGTCGTACGCGACAATTTCGGCGCCTTCCGGCATGCCCTGCCGGACAGCGCCATCTACTACGCAGTCAAGGCGAACCCAGCCCCAGAGATCCTCCAGCTCCTGGCGTCGCTCGGTTCGAACTTCGACTGCGCATCCGTTGCCGAAATCCAGATGGCGCTCGATGCCGGTGCGGATGCCTCGCGCATCTCGTTTGGCAACACCATCAAGAAGGAACGCGACATTGCCCGCGCGTTTGCACTTGGCGTGAACCTCTATGCCGTCGACAGCCATGAGGAAGTCGAAAAGATTTCCCGTGCCGCTCCCGGCGCACGCGTGTTCTGCCGCGTTCTGACCGATGGTGAAGGCGCTGAATGGCCGCTGTCCCGCAAGTTCGGCTGCGTTCCGCAGATGGCCGTCGACGTTCTCGTCTACGCCCATCAGCTCGGCCTCGAAAGCTTCGGCGTCTCGTTCCATGTCGGTTCGCAGATGACCAAGGTCGATGCCTGGGACGGCGCCCTTGCCGATGCCAAGCGCGTTTTTGCGTCGCTGGCCAAGCAGGGCATCGTTCTGAAGATGGTCAATATGGGCGGTGGTTTCCCGACCAAGTACCTGCGCGACATCCCGTCGGCAGAAGCTTATGGTCTGGCGATCAAGGCGTCGCTGAAGAAGCACTTCGGCAACAACATCCCGCAGACCATCATCGAGCCAGGCCGCGGCATGGTCGGCAATGCCGGCGTGATCAAGGCTGAGGTCGTGCTGATCTCGAAGAAGTCTGACCATGACGAGAACCGCTGGGTGTTCCTCGACATCGGCAAGTTCGGCGGTCTCGCCGAAACCATGGACGAAGCGATCCGTTACCCGATCCGCACCGCCCATGACGCCGACGAGATGGCGCCTTGCGTGCTTGCTGGCCCGACCTGCGATTCGGCCGACGTGATGTACGAGAAGAACATGTATCCGCTGCCGATCACGCTTTCGATCGGCGACGAGGTTCTGATCGAGGGCACCGGCGCCTACACCACCACCTATTCGGCGGTGGCGTTCAACGGCTTCGACCCGCTCAAGTCTTACGTCATCTGACGTCTCCCGTGCCGGCAAACCGGCACGGACCCTCACAATTATCGTCATCGCTTGGGATGGGAGGCCAGAATGGCCGCTGTTCTGACCAGCATGCGTGCGCTTTTTCACGCCACGCCTGCCTTCGTCATCGATCATGAAACGCCGGCTGATGTCGTTTCGCGCGAAGCGCTTCTCGACCGTGCCATGGGTGCGGATCGACGCAAGAAGTCGTCGGAGAAGATTCGGCGCAATCGCATTCCGGCCGAAGGGCTGGCGCTTGTCGCACGCGACCGGGACGGCCACGTGATCGGCACCGTGCGCCTGTGGAATGTCGAAGCTGGCGTCAGCCGCGAGGGGCAGGGTATTGATGCGCTGTTGCTCGGTCCACTTGCGGTCGATGCTGCCCATGCTGGCAAGGGCATTGGCGGTGCGCTGATGCGTGCCGCGCTTCTGGAAGCGAAGACCCGGGGCCACGGTGCGGTGGTCCTTGTCGGCGATGCGCCCTATTACGAGCGCTTCGGCTTCTTTGCCGAAAAGACCCAGCATCTGGTGATGCCGGGGCCATTTGCCCGCGAGCGTTTCCTGGCGCTTGAGCTTGTGCCCGGCTGGCTGGAAGGCGCGGCAGGCATGGTTGTTGCGACTGGCCGGCGGCTGTCCCAGCCGACGGATCGACGTCGCGCAGCCTGATCGACACCTCAAGGCATTTGCTGAAAGAGGCCCGGCCGACGATTCGTCGTGCCGGGCCTTTTCTTTCACGGGGCTATTTGTGGGTGTTCGCCCAACCTGCCGTTTTTCCAATCGTCAAATCTGACTGTCGCATTGCGGCAACAGTCTCCATTGTGATTGTTGTTCTTTATAATTCAAGGCTGACCTATTGATCTGGCTCAAATCGGGTCTCTCTCCATGACTGCTAGCTGGCATTGGCTAATGCCACAGATCGAATTCTCAAGGAGAGACCAATGACCACCCCCTGGACTGCCTGCAACCGCGCCATCATCGCGACCGCGACCCTCATGCTGCTGTCGTCAGCGGCGGCGGCGGCGGATCTCGCGCCACTGCAGGAGCCTGTCCCTGCGGCAACGACGGATATCGCTTCACTCAGCCCCTGGCAGATCCGCGTGCGTGGGCTTGGGGTCTTCACGAATGATTCCGGTTCGGTGGATGGCGTTGCCGGCTCTGACCTGTCCTACAGCGACACGGTGATCCCGGAACTCGATGTATCTTATTACTTCACCGATAACATCGCGGCTGAACTGATCCTCGGCACGACCTACGCCAATGTCTACGGCGAGGGGTCTGTTGCCGGTCTCGGCAAGATCGGCAAGACCTGGGTCCTGCCACCGACCCTGACCTTGCAGTATCATTTCACCGACTTCGGCGCCTTCAAGCCTTATGTCGGTGCCGGCCTCAACTACACGATGTTCTATAGTCAGTCGGGGGATACGGCGAGCGATCTCGATGTCAAGAACACCTTTGGCACGGCCTTGCAGATCGGCGCCGACTATATGGTGAACGAGCACTGGGGTGTGAACTTCGACGTGAAAAAGCTCTTCCTGAAGGCTGACTACGAGACCACGATCGGTGGTACAGACTTCTCGGGCAAGGCGAAGCTCGATCCCTGGCTGATCGGTGCCGGCGTCACCTATCGCTTCTGATCAGGCGGGCTACCGACGTAGAGTGAAAGGGGCGATCGCAAGGCGGTCGCCTCATTTTTTTGTGTCGATTGCGCAACAGCTTACAAAAGCATCAAGGCAAGTTGAGCTGCAATGATCTTTTTTCCGCCATAACACGGAACCAATTTCTCTCTACACCCTTCTGGCAGCGGGGTCCGGCGCGAAAAATGTTCGCTCGGGCGGGAACTAAAACGCTGATGAAGTTCTGATGGTTGTGTTGTATAATGATTACAGACAAAAATCAGGGGTGGCGTTACAACCCGATCTTGTAACACAGGAGTGAAACACATGATCAAGAGCATCCTTCTCGGTTCGGTCGCAGCTGTTGCGATCTCGACCTCGGTATTCGCAGCAGATGCGATCTATGAAGCACCGGCCGAGCCGCCGGTCGCTGTTGAATCCGCACCGGCCTTTACCTGGGCAGGCGGCTATGCAGGTATTCACACCGGCTACGGCTGGGGCAACGGCGACGTTGATGGCGTTGGTTCGGAAAGCTTCGACGGCGCTCGCTTCGGTGGCTTTGCTGGCTACAACTGGCAGCTTTCCAGCGGCTTCCTGGTCGGTCTTGAAGGCGACCTGAACTACGACTGGAACGAAGAAAACCTGGCCGGTTCGGATGTCAGCACCGGCCTCAGCGGCTCAGCTCGCGGTCGCGTCGGCTATGCCATGGACCGCGCGCTGCTCTTCGCAGCCGGTGGTTACACGGGCACCCAGATCGAGGGCAATGGCGACGATGACACGCTGCACGGCTGGACCGTCGGCGGTGGCGTCGACTACGCGCTCACCGATCGCATGTTCACGCGCGTCGAATATCGTTACAACGATTTCGGCACGGGTGACCTGGGTGGCAACGAGATCGATTTCGACCAGCACGTGGTCAATGTCGGTCTTGGCGTGAAGTTCTAATCAGAACACCCGGACTTAATAAGAACGCCCGGCCTCCTGAATGGATGGCCGGGCGTTTTTCGTTGGTGCCTTGTGTGATCAGGCGGCTGCTGACAGACGCCTTACGGGCTTTGCTGCTTCCTCGTCACGAATGCCAGAACGGCGATTGAGCTGGAAGCGACCGACAAGGTTCGACAGTTCGGTCGCACCGGCGGCAAGTGCGTGGCTGATGGCCGAGGTTTCCTCAACCATGGCGGCATTGCGCTGGGTCATCTGATCGATGTTCTCCACGGCGGCGCTGATCTCCTTGAGGCCAAGCGCCTGCTCCTTTGCAGCAAGAGCGATGGCGTCGATGTTCGTATCGATCTGGGTCACGAACTCCCCGATGCGGTCGAGCGCCGAACCGGTTTCGCCGACCAGCCTGACGCCTGATGAGACCTCGGTGCTGGACTTCTGGATCAAACCCTTGATATCACGCGCGGCCGTCGCGGATCGCTGGGCCAGTTCCCGCACTTCCTGGGCGACGACGGCAAAGCCCTTGCCGGCCTCGCCGGCGCGTGCGGCTTCAACGCCGGCGTTAAGCGCCAGCAGGTTGGTCTGGAAAGCGATTTCATCAATCACGCCGATGATCTGCCCGATCTCTGATGAGGCCTGTTCGATCCGCTCCATGGCTGTCACGGCCGAGCGCACCACTTCGGCGGATGCGATGGCCGAGTCCTTGGCCTCGCGAACGAGGTTGCGGGTGTCCTGTGTACGATCGGCCGAGGCATTGACGGTCGCGGTGACCTGTTCCAGCGCCGAGGAGGTCTGCTCAAGTGCGGCTGCCTGTTGTTCCGTTCGGGTGGCGAGGTTGGACGATCCCTCGCGCATTTCCATGCTGTTTTCGTGCAGCCGCCGGGTCTCGACCAGAACTCGTTCCAGTGTGGTCTGAAAGGTCGCGATGGAGTGGTTGAAATCCTCGCGCAACCGTTCGAATCGGTGATCGAAGGGCTCGTCCAGCGTCATGCGGATGTTGCAGTCGGCCAGGCGATGCAGGCCTGCGCCGAGCGTCTCTATGACGAAGCGGAGCGCCTCTGCTTCGATTGCCCGGTCCTGATCTCGGGCGCTGCGCTCCTGATCGATGACGGCACGGGCTCTTTCTGCGTCGGACTGCAGGCGCTGATTCTCAAGTCCGGCTTTGCGGAAGACCTCGACGGCGGCTGCGATCTGTCCGATTTCGTCCCGACGCTCTGAATGCGGCACGAGTTCCGAATAGGTGCCGGTGGCCATCTGCGTCATATAGCCGGAGATTTCGGCCAGCGGATTGAGGGCACGCCGGCGGACGAAGAAGACGGTCCCGATTGCGGTTGCGATCAGCATCAGGCCCAAAACCATTGACAGCGTTTCGCGGCTCGCAGATTCGGCCGCGGCATAGCCCTCGCGATCAACGAGATAGGCCCCGGCCATGGCAACCAATTGATTCACAGAAGCCTCATGGTCATGAAACTCTTGTTTTAGCTTCAGGAGAACCGGCTTGATGGCGCTAACATCGCCGACATTTGCCGACGGGATGTAGTCGCCTTCAAGTGTCTTCCAATAGGTGTCGCCCTTGGCCAGAACGTCCGTATAGAGCTTATTCTGCAAGCTTGCGGGCAGGGTGGAGGATTTCCAGTAGTCGCGTCGCTCTTCGTAGAGCTTATGCAGATCTTTGATGCGCGGGACATTGGTCGCTGCCGTTTCCGGATGCAGCGCGGTTTCGCTGGCGAGTGCATAGGACTCGATGAGGTAGAGCGGAGGAGGCAGGATGTCGGCGATCAGGTCCTTGCCGTCGACGATCTCTTGATAGATCGGTCCGTTCACCTTCAGCATCTGCAGTGTCTGGGCGCCGATGGCTGCGACGACCACGATACCGCCTGCGAGAGCTAGACCGGCTGTCGTGATGACGATTTTCAAATTGAGTGTCATGGTGTATCCGTGCGGATGGCAGGGCAGCCGGCGTCCAGTGCAAGCAGGAGCGTCCGCGGAGCAATGCCGTGGTTCAACAGTCTGATTTTTTGAAATAGCGCGGCGAACGAAGCGCGGCTTATATCTCTCGCCCGTCCTGTCCTCATCAAAGGACAAATATCCTACCGGTCGGTTAAGGTTGACGACTCGTTTAGGGGGCTATGCAAGATTTAGCGGGTTTTTTTTGTCATTTCGGTAAGGGCGCCCGGAAGCCTGCAATCAACAGGGTTTCCCGGGCGCTCCGGCTCAATCAGGCGGTGATGTCGATGACGCCGCAGTCGCCCTGATCGGATGCAAAGCAGAGAAGCTTGCCGGTCGCGCTCCAGTCCATGGCCGTGATCGCACCTTTGCCTGGGCGACGCAGAAGGGCCTCCTTGCCGTCCGCAATCCGCACGGCGAGGATCATGCCGTCGATAAAGCCGATGGCGAGAACCTCTTCCAGTGGATGGAAGGCGACCTGGGTCACGAGGATGTTGGCGCGTGTGCCGAGTTCCAGCGGCGCCTTGCCCATTGGGCCATCCTTGCCGGCAAAAGGCCAGACGATGGCGGCAGGCGCACCGGATGAGGCCAGCCATTTTCCCTTCGGCGACCAGGACAGGGATTTGACCTTTGCGGGGTAGCCGGTCATCCGCATGTGACGGGCATCCGTGCTCTTGCCGTCCAGCTTCCAGCCGTGAAGGGCGCTTTCCTGCATCGTGGTGACGACGAAGCGGCCATCGGGTGAGAAGGTCACGCCGGTATGCGCGCCTTTCCAGTCGAGGTCGACAGGTGCGCCCGCAGTTCCAACCCAGTGCAGAGTCACGCCATTATAGCGGGCGACTGCGATGCGCAGACCCTTGGGCGCGAAGTCCACACCCTCAACCGTGCGCTCCTCGGCGAATTCCTTCGTCGTACCATCTGCGAGCCGCACGAACGTGGACTTCCCATGGGCATAGGCTACGGCGCCTTGCGGGCCGGGGGCGACGACATTGATCCATTTACGCGGGGCATGGGCCAGTTCGGTCACGCTGCCGTCAGGGGCGATCCGGAGCACGCGCCCGTCCTCGCCGCCGGTGAGGAGGGTTTGGCTGGCGGGATCCTTGACGCAGGTCAGCAATCCGGCATCCGTTTCCGTCACCTTCTCGCCGCCATCGAGGCGGTGGATAGCACCGCTCGAGGCGGCGAAAACCGGAATGTCGCCGAGAAAATGGGCTGCCAGCACGTGGCCTTCGATGTCGAGCGGGGCAACGGTCGGCATGGGTCAGATATGTCCTCTTGCTTTGTATTTGGGCAGGGTCAGGTGAGGGCGACGGCTCACGCCGTCGCCTCGCAGGCCTTGAAGCTCGCTTCGAGCTTTTCGCGATCCAGCTCTCGACCGATGAAGACGAGGCGGCTTTCGCGCTTTTCACCATCCTTCCACGGACGCTGGTGATCGCCCTCGACGATCATGTGCACGCCCTGAACAACGTAACGTTCTTCGTCGCCCTTGAAGGCGATGATACCCTTCAGGCGCAGGATGTTCGGGCCTTGCGTCTGCGTTACCTTCTGGATCCAGGGGAAGAAGCGATCCGGGTTCATCTCGCCGCCGCGCAGCGAGACGGAAACAACCGTTACGTCATGGATCGCGGATGGGGCGTGATCATGGTGGTGATGGCCGTGGTCATGCGCATGGCCATGATCATGATGATCGTGCCCGTGGTCATGATGATGATGGTCGTGATCATGGTGATGATGGTCGTGGCCGCAATCCGGACCGCAGACATGATCGGGGGCATCGTGATCGAGGAAATGCGGATCGTTTTCCAGCGCGCGCTCAAGATTGAAGGCGCCCTGGTCGAGCACCTTGGACAGATCGACGCCGGAGCGGGTGGTCGAGTAGATGCGGGCGGACGGGTTGATCGCGCGTACGATGTGCTCGATCTGGTGCAGCTCGTCATGGCTGACAAGATCGGCCTTGTTGATGACAACGACATCGGCAAAGGCGATCTGGTCTTCGGCTTCGCGGCTGTCCTTCAGGCGCAGCGGCAGGTGCTTGGCGTCGACAAGCGCGACCACGGCATCAAGCTCGGTCTTGGAGCGGACATCGTCATCCATGAAGAAGGTCTGAGCAACGGGAACAGGATCGGCGAGGCCCGTCGTCTCGACGATGATGCCATCGAACCGGCCGGGGCGGCGCATCAGGCCTTCAACGACGCGGATCAGGTCGCCGCGCACCGTGCAGCAGACGCAGCCATTGTTCATCTCGTAGATTTCTTCGTCCGACTCGACGATCAGGTCGTTATCGATGCCGATTTCGCCGAATTCATTGACGATGACGGCGTATTTCTTGCCGTGGTTTTCCGACAGAATGCGGTTCAAGAGCGTGGTCTTTCCGGCGCCGAGATAGCCGGTGAGCACGGTGACGGGTGTCGGTTTTGCGGTTGCTTCGGTCATGAAAGCCTCGATCGGGTGGGACTGCCGCATCAGCGGCTTGTAATGGTGTTACCCCCATATAGGCGTTCAGCCGGAGCAGTTCAAAGGCTTTCGTGCGGTCAGGTGAGGTTCAATGTCGGGCAACCGCCTGAGGTCGGGGTGGCAAAGCGGAAGCCCTTGCCGAAGCAGGTACAGGCTGTATTCACCGAAAGTCCGCCACATCAAACTGACGCACATCCTCAATCAGCTCCACCAGTCCCTGTACCGCGTGCTCGATCAACCTTTCGCCCTTGTCCGCCGTTGCTGCCTTCGCATTGCCGGCGACGCCTCGTGGGTTGAGGTCGGCCATTTTCCAGCCGAAGGCATGCGGACCGTAGGCGCGCAGGTGCGTGAAGCGCTGGACTAGATCGGTTTGGCGGGACGGAAAATTTTCGGCCTTCTGCATGTCGACACGCTCAGGTGCGAGCGCCAGCATGACCGAGGTTTCGATATCGCCGCCGTGAATGTCGATGGCCTTGGCCTCCGGTGTGATGACGCCCTCCGGCAGTCCGAAGCGGGTCCAGCTTGTCGCCACGACCAGCATGTTGAAGCGGACGCGGGCCTCGGTCGCGACAATGGTGAGCAGGGGAGAGTTGCCGCCATGGGCATTGAGCAGAACGAGCTTGCGAATGCCCCCTTCGTTCAATTCCTCCGCCATGCCCAGCCAGCGGGTGACGGCCTCGTCGAAGGCGAGCGTCCGAGTGCCCTCGACGTCCATGTGTTCGATGGAATAGCCGACCGGCTCCGTTCGCAGGATCGTGACTGGCAAATGATCCGGCAAGGCGGCTGCGAGCCGCTCTGCGATGCCGGTTGCGATGATGGTGTCCGTCTCGAAGGGCAGGTGCGGGCCGTGCTGCTCATGGGCGCCGAGCGGCAGGACGGCGATCCAGTCGTGGCGATCACGCGGCGACAGCCGGGCATCGTTGAGGTTGAACCAGCGCTCGGGTTTCGCCATCTGGCCTCGTCTCCTGATCTTCGATATGACAGGCGACCGTTCGCGGCCAGCCTATCGGCTGGTGATGCATGCGGCCAAGCCCCCGGGGAGAGTAATGGCGAAAAAGGACAAGGCCGACAAGGCACCCAAGGCACCCAAGCCTGAGAAGGCGGCCAAGGGCGACACTGGCGGCAAGCTGGATCGCAGCGAGAAGAAGAAGGGGGCGAAGAAGAAGGATCTCGCCGGAAGCGGCCTGCTTTCTGCCTCCGTCACTCAGGTTGCGCGGGCCATGCGCACGCGTCTCTCCCACGGGCTTTCGCAAAGTGGTCTTTACCCCGGACAGGATGGCGTCATCCAGCTGCTGGCCGCCGATGACGGCATGACGCCCGGCGCCCTGGCGCTTAGGCTCGGCGTCAAGGCACCGACGATGACGCGCACCATCGGCCGCATGGAAGCTCAGGGCTTCGTCACCCGGCATGCGGATGATCGTGACCAGCGGCAGACAAAGGTCTATCTGACCGGAGAGGGCCGCAACAGCCTGGCGCGTATACAGGCCGCCATGGCCGAATGCGAGCGTGAGGCGATCCGCGGACTGTCTGGAAAAGAGGTGCGCCAACTTGTGAAGCTGCTCACCGCCATTGAGGACAACCTGTCAAGCCGGCCGCAGGCCGTGCGTGAACCAGTCGATCTGGACGAAGACGATTGAAAGCCGCGCTTAAATTGTTTAATTAAACGGTTTAAGGGCGCGAACTCGCGCTGCCGGTCTGCTGCGAGGGAGGATACGTGGCACAAAAGGTCAAGCTTTCGACCATTGCGGAATCGCTCGGTCTGTCTACGGCGACAATTTCGCTTGCGCTCCGCGACAGTCCGCTGGTTGCCGTCGATACCAGGGAAAAGATCAAGGAGCAGGCAAGGGCGCTCGGTTATATCTATAACCGCCGTGCGGCCAGTCTCCGGACATCGCGGTCGGGCATTATCGGCGTTGTGGTGCATGACATCATGAACCCGTTTTACGGGGAGATCCTGAAGGCGATCGAGACCGAACTCGACCGCAGTCGCCACACCTTCATTCTGTCCAACCACTATGATTCGGTCGACAAGCAGCGCATGTTCGTCGAGACGCTTTTGCAGCTTGGCGGTGACGGCGTGATCATGTCGCCGGCCATTGGCACGCCGCCGGAAGATGTGATGCTGGCGGAAAACAACGGGATGCCGGCAATCTTCATTGCCCGCTCGATGGATGGGCTCGACGTACCGATCTATCGCGGTGACGACACCTATGGCATTTCGCTTGCGACCAATCATCTGATTGGTCTTGGCCATCGCTCGATTGCGATGATCGGCGGTACCGACCAGACGTCGACGGGGCGTGATCGTTATCAGGGCTATGTCAATGCGCTGCGCAAGGCGGGCATAGAGGTCGATCCGGGCCTTCGCATTCCAGGGCCCCGCACCAAGCAGGGCGGTTTCGAGGCGGCTGTGAACTTCCTGTCTTTGCCGCAAAAGCCAACGGCTGCGGTGTGCTGGAACGATCTTGTCGCCATCGGTCTGATGAACGGCATTGCCCGTGCGGGACTGGTGCCCGGCAAGGACATTTCCGTGACTGGCTATGACGATCTTGAAGAAGCCTCGATCGCAACGCCAGCGCTGACGACCGTCTGGAACGGTCAGGCCGAGGTCGGCAGGCTGGCCGCGCGGGCGCTGCTCGACAAGCTTGCGGGCAGCCACGAGCCTGATGGCATCCATCTGATCAAGCCCGAGATGCGGATTCGCCAGTCGACCAGCCCCATTCCGCGTTGAAAGCCGAAGGAAGCTCCCCCATGACCAAGCCTGTCATCCTGATCCCGGGACGTATCCATCCGCGTGTTACCGGGCGCCTGTGCGAGCGCTGCGAACTTGTCGAAATCGCCTCCGTCGACACGTCAGAGCTGGATGCGGAAACATTGTCGCGGGTGCGTGGCGGTGCGGTGTCAGGCCGTTTTCCGGCGTCGCTGATGGCGGCGCTGCCTAATCTTGAGGTCATCGGCAGCTTCGGCGTCGGCTATGACGGCGTTGACGTTGCGGAAGCGGCCCGCCGGGGCGTATTCGTCACGCATACGCCTGATGTCCTGAACGACGAGGTTGCCGATACGGCGCTCGCCTTGCTGCTCAATACCGTGCGCCGGTTTCATTTCGCTGAAACCTATCTGCGCGAAGGGCGCTGGGAAAGCGAAGGGGCTTTCCCGCTGTCGCCCCTGTCGCTCAAGGGCCAGCGCGTCGGCATACACGGGCTGGGGCGGATCGGCCTGGAGATCGCGTCGCGGCTGGTGCCGTTCAAGGTGGAGATCCATTATCACACCCGCACGCCCCGTGCCGATGTGCCCTACACCTATCACGAAAGCCTGCTTGCACTCGCCACCGCCGTCGATACGCTGATCTCGATCGTGCCGTCGACGCCGCAGACCGCGGGTGCAATCGACGCCGGGGTGCTGAAGGCGCTTGGGCCGAAGGGCGTGCTGATCAATGTCGGACGTGGATCGACAGTCGATGAGCCGGCGCTGATTGCGGCACTCAAGGACGGGACCATCGCGGCCGCCGGCCTCGACGTCTTTGCGGACGAGCCGCGCGTGCCGAAGGCTTTGCTCGACCTGCCGAATGTCTCGCTCTTGCCGCATGTCGCCTCGGCCTCCGTCCCGACGCGGGATGCGATGGCGGATCTGGTGGCCGACAATATTCTCTCCTGGTTCGAAGAGGGGCGGCCGCTGACGCCGGTTCCGGAAACACCGTTCAAGGGCTGATGTAACCCCCGAAGGCCTTGGCCGACTTGCAAGCTTGCCGCTCCAGCTTTCGGCAAGCTTGTCGGCGCATTGTTCCCTGACCAGCCCTCAAGGCGGTGAAGGGGTGCTTCCATGAAAGCCTATCTCCTCGTGCTTGCGTCGTCGCTCGGCGCTGCAGCGGTTGCCGCGACAGGATTGTCGCTGCTCGCCAATCCTGCCGCCATGTCGTCTGTTCAGACCGATGCCCTGATTTCTGGCGGTATTCCTCAGCCGGCTGGGCCCAAGCCCTCGACGCTGATTGATGCGGCGGCTGTCGGGGCGTCGCCACCGGCGATTTTTTCGGTTTCCAATTTTACCCGCCGCAGCGTCTGTCTGGTCGAGCGGGGTGGAACGCTCACCAGCCGCAGCCGCTCCTTCTTTGCCCCTCCGGATTGTGCCGCAGTCTGGCCCGGGCTGCAGGCGGCGCGGACTTGGACGGAAAACGAAGATGGCAGCGTCACCCTCAGCGACGGTGCCGGAAAGGCGCTGATCACGCTGGTACGGGGAAAGAGCTTTTCCTACGAGATGGCAGACCCACGTGAGGCCGATCTCGCTTTGCTCATGCTGCCGTGACGCGCCCGTGCCACCTTGCTGGCCCTTTGTCGGTGGGACAAAAGTGCAGGCATCTGGATGATACAACCAAAGTCTAGGCCTAAAGGTGCATGAGGCATGTCTTGAAAGCGTTGTGCCAACATGGTTAGCTCTCGTGATCGATGCGAGGGGGAAGGCGCAACGGCGCCTTTTCGTCGATCAGTCCATAACGGGAGGTATTACATGGATCGTCGTTCATTTATCAAAAAGGCCGGGATTGCCGGTGCTGGCGCTGCCGCTTCGACAGTGCTCGCCGCACCTGCCATCGCGCAGGGTGCGCCCAAGGTCACCTGGCGTCTGACGTCATCATTTCCGAAGTCGCTCGACACCATCTATGGTGGCGCTGATGACATCGCCAAGCATGTTTCCGAAGCCACTGACGGCAATTTCACTATACAACCCTTTGCAGCGGGTGAGATCGTGCCCGGTCTGCAAGCCGCTGACGCCGTGTCTGCCGGCACTGTCGAGATGTGCCATACCTGCTCCTACTATTATGTCGGCAAGGACCCGACCTTCGCGATCGGCACGGCCATCCCCTTCGGCCTCAATGCACGCCTGACCAATTCCTGGTTCTATGAAGGCAATGGCAACACGCTACTCAACGAATTCTATGCGACCCACGGCCTTGTCGGTTTTATCGCCGGTAATACCGGTGCGCAGATGGGGGGCTGGTTCCGCAAGGAGATCAATACCGTCGACGACTTCAAGGGCGTGAAGATGCGCATCGCCGGTCTGGCAGGCCGCGTTGTCGAAAAGCTTGGGGCCGTACCGCAGCAGATCCCGGGCGGCGACATCTACCCGGCGCTCGAAAAGGGCACGATCGATGCCGCTGAGTGGGTCGGGCCCTATGACGACCAGAAGCTCGGCTTCAACAAGGTTGCCCCTTACTACTATTATCCAGCCTTCTGGGAAGGTGGCCCGGTTATCCATGCCTTCGTCAACAAGACCAAGTATGATGAGCTTCCGGCCGGCTACAAGGCGGTGCTGCGTGACGCCTGCGCCTATGCCAATACCAGCATGATGGCGAAGTACGACAAAAAGAACCCCGTCGCTATCCGCGAGCTTGTGGCAGCCGGTACGCAGCTGCGTCCATTCAGCCAGGAGATCCTCGAAGCCTGCTATAATGCCGCAACCGAGGTCTATGCCGAGATCACCGCGTCAAACGAGTGGTTCAAGAAGATCTACGAAGACCAGGTCGCGTTCAAGCGCGATGCCTATCTGTGGATGCAGCTGTCTGAATACACCTATGACACCTTCATGATGATGCAGCAGCGCGCCGGCAAGCTCTAAGCCTTATGCCTTCGTGATCCGCAATGCCCGGCCTCCTGTGGAGGCCGGGTTTTTTATTGTCTGCTGCGTCGCTGCGAATGGGAGACAGAAAAAAAAGCCCCCGGACGGGGGCTTTTCCATTTTGGTTGCATCAGTTGAAGGCTGGTGGCTGACTGAGATCCGGGGTCTTCGATGCCGGTGCCGGTGCCGGGGCAGCTGGAGCGGGTGCCTGCGCCCCGCCGAAGTCCGGCGGCGGCAGACCGAGCGATGGTGCTGCTGGTGCTGCGGACGTTCCGGGTGTTGCGGGCTGTCCACCAAAGCTCGGCGGAGGTAGTCCGAAGGATGGGGCCGTACCGGTTCCGGATCCGAGTGGCGGCAATGACAGGCCACCACCGGAGGGAACCTGAATCTGGATCGTGCTTGGATCGGCCGTTCCTGCCGTACCCTTGTAGTGCATGACCAGGCCTGGGAAGGCAATGACCACCATGATCATCAGGAATTGGATGACGATGAAGGGGAGGACGCCCTTGTAGATGTCCAGTGTCTTGATGCCGGGTCGCGTATGTCCCGTCACCTTGTCCTTCCATTGGCCTTCGGGTGCGACAGAGCGCAGGTAGAATAGCGAGAAGCCGAAGGGAGGTGTGAGGAACGAGGTTTGCAGGTTGATGCCAAGGATGATGCCGAACCAGACGAGGTCGATGCCATGGCTTTCGGCCACAGGTACGAGCAGTGGCACCATGATGAAGGCGATCTCGAAGAAATCGAGGAAGCAGCCGAGGATGAAGACGATGATCGTGACAACGATCAGGAAGCCGTATTCACCGCCCGGCAGGGCAAGCATCAGGTCCTCGATCCAGACATTGCCGTTGATGCCGTAGAAGGTCAGGCCGAAGACTCGGGCACCGATCAGGATCATCATGACGAAAGCCGAGAGGCGGGTGGAGGCGTCGAGTGCATTCTTCAGCACCGCAAAGGACAGACGTCCCTTGGCGGCGGAGATGATCAGGGCCCCCGTTGCACCCATGGCGCCGCCTTCAGTCGGGGTGGCGATGCCGAGGAAGATCGTGCCAAGCACGAGGAAGATCAACGCCAGCGGCGGCACCATCACGATGATCACCTGCTGGGCGAGGCGGGAGATCAGGTTCAGGTTCATGCCGCGGTTGACGAGCGCCAGGATGTAGACGGTCGTGACGCTAAATGCGAGCCCGGCGACCAGCTGCCATTCCGGGCTCTGAATGCCTGTGAACAGAAACGACCGACCGAGGAAATAGAGGCCGGTCCCGAGGGCGATCATGACCAGCAGGGACGTGACCCCGTCACCCAGTGTGCGGGCTTCCTTCGGCAGGGCAGGGACCCATTGGGGTTTGATCAGGCTGATTACGAAAATATAAGCGCAGTAGGTGGCGATGATGAGGAGTGCGGGATAGAGCGCGCCGACATACATGTCTCCAACAGATCGGCCGAGCTGGTCGGCCATGACGATCAGCACGAGCGACGGCGGCACGATCTGCGCCAGCGTGCCAGAAGCTGCAATCGTTCCGGTCGCGAGCGGGGCGTTGTAATTGTAGCGCAGCATGATCGGCAGAGAGATGAGGCCCATGGCCATGACCGATGCGGCGACAACGCCTGTCGTGGCGCCAAGCAGGGCGCCAACCAGAATGACCGCATAGGCAAGGCCACCGCGAATCGGGCCGAACAGCTGACCGATCGTGTCGAGCAGATCTTCTGCCATGCGCGAGCGCTCGAGGATGATGCCCATCAGGGTGAAAAAGGGGATCGACAGCAATGTCTCGTTGGACATGATGCCGCCGTAGATGCGGTCTGGATGGGACTGCAGCAGCGGCCAGAACAAGCGGATCTCTGAAGAGATCGTTGAGAATTCGACGCCGAGGACGAAGTAGATCAATCCGCCAGCGGCGAGCGTGAAGGCGACCGGATAGCCGAGCAGCAGCATCAGCATGACGGTCGTGAACATGATGGGCGCAAGGTTATGTGCGATCAGATCGATCATCTCAGCGCTCCATATTTTCGGTTGCGGCTTCTTCCAGTGCGGGATCGGCCATCCGTCCGGTGACGATGGCGAAGCGCTTGATGATTTCAGAAAACGCCTGGGCTACGAGCAGCATGAAGCCGATCAACACGACTCCCTTTGCGGGCCAGATGATCAGGCCGCCGGCGCTTGAGGAGATTTCCCCCGATGTGAAGGATCGCCAGAACCAAGGCCATGCGAGGTAGGCCATCAGCGTGGAGAAAGGCACCAGAAAGATGATGTGCAGGATGAGGTCGATCCAGTCCCGCGTCCGCTTGGTCCAGGTGCTCGACACGATGTCGATGCGGATGTGTTCGTTGCGCAGCAGCGTGTAGGCGGCGGCCAGCATGAAGACCGCGCCGAACAGGTACCATTGTAGTTCGAGCCACGCATTGGATGACAAGTCGAACATCTTGCGCATAACGGCATTGCCGGCGCTGATCAGCACGGCTGCCAGGAGCAGCCAGGACACGGAACGTCCGATGAAGGCGTTGACTGTGTCGATCAGCCGGGAAAGAGCCAATAGAATTTTCATGGTTTTTGTCTCCCCATAGTGCTTCGTGATTAGAGCATGGATTGCATGGGTGCAACGGTCGCTCTGCCACTTCTCCGGAGGCATTCGACCAAAGTCGCGACGCTGTGTTTATGAAGGTACAGCCGGGGCGACAAAATGCGCGCTGGCTGCGATTGCGCTCCCGCTGTCGTTTGTGTATTCGGGAATTCGACCTTATTTCACCAGCGCTGGCCGGATGCGATTCTGCGGGCGGGTGTCAGACGAAGACGTGGGAGATCGACTATGAGCGAACATCATTCCGGTCCGGTTGAAACCGGTGCTCAGATGGATTACCGGGAGCATGAAAAGACCTATGACTTCTTTATCGCCGGCACCAAGTATGGCACGGCCATCCTGGTTGCTCTGATGATCGCCATGGCTGCCGGCTTTTTCGGTGGCGCTGGGCTGATCGGCGGCTTCTTCGTCTGGATCGTTCTCAGCATTGCCGGCGTCTTTATCATGCGCTGATCGGCATTCCTGCTGATATGTTGTTCAAGGCGATCCGTCAGGCGGGTCGCCTTTTTCTTTGTCTGCTGTTCTGAGCCCTGGCCGTCGCCGAGCACAAAAGAAAACGGCGGGTTTCCCCGCCGCTGATCACTGTCAAAACTTGGCTTCAGTCTCGCTGAGCTTAACCGCTCAGCTCGCGCCGCGCGTCCGGGCGAGGCCCTGCTTGGCGGGTTCATATTTCGGGTCCAGATTAAGCGCGTGGGCGTAGGACTTGGCAGCGCGTGCCTTGTCGCCGCGACGCTCATAGACCAGTGCCTGGTTGGCCCAGCTTTCAGCGATGTTTCCGTTCAGCTCGATGGCGAGGTTGAAGTCGGCAAACGCGTTTTCATCGTCGTTGAGCGCGATATAGGAGACGCCGCGGCCGTTATAGGGCTCGGGCGCGCGTCCGGACAGCGAGATGGCTTTTGAGAAGTCCTCGATCGCCTTGGCGTGGTCGCCGCGCAGCTGGTAGATCAGGCCGCGATTGTGGTAGGCGCGCCCGTCCGTGGTGTTGAGCTGGATGGCGCGGTTGAAGTCTCCGAAGGCTTCGTCGATGCGCCCGGCCTGACGATAGATATTGCCGCGGCCGATATAGGCGACATCGTAATTCGCGTTCAGCTTCAGAGCCGCATTGTAATCGGCGGCAGCTTCAACCGGCTTGCCCATGTTGCGGTAGACGAGCGCACGGTTGGCATAGGCCTGGTAGAACTGTGGGTTGATCTGAAGTGCGGTGTTGAAGTCGTCCAGCGCGGGCTTGAACTGGCCTGCACGGCCATAAGCGGAGCCGCGAACATTGTAGCCTTCAGGGTCGCGTGGGTTCGACTGAATGACGGCCGTCAGCGATGCAATGTTTTCCTCAGAGCCCTGGGCGCGATCGACGCGGATAACATCCGTCGTTTCCGTAGTTGTCGCGCAGCCAGCCAGCGCCAGAAGCGCGGTCACAGCCATCGCAGTCGCCATCTGCCTCGTACGGATTGCGGGGAGGGCGGTCGCGAGGATCGAGGTGTTTTTCATCGGTCGCATCATCCGGCCGCTGCCAGCGCCAGAAAGCTCCGGGAACAGCGTCAGTTCGTGTTTCATATCAAAAGAGCGGCGGCGATTCTCTTCGCCCCCGCTCTCATTTCATAGGAAAACGTCCAAATCGGGGCTGATCAGCGAGCAGCCGAGCGCGACGGACCAGCAATCAGACCTTCGCGCTGCATCCGCTTGCGAGCAAGCTTGCGAACGCGACGAACGGATTCGGCCTTTTCGCGAGCGCGCTTCTGGGACGGCTTCTCATAGAAGTCGTGCATCTTCATTTCACGGAAGATGCCTTCGCGCTGCATCTTCTTCTTGAGAGCGCGGAGCGCCTGGTCAACGTTGTTGTCGCGGACTAGTACCTGCACGTTTATCCCGTTCCTTCGGTTCTAAGAGTTGTGTCCTTCCGCCAACGAACGTTGCATCGACGGAAACAGCAAAAAGGTTCGCCTGACCTTGTGAGTCTGGCGATTGACGACGGCCAATAGCAGAGAGATGCCCGGAAGTCCATATGGGGCAGGCGTTCCGGTCTTAATTTTTGGCTCTCTGCAGCCACGATCTGAAGCGTGTCGAAAGAGGAGCACCTGCGTGTCGCAAAATGCACGTCATGACGCATATTGATTTGCGACAGCTAAGGCCCTACCCAAATGCCTGAACCACAGGAGTTTAAGGCGAATGCGCAAATATTCGGTCTTTGCCGTTGTCCGTGAGGCGATGCGTGCCCACAAGGGATGGGAGGCTCAGTGGGTCTCTCCCGAACCGCGGCAATCCTATGACGTCATTATCATCGGTGCCGGCGGCCATGGTCTTGGTGCAGCCTATTATCTGGCCAAGGAACACGGCATCACCAATGTCGCGGTGATTGAAAAAGGCTGGCTCGGCGGTGGCAATACCGGTCGAAACACGACGATCATCCGGTCCAATTATCTCTATGAAGAGAGCATGGACATCTACGAGCATTCGCTGAAGCTCTGGGAGGGCCTGAGCCAGGACCTCAACTACAACGTCATGTATTCGCCGCGCGGCGTGATGATGCTGTCGCACAATGTGCATGACCAGCAGTCCTTCAAGCGCCATGTGAATGCCAACAACCTCTATGGCATCGACAATGAGTGGCTGACGCCGGAGCAGGCGAAGGCATTTTGCCCGCCGCTCGATATTTCCAAGACTGCTCGTTACCCGATCAATGGTGCTGCCCTTCAGCGTCGCGGCGGCACGGCGCGTCACGATGCGGTTGCCTGGGGTTATGCGCGTGCCGCGTCTGATCGCGGCGTGCACATCATCCAGAATTGCGAAGTGACGGGTATCCGTCGCGGACCAAATGGTGAAGTGACCGGCGTCGATACGACCAAGGGCTTTATCGGCGCGAAGAAGGTCGGCGTTTCCGCTGCTGGCCACTCTTCCGTCGTCATGGGCATGGCCGGCGTGCGCCTGCCGGTTCACTCGACACCGCTGCAGGCGCTCGTCTCCGAGCCGCTGAAGCCGATCTTCCCCTGCGTGGTCATGTCGAACACCGTGCATGCCTATATCTCGCAGTCGGACAAGGGTGAGCTGGTCATCGGTGCCGGTACCGACCAGTACAATTCCTATAGTCAGACCGGCGGCATGCAGATCATCACGCACACGCTGGATGCGATCTGCGAGCTGTTCCCAATGTTCCGTCGTGTGAAGATGATGCGCCAGTGGGGTGGCATTACCGACAACACGGCCGACCGTTCACCGATCCAGAGTGTCACGCCGGTTCAGAACCTGTTCGTCAATGCCGGCTGGGGGACGGGCGGTTTCAAGGCAACGCCGGGGTCTGCCAACCTGTTCGCGCATCTGATCGCCAAAGGCGAGCCGCATCGTCTGGCCCAGGGCCTGACGCTCGACCGCTTCCGCACCGGCCGCCTGATCGATGAGGCAGCAGCCGCTGCCGTTGCTCACTGATTTCAAGGATCGATCAACATGCTGATCATCAAGTGCCCCTATTGCGAAGAAGAGCGCGCCGAGCTCGAATTTCGCGCAGCCGGTGAAGCGCATATCGCACGCCCGGAAAACATCGCCTCGATCACGGACGAAGAATTCGCCGACTACTTCTTCCTGCGCGACAACCCGAAGGGTCTGATCTTCGAGCGCTGGCGTCATATCCATGGCTGCGGGCGTTTCTTCAATGCGGCCCGTGACACGATTTCCGACAAGATCCTGCTGACCTACAAGGCCGGTGAACCCATGCCCGATCCCGCAACACTGGTTGCCCCGTCTGCATCGAAGGGAGAAAAGGCATGAGCGCTGCCAACCGCATTCCCGGCAAGGGCCGTCTGACGCCGGCTCGCACCGCCCGCTTCACCATTGATGGCCGCAGCCTGACCGCATACGAAGGCGATACCGTCGCTTCCGCGATGATTGCCAACGGCATGCATCTTGCTGGCCGCTCGTTCAAATATCATCGTCCGCGCGGCATCCTGACGGCCGGCCCGGAAGAGCCGAATGCGCTGCTCGACATTTCGCGCGATGCTGCCCGCCGGCAGCCGAATGTGCGGGCGACCGTGCAGGAAGTCTTCGACGGGATGAAGGTCGAGACGCAGAACCGCTGGCCGTCGCTGTCGCTCGACATCGGCGAGGTCAACAATCTGTTGTCGCCGTTCTTCGCCGCCGGCTTTTACTACAAGACCTTCATGTGGCCGAAGGCCGCCTGGCATCAGATCTATGAGCCCTTCATCCGTCGCGCTGCCGGTCTTGGCCATGCGCCGAAGGAATCGGATCCGGATCACTATGCCAGCCGTTATGCCCATTGCGACGTGCTGGTGATTGGTGGCGGCGCTGCCGGTCTCGCCTCTGCGCTGGCCGCCGCCCAGACGGGCGTTCGCGTCATGATCGCTGACGAGCAGCCGGAAATGGGCGGTGCCTTCCATTTCGACATCGGTGCCACGATCGACGGCCAGAATGGCTATGACTGGGCGCAAGGCGTGGTCGCCAAGCTCAAGGCCATGCCGAATGTGACGGTGCTGACCCGCACCACCGCTTTTGGCTACCACGCCCATAATTATGTGGCGCTGGCTGAGCGCGTGACCGATCACGTCGCCAACCCGTCCAAGGCGCTTCCGCGCGAACGTCTGTGGCAGGTCCGCGCCAAGCGGGTCGTGATCGCCAGCGGCGCGATCGAGCGCCATATGGTCTTCGCCAATAATGACCGCCCCGGCATCATGCTGGCGTCGGCAGCCCGGACCTATCTGAACCACTTCGGCGTTGCCGTTGGTGCAAAGGTTGCCGTCTACACGGCGCATGATTCGGCATATGAAGCCGCGATCGACCTCAAGAAGGCTGGCGTCTCGGTGCCTGTCATCGTCGATGCCCGCGAAAAGCCGGGCGCGACGGTCCTCGCAGAGGCACGCGCGCTGGGTATCGAGGTTCTGACCGGTCACGGAGTCGTGGATACCGCCGGACGTCTGCGGGTTCGGTCGATCACGGTCCGTCGCAACGGCGGCGGTCAGGCGCGCAAGATCGAGGTCGATGCGCTTCTGATGTGCGGCGGCTGGACACCTTCCGTCCACATGTTCTCGCAGTCGCGCGGCAAGCTCAAGTTCGATGCAGCCAACCAGCGCTTCCTGCCGGATGTCTATGCGCATGATTGCATCTCTGTCGGCGCCTGCAATGGCACCGACGATCTGCAGGCTCTGCTGGATGAAGCCACATCGGCTGGGCTTTCCATGGCCAAGGCTGCCGGTGCGACGGAGACTGCAAGCGTTTCGCTGACGGGTTCGAACGCGCATGCCTGGACCGGTGGCATGATCGGGGCTGCCGAAGGACTGGGCCGCGAAGACAACGTCAAGGCCTTCGTCGACTTCCAGCACGATGTCTGCGCCAAAGACATTCGTCTTGCCGTGCGCGAAGGCATGCATTCGATCGAGCATATCAAACGCTTCACGACAAATGGTATGGCGTCCGATCAGGGCAAGCTGTCCAACATGCATGGTCTGGCGATCGCGGCGGAAGTGCTTGGCAAGGAAATCCCGCAGGTCGGTCTCACAACTTTCCGTGCGCCCTACACGCCGGTCACCTTCGGCACGTTGATCAACCATTCGCGTGGCGAACTGTTCGATCCGACCCGCAAGACGCCGATGCATGCCTATGAAGTCAGCCAGGGTGCCGTCTATGAAGACGTCGGCAACTGGAAGCGCGCCTGGTACTATCCAAGGGCCGGCGAAGACATGCATGCGGCCGTCAATCGCGAATGCAAGACGGCCCGTGACGTTGCTGGCGTGTTCAACGCCTCGACGCTTGGCAAGATCGAGGTTGTCGGTCCTGACGCGGCCGAGTTCCTCAACCTCATGTACACCAATGCCTGGGACACGCTGAAGCCCGGCAAGGCGCGCTATGGCATCATGACGCGCGAAGACGGCTTCATCTATGACGACGGCGTTGTCGGGCGTCTCGCCGAGGATCGCTTCCATGTGACCACGACGACCGGCGGTGCGCCGCGTGTCATGCACCACATGGAAGACTATCTGCAGACGGAATTCCCGCATCTGAAGGTCTGGCTCACCTCGACCACCGAACAGTGGGCGGTCATCGCGGTCCAGGGTCCGAAGGCGCGCGACATCATCGCGCCTTTCGTCGAGGGCATCGACATCTCGAACGAGGCCTTCCCGCATATGAGCGTGGCCGAAGGCAAGTTCTGCGGCGTGCCGACGCGCCTCTTCCGCGTGTCGTTCACCGGGGAACTCGGTTTCGAAGTCAACGTGCCTGCCGATTTCGGTGCTGACGTCTTCAGACAGATCTGGGAACGGGCCCAGTCGATGGGCGCCTGCCTCTACGGCACCGAGACCATGCACGTGCTGCGCGCCGAGAAGGGCTACATCATCGTCGGACAGGACACGGACGGCACGCTGACCGCAGACGATGCCGGCCTCTCCTGGGCGGTGTCGAAAAAGAAGACCGACTTTGTCGGTATTCGCGGCATGAAGCGTCCGGATCTGGTCAAGGAAGGCCGCAAGCAGCTGGTCGGACTTTTGACCAAGAACCCGAATGAGGTGCTGGAAGAGGGCGGGCAGATCGTGGCCAATCCAAACCAGCCGAAGCCGATGACCATGCTCGGTCACGTCACCTCGTCCTACTGGTCGGAAAACCTCGGTCGGTCGATTGCGATTGCCATGGTGGCCGGTGGTCGCGCCCGGATGGGTGAGACGCTCTATGTGCCGATGAAGGACAAGACCATCGCGGTGGAAGTGACCGACATGGTATTCTTTGACAAGGAAGGAGGCCGCATCCATGGCTGATGCTGTAATCGCCGAGCGCAAGACTGTTCTTGCCGGCTTCCATGGTGGCAGCGCCAAGGTGCGCCTCACGCCCGCACCCGTTGCTAACCGCGTCTCGTTGCGCGCCGGTGCCGACGCAGTCGCCGGGCTTTCCAAGGCGCTTGGGTTGACGCTTCCGACGAAGCCGAAGACCTCCGCCACCGCCAAGGGCCGTACGGCCTTCTGGATCGGTCCGGACGAGTGGCTGTTGATCGACGAGGCTGGCGGAGATCTGATGGCCGATTGCGCCGCATCCGGCACCCTGCATTCCGCGGCTGACGTCTCTCACCGCAATGCGGCGATCATCGTCTCGGGACCTGCGGCTGACGTCACCGTCAACAGCGGCTGCCCGCTCGACCTGTCGCTGGGTGCTTTCCCGGTCGGCGCTGTGACACGCACGGTGTTCGGCAAGATCGAGATCATTCTCCATCGTGTCGAGGCCGAGACGTTCCGCGTCGAATGCTGGCGATCGTTTGCGGAGTATGCCTTTGGCATGCTGGCCGAAGGCGCTGAGGATGCCTCGCTCTGAGGCGGGCGAGCTGCATATGTTGATCGAGGAAAGGCCGGGATAATCCCGGCCTTTTTCAATGGGTGATGGCCTGTGTGTCGCAGACGAGGCCCATGGAGCGGAAGAGTTCGTCGATCTCGGCGGAAGGGGTGATCTTGGCAATTGCGCAACCGGTGAAATTGCCGGTCATGCCCTTCTCGTCCATGTAGAACCAGTCGGCGATATCCTCCTTGGTGAAGGCGATCGTCTGGCCCATTTCGATGTGCTCGACCATTTCGGGCTCGTTGCTGATCCGGCCGGTGTAGCCGCTCTCGTTTTTTTCGATGTCGCTCAGCCAGAAGAATTCAGAGGATAGGGAGCCCTCCGGGAAGCTGTTGATCCGATAGCTGTCGCCCTCATCGAAGATGCCGATCTTGACCGTGTAATTATAGGTCCCCTCAGGCGGGTTTTCCGCCTTGGTGAGGAAGTCATCGAGGCCAGCCTTCGCTTTTTCAAAGGCCTCGGCCATAATCGGATCACCTTGTTCGACCATGACTACGGCCGATGCCGCGCTAAAAGACGCCAAGGTGAGGTATGCGGCAAAGCTTGCCGCCTTGAAAACTGTCATCGCCAAAGTTCCGTTCTCTTCGCCTGTTGTGCCGATGAGAGCGTCTTATCCCGCGTGTAGCCCTTAACTGCCGATACGGCAGTCATGGAAACGCGGCGTGGCCCAGTGCCGGCAAGGCGGCATCTACCGAAAGCCCTGTGCGTTTTGGAAGTGGTGGCAGTCACAGGAGAATGGCGCCGTGTCTGACAAGTGACGGCTGCACGGATGCGGAGGCTTTATGCGCTCCAGCCTACCCACTTCACCCAGCGTCCATGAAAATCCGCCCGCCCGATCTCGCGGGTCTCGCCCGTCGGCCACATCGTCAGGAGGATGGCAGCGCCATCCGGCTTGCCGTCGGCCTCGAGTTGCAGGCGGGCCAGTGGCGCGTCCTGTGTTGCACGCAGACCCGCCTCGGTGATCAAGGCTTCGCCCTCGGCCTTCAGCTCGGCTGGGAAATATTGCCAGGCGATGGTGTGGTAGATCACGTGGGTAAGGCCGGGGCGGGGCGTGGCCAGGCGTTGGCGGAGCCAGGCAATGGCATCGGCCTTCTGAACCTTCAGCCCATTCTCAGTCGCCATGGCGAGTGCTGCTGCGGTCCGGTCCAGACGGTCCTGCTGATCGGCCCAGATATAGGAGAAGAGCCGCAGGCGGTCATCTTCGGACGCCGGGTCCAGCGGGTTGAGGTCGCAGCCGGCACGCTCGGCAACGTCCAACCGGACATCTGGCGGCGGGGGGCCTTCCCAGCGGGGTTCGAGATGAACGGATGAGGTGTCACCAAAGCCCGTGTCGCCAAGCGTGTAGCTGTAGCGATCCCATTGCAGATTGAGGCCCGCACTGGCACCGACTTCGGACAAGGCGAGCGGTTTTTCCGTCAGCGCCGCGATCGTGAGGAAACCGGGGAGCAGGGCGGATGAGCGGCGCACCTCATTGGTCTGTGGTGCGGATGCCAGCCGGTCGAGCATGAAGGCTTCGTCGCGTTGAAGGGCGTTTGAGATCGCGCCCCAGAGGGTGTCGTCATCGACCGCATGCGGCGGATAGACGGCTGCGAGTTCGGGATCCTTGCCGGAGCGAACCAGCGCATGCAGCGTGCCGGCCAGCCGCAGCGCCACGGCATCACCGGTTCCATCGGGATTGCCTTGCCAACCGAGGATGACCGTGCCCACCGAGGTTTTGTCCGTCAACCTGTCGGCTGCCAGCCTGCAGAGGCGGGCGGTAAAGGGTGAACCAAGATCGTCACACGCTTTCGCCTGACGGTGAAAGCTTTCGCGGATCGTCTCTGGTCCGTTCCTGGTCATATGGTCTCCGGTCGATCCTTCGGGTCGAACTGGGAAATGGTGATCCAGTTCGCGGTCAGCGCCGGCTTGCGCTCATCTTCAATCTCGACCGTCACTTCATAGGTGTTCATCAGCATGCCGGCGCCGCGGAAGCGGGCCTCTGCCAGCTTGAAGCTGCCACGGATGCGCTTTCCCGTCTTGACCGGCGACATGAAGCGCAGCTTGTCGAAGCCGTAATTGATGCCCATGGTCTGTTCGCGGATCTTCGGCAGGCAATTATAGTTCATGGCCGAGAGGAGCGAGACCGTGAGGAAGCCATGCGCGATCGTGCCGCCGAAAGGGGTTTCGGCAGCGGCGCGAACCGGGTCGGTATGGATGAACTGGTGATCCATGGTGGCGCCGGCAAAGGCGTCGATCATCGTCTGGTCAACAAGGATCCAGTCCGAGACCCCGACAACCTCACCGACAAGGCCCTGCACATCCGACAGCGAAATTTCACGCGGCATATAAACAACCTGATTGATCAATCCTTGGGCAACGCTACAGCCGCTTCACGTCAGGCGGAATAGGCGCCGGTCACCGCACTGCAATAAAATCAGCTTTCCAGCCAGAAATCGACGCTTCTGGCCTTCACCTCGATCTTTGCCGCGCCTTTTCCGCTCGAAAGTCGGCGCCATTTCTTCTCCGTCTGCGGGGGTAGGGAAAAGACGGCGGCGTCGTGGGATCTGTTGAACAGGACGGCAATGCGGCAGGCGGTGCCCGTTTCGCGGTCGAGCGAGCGCAGCACCATGGCGAATGTCGCGTTGTCCGGCTGCTCCCAATCGGCAACCGACATTTGATCGCCGGACGGTGCGAGCCAGGAAACGTCGCCATCACCGGTGAGGAAACCGGGATCGGTAAAGCAGGTGAAACGCTGCCGGATCGCGGCGAGGCGGGCGGTGGTGTCGATCAGCTCCTCGTCGGCCTTGGACCAATCAAGCCAGGTGATGGCATTGTCCTGGCAATAGGCATTGTTGTTGCCGCGCTGGCTTCGACCGAATTCGTCGCCAGCGGTCAGCATTACGGCACCACGACTGGCAAAGAGGGTCGAGAGCAGCGCCTCGACATCCTGGCGACGCGCTTTGCGGATCACCTTGTCACTCGTCTCGCCTTCGACGCCATTGTTCCAGGAATGGTTCTCGTTATGGCCGTCGCGGTTGTCCTCGCCATTGGCCGCATTGTGTTTGTGGGTATGAGAGACGAGGTCGTAGAGCGAGAAGCCATCATGGGCTGCGATGAAGTTGACGCTGCGGGTGAGCGGAAGGCCGCTGTTTCCAAACAGATCCGCCGAACCGGCCAATGCTGTTGCGAGGTCGCCGGTCGTTCCGCCATCGCCGCGCCAGTGGCGTCGGTAGGTATCGCGGGCGCGGTCGTTCCATTCGAGGAAGGCGGAGGGGAAGCGGCCGAGCTGATAACCGCCGGGGCCGATATCCCAGGGCTCGGCAATCAGGATGCGGTCTTCCAGCACTTCGTCTTCGATGATGGCCTTGAGGGTGGGAGCGTCGGCGTGGAAACCGTCCCAGTGCCGGCCCATGATCGGCGCGAGGTCAAAGCGGAAACCGTCGACGCCGGCCGAGAGGACGAAGTGGCGGAGCGTGTCGACGATTAGCTTGCGGATGAAGGGGTGATCGCAGGCGAGCGTATTGCCGCAACCGGTGTCGTTGACCAGTCTGCCCGGATCATTGGCGACATGGCGGAAGAGCGAACGATTGTCGATGCCGCGCATCGAGAGGGTCGTGCCGTGCACATCACTTTCCCCGGTGTGGTTGAAGACGAGGTCAAGGATGACACCGATGCCCTCTGCATGGAGCGCCGCCACCGTTTCGCGCAGTTCCTGGACGCCGCCGGGTACAATGCGCGGATCGAGCGCCATCATAGCGACGGGGTTGTAACCCCAGCTGTTGGTGAGGCCGAGGGGGGGCAGATGTCGCTCGTCGATCCAGGCGGTGATCGGCATGAGTTCGACCATGTCGACGCCGATACGCCTGAGATGGGCGAGGATGGCGGGATGGGCAAGGGCTGCCAGCGTACCCTTTTGCGCGTCCGGTACATCCGGATGCAGCATGGTCAGCGCCTTCACGTTGACCTCGTAGATGAAACCGGCGCGGTCGCCAAGCGGCATCATCGGACGCAGCGGCTGGTGATTCTTCAGGATCGCCTTCGGCATCAGGCCGGCGGTATCGACGCCAAACTGGCCCAAGCGGGGATCATAGACGAAGGGCCGGTCGAGCTCTGTGGCATAGGGGTCGATCAGCAGCTTTGCCGGATCATACCAGTGCCCATCGGTTGGCGCATAGGGGCCGTGAACGCGAAAACCGTAACGGGTTCCTTCCTTCGCGCCCTCGACAAAGACGTGGTGGATGTCGCCGTCGCCGCGCGTCAGGGGCACACGGGCCAGCTCATCTTGTCCATTGGCGTCGAAGAGGCAAAGCTCGACATGGCTGCAATGGTGAGACCAGAGCCGGAAATCGGCTCCGGTGTGTCCGACTGTGACTCCCGGCATCGGCTCTGTCATGCACGGCCTCGCGATCTCGGTGATTCTCTCCGTTCAGAAGAGAATAGCAGGCCGCCGCTGCGCGCAAATGGGGGCCGCCGACTATTACAGGGCGGCGAGGTTGAGGGGCTTTGCCGACTTGGCCGCGGCTTCCTTGCGTTCGCTGTAGCGATCGGTGAGGTAGTCCGAGATGTCTCGCGTGAGGTAGGTGAACTTCACCAGTTCCTCGCAAACGTCGACGACGCGCTCGTAATAGGACGAAGGCTTCATCCGGCCATCGGCGTCGAATTCCTGCCAGGCCTTGGCGACAGAGGACTGGTTGGGGATGGTGATCATCCGCATCCAGCGGCCGAGCAGGCGCATGGCATTGACGGCGTTGAACGACTGCGAGCCGCCGGAAACCTGCATGACGGCGAGCGTCTTGCCCTGGGTCGGTCTGATAGCGCCGACGGACAAGGGAATCCAGTCGATCTGCGCCTTCATGATGCCAGTCAGCGTGCCGTGGCGCTCGGGGCTTACCCAGACCTGACCTTCTGACCACGCAGAGAGATCGCGCAGTTCCTGGACCTTGGGGTGGCTCACTGGTGCATCGTCGGGCAAGGGCAGGCCGGAGGGGTCGAAAACCTTCACCTCCGCGCCGAAATGCTCGAGCAGACGCTTGGCTTCCATCGCCAGCAGGCGGCTGAAGGAGATCTGCCGCAGCGAACCGTAGAGGATCAGGATCCGCGGCTTGTGCGTCGAGAAGGGGCGGCGCAGCGCCTCCAGGTCCGGCAGGCGGAGGTGATCGAGATCGGCGGCCGGCAGATCGGTGGTGTGATCAGGCTTGTTGTCAGACAAGGCGCTTGCCCTCCGCATCGAGCACAGCCTCGCCGTCTTCCTTCACGAAGGCAGCAGTGAAGGCATCGGCGGGGAGAATGTCGAGCACGACTTCAGACGGCCGGCAGAGGCGGGTGCCCATTTCCGTGACGACAAGCGGGCGGTTGATCAGGATAGGGGTCGCGATCATGGCGTCGAGCAGTTGATCGTCTGAAAGGGCAGGATCGGCAAGGCCGAGGTCCTCGTAAGGTGTGCCCTTTTCGCGGATCGCTTCGCGCACGGAGAGGCCAGAGTCGGCGATCATCTTTGCCAGTTCCGGCTTGCTCGGCGGGGTCTTCAGATATTCGATGACCGTGGGCTCGATACCGGCATGGCGGATGAGATCCAGCGTGTTGCGCGAGGTGCCGCAGGCCGGGTTGTGGTAGATGGTGACGTTCATGGTCTATCGGCTCCTTGAGCTGTTGTGCTGTGGGTCGCGGCCTTCATCGGCAAACAGCCATGCTGCGAGCATGGAAGCCAGCAAGGCGCCAATGATTTGCGCGATGATGAAACCCGGTAAATCGATCGGGCGGACGCCAGCAAATGTGTTGGTCAGGCTGCGGGCGATTGCGACGGCCGGATTGGCGAAGGACGTCGAGGCGGTGAACCAGTAGGCGGCCGTGATGTAGAGGCCGACGAGCATGGGAATGGCGTCCGCCTTGAAACGCAGGCCGCCGAGGATGGTGAGAAGCAGGCCAAAGGTTGCGACCGCTTCCGCCGTCCACTGGGCGGAGCCCGTGCGAACCGTCTCCGAGATCTGGACGAGCGGTAGCTCGAACATGGCATGGGCGATGAGTGTGCCGGCGATGCCGCCGAGGATCTGGGCGATGAGATAGGACAGAGCCGCGCCTGGCGTCATTTCCCGGCGGGCGGCAAACACTATCGTCACGACCGGATTGAAATGGGCGCCTGAGATGGGCCCGAGGATGGTGATCAGCACGAAGAGGATGGCGCCGGTCGGGATGGTGTTGCCGAGCAGGGACACGGCGACATCGTCGGACAGGCGATCGGCCATGATGCCGGAGCCGACGACGGTGGCGACGAGAATGGCGGTGCCGAGTGCTTCGGCGGTGAGGCGACGGGAGAGATCGGTCATTGCGGCAATACTGATTTTGGAGGCGTGCTGCAGCAGGCGAGATCTTCGATCAGCGGTTGGCAGAGGCTCACATTGCCGCCACAGCAATCCTTGAGCAGATAGAGGGCGACCGCGCGAAACCGGTCGAGATCGGCTCGGTAGATAATCGAGCGGCTCTGGCGTTCACTAGATACCAAACCTGCCTGGGAGAGCGTCGACAGATGCGCAGACATGGTGTTTTGCGGCACACCGATCAGGCGCGCGAGTTCACCGGCAGGCACGCCATCGGGTTCATGGGCCACCAGCAGACGGAATGTCTGAAGGCGGGTCGGCTGGGCCAGGGCGGCAAGCGCCGCGATCGTCGATTTTTCATCCATATATCTAGAATAGTGGATATGATGTGAGAGTCAATCGCTGCTGTTCCTCATAAAGAAAAACCCCGGAGCTGGAGCGCCGGGGTTGATATCAGTCTCAAAAGTACTGCGTCAGATCAGGTGATGACCGTCGGCTCGTTCATCCCCGTGTAGCGCTTGATCTCAGCCACTTCTTCCGCTGCCGCGATCAGATCCGCCAGGGCCTCTTGCGTCTCAATGCGGTGGCGGCTGGCGTCGGGCTCGTAGCGTTCGACATAGAGGCGCAGCGTCGCGCCGGAGGTGCCGGTGCCGGAGAGGCGGAAGACGATGCGACTGCCGCCTTCGAAGAGGATTCGGATGCCCTGGTTCTTCGAAACCGACTGGTCGATCGGGTCGTGATAGGCGAAGTCGTCGGCGGCTGTCACGTTGAGGCCGTTGATCGCCGTGCCGGGCAGGGTGTCCAGCTTGGCCCGGAGGGCGGCGACCAGAGCGTTGGCGTTCTCGGTGTCGACGCCCTCATAGTCGTGGCGGGAATAGTAGTTGCGGCCGTATTCGGCCCAGTGACTTTCCACGATCTCTCTGACGCTCTGTTTGCGGGCGGCAACGATGTTCAGCCAGAAGAGCACAGCCCAGAGGCCGTCCTTTTCGCGCACATGGTCGGAGCCAGTGCCGAAACTTTCTTCGCCACAAACGGTGACCTTGCCGGCATCCATCAGGTTGCCGAAGAACTTCCAGCCGGTCGGGGTCTCAAACATGCCGATGCCGAGCTTTTCAGCGACGCGGTCGGCAGCAGCACTTGTCGGCATGGAGCGGGCGATGCCGGCAATGCCGCGCGCGTAGCCCGGGGCGCATGTGGCGTTTGCTGCGATCATCGCCAGACTGTCCGAGGGCGTGACGAACATGCCCTTGCCGACGACCATGTTCCGATCGCCGTCGCCATCGGAGGCTGCACCAAAGTCCGGGCCGTCAGCGCTCATGACGTCGTCGTAGAGGGTCTTGGCATGGACGAGGTTCGGGTCCGGGTGGTGATGACCGAAATCGGGCAGTGGGACTTCGTTGCGCACGGACCCTGCCGGAGCGCCCAAGCGCTTTTCGAGGATCTCGACGGCATAGGGGCCGGTGACGGCGCTCATCGAATCGATCACCACGCGGAAGCCGCCTGCGATCAGCGTGCGGATAGCTGCGAAATCAAAGAGGGTCTCCATAAGGTCGGCATAGTCTGTAACGGGGTCGATCACCTCGACCACCATGCCGGCGAGATCGAAGCTGCCCACCGTGTCGAGATCGATGTCGGCGACATCAACCGTCTTGTAGCTGTCGATGACCTTGGTGCGGGCGAAGATCGCGTCGGTGATCTTTTCCGGTGCCGGGCCGCCATTGCCGATGTTGTATTTGATGCCGAAGTCTTCGGTCGGGCCGCCGGGATTGTGGCTGGCCGAGAGCACGATGCCGCCGAAGGCCTGGTATTTGCGGATGACATGCGAGGCGGCCGGCGTCGACAGGATGCCGCCCTTGCCGACCAGAACCTTGCCGAAGCCATTGGCGGCCGCCATTTTCAGCGCCTTCTGGATGACTTCGCGGTTGTAGAAGCGGCCGTCGCCGCCGATCACCAGGGTCTTGCCGGCAAAGCCTTCCAAGCTGTCGAAAATCGCCTGGATGAAGTTCTCCGCATAGTTTTCCTGCTGGAACACCGGGACCTTCTTGCGCAGGCCGGATGTGCCCGGCTTCTGGTCCGCATAGGGTTTGGTGGAGACGGTGGAAATCATCGATTAGAGGCCTTTCGAGACGAGGCGTTGATAGAGTTCGGCATAGGTGGCGCCGCTCCTGGTCCAGGAGACGTCCGACTTCATGCCCTGCTTCTGCAGTTGTGGCCAGAGTCGCTCGTCACGGTATAGGCGCATCGTGCGTTGGATTGCGCGGCGCAGTGCCTCGGCCGTGACGGGAGCAAACTGGACCCCGGTCGCGACACCAGCGGCAAGGGCTGCTTCATTGGCATCGATGATCGTGTCGGCCAGACCGCCGGTCCGGGCAACGAGCGGCACGCAGCCATAACGCAGTGCATAGAGCTGTGTCAGGCCGCAAGGCTCGAAACGGGAGGGCACAAGGATGATGTCAGAGCCGGCCTGCATCAGGTGCGACAGGTCCTCATCATAGCCGAGGACCATGGCGACACGGCCGGGATTTTGGCTTGCGGCTGCTTGAAGCGTTGCTTCGATACCGCCATCGCCGGAACCGAGGATGGCGAGTTTGCCGCCACCTCTGACGATGTCGTGCACAACTTCATGCAGGAGGTCGAGCCCCTTCTGCCAGGTGAGACGCGAGATGACGCAGAAGATCGGGCCATCATCGTCATGCAGGCCGAAACGCTCAACCATGGCACGGCGATTGCGCTCGCGTTTCTTCAATTGGGTGGCGGAGTAGGTCGCCGGCAACAGCGTGTCCCTTGCCGGGTTCCAGACGTCGGCGTCGATTCCGTTGACGATGCCATAGAGATCGGCGCTGCGGCTGGCGATCACCCCTTCCAGACCCATGCCGAATTCGGGTGTGAGGATTTCCTCGGCATAGGACGGGCTGACGGTCGACAGCGCATGGGCCGTCATCAGGCCGCTCTTCAGGTAGCTGATCGTGCCGTAATATTCGAGTGCTTCGTGCCAGGCATGGCTGGGCAGACCGAGGCTTGCGAAGAGTTCGCCACCGAACTGGCCCTGGAAGGCGATGTTGTGGATGGTGATCAGGCTTGGCACTTCGGGCGCTTCGGCGTAGCGCATATAGACAGGGGTGAGCGCGGCCTGCCAGTCATGGACATGCACGAGATCGGGCTGGAAACCGGCAACGGCGCCGGCGGCGAATTCGGCACCGGCCTTGGAAAGCGCTGCGAAGCGCTTCCAGTTATCCGGATAATCGCGGCCAAGGCTGTCGAGATAGGGCCCGCCGGTGCGCAAATAGAGGGCGGGAATATCCAGAATCAGGAGTTCCAGGCCCTCATGGCTTGCCTGCAGCAGGTTGGCATGTTCCCCGAGCAGATCGGGGAACTCGTGCACCTTTTTCGGCTTCTTCACCGCCTTCATCACTGCCGGATAACCAGGGATCAGCGTCTTCGTCTCGACGCCATGGGCGGCGAGCGCGATCGGAAGGGCGCCCGCCACATCGGCAAGGCCCCCGGTCTTGATCAGCGGGTAGATTTCGGAGGCGACCGATAGGACCTTCATCGGATTGGCTAACCCAGTTTGTCGATCATCGCCTGCGTGATCAGGCAGATGCCGTTCTCCGAACGGCGGAAGCGTTTGGCATCCATTTCCGGATCCTCGCCGACGATCAGGCCCTCGGGAATGACGACGCCATGATCGATCACCACGTTGGTGAGGCGAGCATGGCGGCCGATCTGCACCTTGGGCAGGATGACCGCCCCTTCGAGGCGCGAATAGGAATTGGCGCGCACACCGGTGAACAGCAGGCTCTTGTAGAGCGATGAGCCGGAGATGATGCAATCCCCCGAGACCAGCGAAGAGATCGCCGACCCGCGACGGCCTTCGTCGTCATGGACGAATTTGGCCGGCGGCGTGTTTTCCGAATAGGTCCAGATTGGCCATGTCTTGTCGTAGAGGTCGAGTTCGGGAACGATGTCCGTCAGGTCGATATTGGCCTGCCAGTAAGCGTCGATCGTGCCGACGTCGCGCCAATAGGGTGTGCGCTCGAAATCGGAGCGCACGCAGGAGCGGGCGAAGCGATGGGCGACCGCCTTGCCGCTCTTGACCACGTAAGGGATGATGTCCTTGCCGAAGTCGCGGCTGGAATCCGGATCGGCGGCATCCCGACGCAGGAGCTCCATCAGGAACTTGGTGTGGAAGACGTAGATGCCCATGGAGGCGAGGGCAAAATCCTCATTGCCGGGGATGCCCGGCGGGTCGGCGGGCTTTTCGACGAAATCGATGATCCGATCCGTCGGATCGACATGCATGACGCCGAAGCCGGTCGCTTCCATGCGCGGCACTTCCAGGCAGCCGATCGTCACGTCGGCGCCCGAATTGACGTGCTGCTGCAGCATCAGCTCGTAGTCCATCTTGTAGATGTGGTCGCCGGCAAGGATGACCATGTATTCCGGCGCGTACGACTCGATGATGTCGGCATTCTGGTAGACGGCGTCGGCAGTGCCTTCATACCACTGCGTTTCCGACACACGCTGGGAGGCGGGCAGAACGTCGAAGCTCTCGTTGCGCTCCGGTCTGAAGAAGTTCCAGCCGAGCTGCAGGTGGCGGATGAGCGAGTGGGCCTTGTATTGGGTGGCGACACCGATGCGGCGGATGCCGGAATTGAGTGCGTTGGACAGGGCGAAGTCGATGATGCGGGCCTTGCCGCCGAAATAGACGGCTGGCTTGGCGCGCCTATCCGTCAACTCCTTCAGACGGCTGCCACGACCGCCAGCCAGAACATAGGCCATGGCGTCGCGCGACAGGCTTTTTGCCGATTTTTCCGTCATTTAGTCCTCCCCTTAATGTTCCAGTTCCAGCATGATGACGGCGAGTGGCGGAAGCGTTACCCCGGCTTTCGCCCAGCCACCTTCTGCAGCGTACGCCTCCACGCGTCCGCCATTGCCCTTGCCGCTGCCACCATAGATTTCAGCATCGGTATTGAGTATCTCGCGCCAACGACCGGCCGCTGGCAAGCTCAATTCGTAACGTTCGTGATAAGTCGGTGTCAGATTGCAGATCACGGCGATGGTTTTTTCGCCAGGCGCCTTGCGAAGCCAGGCGTAGACGGAATTGTCCTGATCATCGCCGACGATCCATTCAAAGCCTTCGCCCTCGCAATCGCGGGCATGCAGGGCCGGCTTCTTGCGGTAGGTGAAGTTCAGGTCACGCACCAGGCGGCGCATGCCTTCATGCGGGGCGTAATCCAGCAGGTTCCAGTCGAGAGATCGCTCTTCCGACCACTCGCTCCATTGCGCGAATTCCTGGCCCATGAAGAGCAGCTTCTTGCCGGGGTGACCCCACATCAGCCCGTAATAGGCTCTGAGATTGGCGAACTTCTGCCAGTCGTCGCCCGGCATCTTGGCAATCATCGAACCTTTGCCATGCACGACTTCGTCATGGCTGATCGGCAGCACGAAGTTTTCCGAGAAGGCATAGAGCAGGCCGAAGGTAATTTCGCTGTGATGGTGCTTTCGATAGATAGGGTCACGGGCGAAATAGCTCAGCGTGTCATGCATGAAGCCCATGTTCCACTTGAAGCCGAAGCCGAGGCCGCCTTCATGCACGGGCTGCGAGACCTTGGGCCAGGACGTCGATTCCTCGGCAATCGTCATGATGCCGGGATGGCTGCCGTAAACATGCGCGTTCATCTGTTGCAGGAAGCGGACCGATTCCAGATTCTCGCGCCCGCCATACTCGTTGGGCACCCACTCGCCTTCCTTCCGGGAGTAGTCGAGATAGAGCATGGACGCGACAGCATCGACGCGCAGTCCGTCGAGATGGAACTTCTCGGCCCAGTAGAGCGCGTTGTTTATCAGGTAAGACAAAACCTCGATCCGGCCGAAATTGTAGATGGCCGTATTCCAGTCGGGGTGGAAGCCCTGGCGCGGATCGGCATGTTCGTAAAGTGCCGTACCGTCGAACTGGCGAAGCCCATGGGCATCCGTCGGGAAATGGGCAGGCACCCAGTCGAGAATGACGCTCACGCCCACCTTGTGGCAGCCGTTGACGAAACGGGCGAAGCCTTCAGGCTCGCCGAAGCGCGCAGTCGGGGCGTAGAGCCCTGTCGTCTGGTAGCCCCAGGACGGATCATAGGGGTGCTCGGTCACCGGCATGAATTCGATATGGGTGAACCCCATGTCGACGCAGTAGGGGATCAGCCGCTCGGCCATCTCGTCCCAGGTGAGCATGGAACCGTCGTGGCGTCGCTGCCAGGAGCCGGCATGGACTTCGTAGATCGAGATCGGCTGCCGGCGCTGGTCAATGCTTGACCAGTGCTTGCGGTGATCCTCGTCTTCCCAGACCTGGTGCAGTTCTGCGGTTGTCACCGAAGCGTTTTTCGGCCGCAGCTCGCCACGGCGGGCATAGGGATCAGCCTTCAGCGGCAAGAGCTCGCCATGCGGGCCGATGATCTCGAATTTGTAGCTCGCGCCGGTGCGGACATCAGGTGCGAATATCTCCCAGATGCCGGTGTCGCGGCGCAGGCGCATTACATGGCGACGGCCGTCCCACTCGTTGAAGTCGCCGACGACGGAGACGCGCCGGGCATTGGGGGCCCATACGGCAAAATGGAAGCCATCGACGCCCTGGTGCTTGATCGGATGAGCGCCCATCTTGTCGAAGAGACGCAAATGCGAGCCTTCGCGGATGAAGTAGTCGTCCATCGGACCGAGCACCGGCCAGAAGCTATAGGGGTCGGTGACAGTCCATTCGGCATCGCCGCGGGTCGCGCGGTAGCGCACCGGCAAGATGCCCTCGAGCTTGACGCGGCCGGAAAAGAAGCCGGCATCATGGTGCCGGGTCAGTATGCCGATCTCATCGCCTGCGAGATTGCAGGCCGTGACCGTCTCGGCGCCAGGAATGAAGCAGCGGGCGACATGGCCGCCGCCGGCTGCCTGCTGAACGCCGAGAAAGGCGAAGGGGTCGCCATGCGTTCCATGGATGATGGCCTCGATTTCTGCGGCCGGTGGCGTGTCCGGCATGGCATCGTCACCGATCGTCTTCGGCGATTTTGCCATCAGGCTCTCCAGATTTCGTCGTTGTACTGTCTGATGGTGCGGTCGGACGAGAACCAGCCCATGCGGGCGGTGTTGCGAATGGTCTTCGAATACCAGGCGGGCTCATCGGTCCAGATGTTGTCGACCTGGCGCTGGGCGCGGGCATAGGCGTCGAAATCGGCGGCGACCATGAACCAGTCGTGATGATAAAGTCCGTCCACGAGACCGCTATAGCGCTCGCGGTCGTCTGGCGAAAACACGCCGGAGGCGATGGCCGAAAGGGCCTGCTGCAGTTCGGGTGAGGCTTCGATCACGGCGCGGGGATTATGCCCCTCGGCGCGCGTTCGGCCGACTTCCTCGGCCGTCATTCCAAAAATCACGATGTTATCCTCTCCCACATGGTCGCGCATTTCGACATTGGCGCCATCGAGCGTGCCGATGGTCAATGCGCCGTTTAACGCGAACTTCATGTTGCCGGTTCCAGAGGCTTCCATGCCGGCGGTAGAAATCTGCTCGGAGAGGTCGGCCGCCGGCACCATGACTTCGGCCAGCGAGACATTGTAGTTCGGTACGAAGACGACCTTGAGCAGGCCGCGCACCGAGGGGTCATTATTGATGACGCGGGCGACATCATTGGCCAGTTTGATGATCAGCTTGGCGTTGTGATAGCTCGGTGCTGCCTTGCCCGCAAAAAGCTTGACCCGCGGCACCCAGTCGCGTTCGGGATGCGAGCGGATCTGGTCGAAGAGCGCCACCGTCTCGATGATGTTCAGGAGCTGGCGCTTGTATTCGTGAATGCGCTTGATCTGAATGTCGAACATGGCCGACGGATCAATCTTGATGCCCATACGGCTTGCCACCAGCTGTGCAAGCTGCTGCTTGTTGGCCCGCTTTACGGCCGCGAACTTTTCCTGGAATGCAGCATCGTCGGCAAAGGCGTCGAGCTCGGTGAGCTTGGCGGTATCGTCAAGGAAATCAGGGCCGATGGCTTCGGTCAGGAGGCTCGTCAGATCGGGGTTGCACTGCATCAGCCAGCGCCGCGGCGTGATGCCATTGGTCTTGTTGTTGATGCGGGTCGGGTAAAGCTTGTGCAGGTCGGCGAAGACCGTTTCCTTCATCAGCTCGGTATGAAGCGCAGAAACACCGTTTACCGAGTGGGAGCCGATGAAGGCGAGGTTGCCCATGCGAACCCGGCGCTCTCCGCTCTCGTCGATCAGGGAGATCTGACGGATTTCGTTGTCGTTGAAGCCACGCTTCTTGCGGGCGTCGAGCAGGATCTTGGCATTGATCGCGTAGACCAGCTGCATATGGCGCGGCAGGAGGCGCTCGAAGAGCGGCACGGGCCAGCTTTCCAGTGCTTCGGGCAGCAGCGTATGGTTGGTGTAGGAGAAGGTCTTCGAGGTGATCTCCCAGGCGTCGTCGAAGGTGACGCCGTGCAGGTCGATCAGGATGCGCATGAGTTCGGCGACGGAGACGGCCGGGTGGGTGTCGTTGAGCTGGATCGCCACCTTGTCGGGCATCTGCGCAAGCGTATTGCCTTGCTGGAGATGACGGCGGACGATGTCCTGCAGCGAGGCGGAGCAGAAGAAGAATTCCTGGCGCAGACGCAGTTCCTGACCGGCCGGGGTGGCGTCGGCCGGGTAAAGCACGCGGGTCAGGGTTTCGGCCTTGTTGCTTTCGCGCAGCGCGCCGATGTGGTCACCGGCGTTGAAGGCTGCGAGCAGGATCGGGTCTATCGGCTGGGCGGCCCACAGGCGCAGTGTGTTGACGCGCTCTCCACGCCAGCCCACTGCCGGCGTGTCGTAGGCGGTGGCGATGACGCGTTCGCTCTGTTTCCAGACGTAGCGCGGCTCGCCATCCGGTCCTTCTGCGGTTTCTACCGTGCCGCCGAAGCCGACTTCGTAAGAGCTTTCCCGCCGCTCAAATTCCCAAGGATTGCCGTGGGCCAGCCAGCTTTCCGGCAATTCCACCTGCCAGCCTTCGGCCATCTGCTGACGGAAGAGCCCGTGAATGTAACGAATGCCGTAGCCATAGGCCGGGATGTTGACGGTGGCCATGCTCTCCATGAAACAGGCTGCCAGACGGCCGAGGCCGCCATTGCCCAGAGCAGCATCCGGCTCGAGGGTTGCGATCACGTCGAATTCTACGGAGAGCGATTGCAGCGCCGTCTGGATATCGTCCATGAGGCCGAGATTGGACATTGCGTCACGCAGCAGGCGACCGATGAGGAATTCGAGCGAGAGGTAATAAACCCGCTTGCCGTTGTTGTGGTAGGTCGTGCGGGTTGATTCCATCCACTTGTCGATGACCCGGTCGCGGACAACGAGGATCGTCGCTGTCAGCCAGTCATGCGGCGTCGCGACCTTGGCGTCCTTGCCGATGCTGTAGGTCAGCTTTTCCATGATCTCGGCTGCGAGTGCTGCCGGATCGGAAACCTCGCGCTTCGGGAGGGGTAGGTCGACTTTGTGGGGTGTCTTGATCATGGGGCGCCTGACAGAGGGAGGGATGCAGGTCGCCGCCGACTGGAGCTTCGGCGTCGCCTCGTTCGAAACCGAGTTTACGCATCGAATTGAGTGGCTTGCAACAAGGGAGTTGGATCGGTGTCACCAAACGGCACAGCATTGTCGGGGCGCTCCACTGGCGCCACATGAGATTAGTCGAAAATTCAGGTAACAAAAAAACCGCGCTCCTGAAGCGCGGTTTCAATGTTCGGCCGAATGGCGGGCGGTGGATCAGTTGGTCAGGCGCGTCGTGGCCTTGGCAGCCGCCTTGCCGATTTCCTCGAAGGCCTTGACGAGGCCACTCATGTCGCTCGGTTCGTAGTAGTTGCTGGCGCTTGACGCGCAGGCGCTGAGGAGCTCCTTGCCCTTGGTCGGGGCCATGAAGGCGACGGTGAAGATTTCGATGCCGTCAGCCTTGGCGTTGGCGCAGTGCGTGCGGACCTGGCTGTCGATGTTGGAGTTCCAGTTCGAGCTGTTGCCCGTCATTTCACCGTCTGTCATCAGCACGATGTAGCGGCTGAAGCGTTCATTGCCCTTGGCGGTATGAGCGTTGGTTTCAGTCGTCGCCGTCGACTTCAAGGCATCATAGGCAATCTTCATGCCGCCGGAAGCATCCGTTCCGCCGGTCGGGACGAGCGGCAGGGCCGTGATATAGGCTGACGCACCGGCAACGCCCCAGTTTATGCCGGATGCCGCCTGCGTGGAGTCATTATACGATACCGCCCCCACTCGGACCAAGACGTTCAACGGGTCGGCCGTCGTCAGCTGTGTCAGAAGCATGGCTGCCGCCGTCTTCAAGGCGGCGATCTTCTTCACATAGCAAGGCTTTGTCGGGCTGATATAGTTCTTCTTGCCCTGTGCAACGTCCTTATAGGCCCAGTTGGCGGCCGTATAGTTCACGCAGCTCGACACCGTGGTATCGACGGTGTCGGTGGTAAAGGACATCGAGCCCGACCGGTCCAGGACAAGATACATGGACAGTGCGCTCTTGGTTTCCTTCGAGCTTTCCGCCTTTGCCTCGACCGCGATTTTCACGCTCTTATAACCCAGAAGCTGGGTGAAGGCGTTGGTCGGAACATCGATGCTTCCGTTGATCGTCACGTCATACGTGTTGAGCTTGGTGCCAATGTTCTTGTTGACGGAGGCGATCGCGTTCTGACCGAGGGTCAGGACGAGCTTGTCTTCTTCACCCGGCACGGCGTCCGTGGTGCCTCGGGTGTTTTTGTATTGTGTCGCGTAGAAGGTCTTCGCGAGGGCGATCGCCTGCTCGTCGGTCAAATTCTGGTTCGCCAGAGCTGAGGCCGCCGACAGGGCCGCAGAATCGGCTGCGTCCTGCAGTGCGCTCTTGACCTGAACGAGGTTGTTCATGTCCATCGCAACACCAACGGTTGCGAGCGTCACAGGCAGCAGGATTGCCGTCATCATGGCAAAGTTGCCGCCCCGATCGGTGAGCATCCGGCGAACCGAAAGTCGCTTCTCAGTCTTGGTTCCAGTCATCATGTCCATCCAAAGGCAGGGTTTGGAGGCTTTATGACAGAGACCTGTTTCATCCTGTTTAAGACAATCCGTATAATTCGATGCAATCCCGGCATAAGGCCCGGTTTTCGGCGGATTTTCCGATTTTTCCCGTTATTTTTTAGGGTTTGATCGGGATCACATCTACGGCCTGCTCGGTCTTGTGCGAGCCGTAGCTCTTCAATACGCCGATTACAGGAGCCACATCCGCATAGTCGCGACCGTAGCCGACAACGATATGATCGGTGCCGGCAGGCACGTCATTGGTCGGGTCGAATTCGAGCCAGCCGGTCAGCTTGCCGCACCAGACGCGTACCCAAGCATGCATGGCATCGGCGCCTTCCAGCCTCTCCTTACCCGGTGGCGGAATGGTGCGCAGGAAGCCGCTGACATAGCCCGCCGGTATGCCGAGGCTCCGGAGGGCCACGATCATCACATGGGAAAAGTCCTGGCAGACACCGCGCTTCAGCGCAAAGGCCTCTGTCGGCGTGGTGTCCACCGTGGTCGCCGCGGCGTCGTATTTGAAATCCTTGTGAATGCGGGCGCAAAGCTGCTCGGCAATCTGGCGCACAGTCATGCTGGGCTTCAGCTGCTCGCGGGCATAGGCCGCAATCTGCTTGTCGCGCGGCAGGCGCGGGCTCGTGCCGATGAAATGATGCGGCGATTCCGGTTCCAGTGACCAGGTTTCGGCAATCTCGGGCGGCAAGCGGTCGAGGATCGGCGAAAAGTCGGCGGAGAGCGGCTGTGCCTGCAGCATCACACGGGCCTGCATGCGGATATCGAGCTTTTCGTGCGGCGACCGCAGAATGGCGTGGCTTGTCGCGTGGCGGAAGAAGTCCGTGAAGGTAGAGATCTCGTCCGGTGCTGGCGTGACGGTTACGGCGCCGGCGACCAGGCGTTGACGGTCCGGCAGCGAAAGCGGCAGCAGCCGCAACATGTGATGGGCGCCGGTGGCCGGGACTTCGTAGGAATAGCCGATATGCAGCGTGATGTCGTAGAGCATCGGGTCAGCTCAGATAGGAGCGGGCGAGGATATCGGAGAGTTTCTCCAGTTCCCGTTCCAGATTGACATAGGTGTCCGCCGTCATGGTTTCGGGCGTCAGCACGGCAAGGCCGGAATGCAGGCGCATGGCTTCGCGGAAGAGGTTGGACATCTGGCCATTGACCATGGCGTTGGGCAGTTGCTCGACCTCGATGCGGATCTCGTTCAGCTGGAAGAGGATCGAGCGCGGGTTGAGCGGATCGAGCGCCAGAAGGTCGGTAACGGTGAGACGTGCCGTCGAGACATTGTAGCGACGGCGATGGGTCATCACGTTGTCGCCGATCTCCAGCAGCATGTCGAGCGCGCCATCGGGTGCATCCGGGCCGGTCATGTGGCCAAGCAGGCGGGTCATGTGCAGCCCGCGTTCAATCAGGCGTCCAAGCGTCAGGAACCGCCATCCAGTGAAGCGATACATGTTTTCATGCACGAGACCGGCAAAGCCCGCGAGCTTGCGCAGGAGGATAGTCATTGCATGGGCCGCGTCGTCGCCGGGCTTCACATGTTCATGGAAGCGCTTCGCGGTTTTCGACAGGTCGTTGAGCGCCAGCCAGCCATCGGGCGAAAAACGGTCGCGAATGTTGCTGGCTGAGTAGACGGCGCTGTCGATGTTGCGCAGCAGGCTGTCGGGTGCACCCTTGCCGGGGTCGACATCGATGGCGGCGAGATAGTCGCTGACGAAGGCCAAGAGCGGCTGGCTCGGATCGGCGCTCTCGGCGTAGCGGGAATGCCAGGCGCGCAGGATACGCAGCACGCCTTCTGCCCGCTCGATGTAGCGGCCAAGCCAGAACAGGTTGTCGGCGGCGCGGCTCGGCAGGCTGCCGGGCATGTTGCGGGTGAAGGTTTCCTCGGCGGGAAGAAGCGAGGTGCGCTCCACCGGTTTGTCGGAGACGATCCAGACGTCGGCTGCACTGCCGCCGGACTGCATGGCGATCGCGGAGGCATCACTGCCGCTGCCGATACGGGCGAAACCGCCGGGCATGATCTGCCAACCGTCATTGGTGCGGGCGGCAAAGACGCGCAGGCTCATCGGCCGCGGCGTCAGGCGACCGTCGACCATGGCCGGCGTCGTTGACAGCGTGACCACTTCCTGGCCGACGAGATTTCCGGTTTCGGCTTCCAGCCATTCGGAAATGCTGCGGCTTTGTGGATCCTTGTAACGCGAACCGAGCACCGAGCGGCCGTTGTCATCGAAGAAGGGCAGGCGGGAGAAGGCGGAACCCACCACCATGCGGTCGAGATTGCGGGCGACATGCTCGCGCTCTGCCTTCTGGCCGCACCACCAGGTGGCGATCGATGGCAGTTTCAGTTCTTCGCCCAGCAGATGCCGCGAGAGCGTCGGCATGAAAGCGAGGAGGGCGCGGGTTTCCAGAATGCCGGAACCGAGCGCGTTGACGAAGGTGACCGCGCCATTGCGCAGCGCCTCGACCATGCCGGGCGTGCCGATATAGGAATTCTGGTCGAGTTCGAGTGGATCGGCAAAGGCCGCATCCAGACGCCGCCACAGCACACTGACGGGCTTCAGGCCTGCGACCGTGCGCACCATGACCTTGCCGTCGACGACGGTCAGGTCTTCGCCCTCAAGCAGCATGATCCCGAGGTAACGGGCGATATAGGCGTGTTCGAAATAGGTTTCGTTGGCGGGGCCCGGCGAAAGGACTGCAATGCGTTCGTCGCTGCTGCGCGCCTTGCTCTGCAAAGCCTTGCGGAAGGCACCGAAGAAGGAGGCGAGGCGGTGGACATGGGTTTCGGCATAGAGGTCGGAAAAGGCGCGGGCCGTCGCCACGCGGTTTTCCAGCGCAAAGCCCGCGCCGGAAGGCGCTTGCGTCCGGTCGGCCAGAACCCACCAGTTGCCGTCAGGCCCGCGGCCGATTTCGAACGAACAGAAATGCAGGTAGTGGCCGCCGACGGGCTTGATGCCGACAAGTGGGCGCAGAAATTCGGGATTGGAAGCGATCAGCTGCGGCGGCAGAAAGCCTTCCTGGACCAGCTTGTTGTCGGAATAGATGTCGGCGACCACCGCTTCCAGCAGATTGGCGCGCTGCACCAGCCCTTCGGCCAGCACTTGCCATTCGGTTTCCGAAATCAGGACCGGGACATGGGAAAACGGCCAGGCCCGCTCACTCGAACCACCGGCGCCATACGCCCGGTAGAACACGCCGGCATCGCGCAAATAGCGGTCGGCGCGGGAAAAGCGCTCATGCAGTTCCTCGTCCGACATGGTCTCGATGGCTGAAAGCAGAGGACGCCAGACCGGGCGCACATTGCCCTGGGTGTCGAGCATTTCGTCGGCAACGCCCGGCAGCACCCGATAGCCGGCCGAGCGGGCCTCGCTGTCGGGATCGTCTGGCGGTGACATCTCCGCTGCCGTTTTTGGTGCCATCTGGTCAGATACCCTGCGGTCGCCTCAGGTCCAATGTATGCGGAAATTCCGGCGACACGGTCTCGGGCCAAAGTGTGTAGGAGCCGGCTGTATGGCCCCAAGGCTCGAAACGTGCAAGCCGACGGGCTTCCGCTTCATTCCCATTCACAGGGAAAGTGTCATAAGTCCGGCCACCGGGATGGGCGACGTGATAGACGCATCCGCCAATCGAGCGACCAGACCATCCATCATATATGTCGAATATTAGCGGTGTGTTTACAGGCAGGTTCGGATGCAAGCCAGATGCCGGTTGCCAGGCCTTGTAGCGGACACCCGCCACTGCAACGCCGTTGACGTCGGTTTTGCGCAGCGGCACCTGCCGACCGTTGCAGGCAACGGAATAGCGCTCGGGGTTGGCGGTCTCGAGTTTGACCTGCAGGCGCTCGACAGAGGAGTCCACATATCGGACTGTCCCGCCAACCGCACCTTCCTCACCCATGACATGCCAGGGCTCCAGTGCCTGGCGCAGCTCCAGCTTGGAATTCTCGTAGGTCACTTCGCCGACAAAGGGGAAGCGGAACTCGAGCTGGGCGGCAAACCATTCCGGTTTGAAGTCGAAGCCGTTTTCGCGAAGGTCGGCCAGAACTTCGAGGAAATCCAGCCAGAGATAATGCGGCAGCATGAACCGGTCATGCAGGGAGGTTCCCCAGCGCACGAACCGACCGCCGATCGGATTTTTCCAGAACCGTGCAATGAGTGCCCGGATCAGCAATTGCTGGGCGAGCGACATGCGGGCATTCGGTGGCATTTCGAAGCCGCGGAATTCGACGAGGCCGAGGCGGCCGGTCGGGCCATCGGGCGAAAAGAGCTTGTCGATGCAGATTTCCGAACGGTGGGTATTGCCGGTAACATCGGTCAACAGATTGCGGAACAGGCGGTCGACCAGCCACGGCAGGGGGGCAGCCGCACCTGAGGCGGGCAACGGCACCTGGGCCATCGCGATTTCCAGCTCATAGAGGCTGTCATGGCGGGCCTCATCGAAGCGCGGCGCCTGGCTGGTCGGGCCGATGAACATGCCGGAGAACATATAGGACAAAGCCGGATGGCGCTGCCAGTGCAGGACGAGGCTCTTCAGCAGATCGGGCCGGCGCAGGAAGGGGCTGTCGGCGGGATTGGCGCCGCCGACCACGACATGGTTGCCACCACCGGTGCCGGTATGGCGGCCGTCGATCATGAACTTGTCGGCGCCAAGCCTCGTCTGGCGTGCTTCCTCATAGACAGCGTTGGTGGTGGCGACGCAGTCCTGCCAGCTTGCAGCCGGATGGATGTTGACTTCGATGACACCCGGATCGGGCGCAACGCGGATGACATTGATCCGCTCATCCTGCGGTGGGGCATAGCCTTCGATATGGACGGGAAGACCGAGATCTCGGGCGGCGGTCTCGGCCGCTGCCACCAGTTCCAGATAGTCTTCAATGGCCTCGACCGGCGGCATGAAGACGCAAAGACGACCGTCGCGCGGCTCGACGCTCATCGCGGTGCGCACCGCGCCTCTGATGTCGCCGGCCGATCCGGTGATGTTCTGTTCGTTGCGGTCCTGCTGGGTCTCGCCGCTCTTGCGCGAGGCTTCGGGCATGGCCCGGCCTTCCCTGACCTCAGGGCCATAGTCGGGAAGCGGTGCGCGCGGAATGGAGGGATCGACCGGGTGGATGTACGGGTACTGCGACGGCGGCACGTAGGGCAGCGTGCCAAGCGGCATGCGAAAGCCGATCGGGCTGTCGCCGGGAATGAGGAAGATCTTGCCGCGACGCGTGCGCCACTTTTCGCTGACCCATCGCCGGCCACCCGCTTTGGCGTTCCAGGCCTGGACCGGCAGGATGAAGCCTGTCGGCGTCGTCAGGCCGCGCTCGAAGACCTTGGCGATGCGGGCGCGCTCTTCCGGGCTTTCCAGCTTGGAATTCGACGGATCGACATTTTCCGGCAGGCTGCCTTCCTTGATGATCCATTCGGCCGGATCCTCATAGGCCGGGATGATCATCTCCTCCTCGATCTCCAGTTCCTTCGCGATGCCAGCCATCAGGGCGTGCGCCTGTTCAGCCGAGACGCCTGTGTCCTGGTTTTCGGCGGCAATCAGGCTCGGCTCATGCCAGATCGGCTTGCCGTCACGTCGCCAGTAGAGGGAGAAGGTCCAGCGCGGCAGGCTTTCGCCCGGATACCACTTGCCCTGGCCATAATGCAGGAAGCCACCGGGCGCGAAGCGCTCGCGCAGGCGGCGGATGAGCTGGTCGGCCAGCGCCCGCTTGGTCGGGCCGACGGCATCGGTGTTCCATTCGGCCGACTGGAAATCGTCGATCGACACGAAGGTTGGCTCGCCGCCCATGGTCAGGCGCACGTCATGGGCCTTGAGGTCGCTGTCGACCTTCAGGCCCAGCTTGTTCAGCGCCTCCCAGCTGTCGTCGGAGAAGGGTTTGGTGATGCGCGGGTGCTCGGCAACACGGCTGACCTGCATGTCGAAGGCGAATTCTGTGTTTGCCTGACCCGTATAGCCGCCGGAGATCGGGGCCGCGTTGCGGTAATGCGGTGTGGCTGCGAGCGGGATATGGCTTTCGCCGGTGAGCAGGCCCGAAGTCGGGTCAAGCCCGATCCAGCCTGCGCCTGGAATATAGACCTCCGCCCAGGCATGCAGGTCGGTGAAGTCAACTTCCGTGCCGGAGGGCCCGTCGAGGGCTTTCAGATCCGGTGCGAGCTGGATGAGGTAGCCGGAGACGAAACGGGCTGCAAGGCCGAGACGGCGCAGGACCTGGACGAGAAGCCAGCTTGTGTCGCGGCAGGAGCCGCGGGCCGAGGTCAGCGTCTGCTCCGGCGTCTGGACGCCGGGCTCCATGCGGATGACGTAGCCGATGTCGTGCTGAAGTCGGGCATTGAGGCCGACAACCATGTCGACGGTGCCCTGACCGGGCGTCTTGTCGACCGTGTCCATGAAGGCTTCAAAGGCGGGCGAGGATGGCTCTGGTGTCCGGTAGATCGCAAGGTCTTCGCGGATGTCTTCCGGATATTCGAAGGGCCATTTCGCGGCCACTTCCTCGGTGAAGAAGTCGAAGGGATTGTAGACCGTCATGTCGGCGACGAGATCGACCTCGATCTTGAGCTCCGTCACCGGTTCCGGAAAAACGAAGCGGGCCAGGTAGTTGCCGTAGGGATCCTGCTGCAGGTTGACGAAGTGTTTCTCGGGCGTGACCTTCAGCGTGTGGCTCAAGACCTTGGTGCGGGAATGGGCGGCGGGTTTCAGCCGGATGATCTGCGGCCCGAGCTGGACCGGATTGTCATACTTGTAGTGGGTGAGGTGGTAGATGCTTGCCTTGATCGACATTCGCTTCCGCTTCGCTGTTCGCCACTGCCGATTTTTTCGGCTTGTCGCGATCTTGTGCAATGCAGCGGCATAAAGCAAGCAGGCCCGGCCATCTTCACGATCGCCAGGCCTGACTTATCAATTGTCAAAAATGGATCAGCTGCGGCCGAACTCGTCGACCAGGCGGATAATGTCATCTTCGCCGAGATAGGAGCCGGTCTGCACCTCGATGACCTCCAGGCGGATCTTGCCGGGATTGGCGAGGCGGTGGACAGAGCCCTGCGGAATGTAGATCGACTGGTTCTCGTGCAGGATCGTCACCTTGTCGTCGATGGTCACTTCGGCGATGCCGCGCACGCAGACCCAGTGTTCCGCACGGTGATGGTGCTTTTGCAACGACAGCTTCTTCTCAGGATGGACGAAGAGGCGCTTTACCTGGAAGCGGTCGCCATTGAGGATCGAGGTGTAGCCGCCCCAGGGGCGCAGGGCCGTCGGGTGGTTTTCGGTCAGGTGCGTGGTCTTTGGATCAGCGGCGAGCATCTTCACCAGATTGCCGACATCCTGGCTGCGATCGAGGCGGCCGACATAGACGGCATCTTCCGATGCAATCACGGCCACACCTTCCATGCCCTGTACGGCAAGATGGGCGTCGCGCGACATGATCAGCGAATTCTTCGTATCGCTGACGGTGACATTGCCGCTCACGACATTGCCATCTTCATCGCCACCGGCAAGCTTCCAGATCGCGTCCCAGCTGCCAAGATCCGACCAGCTGATTGCGGCAGGAACCACGGCTGCGTTCGGCGTCTTTTCCATGACGGCATAGTCGATCGAGATGCTCGGGGCTGTGGCGAAGCTTTCTGTGTCCAGACGGGTAAAATCGAGATCGCCCTTGGCCTTGTCGATCGCCTTTTCGACGGATGCCAGAACCTCGGGCGCCAGCGCCTCCAACTCGGCGATCATCTGACCGGCCGAGAACACGAACATGCCCGAGTTCCAGGCATATTTGCCGCTGTCGAGCATTTCCTGCGCGACGTCCGCATTCGGCTTTTCGACGAAACGGGAAACGGTATGGACGCCGTCACCGAGATCCATGCCGATCTCGATATAGCCGTAACCGGTGGCAGGTTCGGTTGGGGTGATGCCGAAGGTGACGATCTTGCCGGCGCTTGCAGCCTTGGCTGCCCGGGCGACGCAATCGCGGTAGATGGCGTCGACGGTGATCTCATGGTCCGAGGGGAGTATCTGAATCAGAGCGTCGCTGCCATGGCGGGCGCGGACGATCAGGGCGGCGGCGGCCACGGCGGCAGCCGTGTTGCGGGCAATGGGCTCGAGGATGATGGCATCCAGCTTGACATCCATTTCGCGGGCCTGCTCGGCCACCAGGAAGCGGAAGTCCTCGTTGGTCACGACGATCGGGGCATCATAGAGGGCGTCGTCCGATACGCGGGCCAGGGTCTTTTGCAGAAGCGTCTCGTCGCCGAGGAAGCGGATGAACTGCTTGGCCGCGGCTGCTCTCGACAATGGCCACAGTCTGGTGCCCTTGCCTCCGGCCATGATGACTGGCACGATCTTGACGCTCATACGCTTCTTGCCTCTCTTGTCTTCTGGCTCCGTCGCAGTCCTATGCGACGAACGGTTTCATTGTGGTCTGGCCATTTCCGGTATGCGCCCGGAAGGCTCTTTCTGCGCTCGAGACTTAACGCAAAGATGTGAAAATTGTTACATCTTTCTACAAGTTGCGGCCTTCGGGGCTGCGCGTTTCTCGACCATTAGGCATTTCCTGCGGTTGCGGGGCCTGTCGTCCTGTGCTCCATTCGCGCTCCGGCATGACGTCCGCCGCCGCCTGTCCCTGTTGCGTGTCTATCGCATTCTTGCATCCCGAAAAGGTATTGTCGCCCGTGTCTTCGCTCTCTCCGCTCTTTCCCGTTCCATCCTCTCCGCTCATTCCCGTTGCCGGTGTCTCGGAAGGTTTTCCCGTCCATCGCATCTTCTGCGTCGGGCGCAACTACGCCGCTCATGCGGCAGAGATGGGCAATACGATCGATCGCGCGGCGCCCTTCTACTTCACCAAGCCGCCAACAGGCCTCGTTTTGTCAGGCGAGGCGATTGCCTATCCGCCGGGGACCGAGGATTACCATCATGAAATCGAGCTGGTGGTGGCCATCGGCCAGCCGGTGTTCAAGGTCCCGGTCGAGCAGGCCATGGCCGCCGTCTACGGCTATGCGGTTGGTCTCGACATGACCCGGCGCGACCTACAACAGGTGGCCAAGGACAAGCAGCGCCCCTGGGATATTGCCAAAGCCTTTGAGCAATCGGCGGTGATTGGCGAGATTACTGCGGCCGACGCATTCACCCCTGGCAATCAGCGGATTTCGCTTGCCGTTAACGGTGCGCTGCGCCAGGAGGGCCGTCTTGACGAGATGGTCTGGTCGGTTGCGGAACTGGTCAGCCATTTGTCGCACTACTACCATCTGACGCCTGGCGACCTGATCTACACGGGCACGCCGTCCGGCGTCGGTGCCGTCGTTTCGGGCGACGTCTTGACCGGCGAGGTCGAAGGCTTGTCACCGATCTCGACGCCGATCGGGCCCAAGGCCTGAGGCGTTGACCGATCTGGGGCAGGGGTCGGCACTCGTTGCAGACCGTGAGTGCGGGGAGTGCGCGCTGTGCTGCATCCTGCCCGACATCGACGTACTCGACAAACCGGCCAATATCCGCTGCGGCCACTGTCTTCCCGGCGGCGGCTGCGACGCCTATGTCACGCGGCCTCAGACCTGTCGCGATTTCTTCTGTCTCTGGCGCACGGATGCCGGCCTTGGGCCCGAATGGGATCCGTCACGCGCCCATATGATGCTCTATGAACAAGGCCCGCAGCTGACCGTGCTGGTCGATCCTGCCTATCCCGACATATGGCGGTCGTCACCCTATGCCGAGGCGCTTCAGGCGCGGGCCGCGGCGCTCAAGGCGCGCGGCGGCTATGTGGTGGTGTTTGTCGGTGATGCGGTGACGGTGGTTGCCGGCTAGGTCCAGAGGCCGGCCGCCTTGTTCAGGATATCGTCTGGGTGAAAATCACTCGCCCGTCAGCGCCTGCACGATCTGCTTCCAGCCAAAATGCAGCTGTCGGTCACCGGCAGAGGCGACGCCTTGCAGTGATTCGCGTGGTGAATAGGCTGTTGGCGGTTTCAACGCCGGAAATTCAAAAGGGCTCGCCGTTTCCGGCAAGCCCTTGAAAGAATTCGAATGGTGGGCGTGACAGGGATTGAACCTGTGACCCCTACGATGTCAACGTAGTGCTCTCCCGCTGAGCTACACGCCCATCCGATGAGCGGCTTAAGACCACAAAACCTGTTCGCCCGTCAATAGGCATTTTGCAGTTTTGTGAAGAGATTTTTTCAATCCCCAGCGAAGGCCTTATGCAGCAAGGAGTTTGTTCACTTCATCAACGAGATCGCGAAGGTGGAAAGGCTTGGACAAGACCTTGGCATCCTTCGGCGCCTGCGAATCGGCGTTGAGGGCGACGGCGGCAAAGCCGGTGATGAACATCACCTTGAGGTCCGGATCGAGTTCGGTGGCGCGGCGCGCCAGTTCGATTCCGTCCATCTCGGGCATGACGATGTCGGTCAAAAGCAGCGAGAAGGGCTCTTCGCGCAGACGATCATAGGCGCTGGCGCCGTTGTCGAAGGAGGAGACCTTGTAGCCCGCCTTTTCGAGCGCCTTCACGAGGAAGCGGCGCATATCGTTGTCGTCTTCGGCGAGGAGAATTTTTTGAGTCATTGAGGAACCGCTGTTCATATATTGCATGGGAAACTGGCAGCCGCTCACATTAGGGCTGCCTCAGTAAAGAACCGGTGAACAAGCACACTGCACCTATTTACCCGTTTTCCTCAGTATGGACTTCGGATCGGGCAACTGGCAACATGACGAAGCGACAAGATTGTGACTTGGTAAAGAAGAACCATGGGGTGCTGATGACCATCGATACCGAACTGTTCGAGGTTCGTGAGCCGACAGTTCAGTCGATCCCCTTCGTTTACAATTCGCCGCATAGCGGCCGTCGCTATCCCGTGTCCTTCCTCGATCAGTCGCGTCTCGATGGCCTGTCCATCCGCCGGTCAGAAGATCACTATGTCGACGAACTCTTTTCTGCAGCGCCAGCGCTGGGTGCGCCGCTGTTGATGGCGCATTTCCCGCGGGCCTATGTCGACGTCAATCGCGAGCCTTATGAGCTTGATCCGCGGATGTTTTCCGATCCGCTGCCGCCTTACGCCAATTCCAACTCGGCGCGTGTCGCTGGTGGTCTGGGCACCATACCGCGCATCGTTGCGGAGAATATGGAAATCTATCAGGGGCGGTTGCCGTTGGCTGTCGCTATGGCGCGCATCGATGGTTGCTACAAGCCGTACCATGCCTGCCTGCGCCGGCTGATTGCGCGCACCCATACCCGTTTCGGTTTCGGCGTGCTGATCGATTGCCATTCGATGCCGGGCAATATCCGCGTGGCGGGGAGTGGCGTGAAGCCGGATTTCATCGTCGGCGACCGCTACGGCACCAGTGCGTCTGCCGAACTGTCTCAGGCGGCCTTGCAGTTTCTGGAAGAGCTCGGCTTCACCGCCGTGCGCAACAAGCCTTATGCCGGTGGCTTCATCACCGAGCATTACGGCCGGCCCGCACGCGGCCTGCATGCCTTGCAGATCGAGATCAACCGATCGCTCTACATTGACGAGGCGACCTTGCAGAAGCGCCCGGACTTCGACCGCCTTGCAGGTTCGCTTGGCGTGTTCATGCAGCAGATGGCCGATTTCGTTGAGGATTATGCCGGCGAGCGGCCGCTCGCGGCCGAGTAGTCCGGCCTGCCTTTCTCCCCACATTGCCGATTGCCGGGTGCGCCTGCTCTGCGCGTGGCCTTGCCGTGGGCAAAAAAAACCGCGCCTGAGGCGCGGCTAAGTCTAGGGAGGAAACACCCAAGGAGGGTATTTACAGTCAAAGACTGTATCTAGAACGTACATGCTGCAGTGCGTCATTGTCAATGCGCTTCTGATTTAATTTTGAGCATGCCGAAAAAATGCGCAAACGTACGGTCGGGGTTTGGTGCGGCAGCGTTTAAATGCAGGGTGCAGAATGGCGAGGGCGGTTTTCTTTCGTCTCTGGTGCCGCTAAGACTGGCGCGCCCTTTCATGACGGATCGACACATGCGCCCAGATCGTGATTTCTTCTTCCGCCTCGCCGATGCCGCCAAGGCAGAGACCCTGCCACGCTTCCGCTCAGGGCTTTCCGTCGTCAATAAGGAGGCGGGCGGCTTCGATCCAGTGACCGAGGGCGATCAGGCGGCGGAGGCTGCCATTCGCCGGCTGATCGAGGCGCAGTTCCCCGAGCATGGCATTCTCGGCGAAGAGCATGAGAATATCCGCATGGACAGCGACCAGCTTTGGGTGATCGATCCGATCGACGGCACGCGCGCCTTCATTTCGGGTGTTCCTGTCTGGGGAACGCTGATCGGGTTTCAGGAGCATGGCCGCTCGGTCATGGGCTTGATGGAACAGCCGTTTACCGGCGAGCGCTATTTTGCCGATGGTGAGCGGTCCTGGTATTCCGGCCCTGACGGCGAGCGGCAGAACCATGTGCGCGATTGCGGTGGCCTTGCGAATGCAACCCTGTTCACCACGTCACCGCATCTGTTCCAGGGCTGGGAAGTCGAGCGCTTCCAAGCGGTCCAGGATCGGGTGAAGCTCTTCCGTTATGGCGTTGACTGCTATGCCTATTGCCTGCTTGCAGCCGGCCATGTCGATCTGGTCATCGAAACGGTTTTGAAGCCCTATGACGTGGGCGCGCTGATCCCGATCATCGAACAGGCGGGCGGCGTGATCACCACCTGGGACGGCGGGCGTCCGGAAGCCGGCGGTTCGATTATCGCGGCAGGGTCGAAGGCCTTGCATGCCGAGGCAATGGAAATGCTCCGCCGCCGCTGATATCCTCAGGCCTCAAGCGTTGCGTCGTCCTGGTTGGTCTGGTCTTCCGGATCGCCGCCGGGAATGAAGGCGTGAAAGGCTGCCATGGCCTGGTTTCGGTAGCGATCCTGCTCCTGGAGGATCTCGTGGCGGGCACCGGGAACGGGCACGAGCTGGGCGGCGCGGAAATATTGCGCTAGCGATTCCTGGAAGAGATAAGGCACGATCGGGTCATTGCCCGATGCAACGATGACGGTCGGCACCGTGATCGAGGCCAGATGGCGCGGGTCGCGGATTTCATCGATCGTCTTCAAGGCCTCGTGCAGCCAGCGCGCCGTTGGCGGACCGAGGGTCAGTTCCGGATGCGTTGCCATCAGGCGCTGGTTTCTGGCGTAACGCTCGGGATCGGATGTCAGCGCATTGCCCTCGAAGGGCTTCAGCGGCTCATCCTTGTTGACGGAGCGCGTGCCGAAACCTGTGATGCTGAACAGGGCAGACAGTCGCTTGATGTTGTCGATCGACATCTTCTGCTTGCCGAGCCCGACAAAGGGGGCGGTCAGCACCATGCGCTCGATCCGGTTGGCCAGCCGTGGGGCGGCCTTCAGCGCGATCAGACCGCCGGTTGAATGGGCCAGCATGTAGAATGGCAGGCGGGTGTCGGGCAGGACCACGTCTTCGAGGAAAATCTCGAGGTCGCGGACATAGTGATCGAACCGGCCGACATGGCCTTTCCGTGCATCCTTCAGCAGACGCTCCGAGCCGCCCTGGCCCCGAAAATCATAGGTTGCGACCCAGAAGCCGCTGGCCGTGAGGTCGCGGATCGTCTCGAAATACTTCTCGATGGTCTCGTTGCGGCCGTGTAGCAGGACGACGGTGCCCTTGGAGTTTTGCGTGTCGGCGCGGAAGACCGCATAACGCAGCTTCACCCCGCGATGGCCGGTGAAGTAGCCAGTGCGCGGCGTGCCCGGAATGGGATTGCCGGGGGTCGCGTGAAGTATGGCGTCTGTCGTGTCGTCTGCCATGCCTGTCATGCCTGGTTGCCTGCCGTAAGGTGCCCTGTGAGAGGATTGGGATAGGGCGAGGCGGTGAAAAGGTCAAAGGAAAAGAGCCGGAACCATCGATGAGGGGGCGGACGGCTCCGGCTGAAGTGCGGCCGGCGCGGAAGAGCGAAAAGCGCCGGTCATCGGGTTTGATTTCACCGATGCCCCTGTCTAGTCCGGACCGGTTGAATGCTGCTTGAACCCAGCGTTCACAGGGAGTTCATCAGCTATGCAGTGCTGGTCAAAAACCGATCTTGAATTCGCCGATCCGATTTCCCACATCGTTGTCACGGATGCCGGAAGGGTCCGTCAGAGCCGCTCGCACATCGCCCCAAGGGATGTGCCGGCGGACTGTCACGCCAACGTCGCTTCTCAGGAGGACACATATGCGTCACGTCGACTTTTCTCCCCTCTACCGCTCCACGGTCGGCTTCGATCGTCTGTTCACCATGCTGGACAGTCTCGGCCAACCGGAAGCCGCCCAGAGCTACCCACCTTATAATATCGAGCGGACGGGCGAGAACCTGTACCGCATCACCATGGCCGTTGCCGGTTTTGACGAAAGCGAACTTTCGATCGAGGCACATGCCCATGTTCTCACCGTCAAAGGTGAGAAGGCCGAGGATGACAAGGCCGAGCAGACCGAATTCCTCTATCGCGGCATCGCCAAGCGCGCCTTTGAGCGCCGCTTCCAGCTGGCCGATCATGTGGAGGTGACGGCCGCATCGCTGAAGAACGGCCTTCTGCACATCGATCTCCTGCGCAATATTCCCGAGGCCATGAAGCCGCGTCGCATCTCGATTGCTGCGGAGCCTGTCGGGACCGCGCCGAAGGCGATCGAGGCGCATGTGAACTGATCAAAGCTCAGGAACCTTGATCCTGACATCAGGCGGCGGGCGAAAGCCTGCCGCCTTTTTCGTGCGTAGCGGTTCGATTTCCGGAGCGTGTCCAAAGCGTGCAAAGGATCTTATCGAGGGAGATGAAGCCTGCGCCCTTCACGGTGAGATAGAAGAGTGGGAAGACCCAGAGCAGGCGCTGATCGAGGATGACGCTGTCGGGGAAGCGGTCGAAAAGTTCGCCGATGGTCGCGGCATCCACCTGGTGGACGAGAATGTCGGTCAGGGTCTGGACGGCAATAAAGGCGACCATTCCAAGGGCGGCGATGCGGGTGAAGAGGCCGGCGACGACGAGCAGCGGCAGGATGAACTCACCGTAGGAACCGAAAATTACCATCGCACTCCAGGGGAAAAAGGAGACCGCCGAGACATCGCCACCCGCTGCATCCACGGCCGGCAGTGCGATCTGGTAGTAGGCGCCATCGGCAATGGAGAAGGGGCCGTCGAACTTGGTCAGTGCCGAATTCAGGTAGTAGGGCACAAGGACGGCGAGAAAGACGAAGCGCGCGGCAAGACCGAGGAACCAGCCGTCGAGGGCCGCCTCCATGGCCCTGGCGGAGCGGTGATAGAGATCGATTGGAGCGATGGCGAAGGTCACAGTGCTGTCCTTTCGGCGGGAACTTGGAGGGCGGTGAATGCACCGGTCGCTAGGGCTATCTGCAGGAGGGCTGCGATGTCGCCACTGGCTTCCTCTGCGGCCTGGCATGCCGTGCCGAGCGGGCTTCCCTTGCTCAGTGCGGAGAAAAAGCCATAGCCGCCTGGCGGCAGGATGTGGACGCCGACATCAAAATGCGGTCGGGCCACGAGCACGTCTTCCGTCCGGTCTGGAGCAAGGCCTTCCAGCGAAATGCCGTGCCGGTCGCGTGCGACAATTGTCCCGGCGGCGTAGCGGGTTTGAATGAGCCTGGTTGCCGGATGCGCCATGAAGGCGGTCGTCGCGAGGCTCTCAGGGGGGATGGATGCGAGTGCTGCTGGATCGAGCGGACTTGCGTCGGCTGCGTGGAAGGCGTCGAGCCACAGGCGTTCGATGCGGGCGACGTCGGCCAAGAAGGGGAGGTCAGCGGCAGGCGGAAATGTTGCGAGGAAAGCCGCAAAACTCTCTCCATATTGAAAGAGCAGGGGTGATGTTGGCGGACTGGACGTCCCATAGGCGCGTGCCATGGCGCGGAAAAAGTCTTCGCCGACGAGGTTCTGCACCGTCGGGAAGATCGAGGCCAGGGCATTGACAAGGGATATGCTGACATTGTTGCGATAGACGGCAAAGCGCTTCTGCGGCGGTGTGCCTGCTTTCATGCGCAGGCCATCCGGTAGCGGTTGGTCGGGGGCGAGAAGGGCCGTTGCAAAGGCACCGCTGGAGACGGGGTCAGCGTGCATGGCGACGCTCGCGTGCGGTTATGGTGTGGTTTTCGGCATGGCGCTCGAGGCGGGCATCGGCGCGCAGGGCTTCGCGCTTGAGGATTGGCCAGTCCGGAACGTCATTGTCCCATTCGATCAGCGTCGGCAGCGGCCCGGTTCTGGCCAGCACGAGATCGTAGAGCTTCCACACCTTGTCATCGACGGGCCGGTCGTGGCTGTCGATCAGCAGCGGTAGCCCTTCATCGTCCAGGTCTTCGGCATGGCCGGCAAGGTGGATTTCCTCGACCCGGTCGAGCGGGAAATCCGAGAGATATTCAATGGCGCCGTAGCCGTGATTGGTGGCGGAGACGTGGACATTATTGATGTCCAGCAGCAGGCCGCAGCCGGTGCGCTCGGCAATCTGACGAATAAAATCGGTCTCGCGCATGGTTGTTGCTTCGAAGGCAACATAAGTGGAGGGGTTTTCGAGAAGAATGCGCCGACCCAACCTCTCCTGAACCTGATGGACGTGCTCGCAGACCCGGGAAAGTGTCGCCTCGTCATAAGGGACCGGAAGAAGGTCGTTGAAGAAATGGCTGTCATGGGTCGACCAGGCGAGATGTTCGGAAACCATGGCCGGCTGGTAGCGGTCGACGACCGCTTTGAGGCGTTCGAGATGGGCCCTATCGAGCCCGGTCGGGCTGCCGATCGACATGCCGACGCCGTGGATCGACAGGGGAAAGTCTTCGCGCATCCGGGTGAGGATGCGGTGCGGGTGTCCCCCGGCCCCCATGTAGTTTTCCGCATGGACTTCGAGAAAGCCGATGCGGAAGCTGTCCGCCAGGATTTCGTCTGCATGCTGGGGTTTGAAGCCAGCGCCGGCGCGGGCCGGGAGGCTTGAGCGGCTGGTATGGCCCGGATTGCCGGACATGGCACGATGTATCGAGGCGGGGGCGGACATGGCTAGGCTCCTGACTATCCCAAGGGCAGGTGAAGGCGGCATCCGCGGGGCGTGCCCGCAGATGCCGATTTCGGCTCTGGACCTTTCGGATCAGGCCTTGGGGAGGTCGCGGTCGAGGGCTTCAAGCGAGCCCATGCGGCTGTCGGGAAGGGCCATGGTCATGCAGGTGCCCTTGGCGACGTATTTCCAGGCATTGCCCTGGTAGTCGACCTTGGACGTGCCGGCGCATGTCGTGCCCGGGCCGGCGGCGCAGTCGTTCTTGCCGGCGAGCGAGATGCCGAAGCAGCGTTCCTTTTCCTGGGCGACGGCTGGTGCGGACATGAGCGCTGCGCTGCCGATCGCCATGGTAACGGCGGCGGCAAGGGCTGCAGTGTTGAGCGTGGATTTGGTCATGGTCTTCTCCTCGGAGGTTCAATCGGTTGTTCCCGCCAGCCCTAATTGGGGCTGGCAGAAACACCATGATCGGAAGAAGAGCCTTTGAAAACTCAATGTTTTTTGTAGTTTAGTGAGGAGTTCCGAGTGTAAGAAACGATCTTCTCAAACGACTTCCATGAATTGATCGACCTCGTCTGCCGTGGTGGCAAAGCTTGTGACCAGACGGATCAGTGTCTCGTTTTCGTTGAGCAAATGCGGCATTTCGCGGGGCGGCAGCCAATCGTAAAACGTGGCCCCATTTTCCCGCGCACGGGCTGCTGCCTGCCGGTCGATCACAGCGAAGACCTCATTGGCCTGGGTGTCCCAGGCGAGTCGCGCCGAGTTCTTGGCGGTCAGGCCCTGACGCAGCCTATCGGCCATGGCGTTGGAATGGCGCGCCAGTTCGAGCCAGAGATCGCCCTCGAGATAGGCTTCAAGCTGGGCGGAGATGAAGCGGGTCTTGGAAAAGAGCTGGGCGGAGCGCTTGCGGATATAGGGCATTTCCTCTGCCATTTCCGGCTTGAAGAAGATGATCGCCTCGGCGCACCAGCAGCCGTTCTTCGTGCCGCCGAAGGAGAGGATGTCGACGCCGCGTTTCCAGGTCATTTCTGCGGGGGAGGCGTTGAGGCCAACAAGTGCATTGGCAAAACGGGCGCCGTCCATATGCAGCGGCAGCTTCTTTTCGCGGGCAATCGCGGCAATCGCGTCCAGTTCGTCGAGCGTATAGACGGTGCCGGCTTCAGTGGCCTGGGTCACGGTGATTGCCATGGGGCGGCCGTGATGCACGGAGGGCACGTCGAAGCGCGAAACAGCGATGTCGAGGGCTTGCGGATCGATCTTGCCATTGTCGCCTTCGACCGGGAACAGGCGCGTGGAGCCGGTGAGGAATTCCGGTGCGCCGCCTTCGTCAGCGTTCACATGCGCGTCGGAGTGACAGAAGGTGACGCCGCCAGCCTTGGCGACGCTGGCCAGCGCCAGCGAGTTGGCCGCCGTGCCGGTCGCGACGAAGAACACCGCCACGTCGCGTTCGAACATGTCGTTGAACTTCGCTTCGATGAGCTTGTCGTGGTCGCTGGTGCCGTATGCAGAGGCGAAGCCGGAGGCAAAGCGGGTGAGGCTTTCAGCGATCCTGGGATGGGCGCCGGACCAGTTGTCGGAAGCGAAGAACATGGCATCATTCCTGAAGATGGGGGGGAGGATGCTCGAAGCTTAGGCATTTCTCCAATGGGAGCAATGCGGTCTGCGGCGGAACATGCCGGAAATGATCAGTCCGCAAGAAGTTGTTGATGCGGTCTTTGCCGAAGAAAGGAAATTGCGCCAAGCCCTGTCTGCTGGCAACTTAACGTCGCGGTCCCCGTTAATTTTCCATGCACACCCTTGCATGGACCTCTTGTTTCTGGCATAGGATCACCAGGAATTAGGTCAGAATGACTGACGTAATTTGAAGATCCGGGGCGAAAGTTTTCGGGCGTCAAGCGATGGTCACAGGGTCCTGTCAGGATCTCGGCAGCATCGCTGGCGCCCATCTGCGCCGGGTTCTCGGCAAACAAGCCGGCTAGACCGGCATTAACGGAGGAAAAGGCAATGACGAAGGTCACGTCATCCGAAGAGATCATGCGATCCACCGCTGTGGATACGGCCGCCGCCGGCCCGGTCGTGCGCGCGGGCCTGCCTCCGAAGCAGGGCCTCTACGATCCGAAGAACGAGCACGATGCCTGCGGTGTCGGCTTCATCGCCCATATGAAGGGCGTGAAGTCCCACCAGATCGTCAGGGACGGCCTGTTCATTCTGGAAAACCTCACCCATCGCGGTGCCGTCGGCGCCGATCCGTTGATGGGCGATGGTGCCGGTATTCTGGTGCAGATCCCGGATCGCTTCTTCCGCGAGGAAATGGCAGCCCAGGGCATTACCCTGCCGAAGGCCGGTGAATATGCCGTCGGTCACTTCTTCTTCCCACAGGATGAGGAGCAGATCGCGCATTTCAAGAAGGTCATTGCCGAAGTCTGTCTTGACGAAGGCCAGCACCTGATCGGTTATCGCGATGTGCCGGTCGACAATTCCTCGCTGTCCAAGGCGCCCGAGATTGCCGCGACCGAGCCGCGCCAGATCCAGGTCTTTATCGGTGCCGGCCGTGACGCCGCGACCCAGGAACAGTTCGAACGTCGCCTGTTCCTGCTGCGCAAGGTCATCTCCAACCGCATCTACGACCAGTATGGCGGCCAGGAAACCGGCTTCTATCCGGTCTCGCTGTCGTCCTCGACGATCGTCTACAAAGGCATGTTCCTCGCCTATCAGGTCGGCGCCTATTACAAGGACCTTAGCGATCCGCGTTTTGAGTCGGCGGTTGCCCTCGTGCACCAGCGCTTCTCGACCAATACCTTCCCGTCGTGGAAGCTCGCGCATCCTTACCGCATGGTTGCCCATAACGGCGAAATCAACACGCTGCGCGGCAACGTCAACTGGATGGCGGCGCGTCAGGCGTCCGTCTCCTCGCCACTCTTCGGCGACGACATTTCCAAGCTCTGGCCGATCTCTTATGAAGGCCAGTCGGATACGGCCTGCTTTGATAATGCGCTCGAATTCCTGCAGCGTGGCGGTTACTCGCTGGCGCATGCCGTGATGATGCTAATCCCAGAAGCGTGGTCGGGCAACCAGTCGATGTCGAAGGAGCGCAAGGCGTTCTACGAATATCACGCAGCCCTGATGGAGCCGTGGGATGGTCCTGCCGCCGTCTGCTTCACCGATGGCCGCCAAATCGGTGCGACCCTCGACCGCAACGGTCTGCGTCCGGCTCGCTATCTGGTGACGGACGACGACCGCGTCATTCTCGCATCCGAAGCCGGTACGCTGCCGGTGCCGGAAGAGCGGATCGTCAAGAAGTGGCGCCTGCAGCCGGGCAAGATGCTGCTCATCGACATGGCAGAAGGTCGCATCATTTCCGACGAGGAAGTGAAGTCGTCTCTTGCTGGCAGCCATCCCTACCGCGAATGGCTCGATCGCACCCAGCTCATCCTCGAAGACCTGAAGCCGGTGGAACCCCGCGCGCTGCGTCGTGACGTATCGCTGCTCGATCGCCAGCAGGCTTTCGGCTACACGACCGAGGACACCAAGCTCCTGATGTCGCCAATGGCGACCACGGGCCAGGAAGCGATTGGCTCGATGGGCACCGACACGCCGATTTCGGCCATGTCGTCGAAGTCGAAGCTGCTCTACACCTATTTCAAGCAGAACTTCGCGCAGGTGACGAACCCGCCGATCGATCCGATTCGCGAAGAGCTCGTCATGAGCCTCGTCTCGTTCATCGGGCCGCGTCCGAACATTCTCGATCACGAGGGTGCCGCGAACGCCAAGCGCATGGAAGTGCGCCAGCCGATCCTGACCAATGGCGATCTCGAAAAGATCCGCTCCATCGGTCACATGGAAGACCGTTTCGACACCAAGACGCTCGACTTCACCTATGACGTGGAGCGCGGCGCCGAAGGCATGCCGGAAATGCTCGACCGCCTCTGCGAGCGGGCCGAAGCGGCCGTGCGCGGCGGCTACAACATCATCGTGCTGTCCGACCGTCAGATCGGCCCGGATCGTATCGCGATCCCGGCGCTCTTGGCGACCGCTGCCGTGCATCACCACCTCATCCGCAAGGGGCTTCGCACTTCCGTCGGTCTTGTCGTGGAATCGGGTGAGCCGCGCGAAGTGCATCACTTCTGCTGTCTCGCCGGCTTCGGTGCCGAGGCAATCAACCCCTATCTCGCCTTCGACACGTTGCTCGACATGCACAAGCATGGCGAGTTCCCGCCGGAAGTATCGGATGATGAAGTCGTCTACCGCTACATCAAGGCGGTGGGTAAGGGCATTCTCAAGGTCATGTCCAAGATGGGCATCTCGACCTACCAGTCCTATTGCGGCGCGCAGATCTTCGATGCGATTGGCCTGTCGTCGGAGCTGGTCGACAAGTATTTCTTCGGGACCGCCACCACGATCGAAGGTGTCGGACTTGCGGAAATCGCGGAAGAGACCGTTGCCCGCCATACCTCGGCCTTCGGCAAGGATCCAGTTCTCGCCAACACGCTCGATATCGGCGGCGAATATGCCTACCGCATGCGGGGTGAAAATCACGCCTGGAGCCCGGACTCCATCGCGTCGCTGCAGCATGCCGTTCGTGGCAACAGTCAGGATCGCTACCGCGAGTTCGCCGAAATGGTGAATGACAGCAATCTGCGGATGAACACCATTCGCGGCCTGTTCAAGATCAAGTCGGCGGAAGCGCTCGGTCGCAAGCCTGTGTCCATCGACGATGTCGAGCCCGCGGTTAATATCGTCAAGCGCTTCTCGACCGGCGCCATGTCCTTCGGCTCGATCAGCCGTGAGGCGCATACGACGCTGGCGATTGCGATGAACAAGATCGGCGGCAAGTCGAACACCGGCGAAGGCGGCGAAGAGAGCGATCGTTACCTGCCGCTGGCGGACGGTTCCTCGAACCCCGAGCGTTCGGCGATCAAGCAGATCGCGTCCGGCCGTTTTGGTGTGACCACCGAATACCTTGTGAATGCCGACATGCTGCAGATCAAGGTGGCGCAGGGTGCCAAGCCCGGCGAAGGCGGTCAGTTGCCCGGCCACAAGGTCGATGCGACGGTTGCAAAGACCCGTCACTCGACGCCAGGCGTCGGCCTCATTTCGCCGCCGCCGCATCATGACATCTACTCGATCGAAGATCTGGCACAGCTGATCTACGACCTGAAGAACGTCAACCCGGAAGCCGATGTCTCGGTCAAGCTCGTCTCGGAAGTCGGCGTCGGCACGGTTGCCGCCGGTGTCGCCAAGGCGCGCGCCGACCATATCACCGTCTCGGGCTTCGATGGCGGCACGGGCGCATCCCCGCTCACCTCGCTGAAGCATGCGGGTTCGCCGTGGGAAATCGGTCTTGCCGAGACCCAGCAGACGCTGGTGCTGAACGGTCTGCGTTCGCGCATCGCGCTGCAGGTCGATGGTGGTCTGAAGACCGGTCGCGACGTCATCATCGGTGCACTTCTGGGCGCCGACGAATTCGGCTTTGCGACGGCACCGCTGATCGCGGCCGGCTGCATCATGATGCGCAAGTGCCATCTCAATACCTGCCCGGTTGGCGTCGCCACCCAGGATCCGGTCCTGCGCAAGCGCTTCAAGGGCACGCCCGAGCACGTCATCAACTACTTCTTCTTCGTTGCAGAAGAAGTGCGCGAGATCCTGGCGTCGCTCGGCGTGACAAAGCTCGACGAGATCATCGGTGCTTCCGAACTGCTGGAAAAGGACGAGATGCTCGCCCATTGGAAGGCCAAGGGACTCGATTTCTCGAAGATCTTCCACAAGGTCGACGCGCCGAAGGCCGCCACCTACTGGACCGAGAAGCAGAGCCATCCGATCATCGATATCCTCGACCGCAAGCTGATCGAAAAGGCCATGCCGGCGCTTGAGAGCAAGCAGCCTGTCGTCTTCGACGTCGACATCAAGAACGTCGACCGGTCTGCGGGTGCCATGCTCTCGGGCGAAGTGGCCAAGCGCTACGGCCATAAGGGCCTGAAGGACGACACGATCCATGTGACGCTGACCGGCACGGCCGGCCAGTCCTTCGGGGCCTTCCTGTCGCGCGGCATTACCTTCGACCTCGTGGGCGATGGCAATGACTATGTCGGCAAGGGTCTTTCGGGTGGCCGCATCGTGGTTCGTCCGCCGGAAAACTCGCGGATCGTGGCGGAGAACTCGATCATCGTCGGCAATACCGTGCTTTACGGCGCGATCTCAGGCGAATGCTATTTCCGTGGCGTGGCCGGCGAACGTTTTGCCGTGCGCAACTCGGGTGCGATTGCCGTGGTCGAGGGCGTGGGTGACCATGGCTGTGAATACATGACGGGTGGCGTTGTCGTCGTGCTCGGCGAAACCGGCCGCAACTTCGCAGCCGGCATGTCGGGCGGTGTCGCCTACGTGCTCGATGAGAGCGGCGATTTCGCCAAGCGCTGCAACATGGCCATGGTCGAACTCGAGCCGGTTCCGGAAGAGGACGACATGCTGGAGAAGCTGCACCATCACGGCGGCGATCTCATGCACAAGGGCCTCGTCGACGTGTCGGGCGACATGACCCGCCACGACGAGGAGCGCCTCTACCAGCTGATCTCGAACCATCTGCACTACACGGGTTCCAACCGTGCCAAGCAGATCCTTGACAGCTGGGCCGAGTATCGTCCGAAGTTCCGCAAGGTCATGCCGGTGGAATACCGCCGTGCGCTTGAGGAGATGGAACGCATGCGCATGGGCGTTGCCGCCGAATGATTGCCACCTCGACATCCCGGATGGGCCGGGATGTCGCCGCCCACGGCTCGGCCGTGCAGTTGAAGCTCAGATTAGCAGGACTTTAAAATGGGCAAGGTTACAGGTTTCATGGAAATCGACCGGCAGGTGGCGAAGTATCAGCCGGCCTCCGACCGCATCCGCCATTTCCGCGAATTCACCATCCCGATGTCGGATCCCGAGGTGACCAAGCAGGCGGCGCGCTGCATGGATTGCGGCATTCCCTATTGCCATGGTCCGACCGGCTGTCCGGTCCATAACCAGATCCCTGACTGGAACGACCTCGTCTATAACAACAAGTGGGAGGAGGCGATCCGCAACCTCCATTCCACCAACAACTTCCCGGAATTCACGGGCCGCGTCTGCCCGGCGCCCTGCGAGGAAGCATGCACGCTGAACCTCGAAGATGCGCCGGTCGCGATCAAGACCGTCGAGCAGGCGATTGCCGACAAGGCCTATGAGCTTGGCTTCATCGTGCCGCAGCCGGCGACGATCCATACCGGCAAGAAGGTGGCGATCATCGGCTCCGGCCCGTCGGGTCTCGCCGCTGCCCAGCAGCTTGGTCGTGCTGGCCATGAAGTCCATGTCTATGAGCGCGAAAGCAAGGCCGGTGGCCTGCTGCGTTACGGTATCCCGGACTTCAAGATGGAGAAGAACTTCATTGACCGCCGCGTCGAGCAGATGACGGGCGAAAACGTGACCTTCCATTACGGCGTCAATGTTGGTGTCGACGTGACCGTCGAGCAGCTGCGGACCGACTACGACGCCGTGCTCTATTGCGGTGGGTCGGAAACGCCGCGCGAAGCCGGCATTCCGGGCGTGGAGCTTCAGGGCGTTCATGACGCGATGCCCTATCTGGTCCAGCAGAACCGCCGTGTCGGTCGCGAAAACATCGACAGCGTCGGCTGGCCTGCCGATCCGATCCTGGCCGGTGGCAAGCACATCGTCGTGGTCGGCGGTGGTGACACGGCGTCGGACTGTGTCGGTACCGCTTTCCGTCAGGGCGCCGTGAAGGTTACCCAGCTCGACATCCGTCCGCGCCCGCCCCAGACCGAGGATAAGCTCGCAGTCTGGCCGTTCTGGGCAACGAAGATGCGCACCTCGTCCAGTCAGGCCGAGGGCGCCAACCGCGAATTCCAGGTGGCGACACTCGAATTCGTCGGCGAAGATGGCGTGCTGACGGGCGTGAAGTGCTGCCAGGTGGATGAGAAGCGCAAGCCGATCCCGGGCACGGAATTCATCATCAAGGCCGATCTCGCCTTCATCGCCATCGGCTTCTCCGGTCCTTTCACCGATAGCGTGCTCAAGGAACTGGATGGCAGCCTGACGCTCAATACCGACCGTCGCGGCTCGACCAATGTCGTCGCCAATGACAAGGACTACAAGACATCCGTCGACAAGCTCTGGGCCGCTGGCGACGTGCGCCGTGGTCAGTCGCTGGTGGTCTGGGCCATCCGTGAGGGCCGTCAGGCGGCGCGCGCGATTGACGAGGCGCTGATGGGTGAAAGCATCTTGCCGCGCTAAGCGTGGCGGTGATGGAATGACAAAGGGGTCGCCGGCGGGCGGCCCCTTTTTTTGTCTTGCGGTGCTGGATGTCTGGCCGTGATGCCGGTCAGGGCGTCGCCGTCTGGCCCTGTGGGGTCGACGCAGCCGGCAGGCGGACATAATCAACGCGGCCCGGCGGTGGATCCGGTAGCTTGCCGGTTTCGACCAGTTGCTCGCGTGGGGTCGAAAAAGCAGAACGGACCGGCTTTGTGCTGGCCCCCAGCAGTTCCGTTGCGCCATCGAGTTCCGGGTCGAACAGGTCGATCGGCGGCGTGGTCATCGCCTGGCGCGTCTCGGTTGGGGCAAGCGTTGTGAGGTTCGGCAGGTTGCTGGCGTCAAGGCGGACAAGATCCGGGCTGGTCATGTCACCAAGCAGGCGGCGCAGCGGCTTTTCGGCATAGAAGGCGAGCTTGCGCTTGCCGGAGGCCGTGAAGTTGATGCCGTCGCTGCCGCGCAGACGCACCGGCTGGCCATTGATGTCAGAGCCAGTCACGATGAAGCGACCGTCCTGATCGACGAAGCCATCCCAGACGTCGACGAATTCACCGCCGAGCTTTTCGGCGGTCGTCTGGTAGATCGTGTTGAGCCGCAGCGTGTCTGCCGTCATGCTTGGTGACTGGAAGGCTGTGAGCCCGACCCAGACGAGGGGGATGCGGGCCTGGGTCGCGATCTGACCGAGGGCGGTTGCACGCGCGGCGTAGGCGGCGAACCATTCTTCGGTGCGGAATTCCAGGCGGCCAGTGTCCGTCACCATCTGTTGCCGGTCGTTGGCGCCAATCTGGATGACCACGACGGTCGGTTTGATTTCCTCGATGAGGCGGGGCAGTTCGCCGGCCCAGTCGTGATAATCGGCGCGGACAAGGCCAGAGGAACCGTTGGAGCGGGTCTCGACCACGACGCCCGGCGAATCCTCGAAGGCGATCTTCAGGCCGTCACCGAGCCCGCCCGCGACGAAATCGCCGATGACCAGCACCTTCTTCGCCGTTTCCAGCTTTGCCGGCGGTGGCGGCTTCACCTCGGCCCGTGCAGCCGGCTGGCGGGTCTTGATCGTCGTTACGCTGCGATTTGTTCTTGCACGGGGCTCTGCCTGACGCTGCGAGCGACGGACATCGCGCGGGGGCGGTGCGGGCTGGTACCGGGGTTGGCGATCACCGAAGAAGAGATCCATCAGGGTGCGGCGACGCTCCGGTTGCTGCGCCTCTGCGGCCGGAATAAGCGTGGATAGGGCGATGAGCAGGCCAAGCAGCAGCGCACAGGCGCGGCGCGCCGTTTGCATTGCTTTGCTGTGCATTGGTAAACTCCTCCGCATTGCCCGTCCGGTTGGTTCCGTCCGGTTGGCCTTGGTACAAGCCACTTTAACCCGCGCAGCCGCTGGTCGTCGCGAGTGAAATTCTCTCCCGCGACGACGTATTCGTCAATGCGCGTCCGTCACCGGACGGTTGGCCTGGCATCAGTTCCGCAGCGCGTCAAGCAATTGGCGAGACGGCTGGCCGTCGGCGGACATGCCGAGGCGAGCCTGGATGGCGGAGATGGCAGCACGCGAGCCGGAGCCGAAATTGCCGTCGATCTTGCCGTCATAATAGCCCATGGCCTGCATGCGGGTCTGCAGTTCGAACTTTTCCTTGACGTCGAGCGAGGCATCCGGCCGTGGCCAGCGCTGCTGCATGCCGCTGTAGCCGGCGATCTCGTCGGCCAGCAGGCCCACGCCCAGCGCGTAGCTGTCAGCATTGTTGTAGCGCTTGATGGTGAAGAAGTTTTTCGTCATCAGGAAGCCTGGGCCACCGGCGCCGGCCATCATCTTCAGTTCGGCGCGCTCAGAGCCATCGCGGAAGCCGCGACCGTTCGGACGGGTGAAGCCGAGGGCCGCCCATTGTGCCAGCGTCTTGGTCTGGCCGGCATATTTGGCCGCGCCCCGCGGAACGACGGTCTCATAGCCCCAGGTGCGGCCAGTGGTCCAGCCGTTCTTGGCCAGCAGATTGGCAGCGGTTGCCAGCGCGTCCGGGACCGAGTGCCAGATATCCTTCGTGCCATTGCCATCGGCGTCGATGGCATAAAGCAGGTAGCTCGACGGGATGAACTGGGTGTGACCCATGGCACCGGCCCAGGAGCCCATCAGGTTCTTGTTGGTAACATCACCGTTCTGAAGCATTTTCAGCGCGGCAATCAGCTGCGTGCGGGCGTATTTGGCGCGCTTCTTGTCCGCATAGGCAAGCGTTGCCAGGGAGCCTGGCACATTGTGCAGACGATCCGGACGCTCGAGCGCTGCGCCATAATTGGATTCCATCGACCAGATGGCGAGGATCACATGCTTGTCGACGCCAAAGTGGCGTTCGAGGGCGGTCAGCAAACCGCCATGCTTGGCGAGCATTTCCTGACCCACCTTGACGGTGTAGGGGTTCACGCGGCTGTCGAGATAATCCCAGATCTCGGATTTGAATTCCGGCTGGTAGGCGGCCTTTTCCAAGACAAACCTGTCCGGCTCCGTCACGCCCTTGAAGGCCTGACGATAGGTCTTTTCCGTGATGCCGCTCTTGGCTGCCGTCGGATAGAAGTCGCGGATCCATTTCTGGAAACCGGCATCGGCAGAGGCTTCCAGCGGCATCATGACCGTGGACAGCGCGAGGGCAATGGCGCCGAAGAGGGTGGGACGGTGTCTTGTCATGGGCATCTCCCGGTAGGTTCTACGGTTTGCAGCCGGAACAAAGGCTGTTCACGCCAGGTTAATGCGGGTGCGTCAACAAACTCTTTACCACGCGGCCCAGTCTCGTTTTGCCTTTGCCTTTTTTAAGCAAATGTATGTTACTGGCACATGCGTGGCGATGCGTTAATCGATTAGATCCTCCAGGAGGAATGTGTGGTTCGACCTGAAAAACTTCGTAAAGCCGTGTTTCCCGTTGCCGGTCTCGGTACGCGCTTTTTGCCCGCGACCAAGGCTGTGCCGAAGGAAATGCTCACTGTCGTCGACAAGCCGGTCATTCAATATGTCGTCGACGAGGCGATCGAGGCCGGGATCGAGCACTTCGTTTTCGTCACGGGCCGCGGCAAGGGCGTCATCGAAGACTATTTCGACATCCAGTTCGAACTTGAGCAGACGCTCAAGTCACGCAACAAGAATGCCGAATTGTCTCTGCTTGACTCGCTGCAGCTGACCGCTGGCCAAACCAGCTTCACCCGCCAGCAGGAGCCGCTCGGCCTCGGTCATGCCGTCTGGTGCGCCCGCGATATCGTCGGCACGGAACCGTTCGCGCTTCTCCTGCCTGATATGATCATGCGCTCTGAAAAGGGCTGCCTCAAGGGCATGGTCGAACTTTATGAGAAAACCGGCGGAAATATTGTCGCAGTCGAGGAATGTGCCCCCGACCAGGCGCATAAATACGGCATCGTCGGCGTTGGCGAGACGCTCGAAGGCGGCTTCAAGATCACCGAAATGGTCGAGAAGCCAGCCAAGGGAACTGCCCCTTCCAACTTCTTCATCAACGGCCGCTACATCCTGCAGCCGGAAATCTTCGAGATCCTGGAAACCCAGGAACGCGGTGCCGGCAACGAGATCCAGCTGACCGATGGCATGCTGCGACTTGCCAAGGAGCAGGATTTCGCAGGCTACCACTTCCGGGGCCAGACCTTCGACTGTGGCGCCAAGGACGGGTTTATCCTCGCCAATGTCGCCTTTGCGATCGAACGCGAAGACATCCGCCCTGTCATCGAAGATCAGCTGAAGGCGCTTCTGGCCGCCTTGAAGTAAGCATCTGCGGATCGGCTGACCGTCAGCGTTTGGCGGTCAGGCCGATCAGCGCGGTCAGCGTGTCGCTGTCGGTCCCTGACTGATAGTGGGTCCGCTCGAAATTAAGATCAGCCGTCGCGTCGAGATGGCTATTGACCTTCCAGGTGAGCCCCGCACCGGCGAGATAGGCCGTCGTGTCCGAGGCCGAATTCTCTTCCTCATAGCGCGTCAGCGTGGTGCCGCCTGTCAGGCGGGCCACGAGGTTTGACCTGATGTCGTGGGCGAGGCTTGCCGTCAGGCGGTGGATGACCGAACCATTGACCCCGGCTGTGGTCGAGGGATCGATGCTTGTATCGAGCGCAAGATCGAGGGTCGTGCCTTCGCGTGGCGACCAGGCGAGATTGCCGTCGATGGTCAGCGCCTTGAGATCGGACAGGCGGTTATCGTCAAACCGCTGTTGCTCATGGCCAAGCGCCAGTTCACCGCGCAGCTTTTCTCCGAGATCCAGCATGACGCCGGCCTTTGCGCCGTAGACATCGGCCGAGCGGCGGAAGCCGGCGCTGTCGAGGGTCTCGTCATAATGGATGCGGCCACCAGTCAGTTCAGCGAAGGGCATCAGAGCCGGCGACAGCTCGTAGGTGACGCGTCCGGTTACGGTGGAACGGATGCGATCACGCTCGCTACGCTGGACTGTGGTGCCATCGGAGAGTTCGGCATCGGAATACTGGTAGCGCGTGACATCGCCGGACAGCGAACCGCGGATCAGGCCGAAATCGCGCTCGATCGACAGTCCACCGCCATACTGGTTGACGCCGGACTGGACGGCAGCACCGGCGAGGGCATTTGGATCATCCGTATCTTCGCGACTGAAATTGTAGTTTCCGGTGACCCCGACAATCGTGTCGTCGGAAAGATCGAGCCTGAGGCGCGCATCGAGTGCTGCGCGGGGCTTGTCTGAGCCTTCCCCGTTGAGGGTCTCTTGCCAGGCGCCATCGCCGGTCACGCTCAATTCGTGGCGCGACCAGTCGGACGTCAGCGTGCCCTTGAGGCCGGTTTCGGAAAAGGTGCGGCTTTCGCGGCCACTTGCAGTCTTCTGGCGCTCGTGGCCCAGTTGCTGGCTGAGCGAGGGGCGAAGGATGAAGCTGCCAAGCCGGATGCCGGTTTCATCTTCGTCCGAGCGCAACGGGCCGGCGCCTACGCCATCGACTTTGCCTTCGGGGAGGTTCTGGCGCAGAAGGTCCTCGTCGCGGGCAAGCCCATCGTCAGCGGCGGCCTCTGTCGCCGGAAGGCTGCCGGTGACGGTGGTTGGGTCCGGTGTCGCTCCGTTCGCCGCTGCTTGACCTGAAGCCGTGGTCTCGCCGCTCTCTGTCGCCCCATTCTCGGCGGTTACGCCCTCGGCTTCAAAGCCAGCGACTTCTTCGCTGGCGCGCTGCGGCTGCGACCAGCTGGTCGAAAATAGGCCCGGTGTGGCGGTAGACGTCGCGGCTGTTGGCTGCGACGGGGCCTGCTGGGCGAAGACGGGAAGAGGGGCGGTGTAGACATGGCTGGCCAGCAGCACGGCAAATGCCTTGCTGCCCCTGCGGCGCATGCCGCTTGCCTTTGAAGTCTCCACGCGTTTCATCCTGCTTGTCCGACGGTCTCGAATGCTTACCCAAACGTAAAGCGGGACGGTTAATGTTTGGTTTCGATCACGGGTCTGCATGGCTGATAGATCCTGTGCCCCCACCTTGGTCCGGTGGACAGGCTCTGCCAAACGCAGTATGGGACGGGCATGATCAAGCGCGCCGTCCAACTCGTCGAAGCCAATGCAACAGAGACTGCCCTTCGTGTCGTTTCGACCGAACGGGAGGGCATGAGGATGCTTGAGGAGGCGCTGGCGGGGCCGCTGGCTGAGCCCTTCTGCAATGCTGTGCGCACAATCGGCGAGATCACCGGGCGGGTGATTGTCACGGGGGTCGGCAAGAGCGGCCATATCGGCACGAAGATCGCGGCCACCTTTGCATCGACCGGCACGCCGGCCTTCTTCGTTCATCCTTCTGAGGCCAATCACGGCGATCTTGGCATGATTGCCGAAGACGACGCGATCCTCGCCCTGTCCTGGGGCGGCGAGACGACAGAGCTTCAGGGTATCCTGAGCTTTTCCAGACGTTTTTCCATTCCGCTGATTGCGATCACCGCCGGCGAGACCTCGACGCTCGCGCGCAATGCCGATGTCGTGCTCTTGATGCCCAAGGTGCAGGAAGCCTGCCCGCATGGTCTGGCGCCGACGACCTCCGCCGTGCTGCAGTTGGCCATGGGCGATGCGATCGCGATTGCGCTGCTTGAAGCGCGCGGCTTTGGCCCCGGCGATTTTCGCACCTTCCATCCTGGCGGAAAGCTGGGAGCGGCGCTCACCCATGTCGGTGAGATCATGCATACCGGGGCGCGGGTGCCGCTGGTACCGCTCGGCACATCGATGCCGGACGCGGTCAAGGTTCTCTCGCACAAGCATTTTGGCTGTGTCGGTGTCGTTGATGGCGATGGCAGGCTGTGCGGCATCGTCACCGAAGGTGACATGGCGCGTAACCTTGCGCGCGACCTGTCCGTGCTGACGGTCGATGACGTGATGACCCGCAATCCGAAGGTGATCAAGGGCGATCAACTGGCAACGACGGCCGCTGCCATGATCAACAAACATGGCATCGGCGCGCTGATCGTGGTTGACGAGCATCACTGCCCTATAGGCCTCATCCACTTCCACGACCTGTTGCGCATCGGGGTCGCTTGACGACGTCGGCTTAAGCCTTCTCGACCGTCAGGTCTCCACCCTTGCCAGAAATCACTCGGACGCGCGTGCCTTCGGGCAGATCGGGGCCGGAGACGGACCAGAAGGTGTCGTCGAGGCGGATGCGGCCGCGGCCTTCGCGGATCGGCTCGCCAAGCGTTGCGGTGCGGCCGACAAGGCTTGCGCTGCGCTGGTTGAGCAGTGGCTGGTCGCTGGCCTTGTCACGGCTGGCAAAATAGCGCCGGCCGGTCAGCGTGAAGGTGACGGCGGACAGTGCGAAGACCAGCGCCTGCACATGCCAGGTCCAGAAGCCCATCTCCCAGAAGAGAAGTGAAAGCACGCCCGTCAGCAGGGCGCCGAGGCCGACCCAGACGAGGAAGACGCCGGGCATCGTCAATTCGGCCGCCAGAAGCAGCATGCCGAGCACCCACCAGCTCCAGGGGCCAAGTTCCGTGATGATCCGGCTGATCATGGCGATCACTCGCGGTTCGGATCAAAGGGGTTGACGACCGGCGTCGAGCGCGGAGCGGCGGGCGCACGCGGCGGGGCAGGGGCGCGCTGCGGCTGCTGGTCGCCGAAGACTTCGCGCGCGATTGCGCCGATGCCGCCGAGCGAGCCGATCAGCGAGGAGGCTTCCATCGGCATCAGCACGACCTTGGAATTGGGGGCGGTGCCGATCGAAGCCATGGCTTCGGTGTATTTCTGCGCAACGAAGTAGTTGATCGCGTTGATGTCACCGGCGGCAATCGCCTCCGACACCATGCGGGTGGCCTTGGCTTCGGCTTCAGCCAGACGCTCGCGGGCTTCCGCCTCGCGGTAAGCGGCTTCGCGCTGGCCTTCGGCTTCCAGGATGGCTGACTGCTTGGCGCCTTCGGCTCTGAGGATCTGGGCGTTGCGGAAACCTTCAGCTTCCAGGACCTGGGCGCGCTTCTCGCGCTCGGCCTTCATCTGGCGGCCCATGGCGTCGACCAGATCGACCGGTGGCTGGATGTCCTTGATCTCGACGCGGGTGACCTTGATGCCCCAGGGGCGCACGGCCTCGTCGACCACGCGCAACAGACGGTCGTTGATGACTTCGCGGTTGGAGAGGAGCTCGTCGAGATCCATCGAGCCCATGACCGAGCGGATATTGGTCATGGTCAGGTTGAGAATGGCGTTTTCGAGATTGGCAACCTGGTAGGCTGCTTCGGCGGCGTTCAGCACCTGGTAAAAGGCGACGGCATCTGCGGAGACCGAAGCGTTGTCTTTGGTGATGACTTCCTGGGTCGGAACATCCAGAACCTGTTCCATGACATTCATCTTCGCACCAATCTGCTCGATGAAGGGCATGATGATGTTGAGGCCGGGTTCCAGCGTGCGCGTGTAGCGGCCGAAGCGTTCGATCGTGTAGCGGTAACCCTGCGGCACGGTCTTGATGCCGGCGAAGAGTATGAGGATGACAAGCACGACCAGTGCAATGACGACGATATCCGGACCTGTGAAAGGCATATTCACTCCCCGCCCTAGCTAGGCACAACTTTCAGTTTCTCTTTGTAGATCGGCATATTGCGCGCCAAATGCAAGGGGCGTGTGTCACCGCGGCATGCCCGTGGCCCACAATTGGAAAGGGGCGGAGTTTGCACTCCGCCCCTTTCATTTCAAGCTGTCCTGGCGATCAGAATTCTTCCCAGTTGTCCCTTGAGACCGCTGCATTGCCGTGCGTCATCGGGGCGGCGGCGCGGCGCGGGGCCGGGCGGGTTACCGGTGCCTGGGTCGAGGGGCGCGCCATGGCCTGGGCCGTTTCGCGAAGCGCACCGACCTGTGCTGTCTGTCCGGCATCAATGCTGAACTGCGAGATGAGCTCGCGCAGCTTGGCGGCTTCGGTGGCAAGGGCAGCCGAGGCGGCGTTCGACTCTTCGACCATGGCGGCATTCTGCTGGGTCGTCTGGTCCATGGCGTTGACCGCCTGGTTGACTTCCGACAGGCCGGTCGACTGTTCGCGGGCCGAGATGGCGATGGCATCCATGTGCACGTTCATCTCGGTGATGAAGCCGCCGATGGTCCGAAGCGCCTCTCCGGTCTTGCGTACCAGGTCAACACCACCGGAGACCTCCGCTGAGGAGTTCTGGATCAGTGCCTTGATTTCCTTGGCGGCGTTGGCAGAACGCTGAGCCAGTTCACGCACTTCCTGGGCGACAACGGCGAAGCCCTTGCCGGCTTCACCCGCGCGTGCGGCCTCGACGCCGGCATTCAGTGCAAGAAGATTGGTCTGGAAGGCAATCTCGTCGATCACGCCGATGATGTTGGAGATCTGCTGCGACGAGCCTTCGATCCGGCGCATGGCTTCCTCGGCGCGGGAGACGACCTCCGAGGACTGGGTGGCCGAGGTGTTGGCCTGAGCCGCCACGCCCCGCGCTTCTTCCGTGCGCTTCGTCGAGTTCACCACATTGGCCGTGATCTGTTCGACGGCTGCGGCGGTTTCCTCAAGCGATGCTGCCTGCTGTTCGGTGCGCTTCGACAGATGATCCGAGCCGCTGGCGATTTCACGCGTTCCAAGTTCCATGGCGCTGACACTGCGCGTAATGGCGGAGAGCGTGGTGTTGAGCTGGCGGATCGACGTGTTGAAATCGTGACGCAGGGGTTCGAAGTCTGCAGCGAAGGGTTCGTTGAGCTGGAAGGCGAGATCGCCGGCGGCAAGCCGCTGGAGACCGGCTGCCAGGCCGGAGGTGGCGATCCGCAGGCGCTCGGCTGCATCGGCCTCGGCGCGTTCCTGTGCCGAGATGCGGTCTGCTTCTGCCTGGCGACGATTGGTTTCCGCATCGGCTTGCAGGCGCTTGTTGGCCAGGGCCGCTTCGCGGAAGATCTGCATGGAGGCTGCCATCTGGCCGATTTCGTCCTTGCCGCCAGATTTGATCGCGACGTCGAGATCGCCATGGGCGAGCTTGTTTGTCGCCGTCGCCAAACGGGCAAGCGGGCTAGAAACGAGGCGGTAATTGAGGAAGCCCATCAAGGCCGCAGCGAAGGCGACAGCGAGGGCAGCGCCAAATGCAACTGTTTCGACCATTTTCAGGGCTGCGCCCTGCTGCTGCTCTGCTGCTGCGCTGCGTGCGGTCAGCTGAGTTATTGCAGTCTGCAACTCACCTTGCGCCTTGGCGACAAGGGCTTCGCTTTCACCACCGACTTCGATAGCGCGGGACAGTTCGACGGTTGCTGGGTCCCGCATCAAGTCGATCTGACGCTGGACGAATTTTGTCTGCCATTCGTTGATCGTGGCAAAGGCGGCCTGCAAGGTGGCAAGCTCGGACGGAGCCACCTCGGTGAAGGTTTTTGTCAGGTCAACAACATCCTGCCGCATTTCTTCGAGGCTTGCTGTAGTGGCATCGGAAAACTCCCGGTTGCCAGTCAGCAGGAAACTTTTCAAGCTGAGATCGGAGACATAAATGTCGTTGCTGAACTCTGCTACGTTTTCGGTAAGATGCTGAAGGCGTTGCGCCTCGGCGACAAGTCCATTCGCAATCGTTGCCCTGTTGTAGATGAAGGTGGAGCTGGCGATGGCGATTGCCGCCAGAAGGCTGAAGGCGGCCAGTCCCTTCGTGGTGACGGAAATATTATTCAACATGGCTCTGAATTGCCTCGACGTTCAAGGTGATGCGGCACAGATGGAAAAAGCGATTGCCGTCATGGCACCGCGAATGGTCGATCAGGCGCCGGCCTGCGCGCGACGCTCAAGTTCGGTGAGGTTGAGTTCCACTGTCACGGCACCGATCTTCTTCTTGTCCGTGCCGAGGACCGTGAAGCTCACCTGGCCGCGCCAGATCTTGGCTTCGTCGTCCCATTCAGCCTCGTCGATGAAGAGAGCTTCTTCCGATACGGCGTAGGTGTTCTGGAATTTGCCTTCGTCGCCCTGCCAGAAGTCGCTGGTGACCGAGCTTTGACCGACATTCAGGCCGTTCTTGTCCATTACGAAGATTTCCGCATAGAGGCCGAGCGATTTGCCCTGGAGGCGGGCGAGGTAAACGGAGAGCGGGCTGGACAGGGTTGCCGCGATCAGTGGCTTGTCGGTGGATTCGCGTTCCGCTTTCCACTGGCTGTCGAGCGCATCGATCTTGCTCTGCTCAAGATTCGCCAGCCTCTTGTTCTGGGCCTCGATGGATACCCGGACAATTTCTGCGCCGATGATGTCGCGCATCTCCTGCACGACTTCCGGTGTCACGAGCTTGTTGACATCGGGGGCCGGCGGTTCTGCGAGGGCCTGGGCGGCTGACAGCGCGACGAGGGCTGACGCCAATAGGTTGCGGTTCAATTTCATGGGGGGATCTCCTTCTCTCCCCGTGAAATCTAAGAGTTATTCTTAAAAGGAACGTTAATATAACGATAGACGAAGATAGAACACTCCGAAAATCCAATACTTTAGATCGAAAAGTTGAATAAATTTGTCCGCTCTTTGGCATCGCCTGGTTGCATTGGAGTGCGTCCGCTCCGGGTGCGTGATGATGCTAAGCGACCGAACGGACTGCGAAAAATTTGTGCAGATGATCGTTTTTCTGTCCGCCCTCTCAGTGCCCTCCGGTGGGCGTGCGACCTCTAAGTTGCGCAGTGAAATTAGTTTGTACCTGCCACAATTTACAGGCCCGGTCCCTGGTCTGTCGGACGCCGCCACAAGAAGAAAGGCCGCCCGGAGGCGGCCTTCAATTCAAATCGTTCGTTTCAAACCCAACCTTGAAGTTCACGCCGGACCACGTTCTCGATCACGCGCATGCCGTCTTCACTGTCATTGAGACAGGGGATGTGGGTGAATTTCTCGCCGCCATTGTGGAGGAAGTCTTCGCCCGCTTCACCGGCGATTTCTTCCAGTGTTTCGAGGCAGTCCGATACGAAGCCGGGATTGAGGATGGCGATACGCTTCACGCCTTCCTTGGCCAGCTTTTCGACCGTCTTGTCGGTGTAGGGCTGCAGCCATTCCTCCGGCCCGAAACGGGACTGGAAGGTCACCATCAGCTTGTCCTTCTCCCAGCCGAGATGGTCGCGCAGAAGGCGCGTCGTCTTGTAGCACTGGCAGTGATAGGGATCGCCCTTCATGAAGTAGGACCGGGGGATGCCGTGATAGGACGTGATCACCAGCTCCGGCTCCCAGTCGAGCGTGGCGAGGTGCTTGGTGATCGAATTGGCCAGCGCTTCGATATAGACCGGGTCGTCGGCATATTGCGGCACGGTGCGCAAAGCGGGCTGCCAGCGCATTTTCAGAAGTGCGCGAAAAGCCTCATCATTGACTGTGGCCGTCGTTGCGGCGGCATATTGGGGGTAAAGCGGATAGACGAGGATCTTCTCGCAGCCTGCCTTCTGCATCTCGTTCATCTTGGCCTGGATGGCCGGCTGGCCGTAGCGCATGGCCCAATCGACATGGACGTTTGGCAGGTCCTTCATCGCGACCGCCAGCTTTTCGGCCTGGTTGCGCGTGTAGGTACGCAGATAGCTTTCGTCGAGCTCCTTGTTCCAGATCTCCTCATAGGCCTTGCCGACCTTCTGTGGGCGCTTGTTCAGCACAATCCCGTAGAGGATCGGATACCAGAACCAGCGCGACCACTCGATCACCCGCTTGTCCGTCAGGAATTCCTCGAGATAACGGCGCATCGACTTGTAGTCGGTGCCATCAGGCGTGCCGAGGTTGACGAGCAGCACGCCGACTTTACCGAAGTTCACCGGCGGATGGTCGGAGGGCCAATGGGCGGGAAGAGCATTCATCTTGAATTCCTGGTGATAAGTGTCTCGACCTATACGTCACGAAGGCCTGCTAAGATCATCTGATAAAAGCAAAAGCCGGTCCGGAAAAGTCCGGACCGGCCCTTGTCGTGCGGCAAAGGGTCTTACTTCGCCGGCAATTCCAGTTCGCGACCGACATGGATGCGGTTCGGATTGCGCAGCGCATTGGCCTTGGCAATCTTCTTCCACAGATTGCCGTCGCCATAGGTGGCTTCGGCAATCTTCCACAGGCTGTCGCCAGCGATGACCTTGTAGACAGTGGCCGCAGCCGTGGCAGCGGTCTCGGTTGCGGTTGCAGCCGGTACTGCTGTCGGGGTGGCCGTTTCTGCGGCTGGTGCCGGTTCAGCCGGCTTCGTCGCTGCATCGGTTGTGGCCGGTGCGGCATCAGCGGCCGGGGCTGCGGCTGCAATCACGGTGATGCGGCCATCGGTATAGGGCTTATAGGGGCTGTTCTTGGCGATGAAGTCGGCGACCACCGCTTCAAGGCCAGGGCCGAAGTCGTAGGCGTTCTGACCGCCGGTCGCGAAGACCTTGTATCCGTCGCCACCGGACCGCATGTAGTTGTTGGTCGCGACGCCATAGACCTTGTTCGGGTCGATGGCGACGAAGGCATCGCCTTCCTTGACCTGAACATCGGAGACGCGGCTGCCGGCTGGCTTCGAGGCGTCGAATGTGTATTTCAGGCCGGAGACCTGCGGGAAGCGGCCAGCGGCCTCTTCGATCTGGCTGACCCCGTTTTCAAGCGCTGCCACCACATCCGAGCCCTTGAGCTGGAACGAGGCGAGCGAATTCTGGAACGGCAGAACCGTCAGAACCTCGCCCATGGTCACCGTGCCGGCATCGATCGAGGCGCGCAGGCCCCCGCCATTCTGGATGGCGATGGTAACGCCCTGATCCTTCAGGCGATCGACCATTGCGTCGGCGACGAGGTTGCCCATCGAGCATTCGACTGCGCGGCAGGTCTCGCGGGCGCCGTCGATGGCTTCTGCGGTGGAGCCAATCTCCTTCAGTTTCAGTTCCTCGATCGGGCCGCCCAGTTCTTTTACCTTGGCGACAAAGCCGGCATCGGGCGTGACCGAGGCATCGAGCAGTTTCGGAGCACCGGTGGAGGAGGTGACGACACCGGCGTCATCGAAGACCACAGTCAGATCGCCGAGATATTTGGAATAGGCGTAGGCGGTGACGATCGGTACATCCTTGCCGGCCGGGTTCTTGACCAGGGTCGGATAAGGGCCTTGCGCCTTCTCGTCGGTGCTGGACAGAAGCGTGTGGCTATGGCCACCGACGATGACGTCAATGCCATCAACGGCCTTGGCGATTTCCTGGTCCTTGACGTAACCAACATGCGAGAGCAGCACGATCTTGTTGATCCCCTGGCCCTCGATTTCCTTGACAGCTTCCTTCAGGTAGCCGATCTCGTCGGCGAAGAGCACGCTATCGCCGGGCGACGAGGTCTCGTCGGTGTCGGTCGCCAGTACGGAGACGACCGCAACCTTTTCCGCGCCGAACTCCTTGACGATGTAAGGCTTGAACTTGTTGGCGACCGGCGAATTGAGGCCGGCCAGCGTGTTGCCGGAAATCATCGGGAACTTCAGCGCATCGATGAACTTGGCGAGTTCTTCCGGGCCATCATCGAATTCATGGTTGCCGATGGCCATGGCGTCAAAGCCGATGCCATTCATGAATTCGGCGATCGGCGCGCTTTTGTAGGTGGTGTAGAACAGCGAGCCCTGGAACTGGTCGCCGGCGTCGAGGGTCAGCACATTCTTGCCCTGCAACTCGCCCCGACGGGTGTCGATTGCGGTCTTGACGCGAGCAATGCCACCGAAGCAGGCGCTTTTCGCTTCATCTTCCGCAGAGCAGGTGGAGTCGGACTTGTTGATTGCCTCAATGCGGGAATGCAAGTCGTTGATATGAAGGATGTTAAGCTCGAAATCGGCGAATGCCGTTCCTGCCGTCAGGGCCAGTACGGAGGCGCTCAAGAGGCCAATTCGCAATTGTCTGAACATCGATCTACTCTCCTTTTGCAATATGTCTTCCGCCAGCTTGGCACGTCTTCGTGACAGCCGATCCCGGCCTCGGAAAGCTTGATGTTTTCATCAAGTTCAGGGGAGGGCAAGCGGAAAACGGGCCACTCCAAAATGTTAGTGTCGGTGCAAATGCAAGAAAGCGGCCTTGCGGGCCGCTTTCGAAAAGGCGCTCGTGATGGAGGGCTGTATCAGGCTCGGCGCGCGAGCGAGAACTGTGCGCCGCTATCCGAGGTGCAGTTCAGCTGGCCCGGGGTAACGAGGGCGCAGTTGACCTTCTGGCGGGTGTTGCGCACCAGCGAGGTCATGTTGATCTCGACCAGGCGGTCATTGACCAGCATATAGGAGCCTGAGGCCAGGATCTGGTTCGAGTCTGTCGTGCGGGTCGTGAAAGTGCCGCCCTGGAATGTCGAGACAATACCGTTCGGATCGACCCATGCGCCTTCGACCGATGGTCCCTGCTGAACGCTTGGCAGCTGCCGCTGCGGACCCGAGGAATAGCAGGAGGAAAGGGCGAGGCTGCAGGCTGCGATTGCCGTGATGGATCGGATGTTCATTCAGTGCTCCCACCTGTGCGGCAGCCCGGTCCGGCCGGTTGCCAATATGCGTCGTTTCGAACCATGCCGCGAAGGCTGGACCAAAGCAAGGCATCCCGCCTGGACCGAGGTGCTTATCCCGGTCTTGCTGTGGCCCTTCTGCGACAGGAGGCTGGGACCCGCCAGAAAAGCGGGCCCTGTTTGCGAAAGGAATTGGCTCAGCGAACGAGGATGTTCTTGAACTGCCACGGATCTTTCTCGTCGAGCTCTTCCGGGAAGAGGCCCGGGCGGCCGTCGAGCGGGGTCCAGTCGGTGTAATGGCCTTCGACCGGGCCGAGATAGGGCGACTGCACTTCGAGGCAGCGCTTGTAGTCCATCTCGTCGGCTTCAACGATGCCAGCCTTCGGGTTTTCAAGCGCCCAGACCATGCCGGCGAGCACAGCGGATGTCACCTGCAGGCCGGTTGCGTTCTGGTAAGGGGCGATCTCGCGGGTTTCTTCGAGCGACAGGCGCGAACCGTACCAGTAGGCATTCTTCTCGTGGCCGTAGAGGAGTACGCCGAGTTCGTCGACGCCATCAACCAGTTCGTCTTCGTTGAGGACGTGCAGGACCGGCTGCGGCGTGCCGCCATTGCCGAACATCTCGTGCAGCGAGAGCACGGCGTCATTGGCCGGGTGGTAGGCATAGTGGCAGGTCGGGCGATAGGTGACTTCGCCGTCCTTCTCGACGGTGAAGTAGTCCGCGATCGAGATCGACTCGTTGTGGGTGACCAGGAAGCCATATTGCGGGCCCGGCGTCGGGCACCAGGTGCGCACGCGGGTGTTGGCGCCCGGTTGCTCCAGATAGATCGCGGCCTTGCAGCCCTTCTTGTGCTTCTTGGCGTTCTTCGGCATCCAGTTTTCATGGGTGCCCCAGCCGAGTTCGGCCGGCTGCAGGCCTTCCGAGATGAAGCCTTCGACAGACCAGGTGTTCCAGAACACGTTGAGCGGCTTCGGGTTCTTCGTGCGCTGGGTGTCGCGCTCGGCAATGTGCACGCCCTTGACGCCGACCTTCTTCATCAGCTTGGCCCAGCCTTCGCGGTCGTTCTGGTCCGGTTCCTCGAACTTCAGGCCGATTTCGTGAGCAATGTTGACGAGGCCCTGCTTGACGAACCAGGAGACCATGCCGGGGTTTGCGCCGCAGGTGGAGACGGCCGTGGTGCCGCCCGGGTTCTTGGCCTTTTCCTGGCGCACGGTTTCGCGCAGCGCATAATTGGTGCGCTCGGAGTTCTTCATGTTCTTGTCGAAGTAGAAGCCGAGCCAGGGCTCGACGACGGTGTCGATGTAGAGCACGTCGAGCTTGCGGCAGAACTTCATCAGGTCGAGCGAGCCGGTGTCGACCGAGAGGTTGACGCAGAAGCCCTGGCCTTCCCCTTCCGTGAGGAGCGGCTTCAGCAGCTTCTTGTAGTTGTCCTTGGTGACATGCGCCTGGATGTGCTTGATGCCGTGCTTGGCGAGCAGGTCCGCCTCGTCGTTGCGCGGGTCAATCACGACCATCCGGCTCTTGTCGAATTTGAAGTGGCGTTCGATCAGCGGCAGGGTGCCGCGGCCGATCGAGCCGAAACCGATCATCACGATCGGGCCGGTGATCTCGCCGTATACCGGGTAGGTCTTTTCGCTCATGTCCGTCTCCTTGGAAGCCCGGTTTTTCTCGGGCTGTGTTTCCGGCCTCTTCTTGTCTGGCCGGAGCAATATTGGCGGTTCTAGATCACAAAACTCTGACACAATAAAGGGCGTCACAAGGCGCTCGAATGCCGTCAGCGCCTATTTTTCGTGGGCGGCCATGGCGGACAAGCGCTCGACAAGCCGGCGCCGCTGTCGATCAAGGCCTTTGTAGGCCGATTGCGCCTCCGTCAGCCCCTCCAGCTGACGCGCCAGCTCGGTTGCCAGCCGGGGCCCTTCGGGGTGGCTGGTGAAGAGCCTGACAGGGTCGAGATAGATGCGGATGGTGAAGACGATTGCGCCGGTTTCGGGCAGTTTCGTCAGCGTCTGACGCTCGACGCGGATCACGGCATCATCTGGATCTGCCGTATCGTTGCGGCCGGTTTCGGGATGGAAGAGCTTTTCCTCCCAGTTGATCGACCAGTTGAAACGTTCGGCCGGCTGATCGGGCAGGAGGTTGTCGAAGATGCGGTTGATCATCACGGCATTGCGTGTGCCCGCCTCAAAGCCCGGAACATGCTTGTGGACCTCCTCCATCGGTCGATTGAACTTCTCCGCAAGCAGCCAGGAAGAGGGGAAGGAGAGATGGGCCGCGGCGATATACCAGCCCGCCTCGCGCCTCATCATGATGACGAGGTCGTCCTGAACCAGCATGCCGGCGCGCAGAAGTGGCGGGATCGTCTCGTCGGAGAGATCGACGACATGATCTGCCATTCGGAGATGGTTGTCGGTGCGCTGATAGACCTGCGGGTGATCCTGCGCGAGATGCGCGACCAATGCATTGAGGCATTCGCTCTGGGCAGGCAGGCTATCTTCGGTGGCCCGAAAGACCTCGTCGAGACGGGTTGCTGCGAGGTGGTGTTTTTCGGCGAGATAGTGTGGGAGGTCAGCACCCGGCATGATCCAGCGCTCGGGGGCGAGCGCCGAGAGGCCTATGGTGAAGGGCCGGGTGGCGCTGGCGTATGGGGTGTGGGTGAACTTTTCGGCGTCGGCAGTCACTCCGAGCGCTCGATTGCTTTGCGGGCACAGCTCGCCAGGAACGCGGAGCGCGTTAATCCTCGCTGCTTGGCTGCGATGTCGATCGCCGCAAGCGTGCCTGCCTCCAGTGTAACATTGGCGCGCACCGTTCTCGTGTCGTCCTCGATCAGCGGGACGCGAATGAGGAAAGCGCCGTCACTCAGGTCTTGCCGAATATCGGCGCGCGCTAGGATCTTGGCATAGGGAGAGGGCTCCGGAAGGAGCTCGTCTTTTCCCCATAACCGCAAGGCTTTGATCGCATTTGCCAGCAAATCCTCTTCATCATCCGCTGCCGAAAAGACGGAAGGAAGATCCGGAAAGCTGATGCCGAAAGCACTTTCCGCGTCCTTGTGGCCCAATGCCATATCGTGTCGCATTGCGTTTTGCTCCCCTCAGGATGAAATGCAGCCTGCCTGCTTGGCAATGGCCCGCGCCGTGCCGAGCGGCAGATCCTTCTTCGGATGCGGGACGATAAGCGTTTTATCGCCCTTTCGAAACTTGTGGTGAGACCCGGAAATCGACCCGAGGCTCAAAGCCTTCGTCTCGGAGCCGTGTGATGATCTTGCGGGAGTCCGTCTCCATTCCCAACGTCCTGATGCGTCAATATCTGCGCACGATTGTGAGCAATCAATGGCCTGTCCCGACTGATATCAGTCCTTCAACCCCTCAAGCCCCGCTGCTGTCCGCGTCACCGCAACTTCCGTCACCTCGCAGACAGCCACGCCTTCCATGATGAAGGGATCGGCTGCGACATAAGCCTCGATCTCGCCTCGATCGCCCCGTGCGAGGATCACTCCGCCGGTGCGTGGGTTCTTCCGGCCGGAGGCCAGGAACAGGCCGCTATCATAGCCGGCGTTCACCCAGTCCATATGCGGCTGCATCAGGCGGTCGGCTTCTTCGGCTGGCTTCACATAGGTGAGGGAGAGAATGAACATTCGGCTTGCCTATTCCACCAGTTCGGCGCGGATGAGCCCGCGCAGGGAGTTGCCGACAAAGAGCTTGCGGTGTCGCAGGTCATCGAGTTTCAGGATTTCGCCGCGGGCCTTGCGTTCGCGAATGAGTTCCGCACGCAGCACGCCGGGCAAGAGGCCGCTGGTGAGCGGCGGGGTCAGCAGCATGCCATCCTCCGCCTCGGCGAAGACATTGGTGATCGTGCCTTCGCAGACCTCGTCCCGCTCGTTGAGAAGGATGACTTCGTCAGCCTCCTCTTTGGCATATTCGGCGCGCGCGGCCTCGTAGGGCTCTCGCCGCGAGGTTTTATGGCGGAAAAGGCTGTCTTCGGATTGCAGTCGGGTTTTGGCAATCCGCAAGCGCCAGACGGCTTCTTCCGGCAGCGGATCGAACGGCGTGGCGCTGATTTCCATCTTGCCGCGAAAGGTCATGACGAGCCGGACACGCAGCGGCTGATCTCCGGAAATCTCTTTCTGGAGCCTGCCTTTCGGATCCTGAGGCTGGCGAAAGCCCAATGCATCGGCTGAGCGGGAGAGCCTGCGCATATGCTGATCGAGCCGCAGGAAACCTGCGCCCGGCTGCCACCGCATCGTCTCGATCAGCGAGAAATCCATTGGTCACCCACGGCAAAGCGCGCCTTTAACAGGCATTCCTCGTATTCGGCCTCGGCCTTCGAATCGAAGACGATGCCGCCGCCCACATTGAAGACGGCGCGGCCCTGGTTGAAAAGGGAGATCGTGCGGATTGCAACTGAAAATCGCATGGGACCGTTGGGGTCGCACCAGCCGATCGCACCGCAATAGATATCTCGTGGACCGGCCTCCAACTCATGCAGGATGCGCATCGCCCACATTTTTGGCGCGCCGGTGACCGAGCCGCAGGGGAAGAGGGCGGCCATGATCTCGGGCAGGCCGATATCGGGCGAGAGCCTGGCCCTGACATAGCTCACCATCTGGTGAACGGTCGGATAGGTCTCTATCGCAAACAACTTCGGGACCGAGAGGGTGCCGACCTCCGAGATCACGGAGACATCGTTGCGCAGCAGGTCGACGATCATCCGGTTTTCGGCCTGAGTCTTTTCGTCGGCGAGCATGGCCTCGATGATCGCATCGTCCTCCTCAGCGCTTGCGCCGCGGGGGGCCGTGCCCTTCATCGGCCGGGTTTCGAGCCAGCCGTCAGCATCGACGGAGAAGAACAGTTCCGGCGAGCGCGACAGGATGACCGGGTCACCGAAATCAATCAAGGCGCCGTAATGCACCGGCTGGCGTCCGACCAGCGACCAGAATGCTGCCCTTGGATCACCCTCCCAGCGCGCCTCGATCGGCATGGTGAGATTGGCCTGATAACAATCGCCCCTGCGCAAGTGGTGGTGCAGACGATCGAACCGCTCGCGATAGGCCTCAAAATCCCATCCCGCATGCGGCGCAGACAGAAAAGGCGCGTTGGGAATGTTCGATGGGGCCGCAGCAAGAGGATGACCGTCTGGTGCTGGGGCCTCGAAGATGCCCATGGCGATCAGCGGGGTCTCGCGATTGTCCTCGACCAGACGCGCAAGCTTGTCCTCGAAGACAAAGCCGGCCTCGTAGGAGAGGTAGCCGGCCAGCCATTTACCGGCCTTGCGAGCCGCCTCCAACCGCGCGAGCGCCGGACGCACCTCGTCCGCCGTCCGCGCGAAGACGAGGTCCTGCGGTTCGGCAAAGACGAGGCTCGTTCCGGCGCGATCATCGCGGAAGAGCGCGTAAGGGGCGTGGTCACCCATGGAAAAGCAGCTGCTCCAGTTCAAGCTGCCTTATCTAGCGCTTCCAGCTCGTCGATCAGCCCCTCAATCATCGACAGACCCTTGGCCCAGAACGACGGATCGGTCGCGTCCAGGCCGAAGGGGGCGAGGAGTTCGGAATGGTGCTTCGTGCCGCCTGCCTTCAGGAGCTCGAAGTACTTGTCCTGGAAGCCCTGGTCGGCATTCTGGTAGACCGCATAGAGCGAGTTCACCAGGCAGTCGCCGAAGGCATAGGCATAGACGTAGAAGGGCGAGTGGATGAAGTGGGGGATGTAGGTCCACCAGGTCTCGTAGCCTTCCGAGATTTCGATGGCCGGTCCGAGGCTTTCCTGCTGAACCGAGAGCCACAGTTCGCCGATCTGCTCGGAGGTCAGTTCGCCGTCCTTGCGGGCGGTGTGGAGCTTGCGCTCGAACTGGTAGAAAGCGATCTGGCGCACGACCGTATTGATCATGTCCTCGACCTTCTGGGCCAGCATCGCCTTGCGTTCTTTGCTGTCGGTCGTCTTGTCGAGGAGAGCGCGGAAAGTCAGCATCTCGCCGAAGACAGATGCCGTTTCTGCGAGCGTCAGCGGGGTGTTGCACATCAGTGCGCCCTGGCCGCCCGCCAGCACCTGGTGCACGCCATGGCCGAGTTCGTGCGCAAGCGTCATGACATCGCGCGGCTTGCCGAGATAGTTGACCAAAACATAGGGGTGTGCCGAGGGCACTGTCGGATGAGCAAAGGCGCCCGGGGCCTTGCCCGGACGGGCTGGCGCATCGATCCAGCCGCCGTCAAAGAAGCGTCCGGCAATCTCGGCCATTTCAGGGGCAAAGCCGCCATAGGCGGAGAGCACCATGTCTTTCGCTTCATTCCAGGGGATCAGACGATCCGGGGTTTCGGCAAGCGGCGCATTGCGGTCCCAGAAATTCATCCGGTCCATGCCGAGCCACCTGGCCTTCATCTTGTAATAGCGGTGCGACAGGCGCGGATAGGCTTCACGTACGGCTTCGGCGAGCGCGTCGACGACTTCGCGCTCGACGCGGTTTGCCAGATGGCGACTATCGGCAATGTCTTCGAAGCCGCGCCAGCGATCGGAGATCTCCTTGTCCTTTGCCAGCGTGTTGGTCACCAACGTGAAGATGCGGGCATTGTCCTTGAAGGTCTTTGACAGGGCCATGGCGGCCTGCCGGCGCTTTTCCGGGTCAGCATCCTGCAGCAGCGTCAGCGTCGGCTCGAGCGGCATTTCGTCTTCGCCGATCTTGAAGCGCAGCGAGGCCAGCGTTTCATCGAAGAGACGGTTGAAGGCGGCAGCGCCGGTCTGCGACTTTTCGAGGAAGAGTTGTTCGATCCGATCGTCGAGCTGGAACGGCTTGTCCTTCCTCAAATCAACGATCCAGGGGCGAAAATGGGCAAGGGCTGCGTCACGGTCCATGGCGGCGTCGACTGCGTCATCGGCCAGACGGTTCATCTCCAGCGGGAAGAACAGCAGGCGCGACGACATGTCGGTGAGCTTGGCCTGGATATCGCCGAAGAACTTGCCGTTCGCCGGGTTCGTCATGTCGGAATAATAGGTGAGGCCGGCATAGGAGGCGATGCGGCCGAGCAGATCTTCCAGGGCATCAAGTTCGGTAAGCGCCTCAGCGAGCCCGCCGGCGCCAACAGTTTCCAATGCCTCGGTCAGCTTGCCCTTCCACTTCACTTCAAAGGCCAGCGCGTCTGCGGCTGCCCTGTCGAGTGCTGCGAGGAATTCCGGCGACGTCTGGCCCGGATACAGGTCTTCCAGCCGCCAGACCGGCAGATTGCCAAGCGTCGCATCGTGGTTGGCCCGGGCTTCTGCAGGTGAACTGTGAACGATCGACATGGCGGCTCCTCGTATTTTCAATGTTAGCGCCAGATGTAGTCAGTCATGTGCGCCGCGGCAAGTTCCGGAGATCGTTGCAGGTCTGTGCCACAACGGCGAGTTTTGTCGCGCCTCGCCTGTGGATTGTGCCATAACTGGTTAAGGACCGTTAAAATGCGAGTGTTTCTCCCAAGAACATGTTCAGTCCTTTCTGTCAGTCTCCGAGACCTGCAACCCAGGAGCGCGAAACGCGCCTTATCGTCCATCCGGGGAGACGAAGTTGAACGCACAGGTCCTACTCATCGATGAAGATGTTGCCGAACGCCGCAGCATGAAGTCTGCAATCGAGGCGCACGGTCATGTGGTCCATGTCGCAGATACGGGCCAAGACGGAATCGAGATCTTGATCCGTCATCGCGACAGCATTGGCGTGGTGGTGGTCGATTCGGCGACCGTTGCCGATCTCGCCGACGAGCTCCTGCCGCTCGCGCTCGAAATCAACGCGGCCTTGCCCGTCATCGTCGAGATTTCCGAAGGCGCCGACGAGCTTGCACTCGACGCAGTCAGGGCCGGGGCCTTCGACTTTCTCGTCAAGCCGGTGAGCAGTGACCGATTGGTCGGCGCAATCGAAGCGGCGATGAAGGTGCATCAGAGTGCGCAACAGGGAAAATCGCCGCGACGGATGCGCGGCGGCGCGGTCACCTTTGCCGATATTGTGGCCGTCAGTGCGACCATGTCGCGCGTCGTCGAACTCGGCCGGCGCGCAGCGCAATCGACCATTCCCGTCATGCTTGAGGGGGAAACGGGCGTTGGCAAGGAAACGGTTGCGCGGGCCATTCATTCGGCTAGCGAGCGTTCATCGCGGCCCTTCGTCAGTGTCAATTGCAACGGTATTTCGCCAGCGCAGATGGACGAGGCCCTGTTCGGCAATGATCTTGGCCTGGGCTTGAAGGGCGCCCCTTCGGGTAAGTTTTTCGAGGCGGACGGCGGCACGCTCTATCTCAACGAGGTGGCGGAACTGCCTCTTTCCACGCAGATGCGTCTTCTCGATATTGTCCAGCATGGCGAAATCCGCCGTCCTGGACAGGATCGCGCGTCCAAGGTCAATGTGCGTCTGATCCTGGCGACCAGTCGCGACCTGATAGAAGAGGTGAAGTCCGGACGTTTCCGCGAGGATCTCTATTATCGCCTCAACGTCTTTCCGATCACGATCGCATCGTTGCGCCGGCGCAAGGAGGATATTCCGCATCTCGTGCGCAGTTTCGTCGAGCGGTTTTCGCTGGAGCAGCGGCTCGCCAAGACGCTTCAGCTCGAAGCCTCGGCGATTGCGCTCCTCACGGCATTCGACTGGCCAGGCAATACGCGCCAGCTGGAAAATGCTGTCTTCCGCGCCGTCGTGCTCGCAGAGGGGTCCAGTCTGCGGGAGGCTGATTTCCCGCATATATCGGCACAGGTCGGAGAGCGCCGTCAGATGATGCGCAGCGCCGGTGTCGATGCTGCCCAGGCCGCCGCCGATGCTTCCGCATTTGTCCGGGCTCAGGCTGCATTGTTCGACCGTGTGTCCGTCCCGAGCCAATCCGCAGCCCAGACCCAGGCCTTTGCGGCCGCGTCCATGGCCAACGTCATTGTGAGTACCGACGAGGCCGGAAATGTGCGAAAACTGGCCGAGATCGAAGAGGAATTGATCCGGTTTGCGCTGAAATTCTATCGCGGCCAGATGAGCCAGGTGGCGCGCAAGCTGGGCATCGGCCGCTCGACTCTCTACAGAAAGCTGAAGGACTACGGCATCGACCCCGACAACCCCCAGAAAAGCGCGGCTTGATTTGGCTCAATCCCCTGTTGTTAACTCTCGCGTAAGCTTAATCACCTAATAAGGCTAAATACTTGTTAGGCAAGCGTTCACCATGTATGAAACGCTTGTGCGGCTGTGGCACAATTGCCATGCTATGACCGCATTTAGCGTTCATTTCAGGTGGCGTGGGACCTAGTCTTTGCTTACGGGGATCGAGTTGCAGGCATCGCAAGAAAACAGTGCGCTCCAACAAGCAGATGGGCGCAAAATAAAGATTGCGTGCGCGCACTTTGCGGCGAGGCTGGCATTTTCCGTTTTTGCAGTGTTCTTCCTGTCTCTGGGCTTCATGCTCACGGGAACCGGACAGGCGCGCGCGGAGAGCCGCACCCTCAATATCGAATTCGTCCATACCGGTGAACGCGCCTCGATTACGTTCAAGCGTAATGGTCGCTATGATCCCAAGGGCCTGAAGCAGCTCAACTACATTCTGCGCGACTGGCGCCGCAACGAGCCCACAAAGATGGATCCGCGGCTTTTCGACCTCGTTTGGGAGGTCTATCGCCAGGCCCGCGCCTCGGGCTATATCAAGGTCGTCTCCGCTTATCGTTCGCCGGCCACCAATGCCATGCTGCGTTCGCGCTCCAAGGGTGTCGCGAAGGAAAGCCAGCATATGCAGGGCACGGCGATGGACTTCTACATTCCCGGCGTGCCGCTCAAGCGGCTGCGCGAGCTGGGCGTCAAGATGCAGGCGGGCGGCGTTGGCTATTATCCGACATCCGGTTCGCCCTTCGTCCACATGGACGTGGCGGGTGTGCGTGCCTGGCCACGCATGAACCGTCAGGATCTCGTGCGTCTTTTCCCGGATGGCAAGACCGTTCACATTCCGTCCGATGGCAAGCCGCTGCCGGGTTACCAGCAGGCGCTGGCCGAATACAAGCGCCGTCTGGCCAGTGGCAACACTGTCATGATGGCCGAGGAAAAGGGTTCCAGCCGTCCGCGCAACCTGCTCGCCATGCTCTTTCGTGGCGGCGATGAGGATGAAGCGGAAGACGTGCCGGACGTCCCGCAGCGCCCAGCCGTTGCAAGTCAGCCTGAGCCGGCTGCTCCGCCGCCGCCGGTCGTGACAGCCAGCGAGCCGACAATGGTTGCCAGCGCGCTTCCGGGTGTCGATGCGCCGGTTCCAGTGTCGCGTCCTTCGCTCCGCCAGGCCGATGCAAGCCTTGCCGTTGCCCTTTATCAGCCGCCGCGTAATGCCGCCGGCGAAGCGTTGCAGCAGGTTGCCTCCGCGACGCCGCAACCGGTCGAGCCGCCATCCGACGAATTCCCTGACCTGGCCGAGATGACCATTCCGGTGCCGAGCTTGCTTGGACCGCGGCCGGCGCCGGGTGATGCCTCGACCAATGTCATGACGGCGTCGATCGATCCGAATGCACCGTCGATGATGTCGCCTGATGGCTTGGCCGTGCCTATTCCGGCCAGCCGACCGGCTCTGGCGGAGGCCTTGCTTGCCAAGGCGCAAGCAGACTCCGAGGCAGAGGTCGACGAGGTCGAACAGGCCATTCTGTCGCCGGAAGCTGCCGATGCGCTCGAGGAGAGCAATCGTTCTGCCAGCGATATGCCCGTGGCCGTTCCGCAGATGCGGGCGGAGCCTGAGGCCGTGTCCGCGCCGCAGCCGGCGCAGCGGCCAGTCGAAGTCGCTTCCATTCCGCCGAAGTCTGAGCCTGCCTCTGCAAGCCAGTTCGGTGATGTTTTCGATGAGCCTGCCGCTGGTTCCGCCAAGGTCGATCCGACCGTCCCGGTCAAGGGTGGACGCCCGGGTCAGGAAGAGGCGGAGCGTGCTCACATGGCCATGTATGGTGGCACGTCGCTGACGAAGAACATGCTTGAGCAATGGGCAATGAGCCAGGGTCGTTTTGAGGTCTCCGACAGAAGTGTCAAGGCGCCGCGCGTGGTCTCCCGTGCGCTTGCCGCGCCGACCGTGGTGCCTGATGGTTTCCGTCTCGACGCGACGACGATTGATCCCAGTCGTTTCGGGGCGCCCTGATCCCTCCTGGTTTGCCGATATGAAAAAACCCGCCGTGAGGCGGGTTTTTTGTTGGGGCCTTCAGTCTGAGGTCCCCGCATCATTGGAAGGCCTCAGCCTTCCGGCGGGCTCTCGATCATGCCAAGCGCTGCGAGATAGGTGTCGAGGATCAGATCCTCTTCCATGCGCTCCTGATCGTCCTTCTTGCGCAGTGCGATCACCTTTTTCAGGATCTTGGTGTCGAAGCCCATGGACTTGGCTTCGCCATAGACGTCCTTGATGTCGTCGGCGATCGTCTTCTTTTCTTCCTCGAGGCGCTCGATGCGCTCGACAAAGGCGCGGAGCTGGTCGCGGGCGACGCCGTGGGCGGCATCAGACATGGGCATTCTCCTTGATTTCGGGATGGATTTTCGGTGGCGCTCAGGTGCCGCGATCCGAGCGCGACGTCAAGAGCAAAGCGTTTGGCCTCATTCCTGAGGCCGGTTCTTTTCGAAGGCCTGTTGCTGCGCAGACGTGGCCTCGCGCTGGTTCAGGGCCTTCCATTCGTCATAGGGCATGCCGTAGACGATCTCGCGACTTTCGTCGCGCGTGAGGTTCAGACCCTTTTCCTGGGCCGCATCGAGATACCAGTTGGACAGGCAGTTGCGGCAAAAGCCGGCGAGGTTCATCAGGTCGATGTTCTGGACATCCGCTCGGTTACGCAGGTGCGATACCAGCCGGCGGAAGGCGGCGGCCTCGAGTTCGGTCTGCTCGTCCTTGGTTGGCAGGGTCATGACGATCTCCTTCAGGGCGTGGGCCCAACGGCCGGGTAGGGGCCGGTGCGCGACGCATGGATCCGATATTCATGCAGCTTCGGGTCGGCATTGAGGCGCTCGAAAATGGGCGCCAGCCGGTCGACCCAGGTATCGACGCCATCATCCGTTCCGATCAGATCCTGACGCACTTCGAGAAGCGCGTGCGGGATGCCTTTGATCATGCAGTGACGGTACATGGTGTCGCCCTTCAAGGCGCCGTCATAAGGTTCGTTGTCACCCACAAGAAGCTCGCCCGACGCGGACAGCTGGTCGATCAGGGGGCGAACGGCGCGTTCATCGGTGTCCCAGAGAACAGCCGCGTGCCAGGGGCGGGGGATGCCTTTCCAGGCCGGAGTGTAGGAGTGCAGTGACAGCACCAGCGGAGCCTTGCCCGAGGCGTCAGCCGTACGCGCAATCACGTCCGATACAGCTTCATGATAGGGCCGATGATAGGTGGCGATACGGTGCTGCCATTCATCGGCTGTGATCGGGTGGTTGCCGGGAATGATCGCGCCGTCGGAAATCCGCATGATGATCGTCGGATCATCCTCGCCGCGATTCGGATCGATCAGCAGGCGGGAGAAGCGCGACATCACGGCTGGCGCCTGAAGCCGGGCTGAGAGGCGACGCGTGAGGGGCTCGATGCCGATGTCGTAAGCGATATGCCGCGCAAAGGCGCTGTCAGCGAGGCCGAGCCGCGCATAGGCCTCCGGCACGAGATTGGTCGCATGATCGGCCAGCAGCACCAAACCGCTGTCATATCGGCCGTCCAGTATCTCGAAAACGGGTGGGTTATTCATCGTCGGGATGTCATTCCATGCTGCAAAGGCTTGATCGCATGGGGAATGCAGGAGCGCAAGCTTTCAAGGCCGTCACGTTTGTGCCAAGATCAGACACGAAGGTCCCGGGACTGGCCGGGGGCGGAAATTACAATCGATTAGAGTTGCGTTGACATTCTCTGGCCAGCATCGCAAGAAGGCATCCCATGCGTATTTTTGGAGTTCCGGCACCAACCGTGCAGAAGCAAATCCGACAGACTTGCGACCGCGCTGCCGCGCGTTTTCTGAAGCCCATCCTGATCGCGGGCGCATTGTTTGCACCCGTTCTCGCGGCTGATGCTGCTCATGCCGAGTTTCGGGTCTGCAATGGCACCCAGAACCTCGTCGGGGTCGCGATTGGCTACCGGGCGGAAGAGGGCTGGATCACCGAGGGTTGGTGGCAGGTTCCCGCCGGCACCTGCGCCACGTTGATCGAGGGTGAACTCCAATCGCGCTACTACTATCTCTATGCTGAGGATGCTGCCCGCGGTGGGCGTTGGGCCGGCGACATCAACATGTGCGCAGCCGAAAACGAGTTCAAGATCGTGGGCGTGAAGGATTGCTTCGCACGCGGCTATCAGCAGATGGGATTCAAGGAATATGACACCGGCAGGCAGGGGAGCTGGATGGTCCAGCTGTCCGATTCGTCGGGCACCCAGGAAAGCCAGAACTGATGAAGCGCAACCGCAAAGTAAAGATCCTTGCCACGCTTGGTCCCGCCTCCTCCGACGAGGCAATGATCCGCAAGCTCCACGAAGCCGGCGCTGATCTTTTCCGCATCAACATGAGCCATGCGAGCCATGACACGATGCGCACGCTTGTGCAGCGTATCCGCAATGTCGAAGCGGCTTGTGGCCGTCCGATCGGCATCCTCGCCGACCTTCAGGGTCCGAAGCTGCGCGTCGGCAAGTTCGCAGAGACCACGGTGGAACTGAAGCCGGGCCAGACCTTTACCCTCGACAGCAAGGATGAGCCTGGCGACCAGAACCGCGTGTTCCTGCCGCATCCGGAGATCCTCGAATCCGTCAAGCCGGGCGACCGACTGCTGATCGACGACGGCAAGCTGCATCTGAAGGCTGAAAAGTGCGATGGCAAGAGCATCGTCACGACGGTCGTGTCCGGCACCAAGATCTCCGACCGCAAGGGCGTCAGCCTGCCTGACACCATTCTCGCAACTGGCGTTCTGACCGACAAGGACCGCGCCGACCTCGACGCCGTGCTTGCCGTGAACGATGTCGATTGGGTCGCGCTCTCCTTCATCCAGCGTCCGGAAGATCTCTCCGAAGTGCGCAAGATTGCCAAGGGCCGCGTTGGCCTGATGTCGAAGATCGAGAAGCCGCAGGCTATCGAGCGCATCGACGAAATCATCGCTCTGTCTGACGCCCTGATGGTTGCCCGTGGCGACCTCGGCGTGGAAATGCCGCTCGAGCGCGTCCCTGGCATCCAGAAGCAGCTGATCCGTGCCTGCCGCCGCGAAGGCAAGCCTGTCGTCGTGGCTACCCAGATGCTGGAATCGATGATCACGGCGCCAGTTCCGACCCGCGCCGAAGTCTCCGACGTCGCGACCGCCGTCTTCGAAGGCGCCGACGCCATCATGCTCTCGGCCGAATCCGCTTCGGGCCAGTATCCGGTGGAAGCCGTGGCCACCATGGCATCGATCGCGCATACGGTTGAACGCGAGCCGCACTATCCGGGCATCATCTACGCGCAGCGCGCCCAGCCGGAAGCAACGGGTGCCGACGCGATTTCGCTCGCTGCCCGCCAGATTGCCGAGACGCTAAAGCTGCAGGCGATCGTCTGTTATACCTCATCCGGCAATACCGGCCTGCGCGCCTCGCGCGAGCGTCCGGAAGTGCCGATCATCGCATTGTCGCCGGTCATTCAGACGGCACGCCGCCTGTCTGTCGTCTGGGGCCTGCATTGCGTCGTCTCGTCCGAGCCGACCGACCTCGACGAAATGGTCAATGGCGCCTGCCGCATCGTGGTCGACGAAGGCTTTGGCAAGCCTGGCGACCGGATCATCATTTCGGCCGGTGTTCCGCTCGGCACCCCGGGTTCAACGAACATGCTGCGCATCGCCTATATCGGCTCCGACGGCCAGACGGGTATCTGACGCCTTCGTCCATGACGGGGTGATTGAACGTTACGACAAGCCGCCTTCGGGCGGCTTTTTCGTTTTGGCCGTTCGCCTTATTGTCCTGCCTGTAGAGACCCTTATTGGCCTGCCTGTAGAGACATCGTCGAGCCGCTTGATGGAACGCGGTTGGCAGCGAGGCGAGGTTCCGCCGCACGGGCCATGGTCTGAAGGTCGCGTGGGTTGCCTGCGACCTTCTCGATTGCGGCTATCGCAATCTCTGTCACCACATAGTCCGGCTTATGGCCGAGGCCTTCGATCCAGACCAATTCGGAGCCCGCAATATCGCGGGCGAGGCCTTTTGAGTGGATCTCTTCCAGCACGATTTCATCACTGTCTCCGGTGATGACCACCGTCGGACGCGTGATTTCCCTGTATCGTGGCGAAAAGCGGGTGACGTAGTCCAGGAGGCCCGCGACATCGGTTGCATTGGCGCGGAATGTCTGTGGCCGCAGCACAAGCGCAGGGCCGGTGTCTTCGACATAGGTTTGCGGAAGCGGATTGGGTGCGAAGACGTGGTGCGTTGCCGGCTCCAGCCGGGCCATGCCGGCATGGAGTGCAATCGTGTTGCAGAAGATCGGCCCGATGATCGGTGCCGATGCCACATGATAATACCAGTCGACGCCGCCGGGCCAGGGATGAGTGGCCGCGGCCAGGAAGACGAGACCCTCGACCTTGTCGGAATGCAGCACCCCGAAGCTTGCTGCAATCGCGCCACCAAAGGAGTGGCCAACGATGACCGCACGCTTGATCCCCTTCTTCTCCATCAGTCTGGCAATCGCATTGGCCTGGCCGTCCGGCGTATCGTTTTCTGGCCCGCCGCGCTCCGAATAGCCGTGTCCCGGCCGGTCGACAAACAGGAGTTCGGCGCGACCGCGCAGCGGTTCCAGAAAGGCCCCCACCTGGTCACGCAGATTGCCGGAGGCACCGTGGATGAAGACAACAGGCGGAAGGTCAGCATTCTCGCCTGCCGGCAGATGCAGCGCGTTGAGCCCGTAGCCGCCGATATCCGTCAGCGTGCCTGTATTGGGATACCGAGCCTCGATTGCGCGGGCGCGCAGATGGGTGGCAATCGCAAGTGCCACCAGAATGAGGGCGAGCAGTGCTAGAAAACCGAGGAGCACGAGGCCGAGGCGGGAGGCGATGAACAAGAGTGGGATCTTTCAGGCAAGGACTGTCTGCGCCAAGAGATCGTGCTGTGGAGCCATTCGTCAAGGGCCACGAAACGGGTGACCGTTTACGTCCTCTGCCCGGCGATTTCCTCAGACAGCTTTGCCACCAGTTCCTGTGCCTCACGGTCGGCCGGGAAGACCTCGAGGTAGCGTTCCCAGGCGGCAAGGGCCGCATCCTTGCTGCCACGTTCGGTGAGGATGCCGGCAAGGCCTGCAATGGCGCCGAAATGGCGGGGCTCGAGTTTCAGCACACGCTCTATGTCCGAGACGGACATGCGGTAATTGCCCATTGAGAAATGCAGGGTGGCTCGCTGGTTCCAGGCACCGGCGAAATCAGGCTTCAGGACAATCGCCTGGTCAAGGAAATCAAGGGCGGCGGCATTGCGCTTTTCAGCGGCTGCCTTGGCGGACCATTGCATGAGGAGGTCGACGGTCGGGCTGGACGACTCGCTCCAGCGTGCCATGACACTGTTGGCGATCTGGCGTGCGGCGTCCGGATTGCGCTCGCGCTTGAGCTCGACGAGCATCTCATCGATGCTCTTTACTTTCTGCGGCGGTGCCTTGACGGGGATGCGCTCGACCCCGGCTGCCGGTGGTGCTGCTTGAGGTGTTGCGGGCGCAGCAGGCCGCGTTTCCGGCACGATCGTGCCTGGAGCCTCCGGTGGTGCCGGCATGGGCTGATCCGGCGCTTGCGCCAGCGAGGAGCCGGTCATGAGCAAGGCGGAGACAAACAGCGGAGAAAGGGTGAGTCGCAAAGAAAAACGGCGCATTCAGGGAAGGTAGTCCCTCAGCGCCGTCTTTCAAACTCAATTTTTCGAAATCAACACGCCAGTGAATGGCGCGCAGACCAGCAGCGCGTCGGGATCCGGAGATCCCGAAGCATCAGCCCTGGCGGGCCTTGAAGCGCGGGTTCTGCTTGTTGATGATGTAGATACGGCCCTTGCGGCGAACCAGACGGTTGTCGCGATGACGGGCCTTAAGCGCTTTCAGCGAGTTCTTGATCTTCATTTTTCTGGTCCACAACGATTGTCGGGGAATGTGTCATTCACCCACTGTCTGAAACAATCAAAAGCGCGCCGCTGGGCGCGCCCCTGAAGAGTTGGGCGCAATTAGCCCGAGGGAGGCCTGCCTGTCAACCGGTTGGGCGGCATTTGCCCAGCCCAAAAGGCTAAAAAACGGGAGTTATCAGTCCCGGAACGGCAGGATTTGCGTAACATGACCCATCTTGCGACCGGGCCGGGCTTCCGTCTTGCCGTAGAGATGGACGAGCACGTTCGGCTTTGCGAGCCAGGCCGGCACAGAATCGATGTCGTCACCAATCAGATTCGTCATCACGCAATCGGAGTGGCGTACGGGATCGCCAAGAGTGAGGCCCGCAACGGCACGGATGTGCTGCTCGAACTGCGAAACGATGCAGGCGGCTTCCGTCCAGTGCCCGGAATTGTGAACGCGGGGCGCGATCTCATTGGCAATCAGGGAGCCGTCTTCAAGCACGAAGAATTCCATGCCGACCACGCCGACATAGCCGAGGCCATCAAGCAATTTGGTTGCGGCCTCGCGTGCGGCCTGAGCTGTCTCGTTGGCGATCGCGGCCGGCAGTGTCGAGGTGTGCAGGATGCCGTTGCGATGCACGTTTTCCGTCGGATCGTAGCAACGCACGTCGCCGTCGATGCCGCGGGCAGCGATGATCGAGATCTCGCGGACAAAGGGCACGAAGCTTTCGAGGATGAGCGGCACGCCGCCGAGTTCGGCAAAGGCACCGGTGGATGGATCTCCCTTGCGGAAGACCTTCTGGCCCTTGCCGTCGTAACCGAAACGGCGGGTCTTCAAGACACCTTCGCCGCCGAAATCGGCGAGTGCGGCGTCGAGACCCGCCTGGCTGTCGATGGCATGGAAGCGGGCGGTCTCAATCCCTGAGGCATTGAGGAAGCGTTTTTCCGTCACGCGATCCTGGGCGACTTCCAGCGCTTTTGGCGGCGGATAGACTGGAACATTGTGCGCCAGTGTTTCGGCGGCGGAGACGGGCACGTTCTCGAATTCGTAGGTCACGACGTCGCAGATTTTGGCGAGTTCGGCCAGGGCCTCTGCATCGTCGTAGGCAGCTGTGATCTGCCGATTGGCGAGCTGGGCGGCGGGGCTGTTTGCCTGCGGCTCGAGAATCACGGTCTGGAAATTCATGCGGGCGGCTGCCATGGCCAGCATGCGACCGAGTTGGCCGCCGCCGATAATGCCGATCGTACGAACGGTCATGGCGCTTCGTCCACCGGATAATCGGCAACAGAGCCTGTTTGGCGGGCAATCCACTCGTCCAGGCGGTCGGCAAGCTCGTCGTCGTAGATGGCAAGGACACGGGCGGCGAGCAGGCCTGCATTAACGGCGCCTGCCCGGCCGATGGCGAGTGTGCCGACCGGAATGCCGGCGGGCATCTGGACGATGGAATAGAGGCTGTCGAGACCGGACATGGATTTCGACTGGACCGGTACGCCGAAGACCGGAAGCGGGGTGAGTGAAGCCACCATGCCGGGCAGGTGGGCGGCACCGCCGGCGCCGGCGATGATCACCTTGAAGCCCTCGTCGCGGGCGCCTTTGGCGAAGGCCACCATACGGTCAGGCGTTCGGTGTGCCGAAACGATCCGAGCCTCGTAGTCGACGCCGAGTGCGTCCAGGGTGTCGGCGGCATTCTTCATGGTTTCCCAGTCGGACTGGCTTCCCATGATGATGGCGACGGGCGGGCACTCAGCTGTCATCAGGCTATCCTTCTGCCTTCATGCGATGATATCGGGGATGATCTGGTCTTCGATGGAGGTGATCTTGTCCTTGATCGCCAGCTTCTTCTTCTTCATTCGCTGGATTCTCAAGGCGTCGCATCCGGTCGCGATCATGGCGTTGATCGCCGCATCGTAATCCTCGTGCTCCTGGCGAAGCCGTGCCAGCGAGAGCCGAATGTCAGCCTGTTCCTGATCGGCCATCGTTTTTCCCCATTTTTGCGCCTCGAGCCCATCCTATACGAAGGCCCCGGAGATTCGCGCAAGCTCCTATCACCAAATACCGGTAACGGGAAGTTATCCTTCTGCGCGATTATCGACGCCGGAATTTGCCCTTTCGCCTTCGACAAACCGCATTTCTCGTGTCACATTACTTTCGCAAAGCCTGAAACTCCAGCGGATGAGGGCTGGAGGTAGGCGACAAGGAAGGACGTATCAAATGACCATACAGGCTCATCTTGACTCGCTGCAGAAGAAGCATGGCGCTATCGAGGAAAAGCTCCATGATGCGCTCGCATCTCCCTCCACCGACGATCAGCAGATCGCCGAACTTAAGCGCCTGAAATTGCGACTCAAGGATGAAATGGAACGCCTGAGGGCTTCGACACGCCACTGATCCATACCCTTTCCGGGCTGTGCCGGGAGACGATCCTAAGGTCGCTCCCGCCGTACTGATGAAGCAGCCCACATCAACCCGCCCCGGAGTTCCCCCGAGCTTCGGGGCTTTTGTTTGCTTATACGGGGGCTGTGGCTCAGGACCAGAATTGGTCGAGCCAGAGGTTCATCCGGTCAAAGCCGGGGCGTCGGATGAAATATATGCGACGTGTGCCTTCGGCGCGCACATCGACGAGACCGGAATCAAGCAGGGCTTTCAGGTGCTGTGAGACCGCAGGGCGACTGATCGGCATCTGGCTGGCAAGGTCGTTGACGGTTCTCGGTCCGCGACGGAGATCCTCCAGGATCTGCCGGCGGTTGGGATCTGCAATCGCCATGAAAGGATCCACGTTCGTCATGGGCAAACGTTAGGCGAAAGGCCGCTTCCCGGCAAGCGGGAATGTGCGCTGCAGCACTCGTCAAAAAGTCAAAGGCCGAGGGCGCCACTTGCGCCGTCGTAGAAGAGCTTTCCGCCGGCCACCAGCACCATGCCGTACATCAGCGGATAGAAGAGGGAGGGCCTCAGATGATGGACGAGTTTCGCGCCGATCAGCGTGGAAATCAGGGCGACCGGCAGAAGGCCGATCGACAATTTCAGATTTGTCGCATCGAGTTCTCCGAGGGCGAAATATGGGATCACCTTGATGGCGTTCAGGATGGCGAAGAAGCGGGTAGACGCGCCGGTATAGGTCTTGGGGTCGAGTTTCAGCGGCAGTGTGTAAACCTGGAATGGCGGGCCGCCCGCATGGGCGACGAAACTGCCATAACCGGAAAGCAATCCCCAGATCGAGCCTGCAAGTGGGCGCTGGGGGGCCGGCAGTGCCGCCGGACTGTTGCGCGCCGTCCAGATATCGATGAAGTAGCGCAGTGCAAAGACAACCGAAATCCCGCCCAAAACCAGCCGCATGGCGTCAGCCGAGACGTAGCTCGATGTAGCCCAGCCGAGACCGAGGCCTATCAATGCGCCCGGCATCATGGCGGTGAGGGTGCTCGCACTGTTGTACTTGCGCCAGGACCAGAGCGCTGCCGCATCCATGACCAGAAGGATCGGCAAGAAGATTGCCGCTGCCTGCATGGGCGGGACGGCAAAGGCCATCAGTGGTACACCGATCAGCGCAAGCGCTCCGCCAAGGCCGCCTTTGGACAGGCCGACCAGCGCTACTGCGGGGATTGCGACAGCATAGAAGTTCGGGTCGGTCAGCATTGTGCGGTTGATCCTTTCGGTCGAGCGGTCTATCGGATTTAAACAGACATTACGAGGACCATTTCCGCAGGGTGCGGAGCCGTCCCATCACCGGATTGACCCCGCATGACCGAAGATCGCTGCCGTCTCGTTCTCATCGTTCCCGATATTGCCGATCCGGCCGAATGCGCAAGGATCGTTGGCGATGCGCTGCGCGGCGGCGACGTGGCTTCGGTGATTATCCCCTCCTATGGCCGCGACGACGCGACCTTCCAGAAAGCGGCGGAAGCGCTGGTGCCGGTTATCCAGGCCGCGGGTGCCGCGGCACTGGTCGTCGACGACAGCCGGACTGCGGGACGAGTGAAGGCGGATGGCCTGCATGTGACCGGCAATGCCGCAGCGCTTGCGGAAGCCGTCGAAAAGCATGCGCCCAAGCTGATCGTCGGTGGTGGCAATGCCATGGACCGCGATCATGCGCTGCAGATCGGCGAGGCGCAGCCCGACTATGTCTTCTTCGGCAAGCTCGACGGCGACATCAAGCCTGAAGCACATTCGAAGAATGTGGCACTCGGCGAGTGGTGGTCGGCGATGATCGAGATCCCCTGCATCGTCATGGGCGGAACAGACCCGGCCTCTGCCGTCGTCGTGGCAGCGAGCGGGGTGGAATTTGTGGCCCTCGGCAAGGCCGTTTTCGAAGATCCTGCAAACGCCGCTGTGATCGTTGCACGCGTGAATGCGGAACTTGACGAAAAAGCGCCACGGTTTGAAGCTTAGACCGCGTCATGCGCCAAACCTCGCCAATCCTTCGCCTGATTTGTACAGCCCTTGCCGGGGTCGTGCTTTCGTTGTCTGTGGCCCAGGCCCAGGAGGAAGAAGGCCTCGATATCGGTGATGCGCCGGTCATTATGCCCGCAGATCCAGCGGATGCCGGAACCATCGAGCGAGGACTGGATGGCGGCGGACCGGACAATTCGGGCGATGCCAGAGCGCTCGACCGCAATGCGCGTGATTCGGCCCCTCCGGTCGTCAAGGGTGCGAAGGTCTCTCCTGATGGCGGGAAAGAAGAGCTGCAGGGCATCAATATCTTCCTGCGCATGGGAACGCCGTTGCCCGAGCTTCCACTGGAGCGGCCTTTCGCCGACGAACCGGACGAGGCTTATGGCGCGTTCCAGCGCGGCCTGTTCCTGACGGCGGTCGACAAGGCGCTGCCGCGCGCTCAACTCGGCGATCCGGCGGCACAAACGCTGCTGGCTGAAATCATGTCGCGAGGCTTGGGCGTCAAGCGCGATCCGAAGGGAGCCGCTTTCTGGTATGCGCAGGCAGCCCAGGGCGGCGATCCGGCCGCGATGTTCAAATACGCGCTGCTGATGATGGAGGGCCGTGTCGTCGAGCAGGACAAGGCCAAGGCCGACGACTATATGCGCCGTGCCGCCGAAGCCGGAAACGCTTCGGCGCAGTTCAACTGGGCGCAGATCCTGGTCTCTGAAAATCCCGGCGTGCGCGGCCTCACCATGGCCATGCCCTTTTACGAGAAAGCAGCCGAGCAGGGGATCGCCGATGCGCAATATGCGCTGGCTCAGGTCTATTCGGCGCTGAAGGAAATCCCGCAGGAAAAGAAGAACCGCGCCCGCGAATGGATGGAGCGCGCCGCGCGGGCCGGTTTTGATACCGCACAGCTCGATATGGGCCTGTGGCAGGTGAACGGCTATAATGGTCCGCGCGACTACGAGAAGGGCTATCGCTGGCTGAGCATCGCGGCCAAGCGCGGCAATGTCGTTGCGCAGAACCGGCTGGCGCATCTCTATATCAATGCGCTCGGCACGGCACCCAATCCCGTCGAAGCGGCGAAGTGGTATGTGCTGTCGCGCCGCGCGGGTCTCAAGGATGTCGGGCTTGAAGATTTCTATCTTGGCCTGAACGAGGACCAGCAGAAGCAGGCCATTGACCAGGCCAACCGGTTCCGGAGGGGCTAAGGTCACACACCGCCGATCGCCGCCTGGGGGAGGGCGGAAGAGATGGACCTGATTGACCTGTTCCAGAGACTGGGCCTTGCGATTGCAATTGGCGCTGCCATTGGCGTCGAGCGGCACTGGCGCGAGCGCGAGGAGCCAGACGGGGCGCGGATCGCCGGGATCCGGACCTTCACTCTGATTGGCATGACCGGCGGCCTTGCGGGCCTGATCGAGACATCGCTCGGATCATCTGCTTTGCCAGGTCTTGTTGTTGCGGCGTTTCTCATTGCCGTCAGTTCGGCGTTGCTGCGATTTGCTTTGCTGGAAGCGGAGGGGCAGAACCGTTTCAGCGCAACGACCGTGATTGCGGCCATAGCCGCCTTTGCGCTGGGCGTGCTGGCCGTGCTGGGCGACATGGTGATTGCTTCGGCGGCAGGAGCGGCGACGGTTGTCGTGCTTTCCAGTCGCGAGTTCCTGCATCAGTCGATCCGGCGGCTGACCTGGCCCGAGTTGCGTTCCGCTGTCCTGCTGCTCGCCATGGGTTTCCTGCTGCTGCCGCTGATCCCATCGCAGCCTTACGGCCCCTTTGGCGGCGTCTCGCCCCGTAGTCTGGTCGTTCTGGTGATCATCCTCGCATCGATTTCCTTCATCGGCTATGTCGCGGTCCGTTTGCTTGGGCCGGGTCAGGGCAATCTCGTCGCCGGTGCAGTTGGTGGGCTGGTGTCTTCGACAGCAACGACACTCGCTTTCGCCCAGCGCAGCGTCGCAGAAGGGTCAGCCGCGGGGCTCGCAGCCGGTGCCGTGGCTGCAGGTGGCGTATCATTGATCCGCACCGGATTTCTGGTGGTCGCCCTTGCGCCATCGCTTGCCTCCGAACTTCTGCCCTCACTCCTCTTGGCCGGGGTGGCGATGGGTGGTGCAGCTTTGCTGCTTGCCAGGCGTGGCGGGGCGGTGGTCGAGGGGGAGAACAAGGCAGACCCGCCGGCCAATCCGTTCGAACTGGTCCAAGTGGTCCGCATGGCGCTGCTGATTGCGGTGATTGCTTTTCTTGCGCGGGCCGGAAGCAGTGTCTTTGGCGATCGGGGGCTATATGTGGTCTCAGCACTCTCGGCGCTTGCGGATGTCGATGCCGCAACGGTCACCGTGTCTGGCATGCTCGACCGGGTCTCCGGTCCTGTTGCGAGCCATGCCATCGGGATTGCGGTCATCGCCAACATGCTGGCCAAAGCGGGCTATGCTGTCGTGGCTGGCAGCCGGCCCTTCGCCGTGATCGTCTGTGTGGTCTCGGCAATCGCGCTTGGCGTCGGGCTCCTGGCGCCGCTTACGACAGGGCTGCTCTGAGCTCCCGCGTCGTTCGCGAAGGCTTTGCCCCTTGAATTCCGGCGCTATTTGTGGTCTTGAACCCGCCAATCATCGCCGCCCCATGCGCTACAACCCAGCGCCGCTTCCGGCGAGCGTCAGTCTCAAGGATTTCGTTTCATGGCCCGTTCAGCCCTTCTCAATGTCATGGTTCAGGCCGCGCTCAAGGCCGGCAAGTCGCTGTCGCGCGATTTCGGTGAGGTGCAGAACCTCCAGGTGTCGGTGAAGGGGCCCGGCGACTTTGTTTCGCAGGCCGATTTTCGCGCAGAGAAGATCGTGCGCGAGGAGCTTATGAAAGCCCGCCCAACCTATGGCTTCCTCGGTGAAGAGGGCGACGAGATCAAGGGTAGCGATGGTGCGCATCGCTGGATCGTCGATCCGCTCGATGGCACGACCAACTTCCTGCACGGCATTCCACAGTTCGCCGTCTCGATCGCGCTTGAGCGCAATGGCGACATCGTCGCCGGCGTCATCTTCAACCCGGCGACCGACGAGCTCTACACGACCGAAAAGGGCGGCGGTGCCTTCCTTAATGATCGCCGCATTCGTGTCGGCGCCCGCAAGGTGCTGTCGGATTGCGTCATCGGCTGTGGTGTGCCGCATCTCGGCCGCGGCCAGCACGGCAAGTTCCTCGTCGAACTGCGCCACGTGATGGGTGAAGTCTCCGGCGTGCGCCGCATGGGTGCGGCTGCGCTCGACCTCGCCTATGTCGCGGCCGGGCGTCTCGACGGCTTCTGGGAAGCGCAGCTCAATGCCTGGGACATCGCAGCCGGCCTGCTTTTGATCCGCGAAGCCGGCGGCTTTGTCTCCGATATGAAGGGCGGCCAGGATATGTTCGAAAACGGTACCGTGCTTGCCGGCAACGAATATATCCGCAAGGCTCTGGAAGAGGTTGTCAACCGGCCGGTCCCGCAGGCCTGACGCCTGAAAATTCAGGTGAAATTCCCCCGTCTTCTCGGCTTCAATTCGTCTCAATTTTCCACTAGCCTCCGGCTCAAGATTCCAGGAGGTTGAAGACGACATGGTAAAAGTGAAGCTGGAGGACGTGGAAGCGGTCGAGGTCCGGACGGGAGATCACGGCCAGAAGCTCTCCAGCCCGATGCCCTTCTTCACGACGATGGTCATCTTCCTGATCATCGTCGGGTTCATCGCGGCGATCCTCTACAGACAGGCCCAGGCCGCCTTTGTGACCAATCCGGGCCTGAATGGCCTGATCCTTGGCGTTCTCGTCATCGGCATCATCCTGGTGTTCAACCAGGTCTGGGCGCTTCGCCCCGAAGTGCGCTGGTTCAACTCCTTCCGGGCAGCCGGCGACAATGCCGATCGCGTCGGTCGCGATCCGCGCCTTCTGGCGCCGATGCGGGCGCTGATCGGCCGTCGTCGCTCCATGGCGATCTCGACGACGGCGCTCCGTTCGATTCTCGATTCCATCGGTACGCGTCTTGACGAGTCGCGCGACACCACCCGCTATCTGATTGGCCTTCTGGTCTTTCTCGGGCTGCTCGGCACGTTCTGGGGTCTGCTCGGGACGATCGGTTCGATCAACGAGGTGATCCAGGCGCTCAATCCGACGTCCGGTGACAGCAATGACATTCTGCAATCACTGAAATCTGGCCTGACGGCCCCGCTTGCCGGCATGGGGACGGCGTTTTCGTCATCGCTGCTCGGCCTGTCCGGTTCGCTGATCCTCGGCTTTCTCGACCTCCAGGCCGGCCGTGCGCAGAACCGCTTCTACACGGAACTGGAAAACTGGCTCTCCGGTATGACCGATCTTGATTCCGAGCGCGGTCCGATCGACGGGGCGAGCGCTATTGGCGGCGACGAGATGCGGGTGCTGATTGCCGAACTGCAGAAGATCGCCGGTCGCGATGGCAATGGCGGCAATGACCGCTCGATTGCGGCCATTGCCGGACTTGCCGAAAGCATTCAGGGCCTCGTCAAGAACATGCGCAATGAGCAGCAGATGCTGCGCGACTGGATCGAGGCACAGCAGGAAGATGCCCGCGCCATGCGCAAGACGCTGGATCGCCTGAACGACAAGATGAGTGGGAGCAAGTAATGGCGCTCGGCCGTAACCGGCGCAAGGAACGTGCGGTCGACTACTGGCCCGGCTTCGTCGATGCCCTGTCGACGCTGTTGCTTGCCATCATGTTTCTGCTCACGGTCTTCGTGCTGGCCCAGTTCATCCTCAGCCGCGAGATTTCCGGCAAGGACGAGGTGATGAACCGGCTCAACAGCCAGATCGCCGAACTCACGCAGCTGCTCGCCCTTGAAAAGGGCGGAAAGCAGGATCTCGAGGATACGCTTGCGCAACTGCAATCCTCGCTCTCCACCTCGGAGTCCGAGCGGTCACGGCTGCAGATGCTGCTGGAGAGCGGTGCCGGGTCTGCGGGGGAGGCGGCAGTGCGCGTTGGCGAACTGACCTCGGAACTTAATAATGAGCGCCAGGTCAGTGCTCGCGCCATGAGCCAGATCGAGCTTCTGAACCAGCAGATCGCCGCGTTGCGGGCGCAAATTGCTGCCATTGAAGGCGCGTTGCAGGCGTCTGAAGCGAAGGATGAGGCATCGCAGACGCGCATTGCCGATCTCGGTCGCCGTCTCAATGTGGCGCTTGCCCAGCGCGTGCAGGAGCTCAATCGTTATCGCTCTGACTTCTTCGGACGCTTGCGCGAGATTCTCTCTGACCGCGAAAACATCCGTATTGTCGGCGACCGCTTTGTGTTTCAGTCGGAAGTCCTGTTTCCGGTCGGTGGAGCTGACCTGGATGATGCCGGTCGTGCGGAGATGGACAAGCTCGCCAGCGCTATCCTTGAGCTTGCCCGGGAGATCCCCTCGGAGATCAACTGGGTTCTGCGCGTAGACGGGCATACGGATGCCTCGCCACTGTCGGGCACGGGCCGTTACCGCGACAACTGGGAGCTTTCCTCGGCGCGTGCGACCTCGGTCGTCAAGCATCTGATCGGACGCGGTGTTCCGGCCAATCGGCTCGTCGCTGCCGGCTTCGGCGAATACCAGCCGATTACCGAGGGCAATACGCCCGACATTCTGGCACAAAACCGGCGCATCGAATTGAAACTCACAGAGCGCTAACGGAAACGAACGTCCCGCAGGTTGCGGGATGTTTTTATCCGGTTGAGTTACGTGCGCGTAAAGGTAAGATCGATCCCGCTGCGTAACGGAGGAGGGGCCGATGCGAGAGTTTGATATCGTGGTGATCGGCGGCGGGCTTGCGGGCCTTGTGGCCGCAACGGAAGCCGTCGAGCGGGGCCTGTCAGTCGGGCTGATCGATCAGGAGGGCGAGCAGAACCTCGGTGGCCAGGCCTTCTGGTCGCTGGGCGGATTGTTCCTCGTCGACAGCCCTGAACAGCGCCGTATGGGCATTCGCGACAGTCTTGATCTCGCCCGGCAGGACTGGTTCGGGTCAGCTGGTTTCGACCGGCCCGAAGATTTCTGGCCGCGCCAATGGGCGGAGGCCTATCTCCAATTTGCAGCGGGCGAGAAGCGCCAATGGCTCCGGCAAAGAGGCATGCGCTGGTTTCCGGTTGTCGGTTGGGCCGAGCGCGGCGGACTGCTGGCCGATGGACATGGCAATTCGGTGCCACGCTTCCACCTGACCTGGGGCACAGGCCCTGCGGTGATCGAGCCTTTCGTCAAGGCAGCGCAGGCGGGAGAGGAAGCCGGCAGCCTGGTCTTTCTGTTTCGCCATCGCGTTGACCGGTTGATCGTGACCAATGGTGCCGTGGTCGGCGTGTCCGGCTCTGTCCTTGCCCCGGATGCGGTTTCGCGTGGAGCTTCGAGTTCGCGTGCCGTGGTCGGTGAATTCGAGGTGCGGGCGGGTGCCGTGATCGTGGCTTCGGGCGGGATCGGCGGCAATCATGATCTCGTGCGCAAGCATTGGCCGGTGGACCGGCTTGGTGCACCGCCAGGCTCGATGGTATCAGGCGTGCCTGTCCATGTTGACGGACGCATGCTGTCCGTTGCGACGGAGGCCGGCGGAACCGTGATCAATGGTGACCGCATGTGGCACTATGCCGAGGGGCTCAAGAACTGGGACCCGATCTGGCCCAACCACGGTATCCGCATTCTGCCCGGGCCCTCATCCTTCTGGTGCGATGCCGACGGCAATCGGTTTGCGCCACCAGCGCTTCCCGGTTTTGATACGCTTGCCACCGTCAAGGCGATCCGCAGTCGGGGCGATGATTATTCCTGGTTCATCCTCAATCGGGCCATCATCAAGAAGGAGTTCGCGCTTTCCGGTTCGGAGCAGAACCCTGACCTGACGGGCAAGGATATACCGCTTCTGATGAAACGGTTCGGCCGGAATCCGCCGGGGCCGGTGCAAGCGTTCATGGACAAAGGCGAGGATTTCGTCGTTCGCGATACGCTGGAAGACCTGGTCGTTGGCATGAACGAGCTCTCCGGCGAGCACCGCCTTGGCATTCACCATCTGCGCCGGCAAATTGAAGCACGCGACAGGCAACTCGCCAACCCGTTCAGCAAGGACATCCAGGTTACCGCGATCAACGGCGGACGCCGCTATCTCGGCGACCGGTTGCTGCGGACAGCGAAGCCGAAGCCGCTGCTGGATCCTTCCGCCGGGCCGCTGATCGGCGTGCGTCTACATATCCTCACCCGCAAGACGCTAGGCGGTTTACACACGGATCTGCAGAGCAGGGTGCTCGGCGCAGATAATGCGCCGGTGCCGGGGCTCTACGCTGCCGGCGAAGTCTCGGGCTTCGGCGGCGGCGGCATGCATGGTTACAATGCGCTTGAAGGCACGTTCCTTGGTGGCTGCCTGTTCTCAGGTCGCGTTGCCGGGAGACATGCGGGTCTCTAACGCCAGGGTTGAGGCTGGCAGGGCGTGGATGCCCTGCCAATGCATGCGCCGCCGGAGCCGTTACTGCGCCGCTGCCGTAAAGTCCCGGCCGCCGGTTTCGAACTGCAGGCGGGCGAGCTTGGCATAGAGCCCGCCATCGCGGATCAGACTTTGATGTGTGCCTTCCTCAACGATGACACCCTGGTCGAGCACGAGAATGCGGTCGGCCTTCAGCACGGTTGCCAGACGGTGGGCAATGACGATGGTTGTGCGGTCGCGCATCAGGGTTTCCAGTGCCTTCTGCACCAGCGTTTCGCTTTCGGCGTCGAGCGCTGAGGTTGCCTCGTCGAGCAGCAAGAGGGGCGCGTCGCGCAGGATGGCGCGGGCAATGGCGATGCGCTGGCGCTGGCCGCCTGAGAGCGTGATGCCACGTTCGCCGACCATGGTGTCGAAGCCGTGTTCGAGGCGTCCGATGAACTCGCTGGCCTGGGCAGCCTCGGCTGCAGCTTCGACCATGGCGCGGCTGGCATTTGGGCTGCCGAAGGCGATGTTATCGTGGATGGTCGAGGCAAAGATCGTCGTGTCCTGAGGGACGATGGCGATGCGGGCGCGCACGTCCTCAGGGTCTGCGTCGCGCAGGTCGACACCGTCCAGCCGGATGGTGCCGGAAGCGGGGTCGTAGAAGCGCAGGATGAGCGAGAAGATCGTGCTTTTGCCGGCGCCTGAGGGGCCGACGATCGCAATGGTTTCACCCGGGGCGACGGAGAAGGTAAGGCCGTTCAATGCCGATTTACTCGGGCTCGAGGGATAGGCGAACTGCACATTTTCGAAATGGACGGCACCCTTGGCCGGCTTTGGCAGTACCACCGGATTGGCGGGCGCAGAGATTGCCGGATGTTCGGCAAGAAGCTCGGTCAGTCGCTCGGCGGCGCCGGCTGCCTGAGAGAGTTCGCCCCAGACTTCCGAGAGCGTGCCGAGTGAGCCTGCGGCAATCAACGAATAGAGGAGGAATTGGCCAAGCGTTCCCGCGGTCATGGTGCCGGCCAGCACGCTATGGGCGCCGTACCAGAGAACGCCGACCACGCTGCCGAAAACCAGCGTAATTGCAACGCCGGTCAAAAGCGAGCGGGACTTGATCGCGGCACGGGCTGCCTCATAGGCGCTTTCGACGGCGGACATATAGCGGTTGCGGGCTGTCTGCTCGCCGTTGAAGGCCTGAAGCGTGCGGGCGGCACCGATCATTTCGCCGGCGAAGGTGGAGGCCTCTGCCAGCGTGTCCTGCGCTGCGCGGGAGCGGCGGCGCACGGAGCGACCGAAACCGACGAGCGGAAAGACGATGACCGGGATCGCGGCCAGCACCATGACCGAGAGCTTCGGGCTCGTCGCGATCATCATGGCGATGGCACCGAGACACAGGATGGAGTTGCGCAGGGCAAGCGATGCGGTGGCGCCGACGGCAGACTTGAGCTGAGTCGTATCCGCCGTCAGCCGCGACACGATCTCGCCAGACTGGTTGACGTCGAAGAAGGAGGGCGAGAGGCGGGTCACCTGGGCGAAGACATCGCCGCGCAGATCGGCAACGACGCGCTCGCCGATGGTGATGACGAAATAGTAGCGAAGTGCGCTGGCGACGGCGAGAACCAGTGCCATGACGATCATCATGGCGAAGTACTTGTCGACGAAGCCGGTATCGGTGCCGGAAAAGCCATGGTCGAGCATACGGCGGATCGCGATCGGCAAGGCCAGCGTCGTTGCTGCGGCAAGGCCGAGGAAGATCACGGCACCGGCAACGAGGCCGCGATAGCGCTTGAGATAGGGAAGAAGCGAGGCGAGCGGCTTCAGCGAGGCGCGCTTCCTGTCATTGGTCTCGGCTTGCGACGTCACTCTTTAATGCTCCTGCTCATGCTTCCGACAAGGACCCAAGGCTTTCGCGCCATGGTACTTGTTATCCCTGCGCCCTTCATGTATAGGCACGGCATCGAATTGGGAAGCCGTAGCCCATAAGGACTGCGGCTTCATCTATTGAATAGGTCTTGCCGAGACAATTGCGGCAAATGGACCGCACGGCACAGCAGGAATAGAACCATGAAGGCTGATATCCATCCCGACTACCACGTCATCAAGGTCGTCATGACCGATGGCACCGAGTACGAAACCCGCTCGACCTGGGGTTCTGAAGGCGCCGTGATGAACCTCGAAATCGACCCGACTTCGCACCCGGCCTGGACCGGCGGCAACCAGCAGCTGCTGGACCGCGGCGGCCGCGTTTCGAAGTTCAACAAGCGTTTCGGCGGCCTCGGCCTCTGATCTCAGTCGACTTCGTCTGCATGCAAAGCCCGGCCTCGCGCCGGGCTTTTTGCGTTTGGCTTTGTCTCGTCTTCGTTTGATCGATCTCTCGTCGTGCAGACTGACGCGCGGACAGAAAAAAGCCCGGTCCTGCAAAAGCAGGCCGGGCATAAGGTGGTGCTGTCGGCCGGCTGATCAGCCGGCGTTGAATGCGGTACGAAGAAGATTGAGCTGCGCCTGGACGCTGTTCTCATTGTCCGGAAGAAACTCTTCTTCCGACGGACGGTAGATTTCGCGGTCGAGCAGGGCGATGCGGTTCTGCAGGCGCAGCGAGCGCTCAACGAGATCGCGGAAGGCTTCCGGCAGATCGTTCCAGCCGGGGGCCGTGCGGTCGACATTGAAGCCGTCGAGACGAACCTTGCTCTTTTCCGAAAGAACCTGATCGCGGCTCATTTCGCCGTTGTTGACGGCGCGCTGAAGGAGGAGCCAGGAGGCCATCTGCATCAGGCGGGTGGTGAGGCGCATCGACTCGGCTGCGTAGAGCACCGACGCCTGACGCGGAAGAACCTTTGCCGCTGCGCGGCCGGGGCCATCAAGATAGGCTGCCGTTTCTTCAACGAGGCCCATGCCTTCGGCATAAGTCGACTTGAACTGTGTGGAGGCTGCTGCGCGTCCTGCGAAGCTGACCGTATTCACCCCGAGTTCCGACATGAGTGTTTCCCTGTAAAACGCATCGCTGAAGTATGTAACGACAGCGGTGTGGACTTGTTCCTGCCGCTTTTGGTGATCGCAAGATGCTACCATTACCGAAAATCCGCAAGACGTATCTTAAGGAAGGGTTAATTCCCACAAGTTCGGGGTAACAGGGTCGTAATAAGCAAAAAAAGAGCCGCAAATGCGGCTCTGAAGGTAAAACAGGGAGAAAATCAGACCTTAACCCGAGAGGAGAACCGTCTGAATCCAGGAGACTGGATGAACGTAGTTAACAGGAAAAGGATTAATGCCAGGTAAATACGAAAGCCTCTTGTGAATTCTTGTGGATCATTCACAAGCGCTTCACCTGATTTTGACCCCTATAGCTTTTGGTTGAAGAGGCTGTCTGCGGCCTTTCGGCCTGCGTCTTTCCTAAGAATCTCCGCCCGGATTCTGTCTATTTCGCTTTCCAGCAGGGTGATTCGCGCCTGCAGCTCGCCGGCGGAGATGGCGGAAAGGTCACAACCCAGCTCATGGTGAGCCGGTTTCGAGCGCGAGTCTTCTTCGTTCATCAAGCCTTTGCTCCTTCCAGATTGGTTTCATCGCCCGGCTCTTGTGTCTCGTCCAGGGGCGTGGAGCGTGGATCAAGCGTCAGGCTTTCCGGGGTCGAGAGTGGTGAGGCGGAGATCGGCAGGTTTGGCATGTTCTCGCGGTCGGCTGCCGGGATCGCGGCGCGCAGACGGCTGCGGTAGAGCGCATAGGCAAAGATCGACAGATGGGCGAGGGCGGTCACCGCGAAGAGCGCGTAAGGCCCCGCCGCTGTCATGACAGGACCCCCGATGGTGGGGCCAATGATCGTGCCGATCCCGAAGAGCAGCAGCAGGCCGCCGGATACTTTGACGAACTCATCCGCCTTGGCGAAGTCGTTGGCATGGGCGACGGCGATTGGATAGAGCGCGTTGGCCGCCGCGCCATAGATGCCGACCAGGATGAAGATGTGCAGGGGATCGGTCGGGCCGAAGGCGAAAATGACAAAGGCGGCGAGAGCTGCGATCAACGAGAGGGCGGCCAGCACGTAGCGACGGTCGATCCGGTCGGAGAGCTTGCCTGCCGGAAACTGCATGATTGCGCCAAGGAAGATTGTCGTCGACAGGAGGAGCGCGATGGTGCCGGCGTCAAGTCCGGCGCGGGTGCCGAAGACGGCGCCGAGCGTGCCATAGGCGCCATTGGCAATGCCGATCATCAGGATACCGATAAAGGAAACCGGCGAATTCCGGTAAAGCAGCGGCAGGTCGAGCTTCAACGATTTTAGCGGCTGTGGCGACGCTGCCGTCGACATCAGCGTCGGCAGCACGGCAATGCCGTAGACGATGCCGCAGATCATGAAGAGGGTCGCCGTTTCCGGATCAAGCGGACCCACCATCATCTGGCCGCCGACGACACCGATCAGCGTGATCGAGATGTAGAACGAGAAGATCATGCCGCGGCTCTCGTTCGTCGCCCGCTCGTTCAGCCAGCTTTCGATGATCATCGAGGTTCCAGCCGTGCAAAAGCCCGTGACGATGCGGAGCGCCACCCACCAATAGGAATCGACGAAAATCCCGGTGAGGAGTGCGGTGACCGATATCAGTGAGACGAATGTCGAGAAGGCGCGAACATGGCCGACGCGCATGACGAGCTGGGGGGCCACGAAGCAACCGAGCACGAAGCCGGAGGCCCATGAGGTGCCGAGCAGGCCAAGCACCTCGTTGGAATAGCCTTCGGCGGCACCCCGCACAGGCAGGAGAAGACCATGCAGGCCGTTTCCGAGAAACAGGAAGAGAGTGCCCAGCAGAAGGGACATCACAGGAAGAAGATTACGGCTCATGGCATTCGTCATCAATGGAGGTTTGCGGGCCTGCGCAGCGTGGCTGCATCGTCACAGTAGGCGGATCTTCCTACGTTTGTCTGAACAGCAATGCGGGCGGATGATTTTCTCTGAAGTGTAAAAGTGACGCGCGTATGACTTGCATTGCGTTTGATAACGCGGTTCAAGCTCCCCTCAACACCGCGCCCCGCCTACGGGTTCCCTGCGCATGCCACCTGGAAGGGGAAGACGATGAACAAGGCGATCTCCGCCTTCCTGCTGTTGGCTATGGTCATTCAGCTGATCAAGCCTCTCGGGCTACCCGGCTTCAGACGACGGGGTGATTTCTGGAAGATCGCCGTCGTCGCCTTCGTGCTCTGGTCAGCCACGCTGCTTTTGCGGCCTTGAGCCGATCGGTTCAGGGCGCCGTGTTTGCCTGAGCCTGCTGCGCATTTTTCCATTCCGGCAAGGGAAAGAGACGATCGTAGCTCCAGTTGAAGACGAAGGCATAGGCCATATAAAAAAGCGCGAATGCCGCATCCATGACGAAGGCATGCCAGAGGCTGACGCCGAGATACCAGGCGATAAAGGGCATGAGGATCATCAGCAGGCCGACTTCGAACAGGACGGCATGCGCGACGCGCTGCGGCCAGGACTTGAGGGTCGTGCCTTTCCAGGCGGTCAGGGCGTGATCGAAGCCGAGATTGTAGAGATAGTTCCAGGCTGTCGCCAAGGTGGCGCTGACCAGACCAACGATGCCGATATCGGTCATCGGCATGGAGAAGACCCAGGCGCCGAGCGGGGTGATCATGGCAAGCCCGAGGATCTCGAAGCTCACGGCGTGGCGAATGCGGTCTGCGACAGTGCGCATGTTCTTCCCTCCGGGGAAAACAGGCGGGTCGTCCCGCAATTTAGGCATGGGGAGGTCGTCCTCTCGAGCGCTGATATAGGCCGGGCGGATGGAGCGGGCAAGACGCCTTACAAGGTCTTTTGCCCGGTCGAGGCGCTAGAGCCCTTCCGGCTGCCACTGTGTCGCCGAACGTCTCCAGTCTTTGTGTTCATGCAATTGCGCACGCAAAACCGCTGCACAGTTTTGCCAGACTTTCTCTAGACACTCAGACACCCGCGCATGACCTCCACAGAGGCGCCGCTCACCGTGACGTGGTCGAACCCGTTGTCCGCGGCGAAGACATCAAGATGGATGAGGCTGCGGCGTCCCATCTCCACACCCTGCTCGACCAGCAGTTGGCGGTGCGGTTTTGGGTTTGCGAGCGTGGTGAGGAAAGCGCCGAGGGCGGCCGAGGCGCTGCCGGTTGCCGGGTCTTCGGCCACGTTGTCGAAGGGCGCGAAAACGCGGGCCCGCACATGATCCTCGCCGACCCAGGTATAAAGGAAGGTGGCACAGTCGCAATCCTCACTGGCATGGGCGGCACGCAGGGCTCGAAGGGGTTCGATCCGCGATGTCGCCCTTCCAAGCGCATCAAGATCCGTGACCTCAATCAGAATGAATTTGAGGCCAACCGAGGCAAAGACGGGCAGGTGGCGTGCGGTTTCTATATCCTGGGGTGCCAAGCCCAGGCACCGGGCCATCTCATCAGGCGTGACGGTAGCGCCGATTATCAGCGGCCCTGGTGCGCCAATCGTGGTCCGGGAGACCGCACCCGTATCGTCACGCGATACTGCAATCGTCACGAGGCCTGCTTTTTCCTCGAACCGCAGCTCGTCGGTCAACGCCTTGCCGAAAACTGAGCCCTGGGTTGCGAGCACGTGGGCCGTGCCGACATTGGGATGGCCGGCAAAGGGGACTTCCGTGGTCGGGGTAAAGATGCGCAGTGCGATGGTATTGGCGGGATCGCTGGGCGGCAGGACGAAGGTTGTTTCGGAATAGCCGAACTCGGTGGCGATCTTTTGCATCTCCCGATCGCTCAGGCTGCGGGCATCGGTGATGACGGCGAGCGGATTGCCGGAAAAGCGGGTGTCGGTGAAGACGTCGACAGTGACGAAGGGGACGGATGTCATGCTCTGCTCCGATATTACCTTCCTTCCGCATAAACAAAAAACCCGGCGCGAGGCCGGGTTTTCGTGTCACGGTGACAAGCTCGAGGCCGAGGCTTCATGCCATGCCTTCAAGCCAGACGACGCAGGTTTTCGGTGCCGGTCTCAACCTTGTTCACGCTGGCGGCATAGATCTGGTCGATTGTCTCGCCGATGCTGGTATTGAAGTCGGCGTCGCTCATCGAGACCCGCAGCTTTTCCGTCAGGGCGCGCGAGAAGCTCGCGATCATGCCGTGGTTGTGGCTGAGCTTTTCGCAGGCGTCCACGGTGCTGTAACCGCCGGAGAGCGCAACGACGCGGATGACCTTTTCATGTGCGACAAGAGGCGCGTAGAAGTCATCGATTGTCGGGATGGTCAATTTGAGGATCACGGCCTCATCGGCGGTGAGCGTGTCCAGCTGCTCGGCGATGGCGTCGCGCAACATGGCTTCGGCCTCCACCTTGGTCGGGCTGTTGATCGAGACTTCCGGCTCGACAATCGGAACGAGGCCCTGGCCGATGATCTGGCGGGCGACTTCGAACTGTTGGCTGACCACGGCGGCAATGCCGGCCTTGTCGGCATGGGCGATGACCGAGCGCATCTTGGTTCCGAAAATGCCCTTGTTCCGGGCGCGGATCAGGAGGGCGTCAAGATCGGGCATCGGCTTCATCAACTGAACGCCATTTTCCTCGTCCAGAAGGCCCTTGTCGATCTTCAGGAGCGGGACGACGCCGCGCTTTTCCCAGAGATAGGAGGGCACCGGCTGGCCATCGACATCGCCATCCATCGTCCGTTCGAAGAGGATGGCGCCGACAACCTTTTCGCCGGTGAAGGCCGGGGCCTTCATGATGCGGACGCGCATGGCGTGCATCAGGCGAAACATGTCTTCCTCGCCCTCGTAGTCGGTCTCGGAAATGCCATACAGGCTCAACGCTTTCGGTGTCGAACCACCGCTCTGATCCAGTGCCGCAATAAAGCCGGGGGCCGAGCCGATCGTCTTCAACATCTTCGCGTCTACCATATTTCACTCCTATCCCTAAAACATGGCGCGCTACGCGCTCACGTTGTTTTCACGCTCAAGAAACCAAGGTGACTTCGGCGATAACAGAACTTCCATGATGGGAAAATGGCAGCCTAACCTATTGAAACGATTGAAATCATTTCAATCGTTTGAAAATCCAATATTTTTTTAAATGAATTTCAATCGCGCTGGCATCTGCCCGGTTTCAGCTTCTTTTTCACTCCGGCTACAAAGCGCCGAACGCTGTTGGGTTCCCAAGCCTGAGGCTGGCGGTGAGCGATCCCGCATAGAAAAAACCGCGCACCTTTCGGTACGCGGTTCACGTTATGGAGACAGGGCTTGGAGAAAAGGCGGTTTGCGCCTCGGCTCAGCCCTTGGTCAGGACTGCAACGCCTGGCAGTTCCTTGCCTTCCATCCATTCGAGGAAGGCGCCACCTGCGGTCGACACATAGGAGAAGTCGTCTGCAACGCCTGCATGGTTAAGCGCTGAGACTGTGTCGCCACCGCCAGCAACCGAAACCAGCTTGCCAGCGCGTGTCTGCGCAGCGGCATGCTTGGCCGCGGACACGGTTGCCGTGTCGAAGGGTGCTATTTCAAATGCGCCGAGCGGTCCGTTCCAGACGAGCGTCGAGGCCTTCTCGATCCAGCCATTGATCAGTTCAACCGACTTCGGGCCGACATCCAGCATCATGGCATCGGCAGGGATCGCGCCGATATCGACCGTTTCATTGGCGGCATTGGCCTTGAACTCGCGGGCAACGACGCCGTCAACCGGCAGCACGATGGCGCAGCCGGCGGTCTTTGCCGTTTCCATGATCGCGCGGGCGGTGTCTGCGAGGTCGTGCTCGCACAGCGACTTGCCGACATCGATGCCTTGGGCGGCGACGAAGGTGTTGGCCATGCCGCCGCCGATCACGAGTGCATCGACCTTGGTGACGAGGTTGGACAGCAGGTCGATCTTGGTCGAGACCTTGGCGCCACCGACGATGGCTACGACCGGGCGCTCAGGCTGGCCGAGACCCTTCTCCAGGGCTTCGAGCTCGGCCTGCATGGTGCGGCCGGCATAGGCGGGCAGGTGGTGGGCGAGGCCCTCTGTCGAGGCATGGGCGCGGTGTGCAGCCGAGAAGGCGTCGTTGACGTAAAGGTCGCCGTTCTTCGCCAGTTCGGCGGTGAATTCGGGCGTGTTCTTTTCTTCGCCCTTGTGGAAGCGGGTGTTTTCCAGAAGCAGGATGTTACCGTTTGCCATCTTGGCGATGGCGTCGGCAGCCGGGGCGCCGATGCAATCTGCAGCGAAAGCGACGGGCTGTCCGAGCACGGCTTCGACGGATGGCGCAATCAGCGAGAGCGACTGGTCGGCAACCGGCTCACCCTTCGGACGACCGAAATGGGCAAGAAGAATGACCTTTGCGCCCTTTTCCGAGAGTTCCTTGATGGTTGGTGCGACGCGTTCGATGCGGGTTGTGTCCGAGACCTTGCCGTCTGTCATGGGAACATTGAGGTCTACGCGGACAAGGACGCGCTTGCCTGCGATGTCGGTGAGGTCGTCGAGTGTCTTGAAAGCCGGCATGGATATACCCGTCGTGAAAAGCTGTTGAATGGGGCTGACGGGCCGGACCTTACACCGCTGATGTGACGGCGCAAGGCGCGGCTTCTCATTTTTCGGCCTGACGGGCCGCGCGTGCCAGCGCCCGTTTCTGGCGCAGGTGGTCGCGCACCGCATGGGCGAGTTCGCGGATGTTGAGGAAGATCGGCCAGGTGGTTGCCGGTTCCACCGGTTCGAGCGAGACACCAACCGACGAGATGTGGCCGTTCTCGTCGATATCGCGCACGATCAGAACGATGGGGCCAAGACGGACGCGGTCGGCATAGTCTGCCCGTCCCCCGACGCGCTGGGTCATCATTTCCGTCACCGTCTTGCCGCGCTCGGCATCGGAGATCGAGAGCGGGCCATAGGCTTCGTCGAGATTCTTGACCAGAGTGGAGGGTGAGATGGCAAATGTGCCGAAGAATTCGCCGTCGTCTTCTTCCACCGGCACTTCCGAGGCGAAGAGCCGGTCGAGCAGTTTCGAATAGCTCGGCGCGATGAAGAGATAGACCTGGTCATTCTCGCGCAGGCGGCCGGCATATTGGTAGCGCATCGACTTGCCGTCGCGAATAACCAGCGAGGGCATGGCCCAGCGGGGAATGCGCTCACCGCGCAAGACGGGGCTGCCGGCCACGACACGGTAGGCAAGGAGTTCGTGATTTGCGCTGCCGGGCAGATCGAGCTCGACCTTGTCGATGGCACCGATACGGGGTGGGATGATGAGGCCGAGACGCTTGGCCAGCGGCTTGATCGTCCAGCCCTGCAGGACAAGCGAGATCATCACCACGATGAAGGCCGTGTTGAAGAAGACTTCGCCATTTTCCATCTTGCCGATGACCGGCACGATGCCGAGGAGGATCGACACAGCGCCGCGCAGGCCGACCCAGGCGATGAAGCCCGTCTCGCGCTGGGTGAAGTCGTAAGGCAGCAGGCAGAGCCAGATGGCAAGCGGCCGGGCGATGAACATCAGGAAAAGCGCGAGAAGGATCGCCGGCAGAAGGATGGCCGGAAACTGCGATGGTGTCGCCAGCAAGCCGAGCACGAGAAACATGACGATCTGAGCAAGCCAGGTCATGCCATCCTGAAAGCGGCTGATCGCGACGGTGGACGGCAGCTTGCGCGAGCCGGCATAGATGCCCGCGACATAGACGGCGAGAAAGCCACTGCCGCCGATGAGGCCGGTAAAGGAAAAGATCATCAGCGATAGCGCCAGCATGAAGATCGGGGCCAGACCTTGCTCGATATGCATGCGGCGCAGAATGAAGACGATCAGCACGCCACCAGCAAGGCCCATGACCATGCCGATGCCCATATGCTCGACAAAGAGCAGGAGAAGGTTGAGTGACAGGCCTTCCGTGCCGTTGCCGCTGGCAATCAGGTCGACCAGCGCAATGGCGAGGAAGATCGCCATCGGGTCGTTGGTGCCCGATTCGACCTCAAGGGCCGAGCGCACCCGGTCGCGGATATTGATGCCGCCGATGCGCAAGAGGAAGAAGACGGCGGCTGCATCGGTCGAGGCCAGGATCGCGCCCAGCAGAAAGCCTTCCGGATATGTGAAGCCGAACAGCAGCGCAGCTGCGACCCCGACAAGACCGGTCGTCAGTAGAACGCCGAGGGTTGCCATGGTGAGGGCAGGGGCCGCCGAGAGCCGGAAGGACTGCAGTGACGTGCCATAGCCCGAATCGAAAAGAACTACCGCGAGCGCCAGGGAACCGATGACATAGGCAAGGCCGAAATTGTCGAAACGGATGCCAAGACCATCGACGCCGGCACCCAGGCCGATGCTCAGAAAGAGAAGAAGAAGAGGTGCACCGAAGCGAAAAGCAATGAGGCTCGAAAAGGCGGCCAGAAGCACGAGTGCTGTGGCCACTAGTGTGACTGCATAAAACGCATCCAATCCCTTGCCCTCATACCCTGATGCCGAAGAATGGCACCCATGCCTCACCACTCACTCCGGCCGCCGAGCCGGAATACCCACATGCCTCACTGGAGGCGCTACAAGATGGCGGTGTCATTTACCCCTGCCGAATGGCTTGGAGACTATCAGAGACGATCGTGATGATACTTGGGCGAAACTAAAATTTTTAATCGGCGTTTGAAAAATAATAGGGGCGACGCCGGGTCCCGTTTGTTCCGCGACAAGCGCGACGCAGAAACAGAAAAGCCGCCCGGAAGGGCGGCTTTTCGCAGGTCTTGTCGATCGAACCGATCAGATGAGCTTGGCCAGCGCTACTGCCGTGTCCGACATGCGGTTGGAGAAGCCCCACTCGTTGTCATACCAGGTCAGGATGCGGACGAAATTGCCTTCGAGCACCTTGGTCTGGTCGAGGGCGAAGATCGACGAGTGGCTGTCGTGGTTGAAATCACGGGAGACCAGCGGCTCGTCGGTGTAGCCGAGGATGCCCTTCAGAGCGCCGTTCGAGGCAGCGATGATGGCGTCGTTGATTTCCTGTGCGGTGGTGTTCTTCTTGGCGACGAACTTGAAGTCGACAACCGAGACGTTCGGGGTCGGAACGCGGATCGAGGTGCCGTCCAGCTTGCCCTTCAGGTGCGGCAGGACGAGGCCGACGGCCTTGGCGGCACCGGTCGATGTCGGGATCATGGAGAGCGCTGCCGCGCGGGCGCGGTAGAGATCCTTGTGCATGGTGTCGAGCGTCGGCTGATCACCCGTGTAGGAGTGGATCGTGGTCATGAAGCCGTGGTCAATGCCAACGGCATCGTCGAGCGTCTTGACGACCGGAGCCAGGCAGTTCGTCGTGCAGGAGGCGTTGGAGATGACCAGGTGATCCTTGGTCAGCTTGTCGTGGTTGACACCGAAGACGACGGTGAGGTCGGCGCCGTCGGCCGGGGCCGAGACGATGACGCGCTTGGCGCCGGCCGTCAGGTGAGCGGCAGCCTTGTCGCGAGCGGTGAAGATGCCGGTGCATTCCATGGCGATGTCGACTCCGAGTTCGCCATGCGGAAGCGTTGCCGGATCCTTGATCGCGGTGACCTTGATCGGCTTGCCGCCGCCAACGATGATGGTGTCACCGGAGACTTCAACCGATGCCGGGAACTTGCCGTGGATCGAGTCGTAGCGCAGCAGGTGCGCATTGGTCTCGACCGGGCCGAGATCGTTGATCGCGACGACTTCGATGTCGGTGCGGCCGGATTCGACGATGGCGCGCAGAACGTTACGTCCGATACGGCCAAAGCCGTTGATGGCAACTTTCACAGTCATGAATACACTCCCGAATTGAATAGATGGCTAAAGAGGCAGGTCAGGGCGTCCCGGGGGACGCCCTGGCGGGATGGTGTCAGGCGAGCTTCGCTTCGGCTGCCGCAACGACAGCGTCCGAGGTGATGCCGAAATGCTTGTAGAGCTCCTTGGCCGGGCCAGAAGCACCGAAGGACTTCATACCGATGAATGTGCCGGTGGAACCGATGATCGCATCCCAGCCCATGCGGATGCCGGCTTCAACGGCGATCTTGACCGGTGCTTTGCCGATGATCGCTTCTTGATAGGCTGCATCCTGCTCGAAGAAGAGCTCAAAGCAGGGCACGGAAACCACGCGGGCGGAAATACCCTTGGCTTCCAGCTGCTGCTGGGCCTTGATCGCGATTTCCACTTCGGAGCCTGAGGCGAAGATCGAGACCTTGGCGTCGCTGGCCGAGATCAGCTCATAGGCGCCCTTGGCGCAGAGGTTGCTTTCTTCGTATTCCGTGCGGGCCGGGATCAGGTTCTGGCGGGTCAGGGCGATGCCGGATGGGCGATCCTTATGTTCGAGCGCAACCTGCCAGCACTCGACGGTTTCCGTGGCGTCTGCCGGTCGGAACATCATCAGGTTCGGGATGGCACGTAGCGCTGCCATGTGCTCGACCGGCTGGTGGGTCGGGCCGTCTTCGCCAAGACCGATGGAATCATGGGTCAGGACGTGGATGACGCGGATGCCCATGAGGGCCGCCAGACGGATCGACGGACGGCAATAGTCCGAGAAGATCAGGAAGCCGCCGGAATACGGGATCAGACCGCCATGCAGGGCGATGCCGTTCATGGCGGCTGCCATGCCGTGCTCGCGGATCCCGTAATGGAGGTAGCGGCCGGAGAAGTCGGTCGGGGTGATCGACTTGGTCTGGCTCGTCTTGGTGTTGTTCGAGCCGGTCAGGTCGGCAGAACCGCCGAGCGTTTCGGCAACAACGCCGTTGATCACTTCCAGCGCATCCTCGGAGGCCTTGCGGGTGGCGATGTTCGGCTTGGTGTCGGCGAGCTTCTTCTTGTAGGCGTCGATCGCACCGGACAGGGTGCCAGGCAGATCACCGGCGAAGCGGCGGTTGAATTCCGTGCGCTTGTCGGCATCGGCGGCAGCGAGGCGCGCTTCCCAGTCCTTCCGGATCTTGGTGGAGCGCAGACCGGACAGGCGCCAGGCATCGAGCACGTCGGCCGGGATCGAGAAAGCTTCGTCGGCCCAGCCGAGCGCCTTGCGGGTCGCAGCGATTTCATCGGCGCCGAGCGGCGAGCCGTGAACCTTGTGGGTGCCGGCCTTGTTCGGCGAACCGAAGCCGATCACGGTCTTGGCCGCGATCATCGTCGGCTTGTCGGAGGCCTTGGCGGTTTCGATGGCAGCGGCAATGGCCTCCGGATCGTGACCATCGATGGCAATGGTGTTCCAGCCGGCCGAACGGAAGCGGGCATGCTGGTCGGTCGAGTCGGCGAGCGAGACGGCACCGTCGATCGAAATGCCGTTGTCATCCCAGAAGACGATCAGCTTGTTGAGCTTAAGGTGGCCGGCAAGCGTGATCGCTTCCTGGCTGATGCCTTCCATGAGGCAACCGTCACCGGCAAGCACATAGGTGTAATGGTTCTGCAGCTCGGAGCCGAATTCATTGGCGAGCTTCTTTTCTGCGAGGGCCATGCCGACGGCTGTCGCAATGCCCTGGCCGAGCGGACCGGTGGTCGTCTCGATGCCGGAGGCGTGACCATATTCCGGGTGGCCGGCGGTCTTGGCGCCCAGCTGGCGGAAGGCCTTGATGTCGTCGATCGTCATGTCCTCATATCCCGTAAGATAGAGGAGCGAATAGATCAGCATCGAACCATGGCCGGCCGACAGCACGAAACGATCGCGGTCAGGCCAGAGCGGGTTCTTCGGGTCGAAGCTCAGATAGCGGGTGAAGAGGACAGTCGCGACATCGGCGCAGCCCATCGGCATGCCGGGGTGACCAGAATTGGCCTTTTCCACTGCATCCATGGCAAGGAAACGGATCGCATTTGCCATCCGCTGATGTTTTTCGGGAGAAATCATGGCTTTTCCGCTTGTTCCGGGGCTGCGAGACACGGCCTGTCATGGCAGGCCGTCTGAACGGGGCTGATCCTTATCAGGTGCATCGCGCAAGTCAACAAAAGCCCCAGCGTGTGGGCATTTGTGAGGCGCAAAAAGCATGAACTGCCTCTTCTCTGTGCATGGCGAGATTTCTTTCACCGATCAGATGATCCACCCAAATATTCCACAGAATTGGCTGGTATCGCAGACGGGCGGTTTATTGACGCACGGCAATCACGGGGCTTACTGTCCCGGCAAGATCGACGCCTGGGGCGACAACGATTCGTCTGGCGCAACAAGAATAACGGGACTGGGGCGAGACAATGCCGACGGACAATCCGGTCGATGCCGCGCTGAACGCGCTTCGTCAGGCGGTGGCCGGGCTAGAGAATGCCGTGGACATGCGTTTCGAAGCCGAGCGCGAGGGCCGCGAAGTCGAGGGTGAAGTGCGCCGGGTGCATGCGGATCGCTCGCAGCTGGCGCATGAGCTGGATGAGTCCCAGTTCCGGGCGAACCGGCTGGAAGAAGTCAATCGCGAGGTTTCGCGCCGTCTCGTGACGGCCATGGAAACGATCCGGGCCGTGTTGGACCGGTGATCCGCGACTGCCATATGTGCGGCAGTCAGTGTTGGAGGGGCGGTGCCACGGTGCCGCTTTTGATTGAAGAGTTGGATTGCCGATGGCCCAGGTAACAGTCACGATAGACGGCAAGGCCTATCGCATGGCCTGTGAAGAGGGGCAGGAAGAGCACCTCACGACACTGGCCGGACAGTTCGATCGTTATGTCAGCCATCTGAAGGGGCAGTTCGGGGAGATCGGTGACCTCAGGCTGACGGTGATGTCCGGCATAATGGTCATGGACGAATTGTCCGAGGTCAATCGGCGGTTGGCAGCGGCTGAGGCCGAGCTTGCCGCTTTCCGCGACGGTCGAGATACCGTGTTGACCGGTGCTGTGCAGCGTGACCAGCAGGTGGCGCGTGCGGTCGCCGAACTTGCGGACAGATTGAACGGCATCACCCGCAAGCTCACCCAGCGTCCTGTCGCGACCGCTCAAGAAAACTGATCAAGGAATTGTCACGCGGGTCTGGCGCGACGCAGGCGAAGCGCCTATATCTCTGAAGCGGTCTGCGCCTCTCGACAGGAACCACAATCCCTGGGGCCATACTCGATCCAAAGGGAGCTGTCCCTGACCAGGCCCGTGGGCTTGGACATATGGCGCCCACCTACGTTTGTAGGCACCCAGGATCGTAAATCTCCATCGGTTGCCGTGGATCGCACTTTTACCTCTTCATCCGAATTCAACGAAAAAGCCGCCGCGATTGCTCGCGACGGCTTTTCGTTTTTCAGGGCCAGAAAGGCTCAGAATTCTTCCCAGCTGTCCGGGCTGCTGGTCGCTGCCGCCGCTCCGCCGCCGCCAAAGGCCTTGGCAAGTGTGCCGACCATCTTGCGGGCAGGGGAGTTGACCGGGCGGGCGGCACTTTCTGCAGCGCGTGGCGCGGACGTGGGGCGAACCGGCTGGCTGACCGGAGTAGGGGCACGGGCCGGAGCCTGCGCTGCCGGCATCTGGCGGAAACCGGCGTCCTGCATGCGGAACTGGGTGACGAGGCCGGAAAGGTTGCGGGCGCTTTCGGCGAGACGATGCGTGACTGCCGTCGCTTCTTCCACCATGGCGGCGTTCTTCTGGGTGAACTGGTCCATGTGGTTCACCGAGCCATTGATCTCGTGCAGCGCCGTCGACTGCTCGCGGGCGGCAGATGCGATGGCCGAGATGTGCTCGTTGATCGAGGCAACCTGACCGGAGATCTCGCTGAGTGCCGAGCCCGTCTGTTGGACGAGCGAAACGCCGCCGGCAACGGCCTCACCGGACTTGGTGATCAGCGTCTTGATGTCCTTTGCGGCATTCGCCGAACGTTGTGCCAGTTCGCGAACTTCCTGGGCAACGACCGCAAAGCCCTTGCCGGCTTCACCGGCGCGTGCGGCCTCAACGCCGGCATTCAGCGCCAGCAGGTTGGTCTGGAAGGCGATTTCATCGATGACGTTGATGATCTTCGAGATTTCGCTCGAAGCCTGCTCGATCCGGCTCATGGCTTCGATCGCGTCGGACACGACCTTGCTCGAGCTTTCGGTGCTCTTGCGGGCCAGCGCGGCGATCTGTGCGGCCTGATCAGCCTTGGTGGACGAGCCACGGACGGTCGAGGTGATCTCTTCGAGTGCTGCTGAGGTCTCTTCCAGCGAGGCGGCCTGCTGCTCGGTGCGCTTGGACAGGTCGTCATTGGCCGAGCGCATTTCCGAAGAACTCGCCTCGATGCCCATGGTCTCCGTGCGGATATCGGAGAGGGTGGTGGACAGTTTTTCGACCGAGTTGTTGAAGTCGAGACGCAGCTTGTCGAGATTGCCGGTAAAGGTCTGGTTGATGCGAACCGTGAGGTCGCCATCGCTCAGTTTGTGCAGGCCGCTGGCCAGCGCTTCAACGGCTTCCTGCAGCAGGCGTGCGTCTTCGGCCTTGGCGCGCTCGCGCTCGATGCGCTCCTGTTCGCCATGGGCTGTCGCTTCAGCGGCGCGACGCTCGATTTCGATCTTCTGGATCGCACTTTCGCGGAACACGTCGATCGAGCGGGCGAGATCACCAATTTCGTTCTTCAGGTTCGTGTCCGGGACAACCGTATCGAGTTGGCCACCGGCCAGGCGATTGGCAACCGCCGTCAGACGCGGGAGAGCGCCGACGATCTGGCGGACAAAGAGCGAGATAAGGACAGCAGCGAAAATCAGAACAATCAGCGCCGTGATGGCGATGGCATTCGTCATCTGGGTCGCAATGCTGTTGATGTCAGCAGAACGGACACCGGCGTAAAGAATGCCGAGGACGTCGCCCTTCGGCGAGAAGATCGGCTGATAGATGGTGTAGTAGGGAACATCGAGGATCACGGCTTCGCCGCGATAGGTCTCGCCCTTGGTGGCAAACGGATAGACCGCGCCGGTCTGGCCAAGCGCCGTGCCGACAGCGCGCTTGCCGTCCGGCTTGATGATGTTCGTGGTCCGGCGCCAGAAGTCCTTGCTGGCAGCGTCCCAGGCAAAGATCGTCGCCGTCTGACCCGTCATGCGGCCGATGGTGTCGATCATCGTGTGATCGGTGAACTCGGCGGGAATGCTGTCCATCACGATGCGCGTGACATTGCCGTCGCTGCCCCAGGTGATCTGGGCGCCGGGCAGGTCACGGCTGATGATGGTGGCTGCCACACGCAGGCTGGTGTCCTGGTTGGCGATTGCATCTTCCTTGATGCGCTGCTGAATATGACCGGAGATGACCCAGGAGACGGCGCCGAGCGATGCGACCAGGATCATCACGGTCGTGACGGCGATCGTCTTGGTGATGCCGAAACGGGAGAATAGTGTCATATGACGTGGTCCTCATGAGGATGAATTCTCCCTTAGTTTAGAGGGGTGCTGTTAATCGTTGGTTTTCAAGAGGCTGCCGGCCAAACTTGATAAACGGCATTTTCTGATATTTTGGTGTTTTGGCCTCCCTAGATATGGGGGTTATGGGGTTTGCGGAGAGAGGAATGAACGAAAAACGTGTTTTGAAGGCTGCCATCCGCAAGGAACGGTTGGCCCTGCGTGACGCAATTGACGCGACATCACGGCTCGAGTTGAGCCTTGGCATGGCAGAACGCGCCGGTGATGCGATCCGGCTTGAACCGGGTCTTGTCGTCTCAGGTTTTTTCCCGATCCGCTCTGAAGCCGACATTCGCCCCCTGATGGCGCGTCTGCAGGCGCGGGGTGCGCGCCTCTGCCTTCCTGTGGTGATTGATAAGGAAACGATTGTCTTCCGCGAACTTGTGGCCGGTGCGGAACTGGTCGATACCGGGTTCGGAACCCGGGGCCCGGGTGCCGAGGCAGCTGTCCTTGACCCGGATCTGCTCTTCGTTCCGCTTTCGGCATTCGATGCCTCGGGGCATCGGATCGGCTATGGCGCGGGACATTATGACCGTGCAATCGCCCGTTTGAGGGAAAAAGGCCGGCATCCGCGGCTGATCGGCATTGCATTCGACTGTCAGGAGGTGGCAGAAGTGCCGGCGGAAGCGCATGACGTCCGGCTTGAGGCCGTGCTGACGGAAAGCGGCCTCAGAACATTCAAGGTGTGATTGGACGAACGATGCGACTGCTTTTTCTCGGTGACATGGTGGGCAAGACCGGACGGACGGCTGTCTGGGAGCGACTGCCAGGCTTGATCTCCGACCTCAAGCTGGATTTCGTCATCGTCAACGGGGAAAATGCCGCCGGCGGGTTCGGCATTACCGAGGACATCTATCTCGAAACGATCAATGCCGGCGCCGATGTGGTGACGACCGGCAATCACGTCTGGGACCAGAAGGAAGCGGTCAGCTTCTGTACGCGCCACGACCAGTTCCTGCGGCCGGCGAACTATCCGGCCGGCACGCCCGGCAAGGGGTCCGGCCTTTTTTATGCGCGCAATGGCGCGCGCGTGCTCGTTGCCAACATCATGGGCCGGGTGTTCATGCATCCCGAACTCGACGATCCCTTCAAGTCGGCGGAGAGCATTCTTGCGGCCGCCCCGCTGAAGGAGCAGGCCGACGTGATCGTCTTCGACTTCCACGCGGAAGCGACCAGTGAGAAGCAGTGTTTTGGCCATTTCGTCGATGGCCGTGCCAGCTTCGTTGTTGGCACGCATACGCATGTGCCGACGGCCGACCACCAGATCCTGAACGGCGGCACGGCCTATATGTCGGATGCCGGCATGTGCGGCGATTACGACTCCTCGCTCGGCATGGAAAAGGAAGAACCACTCAACCGGTTCATCTCCAAGATGCCGAAGGGACGTTTCGAAGCGGCAAGCGGGCCTGCAACCATTTGCGGCGTGGGTGTCGAAATCTCCGACAGCACCGGTCTTGCCGAAAAGATTGCGCCGCTTCGCATTGGGCCGCGGCTGGCTGAAACCATTCCGGATTTCTGGGCCTGATTGGCCCGCACATCCGGCAGAAGACCGTTTCTCAATAACGCCAAAGTGACGACCGCGCGTGCTGCGGGCGGTTTACGCCTTCGTCCGGCTGGCTCATGCTCCATGCCATCGACACAGACGGTTCGGGAGCGGCATGATGCTGAGACTGGTGCTGAGTGGCTTGAGTTTGCTGATGGCGGCGGGTGGCGTCGGGGCGCAGGAGGCGCGGCCTCAGGTCAGCCAGTGTCAATTGATCGCGGAACGCCTACCGTCGGTCCAGTATGCCAATTTCACGCCGCCGCCCTCAGGCAGCCCCGTTTTCGCCACGCCCGTGCAATTGCAGGAAGACGTGGTCATCACCTTCGTCGGTCATTCAACCTTCCAGATCGATACACCGGGCGGCATCTCCATCGCCACAGATTTCAACGGATGGCTTCGAACGTCTCGCACGCCTGATGTCGTGACGATGAACAAGGCGCATTCCAGCCACTACACGATGAACCCCGATCCCGCGATCACGAATGTGCTGCAGGGGTGGAATGAGGCGCAGCCGGGTGAACCGGCTAAACATGCGCTGGTTGTCGGTGATGCCTATGTTCGCAATGTCGCGACGGACATCCGCAGTTGGGGCGGTGCCTTCGAGCCGAATGGCAATTCCATCTTCATCTTCGAAGTGGCGGGGCTCTGCATCGGGCATCTCGGGCATTTGCATCACGAATTGACCGACGCGCATTACGGTGAGATCGGCCGCCTTGATATCGTGATGGTGCCCGTGGATGGCGGGCTCACCATGGGGGCCGAGAGCATGAGCCGGACGATCGAGCGGCTGCGCTCATCGCTTGTGCTGCCTATGCATCGGCGCGGAGCGATCATCGACAGCTTCCTTGGCATGTTCGATGACCGCTACGACAAGCAGGTGTCTCAGAACAGCGGCTTCACGGTATCCATGCGGACCTTGCCGAAGAAGCCGATGATCCTGGTGCTGGCCGGAAACTAAAGAGCGCCCCTGTCGTGGAAGACTATGGGACGCTCTTCTGTCAGACATAGCTGAGGCAACAGGTCTCAGGCGAACCGCAGTTGGCGATGGACGCCCACATCGGGGGTCTTCTCTGGATCGAGATTGGCCTTGGCGATTTCCCATCCGAACTTGAGCGTGCTTCCGGTCGAGGCCCAGATTTCACCATCATCGAGCGAGAGTGCGATCATGGTGAGTGTCGGGTCTGACTTGCCGCCCTCATACCATGCGGCAACGACGGAGTTCCAGTATTCGTCGATCTTGGCCGGATCCTTGATCTCGGTGAGCGTGCCGGACAGGCAGGCGTGGTAATCGTGGTTTTTGCCGACGACGCAGAAATGGGCGCGGCTCCCCGGCTTGAGGGATTGCACAAGGTGGCTATCGGTCTTGGTGTAGAACCAGATCATGTTGCGCTTCCGATCGGCATTCGGGGCCATCGGCTGCATATGCATGTCAGTTCCCATCAAGCCGAGCATGCCGGCATGGATGTGGTCGATTTCGTCCCAGAGCTGTTCTGCAGGGTTTTCGCGAGCGTCGCTGAAGCTGGCCATGTGTTATCTCCTTCACGTCAGTCGGAGAGGCAACGAGTTTTGCCGGGACTTGTTCCGGCCCCTCGATCACGCGCCGTTCGGTTGCACATGGGGCGCGCGAGGTTAGCTTGGTCTTGAACAGGGCTGCTTTCGCCCGTATAAGGCGCCAATTCCAACATAAGACCTGATCAGGGGTGCCATGGCTGGCCATTCACAGTTCAAAAACATCATGCACCGCAAGGGCAAGCAGGACGGCATCCGTTCGAAGATGTTCTCCAAGCTCGCGCGCGAAATCACGGTTGCGGCCAAGTCTGGCTTGCCCGATCCATCCATGAACGCTGCTCTGCGCCTCGCCGTCCAGAACGCCAAGGCGCAGTCGATGCCGAAGGACAATATCGACCGCGCCATCAAGAAGGCCTCTGGCGCCGATGCCGAGAGCTATGACGCGATCCGTTACGAGGGCTATGGTCCGGGCGGCGTTGCCGTGATCGTCGAGACGCTGACCGACAACCGCAATCGTACGGCTTCGGTTGTCCGCTCGACCTTCTCCAAGGCTGGCGGCGCTCTTGGCGAAACGGGATCAGTATCCTTCTCCTTCGATCACGTCGGCGAGATCACCTACAAGGCCTCTGTCGGCAGTGCCGATTCCGTCATGGAAGCCGCGATCGAAGCCGGCGCCGAGGACGTTGTTTCGGATGAAGACGGCCACACCATCTATTGCGCGTTTGAGGACATGAACGACGTGTCCAAGGCGCTGGAAGCGGTGCTTGGCGGGGCGGAATCGGTCAAGGCGATCTGGAAGCCGCAGAACACGGTGCCGGTCGACGAAGACAAGGCGCAGTCGCTGATGAAGCTGATCGATACGCTGGAAGACGATGACGACGTGCAGAACGTCTATTCGAACTTCGAAGTCTCTGACGAAGTCATGGCGAAACTCTCCGCCTGATTTCATCAATCCTGCCTGAAACAAGAAGCCCGGCTGCGTTGAGCGGCCGGGCTTCTTGCATTTCGCCTCATGGATGCGGCGGTGGATTTCGGATCTGTCAGGCGGCGGCGCTGCGGACGCTGCCGATCACGTCGACGAGTTCATTGACGATGCGCTCGACCTGTTCGCGGTCGTCGCCTTCCGCCATGACGCGGATCAGCGGCTCGGTGCCGGAGGGGCGAATGACGAGGCGGCCGGAATTGGCGAGCTCACTCTCGGCATCGGCAATCGCCTGCTTGACGGTCGCGTCTTCGAGCGGCTTGCCGCCGGAGAAGCGGACATTGCGCAGAAGCTGCGGCACGGGTTCAAACCGGTTGCACAATTCGCTGACCGTCTTTCCGGTGCGCTTCACAGCCGCGAGGATCTGCAGGGCAGCAACGAGGCCGTCGCCGGTCGTGCCGTGGTCGGACAGCACGATATGGCCGGACTGTTCGCCGCCAATGTTGAAGTCGTTGTGGCGCATGTGCTCGACGACATAGCGGTCGCCGACCTTGGTGCGGGCCAGCGTCAGGCCCTTGCCGGTGAGGAAGCGCTCGAGGCCGAGATTGGACATGACGGTCGCGACGATGCCGCCGCCGCGCAGCATCTGGTCCTGCGCCCAGGTCTCGGCAATCAGCGCCATCAACTGGTCGCCATCGATCACCTTGCCATTTTCGTCGACGATGATGACGCGGTCGGCGTCGCCGTCGAGGGCGATGCCAATGTCAGCGCGTACTTCATGCACCTTCTTCTGCAGCGCGTCCGGGTGGGTGGAGCCGCATTCGAGATTGATGTTGGTGCCGTTCGGCTCGTTGCCGATGGTAATGACCTCGGCGCCGAGTTCCCAAAGGGCGAGCGGCGCCACCTTGTAGGCCGCGCCGTTGGCGCAGTCGATGGCGACGCGCAGACCCTTGAGTGTGACGTCGCGGGGCAGGGTGCGCTTGGCGAACTCGACATAGCGGTCCTGCACGCCGTCAATACGCTTGGCCCGGCCGATGTCGTTGGGCGCTGCGAGCTGGCCGTAGATATCCTTTTCGAGCATATCCTCGATCTGGAGCTCCAGTTCGTCGGAGAGCTTGTAGCCGTCAGGGCCGAAAAGCTTGATGCCGTTGTCGGCGAAGGGATTGTGGGACGCCGAGATCATCACGCCGATGTCGCAGCGAAGCGACCGGGTGAGCATGGCGACAGCCGGTGTCGGGATCGGGCCCAGAACGAAGGCATCGAGGCCAGCGGCTGTAAAGCCCGCGACCATGGCGTTTTCGAGCATATAGCCGGAGAGGCGCGTGTCCTTGCCGATCACCACCCGATGACGATGGCCCCCGCGGCGGAAAAGGGTGCCGGCGGCGATGCCGACGCGCATGGCAAGATCCGGCGTCATCGGGAAGCGGTTGGACAATCCGCGAATGCCGTCTGTGCCAAAATACCGACGTGTCATGTCAACTCCGTATCAATGCCGTTTCGCGGCGAACCTGTCTCGCGGGGAGGGCTGGCGACCCGAATCGGCTGCCTCGCTGGTGGCTCTTCACCCGCACTTTTCGCTCCCATGCCACGAAATGCGGCGCTGATCACGTAAATTAGCGTCAAACTTGATTACATGTCGTGAGCGGAAGCGAGCCGGCTCGAGATTTCGGCGGCCAGTGTGCGGGCGTTTCGTCCGATGATCATGCTCAGGTGATTGCCCCGGATCGCGACCCATTCCGCCTGGGGCAGATAGGGGCGCCAGAGGGCGCGCGCGTCGCAGTCGACGGGCGAACCTTGCATTGAGAAGAAGAAGGTCACCGGGCCATCATATCTGCGGGGGCGGTATAAACCCTTCATCCGCAGGAGTTCGCAGGCGCGGGCGGTATAGCCCGGTGTGTTGCCGCCGAGCCATTGCGGTGCTCGATACGGATAGTCCGGCTGTTTAGGGTTGAGAAAGCGAAATGCCAGTTGGTGACCGCGCTTGGGCGCGCTCATCCGTTGCAGATCGTCCGGCGTCAGGATTGCCTGAGCTTCGCGCCGGGCTGGCATGCCTGCCAGAACGCCCTTTGCAACTCTCTGCAATTTTGCGGCGAGACGCGCCAGGATGAAGCCCGTCCAGCGATGCAGAGGCCAGACGTGATCGTTTTGCGGCGTATCGATCAATCCGCAAAACGCGACAGACCTGCCTTCAGCGGTCAGCGCGCGCGCAATTTCAAGCGCCAGTACTCCCCCAAAGGAATAACCGAGAAGATGCACCGGCCCTTCGGGCTGATGATGCCGGATCGTATCAAGGGCGTGTTGTACCTCGTCTGCCACCGTCGCCGGGTTGTCGAAAGGGCGGTCCGTCCAGGAGATCGAGACCCCGTAGATAGGGCCCGGCTGTTCGATTGCGCGGGTGAGGTCGTCAAGCTCGAGGAAGACGCTGACGCCCCCGGCGTAGACGAAGAGCGGTGGGCTCTCGTCCTTGCCTTCACGGAGAAGGATTAGCTTGCCATCCGGACCTGTCTTGCCGCAGCCAAGCATTTGCCCGAGGCGTGCGAGGTTTGGGTATTCGAGAAACGCATTGACGTCGAGTTCGATGCCTGTCTGCAGGTAGAACAGCCTGATGATGTTGAGTGCGCGATTGGCGTTGAGGCCCGCATCGACGAAATTATCATCGGGAGAAAGGGGCTTGCGGAGGATCTGCTCGCAGATCGCCTTCAGTCGCTCCATGCTTGCCGCGTTCGTCCCTGCCTGCACGAATTGCCCTTCGCCCGTTGTCCTGGTGCGGCATATTAGAACGAGCGGGGGCAAAATGCGTTAACGGCAGGCCACTCTCGCGTTGAAAGATCAAGTTTGGTTACCGGCTGTCGATCACGCTTCGTGGTCTGCTGTCATGCACTGACGCCACAAACAACAAAGCCCTCCCGAAAGGGGAGGGCTTTGCAATCGTTTGGTCTTTGCGACCGGCGTTCCTTAGTGCGGCTGAGGCTCAAGGCCCGCTTCCGGCTCGCCACCCTTCGGCAGGTCCTTACGGCCGGTCGAGGGAACGGCAGAGCCGCGGCTCGGTGTGCTGTCGTCGCCGCTGTCGCGGGACGGCTTTTCGCCGCGGATCAGCGCCTTGATCTCTTCGCCGGACAGGGTTTCGTATTCCAGCAGACCCTCGGCGATCGCAACAAAGGCGTCGTGATGGTCGGTCAGAATACGGCGGGCTTCGGTATAGGCTTCGTCGATCAGGCGACGCACTTCCGTGTCGATCTTCTGAGCGGTTGATTCCGAAACATTCTTCGACTGCGAAACGGAGTGGCCGAGGAAGACTTCCTGCTGGTTTTCGCCGTAAGCGACCTGGCCGAGCACGTCGGAGAAGCCCCACTGCGTGACCATGGCGCGGGCAAGCTTGGTGGCCTGCTCAATGTCGGAGGAGGCGCCAGAGGTGATGTTCTCCTTGCCGAAGGTCAGCTCTTCCGCAACGCGGCCACCCATCATGATGACGAGGCGCGAGACCATCCACTTGTAGCTCATCGAATAGCGGTCGCCCTCGGGCAACTGCATGACCATGCCAAGTGCGCGGCCGCGCGGGATGATCGTCGCCTTGTGCAAGGGATCAGCAACCGGCACCTGCAGAGCGGTGATGGCGTGGCCGGCTTCGTGATAGGCGGTCAGCTTCTTTTCCGCTTCGGTCATGGCAGACGAGCGGCGTTCCGCGCCCATCATGATCTTGTCCTTGGCGTCCTCGAACTCGGCCATGGTGACGACACGCTTGTTGCGGCGTGCGGCCATCAGGGCAGCTTCGTTCACGAGGTTCATCAGATCCGCACCGGAGAAGCCGGGCGTCCCGCGGGCGAGAACCTTCAGATCGACATTCGGTGCCAGCGGCACGTTGCGGGCGTGAACCTTGAGGATGCGCTCGCGGCCGATGATGTCGGGGTTCGGAACGACGACCTGGCGGTCAAAACGGCCCGGACGCAGAAGGGCGGGATCGAGAACGTCGGGGCGGTTGGTCGCGGCGATCAGGATGATGCCTTCATTGGCTTCGAAGCCGTCCATCTCGACGAGCAACTGGTTGAGCGTCTGCTCGCGTTCGTCATTGCCGCCGCCGAGGCCTGCGCCACGATGGCGACCGACGGCGTCGATTTCGTCGATGAAGATGATGCAGGGTGCGTTCTTCTTGGCCTGCTCAAACATGTCACGGACGCGGCTTGCACCGACGCCGACGAACATTTCAACGAAGTCCGAACCGGAGATGGTGAAGAAGGGCACATTGGCTTCGCCGGCAACCGAGCGAGCGAGCAGCGTCTTACCCGTGCCCGGAGGGCCGACGAGCAGCACGCCGCGCGGGATCTTGCCGCCAAGACGCTGGAACTTCTGCGGGTCACGCAGGAATTCGACGATTTCTTCCAGGTCCTGCTTGGCTTCGTCCACGCCGGCAACATCGTCAAAGGTGACTCGGCCATGCGCTTCGGTCAAAAGTTTGGCCTTGGACTTGCCAAAGCCCATGGCGCCGCCACGACCGCCGCCCTGCATCTGGCGCATGAAGAACAGCCAGACGCCGAGGATCAGCAGCATCGGCAGAAGCGTGCCGATATAGCTCAGGAAGCCGGAGGAACCGTCCGTTTCCGGCCGGGCGACAATCATCACGTTCCGCTGTTCAAGCTTGTTCAGCAGGTTGTCGTCGATCACGGGCGCATAGGTCTGGAAGGCCGTGCCATTCTCGACATAGGTTCCAAGGACGCGGTTTCCGGTGATTGTTGCGTCACGAACGCGACCCGAATCCACTTCCCGGAGGAACTGCGAATAGGGGATCTCGCGCGAGCTCGTCTGAGACGGCGACGTCTGGAACATGCTGAACAATGCGATCAGCAGGAGGGCTATGATTGCCCAGAGCGCGAAATTCCGAAAATTTGGGTTCATTGAACTCCCCGAACACCTGTAGGCGGGCCGAACCCGCAGAATTACCAGATAACATAGGAGCGCTCCGCCCGGTTGCCAAGGCAAACCGACCTTCCCCCGACGTTTTCCGTCAATAACTCCTAAATTGGACAGAAAGGCGTCTCGTCGCGGCCGACCAGGCGATCGATCGCCCGAGCAAGTGGCAGATCGAAATCCGGCAGCATGTGGTCGAGAAGCGCGATGTGGAGATTGGACCGGACCTGACCGGGTTCGGCCAGCGGATTGCCTTGAAAATCATGGAAAAACGGGTGGGTGCCGGCCAATGCGGCCTTAACCGTGCCGGGCAGGCTCGGGTCATTGATCGGGGCGTTGCCGGCTGCGATGTGCAGATCGACCGCGCCCAGATTGTCGAGCTTATACCGGCCGTCCCAGAGGACCGAAGTGCCGGCGGGGAGGGGGAGCGGCAAAAGACCGCGCCTCTCGCGCAGACAAAAGAGGTCGTTTCGGCGTCTGACAAAGAGCGCACCGGCCAGTGTGAGGCGAAAGTCCTGTCCCGCATCCAGCGCTGTCATCAGCCGATCCATGCTGTCGGCCTGTGGACGATGCGAACGTCCGCCGGCGATGGCTGCCAGTGTCGACAGGGCATGGCGGCGGGCTGGGTCGTCAGCGATCCCGGCGGCGGGCGGCGAGGGGAGGCCTATACGAAAGACATAATCGCCGAGCCTCTCGACTGTCTCCTGCAGCCAGTCAGCTGTGGCCCTGCACAGTGCCCGGCGGCTTGCGGCTGCGCTGGCAATGATGGTCTCATCGAAGGGGAGAGCATCGCGCCGGACGCGCACGCGCTCATAGCGGGGATCTTCATTCGTGGGGTCATCCAGCCATTCCGCAGCTTGTTGGCGAAGCGCAACACGGATGGCTTCGCGGCGGACTCCGAGAAGTGGTCTCAGAATCCAGTGTCGGCGGCCGTAGAGGGTGGCCGGTGCCATTCCGGCAAGGCCGAGGCCTGATGTTGCAGCGCGTTCGGCGCGCATGCGCACAGTCTCGATTTGGTCATCCAGGGTATGGCCGGTGAGGATTGCGTCGGCTCCCATCCGCTCGGCGGCTTCCGAAAGCAGGCGATAGCGTGCGTCACGGGCGGCGGCGGGAATGCCTGTTTTCGGCTTGGCACCGGTCCAGTCGAGGATGTCGTGGGGGATGTCGAGGCTTTTGCAGAGATCCGCGACCCAGCGGGCCTCTTCGGTCGAGCCCTGGCGGAGACGATGGTCGACAGTGGCGGCGACGAGGCGGTGGTCTCGATGTGACGTGCGCAGGAGGTTTTTGAGAAGGATCAGCAGCCCGGTCGAGTCACTGCCACCGGAAATGGCGACCAGCAGCGTGGCTGGTGTCTTCAGAGACGAAAGGAAGGCCGAAAGGGCGGCCTCGGGTGAAGATGGTCTGCCGGTCGTGGCCGTCTCTGCGGCCGCGGCAGACATCAGCAGCCGAGCCGCTTCTGCTCGCTCGCGACCTTGGAAACAACGGCACGGGAGGCTTTGGGGTAACGCTTGCTGACCTCGCGAAGCGTGGCGCAGGCGGTTTCATTGTTGTCGAGGGCGGCCAGCGACATGCCGAGCTTGAGCAGCATTTCCGGTGCCTTGGGCGAGGAACTGTAGGTCTGGTGGGCGTTCAGGAAGGTCTTTGCGGCTTCACTGAAATTGCCTTGCGAATACAGGGCTTCGCCGAGCCAGAAGTTTGCGTCTGCAACCTTGGCGCTGCTTGGATAAGCATTGATGAAATCGCGGAATTCGCTTTCGGCCAGCGAGTAATCACCGGAGAGCACGTGGGCATAGGCGACCTGGTAGACGTCGTCTTCTGCGCCGAGCGAGGCTGACTGGGTGTTGCGGGTTGAAGGAGCAACCGTGGTCCCCGAATCAACACCGGGCAAAGCCGCGGAATTGCTGCCGGCATCGCCATTCAGGATTGCCGTCTTCGGCATGCCGTTGGCGTCGAGCTCGATCGAGCCAAGCGTCTGCTCGGCCGGCGCGCCTGTTGATGGGGTGGCGGCGCCGGCGGATGCGCCGGCGTCGGGGGTGTCGGTGATGATTTCAGCGACCGAATCCTGATCGCTGCCCGGATTGACCGGTCGGGTCAGCGAGCCGCTCTTCTTCTCCAGATCCTGGAAGCGGAATTCATTGTCTTCCTGCTGCTTGCGGATCTGTTCCTGCATCTGCAGCAGCTGGAAGCTCATCTCTTCGATGCGGCCGTTGAGGCTGCGGATTTCCTCTTCGAGCTGCTGGACGCGGATCGATGGGTCGGAGACCTGTGCCATCTGGACTTCTGCGCGTGGTGCAGATTTCGGCTCAGCCTTCTGCTCGCCGACGGAGAGACCCGGAAACAGCTGGAACGCGAACGCTCCCCCGCCCGATCCCGCCAAAGCGGCCGACGCGAGCAGTGCGGCCATCACAAGTTTCTTCATATTCCTTTTCCTGTTTTCTCGATCAAGGGCGCCGAACCGGCGCAGACAGGAGTTTTTCCAATTGGCTGCAAAAAGCAACCGAGTTCGGCCAAAGTAAGGTGAAAAGAAAAAGGCGCCGCACGCGGCGACGCCTTTGATTTTGTCGAAGGCTTTAAGCCTTACATTCCGGCGCCACCGAGAACGGTGACCGCGCGACGGTTCTGCGACCAGCACGAGATGTCGTCGCAGACGGCGACCGGGCGTTCCTTGCCGTAGGAGATCGTCTTCAGACGCTGTGCCGGCACGCCGCGCTGAGCGAGATAATCGCGGGTCGCTGCTGCACGGCGAGCACCGAGGGCGAGGTTGTATTCGCGGGTGCCGCGTTCGTCGGCATGGCCTTCGATCGTGATCGCGTAGTTGGGGTAACGAGCCAGCCACTGGGCCTGACGGTCGAGCGTCTGGGCAGCGTCCGCGCGGATCGAAGTCGAGTCGGTGTCGAAGAAGATGCGGTCACCGACATTGACCGTGAAGTCCTGTGCGGAACCCGGGGTCGCGGCACCTGCGCCGCCGGCGCCGAGGCCGAGTTCACCGGCGCTGTTGGGCAGGTTCTTCTTGTTGGCGCAGCCAGCCAGGGCGAGCGTCATCATGAGAGCGACCATCGCAGGATTGGTGGCCAGCTTCTGCAGACGGCTCTTGGCCGGGGTGTCGATACGGCTCATCGCCAGTCTCCTTGAATTCTTGGTTAGGGTTGCCGGACGATAACCAATCGCGGTTAAGCGGCTCCAAACAATCATGGTTAACAAAGCGTGAAATCACTGCAAAGTCAGGTCGATTGAGACCCGTTTAAGGCAAGAAAGAGGCGCAAATGCGCCTCTTTTAGAACTTGCTACTCCATGAGCGGGGACCATGCCGGGTCTGACGCGAAGGAGGGGGTCTTGATCGCCTGCTCGTTGTATCCGGTCAGGTCGATCGAGTAGAGCTGCGGCCCGCCGGCGCCGGCATTCTGCCGGAAGAACATCAACACGCGACCGTTTGGCGCCCAGGTCGGGCCTTCGTTGTGGAAGCCGGTGGTGAGGATACGCTCGCCCGATCCGTCGGTCTTCATCACGCCGATCGAGAACTTGCCGCCCGACTGCTTTGTGAAGGCGATCAAATCACCGCGAGGAGACCAGACCGGGGTCGAATAGGACCCGTCGCCGAAGGAGATGCGGCGCTGCCCGGATCCATCTGCACTCATGACGTAAAGCTGCTGACGTCCGCCGCGGTCGCTTTCAAAGGCGATCTGGCTTCCATCGGGCGAGTAAGAGGGCGAGGTGTCGATGGCGGCGGTCGAGGTCAGGCGGGTGGTCGTGCGCGAGCGCAGGTCCATCGTGTAGATGTTGGCATTGCCGTCCTGCTGCAGACTCATGATGACGCGCTGGCCATCGGGCGAGAAGCGTGGGGCAAAGGTCATGCCGGGGAAATTGCCGACCACTTCACGCGAACCGGTTTCCAGCTGCAGAAGATAGACGCGCGGCTGGTCGCCCTCGAAGGACATGTAGGTGATTTCCTGACGGTTCGGCGAGAAGCGCGGCGTCAGCACCAGATCCTTGGAATTGGTCAGCGGACGCATGTTTTCGCCGTCCTGGTCCATGATCGCAAGCTGACGCTTGCGGTCTGTCTTCGGGCCGCTTTCGGAGACGAAGACGATGCGCGTGTCGAAATAGCCCTTTTCACCGGTGATGCGCTCATAGATCGCATCCGAGATGATGTGGGCAACGCGACGCCAGTTCTTCGGATCCGTATAGAACTGCTGTCCGAGCATCTGCTGGCCGCCAAAAACGTCCCAGAGGCGGACTTCGGCGCGAAGGCGGCCGTCGGCTTCCTTGGTGATGCGGCCGACGACGAGGGCTTCGGTCTTGAGGACCTTCCAGTCCTCGAAGCGCGGCGGCTGGTCGGGATTGGAGATCTTTTCGATGAATGCCGCACGGTTGACCGGCGCAAAGAGGCCCGAACGCTTCAGGTTCGCCTCGATGACCTGCGAGATCTGCGCACCGACGCCGTCATTGGAGACGAAGTCCGATACGGCGATCGGGAGCGGCTGGACATTGCCGCGGTTGATGTTGATTTCGACGGCGGCATAGGCTGGTGCAACGAAGGCACCGGCAAGGCCGGCACAGACCAGCAGAAGTCCGAGTAGATTTTTTTTCATGCTATCCAAGCCTTTTTTCAGCTCTTACATCAATTCGCTGGGATCGAAGTTGACCACAACTTCGGACCAGGCATCGTATTTGTCCCGTGGCAGATTGGAGAACGGGGCAGACTTGCGAACGGCACGCACAGCGCCGCTCATGAGAACCTGTTGTGCCGTCGGCGAGCCGCCGGTGGCTGTCGCTTCCGGTTCGCCGATCAACTCGCCATTCTGATCGAGGCGGAAGGACACGCGAATCTGCACATCCTCAGCATCTGCCATGCCGGGTGTGATCAGCCAGTTTTCCTGGATCACGCCGCGCAGGGCGTCGAGTTCACTCTGGCTCAGCGTCGAGCCGCCGGTGTCCGTCTCGCCGCCGAGTGCGGCCTGATCGGTCGAGCGTTTCGCGCCGCCGCCGGAGGCATCGGTCTTGTTCAGGAGGGCTGCGACTTCGTCGGCATTGAAATCGCTCTCCATCTGCTTCTTGGCAGAGGCGGTTTCCTGCTTCTTGTCAGCCTTCTTGGCGTCAGACTTTGCCGTCTCTTTCTTTTCCGGCTTCTTTTCAGCCGGCTTGGCAAGTTCCGGCTCGGGGCGTGCGGCTGGTACCGGCGCCTTCTCGGGCAGGGGAATTTCTTCCGCAGCGGCCTGTTCGACAGGCACGGGCTCTTCCGGCTTGGGCTCCGGCGGTGGTGTTTCGGCGGGCTTGGCCTCAGGCGTTGGCGGCGGCGCCGTTTCTTCCGGCACCACTTCCTTCACTTCGTTCGGCTTGGCATCATTCGGCGGCACAGGGGCTTCGACGGATTTCGGCGCGGCCGCGACTTCCTTCTCGACGGGACGCTGTGTTGGCGTCGGCGGTGATTTCAGATCAACCTGGTTGTCGCCGAAGTTCTCAGCCGGCTCTGCGATCGGCGGCTTTTCGGTCGGAACCGGTGCCGATTTCTCCGCCATCGGGGCTTCCTTGTCGCCCTTCTGGATCTGGGTGAATTCCTCGATCGGAACGATGCTGACCGGAAGCGTCTCCATGTTCACCATGTCCAGCTTTTCCGGCGAGCCTAGTGTCACCAGCGTCGCTGCGAGCGCCACTCCATGCAGAAAAGTCGATGTGAAGAGACTCGCCTTCATGTCGCCCGATCAGTTCTTCTGTTCCTGCGAAGTGACAAGGCCGATATTGGTGTAACCGGCGGCGGAAATGCGTGCCATGACCTGCATGACGATGCCATAGGTCGCGGCGGTGTCGGCGCGGACGAAGATGCGTTCGCTATAGCCTGTGGTGGCGATGGCCTGCAGTTTCGGCACGACTTCGTCGATGGCGATGGCCGATTCCTGAAGATAGATCTCGCCGGCCGGATTAACCGAAACCGTGATCGGCTGGGTATCTGTATTGAGAGCGCCTGCCTGCGTCTGCGGCAGGTCGATCGGCACGCCGACGGTCATCATCGGGGCAGCAACCATGAAGATGATGAGCAGAACGAGGACGACGTCGACGAAAGGCGTGACGTTGATTTCGCTGACGAGGGCCTTTCGACCGCCGCGGCGTCCGCGGCGTCCGCCGCCCTTGCCCCCTGATCCGACTGACATACCCATGTTAAGTCTCCTGTCGCCGAGCCGTTACTGCGCCGCCTGGCGCGGCTGCAGCTTCTCGTCGATCTGGCGCGAAAGAATGGCAGAGAATTCGTCGGCGAAGCCTTCCATGCGGGCGGTCAGCTTGCCGGCTTCTCCGGAGAACTTGTTGTAGGCGATGACGGCCGGGATAGCGGCAACCAGACCGATGGCGGTGGCGAGCAGCGCTTCGGCAATACCCGGTGCAACAACTGCGAGGCTGGCGCTGTTCGAGCCGGCAATGGCCTGGAAGGAGGTCATGATACCGACAACGGTACCGAAAAGGCCGATGAACGGTGCGGCAGAGCCGATGGTGGCGAGCGAGGACAGACGTGCTTCCAGTGTTTCGGTTTCACGCGCCAGCGTCACATCCATGGCGCGGTCGATACGCATCTGAAGGCCGATCGGCGAGCGGGCGCCGCGTTCGAAGCTCTTCTTCCATTCGCGCATGGCAGCGACGAACATGGAGGCGAGACCGGTATTGCTGCGCTCGGAAAGGGTCCGGTACAGTTCTTCGAGGGACTGGCCGGACCAGAAGATCTGCTCGAACTGGTCGAACTGGCGGCGGGCACGGGCATAGCTCAGATACTTGTCGATGACGATCGCCCAGGTCCAGATAGAGGCCGAAATCAGCCCGAGCATGACAAACTTCACGATCAGGCCAGCCTGCATGAACAGGCCCCACAGGCTCACGTCATGGGCTGCTGCCATTCCAACTTGTTCCATCGCCTTCACTTTCCCGAAATCCAAACGCCCGGTGGGTGAAACCGGGCGGTGACTGAGCTGTTACTGGTGGAAGAACGCGGCAGCCGCCGCCGAAACCCTTTTTCCGCCTTAGCTCCCCAGAATGCCTTCTGAGATGAAAATTTGGTCAAAGGAAGGCGTGCAGCGCACAAACTTCCAGTGCGCGAGTAAGACCCCATTATGGTTAAAACTGTGTTACGAAACGGGAGTTTCAATCCCCGTGCGGAACTGTTCTGCCAGCCCCTCCGGCAAACGTCTCGGTTTGCCATGACGGTTGACAACGGCAATGACCACTTTCGCAGCAATCAGCAGGCGGTCATCGCGCCCGATCTGCTGGGCGAGAATCATCTTCGCGCCGCCGGCCCTTTCGGTTCGTGTCGTGACGGTGATGAGGTCATCCATGCGGGCAGGGGCCTTGAAATCGATCTCCATGCGATGAACCATGAAGGCGAGGCCTTCGTCCGATGTCTCATAGAGTGCTGATTGCTCGACGCCGACGCAGCGGAGATAATCGGTGCGGGCGCGTTCCATGAAATGCAGATAGCGCGCATGATACACCGCACCGGAGAAGTCGGTGTCTTCGTAGTAAACCCGCTGCACCAGATGGTGCACGCCGTTGATGATCTCGCCGGAGAGGGGAAATCTCGGGATTGTCATGGATTTCTCCTGTCGAGGGTTTGCGCGCGGGCGAGGGGCTAACCGATCCGACCCTTACCTGTCCAGCATCATGAGGGTGGTTTCGTCGATACCAAGTCGCTGCATCACGTCCAAACGATTGGCAGCATCATCTGCGACGATGAATTCATCGAGTTGAGGCGGGGCCACCGATGTGCCGGACAGCATGGCATGGGCCTGGCCGCGATGATGAGTCTGATGCTGGAAGAGATGCGACAGGACGTCGTCCAGGCGTTCGATCTGGATACGGTCTGTCCTGTGAATGCGCACAGGCTCTCTCAGATTTGCGGCTCCGAGGGCCAAACAGAAGTCGAGCAGGTGCCGGTCCGACTTCACCTGTGCCGCCCGCAATTCGCCCTGCGTGTTGAACGGGATCTCGTTCGCCCAGGCTTTCGGTCCCAGATCGCCGCCCAGAAGGGCGTCAATATAGAACCAGTCGATGATCAGGATATGATTGAGTGTTGCGCAGAGCGACGGGAAGAAGCCGGTCCTCGGCGCTTCGAAGTCTTCACCGGAGAGCTTGGCGACCGCGTCATGCAGCCTGTCATTGGCGAACAGGTTGTTATAGGCCAGCTTTCTGAAACTCCGGGTCGGATCGGTCATTTCAGGTCAAGATCTCCATCGTGCCAGATGATGTGTTTTGGCGATTGCGGCAGGGTCTCGATTTCGTCGGCAATGAAGTATGGCGGAATATCGAGCCGCTTCAGAGCCTCACCGGTCGCCGGCACCCATTTGAACTCGAGTGCGTTTTTGCCATCCTGGATATGATGCACGATGTCAGTGGGATGGAAAGGAAAACGATCCGGAATTTCCATCAGGTAGTAGAGGCCGAGTTCGTGCCAGGCCTTGCCTTCGTAATCGAAGAAGTTCTCGACGATCCAGAGCAGGCGCTCGATCTTCGCTTCGACCTGCAGTTCTTCCATCATCTCGCGGCGGAGCGTCTCCTGCGAGGTCTCGCCGATCTCGGCCCGACCGCCAGGGAATGTCCAGAAGGCCTCATGGGTTGCGCGATGCACCAGAACATGGCCATCCCGAAAGGCCAGGCCCGCAATGCGGTGATTGAACCGGCGCTTGCCATCCTTGATGGTGATCAGGGTTCGGGAGGTCATGCGGTGTCTCCAAGCTCGATAGCCAAGATCTCCGGCCATGTGCCGACGCGCACCGGAAGGACCGAACATCCGAGGCCGCCCGATACGATCAGGTCACGGCCCTCTTCGCGGAAGTGGCCGCGTGGGTAACGCGCCGACCCCTTCGACGCGGAAATCGGGCGCCAGCCGAAGATGTTGACCTGGCCGTTATGGGTGTGGCCGGACAGGGTGAGGCTGACGCGATCGTCGACCTCCGGGAAAATGTCGGGTTCATGGGCCATCAGGATGACCGGGGCATCGTCGTTGATCGAAGCAAGGGTGGCGGGGAGGTCGTGAATGCCGATGGCCTCAGGGCGCTTGTAGCGGGAGCCCGGTCTGAGTGCGAGCTGATCGCCAAGCCCCGCAAGCCAGAAGCGCTGGCCATCCTTTTCGAGAAAAATGGCGCCGTTGACCAGGACATTGATGCCGACATTTTCCAGAGCGCTTTGCGCAATGGTCTTGCCGGTACCTTCCTTTTGAAAGCGCAAATCCTCCCAGTAATCGTGGTTGCCGAGAACTGCATGCACGCCAAGGGGTGCCTTGAGGCTTGAAAGCGCCCGTGCCCAGTCCCCGGAGTGTACCTCGTCGGTCATCATGTTCATACCACGCGCATAGTCGCCGAGCAGCAGCACGATGTCGGCTTCAAGCGCATTGGCCTGGCTGCAGATGCTCCCGATCCGCTCCGGCGTCATCCAAGGATCGCAGGCATGGAAATCGGCCAGAACCGCTATCTTCAGTCGCAAGCCCTTTGGCCAGCGTGCAGGCGTCAGGCGGTAGGGTGTTACCTTTGGCTTGCCAAAAACCTCGACAAAGGGATAGGCCGCTGTCGCCATCGCTGCGGATAAACCGGCAATGGCGAGCTTGAGAAACATGCGTCGTCCCAGCACTCAATCATCCTCAAGCGTCAGGCGAAACTGGGCGGCTTCGAGATCCTTGGGCGGGGTCATGCCGAGATGCTTCCATGCGGTCGCGGTCAAGACGCGGCCACGCGGCGTGCGCTGGATAAAGCCCTGCTGGATCATGTAGGGCTCGATGATGTCTTCGATGGCATCACGCGGTTCGGAGAGACCGGCGGCAATCGTTTCGATACCAACAGGCCCGCCGCCGAAATTGACGGCGATCATTTTGAGATAGCGCATGTCGAGCTGGTCGAGGCCCATATTGTCGACGTTAAGGCGTGTCAGTGCTTCGTCTGCAATCACCTTTGTGACGGCTTCGGCACGCGCAACTTCGGCGAAATCGCGCACACGCCGCAGAAGGCGGCCGGCGATGCGGGGCGTGCCGCGGGCGCGGCGGGCAACTTCGCGGGCGCCGTCATCGGTCATCGGCAGGTTGAGCAGGCGGGCGCCGCGGCGGACAATCGATTCCAGTTCCTCGACGGTATAGAAATTCAGGCGAACCGGAATGCCGAAACGGTCACGCAGCGGCGTGGTCAGGAGGCCGAGACGGGTGGTGGCAGCCACGAGCGTGAACTTCGACAGGTCGATCTTGACCGATCGCGCAGCCGGGCCTTCGCCAATGATCAGGTCGAGCTGAAAATCTTCCATCGCCGGATAGAGGATTTCCTCGACGGCGGGGCTCAAGCGGTGGATTTCGTCGATGAAGAGCACGTCGCGCTCTTCAAGATTGGTGAGGAGGGCTGCAAGGTCGCCAGCCTTGGCGATAACGGGGCCGGAGGTTGAGCGGAAATTGACTCCGAGTTCCTTGGCCATGATCTGGGCAAGCGTGGTCTTGCCAAGGCCGGGCGGGCCGACAAAGAGCACATGATCCAGCGCCTCGCCGCGGTTCTTCGCCGCCTCGATGAAGATCTTCAGGTTGGCGCGTGCCTCTGCCTGGCCGGTAAAATCGTCGAGCGTTTGCGGGCGCAGTGCCGCATCGAGATCTTCGCCACGCTTTTCTGGCGTCAGGATGGGGTTATTGGTGATCATGCGAGGATTTCCATGCGGATCGAGCCGGACTGCTTCGTTTTCTTATACCGACATTGCTGCCGCAGACCAATTCTCACCGTGAAAGCTCCTTCAGCCCCAACCGGATCAGCTTCGCGCTGTCGGCGCCTTCGCCGCCATTCTTCAATGCAGCCGCTACGGCGTTTGCGGCCTGATCGCGGGAATAGCCAAGATTGGTGAGTGCCGAGACGGCATCGGCGACGGGGGCGGAGGCGACGCCTTCGCCGATCTCCTGCTTGAGGCCAATCGTGCCGGAGGCCTCGCCGGCAAAGGCGGGCGCCTTGTTCTTGAGTTCAGTGACGAGCCGCAACGCAACCTTGGGGCCAACGCCGGGGGCGCGGGAAATGGCAGCCTTGTCCTGCAGGGCAATGGCATTGGCGAGGTCCGACGGGGGAAGGGTGGAGAGGACGGCAAGCGCCACCTTCGCGCCGACGCCCTGCACGCTTTGCAACAGGTTGAACCATTCGCGCTCCAGCGCGCTCATGAAGCCGAAGAGCTTCAACTGATCCTCGCGCACATAGGTCTCGATGAAAAGCACTACGGCCTCACCGGCCGAGCCAATGCGCGAAAGCGTGCGGGCCGAACAATGCGCGACGTAGCAGACGCCATGGACGTCGACGAGCACATAGTCGTCGCCGATTTCGTCAATGGTGCCTTTGAGTTTGCCGATCATGGGAGGTCCGCGTCGAAAGAGTTACAGGGGATGGGTTTCAGGCGAGATGATGTCGAGGTCGGGGAAGTAGGTGCGGTAGCCTTTCGGGTCGCGGGTCAGGACCTTGTGGCCCCGAATGGCTGCATGCGCACCGATCAGAAAATCCGGCAGCACACGATCGCGCCCACCACCGGCCAGTTTGTAGATCCGGAATGCACGACCGGCGGCGAAGGCGGCGGCCCAGGGGAGGTTCTCGCGGCGGAATTCACTTTCGGGCAGCAGTTCGTCGACTTCCTCGCGGTTGGTATAGCGCACGGAAAATTCGGAATAGATGATGGGGTTGATCAGAAGCGGTTCGGCCCGCCCCAGTTTCAAAAGCTGGTTCCTGGACCAGGTCAGCCATGCGGGATCGCGCACCGCTATATCCACCAGCACGTTGGTATCGACCAGAACGGCCATGTCAACGATCCCGGGTCATGTGCATCAGCGTATCTGCGTCGATGTCTGCGGCGCCTGTTCCTTCCAGCGCTTCGAGGGTCTTCAGTAGGCCTGCCAAGCGGACGCGTTCCTGAATAGCCTCCGGGCTGTTCTTGGCGGATAGCATCAGACGCCCGTCTTCCACGGTGAAGACCACTTCCGAATTCGGTTCGATGCCGACGAGCTCGCGCAGGTCGCGGGGAATGGTCACTTGACCCTTGGATGATACGCGCATGGCCTTGCTCCTTCGCAGGTAAGAATAATTCCTACCGGCAGAACAAGTCAAGAACAAATCAGGCGGAGGCCAGCACCTTGCGCATGCGGTCACCGCCGCGATTGTGGGCGTGGCAGATGGCGATGGCGAGCGCGTCGGCGGCGTCATTGCCCTTGAATTCGGCCTTGGGCATCAGGATTTTCAGCATCATGTGGATCTGTTGCTTTTCGCCATGGCCGACGCCAATCACGGCTTTCTTCACCGCATTCGGGGCGTATTCTGCCACCGGCAATCCGGCGCGGGCTGGCACCAGCATTGCGATGCCACGGGCCTGGCCGAGCTTCAGCGTCGCCACTGCATCCTTGTTGACGAAGGTCTGTTCGACAGCGGCCTCATCCGGCTTGTAGGTATGCACGACTTCGGAAAGCCCGTCATGCAGCTGGCAGAGGCGCGATGCGAGATCCATGTCACCGTCCGAGGTCACGGTGCCCGAGCCGACAAAACGGAGCGAGTTGCCGAGCGTCTCGATCACGCCCCAGCCGCAGCGGCGCAGGCCCGGATCGATACCAATGATGCGAATCGTGGAGGTCATGGGCTATCCTAGTGCAATCGTTGCGATCTGTGCCAGCCAAATGTGAACAAACCAAAAACATCCGAAGTGATTATAATTTAATATCATCACCTCTTGGGTGCGGCGTCCGCACTGCCTACATGAGTGGAAACGACACGCAGGACCGATGCCATGATCCCCTTTTCCATTCTCGACCTCTCGCCGATTTCCGAAGGTCACAGCGCTTCCGAAGCGCTCGATGCCTCGCTGAAGCTGGCGCAGACGGCGGAGGCGCGTGGATACAATCGCTTCTGGCTGGCCGAGCATCACGGCATGCCTGGCATTGCCAGTGCGGCGACTGCCGTGGTGATCGGGCATGTCGGTGCGGGCACCAAGACGATCCGGATCGGGTCCGGCGGCATCATGCTGCCCAATCATTCTCCGCTGGTCATCGCAGAGCAGTTCGGCACGCTGGAGGCGCTGTTTCCCGGCCGTGTCGATCTCGGCCTTGGCCGCGCGCCGGGGACCGACATGCGCACGGCGCAGGCGTTGAGGCGCAATCTGGATGCCGGAGCGGAGAGCTTCCCGCATGATATTCTGGAATTGCAAAAGTTGCTGGGCGAGCCGGACGAGGGGCAGGCCCTGCTCGCTGTTCCCGGTATGCGCAGCCATGTCCCGATCTGGCTTCTCGGGTCCAGTCTCTATAGCGCGCATCTCGCTGCCGCATTGGGGCTGCCTTATGCCTTCGCCTCGCATTTTGCGCCCGATCAATTGCTGGATGCCGTTGAGATCTACCGCGAGCGCTTCCAGCCGTCCGCGACGCTTGAAAAGCCGCATGTGATGGTTGGGGTCATGGCAGCCCTTGCCGAAGACGACGAGACGGCCCGTCATTATTTCACCTCGGCGCAGCAGCAATTCGTCAATCTGAGGCGCAATATCCGGCGCGCCTTCCCGCGACCGGTGGACAGTATGGACGGCGTCTGGACGGATATTGAGCGTGTCAATGTGGAGCACACCTTGCGCTATGCGCTCGTTGGCTCGCGCCAGACGGTGGCTGGCAAGCTGGATACGTTCCTGAAGGCGGTGCAGCCGGATGAGTTGATCGTCTCGATGCCGATCCACGATGTCGCAGCGCGGCTGAGATCCGTCGAGTTGCTTGCGGATGTGCGCCAAGGGGTTCAGTTGGCCGCCTGAGGGTGCATTTCGCTGGCGGCATGCCCGAATGAAAAAGCGTCATGGTAAGTAAATCGCCAATGGTCACAGTTAACACGCGTAGTTAAGCGGGACTTAACTTTTCATCTTCATGATCCAGGCAATTCAGAAGGTCGGGCGGGTGCTCGCCTGATGCAACCACGCTGGGATTTTTGGAGTATCCTGCCATGAAGATGAAACTTCTCGCCATTGCTGTGGCTTGCCTTTCGGCCGGCACGGCATCCTATGCCGCAGACCTTTACCAGCCCGAGCCGCAACCGCAGCCCGTCTATGACGCCCCGGAAGTTGAAGTGTCCGAGGCGTCCGGGTGGTATCTGCGTGGCGATCTGGGCTACAATTTCCAGAAGCTTCGCGGCGCGGAATACTTCCAGGGTTCGAATGGCAACCTTGTTGACTTCACCACGGCATCCATCAAGGACAGCTTCTCTGTCGGCGGCGGTGTCGGTTACCAGGTCAACAGATATCTGCGCACCGATCTGACCTTCGACTACATGGCCAAGGCTGACTTCAATGGCTCGACGACCGGTTCCTGCGGTGTCGCCGTCGCTTGTACATCAACGGATGTCGCGGCGATGAGGGCCTATAGCCTGATGGCCAACGCCTACCTGGATCTGGGCTCCTATGCCTATTTCACGCCGTATGTCGGTGCCGGTGTCGGTGGCTCCTACGTGAAGTGGGACAAGCTGAACAACACCTCCTGCGAAACAGCGGATCCGACGAATTGCGACCCGACCGAAGAGCATAGCGGCCGCGGCAGCTGGCGCTTTGCCTATCAGCTGATGGCTGGTGCCTCGATCGACGTCACCTGCAACGTCAAGGCCGATGTCGGTTATCGTTTCCGCCACACGCTGGGCGGCGATATGTTCGGCTTCCAGAACAGCGGCGGTCCTGGCTATGACAAGGGCTTCTACAGCCATGGTCTGCATGCCGGTGCTCGCTACGTCTTCGGCGGCTGCGAAGAGCCGGTGGCCTATGAGCCGCCGCAGCAGCTCGTCTACAAATAATCTCTCGACAACGATCCAGACAAAGGGCTGCCTCCGGGCAGCCCTTTTTCGTTTCAGGCGCTATCGTTCTGATTTTACAGCATTGTCCGACGCGGAAGCGATCCCGCTTCGGCTGGAAATGCTCTAGAGAATGCCTGTTCGCCTGAGAATGAGCCAGGAGAGGAAAATCGATATCAGGATGAAGCCGAAGGCAGAGAGCGTGCCGTGTGCGCCATCCGAGAAGGGAAGGGCCGTGGTGTTCATGCCAAAGAAGCCCGTCACCAGCGACGGCGGCAGCAGCAGGGCGGTCATTAGGGACAGGATATAGAGATGTCGGTTCGTCTCGGCGCTCTGCTTGGAATCGAGTTCTTCATGCAGAAGCCTTGCGCGATCCGCGAGCGCGGAGACGTCCTGATCCACCGTCTCCAGGCGCCCCGCGAGGCGGACGAGACTGTCTTCGACGCCATCTGGCATTTCGTCGTCGTCGGTCGCTGCGGCCCGGCGCATGATCAGCAGCATGGTTCGAAGATGGCGATGCAGCCGCACGATCAGCCGCCGGATCGGGGTCAATCGACGGCGCTCATCGCGCATTTCGCTGCCATAGACATGGTCTTCAATCTGGTTCAGTTCTTCCGTCAGCTCCAGCACCACGGCGATCATTCCGCGTTGGAACTCCGCGACCAGCACCTCAAAGATCTGCAGTGGCGCTGCATAGCGGCTGGTGTTCTTTTCGACCGCCGCACGAACCTTGTCCACCGATCGGATCGGTTGCAGCCGTGTGGTGATGATGAAGGTGTCCGAGAGCGCAAAATGCAGCCAGCCGATGTCGCGGGTCGCTGCGTCGAACTCGCGTTGGAAGTCGATCAGCGTTCCGAAGATCAGCTTTTCGTCCACGGCAAGCGCTGCATGGGTGTCATGGGTCGTCAGTGCGGCGATGGCCTGTGGCGTCAGGCCCGGGAATTGCTCCAGAAATCCGGCAACGCGACCATCTGCTAGGTTGAGGTGGATCCAGACGAAGCCGCCGCCCGTCATGACGTCCGCCATGCGGCATTCGGGCGAAAGTCGCTCTCCTCTTGAGCCAGGTTTGATGCGGTAGGCCCAGACGAGGCCGGGAATGGGGCTGCTCAACGGAAACATCGGTCTATGAACTTTCTACCCGTGCGCGGGCCTCAACAGCACCAGCGTCGAAAATCGCAGATGCGCTTTCCACATGACGGCTTGATGACGCCGGATGCCGCGCTTGGGATGCTGCGTCGCGTCTGGCGCGGACGGGATAAAAATTTTTCTTATCGCGACGCGACCCCGCTTGACTGGGATCGGCGACAAGAGTAGTTCCGACGGCGGGACACCTCTCCCCAACGAGAGGCTAATTACCTGGAAGGGTATCTATATGGCTGATATCGTCGCCCCCGCCGCGCGTCCGGCAAACACGCATTTTTCGTCTGGCCCTTGCTCGAAGCGCCCCGGTTGGTCGCTCGACGCTCTCTCCGATGCCCCGCTCGGTCGTTCGCACCGCGCCAAGGTTGGCAAGGAAAAGCTGAAACTGGCCATCGACCTGACCCGCGAAATTCTGAACGTTCCCGCTGACTACCGCATCGGCATTGTTCCGGCCTCCGACACGGGCGCCGTTGAAATGGCCATGTGGTCGCTGCTCGGCGAGCGTGGCGTGGACATGCTCTCCTGGGAAAGCTTCGGCGCCGGCTGGGTCACCGATGTGGTGAAGCAGCTGAAGCTTGCCGATGTCCGCAAGTTCAACGCCGATTACGGTCTTCTTCCTGATCTCGCCGCCGTCGATTTCGACCGCGACGTCGTCTTCACCTGGAACGGCACGACGTCTGGCGTGCGCGTTCCGAACGCCGACTTCATCCCTGCCGATCGCAAGGGCCTGACCATCTGCGATGCCACCTCGGCAGCCTTCGCACAGGACCTCGACTTCTCCAAGCTCGATGTCACGACCTTCTCCTGGCAGAAGGTTCTGGGCGGCGAGGGCGGTCATGGCGTGATCATCCTCAGCCCCCGCGCTGTCGAGCGTCTGACGACCTATGTTCCGGCCTGGCCGCTGCCGAAGATCTTCCGCATGACTTCGGGCGGCAAGCTGATCGAAGGCATCTTTGTTGGTGAGACGATCAACACCCCGTCGATGCTGTGCGTCGAAGACTATGTCGATGCACTGAAGTGGGCAAAGTCGATCGGTGGCCTCGAAGCCTTGATCGCCCGTGCCGATGCCAATGCCAAGGTGATCTTCGACTTCATCGAGAAGAACGACTGGATTGCCAATCTGGCTGTCGATGATGCGACACGTTCGAACACGTCCGTTTGCGTCAAGATCGTCGATCCCGAGGTGACCGCGCTCGATGCCGATGCCCAGGCAGCCTTTGCCAAGGGCATTGCCAGCATTCTCGAAAAGCAGGGTGTCGCCTTTGACATCGGCGCTTACCGCGATGCGCCGGCCGGCCTTCGCATCTGGGCCGGTGCAACCATCGAGACCGCAGACATGGCGGCGCTGATGCCGTGGCTTTCCTTCGCCTATGAGACGCAGAAGGCGTCTCTGGCCAAGGCTGCCGCCTGATCCATGCCGATACCGGCTCCGCCCTTTTGGCGGAGCCCGCAATTCCCTCATCATTTCTGAAACGAACTCTTTGAAGGAGGCCTCGTCATGGCACCTCGCGTTCTCGTATCCGACGAACTGTCTGAAACCGCCGTCCAGATCTTCCGCGACCGTGGCGTGGAAGTGGATTTCCAGCCGAAGCTCGGCAAGGACAAGGAAAAGCTCGCCGAAATCATCGGCAATTACGATGGTCTGGCCATCCGTTCCGCCACCAAGGCGACGGAAAAGCTGATCGCCGCTGCGACCAACCTGAAGGTCATCGGTCGCGCCGGTATCGGCGTCGACAATGTCGATATCCCGGCTGCCTCCAAGCGCGGTATCATCGTGATGAACACGCCGTTTGGCAATTCGATCACGACGGCTGAACACGCCATTGCCCTGATGTTCGCCGTTGCCCGCCAGCTGCCGCAGGCCGATGCCTCGACCCAGGCCGGCAAGTGGGAAAAGTCGAAGTTCATGGGTGTCGAAATCACCGGCAAGACGCTCGGCGTCATCGGTGCCGGCAATATCGGCGGCATCGTCTGCAAGAAGGCGATCGGCCTTGGCATGCATGTCATCGCTTACGACCCCTTCCTGTCGGTTGAGCGCGCTCAGGAAATGGGCGTTGAGAAGGTCGAACTCGACGACCTGCTCGCCCGCGCTGATTTCATCACGCTGCACGTGCCGATGACCGACAAGACCCGCGGCATTCTTGGCCGTGACAACATCGCCAAGACCAAGAAGGGCGTTCGCATCATCAACTGCGCCCGTGGCGGTCTGGTCGATGAGGCAGCCCTTGCCGACGCCATCAAGTCCGGCCATGTCGCCGGTGCCGGCTTCGACGTCTTCGAAGTCGAGCCAGCAACGGAAAGCCCGCTGTTCGGCCTCGACAATGTTGTCTGCACGCCGCATCTGGGCGCCTCCACCACGGAAGCCCAGGAGAATGTCGCGCTGCAGGTGGCCGAGCAGATGTCGGACTATCTGATCAAGGGTGCCGTTTCGAACGCGATCAACATGCCGTCGATCACGGCTGAAGAGGCCCCGATCCTGAAGCCCTTCATCCGTCTCGCCGACGTGCTGGGTTCGTTCGCCGGCCAGATGACCGAAGACCCGATCAAGGAAATCGAAATCCTTTATGACGGCGTGACCTCGACCATGAACACCAAGGCACTGACGTCGGCGCTGCTGGCCGGCCTCATCCGCCCTCAGGTGTCGGACGTCAACATGGTTTCGGCACCGGTCATGGTGAAGGAAAAGGGCGTCATCGTTGCCGAGGTCAAGCGCGACAAGACGGGTGTCTATGATGGCTACATCAAGCTCACCGTCACCACCGACAAGCAAACGCGTTCGGTCGCCGGTACGGTCTTCTCGGATGGCAAGCCGCGCTTCATCCAGATCAAGGGCATCAACATGGACGCCGATGTCGGCGCCAACATGATCTACATTTCCAACACCGACGTTCCCGGCATGATCGGCTTCATGGGCACGACGCTCGGCAATGCCAAGGTCAACATTGCCAACTTCCAGCTCGGTCGCGACCAAGAAGGTGGCGACGCCATCGCGCTTCTTTACGTCGACGGCCCGGTCGAACAGGCCGTGCTCGACCAGCTGACCGCAAACCCTGCCATCAAGCAGGCGAAGCCGCTGGTGTTCAACGTCGACTGATCTTGTCTCAGGACAGGGAAATTCCAAACGGCGCGGGATCAAACCCGCGCCGTTTGCGTTTGGCTGCCTGAGAGCAAACCGGCCTATCGCCATATCAGAAAACCCATATGCGTTGACTTGCCGCATGGCGGGTTGACGCATGGCGGGTTGTCGCATTGTCTTGGCGCCAGCACGCTATAATTGATCGTTGTCATCTCGGGAGGAAGAAAGGGACTTCGAACCATGTTCGAAAATTTCGATGCACAACTCCTGGCGCGCATTCAGTTCGCCTTCACCGTCTCCTTCCACATCATCTTTCCGGCCTTTTCCATCGGGCTTGCCAGTTATCTGGCTGTGCTCGAAGGCCTTTATCTGTGGAAGAAGGACAAGGTCTATCTGGAGCTTTTCGATTTCTGGAAGACGATCTTTGCCGTGGCCTTCGGCATGGGTGTCGTCTCCGGCATCGTGATGTCCTATCAATTCGGCACCAACTGGTCGGTCTTCTCCGACAAGGCGGGCCCGGTCATCGGTCCCTTGATGGGGTATGAAGTGCTGACCGCCTTCTTCCTGGAGGCCGGCTTCCTCGGCGTCATGCTGTTTGGCCGCCACCGCGTCGGGCCGGGGCTGCATTTCTTTTCGACCCTCATGGTCGCCATCGGTACATTGATCTCGGCCACCTGGATCCTTTCGGTCAATTCGTGGATGCAGACACCGGATGGTTTTGCGATGAACGAGGTCGGCCAGTTCGTGCCGGTCGACTGGTGGAAGATCGTCTTCAATCCGTCCTTCCCCTATCGTCTGACGCATATGGTGATCGCGGCCTATCTCACCACCGCCTTCGTCGTCGGTGCGGTCGGCGCCTGGCATCTGCTGCGCGGCACGGCACCCCGTCGTGCGGGCGTCATGTTCTCCATGGCCATGTGGATGGCGGCGATTGTTGCGCCGATCCAGATCGCAGCCGGCGATGCGCATGGTCTCAACACTCTGGAGTATCAGCCGGTCAAGGTCATGGCCATGGAAGGCCATTTCGATAGTCATCCGGAAGGCGCCCCGCTCATCCTGTTTGGCATTCCGAACACCGAGGAAAAGCGGATCGACTATGCGATCCAGATCCCGAAGCTGTCGAGCCTGATCCTGAAGCATGATCTCAATGCCCCGCTCGACGGCCTCGACACCATTCCCGACGACAAGGAGCCACCGGTTGCCATCGTCTTCTGGTCCTTCCGCGTCATGGTGGCGATCGGCTTTGCCATGCTTGGGGTTGGTGTGTTCAGCCTCTGGTGTCGCTGGAAGGGCTCTCTCTACGAGAACCCCTGGCTGCACCGTGTCGCGCTGATCATGGGCCCCTCAGGTTTTGTCGCGGTGCTTGCCGGCTGGATCACCACGGAGGTCGGCCGCCAGCCCTACACGGTCTATGGCCACCTGCTGACGGCGGACTCGATCTCGCCGATTGCGGCACCGGCCGTCGCGGCTTCGCTGATTGCCTTTATCATCGTCTATTTCATCGTCTTCGGGGCAGGGACCTTCTACATCCTGCGGCTGATGGCACGTTTGCCGCGCGATCCGATGCCGGATCTCGACGACGGCCCGATCCGCACATCCGGCATCACGCCGGCAGCGCAGACCGGACATCATGGAGGCCAGCATGGTCATTGATCTTCCCTTCGTCTGGGCCGGCATCATTGCCTTTGCGGTGCTCGCCTATGTCATCCTTGACGGCTTCGATCTCGGCGTCGGCATTCTCTTCCCGTTCTTCCCGGAGAAGCACGACAAGGATCTGATGATGAACTCGGTCGCCCCGGTCTGGGACGGCAATGAGACCTGGCTGGTGCTGGGGGGCGGCGGGTTGCTTGCCGTCTTTCCGCTTGCCTATGCGACCATCCTGCCGGCGCTTTATGCGCCCCTGATCCTCATGCTGCTCGGGCTGATCTTCCGGGGCGTCGCGTTCGAATACCGCTGGCGGACGCAAAGGGCTGAATATTTGTGGAACTGGGCCTTTGCCGGCGGCTCCATGATCGCGGCCTTCTTTCAAGGCGTGGCGCTCGGTGCCCTGGTGCAGGGCATTCCAGTCACCGACCGTGCCTATTCCGGCGGCTGGTGGGACTGGCTGACGCCTTTCTCGCTGGCGACAGGCGCTGCCCTTCTCGTCGGTTACGGCCTGCTTGGTGCCACCTGGCTGGTGATGAAAACCAGTGGCGAGCTTGCGGAACGGGCCAAGGTCTTTGCCTACTGGCTTGCCTTCGGCACGGTGGGCGCGATGGGGATCTTCAGCCTGTGGACGCCCTTCCTCGAGCCGCTCTATCTGGAGCGCTGGTTCGGCTATCCGACCATGGTCTTCTCGGTCATCGTGCCGGTTCTGGTCCTCGGTTGCCTCTGGATCATCGTCTCCGGCCTTAAGAGCGGGCGCGACATCCAGCCGTTCCTCGCCGCACTCGGCCTGTTCGTGCTCGGTTATCTCGGCATCGGCATCAGCTTCTATCCCTATATCGTGCCGACATCGCTGACGATCTGGGAGGCGGCAGCCCCTGACGAGAGCCTGTCCTTCCTGCTCTATGGCGCGGTGGTGCTGGTGCCGATGATCCTCTGCTACACGGCCTATGCCTATTGGGTTTTCCGCGGCAAGCTCAACCCGGATGAGGGGTATCACTGATGGATCAGAAGCCGCTCGCCAACCGGCTCCTGTGGTTCTTCGGTCTCTGGGTCGCCGGTGTTGCCACGATCACGGTGGTTGGTCTGATCATCAAGTTCTGGCTCGGCGCCTGACCCGGAAATTCTCCGGTCACCGGAAATTCAATGGAAAAGTGACCGCCCTGCCTTCAAAAGAGGCCGGGCGGTTTCCATATGGATACCATCTGCCTTTCAAAGGCACAGACAAAGTCTCGAGGAGGACAACGATCCCAATGCGGCAATACGGCAAGATATTCGCGACACTCGCGCTCGGCATGATGGTCACGCTGACGGCGGTTGATTTCGCCGAAGCGCGGCGCGCCAGCGGCGGTTTCGGCAGCCGCGGTACGCGCACCTTCAACCAGCCGGCCGTGACGCGGACGGCACCGACACCGGCCGCACCAATCGAGCGGACCATGACGCCGCGCACCAACACCAATCAGCCAGGCGCCACCTCGACGGCAGCGAACCAGGCAAGCCGTCCCGGCGGCCTTTTCGGTGGTCTGGCCGGCGGCCTGATGGGCGGCCTTCTCGTCGGCGGCCTCTTCGGCATGCTGATGGGCACCGGCTTTGGCGGCGGCTTCGGCTTCCTGGGTCTGTTGCTGCAGGGCTTGCTGATCTTCTTCCTGATCCGCTTTGCCATGCGCATGTTTGCCAATCGACAGCCGGCCGCTTCCGGGGCCGGCAACGCGCCCGGCATGGGCGGCTTGGGTGGTTTCGGCGGCTTGTCGCGTGACAATCAGGCGGGCGGCACTGGTCGCCCAAGCTTCCAGATCCCCAGGATCGGCGGCGGGTCTGCTGCGTCCGCGTCCACTGCTCGTGCGGGCCAGACCGACGAACTCGGCATCGGCCAGCCGGATCTCGAGCGTTTCGAGCAGTTGCTGAAAGAGATGCAGGCGGCCTATGCGGCGGAAGATTATGCCGGTTTGCGGCGGATCACCACGCCGGAAGCCATGTCCTATCTTGCCGAGGAATTGAGCGAGAATGCCACCAAGGGCGTCAAGAACGTGGTGCGTGATGTGCATCTCGTACAGGGTGACGTTTCGGAAAGCTGGCGCGAGGACAAGGCGGATTATGCGACCGTTGCCATGCGCTACGAGGCGGTGGACTACCTCGTCGATCGGCAGACCAATGCGCTGATCAAGGGGAGCGACCAGACGCCGGGCGAGTCCGTCGAGCTCTGGACCTTTGTTCGCCGTCCGGGCACGCAGTGGCAGATTTCTGCAATCCAGGGTTTGAACGACGCTGAATAAGCGACTGTTTAGCCAAGCATATCAGGCATGAATTGAAGAAGCCGGCCCGCAAGGGCCGGCTTCATCCATTTTCTCAAGAGAGCAGGCAGTGCCTGAGGCGATCAGCCCGGGCACTGCTGCAATTGCTTGGCATAGGTATAGGTGATTTCGTTGAAGCGCTTGGCGCCACGCAGTGCTTCCGGGCGGTTCTTGTAAGCGCCGCGCAGATATCCGGTCAGGCCTGAATGATAGGCCAGATAGAGATTGTAGGGGTCGTTCAGCGGGATCTTCAGCTTGTCCGCCGTCTCGCGGTGATACCAGCCGATGAAGCGGATGGCGTCGGCAAAATCGGTGCGGCGGGCGCTCCAGCGGCCGGTCTCGCGCTGGTAGCGATCCCAGGTGCCATCGAGCGCCTGGGAGTAGCCATAGGCCGACGACTGGCGCTTGCCGGGAATGAAGCCGAGGATCATCTTGCGCGGCGGCTTGGCGTTGTGGCGGAAACTCGATTCCGTATAGATCGTCGCCATCAGGATCGGTACCGGCACGCCATATTCGCGCTCGGCGGCAATGGCGGCTTTGCGCCAGTTGTCGAAGAACCCGTCACGCTGCTCGAAGATCGCGCAGGCATTGCGGGTCTGGGATGGTGGTTTGGCACAGGCCGACAGCATCAGCATGACGCCGAGCGTGGAAACTAGAGCGGTACGCATAACAAAACCTCGCTTCTCGACCGCCATCCTATTCACTAAAATTTAACGAAAGGTTGTCCGATCGGGGGTGATCTTTCATCCCCATGAATGGGGCCTATGAATGGGGCCATGAATGGGGTGACCCCTCGACTTTCACTCCTCCACAATGAGGCGTTGACCTCGCACCGATTTGCACCCAGTCTGCCCGCGATCGATGAGCAGCGAGGAGGGGCGGTTTCGCCTTTGCCCATCGGTCATTCTGGCTCAAAGCCTGGGAGAGAGGTTTTTCATTCATGCAGCGGATTGGCATTGGCATCATTGGATGCGGCAATATTTCAAGCACTTATCTTAAAGGCCTCGCGCATTTTCCGATTCTGAAGATCTGCGGCATCGCCGATCTCAATCCAGACCTGGCACAGGCGCGTGCGGCCGAGTTCGGGGTCCCGGCCTGCTCGATCGACGCGCTTCATGCCGATCCCGACGTCGCCATCATCGTCAACCTGACGGTCCCAAAAGCGCATGTCGAAGTGGGGTTGAAGGCGCTCGACGCGGGCAAACATGTTTATTCGGAAAAGCCGCTGGGCGTCACATTTGGGGAGGGAAAACGCCTGCTTGACCGGGCAAATGCACGCGGGCTTCGCGTTGGTTCCGCGCCGGATACATTTCTCGGTGGGGCGCACCAGACGGCCCGCGCTGTGGTCGATGCAGGGGCCATCGGCCAGCCGATCGGCGGTACGGCCTTCTTCATGTGCCCGGGCCATGAGCGATGGCATCCCAATCCGGATTTCTACTACGAGGCAGGCGGCGGGCCGATGCTCGATATGGGCCCCTATTACATCACCGACCTCGTCAACCTGCTCGGTCCCGTCGAAAAGGTGGCGGGCTTTGCCACGAAGGTGCGCGACACGCGCCGCATCGGCAGCGAGCCGCGCCGGGGCGAGGTGATCCCTGTTGATGTGCCGACCCATGTCACCGGGCTGATGTCCTTCGTCAACGGTGCTGTCGTGCAGATCACGATGAGCTTTGACGTTGCTGGACATCGCCACACGCCGCTCGAAATCTATGGAACGGATGCGACGCTGATCGTGCCCGACCCCAACCACTTTGGCGGTGACCTCTTCCTTTTGCCGCTGGTCGGTGAGGCGCAAGGCAAGCCGGTCACGCTGCCCTATGCCGAGGGCAACTGGCGCTCGCTCGGCGTTGCCGACATGGCCTTCGCCATCGCCAACAATCGTCCGCACCGGGCCAATGGCGATCTGGCGCTGCATGTGCTGGAAGTCATGGAAGCCTTCCAGACGGCCTCCGACCGAGGCGAAACGGTTGCGATGACGACCCGCGTCGAGCGGCCTGCGCCACTTGCCGCATCGCTTGTCGACGGCAGCCTCGGCCGCTGATCCTCATCATGAACAGGGATACACACATGCGTCAGGCTTTGATTTGCTGGGGCGGCTGGGATGGACACCAGCCGCAGGAATGCGCCACCCTCGTTTCCGCCATGCTGGAGGCTGAGGGTTTCTCCGTACGCGTCGAGCCGGGAACGGAAGCCTTTGCCGACCCCGTCATTCGCGACTACAGCCTCATCGTGCCGATGCTGACGATGACCAAGATCGAGAAGGCCGAGATCGAGAACCTCGAACTGGCGATCCGCGGCGGCGTGGGCCTCGGCGGCTTCCACGGCCAGGCCGGAGACAGTTTTCGCGACTGCGTGCAATACCAATACATGATCGGCGGCCAGTGGGTCGCCCATCCCGGCAATATCTATGATTACACGGTCAATATCGTGAAGCCCGACGATCCGCTCGTATCAGGCATTGGCGATTTCCCTTATCGCTCCGAGCAGTATTACATGCATGTCGACCCGAACAACGAGGTGCTGGCGACGACCACCTTTACCGGCGAGCATGATGCCTGGATCGACGGGCATGTGATCCCGGTGGTGTGGAAGCGTCGCCACGGGCAGGGCAGGGTGTTCTACTCCTCGCTCGGTCACCAGGCGGCGGAGTTCGAGGTGCCGCAGATGCGGGAGATTGTGAGGCGGGGATTGGTATGGGCGGCTAGATGAGGGTAGTTCGACGAATTTGACCGCTCACTTCCGTTTGCGTGTCAATCGTGTAGCATCACTGCAACCGAAGAGGGTTGGAGATCATCCATCACAGTATGTATGCTGTGTAGGCAAGCGCTCCACAGGAGCCGCATCAGGGGGCCACTAGCGAGAGCGGCAATGCGCAAATGAAATGGTTGTCCGAGAATCTCTCTCATATCTACGCAGTGGTGTTTGGCTTGATCGCGGTGCTGTTTCTCGGCCTGTTTGCCTACCTTTTGGTGAACGGTCGTGACGGACAGATTTTGTCACTGGTGGCGGCTCTGGTCTGCGTTCTAGCCGCCAGATTCGCCGATATCGTTAGCTTCAGCATTGGAACAGACGGACTGAAGGCTGATCTTACGAAGCGAATTAGGGAGGCCGAGGTTTCACTTGAACAATTTCAGAAATTGTCTGTGACGTGGGCTCGCATCGCTTTGGAGCATCTACACGGCTCACGGTACACGAACAAAATTCGGTACCGCGATATCGCGGGCTTTACCGAAGAAATACGGCAGGCACTGCAGGGCGACGCCGACGGACTTAATCTTGTAAATGAAACGACTTATAGATGGGATTGCTTTCACTACAGCCAAGAACTCATTCAGCCGGCAATAAGGGAGATGGACTCAAATGTTGTCTTTGCCTTCCTCAAGCCGTTTCAAGACGCTGGCAATAACCCCGCATCAAGTGAATGGCAGGAGTTCGTGAGGCAACAAGCGCTCGGTGGCACCGATTTGCTTGAGGCGCTCGAGGACCTGCGATTCTATGAGCAGAACCGGCGCCATCGGCGCGGCGGCATGATGTGGTAACGATCTCAATTCAATGAATGAGGACTAGCTACTTTCACGATGAATTTTGGTAGCGGGAGGCGGACTTGAACCGCCGACCTTGGGGTTATGAATCCCACGCTCTAACCACCTGAGCTATCCCGCCACACATCGGAGCATCTGGGCCCTGAGGCCGTCGCCGTCCGAAGCGATGGGCGGCTTATAAGGCGAGGGTCCGATCAAAGTCAAGCGCGGTTCTGTCAAAATCCGCGCGGGTTTTCGCAGGTTTGCCCAGCAGTCTGGAGGCAGGGCAAAAAGCGTGTGTCTTCAGGCGGCCACCGGGCTCGCGAGAAGGGCCTTCAGCGAGGCCTCGGCTTCGCTTGAGCGCTCGGAGCGCTCGATGAAGCCGCCGCCATAGACGCGGGCGTCGGCACCGGTCGCCGAATAGAGCACGCAGGCCTGGCCAGGTGCGACGCCGGCTTCGCCGATCTCGAGATCGACATAGACGCCGCGCTCATCGGCATGCAGGACGGCAGGCGTTGGCGGGCGGGTGGAACGCACCTTGGCGAAGCAGGGCATGCCGTCGGCGGCATCTTCGGCGAGCGTCCGGTCGCCCAGCCAGTTGATGTCGCGCAGATAGACGCGGTGGGTTTCCAGCGCTTCCTTCGGGCCGACGATGACGCGGCGCGAGCGGGCGTCGAGATAGATGACGTAGAGGGGCTCGCCTGTGGCGACGCCCAATCCCTTCCGCTGGCCGATCGTGTAATGCAGGATGCCTTCGTGGTTGCCGAGAACGCGGCCATCGAGGTGCACGATATCGCCAGCCAGAGCCGCATTCGGCTTCAGCTTGTTGATCACGTCGGCATATTTGCCCTGCGGCACGAAACAGATGTCCTGGCTATCGGCTTTCTGGGCCACGACGAGGCCCATGTCTTCAGCAAGCACGCGGACTTCCGCCTTCGACATGGCGCCGAGCGGAAAGCGCAGATAGTCGATCTGCTCCTGCGTGGTGGCAAAGAGGAAGTAGCTCTGGTCGCGTTCCGAATCGATCGGGCGGAAGAGGGCGCGGTGGCCGGGGTCATTGGCGAGCGGTACGGACTTCGAGCGGATGTAATGGCCGGTTGCCAGCGCATCGGCGCCCAGTTCCCTGGCTGTCGCCAGAAGGTCGGCGAACTTGACCGTCTGGTTGCAGGCAACGCAGGGGATCGGCGTTTCGCCGGCGACATAGCTTTCCATGAACGGGTTGATCACGGTGTCGCGAAAACGCTGTTCGTAATCGAGCACGTAATGGGGAATGCCGAGCGTTTCGCAGACACGGCGGGCATCGTCGATGTCCTGGCCGGCGCAGCAGGAGCCGGCCCGGTGAACGGCGGCGCCATGATCGTAGAGCTGCAAGGTGATGCCGAGGACATCATAGCCCTCGCGCTTCAGAATGCCGGCGACGACAGACGAATCCACGCCGCCCGACATGGCGACGACAACGCGCGTATCTTCCGGTCTCTTGTCAAAATCCAGCGTGTTCAAGGGCTTCGTCTCTGTGCTTCATGTGACCGTTTCGTGATCCCCGAGTGGGAGGGATCTGGGCAAGGTTTCCTGGCGTTTCCGCCTGCTGCCGGTACTGGTCCTGTTGTTGACGGATATAGAAAGGATTGCTTGTTCGTGCAAGAGCAGCGATTCGCGCGGGCACGTGCCGCAAAGGAGGTTTCGATATGCCGGTTGAGATGATTGTCACGCCTGAGAGCTTTCCGATTGCCGGCAGCTTCACCATCTCGCGCGGCTCGAAAAGCGAGGCGAAGGTGGTCACTGTGCGTCTCACGGATGGGGTGCATGTGGGGCAGGGCGAATGCGTGCCCTATGCGCGCTATGGCGAAACCGTGGAGAGCGTCGTCGAGGTGCTCCGGGCGCTGGTGCCGGAGGTGGCGCAGGGGCTGGACCGGGCGGGACTGCAGACGCGGCTGAAACCCGGTGCTGCACGCAATGCGCTCGACTGCGCTTTCCATGATCTCGAAGCCAAGCGGGCGGGTGTGCCGGTCTGGCAACTTCTGAAGTTACAAGAGCCGAAGCCGCTGTCGGTCACCTACACGCTGTCGCTCGGCACGGCTGACAGCATGAAGGCTGCGGCGCAAAAGGAGGCCCATAGACCTCTGTTGAAGGTGAAGCTCGGCGGCGAGGGCGATGTGGATCGGATAAAGGCGGTCCGATCCGGTGCGCCGCGCTCGGCGATCATTGTCGATGCCAATGAGGGCTGGACGCTTGATCAATACAAGGCGCTGGCACCGGTGTTTCTCGATCTTGGCGTGCAGCTGGTCGAGCAGCCGTTCCCGGCAGGCGCGGATGACGCGCTTCTGGGGCTGGACCGCGTGCTGCCCGTCTGTGCCGATGAGAGCTGTCACGACACGGCATCGCTCGCCGCCCTCAAGGGCAAGTATGATGCCGTCAACATCAAGCTCGACAAGACCGGCGGGCTGACGGAAGCGCTTGCCATGCGCGATGCGGCTGTTGAGGCTGGCTTCGAGATCATGGTCGGCTGCATGGTCGGCACATCGCTGGCCATGGCTCCGGCTTTCCTGATTGGCCAGGGGGCGGCTTTCGTTGATCTCGACGGGCCGCTGCTTCTGGCGCGCGACCGCGAGCCGGCGATTGCCTATGACGGCGCGGTGATGCCGCTGCCGCCGCGTGGGTTGTGGGGGTGAGATTACAGCGCTGTCTTGTGCCGTGAAAGCCCCCCTCTGCCCTGCCGGGCATCTCCCCCACAAGGGGGGGAGAGTGGATGAGGCGCCGGCCTGGTGCTCGGCTCTGCGGCTGAAAAGAGGCTACACGCGCGACGCCCGCTCTCCCCCCTTGTGGGGGAGATGTCACGCAGTGACAGAGGGGGTGATGATCAAGCCGCAGCGGGACAACCAGCCGCAACCTCACGCCTTCGCCATCCAGATCATGTGCTTCATGCCGCGTCCGGTTTTTCCCGCACGGGTCGGGATCTCCTCTGTCGTCAATCCGCAGTCCCTGAGGCGTCGGGTGAAGCGCGGATCGGGGCCGGAAGACCAGATGCCGAGTATGCCGCCGCGGGTGAGTGCTGTCTTGGATTTGCGAATCCCGTCATGGGAATAGAGGCTGTCGTTCTCTTCGCGGGTGAGGCCATCAGGGCCATTGTCGACGTCGAGCAGGATGGCGTCGAACTGGCCTTTTGACGTTGCGATCAGGGCGCCGACATCGCCGACATGGACTGTCACCCTTGGATCGTCGAGGCTGCCCTTATGGATCTCGGCCATCGGCCCGCGCGCCCAGTCGACGACGGCGGGCACGAGTTCGGCAATGGTGATCCTGCCGTCAGCGGGGAGGATGGCGAGGGCGGCGCGGAGCGTAAAGCCCATGCCGAGGCCACCGATCAGGATGTGCGGGCGCTTGTGAGTAGAGATCCGCTCGAAGGCCAGCGTGGCCAAGGCCTCTTCCGAGCCGCTCAGGCGGCTGTTCATCAGCTCGTTGGTACCGAGCATGATGGAAAACTCGGTGCCGCGGCTTTTCAGGCGCAGTTCGCCGCCGCCGGGAATGGCGGCCGTGTCGAGCTGGATCCAGGGAAGCATGGCAGACCTCTGAGGGGTGAAAGACGTGTCCCCGTATCACGAGGCCTCATGCCGCTTCAACCAGCGACGACGCGGAGCACGTACCGAAGCGTGACGATCGGGCCTTGCGGGATAGGATACCGGCGGCGCATCTTGCGGGCGACCGAGTCTATGCAAGTCCAAGTCCGTGCAGGAGAGTGCCGATGCCCGCCCCGAAAAACACCTTCAAGTCCGCGCTGAGCGAAACCGATGATCTGCTTGTCGGGTTATGGGTGGCGCTGGCGAGCCCCCATGTGGCGGAAGTCTGTGCCGGTGCAGGTTTCGACTGGATCCTGATCGACGGCGAGCACGGGCCGAATGACATTCCGCTGATTGCCGCACAACTCGCAGCCGTCGCCCGCCAGCCGGCCCATCCGGTCGTGCGGCTTGCCGTTGGCGAAACCTGGCTGATCAAGCAGGCGCTTGATATCGGCGCGCAGACGCTGATGATCCCGATGGTGGAGACGGCGGATCAGGCCGAGCAACTGGTCCGCGCGCTGCGCTATCCGCCCGAGGGTGTGCGGGGCATGGGTGCGAGCCTGGGGCGCGCCTCCGATTTCGGCCGCATTGCTGATTATGCCGAGACGGCCAATGCCGAAGTCTGCCTGATCGCCCAGATCGAAAGTGCACTCGGTATCGAAAACGCCGATGCCATTCTGGCCACGCCCGGTGTCGATGCCGTGCTGATCGGCCCTGCCGATCTTGCCGCCGACATGGGCTATCGCGGGAACCCGACGCATCCGGTTGTCATGGAAGCGGTCGAAGCGCTGATCGGCAAGATCGTGGCCGCGGGCAAGCCTGCCGGCATCATGTCCGGCGATGCTGCCATGCTTGCCATGGCGCGGCGCGCCGGTATCCGTTTCTTTGCCCAGGCGAGCGATGTCGGCCTGCTCGCCAAGGCCGCATCCCAGCTCGCGCAGTCCATGCGCGATTGATTAGGCGCGATTGACGTTTTTCCCGATATTTCAAATGGATTTGCAATGAAGCTCACACTTGATGAAGCCGAGGCCTTGGTTCTCGGCGCCCTTTGCCGTTCCGGCGTGACGGAGACCAATGCCGCCTCCGTTGCCCGTGCACTGATTGCGGCGGAAGCCGCCGGACAAGGCGGGCATGGCTTGCGCCGGGTTGAGGCCTACTCGGCCCAGGCGCGTGCCGGCAAGGTCGATGGCCGCACCGCGCCCGTGGCGCAACGGCCGAGGCCCGGCGTGCTGACCATCGATGCGATGAACGGCTATGCTTATCCGGCGCTTGATCTTGCTGTCGAAATGCTCCCCGCGATTGCCCGCGCTCAGGGGATTGCGATTGCCACCATCCATCGCTCGCACCATGCCGGCGTGATGGGGCTAACCGTCGGGCGGTTTGCCGATCAGGGGCTGGCGGCGATGATGTTTGCCAATGCGCCAGCCTCGATGGCGCCCTGGGGCGGCAACAAGGCGCTTTACGGCACCAACCCGATTGCCTTTGCGGTGCCGGTCGAAGGCGATGATCCAATCGTGGTCGATCTGGCGCTCTCCAAGGTGGCGCGCGGCAAGATCATGGCCGCCCGGCAAAAGGGCGAGGCGATCCCGGATGACTGGGCTTTCGATGTCGATGGTCAGCCGACGACGGATGCGAACCGTGCGATGGATGGCTTCATGGCCCCGCTTGGTGGCGCCAAGGGGGCAGCCCTTGCGATGATGGTCGAGATCCTTTCGGCGGGTCTGATTGGCGCCAACTACGCGTTCGAGGCCTCGTCATTGTTTGATGACAAGGGGCCGCCGGTCGGGCTCGGCCAGACGATCATTGCGATTGATCCGGTGGCGACGGGTGGTTCCGGTGTCTTCGGCCGGCTCGCACTGTTGGCGGAGGAAATCGGTGCGCAGGAGGGTGCGCGCATTCCGGGCCGTCGCGGCCAGGGGCTGGCGAAAACGGCTGAGGCCTCAGGCCTCGAGATCGAGGACGATGTGATCGCAGCGATCAAGGCGATCGGCTGACCCATTGTTTCGGCGCCTGCGCATAAGGCGAGGGCGGGGAGTCCGCCATCAGCCCTGATCGGCATAGTCGTTGCGGGTAATGCCGTGGCGCTGGAGCTTGTCGTAGAAGGTCTTGCGCGGGATGCCCAACGCCTCCAGCGTCCGGCGCACGTCACCGTCATTGTCGCGCAGGGCGTTGCGGATGACGGTGCCTTCAAAGCGCTCCACCCGTTCCGGCAAGGTGCCCTGCTGATCGAGACTTTGCGTGTCGGAGGCGGGCTGCGGTGGCGGGGTGATGCCAAGCACGGTGCGTTCGGCATAATGGGCGAGCTCGCGGACATTGCCCGGCCAGGCATGGTTGTCGAGATGGCGCCGGATTGCATCGGTCAGCGCCGGCGGCTCTCGCTTGAAGCGTTCGGCGGCGCGGGTGGCGAAATGGGCAAAGAGCAGCGGGATATCGGCGCGGCGTTCGCGAAGCGGCGGGATCGAGACCGTCACCACGTTGAGGCGGTAATAGAGATCCTCGCGGAAATCGCCGCGTTCGGCCGGATTGCCGAGATCGATTTTGGCGGCTGCGACGACACGCAGGTCAACCGGGCGGATCTCGTTGGTGCCGAGCGGGCTCACTTCGCGCATTTCCAGAACGCGCAGCATCTTCACCTGGGTGGCGAGCGGCATGCTCTCGATCTCGTCCAGAAACAGCGTGCCGCCGCTTGCATGTTCTATTCTGCCGATGCGCTTCTTCTGGGCGCCGGTAAAGGCGCCGGCCTCATGGCCGAAGAGTTCGCTCTCGATGACTGTCTCGGGCAGCGCCCCGCAATTGAGCGCGACGAAGTTGCCGCTTCGGCGTCGGCTCCATCGATGCAGGAGCGTGGCGACGACTTCCTTGCCGCTGCCGGTCTCGCCCGCGACCAGCACGTCGATATCGGTGTCGGCAATCTGACGCAGCGTCTGGCGCAGATGCTCCATGGCCGGCGTCTGGCCAATCAGCGGCAGGTCGTCCCGGCTTGCCTCGGCCGTCTGGCGCAGGCGGCGGTTCTCGATCACCAGCCGGCGCTTTTCTATGGCGCGGGCGACGCTCTGCACCAACCGGTCGGCGGCAAAAGGCTTGGCGATGAAGTCATAGGCGCCGTCCTGCATGGCGCGAACCGCCATGGTTATGTCGCCATGGCCGGTGATCAGCAGGACGGGTAAGTCCGGGTCGAGGGCACGGATGCGGGCGAAGAGTTCCAGCCCGTCCATGCCGGCCATGCGGATATCGCTGATGACGACCGCTTCGAGATCGGCGGAGAGCACCGCGAGCGCTTCGCCGGCGGAGGCAAAGTCGCGCACCGGAAAGCCGGCGAGTTCCAGTGTCTGGCGCGTGGCGCGGCGAAGGGCGGCATCATCGTCGACGAGGATGATTTCGATGGCATTGCTCATGATAGGGCCCGCTTGAGGGTAACGGTGAAGGTGGTGCCGGCGGGCGAGCTGTCGACCGCGATGCGGCCGCCATAATCACTGACAATGTCCTTGCAGATGACAAGGCCGAGGCCGAGGCCGGCTTCCTTCGATGTGTTGAACGGGGTGAAGAGGTTGTCGAGGATTGTGGGTGGGATGCCGGGGCCGTTGTCCGCGACGATAACCGTCACTTCGTCCGGGCCACCGGTTCCGACCTGGACCGTGATGCGGCCGTCGGCCTGCGGCTCCAGCGCTTCCAGCGCATTCTGCAAAAGGTTGATCAGAACCTGTTCCAGCCGGATCCGGTTGGCCATGACACGGATCTCCGGGGAAATGGCATCGATCGCCAGCATGTCGAGGCTGCCTGAAAAGCGGCTGCGCAGGAGGAGAAGCGCACCGTCGACGGCGGTCTTCAGGTCTACCGGTTCGGCGGCGGCGCGGCCCTTGCGGGCAAAGCCGCGCAACTCATTGGTGATGGCGCCGATGCGATCGGTGAGGTCGCCGATCAAGCCAAGGTTTTCGGCGGCTGGCGCGCTTTGTCCCCGGTCGAGGAAGGTGCGGGCATTGTCGGCATAGGCGCGGATGGTCGCGACGGGTTGGTTGATTTCATGCGCGACGCCGGCCGCGACCTGGCCGAGAATGGCCAGACGATTGGCCTGGACCAGGTCATGCTGCACGGTCTGCAGCCGGGTTTCCGTGGCGCGGTGTTCGCCGATTTCCGTTTGCAGCCGGTCGCGGGCGATGGTCAGTTCGCGCGTCCGGGCCGTCACCTCGCGCTCCAGTTCGTCGCGGGCTGCCTGATCGGCGGCCTGCCGGCGCAGCATGCGGTTTCTGCGATAAAGCAGCAGGGCGGCCAGGGCGAAGAGCGGCAGCATGACCAAGAGTGCGGCCAGGCGGGCCTGCCACATGCCTGTTTCGAGAACGCTGCCGGCTGGCGCCAGCACATGCATCTGCCAGGGTGTTCCCGGCACATCGAGCACCAGGGCGAGATGGGCTTGTGCCGGTACGTCATCCGTGACCTGCGCCAGTGCCATGGACCGGCCGTCACGTTCGGGCAGGGGGCGGATGGGAAGCCGCTCCAGCGAGGCTTCGCCGAATTGCAGGCTTTCGCGGAGGGCGGCGCGCTCCGGCGGCGGAATGTCCGTGGTGCTGAAAAAGCGCCAGGGTGGACGACTGGTGATCAGTACGATGCCGCGCTGATCGGTGACGAAGGTGGTTCTGTCAGACCGTCCCCAGTCCCGCTCCAGCCCGTCGAACTCGACCTTGACGACTACGACGCCAAGGGCCGCGCCGCTGTCGTCAACAACGCGTTGCGACAGATAGAGGCCGGGCCGTTTGCTGACGCTGCCCAGTGCGTAGTGCTCGGCGCTTCCAACCGCCATGCCACGCTTGAAGTATTCGCGGAACGTATAGTCGTTGCCAACAAAGCTGTCCGCTTCGCGCCAGTTGCTGGCGGCAATCGCACTGCCGTTGCGGCCCACGACATAGATGACGGATGTCTTGGTGCCGAGCACCAGTGCTTCAAGTTTCCGGTTCAAGCTATCAAGCGCTTCTGGCGTCGGATTGCCAAGCGTTGCGCTCACCTGCCGGTCGGCAGCGAGCACCAGCGGCAAGGCACGCGGGCGTTCCAGAGTGGCCTGGAGCAGGGCGCGCTTGAGGGCTGCGTCCTCGTCGAGATCGTCGGCCAGCGTCGACAGCGCGTTGCGCATGCCCGCTTCGCCAGCAAGGAACAGGCCGGCCGCCAAAGTGGCGAGGGCAATGACCAGATAGATCAGCCAGGAGACGCCCAGGCCGGTCCGGCGTTTTGCAGTCTGGTCGAAGGCGGGAGAGGGCGAGGTTGCGATCATTTCCTATTGTGCGACTTTTCGCACGAACTTCCAAGGGGCGTGTGCGGATAATTGCACATTCATGATGGATGTGAATTGGAACGCAAGATTTTATTCATTGAGTTCAATCGCTTGTGCCGGTTCGCTGTGTTTGGCACGCAGCTTGCTGATATGCACGTGACGGGGCTTGCTCCGTGTTTCCATTCACAAGCGCTTCAGCCCGGGAGGTCGGAACCATGTTCCGTCAGGGCGAAAACGGAGGAAATCATGCATATCGATACCGCGGGTCACGCGCCCGAGGGCAAGCAGCCCTTCTACAAGCATCTCTATTTCCAGGTTCTGGCCGCGATCATCGCCGGCATCCTGCTTGGCCATTTCTATCCGGAAATCGGCGCGCAGTTGAAGCCACTTGGTGATGCCTTCATCAAACTCGTCAAGATGATCATCGCACCGGTCATCTTCCTGACGGTCGCAACCGGCATTGCCGGCATGACCGACCTGAAGAAGGTCGGCCGTGTTGCCGGCAAGGCGATGCTCTACTTCCTGACCTTCTCGACGCTGGCCCTGGTTGTCGGCCTTATCGTGGCAAACGTCGTGCAGCCCGGTGCCGGCATGCATATCGACCCGGCTACCCTCGATGCCAAGGCTGTCGCGACCTATACCGAAAAGGCGCATGACACGACCATTGTCGGCTTCCTGATGAACATCATCCCGACGACCATTGTCGGTGCCTTTGCAGATGGTGATATCCTCCAGGTTCTGTTCTTCTCGATCCTGTTCGGCATTTCGCTGGCGATGGTCGGTGAGCGTGGCAAGCCGGTCACCGACTTCCTGCAGGCGGTCATTGCCCCGGTTTTCAAGCTCGTTGCCATCCTGATGAAGGCGGCACCGATCGGTGCCTTCGGCGCCATGGCCTTCACCATCGGCAAATATGGCATCGGCTCGGTGACCAATCTCGCCATGCTGATCGGCACGTTCTACCTGACCTCCTTCCTGTTCGTTGTCGTCGTGCTTGGCGCGGTTGCTCGCTATAACGGCTTCTCGATCCTGGCGCTGATCCGCTACATCAAGGAAGAGCTGCTGCTGGTGCTGGGTACCTCGTCATCGGAAGCCGCCCTGCCGGGCCTGATGAACAAGATGGAAAAGGCCGGCTGCAAGCGCTCGGTCGTCGGTCTTGTCATTCCGACGGGCTATTCCTTCAACCTCGACGGCACGAATATCTACATGACGCTGGCAGCGCTGTTCATCGCCCAGGCGACAGACATTCCGCTGTCGCTCGGTGATCAGATCCTGCTGCTCGCCGTTGCCATGCTGAGCTCGAAGGGGGCGGCCGGCATTACCGGTGCGGGCTTCATCACGCTCGCCGCAACGCTCTCGGTCGTGCCCTCGGTGCCGGTGGCCGGCATGGCGCTGATCCTCGGGATCGACCGCTTCATGTCGGAATGCCGGGCGCTCACCAACTTCATCGGCAATGCTGTTGCGACCGTGGTCGTTGCGCGCTGGGAAGGCGAACTCGACGAGAGCCTCTTCCACGCTGCGCTAGGCGGCAAGGTGCTTGAGGACGCCGATATCCAGCCGGAGCTTCAGCCGGCTGAGTGATTTTCCGCGCCGACCCAAGACGGCGATCGGAACAGAAGCGCGGCCCGGTTCTCCTCGGGCCGCGCTTTTTGCATTCTCACCGCAGGAGCGCCCGGTCGCGTCACTCAGCGGCGATGATGTGGAACTCCTGTGGGGCGTTCGGATTTTGAGCCTTGCCCATCAGGTAGATCAGACAGCTCGTTCTGAGCAGTGAAGCGAAGTTCGATACCGATCCGTTAATCTCCAGCGCCTCGTCGTAGAGCGTGGAGAGGAAGCGGGACGTCGAAAAGTTCTGGCTGGCGGCAATCTCGTCGATCAGCACCCAGAAGGCCGCTTCCAGCTGGATGCTGGTTGAATGGCCGGCGATACGGACAGAGCGGTTGACCGCTCGGTAGCGGGCCGGATCCTGTCCTGCGAAGACTTCACACATGGCATATTCCTCCCGATTTCTATTGTTTTCTTTGCACTATGGATCGGCACTTATCGGAGGTCAATTTCCGTATTGGCTAAAGTGCATCTCCTCTGCTGCCATGGTTCGATGGCGGTGCGCGGTTCAAAAAAATCGATGCGGTAGCCGGCTGCTACCCTGCTTTTCACAACTGGAGCATGATCGCAGCATCATGCATGCCCTGAAGACGAGGACGACACATTGGCGAAGATGATCCATTCCATGATCCGGGTGCTGGACGAGGCAAAATCAGTCTCTTTCTATTCCCAAGCTTTCGGCCTTGAGATTGCGGAGCGCCTGGATTTCGAGACCTTCACGCTGATCTACATGAGCAATGCCGAGTGCGAATTTGAGCTGGAACTCACCGTCAACAAGGGACGGGAAGAGGCCTATACTCTCGGTGATGGCTACGGCCATCTTGCGCTCAGCGTATCTGATCTCGATGCCGAGCACAGCCGCATGACAGATCTTGGGCTCTCGCCGAACAAGATCGTCGAATTCAACCGCGATGGCCATCTGCTTGCGCGGTTCTTCTTCATCACCGATCCGGACGGCTACAAGATTGAGGTCCTGCAGCGTCACGGACGTTACAAGTGATCGTGGGGCCGGACGGTTGGAGGACCGTCCGGCCCCATTTGTTTCAGCAGTCGGCAGATGCGGTTTGAGCGTCGGCCATCGCAGACGGCGCATTGCCGTCCGCACCATCACGGGAGGAGATTGACGTGGTTACGATACTCGACAAGACGGGCAACATGTCTCGTCGGCAGCTCCTGAAGACAGGTGCTGCCAGTGCGGTGCTGGTCATTACCGGCACGGCGGTGATCTGTCCGGAGCAGGCCTGGGGGCTTGAAGCAACGACCCTCAAGCCGGACAGCCTTGCAACGCTGATCAAGCTTGCGCGTGACATCTATCCACATGACCAGCTCGCCGACCGCTTCTATGCGGCGGCTGTCAAGGGCCAGGACACGATGGCGGGCAAGGACGAAAAGCACAAGGCGCTGATCGAGGACGGCATTGCCGATCTCGACAAACGCGCCGGTGCCGGCGGTTATCGCGGCCTCGGCTGGGAGGATGACCGGCTCGCAATCCTGCGGGAGATTGAGACGACCCCCTTTTTCCAGGCGGTGCGCGGCGACCTCGTGGTCAGCCTTTATAACCAGAAAGAGATCTGGCCGATCTTCGGCTACGAGGGCGAGTCCTATTCCAAGGGCGGCTATATCGAGCGCGGGTTCAACGACATCGCCTGGCTCTGAGCCTTACCCCCAAGACACGCCATTCATCGTCGCCGGAGGAGGCCCATCGCGGATGGGACGGCGGCGCTTACGCAAATTGACCGATTTCCCGGGAGGAAAACATGGCAGCGCCCTATGATCTCAACGACGACAGTGTGGTCGTCATCATCGGTTCCGGTGCAGGCGGTGGTACACTTGCCAACGAGCTTGCCCAGAAGGGCATCGACGTGGTCGTGCTCGAAGCCGGTGCCCGCATCGAACACGAGGAATTCATCAATGACGAATGGGACAGTTTTGCCCAACTCGCCTGGCTCGACCACCGAACGACCGGCGGCGGCTGGCGGGTGTCGAAGGACTTCCCTAATCTGCCGGCCTGGATCGTCAAGGCTGTTGGCGGCACGACGACCCACTGGGCTGGCGCCTCGCTGCGCTTCCAGGAGCACGAGTTCAAGACGCTGACCCATTACGGCAAGGTTGAGGGTGCCAATCTTCTCGACTGGCCGATCACGCTTGCCGATCTCGAGCCTTACTACGCCAAGGCTGAGGACAAGATGGGCGTTACCCGCACCAATGGCATCGAGGGGCTGCCGGGCAACAACAACTTCAAGATCCTGAAGGCCGGTGCCGACAAGCTCGGCTACAAGGACTGTCACACCGGCAACATGGCAATCAACTCGGCCGAGCGCGACGACCGGATGAGCTGTCAGCAGACAGGCTTCTGTTTCCAGGGCTGTAAATGGGGTGCCAAGTGGTCGACGCTCTACACGGAAATTCCGAAGGGCGAGGCGACCGGCAAACTTGAAGTGCGGCCGCAGTCGCATGTCATCAAGATCGAGCATGATGCCAATGGCAAGGTGAATGCCGTCGTCTATGCCGACAAGGACGGCAACATGAAGAGCCAGAAGGCGCGCATCGTCTGCGTTGCCGGCAATTCCATCGAAAGCCCACGCCTGCTGTTGAACTCCGCTTCCTCAAAGTATCCGGATGGTCTGGCCAACTCCTCCGGTCAGGTGGGCAAGAACTACATGCGCCACACGACCGGCTCGGTCTATGCCGTGTTCGACAAGCCGGTGCATTTCTATCGCGGCACGACCATGGCCGGGATCATCCGCGACGAGGCCCGGCACGATCCGTCACGCGGCTTCGTCGGTGGTTATGAGCTTGAAACGCTCGCACTTGGTCTGCCCTTCATGGCGGCCTTCCTCGATCCGGGTGGTTGGGGCCGTTCGTTCACCTCGGCGCTCGACAACTACGCGAACATGGCGGGGCTGTGGATCGTCGGCGAAGACATGCCGCAGGAGCAGAATGCGGTGAAGCTGCATGCCGAGCTCAAGGATAAATACGGCATGCCGATCCCGGATGTCTGGTTCACCGATCATCCGAATGACGAGGCGATGCGCAATCACGCCTACAAACAGGGTGTGGCGCTCTATGAGGCGGTCGGTGCCAACAGGGCCTTCCCGACACCACCCTATCCGTCGACCCACAATCTCGGCACCAATCGCATGAGCGAGAAAGCGCAGGACGGTGTCGTCAACAAGTGGGGTCAGACCCACGATATCCAGAACCTCTTCGTTTCAGACGGCAGCCAGTTCACCACGGGTGCTGCGGAAAATCCGACCTTGACGATCGTGTCTCTCGCGATCCGACAGGCGGATTACATCGCCGAGCAGATGGGCCAAGGCACGATCTGACCGGCAAGCATACCTCCCTCTTTGCGGGCGGCGTTGTCTAAAGGCAGCTCCGCCCGCCTTTTCGTGGGCGGATGTCAGTGGCTGCGGGCCGCGACCAGAGCACGGGCCTTGTCGCGGGTGCGGGCCACCGCGCGGCGCAGGCGGGCCGGGCGAGGTTCGCCATCGGCCACGGTCATCGCATTGCCGCGCCAGACAAAGCCGTTGCCGAACCAGGCGGAAATGAAGAGGGCCGGCAAGGCGAGGTCGCGCATCACCATCGCCGGCAGCATGCGCCAGCCGGAAGGCCAGCCATAGGCGCGCGCAAGCAGCATTTCTGCTGCATACCACAGACCGAGATAGGCCATGGGGGCTGCGGGATGGATATGGCCTGTTGCGGCCAAAGCCGCGACTGTGATCGCGGGCAGGGCGGCGCCGACCAGGATTTCCGGCAGGAAGCAGAGCGGGAAGGACACGCGCCGCAGCCGGGCCCAGCGCAGCTGGCGTTTCCACACGGCGGCAAGGCTGCGTTTGCCGAGTGGCTGGGCGAAGGGCTGGGGGACGAGGTGAACATTGAGGCCGGCGCCGCGGACAAGGCGGGTTGCGGCCGCGTCTTCAGCCACTTGTTCGCCGAGGCGCTCGAAGCCGCCCATATCGGCCATCAGGTTTCGGTTGAACAGCATGGCCTTGCCCTGAGCAAAGCCAAAACCGGCTTCATCCGCCAGGAGCTGGAAGCGCGCCTGGAAACTGTTGAGCCAGGCACTCTCGACATAGGCGCCGAGGTTGGCCGGTTCCGTGCCGATTGGCGGGGCGCAGACGAGGCCGGTTTCGTCGTCCCAGCGATCCAGCATCCGGGTGATCAGATCCGGTGGCATCAGGACATTGCTGTCGACCATGACGATCCAGTCATGCCGTGCTGAGCGCCAGCCCTTGATGACGTTGTTCATCTTGGGATTGACGCTGAGCCTGTCCTCGCCGACGAGCAATTGGGCCGGGATGGACGGGTGCTCGGTCATGATCCGGCGGGCAACCGCAGCTGCCGGATCGTCTGGATCGGCAATGCAGAGGATGACCTCATAATCCGGCCAGTCGAGCTCGAAAGTGGTGGTGAGGCAGCGCTCGAGATTGTTCTCCAGTCCGCAGAGAGGCCGCAGCACCGTGACAGGCGGGCGAAAGGCAGGTCTGCCAGTCTCTACATTGGTACCATGGCGGTGCCTCAGAGCCAGCAGCAGGCCGACGCTTACGGTCTGGACGGCAAGGGCAGTGGTGGCGAACAATATCGACAGACTCATCCCAGTCCTCGGGCGGATCATTCAACGGTGGCCACCGGATAGCACCGCTGCATGACAGTTCAGCGACTGCGCCTGAGGATGGTGACAATCTTCAAGCCCAGATAGACGGCGAGCCCGCCCGTGACGATCAGGCCGCTGACATTGCCGCTGATTTCGGCGATCTGGGTGACGTTGTCGCTGAAGGTGGCGCCGAGGCCGGTATAGACGCCAACCCACACGCCTTCGCCGGCGATGCCGGCCAGGGTAAAGCGCAGCCAGGAAAACCGCGCAGCCCCTGCAAGCAGATTGAGATAGGGGCCAAGTGGTGACAGGAGCCAGCGCGTCAGGAAGACGGCTGCGGCGCCCCGCGCCGCCATTTGCTGCTCGGCCCTGTCGAGAGCGGCCTTGCGCGCGGGGTTTGCGGCCAGCCATTCGACCAGGCGGCGGCCGCCGGTCTGGCCGATGAGATATCCCATCTGATCGCCGCCGACGGCGGCACCCAGGGCCACGGCCAAAACGGCCCAGAGCGTGAAATCGCCCGCGGCGGCGAAGGCCCCCATCAGCATCATGACAATGGAACCGGGCAAGGGGGCACCCAGACAACTGATGAAGATGACGCCGGCCAGGAGAGGCAGGCCATAGATCGGAAGCGACGCCAGAAGCGTTTCCGTCAAGCTCATCGCTTGTCCTTTTCGGCGCGCAGCCGGGCGATGGCTGCCTCAAGCTCGGTCCTGAAATCGGAGAATGTCTGTCCGCGTTCTTTGGCAAGCCGTTCGAGTGAGGGACGCGGTGCGTTGCGCGGCGGCGGCGCCACATCCAGATCCCTCGCAAGGCGTTCGACCGGCACATGCCAGGAATGGGCCACGTAACCCAGCGTCATCCAGGCTTCGACCGGCTGATTTCGATGCGCAGGATCATTCCAATAACTCACGAACAGGGCGGTGCGGATGGCGAAGAACAGGACCAGCCCGAGAACAAGCACAAAGCCCGAGACAAGCAGTCGGTTCTGCCGCCACAACCGGATCAATCTGTTCACGTCGTTCTCCCGAACCCATATCTTGGTTGACAGACGTTGCCGTCACGCTTCAATCCGTGCCGGCATCTAACGCGACCGGGAGAGTGACGGCAATGGCGGCGGGCGATATCCGACTGGATGATAGCTGGAAAGCGGTGCTGGGCGACGAGTTTTCAAAGTCCTACATGCGCGACTTGAAAGCCTTTCTCAGCCAGGAGAAAGCCGAGGGCAAGCATATCTTCCCGGCCGGATCCGAATATTTCCGGGCGCTGGATCTGACGCCGCTCGATCAGGTGCGGGTCGTCATCCTTGGGCAGGATCCTTATCATGGAGCCGGTCAGGCCCATGGCCTCTGCTTTAGCGTGCGGCCGGGTGTCCGGGTGCCGCCGTCGCTCGTCAATATCTACAAGGAGCTGAAAAGCGATCTCGACGTCGAGCCACCCGGTCATGGATTTCTCGAGCATTGGGCCCGGCAGGGCGTTCTTTTGCTCAACAGCGTGCTGACCGTTGAGGAGGCTCGGGCCGCCTCGCATCAGGGACGCGGTTGGGAGACCTTCACGGATGCCGTCATCCGGTCCGTCAACGAACAATGCGAGCATGTGGTCTTTCTGCTCTGGGGGGCTTATGCGCAGAAGAAGGCCGCCTTCGTGGATCGTAGCCGGCATCTGGTGTTGAAGGCACCACATCCGTCGCCGCTCTCCGCCCATGCCGGATTTCTCGGCTGCCGGCATTTCTCGCAGGCCAACCGCTATCTCGAGGAAAAGGGGCGGGCGCCGATTGACTGGCAATTGCCGTCGCTCGAGCAGGTCTGACCTCAGGACGCCCGATTTGCCCGACATCCTGCATTGACGCGTCTTGCAGTCAAAAATTTGCTGATCGATAGTAGACGCCCCTCAACCGAATCTCTTCCCGGAGCCTGAATGTCCCAGCATCTGAAATTCTACATCGACGGCGCCTGGGTCGACCCCATGGTTCCGGCCCTGCTCGATGTCGAAGATCCGTCGAAGGAAGAACCTTTCGCCACCATCGCGATCGGCAGCAAGGGGGATGTGGATCGTGCCGTCGCGGCGGCAAAGGTGGCGTTTCCGTCTTTCTCAGTCACTGAGCCTGCGGAACGGCTGGCATTGCTGCGCCGAATCCTCGACGCATACAACGCCCGGTTCGACGATATCGCCGATGCTGTCAGCCGCGAAATGGGGGCGCCTCTGCATTTTGCGCGCGATTCTCAGGCCGCAGCCGGCCGTGCTCATCTCGAAGCGACGATTGCGGCGATGGAGCAGTTTTCCTTCAGCGAATTGCGCGGTTCCACCATGATCGTTCGGGAAGCGATCGGTGTCTGCGCGCTGATCACGCCGTGGAACTGGCCGCTCAACCAGATCGTCTGCAAGGTGGCACCGGCGATTGCCGCCGGTTGCACCATGGTTTTGAAACCTTCGGAGATCGCGCCGATCTCCGGGCTCATCTTTGCCGAAGTGATGGAGGCCGCGGGCACGCCGAAGGGCGTGTTCAATCTGGTCAACGGGCGGGGCCCGGATGTCGGCCAGGTCATGGCCTCGCATCCTGACGTCGACATGGTCTCGTTTACCGGTTCGACCCGGGCCGGCGTCATCGTCGCCAAGGTCGCTGCCGACACCGTCAAGCGGGTTGCGCAGGAGCTGGGCGGCAAGTCAGCCAATATCATCCTGGCCGATGCCGATCTCGAATCCGCGGTGCGCGAGGGTGTTGAGGCCTGTTTCGGCAATTCCGGCCAGTCCTGCGATGCACCGACGCGTATGCTCGTGCCGGCGGAATGGCATGACGAGGCGTTGCACATTGCCCGCGAAGCAGCCGAGAGCCTTGCCGTTGGCAATCCGCGCGATCCCGACACCGATCTCGGGCCTGTGGTCAGCCTCACCCAGTTCAACAAGATCCAGCAGCTGATCGAAATGGGGATCGAAGAAGGGGCGCTTCTGGTTGCCGGTGGCCCGGGGCGGCCGGAGGGGCTGACGCGGGGGTATTATGTCCGCCCGACCGTGTTCGGCCATGTGTCGCCCGATATGACCATCGCGCGGGAGGAAATCTTCGGGCCGGTGCTGTCGATCATCCCGTATCAGACGGAAGAAGAGGCGATCGCCATCGCCAATGACACCGTCTACGGGCTCGCCGCCTATATCCAGTCAAATGATATCAATCATGCCCGTCGGGTGGCATCGCGCATGCGGGCAGGTTCCGTCTATCTCAACTACCCCGCATGGGACACCGCCGCCCCCTTTGGCGGATACAAGCAATCCGGCAATGGTCGCGAATATGCCGATTGGGGAATCCACGACTTCCTTGAGGTCAAGGGTATTGTCGGCTGGCAGGGTACGCCCGCCAGCGAATGACCCCCGCATCGCAAGCTTTGTCAGGGTCTGTGGCCATCGCCACGGACCTTTTGCCTTCTTTGCAGGTTCTACCCAACGGTGACTCGAACGGACCCTGACGGCCAGGGTCTCCTGGAGTAATTTTGTCGTCTGAAATATAGAATCGGCAATATCGCCAGACTTTGCGCATGGTTCAGCCCTATTCGAGCTCATTTCTCCCCGTATTAGAATATTTCCCGGTCGATATCTCCTGGTCGACCCCGCTCATGGAACAATTCCGTTTCTCTGGTGTTCTTATCCCCAGTATCAAAGACGGAAAGGACGAAACCATGCGTACGAAGACATTTGTTGTTGCTTCCCTGCTTCTTGGTGCCGCTTGTGCACCTGTCATGGCTCAGGAAGGCACTGTCACTGGCGCTGCCGGCGGTGCCGTCACCGGTGCCATCGTCGGTGGTCCCGTTGGCGCAGCAGTCGGCGGCGTCGTTGGTGCGATCGCCGGTACGGCCGTTGCCCCGCCGCCGGAAACGGTGGTGACTTATGTTCGCCAGCAGCCTGTTGCCACCGCGCCAGTGGTGATCGAGCAGCGTGTGGTCGTCGGTGAAGCCCTGCCGCGGCAGGTCGTACTGACGCCTGTGCCTGACAACCCGACCTATGCCTATGCCATCGTCAATGACCAGCGCGTCATCGTCGACCCTGAGACCTATGTCGTCGTCGGTGTCGTCCAGTAAGACCCGGCGCTTGAATCCACCATAAACAATGGCCGGAAACGACAGTGTTCCGGCCGATAACCTGGAGGTTACACCATGGACCAGAGACCAGATCCGCGCCTCGACCAGCGCCCGCCTGTCACCCCGCCGCTTGCGCCGCATGTGACGCAGCAGAATTCCAGCATGGGCGGAACCGGTTGGGCCGTTGCCATCCTGCTGGTTGTCGTCATCGCCGCCGGTGCCTTCTTCCTCTATGGCGGAAACGGCACAGTGGACACGACGGCACCAGCCACCACTGCAACGGAGTCCGCGACCCCGCCAGCTACCGCGCCGACGCCGCCGGCCGCATCGGATGCTGCCCCGGCCGCTCCTGCTGACCCGGCTCCGGCCGCTCCGGCCCCGGCTGATCCGGCTGCACCTGCTCCGGCTCCTGCCGCGCCCGGTAGCGCTCCGACCACCCCGTAAGGCACAGCGGGCCGGGAGGGCGTCAGAGCCCGCCACCAACAGACAAAAGGCCAGCCTTGAAAAGGGCTGGTCTTTTCGCGTCTGGTGTCTTGGAGGCTGCACGATATCTGGTGCATAAGGTTGTGCATTCCATTCGGAGACTGAAGAACACATGTTCCTCGAACAAGGCAGGATGCCGCGGCTCGAACTGCCGACGGATCGCTACGCTGCCATATACGCCATCGGTGACGTGCATGGCTGTCATGATTCCTTGCTGGCGCTTGAAGAGAAAATCCGGCTCGATGCCGAAGCTCTCGATGGTCGCAAGCTGATTGTCATGCTCGGGGACTATATTGATCGCGGTCCCCGGTCGGCGACCGTGCTTTATCACCTGACGGCCTCTCCACCGGCGGGCTTTGATCGTATCTGCCTGCGCGGCAATCACGACGACGCCTTTCTCGATTATCTGGAGGGCGATCCGGCGGGCGACTGGTTCCTCGATCACGGGGCCATGGAGACCATGGCGTCCTATGGTGTCGAACTTGCCTCGGCGGGGCCTGTCACGGGCTCCAACCACAAGCTGCGCGAACTTGTACGGTCGGCGGTGCCGTCCTCGCATCTCGAATTTCTGCGGGCTTTGCCGGTCATGCTGACAATTGGCGGTGATGTCTTCGTCCATGCCGGCATCCGGCCGGGGCGGCCGCTGGTCGATCAGACCGACGAAGACCTGATGTGGATCCGGCGATCCTTCCTCGATCTCGGCCCCGGATTGCCGGTCAGGGTGGTCCACGGCCATTCGCCGATGCGGCAGGCACATGTCGGAGCTGACCGCGTCAGCCTGGACACGCATTGTCACAAGACCGGGCGCCTGACGGCGGCGCGGTTTCATCAGGGTGACGTTGTCATCTTCGATACAGCAGCCGGCTGATCAGCAGCTCGACTGCCGACGTCTCAGGCCCGGGCTTTTTTCGAAGCTGTCTGCACAGGCTTGCCCCATTCGGCGATTGCTATGCCCCCAAGGACGAGGGCGAGCGCCAGAATGTGGAAGCTTTCAAGCGTCTCGCCAAGCAGGGTGACGGAGAGCAACGTGCCGAAGACGGGCACGAGATTGATGAACAGGCCGGCCCTGTTGGCGCCGATGACTTCTACGCCCTTGATGTAGAGCACCTGCGAAATCAGTGAGGGCAGCAGTCCGGCATAGAGGATCAGCAGCCAGCCGGTGGTGTCGGGCATAATCATCTGGCCTTTGCTCGCCTCCCACCAGACGAGCGGCAGACAGGTCACCGTGGCCGCGAGCGCCGGCACCGCCATGAGGCTCTTCCAGTGGACCTGCGGTTTCCAGCGCAGCGAGATCGTGTAGATCGCATAGGAGAGGCCGGCAAAGACCATCAGCAGGTCGCCAGCATTCAGTGTCAGCGATAGCAGCCGGTGGATGTCGCCATGCGAGGCGGTGACGGCCGCACCAACGAAGCTGATCAGGAAGCCGAGAATCTGGACCGGTGCTACCGGGATGCGGAAGATGGCGAAATTGATGACGAAGATCAGAACCGGGATGGCGCCCTGTTCGATCGTTGCATTGACGGCGGTGGTGTATTTGAGGGCGGTGTAGAGAAAGCCGTTGAAGGCTGCGTAGCCTATGGCCCCGTAGAAGGCGAGGAGCTTCCAGTTGGCCTTCAGCACATCCCAGTCCTTGCGGATCTGTGGCACCGAGATTGCGAAGATGATCAGGCTCGCCAGGCCCCAGCGGCCAAAGCTCAGGATCATCGGGCTGACGTGGCCGAGTGCCAGCTTGCCGGCGACTGCGTTGCCGCCCCAGAGCAAGGTGGTGATGACGAGAAAAGTATAGGCGCGAACCGGCAAAGTATGGCTTCCTTGCATGCGTCGGCCCCGGTCATACCGGCAAAACCTGCCGTCCCGATGGGCGCGATTGCACCGGAAATAGGTCAGGGGTCTCGCTTTGTCACGCAAAAAGCCGATTCAATGGTCAAGACGGGTCGATTTCCCGAAAACAACACAGTATAGATGCGCGGGTTTGAGTAGGCGCAACGACTGCGCGATATACAGGATTTCGAAATGACGAATGTCGTGGTGATCGGTTCGCAATGGGGTGATGAGGGCAAGGGCAAGATTGTCGATTGGCTGTCCGAGCGCGCCGATATCGTCGTGCGCTTCCAGGGTGGGCACAATGCCGGCCATACGCTCGTCATTGACGGCGTTTCCTATAAGCTCTCGCTTCTGCCATCGGGCGTGGTGCGTCCGGGCAAGCGGGCCGTCATTGGCAATGGCGTCGTTGTCGATCCGCATGCGCTGATTGCTGAAATTGGCCGATTGAAGGATCAGGGCGTCGAAGTGACGCCGGACAATCTGCGGATTGCGGAAAACGCAACACTGATCCTGTCCCTGCACCGCGAACTGGACGGCATGCGCGAAGACGCGGCCTCCAACAGCGGCACCAAGATTGGCACCACGCGCCGCGGTATCGGCCCGGCCTATGAAGACAAGGTCGGCCGCCGTGCGATTCGCGTCATGGACCTTGCCGATCTCGATGCGCTTGAAGGCAAGGTCGATCGCATCCTGACGCATCACAATGCGCTTCGTCGTGGTTTTGGCGCGCCGGAAGTCGAGCATCAGGCGATCATGGAAGAACTGACCTCCGTTGCCGATCGCGTGCTGCCTTTCATGGATTCGGTCTGGAGCCTGCTCGACAAGGAGCGCCGCAAGGGCTCGCGTATTCTGTTTGAAGGCGCTCAGGGCTCGCTGCTCGACATCGACCACGGCACCTATCCCTTCGTCACCTCGTCCAATACGGTCGCCGGTCAGGCCGCTGCCGGTTCCGGCATGGGTCCGGGTGCGCTCGGCTATATCCTCGGCATCACCAAGGCCTACACGACCCGCGTTGGCGAAGGTCCGTTTCCGACCGAACTGCATGATGAAATCGGCCAGTTCCTCGGCGAGAAGGGGCATGAATTCGGCACCGTCACGGGACGCAAGCGGCGCTGCGGCTGGTTCGACGCGGCGCTTGTGCGCCAGTCGGTCGCGACCAACGGCATTACTGGTATCGCGCTGACAAAGCTCGACGTTCTTGATGGCCTGGAAGAGTTGAAGATCTGCGTCGGCTACAAGCTCGACGGCCAGGAAATCGACTATCTGCCCGCCGCTCAGGCCGCCCAGGCGCGGGTCGAGCCGATCTATATTACGCTGGAAGGCTGGAAGGAATCGACTGTTGGTGCCCGCAAATGGGCCGATCTTCCGGCGCAGGCCATCAAGTATGTCCGTCAGGTCGAAGAGCTGATCGGCGCACCGGTTGCCCTGTTGTCGACGAGCCCGGAGCGGGACGACACGATACTTGTGACGGACCCTTTCGAGGATTAAGTTAACCATTTACCAGAGTTTTGCCGATTCCATATCGAATCGGCAACGAAGAGAAAGTGCGTATGGCTGACTTTATCGCCGTCATTCGACGGGCCGTGGACGGGCTGTCGAACAACACTCCGGAAATGCGTGTGCGGGTCTATGAAAAGGCCCGCGCTGCCGTCGTGCGGCAGCTTGAGAACATGCAGCCAAGGCCGCCCGAGCACATGTTGCAGCGGCAGTTGGAAAAGCTCGACGCTGCAATCCGCGAGGTGGAGGCAGAACACGCCGAGGCTCTGCCGGCTTATGAGGAAGAAGCGCCAACCCAGGAATGGGCGCCCGAACCGGAACCCATGGCGCCAGAACCGGCGCCTGTGGAAGCCTATGTCGAGCCGGTCCAGGCAGCGCCCGCACCGGCGGTGACCGGTGATGACTGGGCCGATGCGTATATGGCGGAAAACGAGCCACGCGCACCCGTCGAAGCGGCTATACCGGAACGCCAGGCACCTGTCGAACAGTTTGCCCCCTGGGAAACGCCTGCTGCGGCTGAGGTGTTGCCTGCCGAACCGGAATATACGTCACCGGTTCCCGTCGGGAACGATTTCGATGAGGGCCGCCATCCGGCCGAGCCGGACCTGCCCGATCACTACGCCGAGCCTGAACCTGCCGCGCCTGTGGAGACTTGGTCGCCCGTGACGACGCCGGCGGTCCCGCTCTGGGAGCATCGCGAAGCGGCGAACAAGCCGGTCGAGCCGGCGGCTGCCGCGCGCATGGACCTTGTCGATGACTGGCTGCAGGAGCGTCAGGCCGATGCTGCTCCGGCATCCTTGCCCGAAGCGACGTGGGATGTGCCGGCGGCGACTGAGCCTGCTGCGAACCGCGTGCCCGAACTGCCGGAAATCGGCTATGAAACCACACAGGTTTCCCATACGCCGACCGACGAGTTCCCGGCCTTTTCCGAGCCAGCCCGGATTGATACCGCAGCACAGTTCGAGGTTCAGGACGGTTACCGGCTGCCCGCCGAAACGGCTACAGATTACGCGGGTCTTGCCCCGAATCCGGCCCAGTTGCCGACCGAACCGGATGATTTCAGCCGCTGGTTCCAGGAACATGCCGGTGATGTCAGTCCGCAGCCCGATCAGCCCGTGGGGCAGGTGGGTGTCGATCCATACGTGACCGGCGTGTCCGGTGCGATGGTGCTGGACCCGTTTGACGCCGTTCCGAGCGACGCGGTTGCTGTTTCGCCGAAGAAGAACGAGGCCATGGACGCGCTGATGGGCGGCTATGACCAGCCGGCCTATCGTCTGGAACCGCAAAGGCGTCGCAACTACGCGCCGGTTATCCTGGCCGTTGTCGGCTTTACCATTGCGGCTGGTGCTGGCCTTGCCGGCTGGATCTATCGCGACGACATCAGTTCGCTGGTGGCCAATGTTGCCGGCGCACCGGTGCCGGCTGATGAAACAGCGACACAGGCGCCTGCTGCGACCACTCCGCCAGCCAATCCGGCTGAAGATCAAACGGCGGAAGCGGCAAATGGCGGTGCCCCGGCCGAGGCGGCAGGGTCCGAGAAGTTCACACAGCGCTTGCGCGCCGACGGATCCGAGGTTGACGACGGTGCTGCTGCGGCCCCGAGCATCGGAACGCCACCCGAAGGCCGCTCGGTCTCGGCGCAGACCGTTGCGTCCAACATCGAACCCACGGATGGTGCAACACCACCGGCCCAGACGTCGGCACCAGCCGCAGCTGCAGCCGCAGCCGGTGGCGACAAGCTGTTCCTCTATGAAGAGCAGATCGGCCAGGCAACGCCGGTTGCCGTTCCCGGTGGCGTGACCTGGACCGCGCTGCGCGAAAACGGACCGGATGGTCGTCCCGATCCGCAGATCCAGGGTCGTCTGTCAGTTCCGGATCGCGGTCTGACCGCGCTGCTGACGATCAAGCGCAACACCGATGACTCGCTGCCTGCCAGCCATATCATCGAGGTCGTGTTCTCGGTTCCGGCCACCTTTGAAGGTGGTGCAATCGAGAACCTGCAGCGGATCGCGATGAAGCGGACGGAACAGGATCGCGGTGATCCGCTGGTTGCCGTCACCGCCAAGGTGACCGATGACACCTATCTGGTGGCGCTCAATGACTTCGAGGATGTGATTGCCCGCAATCTCGAACTCCTGTCGACACGCGGTTGGATCGACATTCCGGTCATTTATCGCAATGGTCGCCGCGCGCTGATCACCATGGACAAGGGCACTGATGGCGCACGCGTCTTCGAACAGGTGATCAACGAGTGGAAGGCGCTGGGTCCGGGCAACTGACCGGACAAGTCTCCTGGCGCGTTGTGACAACCGCCACGCTTGGTTGCATTCTTGAGATCCGCAGGACTTGCGTCCTGCGGATTTTTCATTTCCGGTGCCAATGCCACACGACAAGATGAACGATCGGGGATCAGAGATGGGATTGGCGAACACGAAAAGAGCCGAGGCGGCTGATGACCGTTCGGGTGAGGCCATCGAGATCGTATCGGTGCACAAGCGCTATGGGCGCGGACCGCGCGCCGTTCAGGCACTTGATGGCCTGTCACTTGCTGTTCCCAGAGGCGAGGTTTTCGGCCTTCTCGGCCCGAATGGCGCCGGCAAGAGTACCTTGCTGCGGATCGTCGCCGGCCTGATCACGCCCGATGCCGGCGAGGTGCGCGTCTTCGGTGCGCCGGCCAGGCCTCAGTCCCGGCAGCGCCTCGGCATGCTGGTCGAGGCGCCCGGTCTCTATCCGTTTCTCACCGCACGTGAGCATCTTGACATGCTGGCCCGTTCGTCCGGCACCATGGCGCTGGTTGAACCCGTGCTGCGCCGCGTTGGCCTGGTCGGGGCTGCCGATAAGGCGGTTTCCGGTTTTTCAATTGGCATGAAGCAAAGGCTCGGAATCGGCTGCGCACTCGTGGGGCAGCCAGAGGCGGTGATCCTTGATGAGCCCACCAACGGGCTCGACCCGGACGGTATTTTGGAAATTCGATCTCTGATCCAGGAGCTTGCCCATCGCGACGGTCTCGCCGTACTGCTGTCGAGCCATCTGCTCGCCGAGGTCGAGCGGGTGTGCAGCCGCGTGGCGATCATCAATCGGGGGCGTCTGGCTGCCGAAGGTGTGGTTGCCGACCTGATCGGGGGTGAGGGGCGGTTCTTCCTCAGGGTGGACGCGCCAGCGGATGTGCTGATCGGGCTTGGCCATGAGGCTGAACTGGTCGATGGTGGCGTCAGTCTGCGGATCGGGGAGGCTGAAGTTCCCGAGTTGATCCGGTCTCTCGTCCTGTCCGGTGCGCGTATCCACGAGGCAAAACGGATCAAGGCGGATCTTGAATCTGTCTTTCTCTCGGAAACGCGGGAGGGCCGCGCATGAAGGCGCTTGTCACAGCCGAGATCGTCAAGCTTGTCCGTCAACCAGCGCTTCTGTTCTTCGGCTTCCTGTCGGTTGCCTTTCTATCGATCCTGCTCAAGTTCGGCATGGAAGGCTTCGTCTATCTTCGCACCGGGCGTCAGTCGGCGGGTGATCTCGACATCTTTCTGTCGGCCGCCAACAGTCTTGGCATTTCTGGAAATTCGATGGGTCACCTGCTGCATGCGATCGGCATCGGGTCCATTTTTTATCTCGACTATCGCTATCAGACCTGGCGGCTGCTTGTGCCACGTCATTCACGCGCTGAGCTCTATGCGGCGAAGTTCTTCGTCTGCATCGGGTTTCTGGCAGCCGGCCTGCTTCTCGCGGTTGCCGGGGATCTCGTCCTGACCGTGATCCGCGCCCTTGCCAGCGAGGCCGGCATGAGCGGGCTTACTGTCTCTGCATCGTCTTTCCTGGTTCTTCTAACTGCTTATTCGGTCGCGCTTCTGGAACTGGCCGTGCTGACGGCGTTCGTGGCGGTGGTCGTGGTCATCACCCGAACCATGGTAACGGCGGCCATCTCCGCCTTTTTGCTCGCCATCGGTTCGTCGATCCTGCAGATCTACTTGGGTCGAGACGCCGACAGTCTGCCGCTGCCGAGCTATGCGGCACAAGCGGCGCGAGATTGGCTGCTTTCGGGCGGATCGACGATGGCAGGTGGATTGGGTGTGATTGTTCTGGTGCTTTGGCTTGCCGTTTTGCTGGCCCTTGGCATGGCGATCTTTTCGCGTCAGCAACTGGCCACGGAATAGGGCTCTCAAACAGAAAAGCCGCCCGGGATCCGGGCAGCTTTCGACTTGTTGGAATGGGCTTTCAGATCAAGCTTCAACGACCCGCAGGGCGCGCGCGCGCTCGAGCGCATCCTTTTGAACGGCTTCCTGAACCTTTTCGAAGGCGCGGACCTCAATCTGGCGGACGCGTTCGCGGCTGATGTCGAACTCGGCAGAGAGGTCCTCCAGCGTGATCGGATCGTCGGCCAGACGGCGGGCTTCAAAGATGCGACGCTCGCGATCATTGAGGACAGCCATGGCGCGCTTCAGCATGCTGCGGCGCGTTTCCAGCTCGTCCTGTTCGATGAGAACGGCTTCCTGACTGTCATGGTCATCGACAAGCCAGTCCTGCCACTGTCCACCTTCGCCTTCGCTGGCGCGCAGCGGGGCGTTCAGGGAGGCGTCGCCGGAGAGGCGGCGGTTCATCGAGATGACTTCTTCCTCGGAGACCTTCAGCTTGGTCGCGATTTCCGTGACCTGGTCTGGCTTAAGGTCGCCTTCCTCGATCGCCTGGATCTTGCCCTTGAGGCGGCGCAGGTTGAAGAACAGACGCTTCTGGTTGGCCGTCGTGCCCATTTTGACCAGCGACCAAGAACGCAGGATGTATTCCTGGATCGAGGCCTTGATCCACCACATGGCATAGGTTGCCAGACGGAAGCCGCGTTCCGGATCGAATTTCTTGACCGCTTGCATCAGGCCGACATTGCCCTCAGACACGACTTCGCCGATCGGCAGGCCGTAGCCGCGATAGCCCATGGCAATCTTGGCCACGAGCCGCAGATGGCTCGTTACCATGCGGTGGGCCGCGTCGCGGTCGCCGTGCTCGGCGTAACGCTTGGCGAGCATGTACTCTTCCTGCGGTTCCAGCATGGGGAACTTGCGGATTTCATCCAGATAACGATTGAGACCGGCCTCGCCGGCTGCAATACTAGGCAAACTGTTGCGGGCCATAATGCACCCCTCTTCTTCCTGGGCTCCCATAGGACGGCGAGCCCGATGTCCGTGGATCTCTCTATCCCACAGAAATCCGATTAGCAGATAAGTATGGCAAAACGCCGATACAAGAGATGCGTTCCGTCACGAGGCCGTGAGAGCCAAAATAATTTGCGCGCAATTGAATTGCGAGCAAGATCTGAAGGGGCTTCCACTCCGATGGGAATTGATGTCTGTTCCTGGAACAATCCTGGCGTGTTCCGATCGAGGGTCACATGAGCCTATCACCCTATTTCCGCGGGCTTGCAGCCGTTACCGTTGCAACTGTTGCATTGAGTACGGCCGGCCTGATGACGCGCCTTGTCAGCATTGATGCTCCAACGCTTCTCTTCCTGCGTGGGACGATTGCGGGAAGCTTCCTCTTCGTTTGTCTGTTCGCGGTTACCCGGGGGCGGGTCGGTGCCGATTTCGCGCGGCTTGGTCGCGCTGGTCTGCTGATCTGTGCGACATCGGCCGTCTGTGCGGTTCTCTTCATCGGCGCGCTCTACACAACGTCGGTTGCGCATGTGGCGATCATCTTTGCGACATGTCCATTTGTTGCGGCGGGACTGGGACGTCTTCTTCTCGGCGAGAAGCCGACACGCTCGGCACTTGTTGCCAGTGGCGTTGCGATGGGGGGAGTGTTGCTGATGATCGGCAGCGGTGAAGAGGGCAGCTTGTTCGGCGATGCGCTCGCCTTTGCCATGACGGTAATGGTGGCCTTCTGGACTGTGCTTTTACGCCGCTTCCCGGATAAGCCGGCGCTACCCTGCACTGTGGTTTCCTGCTTGCTGAGCGCCTTGATCGCCTTGCCCTTTGCCAGCCCACTCGTGGCGTCCATGCATGACCTGCTGGTGGTGCTTGGCTTCGGCGTTCTTGTCTTTTCCGTCGGCTTCCTGCTGCTGACCATCGGTGCGCGGGATGTCCCGCCGGTGGAGGCGGCCCTGATCGGCGCACTGGATGCCCCGCTTGCGCCCTTGTGGGTCCTGATCTTTCTCGGCGATCAGCCGTCTGGCTCAACGGTGATTGGCGGCACAATCGTGCTTGTCGCCGTGTGCCTCCATATTCTGTCGGCTCATCGCATGGCGACGACGTCTGCGGCAAAGAGCTGATGAGGCTGCGGCCTCCTACATGGCTTTCAGCGCGTCGATCACCGTTTGCAGGTCGGCCGGGATCGGCGCTTCGAAGCGCAGTGTCTTGCCGGTCGTCGGGTGCTCGAAGGCCAAGAGATAGGCGTGCAGCGCCTGGCGGTGGAACTTGTTGACGGCGCGCTTGGCGTCTTCCGGCAACAGGTTCGACTTGGTCTTGAATGCGGCGCCATATTCCTGGTCGCCTATCAGCGGATTGCCGATATGGGCCATGTGAACGCGGATCTGGTGGGTGCGGCCCGTTTCCAGGCGGCATTCGACCAGCGAGGCGAGGCATGTGGCGTCCGGCTTTTCGCCGTAACGTTCGAGCACGGTATAGTGGGTGATCGCCTCGCGGGCGTCGTCGGTATCCTCGCGCTTGACGGTGCGCTTGGTGCGATCGGCGCCGGAGCGGCCAAGGGCTGCGTCGATCGTGCCAGCAAGGGTCCGCGGGCGGCCCCACACGACGGCGCGGTAAGCGCGTTCCAGCGGGCCGGTGCGGCCATGGTCGGCGAACTGGTCGGAGAGGTGGCGGTGGGCAATGTCGTTCTTCGCGACGACCATGACACCGGACGTGTCCTTGTCGAGACGGTGCACGATGCCGGGCCGCTTGACGCCGCCAATGCCCGACAGGCTGTCGCCGCAATGGTAGATGAGGGCGTTGACCAGCGTTCCATGCCAGTTGCCGGCACCTGGATGCACAACGAGGCCCGGCGGCTTGGCAATGACGATCAAGTCGGAATCCTCGTAGAGGATCTCGAGCGGAATGTTTTCGCCCTTGGGCTGGGGGTCTTCGGGCGCAGGCAGGTCGATGACGACGTTATCGCCGAGCTTGATTTTGCGATTGGGACTGTCGAGCAGAACCCCATTCAACTGCACGGCGCCCTGTTCGATCAGCGCCTTGACGCGGTTGCGCGAGAACTCCTTGCCGAGGGCGGCCGTCAGCCAGGCATCGATGCGGCCTTCGGCATCGTCGCCGGCAATCAGCTCTTTCCTTGACGCAGCGGCTTCGTTAAAGGGGTCGGTCATCATGTCATCCCGTCTGAAAACGACCGGCGGCGCGGCCTCGTTCTGCAGCCATGTCGCACAGACCGGGGATTTCGACAATCGACAGCCGGGTCTGCCGGCCGATTTTCTCCGATCGTTCGCTTCGGAGAAAGGGTCTTTCAAAGCCTGGCGGACGAGTGAAGGTGAAACTGCTGCCATGACGCATATCGATGACGACCAGGAAGACAAGCCGCTTGATCCGGTGATGGAAGGCGTTCGCCGCAAGATGATCAAGCTGCAGCTGATCTCGGGCGGTATCATGGCGATCCTGTTTCTCGCCGTGCTCGTTGCGATCGTCTACAAACTTACCCGCAGCGACGGCAAGGCACCGCCTGTCGCCGCAACCGGTCAGCAGCCCTTCGTCGTGCCGTCGGACCAGCCGCTCGCACTGACGGCCAACCTGCCGGCCGGTTTCCGTATCCTGTCGATGTCGCTCTCCGGCAGCCAGATCCTGGTGGACGGCGAGAATGCAGCCGGACGCCGCACGGCGCTGGTCTATGATCTCGGGCTCGGACGCTTCATCGCCGAGGTCGGCTTCAGCGGAAACTGATAGAGTGAGCCCGCCTGTCTCCCGGTCCACGCCTGCGATCGAGATCACCGATCCCGGCGATCCGCGCATCGCCGAGTTCACCGGTATTCGCGAACGCGATCTCACTGGCCGGCATGGCCAGTTCATTGCGGAAGGCACGGTGGTGATCTCGATGCTTGCAAAGGCGCATCGTGCAGGTGGACCGGTCCGGGCGGAAAAGCTTCTGATCCTCAAGAACCGGCAGGCCGGGCTTGACGATATCGTCGCCCAGTTTCCCGACGAAGTTCCGCTCTATGTGGCAGAGGGGCCGGTTCTCGATCAGATTGCGGGCTTTCACCTGCATCGTGGTGTCCTGGCGCTCGGCTCGCGCCGTGCGCCGCCGGATGCCCTGGACCTCATCGGAGCCCTGCCGGAAACCTCGCTGGTGCTGGTCGCTTGCGGCATTTCCAACCATGACAATGTCGGTTCGCTGTTTCGCAACGCGGCCGGCTTCCGTGCTGATGCCGTGCTGCTCGATGAAACCTGCTGCGATCCGCTTTACCGCAAGGCGCTCCGGGTCTCGGTCGGTGCTGTGCTGACCACACCCTATGCGCGGGGCGGGGCACCAGATGCGCTACTCTCGTCGCTTGCCGATCAGGGTTTCGAAATCTGGGCGCTGTCGCCGGCCGGAACGGTCGAGATCGGTGAGGTGAAACCCGGTCGCCGTGTCGCGCTGGTGATGGGCACCGAGGGGGAGGGGCTGCCGGCTGATATCCTCAATCGGTTCAACACGGCGCGAATTGCCCAGGCGCCCGAATTGGACAGCCTGAATGTTGGGACAGCGAGCGGGATTGCGCTTCACGCCATTGCGCGCGGCATGGGTCGTCTCGGTTAAGGCTCCGACGCTCTAAGGCCTGGACAGGAAAGCGCTGCAAGCAGGGCACGCCTGTGGTTGACGACGCAAGCTTATTCAGCGGCTGTCTGCAGACCCTCGCGCGAGCGCTCGAGGCTCGGCTGAAGCTCGACAACGCGGTCGACCAGGCTCAGCGAAGGTGCGGCTTGGCGGGTTGGTGCGGAGAGGAGTGACGGGATTGGTGAATTGTTACCTTCCCGAAGCGCCGTCAGCACGACCATGCGCGCTGCGACATCTCCCAAAGCATCGCGCAGGACCCCATCATCTGCTGAAGACGTGGTATTGAGCAGACGTTCAGTGAGCGTCGACTGGCGATGGCGGATCGTCTGTTCCATCTCGGTTGCGGTCAGCGCGGAAGCTTCCTCGTGGTCGTCTGCAGCCATGGCGACCTCCTTGATGGACGGCAGTGCGATATTCGCCTCGCGCAAGGCCCGATGGGCGTGGCGAAGTTCAGTGCTGTTGCGCTTCAGCTTGGCCTTCGTATCGGTGATCTCGCGCAGACGGCGTTCCAGTGCGGAGGCCAAATCGGCCTTCTCCGCAGCATCACGGGCAATGTGATCCTCAAGCCGAAGCACTTTGTGTTCTTCCTGCGTGAGGCGGAACTCTGCGTCCTTCGCCCGCTTGGCAAGCAGCTTGTGCTCGCGGCGCAGGTCCTCGCGCTCGTCGCGCAGGGCATAGAGACGGCTCTTGAGGGATTCGATCTCGGTCTCGCGGTTGCTTGCCTCGATGCGCATGTGATCGATCTCGGTGATCAGGCGACCAATGCGGGACGAGCGCTCATCCAGCTCGACGTCCTTTTCTACGATGGCCACTTCCAGGCGCTTGATCGTTTCGCGTGCCGTGGTGACGTCCACATCGGCCCGGCGCAGGCGAGAGCGCACGTCGGCGGCCTCGGTGCTCATGTCCTCGATCTGCGCCTTCAGTTCCTTGTTTTCGGAGAGAAGGCGGCCTGCTTCGCGACCGGTGGACGCGGTCTGCAAGGTGAGCGCCACAGTCTTTTCCCGCTCGCGGGTCAGATCATGCAGAGTGCGGGCGTTTTCAGCGGCGTAAAGCGCACGAACCATATCCTTCTGCGCCCGGATTTCCTGCGGGCTCAGCGGCATCGTCGCCTTCAGACGGTTCTCGGTGTAGGCGACGACGCGATTATGGATCGCCGGCGCAAGCAACATCACCAGAAGTGCCGCTGCCATAAATCCCATTGCAAAAATAAGGGCATATTCAATCACGACAGGGCCACGGCGTTCGCGTTCAGGTATTAGCGATTATTTAATCATGCGGCGGGGCAGGTCGCAAGGTCGACCATCACACCCAACCCTGATTCACATATTATGCCTAACGACAGAGCAGAGCGAACTTGCGCGAGGCCTGCAACTCATTGGCGCATGCAGGCCCCGGAGGATCAGAAGGGGTTCCAGGTCGGTGTCCGGGTGAGCTTGAGGTAGCCTACATTGACCCCAAGGCGGGCACCGACACCCGTGCGGATCGGCACGAGAAGGACGTCGCGGCTTTTCAGCACGGTCATTCCGACGCCGGCGACGATATAGGCCGAGCCGCTGACGCCGCCGTAGCGGGCATAGAGCGTTTCGACATTTGGCAGGTCGTAGACCAGCATCATGGCGCGGGTTCCGTTGCCGCCATAGTCAATGCCGAGAGACGGGCCCTGCCAGAAGACATCGTGCTGGCCGACATTCTTGGTATAGAGCATGCCTTCGCCATAGGTGAGGCCCGCGATCAGGGCGCCGGAGCCTTCCTGGCCGAGAATGTAGCCATTGGGCAGGCCGTAGCGCTCAAAGGCCTGCTCCAGAACCTTTGCGAGTGCGCCACTCGTTTCGCCGAAGAAACCGTGGCCGGCATCGACGACTTCCTGGACGGTGTATTCACCGGCGGCTTCGGCCGGGCGCTCGGACATGAAGAGGCCGGTGACGAGCAGGGCGGCCGCGATCAACATATGCGGGACCCGGTAAGAGCGGCGTGGCTTCTGGCGCATGGTGCCTCCTTTTGGCGCAGCCGAAGACGTTCGGCATCTCGTTTGGGGGTAATCGACCCTAGCGAAGATCATCTTAATAATCGGTTTACCAAATATGGTGTCATTATGGCCGAAGCGAACTCGCTCCGGCCACGATCATGCGCGACAAAGCCGCCGCTCCGCGTTGCCGGGTAAACTTCTGGAGAAGCCTATGGCGAAGAATCCCACTCTCACACTCGCGGGTCCCGACCTTGCAGCCCTGTTGTGCAGCCGCGTCTGCCATGATGTGATCTCGCCGGTCGGCGCGATCAACAACGGTCTCGAACTGCTGGACGAGGGCGGCGCCGACAGCGACGCCATGGACCTTATCCGAACCAGTGCGATGAATGCCTCGGTCCGGCTGAAATTTGCCCGCCTGGCATTTGGTGCTTCTGGCTCCGTCGGTGCGTCGATCGATACGGGCGAAGCCGAAAAGGCCGCCAAGGACTTTGCCGCAGCAGAAAAGAAGACCGAGGTCACCTGGGAAGGGCCGAGGGCCATCATCCCGAAGAACCGGGTGAAGTTGCTGCTCAATCTCTTCCTTGTCGCCTACGGCGCCATTCCGCGCGGCGGTTCGCTCGATATCACGCTGGAAAACCCTGAGACAGAGGCGAAGTTCAAGATCGTCGCCAAGGGGCGCATGCTGCGCGTCCCGCCGAAATATCAAGAAATTCTGAACGGCCATCTGGAAGAGGCGGTCGATGCGCATTCGATCCAGCCCTATTATACGGTTCTCTTGGCCGATGAATGCGGCATGGAGCTCAAATGCGTCCAAGGCGAAGGTGAAATCGCCTTCACGGCGGATGTCGTCTGATCATCGTGCCATTCCGGGACTGTAAGACCGCGACGCAGGTAACTTTTCCTTAGTTGCGGTGCCTTACACTTGGGGCGCGAAGTTATATTTGAGAATTTTTCCAGGAGGAGCAGATCATGAAGCGCTTGATGATCGCAGATGGTTCCGACATCGTCCGCAAGGTCGGTCGCAAGATCCTGACTGAACTCGGTTTCGACGTGACCGAAGCCTCCTCCGGCCGTGACGCTTTGGGGCGTTGCGAGCGCGAATTGCCAGACATCATTATCGTCGATGCCGGCATGGACGATGCCCTGGACTTGATCAGCAATGTTCGCGCCCTGCCGGGCGGCAAGGAAGTCCTGATCTACTATTGCGTGGTTGAGGCCGAACTGAAGATCATGATGGCGGGCAAGCGTGCTGGCGCCAACGACTTCCTTCTCAAGCCCTTCGACCGGGCCATCCTGACCCGCACCTTTGCCGACAAGGCGATTGCGGCCTGAAGACAGGCGACGAGACGTTCCTAGTTTCAGAAGGGCGGTGCTTCGGCATCGCCCTTTTTCATTGTGAGCGACGCATGTCTCCGGCTTGGGCGGTCTTTCTCGTCTCCTGAAACGGAAAAACCCGCGCAGGGCGCGGGCTATCCAGATCGGCAGGGGAAAATGCGGTCAGGCCGTTTCCATATATTCCGAGCTATCCGGCTCGCGCAGCACGTAACCTCTGCCCCAGACCGTTTCGATGTAGTTTGCGCCGCCGGCTGCGTTTGCGAGCTTCTTGCGAAGCTTACAGATGAAGACGTCGATGATCTTGAGTTCAGGTTCGTCCATGCCACCGTACAGATGGTTCAGGAACATTTCCTTGGTCAGTGTCGTGCCCTTGCGCAGCGAAAGCAGCTCGAGCATCTGGTATTCCTTGCCGGTCAGATGGACCCGCTGGCCACCCACTTCGACGGTCTTGGCGTCGAGGTTGACGATCAGTTCACCGGTGATGATGATCGACTGGGCATGGCCCTTGGAGCGGCGCACGATCGCATGAATGCGGGCTACGAGCTCGTCCTTGTGGAACGGCTTGGTCATGTAGTCGTCAGCGCCGAAGCCCAGGCCGCGAACCTTGTCCTCGATGCCGGCCATGCCGGAGAGGATGAGGATCGGTGTCTTTACCTTCGACAGGCGGAGTGTGCGCAGCACCTCGTAGCCGGACATGTCGGGCAGGTTCAGATCGAGCAGAATAATATCGTAATCGTAGAGCTTTCCGAGATCGACGCCTTCTTCACCAAGGTCGGTCGTATAGACGTTGAAGCTCTCCGACTTCAGCATCAATTCGATGCTCTGAGCCGTCGCGCTATCGTCTTCAATGAGTAGAACCCGCATATTTATCCCCTTTACCGCCGCCAAAAAAGGTCGAGTTGGCCCCCTACGCGATACGGATCCAGTCGTTGCCTGATTTGAAGGCTGCCATCAATTGGTTAACAAATTCTAATTCCCTCTGGCAAGGGCACTGAACTTATTAAGCAAAGATTTTAGCCTCCTGATTCTCAATGTCTTTTGGTCATCGCCACAGCTGAATCAGTGTCTCAGGGAAACCCCGTAACCGATTCATTTGACTCGTCATTGTCATGAGCTCTTTTGGGGCTCTGGCATTTACTGACCCTTAAGTGATCGGCTTTATCATTAACGATGCCCGTAAACGAAAGGTTACCAAAGGTAGGTTTTCGTTAACGCCGCGGACTTTTTTTGGACGAATCGGTTGGCGGGTGTGTTGAGTAGCAAGTGTGGCGGGGGGTCTCGCATCACGGGAGTATTGCGTATGAAGTCGCGTGAGAGCCTGGTACGCCTGAAGGGTTTTCAGGTAACCGAAAAGCGTCGGCAGTTGCAGCAGTTGCAGTCTATGATGGCGGAATTCGAACGGATGGCGGGTGAGCTTGAAGCTCAGATCGGCATCGAGGAGAAAAAATCCGGCATTACCGATCAGAACCATTTCGCCTATCCGACCTTCGCAAAGGCAGCACGCCAGCGCGCAGACAATCTCCAGGTCTCGATCCGGGAATTGAAGGTCCAGCAGGAAGCCGCCGAGCTTGCGCTGGAAGAGGCGGAATCCGAATACCAGAAGGCAGCAGCGCTCGAAGAGCGTGATGGAAACATGCGCGCCCGGGCCTGATCGCCCGGACCTGCAGACTGAAAGTCTATAGAACAAGGTGGTCGCGGAGGTCCTGCGACCACCTTGATTTGTTTTGAGGCAGCCTCTCTTCCCCGATTTATTGGCTCAGCACATCCTGCCAGTCGGCATTGCGAGCCATCTGCGCCTTCATGAAGGGGCAGAGGGGAATGATCTTCCAGCCGCCTTCACGTGCCTTGTCCACCGCGTGCCGGGCCAGGGCCTGGCCGACACCCAGACCGCGCAACGTATCGGGTACGCCGGTGTGGTCGATGATGATAAGGGTGGCAGAGGCGCGGGAATAGGTCATTTCAGCGATCCCATCCTTGCCGTCGACGCTGGCCAGATAACGGCCGCCGGATGGGCCGATTTCTTCGGTGATCTGCATGTGACGTTCTCCTGTTGTCCGCGGGCCTTGCTGTGCTTAGCATTGCCCGAACGCCGACAACAATTCCGCGATCGCATGACAATGCGTCAACGCCGGAGGCGGTAATCCCACGGAGATCCGGTTTGAATATCTGGCTGAAGGCAATCCTTCTCGTTCTCGCGAGCATGTTTCTGGCGCTCGGGATCGTTCTGCCGCTGATGCGTTTTCAAAGTTTCTATGTGTTTTCCACAGATGCGTCGCTGGCCGAGATCATCAGCAGTCTTTGGCGCGACGGGGATCCGGTTCTGGCTTTGGTTGTCGGGCTGGTTTCGGTCGTTTTTCCCCTGATGAAACTGCTGCTTGTCTCGGCAGAGCATCTCGCCGGGCCGGAGCCGGGGAGGGTGCATAGCGCGGGGCTGGCGCGGATTGTGCCGATCCTGTCGCGATGGTCGATGATGGATGTGCTGCTGGTGGCGATCGTTATCTTTGCGGCGAAAACCGGTGGTTTCGCCGAAGCATTCACCCAGCCCGGCTTGTGGTTCTATGCCGCTTCAAGCCTGATCGTCGTGTGGCTTCATCACATGCCGCGCTAATCGTCGGAGCTGGTTCACCTGGAACGGCATAGCCAAAAGAGACCGGCGGACAAAGGTCTGCCGATCCCTCAAAACCTGTGGGTCTTGCTGAAATAATTTGCCGGTGCCCGAGGGCGGCCGTCTATCAATTAATGGCGGTATTGCTGAATTCTGGTGGTGCGCAGGCCGGGCAGGCCGTGATCGTTGATGGAGGACTGCCAGGAGAGGAACTCTTCGACCGTCAACGTGTAGCGTTCGCAGGCTTCTTCCAAGCTCAAAAGGCCACCGCGCACAGCCGCGACAACCTCAGCCTTCCGGCGGATCACCCAGCGGCGCGTATTGGCCGGCGGAAGATCGGCAATCGTAAGGGGGCTGCCATCGGGGCCGATGACATATTTTACTCGGGGTCGGATCATTTCGGTCATTGGACTCTCTATACATACTCAAGACCACACTCCCTCATGCTACCCCCGATGCTTTAAAATTTGCCTAAGCCCATTGTAAGCATTTGATAATACTTTTCCGTTCTAGCACATACGCATATTCGCCCTCAGCCCATGCCACGGCTGCCTTCCTTTGCGTAAAGTTGCGGCATTTGCATAGGAGTTATGCTCGGTTGCAGGCTACTCGCGCCTTTGGTTTTGTGCGATTTGGCGCCCAGCATTTTCGGAGTTGCTGAAGCAAGCGCCGATTTTTTATCCGGGCAGTGGCGTTAACTTGGTCGTGTCGCAAGATCGGCGACAGGCCCGGTTGTTATCTGTCCCGATGTGGAACGATACCGTATTCACGCGAAGCATTGTCCGCCCGGGTGTTAACCCGGTCGAAAGGAGTCCCATGTTCAGGCCGACAGACGTCATTCGTCAGCGCATTCATTCGGATATCGACGAGGCTTCGCTGCCAGAGCGGGCGGCCACTGCCGAGTGGCTGGAAGGCGAGTTGGCAGCGCTCGGACGCCGTTTTGGCTTCGATCACTGTCTTCTGACGCAGTTTCCGCAGGGTGATGGACCCGAGTTTTCGGCAAATCTGATCGCGACCACTTGGCCTGAAGCGTTAAAGCTCGCCTATGCCGAAGCCGAGGTTTTTGCCGTTTCGCATCTGGTAACGACGTTTCGGCAGACGATACTGCCCGTCTTTTTCGCAGCCAATCCTCTCTTCGGCTCTGCCAATGCAGAAACGCGTGGTCAATTGCTGTCGCTGTTCATCGAAAACGGCATTGCCGAGAGTTTCGGGCTTTTGCTGCGCGATCGTCATTTGACGCAGTATATCCTTCTCCTTTCTGGTCGGGTGACCGCGCCAGCGCGCGACGACATCGCGCTGCTGCAGTTGTCGGCGATGGAGCTGATTGAAGCACGGGCCGAATTGCTTGTGCCTCAGCTCGGGCCGAAGGAAAAACTCTCTGCACGCGAACTGGAATGTCTGCGCTGGTCGGCTGCCGGCAAAAGCAGCGATGAAATTGCCATTATCCTCGATATTTCGAGCCATACCGTGATCAGCTATCTGAAGAGCGCGATGCGCAAGCTGGAAGCAGTCAACCGCATGCAGGCCGTCGCGCGCGCCTGCCGCTACAATCTGCTTTGATGGGCGCGTGGAGCCCGTGTTGCTGGACGGGCTCCGATCGTGTCACAGCATGACGATGGCGAGCTCCGTTTTGCCATAGCCGAACTGATACTGTGTGGCGCTTGCATGCCTCAGCGACAGGCTGTCACCAGCGTCGAGCCAGGCGATCCCGCAAGCGCTCGACGTGCCGGCACCCCCGACATGGCTGATGATATCGGTGGTCTGATTGCGGCTGACATGCAGCGTATGGGTCGCGGTGCTCACAGCGGCTGCGCTCAAAGAGATCCAATAGAAACCTGAGACCGGCACAATGACCGGTTTCCCGTAGCCGGAGGCGAGTGTCGCACCAAGCGACAGGTCTCCTTGCGCATGAAGCAGCTGGTCGAATCCGCTGAAGCTTCCACTGCCAGGGGTCAGGGTGACGTCGGTGCGCGCTGCGCGGACAAGGGGCCGATGGTTTTCCCGAACATAGCCTTGCGGCGCAATCGTCAATGCCTGGCGCCAGCCGGTCGTGTTCCCATAAACCTTGATCGAAAACTGGTCCTCGCCGGCAAGGCCGAATTCGGCCAGGCCCTGCCAGTTGGACTGGAAGATCAGGCTTGCGGTTTCAGGTGTGCCCGCTTTGTTGATGGTCAGCCGATGACCGCTCCCCGCATGGTTGAACAGGCTGGCGGGAGAGGCAAGCGCGAGGCGGTTCGTCGCGTCGGCTGAGGTCGAAATGCCGAGCGTTTCGACGCTTGCGTCGGGCGGAAGGTGAGGGATGACCCAGGCCGTACCGTCGAAGACCATTATGCTACCGTTCGAGAGGGTATAGGCGCGCCAACCTGTCCTTGGTGAGATGTAGATCCAGGCGCCGTCTCGCCAGACGGCCAGTTTGCCCGAGCGATTGGCCCAGACGCCTGATGCGCCTGCGGATACGGCATAGACATCACTTTCCGATGGCGTCTCGGGTGGACTTGCCTGGTCCGCAATGATCACGAGTTGAACCACCGCATCGAGACGCTGCAAGGCCTCGTTATGGGTTACGTGTTTCTGCGCCTGGGCAGGCAGGATGAAGGGGAGTTCAAGATGGGCAGTGGTGCTGTCGGGCATATGTGATCTCCTCGCGCTTATTGGCCCACGCCATGCAGGCCAGTTGCGGAAGAGTCTGCTTCAGCATTTCAGAGCGGGGAGGATTCGAAGGGGGATCCGTTGAAAAACCGAGCTATTTTTCCGTTTTCATCCCCGCCTTCTGGCGGTCTCCCCAGGCAATGAAGTCAGGATTTTCAAAGGCACGCAGACCGGGCAGGTGCTTTCCATAGGTCAGCGGCGCGCCGTCTTCGGTCGTCACCATGCCACCTGCGGCCCGCAGGACGGCGTCTCCTGCGGCGGTGTCCCATTCCATGGTGGGGCTGAACCGCGGATAGACGTCTGCCACACCTTCAGCGACCAGGCAGAATTTCAGCGAAGATCCGACCGCCTTGCGCTCCAGGATTTTCGACTTCTTGATGTAGGCGTCTGTGGCGTCGCAATTGTGCGAACGGGACACGAGAGCCGAGGGTGTCGCGTGTTTCGTCCGGACGGCGATCGGGTGACGCGCGCGCACGCGGTCCAGATCATCGATCTCGAGCTTTTCGGCCTTGCCGCCGCCTCCCAGATAGAGAGAGCCAAGGGCCGGGGCGTGGACAACGCCGAGGACGGGTGCACCGTTTTCAATCAGCGCGATGTTGACGGTGAAATCGTCGTGGCCGCCGATGAATTCTCGCGTGCCGTCGAGCGGGTCGACCAGGATGAAGCGGTGACCGGAAACATCTGGAATGCGGCCAGCCGCTGCCTCTTCCTCTGCGACCACCGGAATGTCCGGCAGATGGCGCGACAGTGCCTCGATGATAAGTCGTTCGGCTGCCTCGTCCGCTTCCGTGACCGGTGATTTGTCGCCTTTCAGGCGCACAGACGCACCGGCGCGGTAGATATCCAATATGACGCGGCCGGCCGCGATCGCGCTTTCCTCGAAGAGTTTCAGAATATCTGTCGACTTATGCACCTGACCGGCCTCCCGAGCCTCGCCTTTTCGGTTTACCCGCCGTGCTGGGCTTAGGGAAGCGCCGATTGCCGTAAGGCCTCGAAGCGGCCTGATGTTTCTGTGCTGCACCGCGTTTAAAGCTGTGTTCCATGTCGCGAACAGTATGGTTTTTGTCCTGATCGCGCTTGCTCTTTGTGACGCCTGTGCGAATGTGCGGGGATATTTCAGAGGATGTTCGATGCGTTATTCCGCCCTTTCGATCTTCCGGCAAGCGCTTTCCGGAAACCGGAACTGGACGCCGATGTGGCGTGAGCCGGAGCCCAAGCCCCATTACGATGTGATCATCGTCGGTGGCGGTGGGCATGGGCTTTCAACGGCCTATTACCTCGCCAAGGAATTCGGCATCACCAATGTCGCGGTTCTGGAAAAGGGCTATCTCGGCTCGGGCAATGTCGGGCGCAACACGACGATCGTGCGCTCTAACTACATGCTCGAGGGCAATGAGCCTTTCTATGAGTTCTCGATGAAGCTCTGGGAAGGGCTTGAGCAGGACTTCAACTACAATGCGATGATGTCGCAGCGCGGCGTCCTCAATCTCTTCCATTCCGACGGGCAGCGCGATGCCTATGCTCGGCGTGGCAATGCCATGATGATGCATGGCGTTGCCGCCGAACTTCTCGACCGCGAGCAGGTTCGCGCGATGATGCCCTACCTCAACTTCGATCATGCCCGCTTCCCGATCATGGGCGGCTTGCTGCAAAGGCGCGGCGGCACGGCTCGTCATGACGCTGTGGCCTGGGGTTATGGTCGCGGGGCCGATGAGCGCGGCGTTGATCTCATCCAGCATTGCGAAGTCACCGGTATCCGCCGCGACGAGCTCGGACAGATCACAGGCGTCGAGACGACCAAGGGGTTCATCGGCTGCAACAAGCTGGCGCTGGCGACGGCCGGCCACACCTCGGTGACGGGCAAGATGGCCGGGCTGGATCTGCCGATCGAAACGCATGTGCTGCAGGCCTTCGTGTCGGAAGGCATCAAGCCGGTGATTGACAATGTCATCACCTATGGTGCGGGACACTTCTACATTTCGCAGTCGGACAAGGGCGGCTTGGTTTTCGGGGCCGATATCGATTACTACTCGTCTTATGCCCAGCGCGGCAATCTGGCCACTGTCGAACATACGATCGAGGAGGGCGTCTCGCTTATTCCGGGCCTCTCGCGTGTGCGCGTATTGCGTGCCTGGGGTGGGGCGATGGACATGTCGATGGATGGCTCGCCGATCATCGACCGGACCACAATCGACAATCTCTACCTCAATTGCGGTTGGTGCTATGGCGGCTTCAAGGCGACGCCGGCCTCCGGTTTCTGCTTTGCCCATCTGATTGCCAAGAACGAACCTCATCCCGTGGCCCGCCTCTTGCGCCTCGACCGTTTCGAGCGCGGCTTTGCCGTCGACGAAGGCGGCAAGGGCCCACAACCGAACCTGCATTGAGACATCGCCATGGCCAGTCTGATTACATGTCCGCATTGCGGCGTTCGCCCCAAGGAAGAGTTCAGCATTCGCGGCAGCGCAAGCCCGGTGCGACCGGCCGCCGGTGCCTCCGATGAGGCGTGGCATGCCTATGTCTTTCTGCGCGATAATCCAAAGGGGCGCATTTTCGAGCACTGGCACCACACGTCCGGCTGTCGCCGTTTTCTCGTGGTCGAGCGTGACAATGCGGCAAGCCATGAGGTCTATAGGGTGACCGATGCCCAGGACTTTGTGAGGGAGACGAGCCGATGACCGGTTATCGCCTGTCCTCCGGGGGCCTGATCAACCGGGCCCGCACGCTGTCCTTCACCTTTGACGGCCAGACCTTTACGGGCTTCGAAGGCGATACGCTGGCCTCGGCGCTGATTGCCAATGACCAGATGCTGGTTGGTCGTTCGTTCAAATATCACCGTCCGCGCGGCATCGTCACGGCGGGTTCCGCCGAGCCGAATGCGCTGGTGACCATCGGCACCGAAGGCCGTACAGAGCCAAACACCCGGGCAACCGTGGCCGAACTCTATCACGGGCTGGAAGCCGTCAGCCAGAACCGCTGGCCATCGCTGAAATACGATATCGGTTCGGTCAACAGCCTCTTGTCGCCGTTTCTGTCGGCCGGTTTCTACTACAAGACCTTCATGTGGCCGAAAGCTTTCTGGGAAAAGCTTTACGAGCCGATCATTCGCCATGCGGCGGGGCTCGGAAAGACGCCGTTCCTGCCGGATCCTGATCGCTATGAGAAGGCCTGGGCGCATTGCGACCTGCTGGTCATCGGGGCCGGTCCCGCCGGCTTGATGGCGGCGCGTGCGGCGGCCCGAGCAGGCCTGCGGGTGATCCTCGCGGATGAAGGCTTCCGCATGGGCGGATCGCTGCTCAGCGAGCGCGTGACGGTTGGCGACATGCCGGCTGCGGATTATGCGGCCTCGGTGGTCGAGGAGCTTAAGGGCAATCCGAATGTCACGCTGATGGCCCGAACCACCGTTTTCGGCTGGTATGACGACAATGTCTTCGGCGCCGTCGAAAAGGTGCAGAAGCACGTGGCCCAGCCGACATCCGAACTTCCCGTCGAGCGCGTCTGGCGCATTATTGCCAAGCGGGCGATCCTTGCCTCGGGCGCGGAAGAGCGGCCGCTGGTCTTCGGTGGTAATGACCGGCCGGGTGTCATGACGTCTGGCGCGGTGAGCACCTATCTCAATCGCTACGGCGTGGGCGTAGGTCAGAGCATTGCCATCTTCACCAATGGTGGAGCTGGCTATCGCACGGCAGCCGATCTCGTGGCCGCTGGTGTGGGCGTTGCCGCCATCATTGACGGGCGGACACAGTCTTCTGATGTTGCGCCCGCCGGCATTCGTGTCATTCGCGGTGGTTCCGTCGTTGATACCAAGGGCTATCATCGCATCAAGGGTCTGATTGCAGAGCGCGTCGGCCATCAGGAGGAGATCGCCTGCGATGCGCTGGCGATGAGCGGCGGCTATAGCCCGATCGTGCATCTGGCCTGCCAGCGGGGCGCCAAGCCTTACTGGTCGGAAGAGCATCAGGCCTTTCTGGCGCCTGATGTGGGCGCGGGTCTGCGCATCGCCGGTTCCGCTGCCGGTCTCTCCTCGCTTGTTGCTACCCTGCGCGATGGGGCAGAAAAGGCACATGAGGCGATCGGCGATCTCGGCCGCCTCGTCGGCACGGTCGAGGTGCCCGAGGTCGAGGGCGAACACGATGCTTCCTTCGCTCCGCTCTGGTATGTGCCGGGTGCCAAATCCAAGGCCTTTGTCGATTTCCAGAACGACGTGCATGTGAAGGACCTGAGCCTTGCCCAGCGCGAGGCCATGGGTCATGTCGAGCACACCAAGCGCTACACGACCGGCGGCATGGCGACCGATCAGGGCAAGCTCGGCAATATAGCTACGATCGGCATCATGGCCGGCATGCGTGGCGTCTCGCCGGCCGAAATCGGCACCACGACCTTCCGACCCTTCTACACGCCGGTATCCTTCGGCGCTCTCGCCGGCACGGCGCGGGATGAGCATTCCCGCCCCGTCCGCACCTCGCCGCTGCATGGTTGGGCAAAGAGAAACGGCGCCGTCTTTGTCGAATCCGGGGCCTGGTATCGGTCCTCCTGGTTTCCGCGCGACGGCGAAAAGACCTGGCGCGAGGCAGTCGACCGCGAGGTCTTGAATGTCCGGGCCAATGCTGGCCTTTGCGATGTCTCGACCCTGGGCAAAATCGAGGTTTTCGGTCCGGATGCGGCGGAGTTTCTCAACCGGATCTATTCCAACGCCTTCCTCAAGCTCCCCGTTGGCAAGGCGCGCTATGGCCTGATGCTGCGCGAGGACGGGATGATCTTCGACGACGGCACGACAAGCCGGCTTTCGGACGAACATTTCTTCGTCACCACCACCACCGCCTATGCGGCCGAGGTGATGACCCATATGGAGTTCTGTTCCCAGGTTCTCTGGCCCGATCTCGGCGTGCGTTTCGTCTCTTCCTCCGACCAGTGGGCGCAGATGTCGCTGGCCGGCCCGAAGGCGCGCATCATTCTCGAGCAAATCGTCGACGAGGATATTTCCGACGAGGCGCTGCCCTATCTGTCTGCCCGCGAAGTGCTGTTGAAGGGCGGGTTGAAGGCCCGGCTGTTCCGCATTTCCTTCTCGGGCGAACTGGCCTTCGAAGTGGCGGTGCCGGCGAACCTCGGCGAGGCGGTTGCAGATGCGATCATGGCGGCGGGCAAGCCGCACGGCATCTGCGCCTATGGCGTCGAGGCGCTCAACGTGCTGCGCATCGAGAAGGGCTTCATCACCCATAGCGAGATCGACGGGCGCACAACGCCTGACGATGTGGGCCTCGGCAAGATGTTCTCGACCCAGAAGGCAGATTTCATCGGCAAGCGGCTTTCGACGCGCTTCGGCCTGACCGCTGCCGACCGGCCTCAGCTCGTTGGTCTGAGGCCCGTCGAGCGGGACAAGAGCTTCAAGGCGGGCGCGCACCTGCTGCGCGAGGGCATCAAGCCGTCGACGCTGAACGATCAGGGCTGGGTGTCCTCCGTCTGCCACTCGCCGACGCTTGGGCATACGATCGGGCTTGGCTTCCTGAAATCCGGCCGTGAGCGGCTGGGCGAGAAGATCCTGGTCTGGGATGGTTTGCGCGGCGAGGAGACCCTGGCCGAGGTGGTGAGCCCCGTCTTCTACGATCCCGATAACAAGAAGCTGAAGCTGTGAGGACCCTGCTATGCCGGTGACCTATGCTGCCCGTCACGTGCTCGAGGACCACATTTCCGGTTTCGAGGCGGCTCCCAATCCGCACCATCTGTCCATTCTGCGTTCGCCCGTCGTCTTTTCTGTGCTGGCCCATGCCGGACATGAGGCCGATATCGATGAGGCGCTGACGAATTTTGAGGATGTGCATGTCCGCCTTTGCGGCCCCGGCGAATGGCTGGTGGTCAGCGAGACCGTGGCCGCGGATACGATCGAGCGGCAACTGCTTGATCTCGGCCAAGCTCGCGTATCCTTCGTCGATCAGAGCGATGGACGGGTGGTGCTTTCGATCCGTGGCCCGAGGGTGCGCTCGATCCTGGCCAAATGTACCGCAGTTGATCTCCATCCTGATCTGTTCGAGATCGGCCAGTCTAGCAATTGCCAGATCTGCCATGTCGCCGGCAATCTGGCGCGCACCGGCGAGGATGTCTTCGAGATCGTCGTGATGCGTTCGTTTGCCGGTTACGTCTTCGATGCGATTTCCGAAATGGGCCGTGAATTCGCGCTGACCGCGGGCTTTGCGTGAGGGGCATTGCCTAGCCTGTGACGCCTGACCTTGAGAGGTGCTGGCGACGACACTACACCTCGGACCGGTGAAATACCGGGACGGGGAGGGAATGGTTTTGCAGCAGGTTTCGAAAACAATCGTGCTCGAGACCGACGTCGCCCATCTTGTGCTCTTTCATCCCGACGATCTTATTCACGCCGAGCATTGGCCGATTGCCTGGTATGCCGAGACCTTCATCTATCCCGCCGAGAGCGCTGCCCAGCGGCTGATCGCCTGGTCCACTGGATTTGACGGTGTCTTCAAGCTGCGCCTGACCACGGGTGAGATCACAGCCCAGGAGCAAGCGTTTTCCGGGCCGAGTTGGGTCTTTGCCTATCGCGTTCGTCATGGCCGCGTCCTTGTCGACAATTCTGATGCTTTGCCTGGCGTCGAGCAGATGACGGACCCGTCGGAGCGCCCTGATCTCTGGTTCGAGCTTGCCGATGGTGACTATGCCGTGACAGTGACGGCTGTGGAGTGGGAGGCAGAGCCGGGAGCCCGTGAAGAGGGGCACGAGACCTTGCCCAATTATGTGGTCGCGTTCTCGCCGCTTGACGGTCGCTTGATCGATCCGGCACGACGACCGCCAGATCTGATCGGATCGCGCAGTGCGGTGGCCAACGATCAGCCCTTCGTCTCTCGACCCTATCCGCCTGATCCGATCGATTTTGGCAGGCTCTATCCGGCTTTTGTCGCCGGCGATATCGCCCCCGTTGGTCGTTCATTCGACAGTTGCGGCGAAGCGCCGATCATGGCCGCCGTTCCGCCGGGTGGTGACGATTTCGCGATCTTCGACATTCCCTTCGTCATCGCCTCCGATCTTGTGCCCGGTGCGGCTGCGGTCATCGCCACCTGCCATGGGGTGCGTGGACGTCCGCAGGAGCAAAAACTCTACAGTCTCAAGGCCGAGCACGCAGTCGAAATCGCGGCAGTCGAGGGCTTTTGTCGGGATGGGGCATTCATGTGCGCGCAGACGCAAGACTCCCACGCGCATCTTCCGCAGTCGATGCGGGAGAATGCCCTGGTGGCTGTAAGGATTGCCCCACTTGCCACGGCCAAGGATGGCCCGGCATGCGTCGATCTCCGCGTTTTCAAGGCCGAGATCCTGGCAGACCTTCGTGGTGGCGGCGTTCTCGGTGCGCGGCTTGGCGGGCTTGCGGGCTATGAGGCTCTGCGGCTTTCCGCTTCAGACGCCCCCGCATTCTTTGCCGATTGGCTGCTCGACCATCTTCCGCTGGCCGGCCGTGATCGACTGAGGACCAGCCTACTGCCGGTCAATAATCGGTTCGCGGCGCTGGAGCGGACCTATAGCGCGCTCTGCGGTGGCAAATAGGGCCTGGTAACCCGCAGCGCGGAGTGGACAGGCGACGTCAAAACGGCATCTGCTCTTGTCGTGGGCGCCCAGGCTCCCATATGCGAAAGCCTGCCTCCCTGTGACCAACAGTATCCGGGCCTCCCGGTCCTTCTGATCAATCGCTCCAATCTCCGGTCTCCCTGATGTTTCATCTCATATTGACGCTGCCCTGGCTGGTCGTTGCGACCCGCTTTATTCTGCCGCTGCAATGGCCTTGGCCGGCGAAGCTGGCGCTGGCGCTTGTCCTGCTGGTCGCCTCGCAATATCACTTCTTCAGCCGCCTTTCCTCGGGTTCGGTCTTCGCGCCGGAGTTTCCGCGCGAGCTTGTGATCGCTTTTAACTTGCTGTTCGGTGCTCTGGTATTCCTCGCGGTCATGCAGCTGGTGGCTGATCTCGTCAGCCTTGTGCTGTTTGCCGTGAAGGGTGGCTTTCCGGTGCTGCCAAGTGGCCTGCGCTATGCCATGGGGGTGGCGGCTCTCGGGCTTGCTGGTCTGGGTGTCGCACAGGCGATCATCGTGCCTCCAGTGAAGCGGATCGAGGTTTCGATCCCGGGCCTTGCGGCGGAATTCGATGGCTACCGTATGGTGCAACTGACCGACATGCATATCAGCCGGCTATTTCCGGCCAAGTGGACCGAGGCTGTCGTGGCGCGGACCAATGCGCTTGATGCGGATCTGGTGGTGATCACCGGCGACCTGATCGATGGCGATATCGAGATGCGACGTGACGATGTGCGTCCGCTTGCCGGATTGCGGGCGAGGGACGGCGTGCTCACCGTTCCCGGCAATCACGAATATTTCTTCGATGTCGACCGCTGGATGAACTATTTCGCCGGCCAGAACATGCAGGTGCTCTCGAATGCGCATCAGGTGATCACCCGCGGTGAGGGCCGGCTCGTGATTGCCGGCGTCACGGATCTTTCAGCATCGCAGAGCGGGGCGCCGGCACCTGACGTCGCCGGTGCCATCCGCAATGCACCCGATGGTGTGCCAATCATCCTCCTCGATCATCAGCCGATGATGGCCGATGGCGCTGCAAAGCTTGGTATCGCCCTTCAGCTCTCTGGCCATACGCATGGCGGCATGGTGCGCGGTCTCGACCGGATCGTGGCGAACGCCAATAACGGCTATGTCTCGGGCTTCTACCGGATCGGCGCCATGCAGCTCTATGTCAACAATGGTACCGGCCTGTGGCCCGGCTTTGCGCTGCGCCTTGGCGTTCCGGCGGAGCTCACGGAGTTTACACTCCGGCGGGGGTAAGGGAGCACCCGGCGCAAGCTCCGTGTTCCGGCGCCGGCGTTGTGGACGGCGTCCAGAGAACACTGACTTTGGCTGATGCGACATCTTTCGTCGCAGCATGGTCTTCTGGCTTTCACGTGCGCGATCTAGCTTTGGCAGAAATTCATTTGCTGCCAAGGGAGCGTCTTTCCATGAAAAGCCATGCGCGTGTCGTCGTGATCGGCGGAGGTGTCGTCGGGTGTTCGGTGCTCTATCACCTGACCAAGTTCGGCTGGACCGATGTCGTGCTCATCGAGCGTTCCGAGCTTACCTCTGGTTCCACATGGCATGCGGCGGGCGGGATGCACACGATCAATGGCGACCCGAACGTTGCCAAGCTGCAGAAGTACACGGTCGAGCTCTACAAGGAGATCGAGGAGTATTCCGGCCAGGATATCGGTCTGCACATGACATCGGGCCTGATGCTGGCGGCCACCAAGGAGCGATTCGACTGGATGAAGTCGTTGCTTGCCAAGGGCAAGTATGCCGGCGGCGAGGCGACGCTGATTTCCGCGCAGGAAGCCTATGAAATGATGCCGCTGCTTGATCCCAAGCAGTTTGTCGGCGCGGTCTTTGATCCCCATGAAGGCCATCTTGACCCCTATGGCACCACCCATGCCTATGCGAAGTCGGCCAAGAAGAACGGGGCGGAGATCTATCTGCACACCAAGGTCGAGGATCTGGTGCAGCTGGAAGACGGCACCTGGCGGGTGATCACCGACAAGGGCGAGATCCGCTGCGAACACGTCGTCAACGCCGCCGGCCTCTGGGCGCGCGAGGTGGGGCGCATGGTCGGGCTGGAACTGCCGGTGCTCGCCATGGAGCACATGTATCTGATCACCGAGGACATGCCCGAGGTCATCGAGTTCAACAAGACCACTGGCAAGGAGCTGATGCATTGCGTCGATTTCGATGGCGAGATCTATATCCGTCAGGAGCGCAACGGCATGCTGATGGGGACCTATGAAAAGGACTGCCGTCCCTGGTCGCCGATCGAGACGCCCTGGACCTTTGGCCATGAGCTTCTCGCAGAAGACCTGGAGCGCATCACGGGCGAGCTCGAAGTCGGGTTCCGCCATTTCCCGGCCTTCAACAATGCTGGCATCAAGAAGATCATCAACGGCCCCTTCACCTTCTCGCCGGACGGTAACCCGCTGGTCGGGCCTGTGCGTGGCATGACGAATTTCTGGTCGGCCTGCGCGGTCATGGCGGGCTTCAGCCAAGGCGGTGGCGTTGGTCTGACGCTTGCCAACTGGATCATCGAGGGCGATCCTGGCTTTGATGTCTTTGCCATGGATGTCTGCCGCTACGGCGATTACGCGACACTTGCCTATACCAATGCCAAGGTACGCGAAAACTATTCCCGCCGCTTCTCGATCCGTTATCCCAATGAGGAGCTGCCGGCTGGTCGGCCGCTGCTGACCACGCCGATCTACGACAAGCTGAAATCGGCGGGTGCCGTCTTCGGGGCTTCCTATGGGCTTGAGACGGCGCTGTGGTTTGCGCCAGATGGCGTGGAGGACGCGTTTTCGTGGCGCCGCTCGACCGATTTCGAAGCCGTGGGTCGTGAAGCCAAGGCCGTGCGCGAGAGCGTCGGCCTGATGGAAACCTCGGGCTTTGCCAAATACATGGTGAGCGGGGAGGGATCTCGCGCCTGGCTTGATCAGATGCTCGCCTGCAAGCTGCCGGAAGTGGGCCGCATGGCCCTTGCCCCGATGCTGAACGACGCCGGCAAGCTGATCGGCGACTTCACGGTCGCCAATCTCGACGACGAGGACTTTCTGATCATCGGTTCAGGCATTGCCGAGGACTACCACATGCGCTGGTTCGAGGAGCATCTGCCGGAGGACGGTTCTGTCGATGTCGAAGCGCTTGGCCTCAGCCTTCTCGGCCTCGCCATTGCCGGACCGAAGGCGCGCGACGTGCTGGCAAAGCTGACGCATCTCGATGTCTCCGACGAGGCGATGCCGTTCATGACCATGCGCGAGATGGATCTCGGCATGGCGCCTGTCTTCGTCGGACGCGTCAGTTATACCGGCGATCTCGGCTACGAGATCTGGATGCGGCCGGAATATCAGCGCCATGTCTTCGAGGCGCTGATGGAGGCGGGCGCTGAGTTTGGCATCGCGCTTTTCGGCCTCAGGGCCTTGAATGCACTCCGGCTGGAAAAGGGTTTTGGCAGCTGGTCGCGCGAGTACCGGCCGCTCTACGGGCCGCTCGAAGCGGGGCTGTCGCGTTTCGTGGCCTTGAAGAAGCCGGCTGACTTCATCGGCAAGAAGGCGGCGATGGAGGAGAAGCTGGCGGGCGGTACGCTTCGCCTGCGGACCTTCGTCGTCGATGCCAAGGATGCAGACGTACTGGGCGACGAGCCGATTTCCTACAATGGCGAAGTGCGCGGCTGGGTAACGTCAGGTGGCTATGCGCATGCGAGTGGCGTTTCGGTTGCCCTCGGCTATGTGCCGAAGGAAATCGCGGACGAGATCGAGGGCTGGTCTGTGGAAATCCTCGGGGAAACCCTCTCCGCAAGATTGCAGCCGCAGTCGCTTTTCGACGCGAACGGGTCGCGAATGAGAAACTGAACTGATTTCGGCAAAAGTGGCCTTGCATTCATTCCATTAAGTATTCTGGCGGGCCACCCCTGGTGGCCTGCTGATTTCATAAGCTTTTTCTGCCTCGTTCTCGCCATGGTTGACCGGATTTGCGTCAAACTGTTGGTTAACAGTAACATTTTGTCTCGCTAATGCCTTTTTGGCTTCACATTTTCGGACAAAACGATATGGAATCCCCCAACGCCTACGCCCGCAAGGGACAACAAAAAATGAGACGCGACATACAGGAGCGTCCGGGGGATAATATATGGAGTACTTTATCCAGCAGCTCATCAACGGGCTGACTCTTGGATCCATCTATGGCCTCGTGGCTATCGGCTATACGATGGTTTACGGTATCATCGGCATGATCAACTTCGCCCATGGCGATATATTCATGCTTGGCGGCTTTGCTGCTCTGATCGTCTTCCTCATCCTGACCTCTTTCTTTGCCGGTATCCCGGTGGCACTCGCGCTTCTGATCATGTTGGTCATCGCGATGCTGATGACAGGTTTGTGGAACTGGACGATCGAACGCGTTGCCTATCGTCCGCTGCGCGGCTCGTTCCGCCTTGCGCCGCTGATCACTGCGATCGGCATGTCGATCGTTTTGTCGAACTTCATCCAGATCTCTCAAGGGCCGCGCAACAAGCCGATCCCGCCGCTGGTCAGTGATGTCTTGCATATCGGCAATGTCACGATTGCGCTCAAGCAGGTGATCATCGTCGTCATCACTGCAGTCCTGCTCGCCGCTTTCTGGTACATCGTCAATAAGACTCCGCTTGGACGGGCGCAGCGCGCGACCGAGCAGGATCGCAAGATGGCCGCGTTGCTCGGCGTCGATGTCGACCGCACGATCTCGGTCACCTTCGTCATGGGTGCTGCCCTCGCATCGGTGGCCGGCACCATGTACCTGATGTATTACGGCGTTGCCTCGTTCAACGACGGCTTCATTCCCGGCGTGAAGGCCTTCACGGCTGCGGTTCTGGGTGGCATCGGCTCGCTGCCGGGTGCCGTTCTCGGTGGCCTGCTGATCGGCCTCATCGAGTCGCTCTGGTCGGCTTATTTCAGCATCGCTTACAAGGACGTCGCCACTTTCGGCATCCTGGCTTTCGTGCTGATCTTCAAGCCCACCGGCATCCTCGGACGTCCGGAAGTCGAGAAGGTTTGATCCCATGACCACATCTGCAAACGTCACCGGTGCCGCTTCGTCCGGCACGCTCACGCGCGCCCTCAAGGAAGGCCTGTTCGCCGGCATCCTCTCTCTCGGCCTGTTCGCGCTCTACATCGGCATCAAGACCGATCAGAACATGTCGAACGAACTGATCTGGTATACGCGCTGGGGCCTTCTGGCATCCTTTGTCGCCATCGCCGCTGTCGGCCGCTTTGCCATGGTTGCCTTCGTTGCGCCCTGGTTCCAGGCCCGTAAGGAGAAGAACTCCGCCTCGATGCCGGTTCACGACATCGATGCCAAGCCGAGCTTCTTCAAGACGCATTTTCTGAAGATCGCACTGCTTGCGCTCATCCTCTATCCGCCGGTCATCCTCGCGCTGACGGGTGTGCAGGGGTCGCTGAAATATGTCGACAACTTCGGCATTCAGATCCTGATCTACGTCATGCTCGCCTGGGGTCTGAACATCGTCGTTGGCCTCGCTGGTCTGCTCGATCTCGGTTATGTCGCCTTCTATGCGGTCGGCGCCTATTCCTACGCGCTGCTCGCCCAGAATTTCGGCCTGTCCTTCTGGCTGCTGCTACCGCTTGCCGGCATTCTGGCTGCCTTCTGGGGCATCATCCTCGGCTTCCCGGTCCTGCGCCTGAGAGGCGACTATCTTGCCATCGTGACGCTCGCCTTCGGTGAAATCATCCGACTGGTGCTGATCAACTGGCAGGACGTCACCAAGGGCACGTTCGGCATCTCGAGCATTCCGAAGGCCACTTTCTTCGGCATCGAGTTCAATGCCTCGGCTGACGGTTTTGCCAAGACCTTTGGTCTGCCGATGTCCTCGGCATACTACAAGATCTACCTGTTCTACGTCATCCTGGCGCTCTGCTGCCTGACGGCCTATGTCACAATCCGCTTGCGCAGCATGCCGATCGGCCGTGCCTGGGAAGCCTTGCGTGAGGATGAAATCGCCTGCCGTTCGCTCGGCATCAATACCGTCACGACCAAGCTGACTGCGTTTTCGATCGGTGCGATGTTCGGCGGCTTCGCGGGCTCCTTCTTCGCCGCTCGTCAGGGCTTCGTCTCGCCGGAAAGCTTCGTCTTCCTCGAGTCGGCTGTCATCCTCGCCATCGTCGTTCTCGGCGGCATGGGATCCCTGACCGGTATTGCGATTGCGGCGATCGTGATGATCGGCGGCACGGAAGCGCTCCGCGAGATGGAGTTCCTGAAGCACATCTTCGGTGACGATTTCACGCCGGAACTCTACCGCATGCTGCTCTTCGGCCTGGCCATGGTTGTGGTCATGCTGTTTAAGCCGCGCGGTTTCGTGGGCAGCAGAGAGCCGACGGCCTTCCTCAAGGAGCGCAAGGCCGTCTCGGGCAGCTTTACCAAGGAAGGTCACGGCTGATGATCTCCGGGAACACGACAATGAACCAAGACACGATCCTGAAGGTCGAGCATCTGTCGATGCGTTTTGGTGGCCTCATGGCCATCAACGACTTCTCCTTCGAAGCCAAGCGCGGCGAAATCACCGCGCTGATCGGGCCGAACGGTGCGGGCAAGACCACGGTCTTCAACTGCATCACCGGTTTCTACAAGCCGACGATGGGCATGATCACGATGAACCAGAGGTCGGGCCAGCAGCATCTGCTGGAGCGCCTTCCGGATTTCGAGATCACCAAGAAGGCGAAGGTCGCGCGTACTTTCCAGAATATTCGGCTGTTCTCCGGCCTGACGGTTCTCGAAAACCTGCTGGTTGCCCAGCACAATGCGCTGATGCGGGCCTCGGGTTATACCGTGCTCGGCCTGCTCGGCATGCCGGCCTACAAGAAGGCCGCTGCCGAGGCGATCGAAAAGGCACGTTACTGGCTCGAAAAGGCCGATCTGATCGATCGCGCCGACGATCCGGCCGGCGACCTTTCCTATGGTGCCCAGCGGCGCCTGGAAATCTGCCGTGCCATGTGCACCGGGCCGGAACTGCTTTGCCTGGATGAACCGGCTGCCGGTCTCAACCCCAAGGAATCGCTGGTGCTCAACGCGCTTCTGCGCGGCATCCGCGACGAAGGCGCGTCGCTGCTTCTGATCGAGCATGACATGTCTGTGGTCATGGAGATTTCCGACCATGTCGTCGTTCTGGAATATGGCCAGAAGATTTCCGATGGTACGCCGGATCACGTGAAGAACGACCCGAAGGTCATCGCGGCCTATCTGGGCGTCGAGGATGAAGAATTGGATGAAGCTATCCAGGAAGTCGAAGCAGTTGCCGGGGGAGAAGCCTGATGTCCTCTGAACCGCTTCTGAAAGTCGAAGCCGTCGAAACCTATTACGGCAATATCCGTGCGCTCTCGGGCGTCGACGTCGAAGTCCACAAAGGTGAGATCGTGTCGCTGATCGGTGCCAATGGCGCCGGCAAGTCGACGCTGATGATGACGATCTGCGGCAGCCCGCAGGCGCGCTCCGGCAAGGTGATCTTCGACGGCGAAGACATCACCAGCGTGCCGACGCACCTGATCGCGCGCAAGCGCATCGCGCAGTCGCCGGAAGGGCGCCGGATCTTCCCGCGCATGACCGTGCTTGAAAACCTGCAGATGGGGGCCGGGCTCGACAACCTGAAATACTTCAAGGAAGACGTGGAGAAGGTGTTCGACATGTTCCCGCGCCTGAAGGAGCGTCAGACCCAGCGCGGCGGCACGCTGTCCGGTGGTGAGCAGCAGATGCTGTCGATCGGCCGTGCGCTGATGTCGCGGCCGAAGCTCCTCTTGCTGGACGAGCCGTCACTGGGTCTCGCACCGCTGATCGTCAAGGGCATTTTCGAGCAGATCAAGCGCCTCAACAAGGAAGAAGGTCTGACCGTTTTCCTCGTCGAGCAGAATGCCTTTGCCGCATTGAAACTGTCTGACCGCGCCTATGTCATGGTCAATGGCCGCGTCACCATGAGCGGCACGGGCAAGGAACTGCTCGCCGATCCGTCCGTCCGGGCGGCCTATCTCGAAGGCGGCCATCATTGAGCGCGGGGGAGTACTGACATGCAAGGACTGTTTTTCGAATCTGATACGACCGTGCGCGTCGTTCTGCGCTTCCTCGTGCTGATCCTGGGTTTCTGGACGGCCTGGCGCAGCGGCAAGGCTGTTGCCGAGAACTGGCAGAGCTACGGTACCGTGTTTCTCTACATCCTCGGGTTGGCAGTGGCGATGCGGTTTCTGCATTACTCGCTGTTCGCCGGCCCCTTCATCAGCCCCTTCTACTACGTCATCGACGTGGTGCTGCTGCTGGCCTGGGCAATTGCCGGTTTCCAGTCCCGCAGAACGACCCAGATGGTCGACAACTACTACTGGCTCTATGAGAGAACCTCGTATTTCTCGTGGAAGAACAAAGATTGACAAGCTGTTGTTTTCTGTCACAGATTGGCGACAGAAGGCTCCAGCTTGAGACTTTCAGGGCTCCGGCCTCAACTAAGCAAGGCCTCGGCCTGAAACAAAAAGTGGAACAGCTTTCCGGCGCAGTCTGAGCGGGGATTGCGCAGGGTTTAAAAAACGGACCCGCAATAAAAACTTGGGAGTTACACTATGAAGAAGTCTCTTCTTTCGGCGGTTGCGCTGACGGCCCTGGTTGCCTTCAGCGGCAATGCCTATGCCGAAATCCTGGTCGGCGTTGCCGGCCCGCTGACCGGTCCGAACGCCGCTTTCGGCGCGCAGCTCCAGAAGGGTGCCGAGCAGGCAGCCGCCGACATCAACGCAGCTGGCGGCATCAACGGCGAACAGATCAAGATCGTTCTCGGCGATGACGTTTCCGACGCCAAGCAGGGTGTTTCGGTTGCCAACAAGTTCGTTGCTGATGGCGTCAAGTTCGTCGTCGGTCACTTCAACTCTGGCGTCTCGATCCCGGCTTCTGAAGTTTATGCCGAAAACGGCATCCTGCAGATCACGCCTGCTTCGACCAACCCGAACTTCACCGAGCGCGGCCTGTGGAACACCTTCCGCACCTGCGGCCGTGACGACCAGCAGGGCGAAGTCGCCGGCAAGTACATTGCCGACAACTTCAAGGATGCCAAGGTTGCTGTCGTTCACGACAAGACGCCTTACGGCCAGGGTCTCGCTGACGAAACGAAGAAGGCCATGAATGGTCTCGGCGTTACCGAAGTGATCTACGAAGGCATCACCCCCGGTGAAAAGGACTACTCGGCGCTGATCGCCAAGATGAAGGAAGCCGGCGTTTCCGTCGTCTACTTCGGCGGTCTGCACACCGAAGCCGGCCTCATCCTGCGCCAGATGGCGTCGCAGGGCCTGACCGCAACCATGATGTCGGGCGACGGTATCACCTCGAACGAACTGGCTTCGATCGCTGGCGACGCAGTTAACGGCACGCTGATGACCTTCCCGCCGGATCCGCGCCAGAACCCGAACGCTGCTGACGCTGTGAAGAAGTTCCGCGACGCTGGCTTCGAACCGGAAGCCTACACGCTGTACTCCTACGCTGCCCTGCAGGTTATCGCAGAAGCTGCGAAGGCTGCTGCAACCAATGACTCGGAAGCTGTTGCGACCGCGCTCAAGGAAAAGGGTCCGTACACGACCGTTATCGGCGAACTCGGCTTCGACGCCAAGGGCGACATCACCCGTCCGGACTACGTCATGTACACCTGGAAGAAGGGCGACGACGGCAAGTACTCGTACTTCCAGAACAAGTAATCGATCCGCATCGCGGTTTGATGGAAAGCCCGGCCTCGCGCCGGGCTTTCTGCGTTTCGGGGATGAGGGATTTTGGATTTCACCTATTGGCAGCCGGCATAGAGTTTCGTCGGCGCGCGTGATGGCGGGCCTGCAAATTCCACCTTGCAGGCTCGCATGGGCTGGCGCATTTTCGACGGGCGACGGGCGACGGGCGACGGGCGACGGGCGACGGGCGACGGGCGACGGGCGACGGGCGACGGGCGACGGGCGACGGGCGACGGGCGACGGGCGACGGGCGACGGGCGACGGGCTTACGGCTCCCGGAGTGCATGCGCAGCCTTCACGGCGGCGGAGGCACGGTTTTCGACGCCGAGTTTGGCGTAGATCTGTTCTAGATGCTTGTTCACCGTGCGGGACGACAGTCCGAGGATTTCGCCGATATCGCGATTTGCCTTGCCTTTCGCGATCCAGAGCAGCACTTCGCTCTCGCGCTGTGTGAGGCCGAAATGTTCGCGCAGCAATTCGTCTTCGCTCTGGCGATTGGCCGAGGTCAGGCGGAAGAGATATTCGTCGGCGCCAATCGTGCCGAGGAGGGAGAGCGCGAGCGGCAGGCTATCAGCCTGGAAGGTGAAGCCGTTTTCAGATGAGAGCGCAGACGATGGCGTCGAGCGTCTTTTAGCAAGCCAGGCAGCAGCGGCTTTTGCCACTTCGCCAATCCCATCGGCTGTCGTGGTGGCGGTTTCAATCAGTCGGTTCGCCTGGGGTGTCGTCCAGTGGACCTGCCCGTTGCCTCGGATGGCCAGCAGATGGCGGCCTGCCGCGTCGAGTGCCACGCGTGCGCTCTGGGCGGAGCGGGCATTTGACAGGTGGACCCGGATGCGGGCGCGCAATTCGTCGATGTTGATCGGCTTGGTCAGGTAGTCAACGCCGCCGGATTCGAGCGCCTTCACCACGTGTTCGGTCTCGGTCAGGCCGGTCATGAAAATCACCGGCACCTGCGCCGCCGCCGGATCGGCTTTCAGCGCGCGGCATGTCTCAAAACCATCCATTCCGGGCATCATGGCGTCAAGCAGAACAAGGTCGGGGCTGATGCGGTTGACGATCGAAAGGGCAGCATGGCCGGAGGTGGCGATCAGCACGGAATAGCCTGCCGCCTCCAGCGCTTCCGTGAGGAAGCCGAGTGTGTCGGGGCTGTCATCGATCAGGAGAACGATGTCGCGGCGGGCTGCTTCAGCCATTGATCGTCTCCTTGCCAGTTTCGAACGAGGTCAGGAAACCGCGCAGTCCGGCGAGATCGAAGGCCTGCAGATATGTGCGGGCCGTCTCTAAAAAGGCTGGGTTGCTGCCGGTCTCGCCGAGTTCGGCGAGCTTGGCCTCGATGCCGCGGACATAGCCGATGTCGCAGAGGCTGAGCAACTCCTCGATATGGGCAGGCCCCGGAGAGATCGGTTTTTCCCGCTGATTTATCCGCTGAACTGGTCGTTGGTCGTCAGCATAGATCCAGTCGAGGCCGAGGAAGCGGGCAAGCTTGTCGCGCAGACGCGTGATGTCGACCGGCTTGGTGATCGCATCGTCATGGCCCTCGCCGCCGGGGGCAGGGGCGTCGCCGACATTGGCGGAGAGCATGAGAATCGGCGCCTTCTGGCCGGCATCGCGGAGTTTCTCCACCAGTTGCCAGCCATTCATGCCGGGCATGGAAATGTCGACGAGGAAGAGATCTGGACGCACGCCATCGATCAAGGTGAGGCATTCCGGTCCGCCGGCTGCCGTCAGAACGACGAAGTCAAGCGGTGCCAGAACCTCCCGCATCAGTTCGCGGTGGTCCTCATTGTCATCGACCACGACGATGGTGCGTTGCGGGCCGGTATAAGAAACGATCTTCCGCTCCGGCGCGGGGGCTGTGTTCGGCCGGTCGATCGCCGACAGCATCAGCCGGACCTTGAAACTCGATCCCTTGTCGTGCTCGCTGGTGACGGCGATTTCGCCACCCAGCGTATTGGTCAAGAGTTTGGTGATCGTCAGGCCGAGGCCGAGGCCGGGCAGGGGGCGCACACTCTCGGCCTCCCCGCGCTGGAAGGGTTCGAAGATCCGGTTGATGTCCTTGTCCGCAATTCCACGGCCGGTGTCTGCCACGGTGAAGGTTGCCACCTGGCTGCGATAGGCAACGTCAAAACGGATCGTGCCCTTGTCGGTGAACTTGATCGCGTTGGAGAGGAGGTTCACCAGGATCTGGCGCAAACGGCGCTCGTCGGTGCGCACATAGAGCGGCAGGTTCTTTGACCGCTGATGCTCGAAGAGCAGACCTTTGGCAGCTGCTTGCGGTGCGAACATGTCGGTCAGCTGGTCGAGGAAATCCTGGATGTTGACCTCGTTGGAAAAGACCTGCAGGCGGCCCGCCTCGATCTTTGAAATGTCGAGCAGTCCGTCGATCAGACCGGACAGGTGATCGGCCGAGCGCCGGATGACCTTGATCGCCGACTGCCGTGGTGCAGGGATGGTCTCGTCACGTTCGAGGATCTGGGCGTAGCCGAGCACGGCATTGAGCGGCGTGCGCAGTTCGTGGGAGAGGCCGACGACATAGCGGCTCTTGGCGCGGTTGGCCGATTCGGCCGTTTCCTTTGCATTCTGCAGGGCGGCATCGGTCTTGCGGTGAGCCGCGATCTCCTTCAGCAGCAGCGTGTTCTGGCGCGAGGATTCTTCTTCCGCCACGACCCGGCTGTCATGGGCGAGTACATAGAACCAGGAGACGATGCCGGCAATGATGGCGAAGATGAAGAAGACAACGGTTACCGTCTGGTTCACCACCGTTGCCATTTGTGGTGTTGCCGCATTCACCTGATGGGCAATCAAGGCGAGGATACCGCCGATCACGGAAATCGACAGCATGGCCGTGAAGGCGTAGCGCCCGAGACGTGTCGAGAGCTTTGCCAGGATCGTTTCGGAAAGGAAGGTGCGGGCCACCGCGCCGGCCTGGGCGTTGATTTTGGCCTTGGGCTTGCACATGTCGTGGCAGCGGCTGTCCAGTGTGCAGCATAGCGAGCAGATCGGCGCGGCATAGGCGGGACACCAGGCCATGTCCTCGGGCTCGAACGGATGTTCACAGATCGAACATGTGATCTCGGTCAGGTTCTTCCAGCTCTGGCGCGGCTTGCGGGCAAGGTAGAATTTGCCGCCCGTGCTCCAGGCGATCAGGGGAGAGATGACGAAGGCGACGAGGGTGACATAGGTCGAAAGAGAGGCGGCGAGGGGCCCGAAGGCGCCGAAATGGGCGGCGAGCGACAGTGTTGCCGACAGGGCCATGGTGCCGCAGCCGACCGGATTGATGTCGTAGAGATGGGCGCGCTTGAACTCGATACCTGGCGGCGAGAGGCCGAGCTTCTTGTTGATGAAGAGGTCGGCGGAGATGGCGCAGAGCCAGCTCATGGCGATGATCGAGAAGATGCCGAGTGTCTGCTCCAGCAGGCGGTAGATGCCAAGTTCCATCAGCAGGAGCGCGATGGCAACGTTGAACACCAGCCAGACGACGCGGCCCGGATGGCTGTGGGTGAGGCGCGAGAAGAAGTTCGACCAGGCGAGCGAACCGGCATAGGCGTTCATCACGTTGATCTTCAGCTGCGAGATCACCACGAAACCGGCCATCAGCAGAAGCGCTGCCGTCTCGTTCGGTAGCATGTAGCCGAAGGCCGCCACATACATGTGAGCCGGGTCTGCGGCTTCCCCGATCGGTACGCCGGTTGACAGTGTCAGCACCGCGAGAAAAGAGCCGGCGAGCAGCTTTGGTACGCCAAGCACCACCCAGCCGGCGCCGGCAAGAAAGATCGCAATGCGGTGATGCAGGCGGCGTGCGCCTTCCGGCGGCAGGAAGCGGAGGAAGTCGACTTGTTCGCCGATCTGCGGCATCAAAGCCAGGATCACCGCTGACGCCGCACCGAACTCCAGAAGATCGAAGGGGGCTGCCTGGCCAAGGCCTGCATTGGAGTGATTGACGCCGGCAAAGGCGCGCCAGAGGTCGATCTTTTCCCAGTCGAGAAAGGCGATGAAGATGAAGGGCAGGATATTGAGGATGATCCAGACGGGTTGCGTGATGAGCTGGAACTTTGAGATCATCCGCACGCCATAGGTGACCAGCGGCAGAACGACGACGGCGGAGATGATGTAGCCCAACCAGAGCTGTATGCCGAAGGTCAGCTCCAGCGCCTTGGTCATGATCGAGGCCTCGATGGCAAAGAGCATGAAGGTGAAGCTGGCATAGATCAGCGAGGTGATGGTTGAGCCGATATAGCCAAAGCCGGCACCGCGGGTCAGGAGATCGATGTCGACGCCGTGGCGGATCGCATATTTGCTGATCGGAATGCCAACCAGCAGCATCAGGATGGCGGCAACGATGATGGCGAAGAAGGCGTTGGTGGTGCCATAGGCAATCGTGATCGTGCCGCCGATCGCTTCCAGTGCCAGGAAGGAGATCGCGCCGATGGCTGTCTGTGAAATCCGGCTCGACGAAAACTGCCGCGCGCTCTTTGCCGTGAAGCGCAGCGCATAGTCTTCGAGCGTCTGGTTCGCGACCCAGCGATTGTAGTCACGGCGAACAGGGATGATGCGTTGGCGGGCCGGCATGCCTAAAATCTGGCGCTCTCTATGGAGTGATAGTGATTTAGGCATTGTCATGGGATTGCCCCGAATAGCAAGGGGTGATCAGGGTTTGATGCTGCCGTCGTGGTCGTCCAGTTGATGCGCGAGAACGCCGTCAACGAGGATGCGCTCGACACCGAGGAAGCTTCTGTGGTCGCCGACTGCCTCGTTGGTATCGTCGCCATGCGGATGGGGATCGCTACAGCCGCCGAGGAGGCGACCTTAGGCGTAAAGCACGACGCCGTGCTTACCGCACGCGGGCCGGAGGGGGCGCTTGAGATGTTGAGATATCTCTACAATACCTCGGCACGGCAATTTGCCTCGCCGGTTCACAGAGAGCGGGTCTATGCCGGCTTTGCGTCGCAAGTCGAGCGCAAGTTCGGGGTTCGGTTCATTCCCCCGGAACGTGCGGGCGCCTAGCGGCGCACCGGTCGGGGCCCTTTCAGCGATCTTGCAGACGGTCAGACAGAGCCCGGACGAGTGCTGCCGCATCATAGGGCTTGCGCACGACCGGGACGTCGAGGAATTCCTCGGGCACGATCGAGCGGTCGTCATAGCCGGTGGCGAAGAGGAAGGGGATGCCGAGCCGGGCGAGTTCGATGGCGACCGGGACAGAGGTGTCGCGACCGAGATTGATGTCGAGGATGGCGATTGCCGGCCGGAACGTCTTCAACCTGTTGAGTGCATCGGTGCTGGAACTTGCCGTGACGACGGTGTCGATGCCGGCATCTGCCAGCATCATCTCCGCATCCATGGCGATCAGGACCTGATCCTCGACGAGAAGGACCGGTACGTTGACGTCGCGCAGCGTCATGTCTGTGGGACCCTCGATGTCCATTTCTCTCTGTTCCACCGGTTGTCCTTCCGTGTCCCAATTGAGGAAGCGGCCCGGCAGGCTGAATGTAGCCGTCAGACCCTCGGGTCGATAGTCCAGGTGGCTCGTCCCGCCGAGGTCGTAGGGGATACTACGCTCAATAAGAGCGGTTCCGAAACCCTTGCGGCCGATGTCGCCGAGCCTCGGGCCGCCATTTTCCTGCCAGTGTATCCGGCATTCGCCCTCGTCACCGACGGTCCAGGAGATCGTCAGGCTGCCGCCGGGGCGCGAGAGCGCCCCATATTTTGCGGCATTTGTGCAAAGCTCATGGATCACCAGTGCTGCGACCGCATGGGCGCGCGCGTCCAGTGTCACGGCCGGGCCATTCAGCGAAAAGCGTGTCGCTCCGGCGCGGTAGGGCAGAAGCTCTGCTTCGATCAGATCGGCCAGCGTTCCGCCGCCACCGCCGCGCGTCACCTGGTCATGGGCGTGCGACAGTGCGTGTATGCGGCCCCTGAGGGAGCCGATATAGTCATTGATCCCGATCTCGTCCGTGCTGGGGGCCGCGACCAGCGACTTGATTACGGCGAGGATATTCTTAACGCGGTGGTTCAGTTCCTCGTTCAGCATGCGCTGGCGGACATCAGCCTTGCTGCGCTCCTCCTCCATCACCTCGTTGTGGCGGAGGACGATTTCGACGGTCGCTGCCCTGATTGCCTCGGCAATTTCCAGATCGGTCTCGCGCCAGGGTTCGGCCTGCCGCTGCACGGTTTCCTTCCAGATCGCGAAACTCTTGCGCGGTGTCAGCCGGTCGCCCAAAGGGCCTGTTTCGTATGACTTTTCCGGGTTTCCTGCCCAGTTCAGTGTCTGCAGGCGTTCCTTGCGGAAGAACAGCAGGTAGTCCCGCGGCAATTGTGACAACGGCACGGCCATGACCCCGGAGACATCCTTGTAGTAGGCCTCGGCCGGAAGGAAGAGTTTCGACAAGGTGTCCGTGGCCCAGATCTGGCCGGACGCCACGCTGCCGATGAACTTTACCAGATCAGCCTCCTGGCCAAGTGGTGGTGTCGTGCCGTAGGTCTTCCAGTTGCCGTTCATCCGCAGTCCGACACCATCACAGGCAAACAGCTTCTGGAATTCGGGCAGGGCCTCGGTGAGGATCTCCTCGATATCGATGCGGCTCGATGCGGCCTGCAGGAAGCGATCAAGTGAGCGGCGGGCTTCGGTCGCGATGTCGAGCTTGCGCTTTTGTTTCAGTGCCAGGAGATGGAGGGAAAAGAACTCGCCGAACATTTCGGCGGCGATCCGCTCCGACATGGTCAGGGTCTTCGGCGCATAGTGATGGCAGGCGATCAATCCCCAAAGACGGTCATTCAGAATGATCGAGATCGACATGGAGGCAGAGACCCCCATGTTGCGGAGATATTCGCAGTGGATGGGGGAGACGCTGCGCAGATGGGCGAAGGAGAGGTCCAGCGGCTCGCGCTGCTCTTCCTCGGTCGGGAGGAGCGGCACGCGGGCGCCGCTTGCGTCTGCGATTACCCGGATCGGATTTTGCATGTAAAGCGTTCGGGCCTGGCGCGGAATGTCGGTTGCGGGGAAATACTGCCCGAGGAAGCTTTCAAGATCGGGGCGCTTGGCTTCAGAGGCGACCTTGCCCGAGCCATCATCCTCAAAGCGGTAGACCATCACGCGGTCATAGCCGAGCACGCTGCGCACCAGACGCGCCGAGGCATGGATCAAGGCTTCGATATCGGCGATATCTTTCACCCGGCCGATCATTTCGCGCGCCAGCTGCAGGGGCTGTGTGCGGCGCAGGGACGGTTCGAATTCGAGAATGGCCTCGGCCTTTTGCCGATGGACCGCAATGTCGAAATAATCGCCGTTCGGCAGACGCAGATGCGCAATGACTGCGGGCCGGCTGGCATCGGGCGCCATGGCGATCGCGTTGCGCAGATCGTGCACGGCCTCTTCCCCGATCAGATCGACGAGCAGCGCTCCTCCGATTTCATGATCTGTGCGGAGCATGCTCGCTACGTTGGCGGAGTGGCGCTTGACCCTCGTAATGCCGGGATCGGACGCGATCAGGCAGCCATGCGGCTGGATGGCGCCGGGAATGTGGATGGGTTCGCGGTCACAATTTGACAGATCAACGGTAGCGGAGGGCTGCATCTAGGGACTTTCGAAGGCTCGGCGGGCATAGTCGAAGGCGGTGTTGGCCCATGCCGCAGCTGCCTGCTGGTCATATACGCACACTCTCTCCATACGTGATGAAAACGCGGGCCAGTTCGAAAGGTTCCGTGCCTGGGAAAAAAGATGTCTGGCTGCGAAGCAGTCGGTGTAGCCGAGTTTTTCCGCCCGTTTGGCAAGCAGGCGGGCGCCAAGCGCCGAGCCTTCCAGAACATAGAGCAGTCCGAGCAGGCCGTTGCCGGGCGGCGGTGCAAATGGATGCATCGGTTCCGGAATGTCCAGGTCGAGATCGGCGAGGTCCTGGCGCATTTCCCGGTCATAGATCCCGGGGCGCCAGTCTTCCAGTTCAACCGGCATTGCCTGGGTGCCGAGCCAGGCATCGATTGGCAGGCGAAAACGGGCCATGCCGACGAGATAGCGGCGATAGGCCTGCTCGCTATCGAAATCGCCGATGAGATCGTCAAGCGATTGGTGCGCTGCAGCGGTGGCCTGTTTCAACTGGTTGCGACGAGAAGGGAGGTCCATGGGCGTCCTTGCTTTGGGACGCCATGTTACGCGCTATCGGGCCTGCAATACAACCGTCTCAAAAAGAGGGGAGATCCGAACCCTGGTGCGCCGGGTCGCTTTTACCCCTGCCGCCTACGTCAAACGACGTATACGGTTTTGCGACGCAGCATCCGATAGTCCCCTTCAGCAACGGTTAACTCTCATTAACCGACCGGTTGCAAACAAGAAGAGGGGTTCACGACAATGACTTTGAAGATGAAGCTCACAGGCGCGCTGCTGGGCGCCATGCTGTCGACGACAGCCTTCCACGGCGCGCTTGCCGCTGATGACACGATCAAGATCGGCGTTCTCCACTCGCTGTCCGGCACGATGGCGATTTCCGAGACGACGCTTAAAGACGCCATGCTGATGCTCATTGAAGAGCAGAACAAGAAGGGTGGCGTTCTCGGCAAAAAGCTTGAAGCTGTCGTCGTCGACCCGGCTTCCGACTGGCCGCTCTTTGCCGAAAAGGCGCGCGAGCTGATCGAAAAGGACAAGGTTGCGGCCGTCTTCGGTTGCTGGACCTCGTCTTCGCGCAAGTCCGTTCTGCCGGTGTTCGAAGAGCTGAACTCGATCCTCTTCTACCCGGTCCAGTACGAGGGTGAAGAATCCTCGCGCAACATCTTCTACACGGGTGCCGCTCCGAACCAGCAGGCCATCCCGGCCGTCGACTACCTGGCTGAAAACGAAGGCGTCGAGCGCTGGGTTCTCGCCGGTACCGACTATGTCTACCCGCAGACCACGAACAAGATCCTCAAAGCCTATCTGATGTCCAAGGGCGTTGCCGAAGAAGACATCATGATCAACTACACGCCGTTCGGTCATTCCGACTGGCAGACCATCGTTTCCGACATCAAGAAGTTTGGCTCGGCAGGCAAGAAGACCGCCGTCGTCTCGACCATCAATGGCGACGCGAACGTGCCGTTCTACAAGGAACTCGGCAACCAGGGCATCAAGGCTGAAGACATTCCGGTCGTCGCCTTCTCCGTCGGTGAAGAAGAACTCGCCGGTCTCGACACGGCACCGCTGGTCGGCCATCTCGCTGCCTGGAACTACTTCCAGTCCGTCGATGCCGACGTCAATGCCGAGTTCATCGAAACCTGGCACGCCTTCACCAAGAACGACAAGCGCGTGACCAACGACCCGATGGAAGCCGCCTATATCGGCTTCAACGCCTGGGTTAAGGCCGTAGAAGCTGCCGGCACCACCGACACCGACGCCGTGCTCGACTCGATCATCGGCGTTTCTGTTCCGAACCTCTCGGGCGGCACCTCCACCGTCATGCCGAACCACCACATCACCAAGCCGGTGCTGATCGGTGAAATCCAGGCCGACGGCCAGTTCGAAATCGTCCAGCAGACCCCGGCTGTCGTCGGTGACGAATGGTCGGATTACCTGCCTGACTCGAAGGACCTGATCTCCGATTGGCGCAAGCCGATGGAATGCGGCAACTTCAACGTTGCCACCGGCAAGTGCGGCGGCAAGGGTAGCTGATAATCCCCTTCTCCCTTCAGGGAGAAGGTGGTCCGAAGGACACAGTGCAACACGTTGCGCTCGTGATGAGGGGGAGGCGAAGCCTTACGGCTCCCCCTCATCGCCTTGCATCCGCTCGACACTTCTCCCCGCGAGGGAGAAGAGGGAGCAAGCCGCAATCACCGATTTCCTGGTGGGCGACGGGGGACTGCCATCATGATACATCGAATTCTCACACTGCTTTTCATCCTCCTTGCCTTCGCCGCGCCCTCTATGGCGCAGAGCGACCCGCGCGAACTTCTCAACGCGCTCGGCAAGGCCAATTTCAAGCAGGCCGAAGAGCTGCTCGGGCAGATCGCGGCAACCGCCGATCCGCGAGTCGTGCCAGCCCTTGAGGCCTTTGCCGAGGGCGATCTCTACGCCCGCAAATCCGACGGCGCCGTCTTCATCACCAAGGCTGCCGGTCGCAACCTTTCGGTCATCGATCCGCTCTCGGGCGAAACGGTGGGCGAGGAGCCGAAGGGCGCTCTCACCAAGGTCAAGGTCAACAATACCCTGCGCCGGGCCATCCGTTCTGCGCTCGGCGGTCTGACATTGCTCAGCCCTGACCGCACCGTCCGCTTGACGGCGGCCCAGTCCGTCCTGCAGTCGCCAAGCGCGGAAAATCTCGACCTGGTCGAGGCAGCCCTTGCCAAGGAAACAGACAAGGAAGTGAAGGCACGCATGGAAGAGGCGAGGGCCGTCTCGGTGCTTGCTTCGGATCGCTCGGCAGACGAGAAGCGCGCCGCGATCGAGACGGTTGCTTCGCTCGGCGGTCGGGAAGCGATCGGCATCCTGATGTCGGTATCTGCGACCATCGATGAGAGCCTGAAGCCCGATCTCGATGCGGCCATCGAGGGCATCGAAAGCAGTCTGCTGTTTTGGGATATGGGCCAGAATGTCTGGTATGGCGTCTCGCTCGGCTCCGTCCTTCTGCTCGCCGCCATCGGTCTTGCCATCACCTTTGGTGTGATGGGCATCATCAACATGGCGCATGGCGAGATGGTGATGATCGGGGCCTATTCCACCTTCATGGTGCAGCAGGTGATCCGCACGAACTATCCCGGCCTGTTCGACTGGTCGCTGGCGATTGCACTGCCGGTCGCCTTTCTGGTCACTGCAGCCGTCGGCCTCGTGATCGAACGCGGCGTCATCCGTTTCCTCTATGGCCGGCCACTCGAAACCCTGCTCGCCACCTGGGGGATTTCGCTGATCCTGCAGCAGACGATCCGTTCGATCTTCGGCCCGACCAACCAGGAAGTCGGCAATCCCTCCTGGATGTCCGGTTCCTTTGCGCTTGGTGGCCTCACCATCACCTGGAACCGCATGTGGATCGTGCTGTTCTCGCTCACCATCTTCTTTGCGCTTCTTGCCCTGATGAAAAAGTCGTCCTTCGGTCTGCAGATGCGCGCCGTCACCCAGAACCGGCGGATGGCTTCCTCGATGGGCATCCGCACGCCCTGGGTCGATGCCTTCACCTTCGCGCTCGGCTCAGGCATTGCCGGCATTGCCGGTGTGGCGCTCAGCCAGATCGATAATGTCAGCCCGAACCTTGGTCAGTCCTACATCATCGACAGTTTCATGGTCGTGGTCTTTGGCGGGGTGGGCAATCTCTGGGGTACCTTTGTCGGCGCGCTGTCGCTCGGCATCCTCAACAAGTTCCTCGAACCCTCGGTCGGGGCCGTGCTTGGCAAGATCCTCGTGCTCGTCCTGATCATTCTCTTCATCCAGAAACGTCCGCGCGGCCTGTTCGCGCTCAAGGGAAGGGCGGTGGAAGCATGATTAGCGGTTTCATCCTGCGTGCACTCGAAGGCAAGATCCTCATCGCTGCCGGTCTTCTCCTCGCCTTTGCGCTGCTCGTTCCGGCTCTCAACCTGCTGACGCCGGTCGACAGCCCGCTGCATGTGCCGACCTACATCATGTCGCTGCTTGGCAAGTATCTTTGCTATGCGCTGCTCGCGCTCGCCCTCGATCTTGTCTGGGGCTATTGCGGCATTCTCTCGCTCGGCCACGGCGCCTTCTTCGCGCTCGGCGGTTATGCCATGGGCATGTATCTCATGCGCCAGATCGGTTCGCGCGGCGTCTATGGCGATCCCGTTCTGCCCGACTTCATGGTCTTCCTGAACTGGAAGGAACTGCCGTGGTTCTGGCATGGCATGGACATGTTCCCTGTCGCCATGGCCATGGTCCTGATCGTGCCGGGGCTGCTCGCCTTCGTCTTCGGCTGGTTCGCCTTTCGCTCCCGCGTCAACGGCGTCTATCTCTCGATCATCACCCAGGCGATGACCTATGCGCTGCTTCTTGCCTTCTTCCGCAATGATATGGGTTTCGGCGGCAATAATGGTCTGACCGACTACAAGGAAATCCTCGGCTTCTCCGTCCAGGCGGATGGAACGCGGGCGGTGCTCTTTGCCCTCTCGGCGATCTTCCTCGCGCTTTGCCTGGTCATCGCCTCGGCGATCACCCGGTCCAAGTTCGGCAAGGTGCTGGTCGGGGTGCGCGATGCGGAAAGCCGCGTGCGCTTCCTCGGCTACCGAGTCGAGAACATCAAGCTCTTCACCTTCGTCGTTTCTGCGATGATGGCGGGCATTGCCGGTGCGCTCTTCGTGCCGCAGGTCGGCATCATCAATCCCGGCGAATTTGCGCCGGCAAATTCCATCGAAGTCGTCGTCTGGACGGCCGTCGGCGGGCGCGGGACGCTGATCGGGCCGATCATCGGCGCGATCCTGGTGAATGTTGGCAAAAGCTATTTCACCGGCGCCTTTCCGGATCTCTGGCTGTTTGCGCTCGGCGCCCTCTTCATCGGCGTCACGCTCTTCCTGCCCAAGGGCATCGTCGGCACGGTGCAGCAGTATCTTGCCCGTCGGAAGGATTATGCGGCTGCCGCAAAGGCGGATGCCGCCAATGACGCCGACCCAAAGGCAACCCCGGTAGCGGCGGAGTGATCAGATGAGCGACCAGACCACCACAAGCCTGCTCTATCTCAACGGTGTCTCCGTCTCGTTCGATGGCTTCAAGGCGCTGAATTCGCTGTCCTTCATCGTCGAGCCCGGCGAATTGCGTGCCATCATCGGCCCGAACGGGGCCGGCAAGACGACGATGATGGACATCATCACCGGCAAGACCCGACCCGACAGCGGCGAGGTGTTCTTCGACGGCGGCAAGATCGATCTCACAAGCAAAGACGAGGCGGAGATTGCCCAACTCGGCATTGGCCGGAAGTTCCAGAAGCCGACCGTGTTTGAGAGCCACACTGTCTGGGACAATCTCGAACTCGCGCTCAATCGCAAGCGCGGCGTCTTCGCCACCCTGTTCTACAGCCTGACCGCTGCCGACAAGGCCCGGATCGAGGAAATCCTCGATACGATCCGCCTGACCTCTCGCGCCCAGGATCTCGCTGCCAATCTCAGCCATGGCCAGAAGCAGTGGCTGGAGATCGGCATGCTGCTCGCCCAGGAGCCGAAGCTTCTGCTTGTCGACGAGCCGGTCGCCGGCATGACCGATGCGGAGACGGCCGAGACGGCCATCCTGCTCAAGGAAATCGCCAAGACCCGCTCGGTGGTCGTTGTCGAACACGACATGGGCTTCATCCGCGAACTTGGCGTCAAGGTCACGTGCCTCGCGGAAGGCTCGGTGCTGGCTGAAGGTTCAATCGATTTCGTCTCGAATGACCAGAAGGTCATCGAGAACTATCTGGGGCGGTGATGGCCAAGTGTCCTTTTCCCCTCCCCAACCCCTCCCCACAAGGGGGAGGGGCTGTCTCCGCCTTCGACCTCGGAGATTGGAGCAAGCGCTATCGGTTCGGTCTCTCCCCCCTTGTGGGGGAGATGGCCGGTAGGCCAGAGGGGGTATTTTTCTTGCTCATTCGGGGGACAAACCCATGCTGACAGTCGACACCATCAACCTCCACTACGGCGCGGCGCAAGCTCTCCGCGGGGTCTCGATCAATGCCGAAATGGGCAAGATCACCTGCGTGCTCGGTCGAAACGGCGTCGGCAAGTCGTCGCTGCTCCGCGCCATCACCGGCCAGCATGCGGTGTCGGCGGGCACCATCACCTTCAACGGCACGAAGCTCAATGGCATGGCGCCGTTCAACCGGGCGCGCAACGGCGTTGGTTACGTGCCGCAGGGCCGAGAAATCTTTCCGCTGTTGACGGTGAAGGAAAACCTCGAGACTGGTTATGCGCCGCTCGACCGCAAGGACCGCTATATCCCCGACGACATCTTCAGCCTGTTTCCGGTGCTGGATTCGATGCTGTCGCGGCGCGGCGGGGATCTCTCTGGCGGCCAGCAGCAACAGCTCGCCATCGGTCGTGCCATGGTCACGCGGCCGAAGATCCTTGTGCTCGACGAACCGACCGAGGGTATCCAGCCATCGATCATCAAGGATATCGGCCGGGCGATCCGTTACTTGCGCGACACCACCGGCATGGCGATCCTGCTGGTCGAGCAATATCTCGATTTCTGCCGGGAGCTTGCCGATCACGTCTACATTATGGATCGCGGCGAAATCGTGCATCAGGGGGCGGCCGAAACACTGGATACGCCGGAAGCGCGGCGGCATCTCACAGTGTGATCACAGTGCAAGGCTGTGTTGACCATTTGTTAAGCCTGACGGGTTGAAGCTGAAGGAGGGCGTGATAGTTTTCGCGCATCTGCTAACCGAAGGCACATCCATGACAACCAGCACGGTCTCTCCCAACGTGCGGGCACGCGGCGTCGTTCGCGTGGTCGCGGGTCTCTTTCTTTTCGGCTTGTCCTCTGTCGCAGCACAGGCGTCGACAGGCTGTGGTGTCGCGATCGAACCCGGTCGCCACGCGCTCACTTTCCAGTCCGGCGGGCGCGAGCGTCAGGCCGTCTATGTCATCCCGTCGAGCTATACGGGGAAGAAGAAGCTTCCGCTGGTCTTTGATTTTCACGGCTCAAACAGCAATCCGGATGTGCAACTGAAGCGCAGCCATTGGGATGAGGTGGCCGAGCGTGAAGGTTTTATCGTCATGGCGCTGGCCGGAAGCCTGAAGGGCGAGCTTCCGAACACGTATGCCTGGAACGTGCCCGGTGTGACCCAGGCCGAGGGGGCTGACGACATCGCCTTCATTCGCGATGCGTTGACGCTCGCCAAGGAAAGCTTCTGCGTCGACAATGCCAAGGTCTTTGCCTCGGGTTATTCGGGCGGCGGACGCATGCTGTCGCAGTATATCTGCAACGGCTTTGCCGACTTTGCCGCAGCCGGCTTCGTCATGGGGCTTCGGGCCGGCACGCCGGAGCAGGAAAACGGCGTATGGCGGCCCCGGCGCGAAAGCTGCAAGCCGACCAAGCCTGTGTCGATCATCGCATTTTCCGGCATGAAGGATCACGTCAATCCGTTTGATGGTGGTGGCAAGGACTATTGGCGCTATGGCGGCGAAGTGGCGCTTGCGCGATGGGCGGAACTCAACGGCTGTGACCGCCGTCCGGTCGCGGACGAGGGCGAACAGGTGAATGTGTCGAGTTATGTCGGTTGCCGCGCCGGAACGAGTGTTGTGTCCTATGAGATCGCCAATGCGGATCATGCCTGGCCGGCACGCTCGGTGCTCTTCCGGCTCGCGGCGGCCAGTGGTACGGAAACCATTCGCGAGGTTGATGCGACCGACCTGATGTGGGACTTCTTCCATGGTTCGGGTGGCGAGCTGATGGCCGGCAAGGCCAAGCCGACCGCTTGCGGCAATGACAAGAACACGGCTTCGACGCTTGAAGCCGGACAGGGGAATGCGTGCAGCCAGTCCATCAAACCAGACAACAGCGTGCCCACGGTATCGGGCGCCTTGTGACAAAATCGCTCGGCGGGCGCACGCGCATCGCCGAGCTCTATCAGGAAGGGGCGGCAAAGATCCGCTTGCCTGAGAGCTTTACCGATGAACTTGAGGCGGTGACGATCAACACCGCTGGCGGTATCACCGGCGGTGACCGCTTCGACTGGAGCTTTCGCGCCGGCCCCGGCTGTTTCATGACCGCAGCGACCCAGGCCTGCGAGAAAATCTACAAGGCATCCGCCGGCACCGGCGCCATCACCACCCGGATCGAAGTCGGGGCCGGTGCCAAGTTCCATTGGCTGCCGCAGGAAAGCATTCTCTTCGACAAGGCATCGCTCACCCGTCGACTCGAGGTGGACCTTGCGGCCGATGCCGAGTTCCTCGCCGTCGAGGCGATCCTGCTTGGACGCAAGGCGATGGGCGAGGCGATGGTGGAAGGTTTTGTCGGTGACCGCTGGCGCATTCGCCGCGATGGCCGCCTACTCCATGCCGAAGATCTGAAGCTGTCTGGAGACGTGGCCGCACTCACGGCTGAGGCGGGTGTGCTCGCGGGTCGCGTCGCCTTCGCCACGGTCTTTTATGCGGGTCCTCGGGCTGAAGCGATGCTCTGCCCAATCCGTGATCTGATCGGTGAAAATTTGGGCGGCGTAAGCCATTGGAATGGCAAGCTTGTTGCAAGGTTGAGCGCCGATGACGGCTTTGCATTGCGAAAAATCCTGATCCCGATCATTTCGGTCTTGCGCGGAGGCGCGTCTGTGCCAAAAGTCTGGAATCTCTGACGTCACGTCCATTGGAGCGAACATGAATCTCACCCCGCGGGAAAAGGACAAACTGCTGATCGCCATGGCTGCCATGGTGGCCCGGCGCCGGCTGGAGCGGGGCGTGAAGCTCAACTATCCCGAAGCGATCGCGCTGATCTCCGATTTCGTCGTCGAGGGCGCACGCGACGGTCGCTCGGTTGCCGAGTTGATGTCGGCCGGTGCGGCTGTCATCACGCGTGATCAGGTGATGGAGGGGATCGCCGAAATGATCCACGACGTGCAGGTCGAGGCGACCTTCCCCGATGGCACCAAGCTGGTAACCGTCCACGAACCGATCCGCTGAGGAGCCAATCATGGCGCTGGAGCTTCGACCGAATTGCGAATGTTGCGATACCGATCTGCCGCCGGATAGCGTGGCGATGATCTGCAGCTTCGAATGCACCTATTGCGCCGATTGCGCCTCGACGACACTGGCCGGCATCTGCCCCAATTGCGGTGGAGAACTGGTGCGGCGGCCGGTGCGCCCTGCTGCCAAGCTTGCCAACAATCCGCCATCCACCAAACGTGTGCTGAAGGCGGAAGGCTGCCCGCCTTCGCGCGCCGCCTGAGAAAAGGGAGAGGTCCATGATCCCCGGTGAAATCATTGCCGCCAGTGGCGATATAGAACTCAATGCCGGTCTGCCGACCGTGACGCTTGAGGTCTCGAACAGTGGCGACCGGCCGGTGCAGGTCGGCAGCCACTATCATTTCTATGAATCAAATGGTGGTCTGGTCTTTGATCGCGAGCAGGCGCGCGGCATGCGGCTTGATATTCCGGCGGGAACGGCTGTCCGTTTCGAACCGGGGCAGACGCGGCAGGTGACGCTGATCCCGCTCTCCGGCAAGCGCGAGGTCTATGGCTTCCGTCAGCTGGTCATGGGTGGTCTTTGAACATGCAAGAGGTGGCAGGATGGCCAAGCCGATGACCTGGGGCGCGATCCTCTTTCTGTGCGGCTGCGTGCTCCTCAAGGATGCGCCGGCTTTCAGCGAGGATGTTGCTGATGTCGACTGCAAGAATCCGGTCACGCAGGCGGACATGAACCAGTGTGCTGCCGAAAGCTATCAAAAGGCTGATGCGGCGTTGAACGCGCAGTGGAGCAAGACCCGTGCGGTCATGCTGGGCTGGGACAAGAGCGTGCCACCTGCAGACAAGAATGGTGCGGCCAAGCGCATTCTCGATTCCCAGCGCGCCTGGCTTGCCTATCGCGATGCCAGCTGCGAACTCGAAGCCTATTCGGCGCATGGCGGCAGCATGGAGCCATTGCTCAACATGTCCTGCATGCAGGAGATGACCGAAAAACGTGTCGAGGAATTGAAGTCCCTCGCCGAATTCTTCGCGAATTGAGGCGCTGAATGACACGCGCTCGGCGGATCATGATCGTGGGTAATGGCGATGTCAGGGCCGAGGCTGCCGCTGTCATCGATGCCGGCGACCTCGTGATCCGCTTCAACGGTAGTCGCAATTTTGGCCCTGCCGGCAAGCGTACCGATGTTGTTGCCGTCTGCAATACCGGCAGGCCAGGCGCGCAGATGCTTGCCGATCCGCAGTGGCGCGACAGCGAAGCGGTCAGTGCCGCCAGGGAAATCTGGTCGATCCGCGACCCTGAAAAATTCGCCCGGCTCCAACCGGTTCTTGCCGTGTCGCATCCCGAGCTGGATGACTTTTGCGATGACTACACAATCGGATTTGCGCAGTTTGCGGCGGCTCGGGACAAGCAGCATCGGGTCATTCCCGGTGCTGTTCACGAGGCACTGGATGCGGCGTTGTCCACGTATCGGCCCGCCCCCTATGTCGTGCCGTCCAGTGGCATGCTGGTGATCCAGGCGCTGCTCAGCGATCCCAAGTTTGACGACGCCCTGTTGGTGCTTGCCGGTTTCGGCCATGGCGGCTGGGAATGGCATCCCTTCGATGCAGAACGCCAGTTCGCAGACCATCTCGTTCAGAGCGGCCGGTTGGTCCGGCTCGACACTCTGCTTCAATCCTCCCTTTCCCAAGGAGCCTGATCCCATGTCCTACAAGATGTCCCGCGCGGCCTATGCCTCGATGTTCGGCCCGACCACCGGCGACAAGGTGCGACTTGCCGATACGGAGCTTTTTGTCGAGGTGGAGAAGGATTTCACCACCTATGGCGAAGAGGTGAAGTTCGGCGGCGGCAAGGTCATCCGAGACGGCATGGGGCAGAGCCAGGTCACGCGGGCCAATGGCGCTGTCGACACCGTCATCACCAACGCGCTGATCATCGATCACTGGGGTATCGTCAAGGCCGATATCGGCCTCAAGGACGGCCGCATCGTTGCCATCGGCAAGGCCGGCAATCCGGATACGCAGCCGGGCGTCAACATCATCGTCGGTCCCGGCACGGAAGCGATTGCGGGCGAAGGCAAGATCGTCACTGCCGGCGGCATGGATGCGCATATCCATTTCATCTGCCCGCAGCAGATCGAAGAAGCGCTGATGTCCGGCCTCACCACCATGCTTGGCGGCGGCACAGGACCGGCACATGGCACACTTGCCACCACCTGCACACCGGGCCCCTGGCACATCGCCCGAATGATCGAAGCGGCAGATGCCTTCCCGATGAACCTTGCCTTTGCAGGCAAGGGCAATGCCTCGCTGCCGGGAGCGCTTGAGGAAATGGTGCTTGGCGGAGCGACCTCCCTCAAGCTGCATGAAGACTGGGGTACGACACCAGGCGCCATCGACTGCTGCCTGTCGGTTGCCGATCAATACGACGTGCAGGTCATGATCCATACGGATACGCTGAACGAGAGCGGCTTTGTCGAGGATACAATCGGCGCCATCAGGGGCCGGACCATCCACGCCTTCCACACGGAAGGGGCGGGCGGTGGTCACGCGCCTGACATCATCAAGATCTGCGGCCAACTCAATGTCATCCCGTCCTCGACCAATCCGACACGGCCTTACACGGTCAATACGATTGCGGAGCATCTGGATATGTTGATGGTCTGCCATCACCTGTCCTCGTCGATCCCGGAAGACATTGCCTTTGCCGAAAGCCGCATTCGCAAGGAAACGATTGCGGCGGAAGACATCCTGCATGATATCGGTGCCTTCTCGATCATCTCGTCCGATAGCCAGGCCATGGGCCGCGTCGGCGAAGTGGCGATCCGCACCTGGCAGACGGCGGACAAGATGAAGCGCCAGCGCGGGGCCCTGCCGCAGGAAACCGGCAATAACGACAATTTCCGCGTCAAGCGCTATATCGCCAAATACACGATCAACCCGGCGATTGCCCATGGTCTGTCCCATGAGATCGGCTCCGTCGAAATCGGCAAACGTGCCGACCTCGTCATCTGGAACCCGGCCTTCTTCGGCGTGAAGCCGGATATGGTGCTGCTTGGCGGCATGATTGCAGCGGCCCCGATGGGTGATCCGAATGCCTCGATCCCGACGCCGCAGCCGGTGCATTACCGCCCGATGTTCGGATCCTTCGGCAAGGCCCGCACCAATACCTCCGTTACCTTTGTCAGCCAAGCTGCACTTGATGCGGGGCTTTCCAGTCGCTTGGGCACCGCAAAGCAGATGGTTGCGGTCAAGAACACGCGTGGCGGAATTTCGAAGAAGTCGATGATCCACAATGACTTGACGCCGCATATTGAAGTTGATCCGGAAACCTATGAAGTTCGCGCAGATGGTGAACTGCTGACCTGCGAACCGGCGACAAAGCTGCCGATGGCGCAGCGCTACTTCCTGTTCTGAACGGGTTGGGGCGCGTTCTGCGTTGGATGGCCGGCGGTGTCGCCGGCCTCATGGTTCTGGTTTGCCTCGGCGTGCTCCTGCCGCGCCCATTCTTTGCGCCGGTTGACGATACAGCCCCCCTTTCGCGCAAGATCCTCATTCTTTCCAATCCGATCCATACCGATATCGCGCTTCCGCTTGATGCAGAGGTGCGTGCCGCCTTTGCCGATCTTGCCGGTGATGGTTTTCCGCTGGATGCGCCCGATGCCGCTTATCTCGTGATCGGCTGGGGCGGGCGGTCCTTCTATCTGGAAACGCCGCAATGGGCGGATCTGAAGCCGCTGCCGGTGTTTCGCTCGCTCACCGTCGACCGGGCTGTCATGCATGTCGATATCGCGTCGGCGATCTCGCTCGATCACCCGCAGGTGCGGGCCTTGGAGATCAGCGAGGACGGGCATCGGCGCCTGCTGGCCGCGATCCGGGAGAGTTTCACCCGAAAGGAAGGACTGCCGCTGATGATCGAAGGTGCGGGCTACGGGGCCGTTGATCGATTTTATGAGGCGGAAGGGGCCTTCAATGCGCTGATCGGCTGCAACACGTGGACGGCGGCCATGTTACGCGTTGCAGGCGTCACCACCGGTTTCTGGACGCCGATGCCGCAACTGCTCGACCTGTCTCTCGACCTGCACGATCAATAGATCAACCCGATCGCTCCTGCGGCCCAACCCTCACGGCATGTCCGGTTTCGGTGCCGACCAGCCTATACGTTGTTGCGTTTTATCAAGTCAGGTGAGGTGGTTTGGGGCCAATTTCGGGTGGCTTTAAATCATCTGTGATTCCGACCTCAGTTTAACGAATGCGTTAAGGATTGGCGAAGGCTTGACCCTTAAGCCGGAAGCGCACTCAGGAGAAATTTCGTGGCGTTCGGACGGATTTGGATGGCGCTGAAAGTTGAGCCACGGGCCTTTGACAGCCCGGCGGCGATCTGGCGCGTCGCCCTTAAAGTTGGTTTCCGTGCGGTCATCCTCGGCTGTCTTTCGGCGCTGGTCATCTTGCCGGCGCTCTATTGGGTCGGCCTCCTGCAATCCCCGCTCGTGGAAGTGGTTACGTTGACAGTCGTGCTTTCCTGGCTGTTTGCCGGCGTCATGTCGGGCGCCTGCGCGCTGTCGATGGGCGAAATGATCCGCGATCTTGCCCAGTCGCGCGCTGAATTCGAACGCCTTAGCCGAACGGATACGCTGTCGGGGCTGGCGAATCGGCGAGCCTTTAACGAAGCGCTGGCCGAGGCCTATGAAGATGCGTCGCTGGCGATCCTGGATGTGGACCGCTTCAAGGCGATTAATGATCGCTTCGGACATCAGGCCGGAGACGAGGTTATCCGAGACGTTGCCGGTATTTTGCGCGGCGTCGTGGGCGACCGGGGACTTGTGGCCCGGCTCGGCGGTGAAGAATTTGGTCTCATCCTCACAGGTGGTGGTCTTGCGCAGCGGCTCGCCCTCGTTGAGCGCGCCCGTAACATGGTCTCGGCGCAGAACCTGCGGGCGGCCGGTGTCGGCCTGACGGTCACCGTCTCGGCGGGTGTTGCGGAATTCTATCCGGGTCAGCGATCGGAACTTGTCTATGCACGTGCCGACAGGGCGCTGTACCAGGCCAAGGACGAAGGGCGGAACCGGGTGGTGCATGAGCAAAACCTTCCGCTTTCGGAGCGCGATCTTGCCCGGTCTCCAAAGGGCGACGATCTCGTTTTCGGTGGGATGTAGCCAGCCGGAGCAAGAACGACCTTGCGGCCTGCCTCATCCTTATGCATGGTTTAAAAAAACAGCCATTGCCGGAGAGATCATGCTGCGTGCCACTGCCTTTCATCCTGCCGGGTCGTTCAGCGACCCGCCGCGTGGCACTGTTGTCCTTGCGCATGATGCTCGGCATTTGCGCCGCAAGCTGCTTCATCTTGATGATGGCGAAATGGTCATGCTGGATCTCAAGGAACCAGTCCTTTTTTCCCACGGTGATCGGCTGCTGCTCGAAGACGGGGATACGATCGAAATCCGTGCGGCGGAGGAGCGCCTGTTCGAAGTGTTGGCGAAGAACGGCCTCCATCTGATCGAGCTAGCCTGGCATCTCGGCAACCGCCATCTGCCGGCGCAGATCGAAGAGACTCGCATCCTGATCCTTCGGGACCACGTCATCCGCGACATGCTCACCGGCCTCGGTGCAGACGTGAACGAGGTGGTCGAGCCCTTCCAGCCTGTGCGCGGGGCCTATCACGCCCATGGCAATGGAAGCGGGCATGCCCACGGCCATGGCTGAGAGTGTGATGCCTTCGTCCAGCCAGAGGCAGGCGCTCCTGCGACTGCTGGCCTGGCTGTCGCCGGCCTTCCCGATTGGCGCCTTCAGCTATTCGGCCGGGCTCGAAAGTGCTGTTGTCGAGGGGCACATCGCCGATGGCAATGGGCTTTCGGCCTGGATGCGTCTGCTCTTGCGTGACGGGGGCTTGCGCAATGACGCCATCCTGCTCATCGAGGCTCATCGGCGGCAAAGCGCCGGTGGTGAGCTGACCGACTTGCTGGAAATGGCGTCTGCCCTTGCCGGTTCCATGGAGCGCTATCAGGAAAGCACCCGGCTTGGCGAGGCTTTCGTCAAGGCGGCGTCCGCCTGGCCGCATCCGGTGCTGCAAAGACTGAATGGCCCCGTTGCCTATAGCGTGGTGGTCGGCGCTATCGCGGCCGCCCATGGGGTCGATGCGGGCGACACAGTCTCGGCCTTCCTCCATGCGCAGGTGCAGCAGGCGATCTCTGTTGGCATCCGTCTCGGCTTGATCGGCCAGACGGCGGGCCTCGAGCTTCTGGCGGGGCTCGAAGGCGAGGTGCTTGATATCGCGTTGGAGATGCAGAGCCTCGGCCTCGATGATCTGGGCTCTGCCTCGATCATTGCCGAAACGCTCTCCATGCGTCACGAGGCGCAGTATTCGCGCCTGTTCCAATCCTGAGGCATTTGCCTGGTTCGATAAGAGGAAACACCTGATGAGATCTCAGAACGGGCCCTTGCGGGTCGGCATCGGCGGGCCGGTGGGCTCCGGCAAGACGGCGTTGACGGAAAAGCTCTGCAAGGCGATGCGCGACGACTACTCGATCGCCGTCGTCACCAACGACATCTACACACGGGAGGATGCGGATGCGCTCATTCGCATGCAGGCGCTGTCGTCGGACCGGGTTGTCGGCGTTGAAACCGGCGGCTGCCCCCATACGGCCATTCGGGAAGACGCCTCGATCAATCTGAGGGCCATTGCCGATCTCAATCAGCGCATTCCGGATCTCGACATCGTCTTCATCGAATCGGGTGGAGACAATCTCGCGGCGACCTTCTCGCCTGATCTCGCCGATATCACGCTCTATGTTATCTCGGTCTGCCAGGGCGAGGAAATCCCGCGCAAGGGTGGGCCTGGCATTACGCGCTCCGACTTGCTGGTGATCAACAAGAAGGATCTTGCGCCGCATGTCGGTGTCGATCTTACCGTCATGGAGCGGGATGCGGATCGGATGCGCCAGACGCGCCCCTTTGTCTTCACCGATCTGAAGCGTGGCGATGGCGTGGCAGAGATTGTCGCCTATCTTCAGGAGAGCGGCGGGCTCTGAGGACATGGCGAGTGGCCCAAACCGCTCGCCGATACCTAGATCTGCTTCAGGGCGCTGACATCGGTGACATGGATGCTGCGGCCGCGGACGCTGACGCCGACACGTTTCAACGATGAAAAGGCGCGCGAGAGTGCTTCCGGTGCAAGGCCAAGTTTTCCGGCCAGCAGGCTTTTCTGAAAAGGCAGCCGGATCGAGGCAGGGCCGTCTTGCACATTGCAGGCAGCGAGCAGATAGCTTGCAACCCTTTGTGGTGCGGTCTGCAGACGGTCATTGGCGATGCAGTCCATCGTGTCCAGCAGATGGTTCGACAAGCAGCGGATGACAGCTTTGGCGACATCAGGCTGCACTTCCGCCAGTTGGCGTACGCGCTGAAGGTCGAAACGCGCCAGCGTTACCGGCTCGGCCGCCTGTGCGTTGTAGAGATAGGTATCGCCGAGGGCGAGCAGGCATTCTGCAAAGGTGTCTCCCGGACCGCAAATGCGGATGTCGGCTTCGCGACCGTCCTTGTTCAGGCGGTATAGCCTCACATAGCCAACGAGCACACTGTAGAAAAACTCCGCGTGTTCACCCTCGCGAAACAGCACGTCCCGCGCCTCGAAATTGGCGACGGTGACGATCTCCATCATTGCGGGCATGGCCGTCGGGCCCATCTGGGCCAGAAACGACGAACGCAGCAGTGTGGTCTTGTCTCGCGTGTTCAGTCTCAAGATCTTGTTCACGGTTTCCCGGCTCCCCATCCATGGACGCTGAGTGGTGCGATTGAGCTGTGTCACCAGTCGGTTCGATCCTTTCAGCCCTTGAAGCATAAGATGGGTCAGGCAATGCATGTTTGATCGAAATCAATCGACGCTCAAATGTTTGTCAGCATTTGCTGAAATGGCCAGGCACACATGACAACGGGCACATCGCGTCCGATGTGCCCGTTCAAGATCGCAGATTATGCGTGTGATCAGAACTTGATGCCCAGGCCGACCTTGATCGCGTGCTGGGTCAGATCCGCATCGGCAACTGCACCGCCGAAATTGAGATCCTTGCTGCCAAAGTCGTTGTAGCGATAGTCGAGGCGCCCGAAGATCCGGTCGGTGACCGCATAGTCGACGCCGGCGCCGACGGTGTAACCGTGGAAGGTTTCGGTCGCGCTGCCGACGCCCGCGATGCTGGCCTCGGCATGGGCCGCCGCATAACCGGCAGCAACGTAAATCAGAGCGCGGTCGGCTGCATAGCCGAGGCGTCCGCGAACGGAGCCTTGCCAGTCGGTTTTGCCTTCGACGGCACCCATGGCTGACGTCAGCTGCTCGTCATTCCAGTTGTAATCGAGGTCGCCGTCGAGGCCGAGCACGACATTGTTGGAGAACTGCTTGTTGTAGCCAACGAACAGACCGAGGGCAGGGCCATCGAAGTTTGCGTCGAGAGGGTCAAGGCCAGTCGTTTCGAAATGCCCGTCAAGCCAGCTATGACCAGCCTGGACGCCAACGTAGCCGCCGGTCCAGTCGAATCCGACAGCGGCGGTGTCTGCCGCGACGGGCGGAGCGGGATCTGCGGTGACCGCGTCAGCGGCCATGGCCGTACCGGCGAACAGAAGCGCGGCGACGGCGGTCAGAAGAGTTTTCATCATCGAATCCCTTGGAACAGTTTGGTTCTGCTATCGGGCTCGGGCCTATCAACCTTCATCGCACCCAACCAGTGCGAGCAATCTGCTAAAACTGGGCGAGTCGACTGCTTGTGCCGATCCGCCCAGTTTTAGCTCCTTCAACAGCGGCTGACAGCGAATGAGCGCTGTGCCGCATGGCTTACTCCGCCGCCAGCGGCGGCAGGTTGATCACATTGCCATTGGTGTCGTTCTTGCGGTTCGCCGGCTGGCTGCGCTCCACGGCGGATACGCGTTTTTCCATCGCTTGAAGCGCCTCTACGCTCTGTCGGGTCAGATAGGAGAGATCCTCTGGAGACAGGACCTCCGCTTCCTCTTCCTTCTTGCCGACGAAACGGCTGAAGGCCCAACCAAGCAACCGGGACACATCATCCAGAATGAGGAAGAAGGCCGGCACCACGATGAGGCTGAGCACGGTCGAGACAATGATGCCACCGATCACCGCGATTGCCATCGGCGAGCGGAACGAGCCGCCTTCGCCAACGCCAAGTGCGGATGGCAGCATGCCCGCGGACATGGCGATCGAGGTCATGATGATCGGGCGGGCGCGTTTGCGTCCGGCTTCTACCATTGCCTCAAGGCGGTGCATGCCTTGGCGGCGCATTTCGATGGCGAAATCGACGAGCAGGATGGCGTTCTTGGTGACAATGCCCATCAGCATCAGGATGCCGATCAGGACAGGCATGGACAGTGCATTGTTCGTCACGATCAGGCCGACCGCGACACCGCCGATGGCGAGCGGCAGCGACAGCAGGATCGTGAAGGGCTGGATCACATCCTTGAACAGCAGGATGAGAACCGTCAGCACGAGGAGAAGGCCGAGGATCATCGCGTTGACAAAGCCTTGCTGCATCTCGGCCTGGACCTTGGCGTCACCGCTTTCGGCGAGGCGAACGCTTGCGGGCATATCGACCTCGGCGACAGCCGCGCGGAATGCGCTGGTCGCGGTATCGAGTGCGACGCCTTGTGGCAGACCGGCACCGATGGTGACAACACGGTTGCGGTCGTTGCGCTTGATCGACGACACACCTTCCGAATAGCTGATCTCGGCCACGCTCGACAAAGGCACGGTTGCGCCGCTTGCTGTCCGGATTTTCAGCGCTCCGAGGGCGGCAAAGTCACGGCGCAGATCAAGCGAGGCCTGAACCCGAATCGGGATCTGGCGATTGTCGAGCGAGATTTTCGGCAGGGCCGCGTCGACATCGCCGATGGTGGCGACACGGATCGTCTGGGCGATCTGCTGTGCAGTGATGCCAAGACGAGCAGCTTCATCAGCGCGCGGCCGGATCTGCAGTTCGGGCCGGGGCAGGGCGCCCTCCGAGCTGACATTGGCCAGTTCCGGTACGGTTCTGAGCTTGGCTTCCAGCATGCCGACAGCCGTGTTCAGCTCCGCCTCGTTTGCCGAGAGGAAGTTGAAGGAAATGTCGCGCTCGCCACGGTCATTCAGTTTCAGAACGCGGATATCGGCGATTGGCGCCAGCTTGGCGAAGACTTCCTCTTCGATATCCCATTGCGGCCGTGTACGGCCGTTTTCCGGCATCTTCGGCAGATACTGGCCGATCAGCGGGATGCCGCCGAGACCCTTGTTGACCAAGGTCTTGGTCAGCGAGTGCTCAATGCGGTCGAGGTTCATCGTCACGCTGGCGCGACGAAGCTCGAGATCACCCTTGGGAGATGCGCCGCCGAGAATAAAGATGCTGGCGACATCGGGCACATCCGAAATTGCGGCATAGATTTCATCGGTTTTGCGTTGGGTCTCCGCCAGTGTGGCATTGGGCGGCAGCTCGACGGACAGCACGATACGACCGGCGTCTTCCGGCGGCAGGAAGCTGCCGGGAACCTGCGCGAGGAGCGCAAGCGAACCGATGAGGAAAGCGATAGCCGCAACCATCGTCCCGATACGGGAATACCAGCGGCGCGTGGTGAAGCGCACGATCCGCGTATAGCCCTTGAGGAAAAGGCTGTCATTGTCGTGGTGGTCGTCCATCGCGTCTTCGGCGCGCATCAGGTAGGCGGCCATCATCGGGGTGATGAGGCGAGCGACCAGAAGGGAGAAGAAGACGGAGAAGGCAACCGTCAGCCCGAACTGGATGAAGTACTGTCCCGGAATGCCGGGCATGAACGACACCGGTACAAAGACCGCGATGATGGTGAAGGTCGTTGCAATGACGGCAAGGCCGATTTCGTCGGCGGCCTCGATGGCGGCGCGGTAAGGCGTCTTGCCCATCTTGATGTGGCGGGCAATGTTTTCCACCTCGACGATCGCGTCATCGACCAGGATACCGGTCGCCAGCGTCAGCGCAAGGAAGCTGACCAGATTGAGCGAGAAGCCCATCAGGTCCATGACAAGGAATGTCGGGATGGCCGAGAGCGGCAGGGCAACCGCCGAGATCAGCGTGGCGCGCCAGTTGCGCAGGAAGAGGAAAACCACGACGACGGCCAGCAAAGCGCCTTCGATCAGCGTATGCATCGCTGCTTCGTAGTTGCCGTAGGTAAAGTAGACGGAGTCGTCGATCATCTCGATCGCGACGTCGGGATGGGCCGCGCGCACTTCATCCAACGAAGTGGCGACGGTTTCGGCCACCGTCACTTCGCTCGCACCCTTGGCGCGGAAAACCGCGAAGGACACGACCGGCTTGCCGTCGTGGCGGGCGAAGGATTTCTGCTCCTCATAAGTGTCGGTAACAGTTCCGAGGTCGGAGAGCTTGACGAAGCGTCCGCCATTCAGCGCAATCGCGGTATTGGCAAGGTCCGTGACGTCCCTGTTGTCACCGAGCGTGCGGATCGACTGTTCGGCGCCGGCCACCTGGCCGCGGCCGGAACCGAGATCGACATTGGTGCCCTTCAGCTGGCTCGAGATATCGGAGGCGGTGACACCCAGCGCGTCGAGGCGGTTCGGGTCGAGCTCGACCCGGACTTCGCGGTCGGAGCCGCCGTAACGGTCGACCCGGCCAATTCCCGGCTGGCCCTGAAGCGCGCGCTTGATCGTGTCATCGACGAACCAGGACAGTTCGGCCAGGTTCATGTTGGGCGCGGAGACGGCAAAGCTCTGGATGGCCTGACCCTCGACATCGATCTTCGTGACGATCGGCTCTTCGACAGAGGCTGGAAGATCGCCGCGGATCTGGTCGATCGCGTCCTTGACGTCCTGCACCGCCTGTTCGGTCGGCACTTCCATGCGGAACATGATGACGGTCTGGGACTGGCCATCCGTGACCGTCGAGTTGATTTCATCGACGCCGGTGATCGAGGCGACCGCGTCTTCGACTTCCTTGGTGACCTGGCTTTCCAGTTCCGCCGGGGACGCGCCGCTCTGGCCAACCGTGACCGCCACGAGCGGAACATCGATATTGGGGAAGCGGGTGATCGGCAGCGCGTTGAACGACTGGATGCCCATCACGAGCAGCAGGAAAAAGGCCAGGATCGGCGCAATCGGATTGCGAATGGACCATGCGGAGAAATTCATGGCGCTTGTCTTTCCTCAGTTCGACACGCTGCCGGTGTCTTCCACCGGATTGATCTTGTCACCGTCGCGCACGAAGACACCGGCCTTGGCCACCACGAGGGCACCGTCTTCCAGGCCTTTTGTCACCTGCACATAGGCACCGTCCTGAATGCCCATTTCGATCGTGACCACTTTGACGACATCCTTGTCGACCAGGCGCACGGTGGAGCTGTTGCCTTCGCTCGTCACCGCCGAAAGCGGCAGGGCGATGGCTTCCTCCTCAGAGATCGTGATCGACGCGCTGCCGAACATGCCGGCGCGTGCCGCCTTATCGTCATCGATGGCAATGTGGACCGAGCCCAGACGGGTCTCGGCGTCGATCACCGGGGAAACCAGACGGATGGAACCGGAGAGCGTGGTGCTGCTGCCGGCGACTGTGATCGTGGCTTTCTGGCCTTCCTTGAGACGCAGTATAGCGCCTTCCGGTACATCCGCCACCAATTCGATCTGTCCGTCACGAATGATCGTGAAAAGCGGTGTTCCTGCACCGGAACCGATGGCGCCAATGCGGGCGCTGCGGGCCGAAACGGTGCCGGATACCGGCGATTTGATTTCGGTGCGGGCGAGGCGCAGATCGACATCGGCAATCTGGCTTTCGACGACCTTGATGTCTGACTGGGCCACCGCAATGGCCTGGCGGGCGGTGATCAACCGCGCATCGGCACTTGCAAGCGCGCTTTCGGCCTGCTCGCGCTGGGCGGTGGAGACCGTGCCCGCCTCGGCAAGACGGGTGGAGCGGTCGAACTGGCGTTTCGCCTCGTTCTGTCCTGCCTCGGCTTCGGTTACCTGTGCTTCATACTGGGCCAATGCGGCTTCCGCCTTGGCAAGGTTTGCCACGAGCTGGCTGCGCTGCAGAAGAAGGGTATCGTCGTTAAGACGCGCCATGACGGCGTCAGCGGCAACCGTATCGCCGACATCGGCTTCCAGTGACTTCACCTGAAGCCCGTCCACGAGCGGCTGGACATAGACTTCCTCGACCGGGCGGATGGTGCCGGTTGCGAGAATGCGGTCGACGATGGTTCTGGTTTTGGCAGGGGTGACGACGATGGTCGGGAGTCGCGGTTCGGCCACCGGCTTTGCTGCATCCTGCGCCAGGGCTGTCGTTGCGGCGAGCGCTACGGCTGCTGCCAGGAGCATGGTTTTGTTGCGATGAAAGCCAGGCATGTATTGTTCCCCGATCGACTGTTCGTACGTCATCAACACTACGCAACTGGAGGCGCTTTGGCTCACCGTGCCCGGCGCCTGTTTTGCCCGTCATGCTTCGTCTCGCGACGCCCTCTGCGCATGTGCTGGAAGTTGCGTGGCTAGAGGTGGGGGATAATAAAATGGCTTGCAAGACCCAAGGCCCGGATTCATCGGCGCATTGACGAAAAACAAAGTGCACTGCGGCAGACTGTTGCCAGATTGCCAGTCTACCCCCTCGAAATTGAAGGTGTTGCAAATAAAAAGCGCGGAGGAAACCTCCGCGCTTCTGTTTTTTGTTTCTAATGTTCTTCAGAGAGCGGCGTCGGTGATCTCTGTCGTGAAGGCGCCAGCCGGCTCCTTCGTGATCACAGGATCGGAACCACCGCCGAGCAGCGTCTTCACTGTGCGCTCGTAGTCGGCCTTGTCGAGTGCGCCGTTGGAGCCGGCGGTCAGCTTGGCGACTTCGCTCATCATACGCTTCTGATGGGCTTCGGTCTGGGCGCCGGAGGCATCATTTTCGAGCACGATGTCGGCGGCTTCATCCGGGTTCTGTTCGGCATATTTCCAGCCCTTCATCGAAGCGCGGACGAACTTGACCATCTTGTCCTTGAAGGCTGCGTCCTTGAGCTTGTCTTCGAGGACGTAGAGGCCGTCTTCGAGGGTGGCCACACCTTCATCTTCATATTTGAAGGTGACCAGATCTTCCGCCTTGATGCCGGCGTCGATGACCTGCCAGTATTCGTTGTAGGTCATGGTGGAGATGCAGGCGGCCTGCTTCTGGAGGAGCGGATCGACGTTGAAGCCCTGCTTCAGGACCGTTACGCCGCCTTCCGAACCATCGGTCTTGATGCCGAGCGTCGCCATCCAGGAAAGGAACGGATATTCATTGCCGAAGAACCAGACGCCGAGGGTCTTGCCCTTGAAATCCTCAGGCTTGGTGATGCCGGTTTCCTTGAGGCAGGTCAGCATCATGCCAGACGACTTGAAGGGCTGGGCGATGTTGACGAGTGGCACGCCCTTTTCGCGGGTGGCGAGGGCCGACGGCATCCAGTCGACGATCACGTCAGCGCCACCGCCGGCGAGAACCTGCGGCGGTGCAATGTCAGGGCCGCCCGGCTTGATTTCGACGTCGAGGCCTTCTTCCTCGTAAAAGCCCTTGTCCTTGGCGACGTAATAGCCGGCGAACTGGGCCTGGGTTACCCATTTCAGCTGCAGCGTCACCTTCTCGGCGGCGGCAGCCTGCATCGCAGTCAGCGATACAGCAGCAGCGAGCAACAGGGATGCGATTTTGATAGTCATGTCAGTTCCCTCTTTTTTGTTATGGTCTTGCGTTTACGCCCGTCCACCACGGACGGACGGATGCCAGAAGGTGACCCGGCGTTCTGCCAGTGCCACCAAGCCGTAGAAGACCGAGCCGGCGAGTGCGGCAACCGCAATCTCGGCCCAGACCATGTCGACATTCGAGCGCCCCACTTCGGTTGAAATGCGGAAGCCCATGCCGACAATCGGGGTGCCGAAGAACTCTGCCACGATCGCACCGATAAGCGCGAGCGTGGAGTTGATCTTCAGCGCATTGAAGATGAAAGGCCATGCGGCGGGCAGCCGCAAGCGGACCAGCGTCTGCCACCAGGAGGCGGCGTAGGTGTGCATCAGGTCGCGTTCCATGTGGCTTGCAGCGGCCAGTCCCTGCACCGTGTTCACCAGCATGGGGAAGAAGGTCATGATGACCACCACGGCCACTTTGGACTGCCAGTCGAAGCCGAACCACATGACCATGATCGGAGCCACGCCCACGACAGGGAGGGCGGAGACAAAATTGCCGATTGGCAGCAGGCCTTTTTGCAGAAAGGGTGAGCGGTCAATGAGGATGGCGGCGATGAAGCCCAGACCGCAGCCGGCCACATAACCTGTAATCACCGACTTGAGGAAGGTCTGCTGGAAATCCGCCCAGAGGATATGGGTGGAGGACAGGATGCGGGCCCAGATCATCGACGGGGCGGGCAAGAGGATCGAGGGGATCTGGAAGCCGCGCACCATACATTCCCAGATCACCAGCAGGGTTACGCCGAAGATCAGGGGGACTGCGATGCCGATGGCGCGGCGGGTGGATGGATCCTTCGGACGACGGCGGACAAGCCATTCGTTGAGACCCCAGGCACCAAGCCAGAAGACAAAGGCGAAGACGAGGTAACCGGTCATGGCTTCACCCCCATGCGTGCGAGGACCCGTGTGTGCGCCATGCCCACGATGGTCACGAGGAGGGCGGCGAGGCCTGCCGCCATGAAGAGGGCGGCCCAGATCTGGATGGTCTGGCCGTAGTAGGAGCCCGAGAGCAGGCGGGCGCCGAGACCGGCGACGGCCCCGGTCGGCAGTTCACCGACGATTGCGCCGACGAGCGAGATCGCGATTGCCACCTTCAGCGAGGTGAAGAGATAGGGCATTGATGCCGGCCAGCGCAGTTTCCAGAATGTCTGGGACGGGCTGGCATTATAGGTGTGCATCAGGTCGAGCAGCAGGATGTCAGGGCTGCGCAGGCCCTTCACCATGCCGACGACAATCGGGAAGAACGAAAGATAGGTCGAAATCAGTGCCTTGGGCATCAATCCGGAGATCCCGATCGAATTCAAGACGACGATGATCATCGGCGCAATCGCAAGGATCGGGATCGTCTGGGAGGCGATCACCCATGGCATCAGCGACTTGTCCATGGCGCGATTATGGACAATCGCGATGGCGAGCACCACGCCAAGAACCGTGCCCATGCCAAAGCCCATAAGCGTTGCCGAGAGCGTGATCCAGGCATGGTAGACGAGGCTGCGCTTGGAGGTGACGGCCTTGTTGATCGTGGTGTCCCAGAGTTCGACAACGATCTGGTGTGGTGCGGGCAGGATCGGGCGTTCCTGGGCGAACGTGCGTTCGACCACCTGGGAGAAGGTGATGTCTTCATTGGCACGGGCGGCCTGATCGCGGACGAAGGGCGCATTCAGATAGACGACGAAGACATGCCAGATGACCAGGATCGCCAGGATGACGGTCAGCACAGGGAGAATTCGGTCGCGGAAGACAGAGGGCTGATTCATGGCTCAGACTCCTCCCTTTGCCGGATAGAGCATGAGAGCCATGGAGATCACGCCGAGCGCCACACCAGCCATCTGGATCGAGCTCAGCCTTTCGCCGAAAAGGAAAAAGGCGATGACGTTGATCAGGAGCAGTTGGGCGATAGCGGAGGCCGAGATCGCCAGGCCAAGCCCACCTTCGCGCATTAGCTTCACCATCATCAGATTGCCGAGGCAGTAGAGGGCGAGCGAGGCTGCGAGCACCCAGAGCTTGCCATTGTCGACATAGGCGCGGGAGACAGTTGCGGCACCCAGGAAGGTCGCCATGGCACCCCCGAGCCAGAGGAGGAAGGTGGGGTTCATGGGGTGGATGCCTCCTTCAGAAGATGGGCGATGGAGGCTTCGATCGTCAGGAAAACATGATCAGGATTATCGATCACCAAATCGTTGTCGAAGCGAAGCACGTTGAAGCCCTGTGACGTCATGAAGGCGTCCCGACGGATATCGTGGCTGCGCCCTTCATCCGTTTCGTGGCTGTGTCCATCGACCTCGACTATGACGCGCGCCGCGAGCCAGGCGAAATCAGCAATGTATGGGCCGATAGGTGTTTCCCTGCGGAAGCGTGCACCACGCGGGCGGAAATCACGGAGAATGTCCCACATTTCGCGCTCCGCCTTTGTGAGTTCGAAGCGCAACGTGCGGGCGCGTTTGCGGGTCTTCGGGTCGATGTTGGAATGCGCCATTTTCTGGTGCCTTCCATCGATCATGGAGCGAGCAATTTCCCCTCCCCAACCCCTCCCCACAAGGGGGAGGGGCTTTCCCGCCACCCTCGTGCTGAAAGAGATTCTCCGCTCACGACCGTCATAAGACCGAGGAGATACCAAGCATATTCTGCGCTCGGCTTTGGGCATGATGCGGAGATTTGCAACGCCGTGATGCGTTGCCGACCGGGTGATAGCGGTGCCCCGGGCACCAAAGCCCCTCCCCCTTGTGGGGAGGGGTTGGGGAGGGGCCTTCATCCCAAACGAAGCACTATTCCTCATATGAATGCCCCGCCTTCAGACCCTCGCGCACCCGGTGCGCGATCTCGAGAAACTCTGGAGTTTCGCGGATGTCGAGCGGGCGCTCCTTCGGCAGTGTCGACTCGATGATGTCTGTCACCCGGCCGGGACGTGGGCTCATGACGACGATCTTGGTCGAGAGGTAGACGGCTTCGGGGATCGAATGGGTGACGAAGCAGATGGTCTTGTTGGTGCGGGCCCAGAGCTTCAGGAGTTCCGAATTCAGGTGGTCGCGGACGATTTCGTCCAGCGCGCCGAAGGGTTCGTCCATCAGGAGAAGGTCGGCGTCGAAGGCGAGCGCGCGGGCGATCGAGGCGCGTTGCTGCATGCCACCCGACAGTTGCCAGGGATATTTCTTGGCAAAGCCCGAGAGGTTGACCAGCTCCAGCGTCTGCTCGATCCGCCTCTTCTTTTCCGCCGCGCTGTAACCCATGATTTCGAGCGGGAGCGCGATGTTGTTTTCGATCGTTCGCCAGGGATAAAGAGCCGCCGCCTGGAAGACATAGCCATAGGAGCGCGCCTTTCGCGCCTCTTCCGGCGTCATGCCGTTCACGGTGATCTCGCCGCCCGTGTGCTTCTCAAGATCTGCGATGACGCGCAGAAAGGTGGTCTTGCCGCAGCCGGAGGGGCCGATGAAGGAGACGAAGTCGCCTTTCTTCACCTCGAGGTTCACGTTGGACAGGGCATGGACTGGTCCATCACCTGTCTCGAAGGTGAGGCTCAAGTCCCTGGCCGAGACGACGGAGTAGGGTGCATTCATGCGTTAGGACCAATCGGGTTAGTTGCAAAGACAGTTTGCCTCTTGCACTCTCTTGACATACGGCCGCTCGGGAGCAGCGGACCGGGAAAGGCGCGTTTGCCGCCATACGGATGAGGATCAGACCATGGATGCATCATCGAAGCCCACCTGCCACATCGTCAAGCCGGGGCATGCCTATGATGGCAAGCAGGGGCTGAGCTACTTCCAGGGCATTTCTGCCGAAACAGTCGGGGCGAAGGGCATTTGCATGCATCTTCTGACCATGCCGCCCGGCGCAAAGGCCAAGGCCCATCTGCATGAAAACCATGAGACGGCGATCTATTGCCTCTCGGGCCAGGCGCATACGTGGTACGGCGACAGGCTGGAGCATCACGTCATCCTGCATGCCGGCGAGATGATGTACATTCCGGCGGGCGTGCCGCATCTGCCGGCCAATCTGTCGAACGCGCCGTGTTCGGCGATTATTGCCCGCACCGATCCGAACGAACAGGAAAGCGTGGTCTTGCTGCCGGAGCTGGATGGGTTGGTCGCGGTCTAATATCGAGCGCATCAGGCGGCCACCTCGCTTGAGCGAAAGGCGATCAGCCAATAGACGAGGGCGGAGATCATGCCCGTCGGCATCAGCAACAGCGCGATTGCGGCCTCGTTGTGGTGGAAGAAGCGCCCCCATGTTGCCAATTGCAGCAGGACGATGCCGGTGAGGGGACAGGCGGCGCCAGCGATTGCGAAATGCCACCAGCGGTTCCAGCGCTGTCGGACCAGGATCCAGGTTGCAAGCAGAGTAAAGGGTGCCGCAAGCAGAAGAGCTGCCGGCAGGACATCCAGCGTCAATCGCAGTGTCGTCAGGATGGACTCCGGAAAGACCAGGATAAACAGCGGCAAGCGACCATAGGTCAGGGCATCCGAGATCTCCATGGTCGCCCAGATGCCCATGACACCGGCAAACACGGCAGCTGCATAGCCCACGCCGAAGCGGGCTATCTTCAACAGTGCTGTCGCCTTTGCCAGTCTCACGCTTATACTCCCGTCGCCGGAATACCCGAGCGTTCCACCTTGCGGGGGGCCACGAGTTCCTTCCAGGTCGACAGCGCCTTGGAGACGGCCGGGAAGGGCTCGCGCTTGACGAACTTGCCGTGACCCTCGCGGGTCTTCACCGCGCTTTCTTCGATCGCGACGTATCCGCGGGTGAGCGTGTAGCGCGGCAGGCCCGTCACTTCCTTGCCCTCGAAGACATTGTAGTCGATCGACGACTGCTGGGTCTTGGCGGAGATGGTCTTGGAGCGCTTGGGATCCCAGACCACGAGGTCAGCATCGGCGCCGACGAGGACGGCGCCCTTCTTGGGGTAGATGTTGAGGATCTTGGCGATGTTGGTCGAGGTCACCGCAACGAACTCGTTCATCGTCAGGCGACCGGTCGCGACACCATAGGTCCAGAGCATCGGCATGCGGTCCTCAAGCCCGCCGGTGCCGTTCGGGATCTTGGCGAAGTTGCCGACGCCAAAACGCTTCTGTTCGCTGGTGAAGGCGCAGTGGTCGGTGGCGACGACCGAGAGCGAGCCCGACTGCAGCCCCGCCCAGAGCGAGTCCTGGTGCTGCTTGTTGCGGAAGGGGGGCGACATGACGCGGCGGGCGGCATGGTCCCAGTCCTTGTTGAAATATTCGCTCTCGTCGAGCGTCAGGTGCTGGATCAGCGGCTCGCCATAGACGCGCATGCCCTTCTGGCGGGCGCGGCGGATGGCTTCATGCGCCTGTTCGCAGGAGGTGTGCACGACATAGAGCGGAACGCCCGCCATGTCGGCCAGCATGATGGCGCGGTTGGTGGCCTCGCCCTCGACCTCGGGCGGGCGCGAATAGGCGTGCGCCTCCGGACCGTTATTGCCTTCGGCCAAGAGCTTGGCCGTCATCGAGGCAACGACGTCGCCGTTTTCGGCATGGACCATCGGCAGCGCGCCGAGTTCGGCACAGCGCTGGAAGGAGGCGAACATCTCGTCGTCGTTCACCATCAGGGCGCCCTTGTAGGCCATGAAGTGCTTGAACGAGTTGATGCCCTTGTCCTGCACGACGGTCTTCATCTCGTCAAAGACGCGTTCGTTCCAGCCGGTGATTGCCATGTGGAAGGAGTAGTCGGCCGTGGCGCGCGAGGTCTTGTTGTCCCACATCTGCAGCGCTTCGAGCAGCGACTGGTCGGGGCCGGGCAGGCAGAAATCGACCACCATGGTCGTGCCGCCGGAGAGGCCGGCGCGGGTGCCGCTTTCAAAGTCGTCGGCGGAATAGGTGCCCATGAAGGGCATTTCGAGATGCACATGCGGATCGATACCGCCCGGCATGACATAACAGCCCGCCGCATCCAGCACGGTGTCGCCGGAGAGGTTGGGCCCGATCTCGACGATCACACCGCCCTCGATCTTGACGTCAGCCTTGTAGGTCAGATCGGCGGTGACAATGGTGCCGCCCTTGATGACTGTGGTGGTCATTTGCTCTCTCCCCGTGCCTTGTTCTTGATGGTTTGTGTCCCGATCCGCGCACTATGGCTCGCCATGTAGTGCGCTGCGTTCGCCCGCGGCGCCCCCTCATCCGGCGTTGCGCGCCACCTTCTCCCCGCCGGGGAGAAGAGGTGACGCCCGCGTTGTGCGCCCCGATTCCCTGCTGCTACGTTGCTGCAACCAGAGTTCTTCCTGTGGTACGGCGCGGTCGCGGCGCGCTCCCTCTTCTCCCCAGCGGGGAGAAGGTGGCGCGTAGCGCCGGATGAGGGGGCGCGGAGCGAAAGCCGTATCAGCATGACGGTTACAGGCCCTCTCGAATTGCTGGCGAAAACCGGATCGCGTCGCAACGCTCGACGATCTGGCCCTGAAGAACGGCCAGAATCGTGTCGAGGACTGCGCTGCGCTCCTGCAGGACCTCGGCGTTCCAGAACCGCAGGACCGAATAAGCCTGTTGATTGAGCCATTCGGTTCGACGGTCATCATGCGCGCTCTCCACATGCTGGCTGCCATCGAGCTCGACCACAAGCCGCTGTTCGCGGCAAAGAAAATCAACGATGTAGGGCCCCAGCGGGATCTGGCGGCTGAACTTGAAGCCGTTCAGTTGGCGATTGCGGATGTCGCCCCACAGACGATATTCGGCGTCGGTGTCGTTGGTGCGCAGGCTGCGGGCCTGGACCGTTTTTCCGGGCAGCCGTTTTGTCGGATCGTGTGGGTGTGTCATGGCCGTCCGGCCCCCCTCATCCGGCGCTACGCGCCACCTTCTCCCCGATGGGGAGAAGAGGTCACGCTGACGTCGTGTGCTCCATCCAGCGAATGCTGCGGTTCGGCAAATGGTGATGTCAACCTTGTGCTGTGCGGTCGCAACGCGCTCCCTCTTCTCCCCATCAGGGAGAAGGTGGCGCGTAGCGCCGGATGAGGGGGCGCGGAGCGAGCGTGTCACCCGACAATCTCCGCCGTCTCCAGAACTGCCCTCAGCAGCACGTCGCAGCCGGCGCTGGCCCATTCCTTGGAGATCTCCTCCGCCTCGTTGTGGCTGAGGCCGCCGACGCAGGGGCACATGATCATGGTCGAGGGTGCGACCTTGGCTGTCCAGCAGGCATCGTGGCCGGCGCCGGAGATGATGTTCATGTGGCTGTAGCCGAGATCTTCCGCCGCCTTGCGGACAGAGGCGACGAGCGTCGGGTCGAAAGTGACCGGATCGAAATGGCCGACGGCCTCGATCGAACAGCCGACATCGAGGGCTGCACAGATTTCGGCGGCTTCCTTTTCGATGCGGGCGCGCATGCCGTCGAGCTTGGCCTGTTCCGGCGAGCGAATGTCGACGGTGAAGATCACCGTGCCGGGGAGCACGTTGCGGGAATTCGGCGAGAACTTCACCTGGCCGACACCGCCGACGCAGCCCGGCTGATTATCCATGGCGACCGTCTGCACCATCTCCATGATGCGCGCCATGGCAAGGCCGGCATTGACGCGGTGGTTCATCGGGGTGGAGCCGGTATGGGCTTCCTTGCCGGTCAGCGTGAATTCCAGCCACCACAGGCCCTGACAGTGGGTGACCACACCGATCTGCTTCTCCTCGGCTTCGAGGATCGGGCCCTGTTCGATGTGATATTCGAAATAGGCGTGCATCTTGCGGTCGCCGACCTTTTCGTCACCCACCCAGCCGATGCGCTTCAGTTCCTCGCCGAAACTCTTGCCTTCCATGTCCTTGCGGCCATAGGCGTAATCCTGGGTCAGCACGCCGGCGAAGACGCCGGAGGCGAGCATGGCAGGCGCAAAGCGTGCGCCTTCCTCGTTGGTCCAGTTGGTGACGACAATGGGGTGCTTGGTCTTGATATTGAGGTCGTTCATCGACCTGACAACTTCGAGGCCGGCGAGCACGCCGAGCACGCCGTCATATTTGCCGCCGGTGGGCTGGGTGTCGAGATGGCTGCCGATATAGACGGGCAGGGCGTCCGGATCGGTGCCAGCGCGGGTCATGAACATGTTGCCCATGGTGTCGACGCCCATGGTCAGGCCTGCATCCTCGCACCAGCGCTGGAAGAGGCGACGGCCTTCGGCATCCTCGTCCGTCAGGGTCTGGCGATTATTTCCGCCGGCAATGCCGGGGCCGATCTTCGCCATGTCCATCAGCATGTCCCACAGCCGATCGCCGTTCACGCGCAGGTTCGTGCCGGGTTGAGCCGTCATTTCGAAATCCTCACCTGTTTTGGAAGCCAGATCCTCTGTGACTGGCTTCCCGTTCCCCGGGTCAACGTCAGCGGTTGCTTGTTGCTTTTTTCCGCTGCCGATCGGTAGTTGCCTTTATTTGGCATCTGTCCAATAATTTGACCGACTGGTAAAACATTACAGCTTCCAACGGCACACTCAAGACGTAAAAGGCAAAAATCCGCGACAAAAAACCGGGCAAATGCCCATAAATTGTGCGGTGTTATTTGCGATAGACTTCAATGGCTTAGGGAGAGAGCCGAGACATGGCAATACCAAGAGCGGCGCAGACTCAGAGGCGAACCCGCATTCAGGAAGAGAAAGAGGAGCAGATCCTCGAGGCGGCGCTTGAAGTCTTTTCCCAGCGTGGCTTTCACGGATCGACGATCGATCAGATCGCCGAGGTCGCCGGCATGTCCAAACCCAATCTCCTTTACTATTTCCGCACCAAGGAGGCGATGCATCGGGCGCTGATCGACCGGGTGCTGGAGAACTGGCTCGAACCGCTGCAGGCCTTCGACGCCGAGGGAGATCCGGAAGAGGAGATCCGCTCCTATATTCGCCGCAAACTCGAAATGGCGCGGGACTTTCCGCGTGAAAGCCGGCTCTTCGCCAATGAGATCCTGCAGGGCGCGCCGCATATCATGGCGGTGCTGGAAGGCCCGCTGAAGGAACTGGTCGACGAGAAGGCTGAGGTCATCCGGGTCTGGATTTCGGCAGGCAAAGTGCGGGACTGCGATCCGCATCACATGATCTTCTCGATCTGGTCGACGACTCAGCACTATGCGGACTTCGACGTGCAGGTGAAGGCCGTGCTCGGGCCCCAGCGCGACGGTGCTGACCGTTTCGAGGCCGCAGCGGTTTTCCTCGAGGGGCTGTTCGTCAGCGGCCTGATCTTGCGACCTGCCGGGTCCGCAGTCAGTCCCTGAGCAGGCCCATGACCAAAAGGCCGGCGGCTGTCACGAGGGCGCCCAGAAAGACGGCAGGGCTTGCCCAGCCATGGCCAAGCAGGCCTTCGAGCAGGATGATGAAGGTCGGCGTCAGGTAGCCGTAACCGAGCACTTTCGGGGCAGGCAGGCGCATCGAGGCATATTGCAGCAGCATGAAGGTGAGCGCCGTGGTGATCACCGAGAGATAGGCAATCGTTGCCCAGACGCTTGCCGGCAGGCTGGCAAAATCCGTGGTCGCAAGTGGCACAGCGCCAGTGGGCAGCAGCCACGGGATGGTGAAGACGATAATCCAGAAACCGAAGGCGACTGGGTTTTCGTCCTGATTATACTTGCGGATCAGCGGCACATAGGCGCCGTGGCAGATGACGCCGATGAAGAAGATCAACTCGCCGCGTCCGACATCAAAGGACAGGATAGCGTCCAGATCAGCACGGAAAATCACCCAGATTGCCCCTGATGCGGCAATGACGAGTGCGACGAGAACGTCGGGACGCGTGCGCTGGCCGATGAAGATCAGGGCGAAGCCGGCGCTGATCAGCGGCATCAGTGTGAAAACTGCACCCGTCTGGACGGGGCTGGTGAACTTCAGCGCCGCAAACATGGTCAGCATGTAGATTGCGATCAGTCCGCCGAGCAGGGCATAACGCCAGATGCGCCTTGGCCGACTGAAGGGCACGCGCAGGATGCCGAAGGAGAGTACGCCCATGACGGCCATGGTCATGAGATAGCGCCAGAGTGTCAGCGGTCCGGCGTCCAGATGTCGCGCCGCCATGCCGCCGAAGGAGAAGGAGCCCGCAATCAGCGCCGCAAACAGAAGCATGGCGGCATGGGCGAGAAGTTTTTCCCGTCCGGTGGCATGCTGGCTGTGGCGATTGGCGGACGGGGCGGGCGAGGGGCGGTGTTCTGTCATGGACTTTCCCGCAGGCTTCCGGAGGCGGGTTTGCGCCGAGGCTTTGACTTGACCGGGCCTGCATTCTCATTCATCTGCGGCGGGTCGCGACGATGGTAGTGTGTCGACGACACTCCGGCAGTTAATCGAAAGCGGGCTTGATGACAACGATGATCGGCTTCAATGATACCGAGAAGAGCACCAGTGCTGTGCTCCAGGACGCCATCGATTCGATGGGAGACGATCACGTGACCTTGCGGCAGATCCTGGAGCGCATGGGCGAAAGTGGCCTGCTGCTGCTTTGTGGGCTTCTGTCGTTGCCATTCCTGGTGCCGGTTTCCATTCCGGGCGTGTCGACGGTCTTCGGCGCCGGCATCGTGTTGATCGGGGTTGCGATCACCTTCAACCGTTTTCCCTGGCTGCCTCAGAAGCTGGCGGACCGGAAGCTCGACAGCGGCAAGCTGAAGCCGGTTCTGATGCGCGGCCTGACCATTCTGCGCAAGCTCGATCGCTACGTGCGGCCGCGCATGCCATGGCTGACGACCGGTGGCCTGGTGAACCGTTTCAATGGTGCGATCCTCACCTTTGCGGGCATCCTGCTGATGCTGCCGCTTGGCCTCATTCCGTTTTCCAACACCTTGCCGGGTGTGGCGATCCTGCTCTTGTCGACCGGCATTTCCCAGCGCGACGGCACGGTGGTTGCCGCCGGTCATGCGATGGTGGTGCTCACGCTCGTCTACTTTGCCATCCTCGCCTATCTTGCCTTTGCAGCGGGCCAAAGCCTCAGCCTGATGGGCTGAAAGCCGCGGGCCCTTGCTTCAGGCGCTAAGCTTGAGCAGGCTTTCCCGGCGGGCACGGTGCGCCAACGCAAAGTCCATCAGTGCGTCGGCGGTCATCGGGCGGGCAAGCGCATAGCCTTGCAGCGTCTGGCAGCCGAGATCGCGCAAGATCGACACGTGTTCCATGGTCTCCACGCCTTCCGCCACGATGCCGATGCCGAAAGATCGGCCGATATCGACGATGGACGCGATCAGGCGTCTCTGTGCCGGGGTGTCGACAATCGGCCCGATCAGCTCGCGATCGATCTTCAGACGGCTCGGGGAGAGTTTGAGCAGCGACAGGATCGAGGCATAGCCGGTGCCGAAATCATCGATCTCAATCTCTATCCCAAGGTTGCGAAGACGCGAGAGGCTTGCCGTCACCGCATCGGTCTTGTCGTCGAAGGAGATCGATTCCAGAAGTTCGAAGGAGACGCTGCCGGGCTTGATGTCCAGTTGCTCCAGCCGTCCGACCAGGTTTTCATCGAACAGGCGCTGAGCGGAGATGTTGACCGACACGCGATCGATGCCGAGTGCAGCAGACTGCCAGCGGGAGAGCTGGGACAGTGCCTGTTCGAGGATGCGCGCATCGATCTGGGAAACGACACTCAAGCTGTCGGCGATGTCGAGGAACCTGTCGGGCGTGAGGATGCCCATTTCAGGATGGTTCCACCGTGCGAGCGCCTCGACCCCGCTGATTTCCAGCGTATGGGCATCGAATTGCGGCTGGTAGTAGCCGATAAACTCGTCGGCCGCGAGTGACCGCAGAATGGCGTCCGCCGTCTTCTTGATGTTGAGTGTGCGTGCCTTCAGAAGCTCGGTATAGCGCTCGAAACGATTGCGACCCAGCCGCTTGGCCTCGTAAAGGGCGATGTCGGCGTTGACCAGCAGCTGTGGCGCATCGACGGACGCGTCTGTTCGCGTTGCGATCCCGACAGAGGCGCCGACCCGACATTCGTGGCCGGCATAGGAGGTTGGTGTGTTCACCGCAGCGATCAGGCGCTGGCCCATTTCGCCGAATTGATCATCTGCATCGGCACCGAGGCAGACGACAACGAATTCATCGCCACCGATCCGGGCGACGAAATCTTCACCTCGGACATTGTCGCGCAGCGCCCTTGCGACGTGACGCAGCATGGCGTCGCCGGCGCCATGGCCGAGCGTATCGTTGATTTCCTTGAAGCGGTCGAGGTCAACATGCAGGACTGCCAGCCCCTGACCGGGGGGATCTGCTTCGATGTCGGACAGGTGCTGGTCCAGGTAGCGTCGGTTGGGGAGGCCTGTCAGTGCGTCATGCAGCGCATTGTATTCCATGCGGCGGCGCGCGGTATCCAGTGCCGTGTTCTGCTGCTCGGCGCGTTGGCGAGCCTCGACCAGTTCTTCGTGAAGGCTGACATCTTCCGTGACGTCCCAACTCACACCGAGGACAGAGGCCGTGCCCTTCGCGTTGGGATAGTATGTCCCGAAGCTGCGGAGGTGCCGGTGGCCACCTCCGGGCAAGAGAACCCGGAACTGTGCGGACTGAGACATCTGGGTGCGGATGGCAAGTTTGACCTTGGCGGATACATCGGCCTGATCTTCCGGATGGATAAGAGCGAGCCAGTTATCGCTCGTCATCGCTTGCGCTCCGTCGAGCCCGTACATTTCATACATGCGCGCGTCCCAGGCGTTTTCGCCGCTGTCGACGTCGAGTTCCCAAACGCCGATCTTCGACGCCTCCAGGGCGAGGCCCAGCCGGTGCGACAGCGCTTTCAGCTTTTCCTCACGCTGACGCAGCGCTGCGTCGTGCTTCTGGCGGTCGAGCATCAGCAGGCCGACCCAGATGGAGGCACCTGCTACCGTGGCTGCAACAGATCCGACGACGAGGCGGAATGCCATCGAGGGTGTGCCCGAATTCTCCCACCCTCCGACAGGAATGGCAGCGATGGTCCAGCGATCATTGCCAAAGTCGATCGCCATATGCACCGGATTCTGCTGCATGATGTTGCCGTCACCGTAAATCACGGCGGTACGGCCTGCGTCCTGCACCTTGGAGATGACGACCGATATCGGCAATTCGAATGTCATCAGACCGCTTTGATCATAGAGGCGTGCAAGGTCGATCACGCCGGTCACCGCGCCCCAGAAGACCGGTTCGGCGGTTGCATTGACCGAACGCACCGGCAGGATGATCGACAATCCGTATCCGCCGGAGGAGAGAGGCAGGGGGCCGCGAACGACGGAGCGGCTCTGTTCCCTCAGCTTGCGCGTGAGCGCCAGTTCCTCATCTTCAGTGAATATTCTCGTCCCGATCTGATCGTCGGTGAGATTTTCCGGGTAAGCGAAGGCTGTGACCAGATTGGGTGCCGCCTGGATGGAGCGCAGCTGTGCCTCGTGCAGCAGAAGATTGGCGGCGAGTGCAGAGAAGCGTTCCTGCGTCAGATCCGGTTCGGCGCCGATGACCGATACCAACCCCTGCAAAAGGCGAATATTGGCATTGATCTGGCCCTGGAGCTTGGTGCGCACAAGGTCGAGACGTTCCTCGACCATGTGCCGGTTGTTTTCGTGCGTGATCCGGCTTTGCTGCCAGTCTGCATAGATGACGGCAGCGACGGCGGCGCAGACAATTGCCACCACCGGAATGACGATTGCCCATCGTGACCCCACGCCCAAAAAGCGGATGCTCTTGCCAGTCATGGGTTTGGTCCCGTCGCCGATCGGTCATCGGCGACCGGATGCTTTCCGTGACCGCCGTCTAGAGCGTCAAGGTTGAATTAGAGCTCTGAAAATTTCCTAAATGGAACACAATAAATCATCTGTGCTTTATTAGATAAGCCCACGCTAAAATGCGTGGGCTTATCCCAGGTTTTACTCCGCAGCCTGCACGGCCATCGGGTTGTTCGGATGGGTGGTCCAGTTGGCATAATGCGGGTCTACGGGCTTGCCCGTGCGCTGGTCCAGCGTCCCTGCATCAAGACCAACCATGGTAATGCAGTTCTCGACCGGACAGACGTTAACGCAAAGGTTGCAGCCGACGCATTCGTCTTCCATCACCTCAAACTTCCTGACGCCATCGACCATGCTGGTAATCGCCTGGTGCGAGGTGTCCTCGCAGGCGATGTGACAGCGGCCGCACTTGATGCAGGCATCCTGATCGATGCGGGCCTTGGCGATGTAGTTGAGGTTGAGATACTGCCAGTCGGTGACATTGGGCACCGCGCGACCGCAGATGTCGTCGAGGCTCCGGTGGCCCTTGGCGTCCATCCAGTCGTTGAGGCCGGAGATCATTTCCTGGACGATCTTGAAGCCATAGGTCATGGCCGCCGTACAGACCTGGACATTGCCAGCGCCGAGCACGAGGAATTCGGCCGCATCGCGCCAGGTGGTGACGCCGCCGATGCCCGAGATCGGCAGGCCATAAGTTTCCGGATCGCGGGCGATCTCGGCCACCATGTTAAGCGCGATCGGCTTGACGGCCGGGCCGCAATAGCCGCCATGGGTGCCCTTGCCGCCAACGGTGGGCGAGGGGGCGAAGCTGTCGAGATCCACCGAAACGATCGAGTTGATCGTGTTGATCAGCGAGACCGCATCCGTACCGCCGGCTTTTGCCGCGCGGGCGGGCTTGCGGATGTCGGCGATATTCGGCGTCAGCTTGGTGATCACAGGCATGCGGGTGTATTGCTTGCACCAGCGCACGACCATTTCGATATATTCCGGCACCTGACCGACAGCGGCACCCATGCCACGCTCGGACATGCCGTGCGGACAGCCGAAGTTGAGTTCGATGCCGTCTGCGCCCGTCTCTTCGACGAGCGGCAGGATCGCCTTCCACTCTTCCTCGACGCAAGGGACCATGATCGAGGCGACCAGCGCCCGGTCCGGCCAGTTCATCTTCACCTGCTTCATCTCCTGCAGATTGATCTGCAGGGGACGGTCGGTGATCAGCTCGATGTTGTTCAAGCCGAGGAGGCGGCGGTCAGCGCCCCAGATCGCGCCATAGCGCGGGCCGTTGACGTTCACGACCGGCGGGCCTTCGGAGCCGAGCGTCTTCCAGACGACGCCGCCCCAGCCCGCCTTGAAGGCGCGCTCGACATTGTAGGCCTTGTCGGTCGGCGGGGCCGAGGCCAGCCAGAAGGGGTTGGGCGACTTGATGCCGACGAAGTTATTGCGAAGATCAGCCATTGTTCAAATCCTCTCGAAGCGGGTGCGTCATGCGACGGCGGATGCGCCCGCCGTCATGACGGCGAGAGAGCGGTTGATGCTTTCGGCCGCGTCGCGGCCCATGGCGACGGCAGAGACCGTCAGGTCCTGGCCTCCGAAGGCGCAGTCGCCGCCGGCCCAGACGCCGGGAAGCGAGGTGCGGCCCTCGCCGTCGATGGCGATCTTGCCACCTTCGATCTTGAGGCCGTCCAGACCCTGGGCGTCTAGCTTCTGGCCGATGGCGACCAGAATCTGGTCCGCCTTGATCTCCGTCGTGTGACCGGTGCCCTTCATCATGCCGTTTTCGAGGTGAGTGTATTCAAAGGTAATCGCCGAACAGTGCCCGCTGTGATGGGCCACTTCCTTGGGCTGCAGCCAGTGGCGGATGTGCACACCCTTGGAGGTCGCAAGATCCTGTTCGAACACCGAGGCGTTCATGTGCTCCTTGCCGCGGCGGTAGCAGATGGTGACGTTTTCGGCGCCGAGGAGCTTGGCCTGCACGGCGGCGTCGATCGCAGTCATGCCGCCGCCGATGACGACGACGTCGCGGCCGACTGGTACGTCGGCCTTGCTTTCGGCCTGGCGCAGATTGGCGATGAACTCAACGGCGTCGAGAACTCCGTTGATGCCGGCGCCTGGGATATTCAGCCCGTTGACGTTGCCTAGACCTGCGCCGATGAAAACGGCGTCGTGCTTGGCCTTGAGGTCGGCGAGCTTGAAGTCGACGCCCAGCTCCTGACCGTCCAGCACATCGATATTGCCAAGCGAGAGGATATAGTCGACTTCCTTCTGGGCGAAGTCGTTGGGCGTCTTGTAGGCAGCAATGCCATATTCGTTGAGGCCGCCGGCCTTTTCGCGGGCTTCATAGATGGTGACCTGGTGGCCGTGCATGGCCAGCCGATGGGCGGCTGCAAGACCGGCAGGACCGGCGCCGACGACACCGATCGTTCGACCGGTCGCGGCGGCCGGCCGGTAGAACTGGCGGCCTTCCTCAATTGCGATGTCGGTGGCGTAACGCTGCAGACGGCCGATCTCGACGGGGCGTTCCTCGGCCGTGTTGCGCACGCAGGCCTCTTCGCAGAGCGTTTCGGTGGGACAGACGCGGGCACACATGCCGCCGAGGATGTTCTGGTCGAAGATTGTCTTTGCTGCGCCCAGCGGATTGCCAGTCGATATCTGCCGGATGAACATCGGGATATCGATGGCGGTGGGACAGGCCGTCATGCACGGCGCGTCATAACAGAAGTAGCAGCGGTCGGAGGCGACGAGTGCCTCGTGATCGCCGAAACGTGGGTGGAGATCGGAAAAGTTTTTCGAATAATCGGCAGCGTCAAGCCGCCCGGCTTTAAGGCCCGGTTCCAGTCTTCGCATCGCAGTTCCCTCTTTTATATTCGAAGCGATGGATGGAGCGTAACGCAGCTTCAAACTTTTATCAAACGGTAAAAAAATGAGGGGCAAAGTTCTAGAGGCGCTGCCGCACAAGGCTTTTGCTCATGGATGGAGTTGGGTGCGAGGGCAGATATCGCCGCCCGGATTCTCCCGGTTTCGCCTTAAAGGGACGATGCTTTGCTGCGTCAGCCGTTGCGTGACACTTAATGTTCGGTTATCCTGCTAACATATTGTTAATTCGTTATTTTAGCGGTTTGTTAAAGCTTGATGGCAGCGCGGCGACCAGCGGATGCGCCGCCCTTGCGTCAAGCGCATGATCTATCGTCATGCCAAGCATTCCGCCTGCTGACGACCGCGGCAGCACCTGCCGCGGACCGCCTTCCCGAGACTTTCGATTTCAAGACCAGTTTTTCTATTCATTCTTAAAGGGATTTGACCGCATGAGCGAAGCTTTGGGTAGACGCTCTTTCCCGGCTGATCGGCTTGAGCTTCCGATGGAGGATCGGACCTCCGGGCGAAGCGGGATTGCCGACAACCGGCCCGTCGAAGCAAAAGGGGCGGTGCCGGCGGCACGGGGGCAGGCGGCGACGGTTGCCGGCGCGCAGCCGTCCCGCGGGGATGTGGACATTCGTGAGATTCCAGTTGAGATCGTGGCTGTCCTGGGGCGGACAACCTTGCCACTCGGCAAGCTGATGGGCGCGAGCAAGGGCGAGCGTCTGCGACTCGACAGTCAATTTGGCCAGCCTGTGGAGCTGCAACTCAATGGGCGACTGATCGGTTTTGGCGAGATATTCGCGGATCCCGAAGATGGGGCGATTGGTATTCAGCTTCTATCCATTGCGCCACCTTCCGTTTGATGATGGCGCAGCTCGGCTGCTTGCTCCTGCGGATCCGTCAGTTGCGATCTGTTGAAATATGAGTGTGTCGCTCATATTTAATCTTTACTCCTTTTGTCATGTTTACTAGTGTCGCCTTCGGTTCAGTAGGCGGTTGCATTTCCTGCGGCCCGACCTCAGGAGGGATTATGGCCAAGAAGGGCAAAAAGGCGCAGAAGCAAGTGCAGGAGAAGTCGGGGGGCAAGGGCTCAGCGACAACATCCAAGCGCGACCCGATCCAGAGCTTCCTCTATGTTGGGGGGCGCGACTGTCAGGTTGCGCATCTCCGTCAAATCGCCACCAATTTCGGTGCGGAACTTATTCATCACGATGGGGGACTGCGCGAGGCCGTTTCCCGCATCGACACGGTACTGCCCTCGGTCGACTGTGTCTTCTGCCCCATCGACTGTATCAGCCATGACGCGTGTCTCAGGGTAAAGAGCGGCTGCAAGAAATTCGGCAAGACCTTTATTCCGTTGCGCAACGGTTCGAAGTCGAGCCTCGAGCGGGCCCTGCAGAGCTTGAATGACAGAGGCACTGAGGGATGAGCGAGGAACGGGCGCCAGATGGGGTGGAAATGCGCGAAATGAGTGCCGAAACAGGGCCGGAATTGCCTGAGGTTGCGGCTGTGGAAAACATGAGCACGCATTTGTGTTTCAATAAAGTGACGGTTTGCGAAATCATCACTTTACCGGGCTTGCATAAACGAAAGCATGGAACCATGTATCGAGGATACCTGGGGGCCAGTGCCCTCGTCATCGACTTCCCCGTGCCCCGGTGGCGCAGAAACGCTGAAGGTCGCCGCTAGGCTGCCTTGGTGTTGATCGTTCACCGGCGCGGGAAACAGGAACCCAAGGCATGAACGCTCCCGATACCATTGCCAGACCGACACTGAACGCTGTACCGATCCTTCCCTCGCTCGATTTTTCCCAGACCCGAGACTTTTACGTCGGCAACCTCGGCTTTGAGGAAGTCGCCGCTGCCTGTGACGACTATCTTGTTGTCCAACGGGACGGTCTGGAACTACACTTCTGGTTAAGTGACGACCCCCTGCAATGCGAAAGCACTTCGGTTTTCTTCCGAACCGGCGCGCCGGCGGATTTCTACCGTGATCTCCGCGAGCGCGGGATCGATGCGATCATGCCGCAAAGCGACAAGGAGCATCCCGTCCGCTTCCATGTCCGGGATCCGCATGGCAATCTGCTGATGTTTGCCGATGCCGTTGGCATTTCTCACTGATACGCCTGAGGCTTGAGCCCTCGACCCTCTCTGCCTGGAGCGCGTTAACCGCGCCGGGAGAGCAGGCCGGAGAGTGTCAGGGCAAGCCACGACAAGATAAGGGTGATGCCGCCGGTTGGGGCGGCCATCGGGAACAGGCCGCTGCCGAGAAAATGGCGTGCGACCAGATCACCGGAGAAGAGAAGCGTGCCGGCGGCGATGCCCAGTCCTGCGGCAAATCCGAGCTTCAACCTCAAACCGATCAGCCCGAGCGCCAGGAGTGCCGGCGCATGGGTGAGGCAGATGATCGAGGCGGGCCGGAGCAAGGCTTCGCCACCAGCGTGGCTTGCCAGAGCCGCCAGAGCGACGCCCAGCGCTCCGACCAATCCCGCAAGGCTGACGAGAAGACCCGATCCGCTTTCCTGTTTGCTCTGCATTCTCATTCCTTGTTCTGCATGTGGTGGGCAAGTTTTTCGATGGCCGGCAAGATGAGCTCGCGCAGCTTCGGATGGTGCACCGTTTCTTCCAGTGCCTGACGGAAGCATAGCAGCCACTCGTCGCGCTCAGCCGGACCGATCTCCGCCACGAAATGCCGTCGCCTCAGCATAGGGTGGCCGCGCTTTTCCATGTAGACCGGGGGACCACCCAGATAGCCGGTCATGTAGTCGTAGAATTTCTGCGCGCTGCCGGAGAGGTCCGGTGGATGGATCGCGCGGCATCGTGCGGCTTCCGGCAGTGTGTCCATCAACTCGTAAAAGCGGTCGGTGAGAGCCTTCACCGTCGCGTCGCCGCCGATGGCCTGGTAAAGAGTGATCGTTTCTTCGCTCATGCTCATTTCCGCGCTGTGATCGGGCTTCTTTGGAGCCAACCGAGCTTTCGCGCAATCGGTCATTTTCCCAATGTGGCAATCCGGCGCATGCAGGGGGCGATGTCACCGTGTGCCCACCAAGCCGGCGTAGCATCAGGCCGACGGTGACCAGCTACCGTGTGGCACGCTTACTGATTGCTTTCGGCAACTGCGCCCTATGCAGCAAGACGGCACTCACCTCGGCTTTACTGTTCCACCCAAAATTGGTTGCAGTTGAAATCATCCCATTATGGGTCATGTACTCGGCTTTGCATGTCCTCGCGTCTCCGATCAAAGTTGCTGCGGCCCGCTTCGCGCTATGATCCGGATTTCATCACGAATTCTGAGATTTGACCTTGCCTGAACAATAAAGGAAACGGCGACGCCTCGGCGATTGGCCCATTCTGAACCGTTAATGTCATATGAAGACTGCCCCAGCGGTTTCCTATTATTGGCGATTAAGAAAAAATTATCAAATCAGGCCCTAGATTGCAGCAGATACGAGTGTCGCCTGCTGCTTCGAACGCGGAGGGCGACAGAGACCGGATGGCGGATTGGCTGACGGTCAGGTGAGGGGAGCGGGACCTGGTCCCGCATGCATGATGCGTTCCCGGTTGGGCTCGAGCGAGCCATGTCTTTCTTTCAAAGCTGTGTCCAGCAGTGGGACTGTGCGGCAGAGAGTGCCCCAGTCTGAGCCGTTTACAGGTGCAGGATGCGCCTGAGCCCGTGAAGGTCCTTCGGGATCGCACGCGGCGCACGGCAGGAGAGTCAATCGAAAATTGGTCAACGCTAAAAGGCGGCTTCCTAATGACGACGATCATTCCCTCGCTCTCGGTCAACCAGATCAAGGCCATGTCCACCACCGCGATCACAAATCTCGTCGAGGAGGATGTGAAGGCGCTGTCCGCCGCACAGATCGCCGTCCTCAGCGCGAACCAGATCGGTGCTTTGGAGGCTGATGTTGAGTTTCTCGATGAAACTCAGCTGAAGGCAATTTCCGTAACCGGCATCAAGGGTCTGACGACCACACAGATCGCTGCCATCGATGCGGGCAAGATCGACGATCTGACGACCAAGCAGATCGCAGCTCTCACGGCGACCCAGGTCGGCGCGCTCGACACAGACCAGTTCTCCGCACTCACCGGCGACCAGATCGGCGCGATGACCGCAGCCCAGGTCGCAGTTTTCGATGCCACTGACATTGCAGACCTCGATACGGGTGAAGTCGCGAAGATCAGCGCCAAGGTTATCGGCGCGCTGTCCAATGCTGCGATTCAGGCCCTGAGCGAAGACCAGATCGGCGAACTGACCGTCGCCCAGATCGCCGGTATGAAGACGACCCAGATTGCCGCCTTGACGGCCGACCAGCTCGGTGCATTCACCGCCGATCAGATGGGCGCGCTGACCTCTGCCCAGGTCAAGGTGCTGTCGACCACCCAGATCGCTGGCCTTGATGCAACTCAGATCGGCGCCATTGCCACGAAGGCTGTGGCTGGTCTGACTGCTGCCCAGATCACCGGCATGGACGAAACCCAGACAGCCGGCTTTACGGAAGCTCAGGTTGCTGCCCTGAGCGCCGCCCAGGTTGCCGGCTTCGAGGCCGCCGACATCGCTGATATGGATGCCGCGGTTGTCTCGAAGATCTCCGCCAAGGCCATCAGCGGTCTCACCAACGACGCCGTTGCTGCTCTCACCGATGACCAGATCGACCTCTTGAGCGCTGCCCAGATCGGCGCCATGAAGACCACCCAGATCGCCGTCCTGACGACGACCCAGCTCGAAGGCCTGTCGACCGACCAGATGGCAGGCCTGACGGCGGTCCAGGTCAAGGCGCTGACCACGACGCAGATCGGTGCGCTTGATGGTACGCAGCTTGCCGCCATCAGCCCCAAGGCTGTCACCGGTCTGACCGCTGACCAGATCGGCGCCCTGACCACCGACCAGAGCGACGCACTCCTGCCCACCCAGATCGCGGCACTGACAGCTGTGCAGATCGCCGGCTTCGAAGACGCGAATATTGCGACCTTCAGCGTCGACCAGATCGCCGCCATCAGCCCGAAGTCGATCACCGGCCTGTCCGATGCTGCCATCGCAGCACTTGAGGACGATCAGCTGGGCGCCCTGACCGCAACGCAGATTGCAGCCATGAAGCCCACCCAGGTCGCTGCCCTGACGACAGACCAGGTCAGCAAGCTCACGGATGACCAGATCGGCGCCCTGACCGCTCTGCAGATTAAGGCGATGTCCGTCGCTCAGATTCAGGCGATCCCGGATACGCAGATCGACAAGATCAACGTCAAGTCCATTGCCGGCCTTACGGCAGCGCAGATCACCGGTATGAGCACCGATCAGACCGGCGCGTTTTCGACGGCACAGGTCGCGGCTCTCTCCGCCCTTCAGGTAGCAGGCCTCGAGTCGGGCGACATCGACGCATTCAGCCCGGACCAGATCGCGGCGATCAGTGTCAAGGCGATCGCATCTGTGGTCGATGCAGGCATCGCGGTCCTCGACCAGGACCAGGTCGAAGCCCTGACGGCCAAGCAGATCGCAGCGATGAAGACGACGCAGATCGCGGCCTTCACCACGACGCAGATCCCCTTCCTGTCGGAAGAGCAGATCGGTGCCCTTTCGGCCGTTCAGGTCAAGGCTCTGACCGATGATCAACTCGGTGCCATGACCGCCGACCAGATCGGTGCGATTTCGGTCAAGTCGATCAGCGGCCTGACGGCTGCCCAGATCGGCGTGCTTGCGCCGGAGATTGTTGCGGGCTTTACGGAAGACCAGCTGGGTGCACTTTCGGCAGCACAGGCGGCCGGCTTCGAAGCTGACGATGTTGACGAATTGAGTGCTGACAAAATCGGTGCCATCAGCTCGAAGGCTGTGAGCGGTCTTTCCACCGCATTCATCGCCGATCTTGACGGTGCACAGGTCGCGGCCCTCAAGGTGGCCCAGATTGCCGCTCTGAAGGCAGACCAGATCGCGGCACTTGCGGTCGACACGATTGCTTCGCTGACGAGCGACCAGCTGGGAGCTCTGAGCGCGGCTCAGGTCGGTGCTTTCACCGATGCACAGCTTGCTGAACTGACGGATGTTCAGGTCGGCGAACTCAGCACCAAGGGTGTGACTGGCCTGACGGCCGCCCAGCTCGGGACTTTGGAAGACGACCAGCTCAGTGGCTTGACCGTCGAGCAGGTCGGTGCGCTCAGCAGCGCCCAGGTCGGCGCGCTGACGACCGATGACATCGCACTCTTCACTGATGAGGAAGTGGGGGCCATCAGCGCCAAGGCAATCGCTTCGCTCGATACGGCGGTGATCACGGCCCTGACTGCCGGGCAGCTCGCAGAACTCAAGCCGACCCAGATCGCGGCCATGACCGCGGCACAGGTTGCGGCCTTCGATCCGGACAACATCGACCTTCTCACCACGGATCAGATCGGCGCCCTGACTTCGACCCAGGTTGCTGCTCTGACAGGCCCGCAGATCCAGGCTCTGACGAATGACCAGGTCGGCGCCATCAGCGTCAAGGCCATTCCGGGTCTCACGGCGGCACAGGTAGACACGTTCAATGAGAACATTGAAGGCCTGACAGCTACGCAGTTCGCGGCATTCTCATCCGCTCAGGTCGGTGCCTTGATGGCCGATGACCTCGACTCGATCTTGCCTGCGGAAATTGCCGCGATCAGCCCCAAGGCGATCACTGGCATGGACGATCTGGTTATCGCGGCCCTTGACGAGGACCAGGTAAAGGCCCTGACCCCCGGTCAGATCGGCGCGATGACGGCAGCGCAGGTTGGCAACTTCACCACGACGCAGCTGGAGTTCTTCGACACTGCCCAGATGGGTGCCCTGACCTCGGCCCAGATCGCCGGTATGTCGACGACGCAGACGGACGCATTTGATGCCACACAGATCGCGGCTATCAGCGTCAAGGCGGTAACCGGCCTCACGGCCGCCCAGATCACGGCCTGGGGCGATGACCAGACCGCTGCCCTGACGGAACCGCAGATCGCGGCCTTGAGCACAGCCCAGATCGGGGCGCTTGAAGTGGCAGACATCGAAGCGTTCAGCGACGCACAGGTGACTGCGATCAGCGCCAAGGCGATCGGTGGCCTTGTCACGGGCGCCGTTGCGGCTCTGAGCCAGTCGCAGGTTGAGGCGCTGACGACTGCCCAGGTCGCCGCCCTTACGGGCACGCAGTCTGCCGCATTGACGGAAGATCAGGTTGGCTATCTCAGCGCGGATCAGGTCGGTGTCCTCACGGCAACCCAGATCAAGGCCATGTCGACAGACCAGATCGCGGCAATCGGCGTCGCCAATATCCCGAGCCTCAGCAAGACCGCCGTCGCGGCCTTGTCGGCAGCCCAGATCACGGCCATGTCGGCTGACCAGATCGAGGCCTTCACCGCAGATCAGACGGCCAGCCTGACGGCAGCCCAGATCGATGCGATGGAAGACGAAGACCTGGAGAAGTTCGACACGGACGATATGGCGGCAATCTCCAACTCCGCGCTTGCCGGCCTGTCCGTCAATGACATCACCAGCGTGCTCGTGCAGGCCCAGCTTGAGGCCCTGACGGATCCGCAGGTCCAGGCGCTGAGCCAGGAGCAGGCCGAAGCTCTCATCACGGCCTATCAGAACTTCTGATCGAGCCCGGATCACCATCCACGTGAACGGCGCCCCATGGGGCGCCGTTTTCCTTTGTGTTCGTGTTCGCAGATGCAAAAACCCTGCGACAGATGATGCCAGTCATGACATAAGGGCCGCCGACTTCCATCAGGCGCCGTTCCATGATCCGTATCGAAAACATCAGCAAGCAGCTTAGCCACCGCATCCTCTTCATCGAGGCGTCTGCGGCGCTCAATCGTGGCGAGAAGATCGGTCTCGTTGGTCCGAATGGGGCTGGCAAAACCTCGCTCTTCCGGATGATCATCGGGCAGGAACAGCCGGATGAAGGTCAGGTGTCCGTCGATAAGGGCGTCACCATTGGCTATTTCAATCAGGATGTCGGTGAGATGTCCGGTCGTCCCGCCGTGGCCGAGGTCATGGACGGGGCAGGGCCGGTGAGCGAAATCGCTGCCGAGCTGCGCTCCCTTGAGGCGGCGATGGTCGATCCCGACCGTATGGACGAGATGGATGCGATCATCGAACGTTACGGCGAGGTGCAGGCGCGCTACGAGGAGCTCGACGGCTACGGGCTCGAAGGGCGGGCGCGCGAGGTGCTGGCCGGATTGTCCTTCTCCGAAGCGATGATGGATGGCGACGTCGGCGCGCTTTCGGGTGGCTGGAAGATGCGCGTGGCGCTGGCGCGTATCCTTCTGATGCGGCCAGACGTGATGCTGCTCGACGAACCCTCGAACCACCTTGATCTCGAAAGCCTGATCTGGCTCGAGCAGTTCCTCAAAGGCTATGAGGGCGCCCTGTTGATGACCTCGCATGACCGCGAGTTCATGAACCGTATCGTCACCAAGATCATCGAGATCGATGCCGGTCAGTTGAACAGCTATTCCGGCGACTATGTCTTCTATGAGGGGCAGCGCGCCCTGAACGAGAAGCATCAGCAGTCGCAATTCGAGCGTCAGCAGGCGATGCTGGCCAAGGAAATCAAGTTTATCGAGCGTTTCAAGGCGCGTGCATCCCATGCTTCCCAGGTGCAGAGCCGGGTGAAGAAGCTGGAGAAGATCGACCGTGTCGAGCCGCCGAAGCGCCGCCAGGTTGTTGCCTTCGAATTCCAGCCGGCACCGCGTTCCGGCGATGACGTGATCAACGTCAAGGGTGTGTCCAAGCGTTACGGCGACAAGGTCATCTATGACGGTTTCGACTTCATGGTGAAGCGCCGCGAACGCTGGTGCATCATGGGCATCAACGGGGCGGGAAAATCGACGCTTCTGAAGCTTGTAGCCGGCGATTCGAAGCCGGATACGGGCACGGTTACCATTGGGGCCAGCGTCAAGATGGGCTATTTCGCCCAGCATGCGATGGACGTTCTGGATGGCGATATGACCATCTTCGAAATGCTGGAAACGACCTTCCCGCGCGCGGGCCAGGCGCCGCTTCGCGCGCTTGCAGGCTGCTTCGGCTTTTCCGGTGACGATATCGACAAGCGGGTGCGGGTACTGTCGGGTGGCGAGAAGGCGCGTCTTGTCATGGCCATCATGCTGTTTGATCCGCCAAACCTGCTCGTGCTCGACGAGCCGACCAACCACCTCGACCTCGACACCAAGGAAATGCTGATCAAGGCGCTGTCACAGTATGAGGGCACGATGCTCTTCGTCAGCCACGACCGCCACTTCCTGGCTGCCCTATCGAACCGGGTGCTGGAGCTGACGCCGGAAGGGGTGTTCCAATACGGCGGCGGCTATACGGAATATGTGGAGCGCAGCGGGCACGAGGCCCCCGGTCTCAGAAGCTGAGCGGGGTGCGCGCAGGAACCGGTTCTGTCTTTGCCAGTGATAGGCAGAAGTCAGTTATAGCGTGATTCCTGGGCATGCGGCATCAACAGGCCGCCGAGGCGCACGACGAGCTTGCGGTCAAACAGCTGCGGCCGCTCGAACATCCAGTCGAGCGCCTGCTCGACCGGCCAACCCGCCTTGTAGGGGCGGGCCGAGGTCAGCGCCTCGAAGACGTCGCAGACGGTGCTGATCCGGACCGGTAGCGTCAGCTGCGATGCTTTCAGCCCAAGCGGATAGCCGCTGCCGTCCAGCACTTCGTGATGCAGTCGGCAAATATCGAGCACCAGAGGTGGAATTTCGCCGTACTGGCTGAGCAGCTGGAAGCCGTTTTCCGGATGGTCGCGAATGATCTGCCGCTCTTCGTCTGTCAGTCGGCCGGGTTTGTTCAGGATGTCGCTCGGGATCTGCAGTTTGCCGATGTCATGCAGGAGGCCGGCGACGCCGAGCAAGGTTGCTGTCTCATCGTCGAGGCCGGAAGCGTCTGCAAGCTGGGTCATCATGGTGGCGACCGCCAGCGAATGGACATAGGTCCCTTCGTCCTTGCTTTTAAGCCGGGTCATTTCCAGCGCGACGGTCGGGGTTGCGTGCCAGACATTGGCCATGGACTGAACAAGCGGAGCCAGCTTGTCAAAGTCGGGTCGCTCACCGGCGCCAATGGCGTCGAGATTGCCGCGCAACTCGACGGTGGCCGTTTCCACCTTCTCCTGCACGCGTTCGATCCGGGCGAGTTCGCTCTTTGTGGACGCGCCGGGGACTGGCCTGCCATTCTGGTCGAGGCCCAGGGCCGTATTGACCAGAACCCGTTCGGCTGATGTCGCGGCAATGGCCTTCTGATCGCGGTCGCTGGTCAGCAAGAACCGCCTTTTGCCGAATTCGGAGTGCGGGCATTCCACCAATTCGATGAACATGCCCTTGCGGATGCGATCTTTGGGTACGTGAACGAGCAAGCTCAATGCTCCGATGGTTGTTTCAACCATTCCTACATCGGCCCAGCCTAATAAAGCGGTAAATCTCCTGTTATTCGGTTGCAGAGGCTGTGGGCGTGGTGACGTTTCGACGTTCGTGTGGCGGACAAATTCTTGTGATGAAGAATCTGGACATGACGCTTTTGCAGCCTTTGAGTGTAGCGCGTGGGGGAAACCAGTAGCTTGTTGTTACTCCCCTCCCACGCCTTCAACCAGCATCATCGTTGCATCGACGACTATCTGGCCTCCTACATTCCTCGCGTCGAAAACGCCCGTTCCATGCGTGCCAAACCCAGGCTCAGGAGCGCGCGAGGGCAACCGAAATCGACGCGGATAAAGCCTTCATAGCCGGCACCGAACTTTGCACCGGCGCTGAAGCCGACCTTGGCTTGCGCCGAGAACCAGTGCGGTCTTGCCGGAAATATAAAAAAATTCATAAAATCAATGCCTTATAAGGTTGGCTTGAGAGCTTCGAGCTTGGCTGTCTGGCGCAGGATCAGCCGTTCGACTTCGGCCATCGCACGCGCATTGAGGGAGGCGCCCGGGCGGCGCTGGGCAGCACTTGCAATCGCGCCACGCTTGGCCAGCACATATTTGCGGATGGCGAGGCCCAAGCCCGGTTGCTGCTCGTAGCGCATGAGCGGCAGATAAGCGTCGAACAGGTCCTGCGCGTCATCGTGCCTGTTTGCGTTGGCGAGGCGGCAGACCTCGACCATCATTTCGGGATAGGCAAAGCCGGTCATTGCGCCATCGGCACCGCGCTGCATTTCCTCAGGCAGGAAGACGCCGGCATTGCCGCAGAGGATCGAGACGCGTCGGCGGCCCTTGGCCTCGGCCTCGCGCAGGTCGGTGATCTTCTGCAGGCCCGGCCAGTCTTCATGCTTGAGCATGACGATATTGTCGTGGGCCTCAAAGATGACGCCGAGGGTCTTTGAGGAGATCTGCACGCCAGTTACAAGGGGGAAGTCCTGCAGCACGATTGGAACGTCGGTGCCGACCGTCTCGACGACATTGCGGTAGTAGCCGATGATCTGCTCGTCGGTGCGCAGGCTGGAGGGCGGGGCGACCATGACGCCGGCAGCGCCCATGTCCATCACCGCTTTCGTCAGTTCGCCAATGGCTGCCAGCCCCGGAGCCGAGACGCCGACGATGACCGGCTTGTCACCGGACCGCTTGAGCGTCTGGCGGGTGATTTCGATCGATTCCGCCTGGGTGAGCTTGGGCGCTTCGCCCATCATGCCGAGAATGGTCAGGCCATCGGCGCCTTTTTCGTAGTAGAAGTCGACCATGCTGTCGATGCTTCCGGTATCGACGGCGCCGGTGTCCGTGAAGGGTGTGCAGGCGATGACGTAAACGCCTGACGTGTCGGTCGTGATATGGGCCATGTCATGCTCCTCAGCAATATTTTCAATCAGAACCAAGTGGAATTGCCACGGGCGGCATAACGGCCGTCGCCGGGGGCGTTGACGACGTTGCTGCCGTCAAAAGCAAGCTTGCCGCCGACATAGGTGCGGGCCACGCGGACGGAGAATTCCCGACCGTCAAAGGGGCTCCAGCAGAGGTCGTCATGCGCCCTCGATGAGTCCCAGACCTGCGGCTCGGCCTTCAGGATGGTGATATCGGCATCGGCGCCCACTTGCAGGCTGCCCTTTTGCGGCCAGAGACCGAAGAATTTCGCCGGTCGCTCGCAGAGCTGCTCGACGGTCATCTGCAGGGCATCGAAGCCGCGCATTTCTGCGCCGGTGTAGAAGGCCGGCAGCAGCGTTTCGAGGCCGGGCACGCCGGCACCGGCTTCGAAGATCGAGGGCGTGAACTTGTTGTCGATCGGCCAGCTGGAATGGTCGGAACTGACAAAGGCAACACGCCCGGCGGCGACGTCGTCCCAGAGCGCCTCGATCTGACCTGGGCGGATGGGCGGGTTGACCTTCATCTTTGCGCCGAGTTCCGGACCGTCGATGTCGGGATCGAACCACAGATAATGGACGCAGAGCTCGCCGGTGGCGCGGTATCCGTCGTTTAAGTAATTCTCGACCAAGTCGAAGCCGCGCGTCGTCGTCAGATGAACGATGTGGGCATGGGCGCCCGCTGCGGCCCCGAGTTCCAGGAACTGCGCTGTCGCGGCGTGTTCGGCGGCCGGGGGACGACTTTCCGAATGCGCTTCGATGCCGTCACGCCCGGCAGCTTTTGCGGCTGCGATCCGGGCTCGCACGATTTCCTGGTCCTCATTGTGAACGCCAAGTGGAATGTCCGTTGGCGCAAGCGCATCGAAGACTTCGAGGATCTGGTTGGCGGAAATGCGGGGGAAGCGCGTCGGGCTGCTTTCGAAGGTGGAGATCTTGAAGGCGACGATGCCGGCTGCAATCAGGGGCTCGATATCATCCGTCGACTGGCCGGGCATCACGGTGCCGTAGAGCGCGACATTGGCATGGGCATGTTCCTCGATGGCGGCGATCTTGGCGTCCAGCCGGGCGAGGGTGTTCAGCGGATCGGGATTGTCATAGGGCATATCGACGATGGTGGTGATGCCACCGGCAACCGCCGAGCGCGTCGTCGAGCGGATGCCGGGCAGGCCGCCATAGCTGCAGGCATGGGTCTGGCCATCGATGACGCCCGGAATGATGAGGTCGCTGCCGGCATCGAAGGCTTCGGCGGCGGTGGGGGCCTCGCCTGTGCCGATCGCGGCGATACGGCCGTCGCGGATGGTGATCCAGGCGTGGTCCAACGGGCCGTCGGCAAGAACGAGTGTTCCGCGGATCACTGTGTCATAGGGCGTCATGCGGTTTGTCCCTGAGGTTTGGCGATGGCGTAGCGCAGGTCGAGTGTGGTGCAGGCGAGCGCAGCGCCGGCCTGGACCGGATCGACGACGGGAATGCCGAGCGCCTCCTGCATGGCCTGGCGGTAACCGCCAAGGCCGGCGCAGCCGAGGATGATCACGTCCGCACCGTCTTCGTCGCGCAGCCGTTTTGCCGTGCGCGCCACCGTCTCCACGACGTCGGTTTGCATGAGCTGCACCACCGTCCTGTCGATCGAGCGGTCACCAGCCATGCGGCTGTCGAGACCCAGCGCCTTCAGGTAGCGCAGATGGCGGTCGATGGAGGATTGGCCGAGCGAGACGATGCCGAATTTCGGGCCGAGCCCAAGTGCTGCGAGATAGGCCGCCTCGGCAATGCCGATCACCGGTCGTCGCGTTGCCTTGCGGACTGCTTGAATGCCGGGGTCGGAGAAGCAGGCAAGCACGATGGCGTCGGCCTCGCTTTCCGTCACGGCTTCCAGGATATTGGGGATCACGTCTGCGACATGCGCATCGCTCTCGATGCCCGGCGGCGATTTGGCCAGTTCCGTGCAGCGGATCTCGTGCCGGGTGGCGTCACGCACTGGTTCTAGGCAGGCCTGCATGGACTGGGTGACGGATACCGAACTGTTCGGGTTGATGACGAGGATTTCTGACACGATGACACCTGGACTGTGACAGCTATTTCGAGCGGGCCGCGCCGATTGCATCACTAAAATATATTACGTAGTATATCAGTTGATATGGGCTGTCAAAATCTCTGGTGGCACCCGATCCGGCGATCGGCTGTACGTGTAGAGATAGCTGTTCAATGGGCATAAGCTGGCTAAATTGGGGTGAGGGGCGCATCGGTGAAATGCGAAACTGGAGATCGGCTTTGAACGAGGCAGGCATTGGGGGCATGGCGGATGTGCCGGGCGAAAAGCGTGGAAAATCGCTGACGGAAAAAGCCTATGCGGTTTTGCGCAATCGCATCATCACAGGCGCGATGCCGCCCGGGATGGAGGTCTCCGAGCCGGAGCTGGCCGAGCAACTTGAGGTCAGCAAGACGCCTGTGCGTGAGGCGATGGCGCGGCTTTGCGTCGAAGGGTTTATGGAGGCTTTTCCGCGCCGCGGCTACCGGGTCACGCCTGTCACGGTCAAGGACATGAACGACCTGTTTGCGGTCCGTGGCATGCTGGAAGGCACGGCGGCGGCGCTGGCGGCCAAGAACCTGACGGATGACGAGCTCGACGCGCTCGACCGGTTGGCAGATGTCACCTATGTGATCGGCGAGGAGGTCAGTACCAAGACCTTTGTCGATTCCAACCAGGAATTCCATTCGGCAATCGCCCGTGGCTCGCGCAATCCGCGTCTTTATGCGCTGGTGATGAGCCATCTGGAGGAATGCGCCCGCCTGTTTTATATGGGCGCCAGAGTGCGCGACATCAATCCCGAAACCAATGACGACCATCACCGCATCGTGGCCATGCTGCGGGCCCGTGACCCCGAGGGCGCACGTGATGCGATCTTAACTCACAACGAAAACACGCGGGCCGGCATTCTCGGCGCGCTGGTGGCCAGCGGGCAGGGCTGGTTGACGCTCTGATCTTCCGCCTCCGCGCATCGTCCGGATGATTTTTCTGTCCGCATCCTTCGGGCGGCGGTCGGGTGCCGATTTTTCGAGCCAGGCATGGATGGGCGAGCCGAGCTCTCGTCAGCTGGTGACGCCTATCGGCATGCTAGGGATCGCGATGATTGCTGCGTTGCTGGAAATCTGGGCTATCAAGTTAAGATGGCGCACCCGACAGGATTCGAACCTGTGACCTTTGGAATCGGAATCCAACACTCTATCCAGCTGAGCTACGGGTGCATCCGCGGCGGTATGACTCGCCGTTCCGAGAGCGGTCATAGCGCAGTCGGATGCGGGCTTCAATCGTAAAAACAGGCCGCGGCTGCATATTCGCGAAGGTCTTGCCGAGCTGTTTTGTCGTTCCTTGCGAGCTCGCTGTGAGCGCTGATCGGAAACAGTGGCTTTTATTGGTTGGAAACCAGTCAAATTCTAGGAAATAGACTAAAATCGCAGGCTGCTGTGCGCTCGTACCCTTGAGGTCCGGTTGCAGATCGGTAAGATCAAACTGTATTGGAGGGGAAGGTTTTTCCTTCAGGGGTGAACATAATAAAAGGCGAATAAATGCCTGATACTGGGGCTGACGATTTTACTCCGAATGTGTCGAGACTCGACTTTTCGGTTATGGACGATGCTGTAGGATACCGACTGCGGCGGGCGCAATTGGCGGTTTTTCAGCATTTTAACGAGGCGTTCTCCTCGAAGGGCTTGCGGCCTACCGACTTTGCCGTGCTTCTGCTGCTGACCCGCAATGAGGGATCGAAACAGAGCGAAGTTGCCGAAGCGCTCGGCATTCAGCGGGCGAATTTCGTCGCCATCGTTGATGGCCTGGAAAACAAGGGGTTCATCGAACGCCGCAAGTCCGAATCGGACCGGCGCGTGCAGTCGCTCTACATGACGCCGGCCGGACAAGCCTATCTCGAGGAGCTGATGCCGATCTGGCTCGGGCATGAGCAATGGGTGCTGAACCAGCTGGGCGGTGTCGCCGAGCGCGATATGGTCAACAAGCTTCTTGCCCGCCTTTACGAATGAACCCGTCGGCTGGCCAGCGGAGGCCCGGCTGCGGATCTGATCTATCGGAGTGATCAGCGGCTGGCGCGGCGTAGGGCTTCGTCGACCAGCAAATTGGCCGTCTTCATGCGTATCGTGGCTGCTCGTGCGAACTGTGCGTGGACACGGTCGGGATGGTTGTCTCTGGCGAAGCGCCGCCGCTTGTCCTGAAGTGTTTCCCGGTCATCGTCGGGCAGGATCGCCAGATCGGCGGCAATGTCTTCGGCTGACAGGCGATCGAGCCAAGCGGGTGGCTCGGGTTCGGCGGGCGGCTGGTGAGGGGTGACAGCCAGACGCGCTTCCTCGATCTCGCGCAAATCCTCTATGACGTCCAGATAGGCGCTGCGGCTCACGGTCGCCGTTTCCTGGCCGGTATCGCGTGTGTCCGGCACGAAACCGCTGCCAAGCCCCCGGATGCGGAAGGCGTCAGGCTGTCGTGATTGTGCCGCTGTATCTTCATGGCCAATGGCATCATCGGTGGCCTCGTCGGCCAGTCGGTCGACCACGGACTGGAAGAGTGACTTTCCAAACAACATGCGCTCGGCTCTGATTGCGTTTGTCCGCCAACCCCTGGCAGCCGGGTGAGTTGAGCATCCCAGCATGGTGTCGAGCTTGCGTAGCGTCCGCCCGTTTAATGAGGGCGGGGCGCCTGAATTTGGTCTATGCGTATCGTGTCAGCTCTGGCTCTGGCTCTGGCTTTGTCCCTGCTGCTCTACCACGAGTGTCACTTCCAGATCCTCGCCGGCCAGGCCGATGCGCATGCCGGAAACAGGCGCGACGTCGGCGTAGCAGAGACCCGTGCCGATCCGGACATAGCGTTCGTCGGGGCAGTGATTGTTGGCGGCGTCGAAGCCGACCCAACCGAGGCCGGGAAGATGGACTTCGGCCCAGGCATGGGTCGCCGTCTGCTCTGTCCTGTCATCCATCATCAGGTAGCCGGAGACATAGCGGGCCGGCATGCCCAGGAGGCGAGCTGCCGAAATCATCGCATGGGTGTGGTCCTGGCAGACGCCGCGACCGGCTCCCAGCGCCTGTTCCGCCGTCGTTTCCGTATCGGTGGTGCCTGGCTCATAGGCGATCTGCTCGTTGAGCTTGCCCATGAGGTCATGCATGCGGGCAAGGTCCGATTCGCCGCTCAGGCTCTTTGCCAGTTCTTCGATCAATGGACCGGCTTTGGTGCTCTCCGTCTCGCGCAGATAGAGCCAGAGCGGAACATAGCCCTGATGCGGACCGAAGACGCCGGCGCGATCCTGCGTCACCACCACGCCGGAGGCGACGATGTGGACGCTGTGGCTGTCGCCTTCGGTCGAGACAAGATGCGTCTTGTTGCCGAACTGGTCTGAAAAACCGGCCTCCACCTTTGCGCCGTCGACGACGACGTCCCAGCTTTCGACGGTTTGGCCGGGGCCGCTCAGCGGCGTCAGCCGGAGGCGCTGCAGGGAATACTGCACCGGATCGTCATAGCGGTATTCGGTGGTGTGGGTGATCCGCAAGCGCATGGGCTCGATTTCCTGCTCAGCTGTAGAACCTGTAGCCCTCGGTGATCTCGCTGCCCAGCCTGTTATTCTGGGCAATGAAAGTATCGAGGAATTCGTGCAGTCCCTGGTCCATGATCGTTGCGATGGTCGTCGATTTGAGCGAGGCGAGAACGTCATCGGCCGTTTCGTGGGCGGCCAGGCGTTCGCCGTATTCCTTGCCCAGATAGGTCAGGTTGGAGGCGATCTTCTCGTAACAATAGGCAAGCGATCGCGGCATCTGGCCGTTCAGGATCAGAAAGTCGGCAATGTTCGTCGCCTTGTATTCGCCGTCATAGACCCAGCGATAGGAGCGATGGGCGGAAACGGAGCGCAGGATGGATTCCCACTGCATGTTGTCGAGCGACGAGCCGACGTGGGTGATCGCCGGCAGAAGCACGTAATATTTCACGTCGAGGATGCGGCTGGTATTGTCGGCCCGCTCGATAAAGGTGCCGATGCGGGCGAAATTGTAGATTTCGTTTCGCAGCATCGAGCCGTGGAAGGCGCCGCGGATCAGGCCTGCACGCCGCTTTATCGTGTCGATCACCTCCGGCAGGTCGGCGGATTTCAGCTTGCCGGCCAGCATCTGCTTGAGTTCGATCCAGCATTCGTTGGTTGCTTCCCAGGTCTCGCGGGTCAGCGCCGTGCGCACCATGCGGGCATTGTTGCGGCCAGCCTCGATGCAGGACATCACGCTCGATGGATTGGCCGTGTCGCGCAGCAGGAAGTCGATGGCATCCTGGGATGTCAGCTTGCCAAAGTTTTCCGTGTACAGAGCGCGGACATCCGCGCTCTGCAGCACGGCATCCCAATCGTCATCCGAGGCGCCTGTACGGGTCAGCGACATGCGCAAGCCCGCATCGACGAGGCGGGCAATGTTCTCGGCTCTCTCGATGTAGCGGAACATCCAATAGAGGCCGTTGGCAGTTCTTCCGAGCATGACCATGTCAGTCCTCCAATACCCAGGTGTCCTTGGTGCCGCCGCCCTGGCTGGAATTGACCACGAGCGAGCCCTCCTTCAGGGCCACGCGGGTCAAGCCGCCAGGGATGATCTGCACCTTGTCGGAGACGAGGACATAGGGGCGAAGGTCGACATGGCGCGGCGCGATCCCCTTGTCGACGAGGATCGGGACGGTCGACAGCGAGAGTGTCGGCTGGGCAATGTAGTTGGAGGGCCGGGCTTTGAGCTTTTCGGCGAAGTCGGCGCATTCCTGCTTGGTGGCGGTCGGGCCGACCAGCATGCCGTAGCCGCCCGAGCCATGCACTTCCTTGACCACGAGCTCGTCCAGATGTTCGAGCACATATTTCAGGCTGTCGGCCTCCGAACAGCGCCAGGTGGGCACATTTTCGAGGATCGCCTTGCGGCCGGTGTAGAATTCCACGATCTCCGGCATGTAGCTGTAGATCGCCTTGTCGTCGGAAATGCCGGTGCCGGGGGCATTGGCAATGGTGATGTGGCCGGCGCGGTAGACGTCCATGATGCCGGGAATGCCCAGCGCCGAATCCGGCCGGAAGGTGAGGGGGTCGAGGAAGTCGTCATCGACGCGGCGATAGAGCACATCGATCGCCTCGTAACCGCGCGTCGTGCGCATCTTCACCTTGCCGTCGATCACCCGCAGATCCGAACCCTCAACGAGCTCGACACCCATCATGTCGGCGAGGAAGGAGTGTTCGTAATAAGCGGAATTGTAGATGCCCGGGGTGAGTACGGCGACGCGTGGCTTGCCACTGCAGCCCGGAGGGGCAAGCGAGGCGAGCGACTGGCGCAGCAGATGCGGATAATCCTCGACGCGCTGAACCTTGTTGAGCTGGAAGAGCTCGGGGAACATCTGCATCATGGTTTCCCGGTTTTCCAGCATGTAGCTGACACCGGAGGGCGTGCGGGCATTGTCTTCCAGAACGTAGAACTGGTCCTCGCCGGTGCGCACGATGTCGGTGCCGACGATATGGGTATAGACGCCGCCGGGCGGGCGAAAGCCGATCATTTCCGGAATGAAGGCGACGTTCTTTTCGATCAGCTCGCGCGGGATGCGGCCGGCCTTGATGATTTCCTGCTTGTGATAGATGTCGTCCAGGAAGGCATTGAGGGCCAGGACACGCTGCTCGATGCCCTGGGCGAGCTTGCGCCATTCGCGCGCCGAGATGATGCGCGGGATGATGTCGAAGGGGATCAGCTTTTCCGAGGAATCTTCGTGCCCGTAGACCGCAAAGGTGATGCCGGTCTTGCGGAAGATGTTTTCCGCATCATGCGATTTCGCCAGAAGCCTTGCCGGATCCTGGCTCGAATACCAGTCGTGATAGTTCTTGTAGGGCGCTCGCGGAGTGTTCTCCGCCGTGATCATTTCATCGAATGCCAATGCCGCCATCCCCCTTTTTTCTCATTTGAATACAACCATTTTAGCAATGCAAGCGGGCTGGCTGGCCGTGGTGCAAGAATTTGTAGACGGTACTGTCGCCTTATAATTATGCAAGTGCATTAGTTTAGTGCAGGCAACGCTCCGATAGTTTGAGTTGTATGCCGGAATATCGCCCAGTCGGTGACGAAGTTGGCCCGGTCCAGGGTGCCGATGTCCTGCGCGTTGCCTCATATTTAGGCTTTCTATTTGCGTAAAAAAATATTCCAGTCGGTTTTGGTCCCCTGGCTCAAGCGATTTGATCGTCCCGTGCAGGAAAACTGCTTTGACCTCGTGGCGCATGACGCCTAACGAGCGGGGACGCGGCAAATGGGCCTTTGTCCCCTACCATTTGCCAATCCTTGATTAGCTCGAAAGCCATCATGACCCTGACCCGTCTCGCCCCCGTTCTTTTCGTTCTCCTGTGGTCGACTGGCTGGGTCAGTGCGAAATATGCGGATTTCTATGCAGATCCGCTGACGTTCCTCGTCATTCGCTATGCGTCGGCGATCGTGCTGTTTTACGCCGTCTGTCGGTTTGCCGGGGTGTCATGGCCGAAGGAGCGAAGTGGCTGGCTGCATGCGATCGCTTCGGGCGTGCTGCTACACGGGCTCTATCTCGGCATGGTCTGGTGGGCGATCGGGGAGGGCGTGCCGGCGGCCATGTCCGGGATCATTGCCGGCCTGCAGCCGCTGATGACAGCCGTTGCTGCCGGCTTTCTGGTTGGCGAAGATCTCAGCCTCACGCAGAAGATCGGTCTGGTTCTCGGCTTTTGCGGCATCGCCGTTGCTGTCCTGCCGAACGTGCTGGTGCTCGATGCGTCGGCGATCCCCGCTTATGCGGTGGCGGTCAATGTGCTGGCCATGACAGCCGTGACGGCCGGTACGATCTACCAGAAGCGTTTCCTCAAGCAGGGCGATCTTCGGGCGGTCGCAACCCTTCAATATGTGGGCGCGCTGCTCGTGACCCTGCCGGTGGCCTTTGTGCTGGAGGATATGCATGTCCAATGGGGGCTCGGCTTCTTCGCCGTGCTTGGATGGTCGGTGATCGGCATTTCGATGGGTGCGATCGCGCTCCTCTTGCATCTCATCCGCAAGGGCGATGTGTCGAAAGCCGCTTCGCTGATCTATCTCGTGCCGCCACTTGCGGCGATCGAGGCCGCACTGGTCTTCGGCGAGGCTCTGACGATGCCGATGATGATCGGCACCGTGATCGTCATGCTTGGGGTCTATCTCACCAATCGGGCTGGAGCAAAGCCGCAGGCTTGAGTGGCATGCTGGCCAGCCTGGTTCAGCATCCGGTGGATTACTGGCCGGACTGGGCCACGCGGCGGCGGTCGTTAGCCATCATGGCCAGCGCCTCGCCATAGGTGACGCAGGCGACGTCCGGCAGGTGGCAAACCTCAGACACCAGGCGCTCCATGGCGGTCCAGTAGGCGCCGCCGTTCATCTCGACGAAATGCAGGCCGATCTGGAGCGGAATGCGGTCACCGTCATACTGGTTGTCGAATGCGGCGCGGAAGGCCTTGTAGCTGCGCTCGGCAAACTCGTCGGACTTGCTTGGATGATCCATGCCGGCCGAATGACGGATGAAGAGATTGTAGTCCATGGCGATGATCTTGCGGCCTTTCGGTCCCTCGGGGATCAGTGGCAGGCCAAAGCGCGCGAGGCCCTTCTTGTCCTTCGGCATCAGCGGTGCATCGGTGACCGTGCTTGCATCGTAGCGATAGCCATGGGCCCGCTCGGCTTCGAACAGGCTCTCGGGGGCGGAGAGGTAGGGTGCGCGAAAGCCGGTAATGTCCGTGCGGACGAAATCGGCCCAGCCCTCCGGTTCACGATCAGTCAGGCCATTGTCCTTCCAGGCGTTGAGCATGACACGGTCGAAGCTGTCGAATTCCTTCAGCCAGTCCTCGCGGCTCCAGTCCTTGCCATCGAAATGGCCGCAGGTGTGGCTGGCGATCTCATGACCTTCGTTGTGGGCCGACCAGATGTGGTCAAGGCGGGTCGCGACGTCCTGAACGGTTGGGGCAAAGCCGATATTGGAGCGGGCCGCCTTCTTGCCCGGGGCCTTGTAGTCGCCGGCGCGCTCCCGTGGGATCAGCGTCGTGCAGGAGACGAAATAGGTGAATTTCGCGTCGCTGCGACGGGCAAAATCACGGCTTCGCTGCCAAAGGCGGTTGTCATGGGCGCCATCAAAGGAGACGAGCAGGATCTGTCGCGGCCGTGCCGCCGGCTTGCCGCCATCCGGTGCCGTCGTTTCGGCCAGGGCCGGCAGAGGCGACACGACCATGGGCGACAGGGCGAGAAAGAGGGCGAGGATACGCTTGAACATGAAAGACGGTCCCTACTCGAAATCGCGGCCAGCCCTGTCATTCAAATGCGGCGAAGCTTTGAACGCGCTGGAAATTCCAGTCGTGGGGCAGTAAGGCTTAGGCGCATTTCCACGAAAGGTTTTCGCAATGGCTCTTCTGATCCTCGGACTTATTCTCTTTCTCGCCACGCACCTGATCCGTGTCGTCGCCCCCGGCTTTCGGCTTTCGATGATCGATCGGTTCGGCGAGATGGGCTGGAGGATCATCAACTCGGTTCTCAGCCTGGTTTCGCTGATCGTGTTGATCTGGGGCTATGCCACAGCGCCCGTCGTCAATCTCTGGTTCCCGCCCATGGGCATGAACCATCTGACGACGACGCTGATGCTGTTTGCGATGATCTGTCTCGTGTCCGGTTTTCTGCCGGCCGGCTATATTGCCACCAAGACCAAGCATCCGATCGTGCTGGCGATCAAGATCTGGGCTGCCGCGCATCTGCTGGCCAATGGCGATCTGGCGTCGGTCCTGCTTTTCGTCGCGATCCTCGCTTGGGGCGTGGTCCTGCGCATCAGCTACAAGCGCCGGATGCGGGCTGGTGAAATCACGCCACGGCCCTTTGTTTCGGCTCGCTGGGATGCGATCTCTGTGGTGGTTGGAGTGGCCGTCTGGGCGCTGATCACCTTCTGGCTGCACGAAGTCTTGATCGGGGTTGCACCGCTTGCGATGTGATGGCTTGGCCTTTTGGCGGTTTTCCCCTTACAAGCGGGCAAAAATCGGCTAGAAGGCCGGCAATCACAAGACTGCATGTCAATGAGGGCCGGACGGTCAAGTCCGGGAATATGTATGGTTGACCAGAACGACAGCTTCATCCGCGAAGTGAACGAAGAACTCCGCTCGGACCAGGTGCGCAATGCCTGGAAGCGTTACAGCCGCATCATCATCGGCATTGCCGCACTGATCGTGCTTGGCACGGCCGGCCATCGGCTCTGGGACCATTGGGACACGACACAGGCATCCGGTGCCGGTGACAAGTTCATCGCGGCGCTGACGCTGGCCGAGCAGGGCAAGCGCGACGAAGCCGAGGCGGCCCTCAAGGCGCTGGAGCAGGAGGGTTTCGGAGCCTATGGCATTCTCGCCCGTTTCCGCGTTGCCTCGCTTGAGGCCGAAAAGGGCCAGCCTGCCGAAGCGATTGCCTCGTTCCGGACGATCAGCGACGACGCAAGCGTTCCGGTTGCCGTGCGTGACGCCGCCAAGATGCGTGCTGCATGGCTCTTGATCGACACCGGGTCCTATGCCGACGTTTCGGCCTTGGTCGAAGTGATGGCAACGCCGGCGCATGCCATGCGCAATAGCGCGCGCGAAGCACTCGGACTTGCCGCCTACAAGGCCGATGACATGCCGCGTGCGCGTGAATGGTTTGAACAGATCACTGAAGACGCGGAAGCCCCGCGCAATGTCGCCAACCGCGCCCAGATGTTGCTCGACAACATCAAGGCATCCGGCAAGGCGCCCTGAGACAACAAGGCCTGAAGGGCCGGAAAGCTAAGTTCCATGAGTTTCACAGTCGCCATCGTCGGGCGCCCGAATGTCGGCAAGTCCACGCTCTTCAACCGTCTCGTCGGTAAGAAGCTGGCGCTGGTCGATGACACGCCGGGTGTCACCCGCGACCGTCGCCCCGGCGACGCCAAGCTCGTGGACCTGCGCTTCACCATCATCGATACGGCCGGCCTGGAAGAAGCGGGCCCCGAGACGCTGGAAGGCCGCATGCGCGCCCAGACGGAAGCGGCGATTGACGAGGCGGACCTGTCGCTCTTCGTCGTCGATGCCAAGTTCGGCCTGACGCCGGTCGACAAGACGCTCGGCGAAATGCTGCGCCGTCGTGGCAAGCCCGTGGTGCTCGTCGCCAACAAGTCGGAAGCCAAGGGCTCTGATGGCGGCTTTTATGACGCCTATACGCTGGGTCTCGGCGAACCGGTTCCGATTTCCGCCGAACATGGCCAGGGCATGATCGACCTGCGCAATGCCATCGTTGAGGCGATCGGTGAGGATGTGGCGTTTCCGGAACCGGAAGACGTTGCGGAAACCGACGTGGTTCTGCATCCGACAGACGAGGACGGCGAAGACGACGAAGTCGAGCCCGAATATGACGACACCAAGCCGCTGCGCGTGGCCATTGTCGGTCGTCCGAATGCCGGCAAGTCGACACTGATCAACCGCTTCTTGGGCGAGGACCGGCTTTTGACCGGGCCTGAGGCCGGTATCACCCGCGATTCCATCTCGGTCGAATGGGACTGGCGCGGCCGGACCATCAAGATGTTCGACACGGCCGGCATGCGCCGCAAGGCCCGCGTTCAGGAGAAGCTCGAAAAGCTCTCTGTTGCCGATACGCTGCGCGCCATCCGCTTTGCCGAAACTGTGGTCATCGTCTTCGATGCGACCATTCCCTTCGAAAAGCAGGACATTCAGATCGTCGATCTCTGCCTTCGCGAAGGCCGTGCCGCCGTGCTCGCCTTCAACAAGTGGGATCTCGTCGAGGATCAGCAGGCGGTGCTGGCCGACCTGCGTGAAAAGACCGAGCGGCTCCTGCCGCAGGCTCGCGGCATCCGCGCCGTGCCGATTTCCGGCCAGACCGGTTACGGCCTCGAGAAGCTGATGCAGAACATCATCGACACCGACATGGTGTGGAACAAGCGCATCTCGACGTCGAAGCTCAACCGCTGGCTCGATTCGGTGACGACGCAGCATCCGCCACCGGCCGTGTCCGGTCGCCGTCTGAAGCTGAAATACATGACGCAGGTCAAGGCCCGTCCGCCAGCCTTCATGATCTCCTGCACGCGCCCCGATGCGCTGCCGGAAAGCTATGTGCGCTATCTGACCAATGGTTTGCGCGCCGATTTCCAGATGCCGGGCGTTCCGATCCGTATCCATTTCAAGGCGGGCGAGAACCCGTTCGAGGGACGGAAGAGGAAGCGCTAAAGCCTTCCATGCAACGTGTTGTCGCGGTTTTCCGTTTGGAGATGCGTCTTAACACAAGGTTTGAGATTATCCAGTGAACCCGCCTTCGCCGGATTTTCTTTTGGGTCTCGTCGGCTATTCCGCGGCCGGTGTGCCGCGGATCTCCGCTTCTGCCGGGCGAATGCCGAAGCGTTGCCGAAGGCCCCGCTTGCGGCGCTGCTCCTTGGCCTCCACGACATTGTCGAAGAACTGCTGTGTGGCCGCTTCCCAGGAATAGGTTTCGGCGAGGCGCCGTGCCGCCTGCGGCGAGGCTTCAAGCGCGGCGAGACAGGCCGTCTTCAGGTCGCGGTCCAGCACCCCGGCGGTCGAGCCGGCCGGGATGATGTCGATCGGGCCGGTCACCGGATAGGCGGCAACGGGAACGCCGGAGGCCAGCGCCTCAAGAATGGTATTGCCGAATGTGTCGGTCTTCGACGGAAAGACGAAGACATCGGCCTGTGCATAGGTGTTGGCCAGATCCTCGCCATGTTTGACGCCAGTAAACAGGATATGCGGATAGCGGGCCTGAAGCTCGGCGCGGGCAGGGCCGTCGCCGACCACGACTTTCGAGCCTGGCAGATCGAGATCCAGAAATGCGGGCAGGTTCTTTTCCAGCGCCACGCGGCCGACCGTCATGAAGATTGGCCGAGGCAGGCCAAACGGATTCTCCGCCTTTTCGCGTGGATGAAACAGGCCGGTGTCGATGCCGCGGCTCCACAGGCAGAGATTGTTGATGCCTTTGGCGGAGAGTTCCCGCCGCAGGCTTTCCGTTGCCACCATGCAGGCGCCGCCGCGATTGTGGAACCAGCGGACGAAGGCATAGAGCCAGCGGATCGGCAGGGGCAGGCGGGCGGCGACATATTCGGGAAAACGGGTGTGGTAGCTGGTTGAGAAGGGTTGGCCATTGCGGATGCACCAGCGCCTGGCCATGAGCCCGAGCGGGCCTTCGGTGGCGATATGCACATAGTCGGGCTTCTCAGCCTCGATCATCCGGCCGACCGTGCCCGGCCAGGCGAGCGACAGACGGATTTCCGGATAGGTTGGCATCGGAACGCTGGCAAAGGGCTCGGGCGTGATCATCGACACGTCGACACCCATCGCCTTCAATTCACGATTGGTGGTTTCGATCGATCGCACGACCCCGTTCACCTGCGGGTGCCAGGCATCGGTCACAATGGTCAGCTTCGGCATGACGTCTCCGCCTTCGTCCGAAACGCCGCTTGTGCGGCGATTCTGCCTGAAAATGGCTGTATCCCGCTTATGCGAGGGGAACATTACAGCTTCATGTCAGTCTCCCCGCCGGGCATGTTTGACATTCGTTGCGCAAGGCGCTTGCCTAGGGCGATGTTGGAACATGCCTCCCCGATTCCAGAGGAAGGAACTGCGCATGACGAAGAAATCCACGGTTGCCACCAAGACGAGCAATCCCGACTGGTGGCGCGGTGCCGTGATCTACCAGGTCTATCCGCGCTCGTTCCAGGATACGGATGGCGACGGGATCGGCGACATCAGGGGCATCATCCAGCGGCTCCCCTATATCGCCTCGCTCGGGGTCGACGCGATCTGGCTCTCGCCGTTCTTCACCTCACCCCAGGCCGATATGGGCTATGACGTCTCCGACTACTGCGATGTCGATCCGATGTTCGGCACGCTTGCCGATTTCGACGCGATGATGGCTGAGGCGCACCGGCTCGGTCTGAAGGTGATCATCGACCAGGTGATCTCGCATACCTCCGACCAGCATCCGTGGTTCAAGGAGAGCCGTACCAGTCGCGACAATGCCAAGGCTGACTGGTATGTCTGGGCGGCCGCGAAGCCCGACGGCACGGCGCCGAACAACTGGTTGTCTGTCTTTGGCGGCCCGGCCTGGGAATGGGACGGCGTGCGCAAGCAGTATTACATGCACAATTTCCTCGCCTCCCAGCCGGACCTCAACTTCCACAACAGGGACGTCCAGGATGCCGTTCTGGCGGCGACGAAATTCTGGCTCGACCGGGGCGTTGACGGGTTCCGCCTGGATACGGTGAACTACTATTTCCACGACAAGGAACTGCGGGATAACCCGCCGCATATGCCCGATAGCGAAGACGCCGGCCTCGATGCGCCTGACGTCAATCCTTACGGCATGCAGAGCCATCTCTACGACAAGACGCAGCCGGAAAACGTCGAATTCCTCAAGCGCTTCCGGGCACTGCTCGAGGAATATCCCGACCGCACGACGGTTGGGGAAGTCGGTGACGGCGCGCGTTCGCTGAAGACGGTTGCCGCCTACACATCCGGCGGCGACAAGCTGCACATGTGCTACACCTTCGACCTTCTCGGGCCGGATTTCACGCCAAGCCATATCCGCCACTGCGTCGACAGCTTCCAGAGACAGGTCAAGGACGGATGGGTCTGCTGGGCGTTTTCCAATCATGACGTGACGCGCCATGTCAGCCGCTTTATCGACAAGCCGGAAGAGCGCGGCCCGGTGGCCAAGCTTGCGATCAATGTGCTGGCCAGCCTGCGCGGCTCGATCTGCCTCTATCAGGGCGAGGAGTTGGGTCTACCAGAGGCGGAACTGACTTTCGAGGATCTGCGCGACCCCTATGGCATCCGGTTCTGGCCGGCCTTCAAGGGGCGCGATGGATGCCGGACGCCGATGGTTTGGGCAGCGGGCGAGCCGCAGGCGAGCTTCTCGACAGGAAAGCCCTGGTTGCCGGTGCCGGCAGACCATCTGCCGCTGTCAGCCGAGGCGCAGGAGGGGGACGAGAGCTCGGTTCTGTCGCACTACCGGGCGGTGCTTGCCTTCCGCAAGGCGCATCCGGCGCTGATCCAGGGCGACATCGAATTCCTTGCCACCAATGAGGACGTGCTCGCCTTTACCCGCTGCCTTGGCGAGGAGCGGCTGCTCTTTGTCTTCAACCTGCGCCGTGGCCCGCAGGATATTGCGCTGCCCCTCGGCAATCCGGTCAAGGATCGTATCGCCATGCCGGGACTGGCCGGAACCCTGGTTGACGGCGAAATCCAGCTCGGCCCGCTCGACGGTTTTTGCGCGCGGTTCTGATCGATTCAGGTGGCGGGGGCGGCTCAGGCGCCCTCGTCCGGGATGTTCAAGACATGGCCACAGGCCTTGCAGTGCACGGCGTCGGCGTCGTGCCGCTGGAGCCCGCATTCGGGGCAGGGAAAGGTCACCTTGTAGGGCCGGACGATCGCCTGGGCGAGGCGCACGAAGAGCGAGATGCCGATGATCATGGTGACGATCGAGGTTAGCTTGCCGAATGTGCCGGGAAGCGTGATGTCGCCAAAGCCGGTCGTCGTCACCGTGGCCACCGTGAAGTAGAGCGCATCGATGAAGCCGGTGCCGGCGTCTTCGGCATAGAAGAAGAAGGTGTAGACGAAGCCGGTTACCAGGAAGAGGAAGACGAAGAGGTTGATGAAGGCGGTGACCACGTCTCCCTGTTCGCGAAGGCCGAGCCGCCGCAACATCAGCTTGAAGACCGGCCTTTGCGCCACGGCCCAGATCCGGGCCACCCGCAGGAAGGCGAAGTTGAACAGCCATTGGGGAAACAGCAGCGTGGCAAGCACAAAGATGTCCAGCCAGGTCATGGGCCGGGAGAAATAGCGGCGAACCGAGCCTGAAGCTGCCCCTTGCGCTACCAGCTCAAGCGCGATCCAGGCGGCGATCAGATAATCTAGGACAAGATAGCTTGGCCGATCCCGCAGATAGGGGCCTGCGAGAAAGAAGGCGATGATCGCAAGATCGATTACCATCAAGGCAAACTGGAAGCGGATGGCCGCCAGGCCTTGTCCGTTGTAAAGGCGAGCAAGCCGCAGGCGAAGCGGCAGAGGGCGCGACGTCATGTCTTCTGGCATGGATCCTCTGATCTTGTCGGCATGCGGAATTTCCCCTGTCGGGGACACAGGGACGGTGGGTGATCGCGGGAACGTTTTGGTCTCCTTCAGGTTCCCGCAACCAGAATGATCCGGTCGATGGTGCATGTCCATCGGCCTTCTTTTTGCATCCTGTCCATTCGCCGAACATCAATTAGAGCGCGTAAACGGCGATAGACCCAGATATTGCCGATTGAAAGCGGCGCTGGTGGGCCGCGAAATGGCGCCTCTCCACGTGGACTGACAGGTTCGCCCCAATCCTCAGCCGATCAGGCGAAACTGATCGACATCCACCATGCCCTTGTCGGAAATCTTCAGGTGCGGGATGACCGGCAATGGCAAGAAGGCGACTTGCAGGAAGGGTTCTTCGAGAGTCGTTCCAAGGGCATAGGCCGCTTGTCTCAAGTGATGCAGCGTGTCGCGCACGCTCTCGTAGGGCTCGAGGCTCATCAGGCCTGCGACGGGGAGCGGGATCTCGCCCGTGACCTTGCCGTTTTCGACCACGACGAAGCCGCCCTTGATGTCTCCCAGCCGGTTGGCGGCGAGCGCCATGTCTTCTTCCGAGACCCCGACGACGCAGATGTTGTGGCTGTCATGGCCGACGGTCGAGGCGATTGCGCCCTTCTTCAGGCCGAAACCCTGGACGAAGCCGTTGGCATGATTGCCGTTCTTGCCGTGGCGTTCGATGACGGCGACCTTGATGAGATCGTTGTCCAGATCGACCGAGGTCTGGTTGCCGGAGGTCGGTAGGCGAAAGCGGCGGTGCTCGGTGATGATCTTGCCGGGCATCACGCCGATCACGGGTGTTTCGCCTTCGGCCACCGGCACGGCGAAATCGGCGGCCTTGACGATCCGTGCCTTGACGCTGTCGAGACCAACAGGGGCGACAGACTTGCGGGTCGCGAACAGTGCGTCGGTCACGCGACGCCCGGCCGAGAACACCATCTCGGCCTTGCAGTTTTCAAGGCTATCGATCACGACTAGGTCGGCCCGCCAGCCGGGGGCGACGAGGCCGCGGTCAAGCAGCCCAAATGCCCGGGCGGCAGAAATCGATGCGGCGCGATAGACGGCGAGCGGTTCGACGCCATGTCTGATCGCCTCGCGGATCAGATAGTCGAGATGTCCCTGTTCGGCGATGTCGAGCGGGTTGCGGTCGTCGGTGCAGAGCGCCAGGAAGGGCGAGAGCCGCTCGGTGAGGATGGGCATCAGCGCGTGCAGATCCTTCGAGACCGAGCCCTCGCGCACGAGGATGTGCATGCCCTTGCGGATCTTCTCCAGCGCCTCGGCTGCCGTCGTGCATTCGTGGTCGGTACGGATGCGGGCGGAGAGATAGCCATTCAGGTCGCGGCCCGAGAGCAGCGGCGAATGGCCGTCGATATGTCCGTCCTGGAAGGCTTCGAGTTTCGCCATGCAGATCGGATCCTTGTGGATCACCCCTGGGAAATTCATGAATTCTGCAAGGCCGATCACCTTGGGATGGTGGCGGAAGGGCAGGAGGCGCTCGATGGGCAGATCGGCGCCCGCCGTTTCGAGATGGGTGGCGGGCACGCAGGACGAAAGCTGGACGCGGATGTCCATGATCGTCTGTTCGGCCGAGTCGAGGAAAAACTGGATGCCTTCGGTGCCCAGAACATTGGCGATTTCATGCGGATCGCAGATCACGGTCGTCACGCCATAGGGCAAAACGCAGCGGTCGAATTCATGCGGGGTGACCAGCGAGCTTTCGATATGCAGATGCGTGTCGATGAAGCCGGGCACGACGATCTTGCCGGTGATGTCGATGACTTCGCGGCCTTCGTAACTCTCGACCGTGCCGACAATCGTGTCGCCGCAAATCGCGATGTCGGAGGCAACAAGTTCACCAGTGACCAGGTCGAAGAAGCGGCCGCCTTTCAAGACGATATCAGCCGGTTCGCGGCCTGTGCCCTGGTCGATGCGGCGTTCGAGGTTGGTCATGCGGCTCTCCGATTCTGTTGTTCCGTCCCACTGTAGCGAGTGCCGCCGGCAGAGGGGAAGGGCTGCACTCTCCGGGAGCCCGCCTCTTACACAGAAGACCCCTTCGCCGTAACCTCTGCCTCGAAGCGTTCATCAGTCGGTACGCCGAGGGCGACAGCCAATGCATTGGTCCGGCTTGCCATAGCAATGACCTGCAGGAGTTCGGCATGCATTGCCGGGGTCATGCCCTTGGCCTTGGCCGACGCCGTGTGGGAGTGAACGCAATAGGTACAGCCATTCGTCGCGGAAACTGCAATATAGAGCAGTTCCTTGACCAGCGGATCGAGTGCGCCAGGCGCCATAACGGTTTGCAGTCTGTCCCAGACGCTACGAAGCTCGTCCGGGTCATGGGCCAGCGCCCGCCAGAAGTTGTTGACGTAGTCGGTACCGCGCTTTTCGCGGATGTCGTTGAAGACGGCGAGCGCGTTCGCGCTCGCCTCCTCATCGCTCAGAAGGGGAAGAACGGCCATCGGGCGCCTTCCTTCAAACGAGGGCCAGGACGCGCGCCGGGCCGCCGGTGCCGCCCTTGTGCTTTGGCGCGCCGACAATGATGGTCGCGCCCTTGACCGGCAGTTCTTCGAGGTTGTTCAGGCATTCGATGCCGTAACGCCCCCCCGGAAGCCAGCTGTTATGCACGGCAAAATCTGCCGAATTGCCCGGGTCGAGGGACAGCGTGTCGACGCCGATCGCGGCCACGTCGAGCGTGGCGAGCAGGTCGGTCGCCGACTTGCCGAAGCCGGGGAAGGCGAATTTGCCGGCACTGTCATTGCGGAAGGAGGGATCCGCTACCTTCTTCGCCCAGCCGGAGCGCAAGGCGACGACCGCGCCCTTGGGGATCTCCCCATTGGCGCTGATCCAGGCCTCGACGTCTGCGGCTTCCAGGGTCGTGTTGGCCTCTTCCTTCGCCCGGTCGGTGATATCGATAATGGCAAGGGGGGCCACAAGTTTTTCCGGCTCGATCTCGTCGACGCTCTGGCCGTCGGCGCTGAAGTGGAGCGGCGCGTCGATATGCGTGCCGGTATGTTCGAAGATCGTCAGCTTATGCAGCTGGTAGCCGTTCTTGGCGAATTCCACGGCCCATTCATATTCGATCCCGGGCGTCCCGTCGAAGGTTGGGAAGGCGCCGTCATAGGCATGGGTGAGGTCGATCACCTTGCTCGGGCTCTGCTCGGCGAGCACCGGCTTTGCGATGCCGCCGGCGGTGACTGCGGCGCCGGCAACGGCCATGCCCTTGAACAGCGAGCGACGCGACAGCATGGTCTGCTTTACATTTTCCATCACGCAATGATTGCACATCCGATATTGCCCTCTCCATGTGGTTTGCACTTCAAGAGAGTATCGGATGGCGACGCGCCGACAAGCGGAAAGGTGGTCGCCGGATTGCGGGCGACAGCCGTCCCTCTGCGGCGATCCGCTCAGCGCTTGATTTGAACCGTTAAGCCGAAGCGCATGGCATCGCCCGCCGCCAGCGCCACCGTGTACGGCCGCTCGACGAGTTCCGCCGTGCCGCCGGCATGCGCCGCCATGCCGTGCCAGGGCTCGACGCAGAGGAATGGGGCACCGGGCTTCTGCCAGAGCGCAATATTCGGCAGGTTGTCAAAGGTGAAATGCAGGGTCGGGCCGCCCTCCGCACCGAAGCGCAGGCCGGTGCCGGCACCTTCGGGGAAGATCAGGGCATCCTTGTCGAACAGGGCATGGGTGAGCTCAAGCCTGCCCTTGCTGAAAGGCGAGTTCGGCAGGGTCTGGCCAATCAGGCCATCTTCCAGTTGCACGACACCCGGCTCGGCACCGTTATCCAGAATGATGTGATGCGTCCGGCCGTCGGCGCCCGGCAATGGCCAGAGAAAGGCCGGGTGAAAGCCGATGCCGAAAGGGAGCGGCGTGTCGCCGGTGTTTTCCACCGTCGCCATGACCGTAAGGCTGTCGTTTTCCAGGCGGTGCTCGAGCGTCAGGCGGAAATCGAAGGGATAGACCTCGCGCGTTTCCGCGGAGGAGGAGAGTTCATGGCGGCAGCTGGTCGCGCTCTGTTCCACCAGTTCAAACTCCCGGCGCCGGGCAATTCCGTGCTGCGCCATTGGATATGTCGTGCCGTTCACGGCCAGACGGTCGCCGGGCGCCTTGCCGACGATCGGAAAGAGGATCGGCGAGCGACCCGTCCACCAGGCGGCGTCGCCATTCCACAACCAGTCGCTGCCATCTGCCGACTTCAGTGACTGCATTTCGGCACCCAGTGTCGAGACTTCTACGGCAAGCGTTTCGTTGGCGATGCGAATCGTCTGGGGCATGGAAGATCCTTATTTGTTTGGCGCCATCCTAGTGTGCTTGCGCGTGGATCGCGACGGAAAATGGCAGCAACCTTGCGCTTGCTCCCTTATCCTTTGAGCTTCAACGCTTCCACCGGCAGTCCGGCCTCACGCCAGGCGGTGAAGCCGCCGTCCAGATGGCAGACGTGTTCCAGCCCCATTTCCAGTGCCGTCTTCGTCGCCAGCGCCGAGCGCCAGCCGCTGGCGCAGAAGAAAACGAAGCGCTTGTCTTCGGCAAAGACCGGCTTGTGATAGGGGCTTTCAGGGTCGATCCAGAATTCGAGCATGCCGCGCGGGCAGGCGAAAGCACCGGGGATCGTGCCTTCGCGCTCGCGTTCGCGTGGATCACGCAGGTCAACGAAGACCGTGTCAGCCTCTGCGTGCAGCGGGGCTGCGTCGTGCGGTGCAATGGCCTGCACCAGCGCATTTGCCTCGGCCAGCAAGTCCTTGTAGCCCTTTTTCATTTCGCGCTCCGCAGGTTCCTGTTTGCAGCAAGTCTAGCACGGGCGCCCCACCTGTCACGAAGGGGGGGGCTATCACAGCAGGATCGTTGACAGATCAATAGCTCGCTGGTTATAAGTAATCCATAGCTGTCGGGTTATGGATGTTTGGATGAACTCTTCGCCGGAATTCCTCTTTGTGGCGCTCGCCGATCCGACACGGCGAGCGCTGTTCGAGCGGCTCTGCCGCGACGGTACCCAGACAGTCGGCGTGCTCACCGCCGGTGCCGGAGTGTCGCAGCCAGCTGTCTCGAAGCATCTCGCCGTCCTGAAAAGGGCAGGTCTGGTGGAAGACCGCGTCAGCGGACGTCTGCGTCATTATAGCGTTCGTCATGGGGGACTTGATCCGCTGACCGCCTGGGCTCGCCAGATGGAGGGTTTCTGGACTGCGCGTTTCGATGCCCTTGATGATCTCCTCGACAGGATGGACCAATGAAAAATAGCAACACTGAAAATCTCTCCGTGGTGGTCGAACGTGAGTTTCGCCATGCGCCGGACAAGATCTGGCGGGCCCTAACCCAACCTGATCTGATCGCAGAATGGCTGATGCAGAATGCCTTCGCGCCGGAAGTCGGCCACCGCTTCACACTGGCTGCCGACTGGGGGTCTGTCGATTGCGAGGTGCTTGTGGTCGAACCGGCCCGGTGTCTTGCCTATAGCTGGAACTCTGGAGCGCTGAAGAGCCTTGTGACGTGGACCATCACACCGAGTGGCGCGGGCACGCGTCTGCGAATGGAGCAGACCGGCTTTGGTCGGGATCAACCGCAATATTACGGAGGCGCCAAAATGGGGTGGCCGCGTTATTTCGACGGTCTCGAACTGGTCCTCGACCGGATCACATGAGTGCCATTCATCGGTCTATCAACGCATATAGGCAAAGGGGTCTCGCCATGTCTTTCAGTCATCGCATGCGCCAATGGCATCGGGTCCTGTCACTCGCCTTCACCCTGGCGGTCGTCGCCAATCTGGGGGCAATGATGATCCCTGGGTCGCCACAGTGGATCGGTTTCCTGGCTCTGGCGCCCTTGCTGCCGCTTCTGGCAACGGGGATCTACCTCTTCATCCTTCCCCACCGGCGGCGCGGGCTTGCTGCGCGCGAAACAAAGGATCCCATGACGCAGGAAGGTTTTCAGACGACCGGTCGGTCCAAGAGGAGAGGGGCCATCGGCTCTCGCCGCCCGGGTTGACCTGATGAAGTTCTGTGCAGTCAGGTGGTCAGACCTTGTCGCGCAAAGAAGAAAGGCGACCCGAGGGCCGCCTCCCACAATGGTTTAATCGGAGGCGCCTTACTCAGCCGAAACCGTCTTGCCGCCTTCCCATTTGTAAACGGCAAAGCTCTGCGAGGTCAGGTCGCCCGTCTCGCCATAGGTCAGCTTGCCGATGGCGGTCGGGATTTCCGAGCCGTCCTTGAGGGCTGCGGCCACGGCTTCGGCGTCGTCGGCGCTTCCGGCCTTGGTGATGCCGGCAGCCAGCACTTCAACCGCGGCATAGGCGTTGAGCGTGAAGGCTTCAGCCGGAACGGACTTTGCGGTCAGGGCAGCAACGGCAGCCTTGCTGTCGTCGTTCTTCAGCGCATCGGCAGCATTGGTGAAGATCGTGCCTTCGGCAGCGTCTCCGCCGATCGTCACGAATTCATTGTTCGACAGGCCGTCACCGGCGATCAGCTGGGCGGAAAGACCGGCGTCCTTCATCTGACGGACCATCAGACCGGCTTCCGGGTGGTAGCCACCGAAATAGATGACTTCGACGCCTTCCGCCTTCAGGCGGGTGATAAGCGCGCCGTAATCCTTCTCGCCGGCCGTCAGTGCGTCGTTGAAGACTTCGGTCACGCCGCCCGCGTTGAGGGCAGCCTTGAAGGCATCGGCGAGGCCCTTGCCGTACTGACCCTTGTCATTGATGATGGCGATCTTCTTGTCCTTGAACTTTTCAAGCACGAGCTTGGCAGCCACATCGGCCTGCTGGTCGTCGCGGCCGCAGGTGCGCAGCACGGTTGTGAGGCCGCGTGCGGTGAGGTCAGGGGCGGTGGCCGTCGGGGTGACCATCAGCGTGCCGTTTTCGGCAAGTACGCTGGAGGCAGGCACGGCAACGCCCGACGTGACGGGGCCGACGACGAAGCGTACGCCTTCGCCGACCAGCTGGTTGGCGGCCGAGACGCCCTGCTTCGGTTCGCCGGCATCGTCGGCAACCTTGATGACAAGCTGTTCGCCGTTGACGCCACCCTTCTTGTTGATTTCCTCAACGGCGGTCTCGGCGCCATTCTTGATCTGCGCGCCGACGGCGGCCAGCGGACCTGTGAGCGGTGCCATCAGACCGATGACGATGTCTGCGCGCGCGGCAGGGGCGGCAGCGATCAGGGCCGCAAGGGCGGTCGCTGCGAGTAGGTGAAATTTCATGTCGTGCTCCTTGGGTGGCGCAACCGATCTTTGTCGATTTTAGCGCCGGCTGGGTTCTTTTGTTTCGTTCCCCAGACCAGCTTTAGCCAAAATCGGAAGGAGACAAAAGACCGCGAGCAGCGGTCATCTGTCACGCCCAGGAGTTTACCACGATGATTGTTGTCGTTTGGGCCGATCAGCGGATGGCGATCAGAGGATGGCGACGCGCTGACCGTATGGCGTGTCGCCATCGAAATCGCTGTGTCCGATTGTGTCTGCCTGGGCGAGCATGCCGTTGCCGGCTGCCGCCGCTTCCTGCTGCTTGCGCAGTGCCAGCTCTGCCATTGCGATCTGCTGCAATTCCATCAGGTCATTGGCGATCTGGGCGCGGCGGGCGGCAAGCTGCATTTCTTGCCGCTCGGGAGCGGCGACCGGAGCCTTGACGGTGCTGGCTTCGGAAGAGGGATCCTTGCGGAACATGCGTTTGAAAAGGTCGACCACGGGTTTTCCTGCCGGGACGTGCTCCGGGCCGGTTGCCGGCGACCTGATGTCGATAGCGAGGCGGCTGGATGCTGCTGTACTCGTCGGCTGAACCTTGCGCTGTCATTCGCGTCGGGTTCGGCTGGGCGAATCTCTTGTCGCAGGATAAGGGGCGATTCGCTGTCAGACAAGATGGTCTGCGGTCCAGTCAGGAAAGATCCGTCGTGATCGGGTTTTCAAGGCGAGCGGCGCAAGAAAAAGCGGCCACTCGGACCGCTTTTTCCCAACTTATCGGTGGCTGGTCTCAGATGTTCTTTTCCAGCACCTTGCGGAGCTTGTCGAAGAGTTCGTCGATCTGCTCCCTGGTGATGATCAGCGGCGGCGACAGCGCGATGATATCACCCGTGGTGCGGATCAGCAGACCATCGGCATAGGCGTTGAGGAAGGCGTTGAAGGCGCGCTTGGTCGGCTCGCCGTCAATGGGCTTCAGTTCGATTGCGCCGATCAGGCCGAGATTTCTGATGTCGATGACATTCGGGCAATCGCGGAGAGAATGCAGCTTTTCTTCCCAGTAGGGTGCGATCTCGGCGGCACGGGTGAGCAGGCCCTCGTCACGGTAAGTGTCGAGCGTGCCGAGCGCTGCGGCCGATGCGATCGGATTGCCGGAATAGGTGTAGCCGTGGAAGAACTCGATCATATGCTCGGGGCCGGCCATGAAGGCGTCATGGATTTCGGCGGTGACGAAGACAGCGCCCATCGGAATGACGCCGTTGGTCAGGCCCTTGGCGGTGACCATGATGTCAGGCTTCACGTCGAAATACTGCGAAGCAAAGGGCGTTCCGAGACGACCGAAGCCGGTGATGACTTCGTCGAAGATCAACAGGATGCCGTGCTTGGTGCAGAGTTCGCGCAGGCGCTGCAGATAGCCCTTTGGCGGGATCAGGACGCCCGTCGAGCCGGCGACGGGTTCGACGATGACGGCCGCGATCGTCGAGGCGTCATGCAGGGTGACGATCCGTTCCAGTTCGTCGGCCAGATCGCCGCCATGTTCGGGCATGCCCTTGGTGAAAGCGTTTTTGGCCGGCTGATGGGTGTGGGGCATGTGGTCGACGCCGGTGAGCAGCGTGCCGAACATCTTGCGGTTGGAGACAATGCCGCCGACTGAAATGCCGCCGAAGTTGACGCCGTGATAACCGCGCTCGCGGCCGATCAGACGGGTGCGCGACCCTTGCCCCTTTACGCGCTGATAGGCGAGCGCGACCTTGAGGGCAGTCTCGACCGATTCAGAGCCGGAATTGGTATAGAGCACATGCGCCATGTTGTCGGGCGCGATGTCGATCAGGCGGTTGGCGAGTTCAAAGGCTTTCGGGTGGCCGAGCTGGAAGGCAGGAGCGTAGTCCAGTTCGCCGGCCTGCTCGCGGATCGCTTCGGTGATCAGCGGGCGGCAGTGGCCGGCATTGACGCACCAGAGGCCTGCCGTGCCGTCAAGCACCTGGCGGCCGTCATGGGTGGTGTAGTGCATGTCCTTGGCGCCGACGAAAAGGCGCGGTTCCTTCTTGTACTGGCGGTTCGCAGTGAACGGCATCCAGAAGGCGCGCAGATCGTTGGGCGTGGAATTGAGGCGGTTCGACATCGTGTTCTCCATGGCCTTGTCATCACGGGCGGCCACTGCCCGGCCCCGGTTGATGCGCCGGTGGCTTTGCTTGCGTCGTCACGTTAGCAGTGATCGAAACACCGTCAAGGCGGCATCACGAAAGGTCATGGATCCCTGAATTTAAGTGATGCGCCTCGCGGGTTGCGCGATCGCCCCACCGCCATCGAGAATGGCCTGGGAGGGGGCATCGTTTCCTCCCTGCATGTTTGCAGATGGCGGCGGACATGAAAAAGCCCCGGCCGGTCATTCGGGACGGGGCTCGATCGGTTCCGGATCGTGACCGGATATCTTCAACGCAGTTATCCCACGGGATGGTCGGGCTCTACGCCGCGTTCCATCCGCTTGGGAGCGCTGTCATCAAGCGGCGTTCTTCGCGGCCGCAGGGGCGCAATAGATGCTTTCCAGTGTCGACAGGATCTTAATGACCGATTCCGACGTGGAGGAGTAATAGATGGTCTGGGCGTCGCGGCGGGTCTTAACCAGCTTCTGCGCGCGCAGCTTGGACAGGTGCTGAGACAGTGCCGATTGGCTGAGGCCGACCTGGTTGGCGAGCACGCCGACCGGAACCTCACCTTCAACGAGGCTGCAGAGGATCATCAAGCGCTTCGGGTTCGCCATGGCCGACAGCAGGCTTGCTGCTACGTTGGATTGCTCCGACAAATCTCTTGTTTTCATCTGTTCAACTTTCCTATCTCGATTGCCTGATGGGGGAGGGGCAGTCGTTGAAAATCCGTGCCTTAGCTATGACACGAAATGTAGCAGGGGCTCCAAATTTGTATATGCCTAAATTTAAGGTACTGCGTATACTGAATTAGGTAACTCTAAAATCATATGTGTTTTTGTTCGGATTGGCTCTAAAAACTCATGCCGAATTAATAAGTCCTTGTAAGATATATCGATTCCGGAAGAATCAATACCAGTGAAAGTCCACTCTCCAGGTGGTGCGCCATAGGTAGTGGTGGCGATCTTTTCTGCAAGCCCCGGAAACAGCACCCCCAATTCTAGCAGTAGGTCTGCTTCGCACCCCCAGAAATCACAGTGGGTCGTCTCGATGCGAAAATCCGCTCCCGAGAGGTGATAGGCGCGGCCGAAGCCGCCATTCAGACTGCCACGCTCCGCCACGAGGCGGAAAAAGCGGAAGTCGGGAAAGTCGATATAGAGCTTCGATTTCGGGTGGCGTGCGAGGAAGCGCTCACGCAGCCGCGCATGATCTGAGCTGCCGCGTTCAACCGCCTGCGCGCTGCATTGCAGGCTGAGCCTGGGATAGGCGAGCGGGTCCCCCTTGCCTGGCTCACCGACGAGAAGGCTCGTGCGTGGATCGGTCGTCAGTGCCCTGGTATGGGCGGAGAGCTCAGAGACAAGAATGACGGCAGCGCCATCGCTATCGCTGCCGATAAGGACCCGGCTGACGGCGGGGAAATGCGTGTCCGGATCGATCACGCCGATGGCTGCATAGCGCGCGCCACGCAGGAGGACGCGTGCCTGTCGGCGCGCATCCTCGTCCGTCTCGCGAATCACCTGGGGCCGGTCGGCGGGTTTTTCCGTCGGCTGGCCAGCGGGCTCGCCCGCTGGCTGCTGCCTGGGATCTGTCTCGGGCGTCGTCATCATTCATCCTGTTTCGGACGAGGCGACGCGCCCAAGGTTCAAGCCTTGCGGCGGTGCCGCGTCAGTCCGGTGATCACATCCTGTGCATTGATCGTGCCGATGACGGCGCCGTTGTCAACGACCCCGATTGTGCCTGGTCGCTGCGACAGGGCGTCAAGCACCTCGACCAGCGCCGTTCCGGGCGCTGTGGTGCCGCTGACCATGGCGTCCTGTGGCGAAGCGCCGGGGCGCATGACGTCGGCAGCGGTCAGCATGTTGATCGGGTTCATGTTCTGAACGAAGTCCGCGACATACTGATTCGTCGGGTTCTGGACGATCTCCTGTGGCGTTCCACACTGGATGATCCGCCCGCCTTCCATGATGGCGATCCGATTGCCGATGCGGAAGGCTTCGTCCAGGTCGTGGCTGACGAAGAGAATAGTCTTCTTCAGGCGGGCCTGGAATTCGAGGAGCTCGTCCTGCAGACGGGTGCGGATCAACGGATCGAGTGCCGAGAAGGGCTCGTCCATCAGAAGGATCGGGGCGCCTGTGGCAAAGGCGCGAGCGAGACCAACACGCTGCTGCATGCCGCCCGAGAGTTCATTGACCTTGCGGTGCGCCCATTGGCCGAGATTGACCAGTTCCAGCTGCTGGGCAACAGTCTTCTGGCGCTCGGCATCTGGCACGCCCGCCAGCTCGAGGCCAAAGCCGACATTTTCCGCGACGGTCCGCCAGGGCAGGAGGCCGAACTGCTGGAAGACCATGGAGACGGTGTGCATGCGCAGGTCGCGCAGATGTGCCGCCGGGGTCTTGTAGGGGTCGACATAGCCCTCCGCGGTCTTGACGCCCACGGAGCCGCGGACCACTGGGGCGAGGCCATTGACGGCCCGCAGCAGGGTCGACTTGCCAGAGCCGGAGAGGCCCATCAGCACGAGGATCTCGCCTTCCTTGACCGTGAGCGAGGCCTCGGCGACGCCAAGGACGAGGCCGGTTTCTCGGCCGATTTCGTCGCGGGTCTTGCCTTCGTCGATCATTTCGATGGCGCGGGCCGGATTGTCGCCGAAGACGATGTCGACATTTTTAAAGATGACTGCGTCGGTCATGCGTCTTCTCCTGGAATGCGGAAGATCCGGTCGAGGATGATCGCCAGGATGACGATGCACAGGCCCGCCTCGAAGCCGCGGGCAATATTGACGGTGTTGAGCGCACGCACCACCGGCACGCCGAGGCCGCTTGCACCAACGAGTGCTGCGATCACCACCATCGACAGCGACAGCATGATGGTCTGGGTGAGGCCGGCCATGATCTGCGGCATGGCGAAGGGTAGTTCCACCTTGCGCAGCACCTGCATCGGCGTTGCACCGAAGGCGACAGCCGCTTCGACGAGCGAAGGCGGCGTCGAGATGATGCCAAGGCGCGTCAGGCGGATCGGGGCGGGAATGGCAAAGATGACCGTTGCGATCAGACCGGGCACCATACCAAGTCCGAAGAGGATCAGCGCCGGGATCAGATAGACGAAGGTCGGAATGGTCTGCATCAGGTCGAGCACGGGGCGAACGCCTGCATAGAGCCAGGGGCGACGGGCGCAGGCAATGCCGACGGGCACGCCGATCACCATCGAGACCCCGGTTGCGGCCAGCACCAGAGCCAGCGTTTCCATCGTCTCTTTCCAGTAGCCCTGATTGTAGATGAGGAGCAGGCCGAGGAAAGTGAAGGCGACGACGCCGAGCGAACGGCGTATGGCCCAGGCGACCAGCGAAAAGACGAGGATCATCAGGATCGGATAAAAGCTCTCTGCCGCCGTGCCCTTCACGAAGGTGCCTTGCAGCACAAAGAGCATGGCGTTGATCGACGCGCTCAAAATGGTGGCGATGAAGTCGAAAACGAAATCGACATTGGCGGTGAGCCAGTCGACGAAGCTCTTCGAGCCGGGGCCGATGGGCAGTTTGTAGTCAGTCAGGAAATCCATGCGTGTCCCCGAATAGGCTTATGATCATTGCCTGGAGGCCGCGCGGCAGGGTCCTCCCTCCCGGCCGCGCGGTTCCACATTCGATGAACGAAGATTAGAGGCCGAGGGCCGTCTTCACTGCAGCAAGACCATCGCTGCCGTCCTTGGTCGTGACGCCGGCGAGCCATGGCTCGATTGCTGCCGGGTTGGCCTTCAGCCAGGTGCTGGCGGCGGCTTCCGCATCTTCACCGTCATTCAGGATCTTGCCCATGATCTCGTTTTCCATCTGGAGCGAGAACTTGAGGTTGGTGACGAACTTGCCGACATTCGGGCACTCGGTCGTGTAGCCGGCGCGTGTGTTGGTGAAGATGGTCGCGCCACCGAAGTTCGCGCCGAAGATCTCGTCGCCGCCGGACAGATAGGTCAGCTTGAAGTTGGCGTTCATCGGATGCGGTTCCCAGCCGAGGAAGACGACGGGTTCGCCATCCTTTTCGGCACGAGCAACCTGGGCCAGCATGCCCTGTTCGGAGGATTCAACCACTTCGAACCCGTCGAGGCCGAACTTGCCGCCGTCGATCATGTCGAGGATCAGGCGATTGCCGTCATTGCCGGGCTCGATGCCGTAGATCTTGCCGCCGAGCGCGTCCTTGTTCTTGGCAATATCGGCGAAGTCCTTGATGCCGAGTTCAGCGCCCTTGGCGTTGGTCGCGAGCGTGTATTTTGCGCCTTCAAGGTTCGGTCCGAAGATTTCGACCGATTTGTCGTCGCGATACGGCGCAATATCGGCTTCCATGGTCGGCATCCAGTTGCCGAGGAAGACGTCAATGTCCTTGTTCTTCAGCGACGAGTAAGTGACCGGTACGGAGAGAACAGTGGTCGTCGGCTCGTAGCCGAGCGCCTTCAGGAGCACCGAAGCGGTTGCCGTGGTGGCCGTGATGTCGGTCCAGCCGACATCGGAGAAGCGAACGGTCGAGCAGCTTTCGGCTTCGGCAGCGGAGAGCGGTGCCGCGCTGACGGCGATCAGCGATACGGTGGCTGCGAGAAGGCGACGACAAGTGGTGAGGCTATTCATAGTGAAGACTCCCGGTTCTTTTTTTGAGGTTCCCAACTCAACATTCAATACCCGAAATTGCAAGGAGGCCCGCGCATTTGCGTCGCAGGAGCGGCCCCGTTTGCGACTCTGACAAATTTTGTGTGTGAGATGCGGTGTTCGTCGCCCTGGACGCCGATCTTGCCCGGATTGATCCGCGTCAAAGCGCGGACTTGTGGAACCGGTCCATCATGCTTCTTATCAGCGATGCTGCATCGGCAGCGCGTGAAGGGAATATAGGAGTGTTCATGAAGACGTCGTCCAAATTCGTGTTGCTTTCCGGTGCCATGGCCATGCTGGCCGCGCCGGTGTCGGCGATTGCGGCCGGGGATCCGGTTGCCGGCGCCAAGGCCTTCAAAGTCTGTCAGGCCTGTCATGTCGCCACCGAGGCGAAGAACAAGGTGGGCCCGCATCTCTCTGGCGTCGTTGGCCGCGCCGTGGGTACGGCCGAAGGCTACAAATACTCGCCGGCCATGACTGAATTCGGCCAGGGAAAAGTGTGGGACGAAGCGCTTCTCACCGAATATCTCAAGGCGCCGAAGGCCATGGTCAAAGGGACAAAGATGGCCTTTGCCGGCGTCAAGAAAGACGAGGATATCGCCAACATCATCGCCTATCTCAAGGATCCAGCGGCTGGCGGTCAGTAAGGCCTGTATTTCGACCCTGAATTGCGACGGTGTTGCTCCGCTGTCGCAATTTTCCACCAGAAGATCTTGTAGCGTCATCAACACCCTCCATATCGGTAGGGTGTAACGCATGTGTGCGATGCGATACTTTTTCGTGTCTGGAAACGCGTTATGGTGGCCACGACAAGGGTCCGGCGCTTTGCCGGTGGGACGACAGGGAGACGACATGGCGAGTTTGCAATCCTTCGACAGTGAAATCGAGAAGACGCGGGCGATCGTTGCGGAGATGCGTGGCAAGATCGAGCAGTCGGGCAGTGTGCTCGATACGCTGGCGAAGAGCGACAGCAAGCTCACCGATCCGAATTTCGACATCGAAAACGCCCGGATTTCGGATGTGCTCAATCAGCAGAAGGTGATGGAATCGAACATCGCCGACCTGATCATCGGGCTCGAGGATGCGACCAATGTCTTCGGCTCCGAATTCGAGAGCATGAAGAGCTTCTCCGGCTTTGAAAAATTCATCGGTGTCTTTTCGAGGCAGCGGGCGCAACGGATGCGCACCGAGCGCGTGCGCAACATGTCGCTTGCCGGCAATCTGCAGGAACTGCTGGCCAAGTCGGATAGCATTGTCGGCATCCTGAAGGACCAGAAGGCTGTGCTTGAGCAGCGTTATGCGAGTTCGGAACAGAGCCTGATCCAGGTCATCGAACGGCGCAAGCAGACCATTGCCAATCTGGAGACGACGCAAACCCGGATCGAGCAGCTGAACCCGATGTTGCTCGACATCGAGAACAAGATCGCCGCCTCGACCGACACCGGCCAGCGGACCGATCTGGAGGCCGAGCGTTCCAAGCTTGCGACCGAATACAATCAGGCCCAGGCGCGCGAGCAGGAACTCTTGGCGGAAAGCCAGACGCTGGAGCGCTACACCTCGATGTTCCAGACCTTCGTCGATTCGCTCAACAACCAGATCGCGGCGCAGAACACGCTGATCAACAAGCTGACCATCGATACCGAGCAGCGCATCGTGCTCTACAAGGCGCTTGAGGATTCGTTGAAGACCGCTGCCCAGCAGGAGGTTGCTCACCGGATCAACACGCTCGGTTCCCAGGTCGATACGGCGGCCGAGGAAACCATGGCGGGCATTGGTGCTGCCGCCCAGCGCCATATCGGCGATCTCCTGGAGCTGCACGAGAAGAACATGCTCTCGACCGCGGATATCCAGCGCCGCAAGAAGCTCGCCGACGATGCATTTTCCCGCCGCTTCCAGACGGTGATCGAAAAGCACAATTCGGCCAATTACGTGAAGCCTTGAAGCGGGCCGGAGCCGCCCGCTGTTTCAGGAGAAAGATAGCATGAGTAATAATGCGGTGCCTGCGCAATCCGGCGTGGGCAGCTCGGTTCTGCGTGGCCTCATTCTGGCCGGTGTTGCGGGTATCGCCGTCCTGATGGTCGTCACCGGCAGTTTCTACACGGTTGACGAAGGTGAGCGCGGGGTCATCCTGCGCACCGGCGCCGTGGTCGGGACAGCCGAGCCGGGCCTTGGCTTCAAGCTTCCTTTCCTTGACCGGGTGGTCATGGTGAGCACGCAAAGCCGCGCCCAGATCTATGACGAAGTGGCCACCTATTCCCGCGACCAGCAGGCGGCAAACCTGAAGCTCTCGGTGAACTATCGTCTGCCGCCCGACCAGGTGGAGCGGATCTATGCCGATTACGGCGGCGAGGATGGTCTCGTCAGCCGCCTGGTTGACCGGCGGGTCTATGAGCAGACGAAGACGGTCTTCGGGCGGTTCAATGCGGCGACCGCCATTCAGGAGCGCGCGCGCCTCAATGCCGAGATCGAGCAGGCAATCCGCGAATCGGTCATCGGGCCTGTGATCATCGACAGCGTGCAGGTCGAGAACATCGATTTCTCCGAAGCCTATGAGCAGTCGATCGAAAACCGCATGCTGGCGGAGGTCGAGGTACAGAAACTGCGCCAGAATGCCGAGCGCGAGAAGGTTCAGGCCGAGATCACCGTCACCCAGGCTAATGCCCAGGCGGCATCGATCCGGGCGGAAGCCGAGGCGCGAGCCGAAGCCACCCGTCTTGCCGGCGACGCCGAGGCCGATGCGATCCGCGCCAAGGGTGCGGCCTTGCGCGACAATCCGGAACTGATCAACCTGACCGCTGCCGAGCGTTGGGATGGGCAACTTCCGACGACGATGATCCCGGGAGCGGCCGTGCCCTTTATCGGCACGAAGTAAGGGCGCAGAGAGATAGCGTCGGGGGACGAGGGAGATGACGCGATGATCCATGCAACCGAAACGGCGGTTTCGCCCTATTTCAACGCCATTCGCTCGGCGCTTGGCGGACTGGAGACATTTTTCTCCGGTCCGCAGCCGGCGGACGCGCTGCTTGGGCAATCAGCGCTTCACATGCTTCCCTATCTGGACCGGCTGCGCAATTCCTTCGCCTGCTGGCAGAACCGCATCGACTTTACCGGGCAGTTCCGCATCGCCCGGGCTGAGAGCGGTTTTCCCGTCTTTCAGAACGTTCTGGAACTGGAAAACGATCGGGCAGGTTCAGCCCAGCGGCTCGCCGCCATTCCGGCTGCCGATGCGCTGAAGCAGGACATGGTGGATTTTATCCTGCGCCAGCGTGCCTTTCCGTCAGCCCTGCAGCAGCAGATCGCCGAGCGGCTCTATCTGGAGCGTGTCAGTGCCGGCGAAATTTTCTCGCCTCTGGTCTTGCCGACGACCGTGGGGGTCGCGGTCAATCCGAAGTCGCGTCGGCCGAGCTATCTCGTCAGCTGGGCAGCGTTTGATGGCACGAGCACGCTGCCGATGATCTATCTGGCCACCGTCGAGGACAGTTCCGAGAATGTCGGCCGTATCCTGGTGACGGAGGAAGGCAGGCTGAACGCCGAGGTCGAGATTCCGCTGCCGGTGGGCGGCCTGCTCAATCCGGACCTTGCACGGGCCTTTGATGATTTCTGCGGCAAGAATTCGTCCTATTCGCTGACGCCGGCGACGATCGCCACAAACATGGATCGGGATTTCGAGATGCTGCATCCGAAATCGCTCGGCCGTGTCGTGCTTGGTCCCTTTTATTCCGCCGGGATTACCGAGAATACCGGGCGTGTGAACGACATCCTCAGCCGGGTGCGCAAGCCTGAGAATGCCTGGGTCATGACCTGGACCGTGCAGGAGGTGTTTTCCAAACGCGAGCAGCCGGCGGTGAAGGGCTTCTTTTCCTCGACGCCGGCATCGCAGGAATTCCACATCGAGACCCATGATCTCGAAGCGGCGCGCATGGGCGTCTCGGCTTACGAGAAGCACGCGCTTGTGCCGCATGATGCCTATCAGGCGCTGTATGCAGCCGGCGAGACCAAGGCGGTCTTCGAGAATTTCAAGGTACACGTGATTTCCGGCGACCAGATCGTCAGCGAGGTTTGAGAGATGAGCGAATTGACCGCAGGCCTGACCACGCTGCACGAAGCCGATATTGCCAAACACCTGACCATTGCCCAGGGGCTCGTCACCCGTTTCATCATGCTCGACAGCGGTGATGGCGAGGGTGCAGGCAGCGCCATTGCTGGCACGGGGCGGCGCTTCGTCTCGACCGTTTCGACGGGCGCGGTGCGCAAGACCCGCGAGGTCGAGCTTGTAAAGACCATCCAGGCAACGGGGCAGGGCGATCCGCTGATGACGCCTGCCCAGCATACGGTGCTTTACCGTATCAGGCGCGGCGTTCAGATTGCGCTTGCCGTCGGCGAGGTCTTTGCCCGCCAGACCGAGCTTGAGAGCCTGCAGGCCCGCAATATCACCGCCCCTTTGCAGGGCGAGGAGGCGGCCCGGTTCAAGGGGCTGCTAGCCTCGGCATCCTATGTCTGCGCCTTCGCCTTTTCAGCCTATCTGCTGGCAACGGTTGCGGGCGAGAGCGCGCAGCTTGACGGCTTGCGCGAGCCGGATTTCCTGTTCGATACGCCCCAGGACGGGTTGAAAAGTCTGATCGGCGGACTGGACGCAGCCTTGAAGGGGGCGGGCGACGACACGACGGTGATCGGCCGAAGCCGCGCCTTTGCCGAACTTGCGCTGCAGGGGCTGCTGACGCGCAAGGCCCGCTTCGAGCATCTCGGAGCCTTCGAGAACGCCCATATCCGCGTCGACCAGGATGACTTTACCCTTGATGGCTTCGACGCCGTGCCGAGCGCCAAATCCAAACCGCTGTCGATGAGCTTCAAGAAGCCTGAAGAGATCATCGGCAATCACATCGCCAAGTATCAGGCGCTGAAGCTTGCCAAGATGCTGATGGCCTATGATTTCGACCGGCAGATGAACCCCTTTGTCGAACTCGGCGGCTTTCTCTTCACCTTCATCGGCGATGGCATGCCGGGCACCGGCAAGACGATCCTGATCCAGATGCTGGCGGGTCTCTTGAACGACTATTGCCGGATGGCGGGTTACGCCTTCCATTACGAAAATTTCGGCGTCGATCAGATCTCGTCCTATCAGGGCAAGTCGGGCCAGAATGCCAAGAGTTTCGTCAACAACGTGCTCAACCCGCGCGTCATCGGCTTCGGCACGATCGACGACGTCGACCAGGTCACGGCCAGGCGCTCCGACGATCGGGCATCATCAGGCCAGCATGAGGTAACCGCCGTGCTGATGGAGAGCTTTGCCGGCGCCTCGACCGTCGTGCGCGGCAATGCCACCTTCGGCATGTTCTCCAACTATCCGGAAAATGTCGACGATGCGCTTCGCCAGCGCGCCGGCGCCCGGTGGCTGGTCGATGGACCGCAGACGCGCGAGGATTATATCGACATCTTCTCGCTGCTGGTCGGCAAGAACCACGACATTCCGCTGGGCGAGCATCAGCTCTTTGCCGGTCAGGAGATCCAGAAGGCGGTCAGCCGGTCCTATGGCGAGCACGACAGGCCGAAGGAAGAGGGGCTTGTGGCGGTCTGGGAGCGTCATGAAGCGGCGAACGGCAAGATCGAGACGCTGGCCGATGTCGGCGCCTATCTGCACGCAATCAAGCTTGCCGAGCCTCGCTTCACTGGCCGCGCCATCAAGAACATCACCGACGCCGTGAAGATGCGAGCCATGGATGTCGAGCTGCCCGATGCCTGGTTCGAGAGCCCTGATGTCTTCCTGCACAAGCCCTATGACGAGAAGAAAGCCATGATCTCCGAGCTGCGCGGCCCGGTAACGATGGCGATGATCCTGCAGGAGATCAACCGCTACGCCGACAGCGAATTCCGCTATGCCGACAAGTCGGATGAAGCGGCGGTCAACGAGATCATTCGACGGGAAAGGCAGCGGGAGCGGGCGATTGGCGAGATCGGGAGGCTGAAGGCGGAGGGGACGTGGTGAGCGGCTGATGTTGCGCTTGCCCCTCATCTGCCCTTCGGGCACCTTCTCCCCGTAAACGGGGAGAAGGCCTCGCCGCCGGCCGAGCGCTCCTCCCTCTCCCCGCTTGCGGGGAGAGCGTGGGGTGAGGGGCGATTGCAGAACGCCGAACGATCAGGCGAGGGGCACAAATGCGGGGTGCGAACCAGAGGAAGACGGCACGGGCCAGAAGCCTTCGGAAGGTAGAGAACGATGCCGAAGCTGCATTATGGCGTGAGTTGCGAGCGCGACGATTGGCGGGGCATAAGTTCGTCCGACAACGTCCGATCGTCCCCTATTTTTGCTGACTTCGCCTGCCGGGACGTGCTTCTGGTCGTGGAGGTGGACGGTAGCCAGCATGCCGACAGTGACTATGATGCGAAACGGAATGCCTTCATGAATGCGAACGGGTGGTCGGTGGTGAGATTTTGGAATGGGGACGTGCTGCAAGAGCGCGCAGCCCTCCTGGAAACGCTGGTTGCGATCCTGGGCGGCCGGCTGGTCGAAGCGTGTGTCCCTCCTGATCTCGTCTTCCTCCCGGCGGAGAACCCCACATGAACCGCCTCCTCGAAGCCGAACTCATCTACGGTCGCCTGCTCACCATTCGCGAACCGCATCTCGTCGCACGTTACAACAAGGCGCTCAGTGGCTTCGGGCTGCCTGAAACGAAGCTGGCCGAATTCGATATCGACATCACCGGCTTCTCGCCGCAGATCGCGGCGGAATTTGGCGATCCGGACTATCTCGATCCGAAGAAGGTCAACCGGCGCTTCATCATTTTGACGCCGGAACAGAACGAACTGCCGGTCGTGCATACCAGCTTTTCCAACACGGCCGGCCTGATGCACGAGTTCTTTGCCGCCAATCTCAGGGCGATCCATGCGATCACGCTGAAGGATACGCTCTATGGTGAGATCGAGGACAGTGTCGCGGAAGTGCTGACGCTGGAGCACCTGCTTTCGATCAACGAGGTCACGTTCAAGGTCCTGTCGGCGGAGGATCTGCTCGGCAAGGCGGGTGAGTTGCGTCGGCTGTGCGATCAGTTGGCCACGAGTGCGACCGCCTGGCGTGACGATGCTATGCTCAACCGGATGGTGGCGCTGGCCAGCGAGGCCGGCGACATCAGGCAGAATACGCTGGTGCCGGACAAGCTGGTGTTTCGCCATGACGCCTTCTGGGCCGACCATTTCGGCGGGGTCTTCGTCTTTGTCGACGAGAAGATCACCACCGTTATCTGTGATCCCGAGGCGCCTGGCTTCCGGCGGTCGCGGCCCTGGCAAGTCAGCTATATCTCGATCCACGACAGCGCGCAGGTCTTCGATTTCCTCGCCCGTACCGGACGGATCGAACTGCCGCGTGCGACCTGGGTGGAGGCGTCCGGCCTTCTTGCACACCGCGCCGAAATGGTGCTGCTCTCCGTCGCCTCGCGACTTGATCCGGTGCCGAATTTCACCCGTGTCGATCCGGTCCGGTTGCAGACCCTGCAGCATGGTCAGGCACGGGCGATCACCGAACATGGCGTGTATCCCGTGCTTCAGGAGGCGCTTCGCACGCTGCATAAGACCGGGGGGCTCCGCATTGCCGATGTCGAGCCGCGCTATCGTCCGTGGCTAGTCAGGGCGCTGCCGTCACATGCCGATCAGTGGCTGACAAACCGGTTGATCGCCCATCTGACGGCGGAGGATTTCGTCTCCCGCTTTGTCTTCGACAAGCAGGGCTTCTACCGAACTTATGACGATTATCCCGAGGCTTACCGGGATTATGTTGTATCGCGCCTGAAGGCGACTTATCTGCAGGATAAACCGGGCTTTCGAAACCGCCTCTATGGACTAGGAGATCAGCATGCTTGATCCGATCATCGCGTTTTTCCAGCGCATCTTTGCCGCCATCGGGCGCGGTGTCGGCATGGGCGTGGCCTGGCTGCTCTGGCCATTTCTTGCCGCCCATGGCTGGTATCGCGATCGGACCTGGATCGTCCGCGGCCCGATCCTCGCCTTCCTGGTGCTGCTCGTCGTCTTCTACGGCTCGTTCTTCTATCGCACGCAGGTCTGGCACGGTTTCGACCCTGCCTTCGTTCAGGCCTACAAGTTTGACGAACGGACCGTGCCGGCAGGGGCAGCCTTGCCCGATCAGACCGATCGTTGCCAGGATTCGGCCGTTGTCATGATGAGTGCAACGCTTACCGACCAGAACGTCAACCAGAACAGCTGGGTCTCCTCGACGCTTGCCTACAAGCTCGGCTTCTTTGGTCTCGATTGGGACAACACGCCTTTCATGGATAACAAGGCTTCGTTCCAGCGTGGCGTCAATCAGGTCGTGCGCCGGACCGGCATCCAGCTTGCGGACAATCTCGGCCGCGTTCGTGGAACCTCCGGCATCAACAATGACCTGCAGGATGCGCGCGGCAATATCCAGTTCGACGAAAGCACCTGGTATTTCGGCACAGACCCCTTCGGCTTCAAGACGCCGACGCCGAGCTATTACCGCGCTGCCGTCGAGAGCTGGAACCGCTTCAATACGTCTCTGGCCAGCTGTGATGCCATCTTCGACACGCGCTCGGACAATCTGCTGCAGCTGCTGGATGGCATGGCAAGCGATCTTGGCAATACATCCGACATCCTGCGTCGCCGCTCGGAAGAGTTCAATGCCGGCTGGTTCGACACCCGCGCGGATGATCGGTTCTGGTTCGCCTATGGCCAGCTCTATGCCCAGTATGCGCTTCTGCAGGCGACACGGGCCGATTTCGGCAATGTCATCCGCGAGCGTAATCTCACCACCATCTGGACGGAGATGGAGCGGCAGCTGCAGTCGGCCCTTCGGGTACAGCCGGCGATCATTTCCAATGGCAGCGAGGATGGCTGGATCATGCCAACGCATCTGGCGACGATGGGATTCTACATCCTGCGCGTTCGCTCCAACATGGTGGAAATCCAGAGCATCCTCGATCGTTGACGAGACCTGACGGAAACAAAAAAACAAAGCCCGGTCGCAATGCCGGGCTTTTTGTTTGTTCGCAAGGATCGAGCTGCGGGCTTGGTTGGCCGGCAGATCAGGTGATGATCTTCATCCGGATGGCCTTGGCCACAAGCTGCGTGCGGTTGACGCAATCCAGCTTGCGGATGGCATTTGTCATGTAGGCGTTGACGGTGTGATCCGAGAGCGACAGGATCTGGCCGATTTCCAGCGAGGTTTTGCCCTGCGCCGTCCAGCGAACGACTTCCAGTTCCCGTGCCGACAGAACATTGACGTTGCTGGCGGTGCGGCGCAGCCGGTCAAAGACGTCGAAGGCCTGGGTGCTCAGCATGGACAATTCGTTGATTTCGGTCTGTGTCGGGACCGAACGGTCGCCGTCATAGCGGACGATAAAGCGGCCGCCGTCGAGCGCGTTGAGCGAAAACAGCACGCCGGAGCGCATCTTGAAGCGGCGAAACAGAGCGATGAAAGAGGCCGGGCATTCGAAGCTCGGTGTCTCGCCCTCGCGCCCGACATCCCAGGTCGTCCACATGATCGACCGGGCGAGATGGGCCACCGTCGGGCAGAGGCGGAGAAACTCCATACGATCGAACTCGTTGCTGAACTCGCTCGGCAGTGTCGTCTCTCGCACGAGCGGCGAAAAATGCCGGTCCTGCAGCGTGGGAGCGTTAGCAAGCGTGACGTACTCGAAGCCATATTCCAGGGCTGCGCGCCGCCAAGTCTCCAGCAGTTCAGGTCGGCTCTGACAACTGCCGATACCCTCGCTCAAGAGCGTCTGTCGTTCTAGCAACATGTTTGCAATTTCGAAAGTTGACAGGAAAAAGAGAGTTTCCGACACATATAACAGCCGGGGCGAAATGCCAGCACTTTTTAGTGATGGTAGCGCATTAATATGATTAATTTCTGACCGGTGCCAGTTAAAAAGTCACACACGCTCCGATTTGATCCGATGGCTTATCCTGCAACCGTTTCAGCGATCCTGACTGCAGTTTTGATGGGTAAGTGATCGTTTGCCTCGAGGGACTCTCTTGGCGACGGTGGAGCCGTCCTTTCGGGCGGCTCTTGCCTGCCGGTGGGCCCAGGCTTCACGCGGGAGACTTACGTCTTGTCTTCGTATCCGCCCTTCTTCTTGCCGTTCATCATGACCTCGAGATAGCCCAGCATCACGGCCGAGACGACGAAAGCCAGGTGAATAAGGGTCAACCACATCAGCTTGCTGTCTGTGTACTGGTTGGCGTTGAGGAAAACCTGGAGCAGATGGATGGAGGAAATCGCCACGATCGACGATGCGACCTTGATCTTGAGGCTGCCGGCATCGAGCTTGCCGAGGAAGGAGACCTGATCGTCCGCTTCGTCAAAGCGGCTGACAAAGTTCTCATAGCCGGAGATCATCACCATGACGATCAGGCTGGCAACGAGTGCGGCATCGATCAGTGCGAGCATGGCGAGGATCATCTCGAAGTCCTCGTAGACGAAGACATTTTGAGCGATCTTCAGGAACTTGTAGCCGAAGGACAGCGCGTAAACGGCAAGCGCTGCAACAAGCCCGAGATAGAAGGCCACCAGGATCCAGCGGCTCGACAGGATGATCTTCTCGATCAACAATTCCAGTGACTTCATGGCAATCCTCGCAATGCGGCCTATGGCGTCGCAGATAACGCCTTCCGGTGACGAGAACAAGACACAAGACGGTGGGTGAGGCGCAAATTCCTTGCATATTCAAGGGCTCACTGCGGATGCTTCAAGCGTCCTTGCTCTCGAGAACTGCGCCATCATGCCTGGGTTGCGCAGAATTTCAATTCATGGTCGGCGTTCTTGCATCGTCGGTACCGGGTCTGGTGGAAAAGGCAGCGCGGCCCTTGCCTTGCGACTTCCGGCGGCAGATGCTTCTGCGACACACAATGAGGCGCAAGCGACATGACAACCGACATTGATATCGCCCGTGCAGCGAACAAGCGGCCCATTCAGGAAATCGGTTGTCGGCTCGGTATTCCGGCAGAAAGCCTCATCCCCTTTGGTCATGACAAGGCGAAGATCTCGGCGGGCTTCATCCGCAGCCTCTCCGAGCGGACAGATGGCAAGCTGATCCTTGTCACTGCGATCAACCCGACACCGGCCGGCGAGGGCAAGACCACGACTACGGTCGGACTTGGCGATGGCCTCAACCGCATCGGCAAGCGGGCGGTGATCTGCATCCGCGAGCCCTCGCTCGGCCCCTGTTTCGGGGTCAAGGGCGGGGCGGCCGGTGGCGGCCATGCCCAGGTCGTGCCGATGGAGGAGATCAACCTGCATTTCACCGGTGATTTCCACGCCATCACCTCGGCGCATAACCTGCTGTCAGCGCTGATCGACAACCATGTCTATTGGGGCAATGAGCTGAACCTCGATACACGCCGCATCACCTGGCGGCGGGTGATGGACATGAACGACCGGGCTCTGCGCCAGGTGGTGACGGCGCTTGGCGGTGCCTCGAACGGCTTTCCGCGCGAAGCCGGCTTCGATATCACCGTGGCCTCGGAAATCATGGCGATCCTCTGCCTTGCGACCGACCTTGAGGATCTGGAGCGCCGCCTCGGCGCGATTATCATCGGATACCGGCGTGACAAAAGTCCCGTCTTTGCCCGCGATCTGAAAGCGGACGGCGCCATGGCGGTGCTTCTCAAGGAGGCGCTGCAGCCCAATCTCGTCCAGACGCTCGAAAACAATCCGGCGCTGGTGCATGGCGGACCCTTTGCCAATATCGCGCATGGCTGCAATTCGGTGATCGCGACCAAGACGGCGCTGAAGCTCGGTGATTATGTGGTGACCGAAGCCGGCTTCGGCGCGGATCTCGGGGCGGAGAAGTTCTTTGACATCAAATGCCGCAAGGCGGGCCTGACGCCGGCTGCCGTCGTGCTTGTCGCCACCGTTCGGGCGCTGAAGATGAATGGCGGGATCGCCAAGGAGGATCTGGCGCTTGAAAATGTCGAGGCGGTGAAGCGCGGCGCCGTCAATCTTGCCCGACATCTCGAAAATCTCGGCAAGTTCGGCGTTCCCGCCGTTGTCGCGATCAACCATTTCACCGGCGACAGCGATGCCGAGATCGATGCAGTCAAGGCCGTGGCCGCAGGCCTTGGGGCCGAGGCGCATGTCTGCCGCCACTGGGCGAAGGGGTCCGCCGGCATCACCGATCTTGCCGAGGCCGTGGTGCGGCTTGCCGATGGCAAGGCCGATTTCCGCCCGCTCTATCCGGATGCCATGCCGCTCTTCTCCAAGATCGAGCGGATCGCCACCGAGATCTACCGGGCCGGCGAGGTGACGGCGGAGAAGGCCGTGCGCGACCAGCTGCTCGACTGGGAGCATCAGGGCTACGGCGACCTGCCGGTCTGCATGGCGAAGACGCAATATTCCTTCTCGACCGATCCGTCGCTGCGCGGCGCACCCGAAGGCCATAGCGTGCATGTGCGCGAAGTGCGGCTTTCGGCCGGCGCCGGCTTTGTCGTGGCGATCACCGGCGAGATCATGACCATGCCGGGCCTGCCGCGTGTGCCGTCATCGGAGAAGATCCGGCTCAATGCGGACGGCGCGGTCGAGGGGCTTTTCTAGGTTCTGTACCCCCTAATTTCTGTGGTATTTTTGTCATAATCACGCGAGTGTTAAATCATGATCAAAAGAATCATGTTTTATATCTTGACGATCATAATCATGTTTTATAGGCCGTGATTACGGCGGAATTTCTCCCCCGATCCGTTTTGAAACCACATCACTGGCCAACCTGCATCCTGTTTTGGGGTGTCGGACTGCATTTCTATGGCCTCCGAAAGGATATTCGCATGGGCTCCCGGTCTCTCAGACCCTTCCTGCTCGCCTGCACCGCGCTTGCTGTCGTGACCCCGACCACACTCGCCTTCGCCCAGAGCGCCACCCCGGCCGCCTCATCCGCTGCTGCGGAGGGCGAAACGCAACTGCAGACCATCGTCGTCAGGGGCAAACGTGTGCCGGCGGGCTCGGTCGCGGACACGCCGCTGGCGACGACGACGACAAGACAAACGCTTGATAAGAAGCAGGTGGATGATGTTGATGATCTGGGTAATACGGTAGAGCCGAGTGTTACCTATGTTCGCCAGTCCAAGAGCGTCAACATTCGCGGGCTTGAGGCTGATCGCGTTTTGACGACTATTGACGGCATTCCAGTCCCGTATTTCTTCGATACCGTTTATAACTACGGCGGGGGCGCTGACACCTACGACTTCACTTCGCTTTCGTCCGTGGATGTGCTGCACAGTGCCGATTCCAGCCGCGCTGGTTCGGGTGCTCTTGGTGGAGCCCTTTTGCTGAATACTCTTGAGCCGGACGATCTCTTGTCGGATGGCGCCACTTTCGGAGGTATCGGAAAACTTAGCTACGACGGCTCGGACCGGTCCTTCACGGCGTCTGGCGCGGTTGCCAAGAAGGTCGAAAATACCTCGGTCATGTTCCAGACATCCTACAAGAAGGGGCATGAGACTGAAACAAAGGGTGATGTCGGTGGCACCCGTAGCACGCGCACCGAAGCCGACCCGATGGATTACAGCCAGCGCAATTATCTCTTCAAAGTGCGTCAGGAGCTCGAGGGTGGCCACAAGGTGGGGCTCACAGCCGAGCACTTTGGTTATGATAGCCGGAAGGACTATCTTTCTTCCACAACCTACGGAACAACCTACCGTGCAGGAGACTATGACCTGGTCCAGGAAAAGGACCGCGACCGCCTGTCTCTCGACTACGAATACGAAGCGACTGGCGATGACAGCCTGATTGATCGGGCGGCCGCGACTGTTTATTGGCAGCGATCCGCAAGGACCGAGGGGCAAGAGTCCTACCGACAGATCGCGCCAATAGGCGACTATGATCGTCTCATGGAAAGCGAGCAGCGCGATATTGGCTTCTCTGGTTATGCCAATTCAGATTTCTCGACGGGCAATCTTCATCACCAACTCACCGTCGGTGCCGATTTCCGATTCACACAAAGTAGCTACTATCTGGCGGGCCGGGACAGTTGCTCTGTCACCTATGTGCCTGGTTGCGCCTACTACCACACCAATCAGTCCTATTCGCCTGATGTAAATTCTTACAGGTTCGGCGCTTTTGCAGAGGACAAAATCGCGCTGGGGGATAGCGCATTTTCGGTGACGCCTGGTTTGCGTTTTGACTGGTACAAGGAAGACCCGCAGGCGACGGACACCTATGATGGTACGATGCCGGAAGGTCAGAGCGGAACCCATCTTTCGCCGAAGTTGCGCGCCGCCTGGCAGGTTCGTCCCGATGTCGAGCTCTATGCGCAATTTGTGACAGCTTTCAAGTCGCCGAATGCCTACCAGCTCTATGTCGACTACGACAATGCGCCGCTCTATCGCTCGATCGGAAACCCGGACCTGAAGCCCGAAAGCAGCTGGGGCTTCGATGTCGGTGCCAATCTTGGCGACGAGGAATTTGGTGGGCGTGTCAGCGCTTTCAGCACGCGCTACAAGAATTTCATCGACACGTCGGACATCATCGCGACGCCGGGTTATGCGCTCGGTTCCTATCAATTCATCAATCGCGATAATGTCCGCATCAGCGGCGTCGAGCTGGAGGCACACAAGACCTTCTCAAGTGGCTTTAATCTGCACGGGACACTGGCTTATGCGCGTGGCACCGATCTGGACAGTGATGAACTGCTCGCATCGGTTCCCCCGCTCAAGGCAATTGTCGGACTAGGCTACGAGCAGGAAACCTGGGGGACGGATCTGAGCCTGGTCGCCGCTGCCGCCGTTTCGGATGACTCGGCTGCGCTGACCAAGCCTGCCGGTTACGGCGTGCTCAATCTCACCGGCTGGTGGGAACCTGAACAGGCCAAGGGATTGCGTATCCAGGCTGGCGTCTACAACATGTTCGACAAGAAGTACTTCGATGCCCTTGAAGTGAAGAATGTTGCCAGCGCTACAGACCTGTATTCCGAGGCCGGCCGCACCTTCAAGATTTCCATCTCGCAGAAATTTTAAACCGAACACCCGCCTCCACCGCCTGCGGCGGCGTCCCAACCGGGGCGCCGCCGTTTTTGCGTTTTACCGGCAATAGCGGAACCCGCTCTTTCGCTCGATGACATCCAAGTGCATGTGGTCCTGATGGGTGGCGTCGCTGCCGGGGGAGAGCACGGTGGTGAAATAGAGGCAAGCGAGCGCATTGAAGGCGCGCTGGAAGGCGGCCTCGGCCGTGCCGTCGTCCTGTCTGGCGATCATCACCGGTTCCTCGGTCTCGCCGAAGCGCAAGCCGGCAATGTCGATGGCATTGCCGAAGGCGTGTTCTGAGGTCTTGCCGGTCTCGGCACTGTTGCGGTTGCGGCAGACATAACCGGAGGCCTGGATTAAGCCGCTGAGGGGGGGCTTGTCGGGGAAGGCGGTTTTTGCGGCCGGCCTCAGCATGTCGCGGGTCATGCGGGCAAGCTGGAGGGCCGTCTCGCAGCGGATGGTCGCCTCCGGCTGCAGGCTGACATCCGGCAGCACGGCTTCCACTTCGACCGGCCTGTCCATCCCGCAACTCGCCTCGTCGTCGATGCGGGGCAATTCGCGGAACCGGGCCCCGATCGACCTCAGCTCCGCCACGCAGGCGGCGTAGCTGGCCGGGTCTTCCGGTGCAGGTGCTTCGGACTGTCCCTGTTTTGCCGCCATGCTGCCGCCAAGGTCGGCGTCCTTGGCGGGGTGGTCTCGCTCTTCCCGCACAGTCTCTTCCTGTGCCTCAGGCTGTTCCGGTGCCTCTGGCTGTTCGCCCTCCTTGTCGGCAACCGGCTTTTGAGGCGGGACCGGCGGCTGGTCGGGCGAGGCGGTCGGCTCTGCCTGGACGCGTGGATCCGGCTGTGGTTCGGGACCTTTTTCCGGAAGGCTCGCACCCACCGAGAAGGTCAGAATTGTCAACACGATCAAGAGTCTGTGCATTCATCCGTTCCTGGTTCGACCCAAGAGGAACGGATGAATGCAGTTTTAGTTCGGTCGTGGTATGGCGCAGGTGAGGGCGATCCGTATGTCCCGCGTCAACCGGCACGCAATCGTGCGACCTGCGGATTGCTGTTATCCCTCTCTGTTTGTGTCACCGCATCCACCCGGTCTCGAACTTTGTGGCGGCGGTTGAAGACAAACTGACCAACCAGGCGGACGAGCTCGCGCACTTCATCGCCGAGTGCATGGGTGGCGGCAGAGGTTTCTTCGACCATGCCGGCATTCTGTTGGGTCAGCTGATCCATCTGGTTCACCGCGACATTGATTTCGGCAATTCCTGCCGATTGTTCGATGGCCGCTGCGGTTACCGCCTCGATATCCTCGTTTATCGCCTGGATGCTGGCTTCAATGGCGCGTAGGGCCGTGCCGGTATCGTTGACCAGTGTTACGCCCACCGACACCTCGCGCGTTGATTGATCGATCAAGGCGCTGATCTCGCGCGCGGCATTGGCGGAGCGTTGCGCGAGGTCCCGGACTTCCTGCGCAACGACTGCGAAGCCCTTCCCGGCATCTCCGGCTCGGGCCGCCTCGACGCCGGCGTTCAGCGCCAGAAGATTGGTCTGGAAGGCAATCTGGTCGATCACGTCGGTGATGCTGGCAATGCTCGCCGACGCCGCCTCGATGCGTCGCATGGCCTCGACGGCATCATGCACCACATGGGTCGACTTCTCGACATTGACCTTGGCTTCACGCGTCATGTTGCGCGTGCCGGTCAGCCGGCTTGAGGAGGCTCGAATGGTGCCGGAGACTTCTTCAAGGGCAGCGGCTGTCTCCTCAAGGGCTGCGGCTTGCTGCTCGGTGCGCTTTGCCAGTTGGTCGGATGCCTGTTGCAAGGCATTCGAACTGTTGTCGATCTCGTTCGACTTGTCGAGGACCAGGCCCATGGTGTCCTGGAACACGGCGAGCGATTTATTGAAATCATGGCGAAGCTGTTCGAATTCCGGCTGGAAGGGCTCATCCAGCGTGTAACGGATGTTGAACTTCGACAGGCGTTCGAGACCGGCTCCGAGGTCGTCGACGACCTTCTGCAGGCTGCGGGACTGGTGTTCCTGTTCGCTGAGGCGGGCTGCCCGATCACGTTCGATGTGCTGCTGCTGGCGGCGGTTGTCGTTTTCAATTTTGATCTTGTCGATGCCCGCCTGTCGGAAGACCGCCACCGAACGGGCCATGTCGCCCACTTCGTCCTTGCGCGCGGTGAAGGGCACATCTGCATCGAGCGCGCCGCTTGCCAGTGTCTTCATCTGGGCCGACAGGGCCTCGAGCGGGGTGATGGCAAGACGTCGGAAAACCAGAAGTCCACCGATCAATGCAAGGATCGCTGAGGACGCGGCGGCAAGAGCGATCTTTGAATAGAGGCTGATTGTCTGACGGGCATGGGCTTCGCTTTGCGAGAGAAACGCCGTTGCCGCTTTCACCAGATCCTGCACGGCGGCCTTCTGGGTCTGAAATTGTGTACGCAGTTTGGTGATGGCGAGCAGGCGCGCGGCACCGTCGCCGCTTGCCAGTGCCGGTAGATAGGCGCTGTCCATGGTGCTCCAGAAGGCGTCGCTCGCAGTGCCGACCTCTCCCTTGATCAGGGTCTTCAATTCGGCCGGAAGGTCAGTATCGCGCCAGACCTGCATGCGCTCTTCGTATTGCGTCCGCAAGGTGCGGATCTGTTCGGTGTTTTCGCTGGCGAGCTTCGCATCCAGCGCCGTTTCGCTGGCCAAAAGATAGGCTTCGACCAGGAACATCGGTGGAGGCAGGATGTCGGCGACGAGGTCCTTGCCGTGGATGATCTCAACATATTCCGGTCCCTCGATCTTCACCGTCTTCAAGGTGTAAGCCATCACGGCAAGGGCCGTGAGAAATGCCGTGGCCACAAAAAGACCGAAGGCGAAAAGTCCGCGCGAAAGTGTCAGTTGCATGAAAACTCTCCGATCCTCACCAGGGTCGCACGGCCCCGCTTTCCGGTTGCGCGCATTTTACCCTATATCGGCATAGGTTTGTTAGATAGTGCTTAATGACAATAGTCTAAATTGATGACCTGTAATGCCTTGCGCCAGCCCGAGGGCGGGGCGGAAATCGTGCTTGCGCGTTGCGCCGCATCGGGCTATCACATCGCCCATGAAGATCGTATCGAAGACCTTTGCTTGGTGGTGGGCACGCTAACGCGGCCTTGACCAGTCATGTCTTCAGAGGATTGACCCCAAAGCCGCCCGGAAACTTTCCTGAGGCGGCTTTTTTGTATTCAAGGCCCGCTCATCAGGCGGGCCTCGAAGAATGGAGAAGGACAGACATGTCGACGATTTTGCAGGAAGACGGCTCGGAAGCCTATCAGACGCGCGGCGGCGTGACCGTTTCACGCAAGCGGCGGCCGACTTCCTATGCCGACGCGATTTCGACCTATGTCGACAAGCTCGACGAGCGGCGCGGCGCGGTCTTCTCCTCCAACTATGAATATCCGGGTCGCTATACCCGCTGGGATACGGCCATTGTCGATCCGCCGCTCGGCATTTCCTCCTTCTGCCGCAAGGTCTGGATCGAGGCCTATAATGGTCGCGGCGAGGCGCTGCTTGCGATGATCGCCGACCGGCTTTCGACCGTCGAGGATCTGGCGCTCGGCGCTCGCACCGCGACCCGCCTCGACCTCGATGTCAAGCCGCCGTCACGTGTCTTCACCGAGGAAGAGCGCTCGAAGATCCCGACGGTGTTCACGGTGCTGCGCGCTGTCACCGATCTGTTCTATTCCGAGGAAGATTCGGCCATCGGCCTGTTCGGCGCCTTCGGCTATGATCTCGCCTTCCAGTTCGACGCCATCGACCTCAAGCTCACCCGCCCCGATGATCAGCGCGACATGGTGCTTTTCCTGCCGGACGAGATCCTGGTCGTTGACCACTATTCCGCCAAGGCCTGGATCGACCGCTACGATTTCACCAAGGGCGATGCGACGACAATCGGACAGGCGCAGGAGATCGCGCCTGAACCTTTCCAGCACACCGACACGATCCCGCCCCGTGGTGATCATCGGCCTGGCGAATATGCCGAACTGGTGGTGAAGGCCAAGGAAAGCTTCCGCAAGGGTGATCTGTTCGAGGTGGTGCCGGGCCAGAAGTTCATGGAACGCTGCGATTCGAAGCCCTCGCAGATCTCCAAGCGGCTGAAGGAAATCAATCCCTCTCCCTATTCGTTCTTCATCAATCTCGGAAACCAGGAGTATCTCGTCGGCGCCTCGCCGGAGATGTTCGTGCGGGTCAATGGTCGCCGCATCGAGACCTGCCCGATCTCGGGCACGATCAAGCGCGGTGCCGATCCGATCGAGGATTCGGCCCAGATCCTCAAGCTCCTCAACTCCAAAAAGGACGAGAGCGAGCTCACCATGTGCTCGGACGTTGACCGCAACGACAAGTCCCGCGTCTGCGAGCCGGGCTCGGTCAAGGTCATCGGCCGCCGCCAGATCGAGATGTATTCGCGCCTTATCCACACGGTCGATCACATCGAAGGCCGCCTGCGTGACGGCATGGACGCCTTTGACGGCTTCCTCAGCCACGCCTGGGCGGTCACCGTGACCGGTGCGCCGAAACTCTGGGCCATGCGCTTCATTGAGAAGCATGAGAAGAGCCCGCGCGCCTGGTATGGCGGCGCCGTCGGCATGGTCGGCTTCAATGGCGACATGAATACGGGGCTGACGCTCCGCACCGTGCGCATCAAGGACGGCATTGCCGAAGTCCGCGCTGGTGCGACGCTGTTGAACGACAGCGACCCGCAGGAAGAAGAAGCCGAAACCGAACTGAAGGCCTCCGCCATGATTGCAGCGATCCGCGACGCCAAGAGCGGCAACGATGCCTCCTCGCATCGCGGGGTGGCCCGGGTGGGTGAGGGGATCAACATCCTGCTCGTCGACCACGAAGACAGTTTTGTCCACACGCTCGCCAACTATTTCCGCCAGACGGGTGCGACGGTAAACACGGTGCGCACGCCGGTGCCGGAAGAGATTTTTGACCGCCTCAATCCCGATCTCGTCGTCCTTTCGCCCGGTCCCGGCTCGCCGACGGATTTCGACTGCAAGGCGACGATCAAGAAGGCGCGCGCCCGCAACCTGCCGATCTTCGGCGTATGCCTGGGTCTCCAGGCGCTCGCCGAAGCCTATGGCGGAGAACTGCGCCAGCTGGCGGTTCCCATGCATGGCAAGCCGTCGCGCATCCGCGTGCTCGAACCCGGCCTTGTCTTCTCAGGGCTCGGCAAGGAAGTGACGGTCGGTCGCTACCACTCGATCTTCGCCGATCCGGCAACGCTGCCGCGCGATTTCATGATCACGGCAGAGAGCGAAGACGGCACGATCATGGGCATCGAGCACACCAAGGAACCGGTCGCCGCCGTGCAGTTCCACCCGGAATCGATCATGACACTCGGCGGCGACGCCGGCATGCGCATGATCGAGAATGTCGTGGCGCATCTGGCAAAACGGGCGAAGGTGAAGGCGGCGTAAGGAAATAGGCGAGGCGCGGCTCGAAACGGTCGCGCCTATGCGCTCAGATATCCTCTTGCCAATCTTCCCGGCCATGGCGAACACGAACGATCAGCACGCCGGCGTCGTCGATCAGGTAGATCACCAAGTGTGCCCTGTCGCGCTGAACCCGCATCGGTGGAGATAGTTCGCGTCTCTCCCGTGCCATCTCAGGCGTCAATCCAATCAGACCGAAAAGATCGAATAGGCCGTTGTGATATGTTTGGGCTTGCCGAATGCCCCAGGTACGGATGCCGATCTCGGCAATCTCGATGACGTCGGCTTCCGCTGCTCGTGTCAGCCGATAGGTCATTCTCAGCCGCCACTCGCTGTCCTTGCTTGCTGACGAGCGGTTTCGAATAGCTCGTCAGCTGTCCGTTCCCCCACGCCACTGGCCAAACCGGCCTTCACCGCTGTCTGCATGGCTGCAATCTTCGCCGACCGTTCCTGATCCCGGCGGATCAGATCCGACACGTAGTCACTGGAATCTGCGAATTCGCCGCTTTGCGTCTTGCGACTGATCCACTCTGTCAGATTGTCAGGGATCGCGATGGTGATCGTCGACATGGTCGTCTCCGTGCCTCTCAGGGTTCAGTATCCCAAAGCGGCGAAGACTCTGCAAGGTTCCTCGGGCCGGTCCACTCTCGTGCGGTCCCCGATGTCTCGTTTGACACTCTCGACACGATGTCTCATCCTTTGACGCAGGCTGAACCAGAACTTGATCCGATGAACAAAATCATTCTGACCACCGAAATCGATGCCGGCCTCAATCAGGCGCTGGAAGAAATCGCGCGTTTCGACAACCGAACCGCTCCCGATCTCGCTGATCAGGCGATCCGCAATCTGGTTGACGAGCGCGTGGCAACGCGCGAGCTTTTGCACCACGGTCTTCAGCTGGTTTGATGCAGGTGACGTTAAAGCTGTCGACAGCGGCGAGGTTCATGACTGGCTGCTGTCCGATCAGGACGATTTTCCGGCGGCGCGCTGAAGGGCATGCGTCTCCGCGACCTGCCGACTGCCGAACCCGGCCTTCGATGGATGCGCAGTTACTACAAGAGCCATCCACAACTTGATATCGCTGCAGTGTCTGCGGCTTTGAGGACGGCGGAACGGACCATCATTGCCCATCCTGACAATGCCGCATGTTTCGAGGATTTCGAACGCGTCAGGGAGTATCATATTCGTGGCACACCCTTTGCGCTTCTCCACACTGTCACGCCGGATCAGATCCTGATCATCGACGTTCGCGATACCCGCGGACAGCGCAGCGCAGACGTTCTTCGAAAATTCCTCGCTGGCATCTGAAGGCCATCGCCCCCCTGTGCACACCCCATCTCCCGCCTTGACCTTTCCTCAACCCTCCTGCATTACCCTGCCCATCGAACCGAACCGCCCGCTTTGCCGGGCGGTTTCGTCGTTTTTGGAATTGCGTCTGCAATTCACTCGCATCTGCAGGGAAGAAGGCCATGGTGGCGCGGCAAGACAATTTGGTAGAGAAGCTCGCCTTCTGGGGCATTCCGCTCGCTTTTGGCGTCATGGGGCTGAAGCTTCTCGCCTGGTGGGTGACGGGCTCGGTGGCGCTTCTGTCCGACGGGCTGGAATCGACCGTTAACGTCATTGCGGCCTTTATCGCCTACTTCGTCATTCGCTATGCGCAAAAGCCCGCCGATGACGACCATCCTTACGGCCATCACAAGGCGGAATATCTGTCCGCGGTTCTGGAAGGCGTGCTGATTGTTGTTGCCGCACTCCTCATCATCCGTGAGGCGATCCCGGCGCTGAGTGCGCCTGCCTTGCCGGATGCTCCCTATCTCGGCCTTGCCATCAATGCGCTCGCTGCCGTGATCAACGCGGCCTGGGCGGCCCTTCTGATCAGGGTCGGCCGCAGCCATCGCTCGCCGGCGCTGCTCGCCGATGGGCACCACATCATGTCGGATGTTGTGACCTCCGGTGGCGTGTTGGTCGGCCTCGTTCTGGTGCTTGTCACCGGCTATGCCATCCTCGATCCGGTTCTGGCCATTCTGGTGGCGCTCAATATCATCTGGCAGGGTTGGAAGGTCATCTCGCATTCTGTCGACGGGCTGATGGACAAGGCGGTGGAGCCGGAAGAATTTGCCGCGATCAAGAAGGCGATTGCGGAGAATGCCGAAGGTTCGCTTGGCGTCCACTATCTGCGCACCCGTCGCGGTGGTGCCGCCACCTTTGCCGCCTTTGACCTGGTGGTGCCGTCGACGATGACGGTGCGCGATGCGCATGTGATCTGCGATCGGCTGGAAATGGCCGTGCACAATGCCGTACCCGGCACCCGGGTGACCATCCATGTCGAGCCGGAAAATGAAATGGCGCATGGCGCCGCTGTCGAGATCTGAAGGAGCCGATGATGAGCAAGACAGACACATCCGGGCTGACCCAGCTTGGCCAGGCCGTGGAGGCCCCCACCAGTCCGGAAGCCGCGGTCCTTGAGCGCGTGCCGAATGGCAATGCCGGCACGGATTATGTCGTGCGCTTCACAGCCCCCGAATTCACCTCGCTCTGCCCGATGACCGGCCAGCCGGATTTCGCCCATATCGTCATCGATTACATCCCGGGCGACTGGCTGGTGGAATCGAAATCGCTGAAGCTCTTCCTCTTTGCCTTCCGCAATCACGGCGCCTTCCACGAGGATTGCTCGGTCTATATCGCCAAGCGCATCGTCGATTTGCTCGATCCCAAGTGGCTGCGCATCGGTGCCTACTGGTATCCGCGCGGCGGCATTCCGATCGATGTCTTCTGGCAGACCGGCGAGCCGCCGAAGGGTGTGTGGCTGCCGGAGCAGGGGGTCGCGACCTATCGCGGCCGCGGGTAAGCGCACCGCCGCTGCGTGACAGACCTCAATCTCTGCGTTAGCATTTTGCTGGTTTCACGCGTCAGCGGAGTGCGCATATGCCGATATTCGTCGCCGTCTATACCATGGAGCCCGAGGCCCTGATTGCCTTTCGCAAGATGCCGAAAGCCGATCAGGAGGCGATCGATGCCGAGGGCCTGTCGCAGTGGGAAGACTGGGAGAAGCGCAATGCGGCCTTCCTGAGAAGCCCAAGTGTGATGGTCGGCAAGACGACGCGGATCACCCGCGCGGGGATTGGGCCCGGCCAGAACACGTTCTGCGGTTATGTGCTCGTCGAAGCCGAGACGGCGGAAGAGGCGGCCCGCCTCTTCGCTGACCATCCGCATATTGGCATCTTTCCCGGTGACGGTGTCGACATCATGCCTGTTGTCACCGAACCGCCGGCCTGACATGCGGCGACCGTTTGCAGACGAGAAAACGCCGATCTCGCCGCACTTAAAGCGTCTGGGCCGCGCTGATCGATGATACGAAGCGCTTCGTGCGCTCGCGCTGCGGATCGCGGAAGATCTGTTCGGCATTGCCGGTCTCCACGATCTGCCCGGCTTCGAGGAACACCACCTGATGAGCGATCTTCGAGGCGAGACGCAGGTCGTGGGTGGCAATCACCATGGTCGTGCCTTCGTCGGCAAGCTTGCTCAGCACGTCCACCACTTCGCCTGCCAGTTCCGGATCAAGCGCCGAGGTCGGCTCGTCGCAGAGCAGCACCTTGGGTGAGGGGGCGAGCGCCCGGGCAATCGCCACGCGCTGCTGCTGGCCGCCGGAAAGTTCGGCCGGCCAGGCGTCTGCCTTGTGCGCCATGCCGACCTTGGTCAGCAGTTCGATGGCGCGGGTCTTGGCCTTCTCACGCGGCCATTTCTGCACCGTGATCAGGCCTTCGATGACATTCTCGATTGCCGTGCGATGCGGGAAGAGCTGGAAATTCTGGAAGACCATGCCGGTCTCGCAGCGGACCTTCTGGATCTCGGCAAAGGCAATCTTGCGACCGGGCTGAAACTCGATCCTCGCATCGCCAATCTGCACGGCACCCGAGGTCGGCTGCTCCAGCAAGTTGATCGAGCGCAGCAGCGTGCTTTTTCCCCCGCCGGAGGGGCCGACGAGCGCCGTTACGCTGCCTTCCGGCACGGTGAGCGAGATATCGTTGAGGATGGTCGCCTCGCCGAAGCGCTTGATGATGTGGGAAAGCGTGATCATCTGTTGGCCTCCAGCATGCCGCCATAGCGGCCGAAACGGGTCTCCAGCCGCGCCTGCAGGTTGGAGAGCACGGAGCTCAGCGCGAGATAGATCAGCGCTGCCTCGATATAGAGGATCAGCGGTTCATAGGTGGTGGCGACGATGCGCTGCGCCGACTGGAAGAGTTCCGGCACGGTGATGGCGGCGGCGAGCGACGTGTCCTTGACCAGCGAAATGAAGGTGTTCGACAATGGCGGCACGGCAACGCGGGCGGCCTGCGGCAGGATGGTGCGGATCATCGCCTGGCGCCAGCTCATGCCCGTCGAATAGGCCGCCTCCCACTGACCCTTCGGCACGGAAGAGATCGCCGCACGGATGATCTCGGAGGTGTAGGCGCCGACATTGAGCGTGAAGCCGATCAGGGCTGCCGGGAAGGCATCGAGCAGGATGCCAATGCTCGGCAGACCGTAGAAGATGACGAAAAGCTGCACCAGAAGCGGCGTGCCACGGATGACCCAGACATAGAAGCGTGCCACCAGCACCAGCGGCTTCGGGCCGAAGAGCCGCGCCACCGCCGTTGCAAGCCCAAGCGTAATGCCGAAGGCGAAGGCGAGAATGGTCAGCGGAATGGTGAACTTCACGCCAGCCCAGAGCAGGGTCGGCAGCGAGTCGAGCATGAGTTGAAGCCAGTGCGGCATGGACGTGTCCTTGGGAGCGCGGACGGAAACGGAAGACAGCAGAGGCGGGAGGGGCCTCTGCTGCGATCTCACATATAGACCTATGAAGGGACAGGCGACAGGCAAGGTGGCTGCCTTCGAATTTCGGGGTGCAGCCGCCCTTGCCATCTCCCTTTTCGAGGGAGGATGAGCCTTACTTCGAGACGTCCTGGCCGAAATACTTGTCAGCGATCGCCTTGTAGGTGCCGTCGGCCTTGATGTCCGTCAGCGCCTGGTTGATCGCGGCCACCAGTTCGGCGTCGCCCTTGCGAACGATGATGCCGGAAGCATCGGCCTCTGCCTTTTCAGCGGCGATCTTCACCGGGGCGTCGGGCTTCTGCTTCTTGAAGTCGAGGAAGGACAGGCTGTCATTGATGGTCGCATCGGCGCGGCCGGTCAGCACCAGCTGGATCGACTGGTCGAAACCATCGGTGCCAACCAGTTGGGCACCCGCAGCTTCGGCGATCTTGCCGAAGTTGCTGGACAGCGACTGCGCCGACGTCTTGCCCTTCAAGTCTTCAAAGCTCTTGATGTCTTCATTGCCTTCCTTGACCACCAGAACTGCCTTGGAGACGATGTAGGGGTCGGAGAAATCATACTTCTGCTTGCGCGCTTCGGTGATGCCGACCTGGTTGATGACGGCGTCATAGCGGTTGGCGTCGAGACCGGCGATCAGGCCATCCCATTTGCCTTCGACGAATTCGGCCTTCACGCCAAGCTTGGCTGCAACCGCTTCGCCAATTTCGACATCGAAACCAACCAGCTTGTTGTCTGCATCATGGAAGGTGAAGGGCGCATAGGTGCCTTCAGTGCCGATCTTGATCACGCCGGCGGCCTTGATCTGGTCGAGGTTCTCGCCAGCCATGGCCGGGGCGAGGGCCAGGGTCTGCAGGGCTGCCGCTGTTGCGAGTGTTTTGAGCCAGTTCATCGGTCTTCCTTTCGTATCGCTTTCGGATGCTCTTCATTTCGCAGAAAGTAGGTGCGGATGGAGGAGAGAAAAGAGCAAATAAAATGGGCAAATGAGAATATTTTGCTCATTCCGCTGCGGGCTCTTCCGGCAAGGCTCTGCGCGTTGTCGCGCAATGCGCTGTTGCAGCAGGCTCACCCGCGTGGTTTTCAACCCAGCATCTGAAGGTCGATGCGACCTGTCCTGCGTGAGGCGAGTCGAGCGAATTTATCACGCCATTTTTGGGGGATTTTTCGCCGCGAGTCGGGTTGCCGCGCGGTAATTCCTGCCAACCGCCTGACTCGTCAAGGAAATTTTTGCGATGTTTCACCTCATTTGTCATCCTTAAGAACATGTTAATTCGCGGTAGACCGCGAGTGCAATCTGTGATTATACTTCAGCTCAAGTGCGGATGGCGCCCGTCAATAAATATAGAACCATAATAATGGTGCCTTTTGTAACTTATAGCAATGTCATTCTCATCTATGTTGAGTCTCCGGTTCGTATTGTCCGGTGAGCGTTCGAGTTTTGTTATCAAAACAGTTCGGAGGGGTCTGAAAGGATCTTTTGACCGAATGAAAGTTCTGGCGAATTGTTTCGCTGGAAGAGCTGCTCTGCGTCTTCAATCAAGCCAATCTGACTACGAGGCGGGTTTGGATGAGGATTGATGTCGGAGCGACATGTAAAACAGAGGAGATAATCATGAAAACTATTCTCGCAGCATCTCTCATCGCACTCATGTCGTCATCAGCCGTGTTTGCCTGGGAAAGTGCAGACATCGAACAGCTGGTTGGTGGTGTGCAGGAGGCTTTGAACGAAATCGATGACGTCACGTCGGCGGTCGGAGTCACTCAGGAGGCCGTCAATGCGGCCAATCTGGTGTCGCTGGTTGATGCTGGTGGGCTGGATGAGATTGCGCAGGGCTCGTGGCTTGAGCAGGATGCGGAGAACAGCATCGACTCCGGCGGAAGCTATATGTGGTGGAGTTGGCATCCCGACTATGCGGTGATCAAGGATGTTACTCAGAGCGCCACCAATGTGGCCAATTCCGTATCGCTCGGCACCGATGTGGTCGACACTCCGGAAGGAGCTCTGTACCTTGATAAGATCAAGCAGGGCGCCTTTGTCGACCAATATGCGACGAACGACATAGAAACCGCCTATACCGTCGAAGACGTCAGTCAGTCGGCCGTGAATGCTGCCAATCTGATTTCTTCCGATGTGGCCACGGAGGATCTCTACAAGGTCAAACAGTTCGCTGTGGGTGACCAGGATGCCTACAATACCATCGTGTTCAAGAAATCCATCGATGGCAATGCGACGGAAGTCGTGGGTGAGGCGACTGTGGTGATCCCGTCGACGCAAGACGCGACAAATGTGGTCAACAGTGTGAGTGTCCAGAGCGTAAGTAAAACACTGGCCCAGTTTTCGGCTGTCGAGCAAGACGCGAAGAATGTCGCCGATTCCGTCGGTTCCAACTCCAATGTCTGGGACTTTAATCAAACGGCTGTGAATGCCACCAATCTTGTTTCGATTGGTGCGATCAACGACACCCTCGACATCAGTCAGGTCGCCTTTGCCTCGCAGGAAGCATCCAACTTGCTTGATGCCAATGGCACGGTCGAGCAGGTGGTGCAGAGCGCAACCAATGTTGCCAACTCGATTGGCAGCCTGGATTGATCCAGTGCCGGCCAGGCCGACGCGTCGGCCTGGCCTTTCTCCCCGTGTTGTGAATGAAACCCGGCTTATCAAGAGCCGTGGAGGTATGTCATGGGCATGAACCTGCGAGTTGCCGTCGCCGTGGCCGGGGCTGTTACGGTCGTCGTGCCCGGGCTTCGCGCGGCAGAGCCGGTGCAATCGGTGTCTTCGCAGGAGGAGCCGGCACAGATCGTGCAGCAGGTCGTCGGTCGGCAGGACGCTCGACAGGTGATCGGATGGACGGATGTCAAGCTGGCAAAGACGGCGCGGCAGGTCGCGAGCAATGCCGGCAACATCGTCGAAGTCGAGGCCCGTCCGCTGGACAGTGTGTCGCAAACCTTTGACGGCCAGCAGTTCTCCATCAATGATATCGTGCTCAATGCTGTCTCTGCACTCGAAGGCATCGAGCAGGAGGCCAGCAATACGGCGAATGCCGTGGTCGGCGGCACGGTCGGCCGCGTCGAACAGAATTTCGTCGATGGCGCCTCGCAGCATGCCTTCAATACGCTTTCTCTGCCGGAGCTTGCCGGCACCATCCGGCAATCGGGCATCAATACGATCAACCTGATCCATTCGAAGGAATCTGTGGCGATCAGCTCGCAGAACTTTGCCGAACAAGCCGAGCAGGTGATCGAGAACCGGCTGAGGGTGACCGGTGTCGGCGGAGGTGGGGCAATCGTTCAGGAGGGTACCAATATCGGCAACGTCATCGTTGCCGGTAAGGTCACTGAGGTCGTTCGCGATTTTGCCGGAGACCAGATCATCAACAATGTGGTGACGGTGCAGGAGGGTGCGGATTGGGGTTCGATCAGCCAGGGCGGCACCAATATTGCCAATTACATCGAGGCTGAAAGTATTGGAACGCTTTCCCAGACTTCGACCGGCCGTCAGTTTGTGACAAATCAGGTCGAACTGGTGACGCTTGCGGGTCTGACGGAGCAGTTGACGACGCCCGGGATCGAGCAGCGGTCTTCGAATTATGTGAATGTTATCGTGCTGAAGGCCCCCGCAGTCGATGACGTGCCGGCAACGATCGATGTGTCGCAGACCGGGGACTACGAACAATCGGTGAGTGGTGCCAGTGGCGGCGCGACACAGCAGACCGGCAACTCGGTGTCGATCGATCGATGACTGCTATCAATAGCCCGAGCATGCGGGGTCCGGACACCATTGCGGGAAGTCGATCCAGGGAGCATCCGGCCATTGTGCCGGTTTTTCTGTCATGTATAACTCTGCGGCCTTCATGTATTTTTGATGCTGCTTCGTCAGTTTTTCGGAGCATATATAAGCCGCATGCTGTTTCAGCAGTTTTCCAATACTGTCTCGGGCCTGATCGTCAACGGGTGTTGGGACAGGCTGTTTCAGTGATGTGAAGTAGGCGTCTATGCCGGCGGTCAAACGCATTGGAGAGCCTTGTACATAGGGTTCGCAGGTCGCACTTACGCGTTTCAGGTCGACCATGGCGCGGACGAAATCCTCCACCGGATTGGCGTATGCGCTCGCGGAAGAAAATCCTATAATTATTGTTGATGACAAATATAAATATATGCGCATGTCATCCGCCTATACATTGTTTGATTTCAAAAATTTTGCTTCATTTTCCGTCGTTTGTCCAGCTATGTCATTGTATCTTCATGATCGACATTTTTGTGTTGTGAATACGCAACGAATTGAGCTGCATTCGTAACCGATATTGAAAGTATGGAATTTTTTCGCTGTATCCTTAGTTTTTTAGTGATATTCCTCGCTGGAAGTATTTACGAATGCCGGGCGCATTCAAGGAGCAGTGGAGGGTGTCATGGGTGGTTTTCGACAGATCGCATTTCCAGTCGTTCTTGCCGTTGTCGTGCCGTGCAGCGCGTCGGCCAATGGTCTCGGAGACGATCGGCCCTACCAGTTTCGCTCTGCCAATGAACGCCAGGTTCTTCTTAATCTCGAGCGCACACGCCTTGAGTTGCAGGGCCGTTTCAATACGGGCGTCGGTTCTGCGGCCGGGCTTGGCACGCAACAGACCGGCAATTCGACCACGATCAACGTCACCGGCTCGAACAACGACATCACGGTGACGCAGGATCATAATGGCGACCAGACGATCGATCAGAACAACAGCAATAATTCCATCCTGAACAATTAAGGAGACCAGAGATGATCTCCGGTAAATCGCGTCTTGTTTTTGCGGCGTCCCTGCTTCTGCTCGCCTCGTGCCAATCGCAAGTGGCCGAAAAGGCACCCAAGCCGGCCTTTCTTGGCCCTGTGCCGATCGCCACCCGCACGCCGGTCGATGCCGCGCTCGAATGCCTGGCAAAGACGCCGGAAGTGCAGAAATATCCGCGCATCTTCGCCGTCCATGTGATCACCGACCAGACCGGCCGCTATTCGTCGGAAGAGGCGGGCAATTATCTGCCGCGCGATAGCGCCGGCATGATGATTTCGCTTCTGCAAAAGGCCGGCGTGAAGCAGGTCAACCGGTCGAACACGGCCGTGTCGGAATGGGAAATTGCCAGGGCGCGGGAGCAGATCCTCGGTGATGGCGGCAATGTTGTTGTCGGCGGCGAAAGCCTGCCGTTCCGCCCGCTGGTCAAGGGGGGCTTGCGCGGCTCCGACTATGTGATCGACGGTGTCATCACCCAGCTCGACTTCAACAGTTATTCGGGCGGCGCCGAAGCCTCGATTGGTGGTGCCGGCATCGGCGCGCGCCGTTTTGCCGTCACGGCGGCCGTCGACATCCGCGTCACGGACACCACGTCGACGCGCATCATCCGGGCGAAATCCTATTCGAAACAAGCGGTTGGCCGTGAAGTTTTCGCATCCGTGTTCCGCTTCTTCTCCGATGAGCTGTTCGATATCAAGATCGGTGACAAGTCGCAGGAAGGGTTGCAGGCGGCCATTCGCTGGGTGCTCGCCGATGCCGCCTATGACATGGTCAAGGAGCTGTCGGGCCACAAGGGTGCCTGCGATGCTCTTTTGCCGAAGGCCTCGCAAGACGATCGCGCCCTGCAGATGCCCAATCCGGCGGTGAGTCAGGTTTCAAGCCGGCTGCCGGGGCCGGTCGCAAGCTATGTACCGGCCGCTGCATCTCCGGCATTGCCCGCGCCAGTGCCGGTCCAGGCGCAAAGTCCAGCGCCGGTTCCGCCGGCGGATCCTGCACCCGGTCAGGGCTCGGTGCCGCTCTATGGGGATCTGCCCGGGGTGGTGCTTGTGCCGATGCCTGGCGAGGTGCCTGGCGATTGAGGACAGGCCGTTTGCGCGCGAAGGGGGCGGTCGGTGTTGGATTGCTCGCTTGTGTGCCGATCCGTCACCCCGGCCTTTTCGCCTTGTCGCAGGGGCGTCCATCCCTATATTTGGCCAGAGATCATGTAGCCCCATGGCCGGGCGGGGAGTTGCCTCTTGTTTTCCTTCGACAACAGCTATGCGCGCCTGCCGCAGGTCTTTCATCGTCCGGCAAAGCCCGCAGCGGCGGCAAGGCCGAAGCTGATCCGGTTCAATCCGGCGCTTGCGGCGGAACTCGGGCTTGACCTTGCCGAGGTGGATGATGCCCGGCTCGCGCAGGTGTTTTCCGGCCAGGTGATCCCGCTTGGGGCCGAGCCGATCGCGCAGGCCTATGCGGGGCATCAGTTCGGCCATTTCAATCCGCAGCTGGGCGATGGACGGGCGCTGATGCTTGGCGAAGTCCTGGATCTGCAGGGGCGTCGTCGCGATATCCAGCTGAAGGGGGCTGGCCCGACGGCTTTTTCGCGCAATGGCGATGGGCGTGCAGCGCTTGGCCCGGTGCTGCGCGAGTATATTCTGTCGGAAGCCTTTGCGGCCCTTGGGGTGCCTGCGACCCGGGCGCTTGCGGCGGTTGCTACCGGTGAGGCGGTGATGCGGGAAACCATGCTTCCGGGTGCGGTTCTGACCCGCGTCGCCGCAAGCCATATCCGTGTCGGGACCTTCCAGTTTTTCGCGGCCGAGGGCAATGACGAAGCCGTCAGGACGCTTGCCGATCACGTGATTGCGCGGCACTATCCGCATGTGGCAACGGCCGAGAAGCCCTATCTTGCCGTGCTTCATGCCATTGCCGAAGCGCAGGCCAAGCTGATTGCGCGGTGGCTGTCGATCGGCTTCATCCATGGCGTGATGAACACCGACAACATGGCGGTGTCAGGCGAGACGATCGATTTCGGCCCTTGCGCCTTTCTCGACGAATACGATCCCCGGAAGGTGTTTTCCTCGATCGATCAGCGCGGACGTTATGCCTATGGCAACCAGCCGGGAATCGGCCAGTGGAATATTGCAAGGCTTGCCGAATGCCTGCTGCCGCTCATCGATGAGAATGAGGAGAAGGCCGTCGAGGCGGCCAATGGCGTCCTTGCCGCCTTCGGTGAGATCTTCCAGGCGGAGTGGCTGTCGCTGTTCCGCGCCAAGCTTGGCCTTGATGGCGAGGCGGCGGATGATCGCCAGCTGGTCTCGGATTTCCTTGACCTGATGCATCAGGGAGAAGCCGATTTCACGCTGACTTTCCGTGCTCTTGGCAAGCTTGCCGGCGGTACGGCAGATGACGTTCTGCTTGGCCAGTTCAAGGCGCCGGTCGATCTGTCGTCCTGGCTCGCCCGCTGGCGGTCTCGCATCGACGATGGTCGCGCGCCGGCCACGAGACAGGGGGGGATGGATGCGGTCAATCCGGCCCTCATTCCGCGCAATCATCGGATCGAGGAGGCCATTGCGGCCGCCGTCTATAACGACTTCTCCTTCTTTCATCGGTTGGTCGATGCCTTGTCCGATCCCTATCGGGAGTTGCCGGACGCCGAGGATCTGCGCTTGCCGCCAACGCCCGAGCAGCGCGTCACGCGGACCTTTTGCGGCACCTGAGGCAAGCGCAGGGACGAGCCTTGCCGCACGGATTGTGCGTTGCGCTAAAAATTTGCGTATTATCAGGTCCTTTTGGCAAGTGTCTGATTTTGCTCGTATGCGCTGCAACACCCCTTATGATTGCATTGGATTAATGTAGGTATCGCTGATTGTTCTTGTGGATCATAAATCGCAGGATGCGGTCAGTTGATACATCCAAAAAAAGTCTGTTATGCTGGCTTTACAAGAAGAGATTTTGAGAGGCCCGGCAAATTTAATGGATTTTCGATAGTTCGGGCAATTTAAGAAATCCCAAAAAATGTAATTTTATGAAACTCTTCCGATTTGTCCATCGGAAGGAGCGGTTCTTGTTGTGCCATTTTTTCGAATAGGGGGCTTTATCGAGATATGGACTCAGCCTTTGTAAGTATTCATCGCGTTACGCCATTGTCGTCACCTCAGGCTGGCATGTGGCTCAAGGAAAAGATCTCTGGTCACGGCTGGAGTTTCATGCTTGCCGAGGCCATCGAAATTGTCGGTGACCTCGATCCCACGCTGTTTTTTGTGTCGCTGCGACAGCTTTCCGAAGAGCTCGAAGCGACGCGCACGCGGATCCGGGAGGTTGAAGGACAACCAGAGCAGGTATTTCTGCCGTCTTATCCGGGCGAGTTTCCGCTGATCGATCTGTCCGGGCGCGCCGATCCGTCCGGTGCCGCCGAGGCCTGGATGCAGACCGAGCTCCAGCGTCCGCTTGATCTGGCCAGTGATGATCTTTGGCGATGCGCCCTGTTGCGGCTCGGCTCCGACCAATGGATCTGGTACAACAGCGCCCACCACATCCTGTTCGACGGCTTTTCCGGTGGTTTGATCGCGCATCGCGTGGCGGAGATCTATTCAGGCCTGAAACAGGGACGCAGCATGCCTGTTACGCCCTTCGGAACGACGGACGATCTGCGCGACCAGGAACTCGCCTATCGCGGGTCGGTGCATTTCGAGCGCGATCGGCGATACTGGATGGAGCAGCTTTCCGGCCTTCCCGATCCGGTAACGCTTGCCAGGCGCAAAGTGGAGCCTGTGGGCGGTCTGTTGCGCCACAGCGTGGAGATGGACCGCGCCCGCATTGATGCGCTGGAGGCCCTCGGGCGCACCGCCGGTGGCAGCCTCCCGCAGACGCTGATTGCCCTGGTCGCCACTTATTATGCAAGGGCAACCGATGTCGAGGACCTGACAATCCTCACCATGGTCACCGCCCGCATCAGCAGCGAGATGCGCCGCATTCCGGGCATGGTCGCCAATGCCGTGCCTTTGCGCTTCTCGTTCCGCCCGGAAACAACCCTGGCCGATGTCGTGAAACAGGCCGCCCAGCAGATGGCGCGCGCGCTGCGCTATCAACGCTACCGCTACGAAGACATGCGCCGTGATCTCGGCCAGTCGCATCGCGAGGAGCAGATCGCCTGGCTCGGGGTCAATATCGAGCCGTTCAACTACGGTTTTGATTTCGACGGATTGCCGGCCAATGCCCGCAACCTGTCGAACGGCACGATGACGGATCTGACCATTTTTGCCTATGACCGGGGCGATGGCTCGGCGGTGCGATTTGATTTCGACGCCAATCCCGGTCTTTACAGCCGCGAGGAGCTTGTCGAGCACCAACAGCGGTTCGTGTCGATGATCGACGGCCTGATCGATCAGCCAGGGCGCCTCGTCGCCACGCAATCTCTTCTGCTGCCTGAAGAGCGCGAGCGGGTTCTGGTTCAGTGGAATGCCACGGGCAGGCCGATCGAGCAGGTCAGTTGGCCGGAACTCTTTCGTCGGCAGGCGGAACGCAGCCCCCATGCAACAGCCGTCATCTTTGGCGATCACGCGCTGTCCTATGTGGAGGTGGACCGCGCCTCTGATGATTGGGCACGGCATCTGATCGCCGAAGGCATCCGTGCCGGCGATCTGGTTGCCATTGCCCTGCCGCGGTCGGAAGCGATGCCGGTCATGCTTCTGGCTGTGCTCAAGGCTGGAGCCGCCTATCTGCCGCTCGACCCTTCCGACCATAGTGACCGGCTGGGAGCGATCCTCAAGGAGGCGATGCCGCGCGCCGTGATCACAACCACCGAACTCGAAGACGAGATCGAGCTTGGTGACGTGCCGCGTATCTTCGCCGACCATCCGCCGCTTGTCTCGGAGGCGGATCTGCCAGCGCCGGCAGGGCCTCAGGATACGGCCTATGTCATCTTTACCTCCGGCTCGACGGGGCGTCCCAAGGGGGTGGAAATCGCCCATCGCGGGCTCACCAACTTTTTGGTTTCGCTGCAGGATATTGTCGGTCTCAAACCCTTGGACCGGCTGCTCGCCGTCACCACGCTCGCCTTCGATATCGCCGTGCTCGAACTGTTTCTGCCGCTTCTGTCCGGCGCGACGGTGGTGATTGCAAAGCGCGATACGGTGCGCGATCCGGTGGCGCTGCGGCGGCTGATTTCCCGCGAGGGGATTACCGTCTTGCAGGCGACGCCCTCGCTTTGGCGGGCGCTCCTGCAGGATGGTACGACCGGGATTGAAGGTCTCAGGCCTCTGGTCGGTGGCGAGGCCTTGTCGCCGGACCTTGCCCACAGCATGGCGCGGCTTGGCCATCCCGTGCTCAATCTTTATGGCCCGACCGAAACGACGATCTGGTCGACGGTCATGTCCCTGTCGGGGAGCGATCTTGCCGCGCCCGCCATCGGCCGGCCCATCTGGAATACCGAGCTCTATGTGGTGGATCGCCACGGCCAGCCGGTGCCGCCCGGCTTTGTCGGTGAATTGCTGATCGGGGGCATGGGTGTCGCCAAGGGGTATCTCAACCGCCCGGAGCTGACGGAGGAGCGCTTCATTCCCGATCCATTCTCGGGCCGGGGGCGGCTCTATCGCACGGGAGACCTGGTGCGCTGGCGCGCCGATGGAAACCTGGAATATCTCGGCCGCAACGATTTCCAGATCAAGATCCGCGGTTTCCGCATCGAGCCCGGTGAGATCGAGACGGCACTGGTCAGCGAGGAGGGTATTGCTGAAGCCGTCGTGGTGCTGCGCGAAGACCCTGGTGTCGACAAGCGGCTGGTCGCCTATCTGGTCCGCGATCCGGGCTCGGACGCCTTCGATCCGAAGGCAATCAGCCGTCGGCTTGCCGCCGTGCTGCCGAGCCACATGGTGCCTGCAGCCTATGTCGAACTTGCTGCCATGCCGCTCAACAGCAATGGCAAGATCGACAGGAAGGCCCTGCCGGCGCCCGAATGGCGGGCGAAAAGCGATGATGTCGTTCTCCCCCGCAATGATACGGAGCGAAAGCTCGCCGAACTGTGGTGCGAGGTTCTGGGGCTGGAAACGGTCGGCATTCATGATGATTTCTTCGCCCTTGGCGGAGATTCGCTCGCTGCTGCCGGCATGATCTCGGCACTGCGTGGCAAGATCAGCGGCGAAATTCCGCTGGCTGCCGTTTTCGAGACGCCGACGATTGCCGCTCTTGCCGAGCGGCTGGAAGTGGCGGAGGAGCCGCATTCGCTGATGCAGCCGTTCCTGCCGATCAAGGCGACGGGTGACAGGGCGCCGCTCTTCTGCATCCACCCTCTGCTCGGGCTCGGCTGGGGCTTCTTTGCGCTTGGCCAGCATGTCGGCGAGGACGTGCCGATCTATGCGCTGCAATCGGACGGGCTGACCGATCCGGCAGCGGCACCTGCGAGCATCGAGGAGACGGCCCGCCGCTATCTCGAGCGTATCCGGGCGCGCCAGCCGCATGGCCCTTATCATATCATCGGTTGGTCGCTGGGTGGTCTGATCGCCCACGAGATCGCACGGCTCCTGCGCAAGGATGGCGAGGCGATTGCCTTTCTCGGCATGCTGGACAGCTACACCTTCCGCCCGGGCGGGGCGGCGCTTGGCGAGAAGGTGCTGGCAGAGGCCGCCATGGCCTTTCTCGGCGTAAGCATCGAGGATGCGGAGGGGATTGAAACCTTGCAGGCCTTGGGCGACTTCGCCGTCGACCGTTTCTACCAGGAGAATTCGGGCTATCTCGCCTATACGGGCCTGGATGATCCAAGGTTGGTCGACCGGGCGCGGCAGGTCATTCTCGAGAATTTCCATATGGCCGGGCGTTTTGTGCCGGGGCATCTGGATGCAGACCTGCATTTCTTCCGGGCAGGGCGCGTGATGGCGGCACCGGCCACGCGGCTGGTGATCGACTACGACGTGGAGGCCTGGCTGCCGCATATTGGCGGACGTATCTATCTGCGCACGCTCGATTGCGGCCATGACGACATGTTGAACCCCGCACCGGCTGCTGAAATCGGCGCGGTCATCCAGGCCGAACTTCTGCGCGAAATCCTTGTTCTCCGTCGGACGCAAGATGAGAAGCCACGGATAGCGCTCTGATTTATAATATGAAAATGAAGGGCGCTCTTCATCGGAGCGCCCCTTTTCGCGCGGTGTCGGTCGGCGCATGACGCTGTCAGCGGGTGCCCATCCCATCGAGAGATGCAAGCAGGTTCGGCCCTGTCGGTGCCCAGCCAAGTCTTTGTTGCGTCAGCATTGAAGACGCCCGCATATCGAGACCGGCAAAACCGGCCATTGCGCCAAAGTGCAGTTTTGCCTCTTCCGCCGGGATCGATAGGGCGGGGATATCCAGGCTGCGGGCAATGGCGTTTGCGATGTCACGCAGGCTGACAGCCTCCTCGCCAACGGCATGGTAGCGTTGCCCCGGTTCAGCCGTCTCGATTGCCATGCGGAAGAGCCTCACGGCGTCGCTCAAATGGCATGCCGACCAGCATGTCGCGCCGTCCCCGACAAAGGCAGCAGAGCCTGTGGCACGGGCGATATCGATGAGATAGCTGACGAGGCCCTGGCGATGGGTGTCATGGATCTGCGACAGCCGGACTGTGGCGATGTTCAAGCCTGCCTCAGCCAGATCCCTTGCTGCGAGTTCCGAGGCGATGCGGGGTGTCGGGTGGTTGAGGTCAAGCACCGTCTCGACCGCGATTTCACCCGGGGCTGGGCTTCCCATGCCGATGCCGGAGGTGATGAGCATGGGGCAGGTGGACCCCGCAATGCCGCGCCCGAGTGCTGCGATCGCGGCAGCATCCTTGCGGCAATTGGCGAGATAGTTGGAAAAATCATGGTCGAAGGCGAGGTGGATGACGGCATCGGCCTTGGCCGCGCCCGCTGTCAGGCTGTCCGGATCTTCCAGCCTGCCTTCATGGGCCTCGGCGCCCAGTGCCTGAAGCTTTGCGGCGCCCTGCGCTGAGCGGGAGAGCCCGAGCACTTGATGGCCAGCGCCCAGCAGTTCGGGAATGAGAGCCGATCCGATGAAGCCTGTGGCGCCGGTGAGAAATATGCGCATGTGCGTTTCCTTTGCAGTTCAACGCGACAAGCCATGACAGATCCATTATCATGGTAAAGTAGTGACTTTATCCTGGTATAATAACCCTCAGGCTCCGAGGCTTCCCATGGCGGCGACAACACTTGCGCAGTATCTCCGGGATCGCCGAACCCGGCTTGACCCTGCGGCCTTCGGCTTTTCCGGCAGGCGGCGCACGCCGGGTCTCCGGCGCGAAGAAATTGCCCAGCGCGCCAATATCAGCGCGACCTGGTACACCTGGCTGGAGCAGGGGCGTGGCGGGGCTGCGTCCGCCGATGTGCTGAACCGCATTGCCACCGCCATGCTTCTGACCGAGGCGGAGCGCGAACACCTGTTCATGCTGGGCCTGGGACGTCCGCCCGAGGCGCGCTACAGAGAGGTCGAGGGCGTCCATCCCCGCCTGCAGCGCTTTATCGACCGTCTCGAAACCTGTCCGGCCGTGGTCAAGACCGCGACCTGGGAGGTGGTCGCCTGGAACAAGGCGTCGACCATCGTTCTCTCCGACTATGGCCGCCTTCCCCCCGGTGAGCGCAACATGCTGCGCTTCCTGTTTTCGGACCCTGGCGTGCGGGCAAAGCAGCACAATTGGGAAGCCATGGCGCGCTTCGCCGTCGGTGCCTTTCGCGCCGATGTCGCGCGGGCAGGGGCCATGTCCGAGGTGGAAGAGCTTGTGTTCGAGCTTTCGGAGATAAGCCCCGATTTCCGCCGGCTTTGGAGTGAAAACCGCATCAGCACGCCGGACGAGGGGGCGAAACACCTCGATCATCCGCTGCTGGGTTCCATCGACCTTGAGTATTCCGCCTTTGCCGTCGATGGCCGTCCGGACCTCAATCTGATGGTCTATACCCCGCTGGACGAGGTCGTTGCGGAACGCATCCGTCATCTTGTCGCGGGGCCGTAACAGAAAAGGCGCCCGTTGCGGGGCGCCTTTTCCCATAGGATCAATTGCGGACCGATCAGCTGGCCGGTGTCAGCGTCATCGAGGTGCCGGTTGCGGCGATGTTAAGGCCAAGCTGGCCGGAGACGCTGATCGGCTGCAGATGGATCGAGCCTTCCGTGCCGCCGAAGAGAACATTCGCGCCGACGCCGGCACCGAGTGTCGCTTCAGCCGATGCGCCGCCGTAAAGGCCGCCGAGCGAGCCCTTGTGATAGCCGGCGGTCGGAGCGAATACGGCCCAGACGATGCGGCCCTTTGCGGTGTAGCCAAGGTCAACGCCGAATTTCTTGATGGCGCCCGAATACTGATCCATCGGCTCGCCGCCGATGACCGAGGTGAAGGCGCAATCGGCTGTCTTGGCCGAACCGAGAACATAGCCAAAGCCAGACCCGATGGCGCAGTCGAGATAGCCGATGCGAACGCCGCCCGACGGGCCGCTTTCCTGGAAGGTCGGTGCCGGCTCGCTATAGGTCATGTCCGCCGCGATCGCCGTGCCGACATGGGCTGCGACGGAAAGGGTGGCAAGGCTTGCCGCGATCAGTGTCTTCATGGTGATAATCTCCTTGCAGTGGTCTGCCCGTCGATTTCGGCCGGTTTCCGGCTTGCGGGACAGTTCCGAGGAACAAACGCGTAAACCCGAAGAATGATCCAACTGAGGCAAAAGGAAGCTGTGTCCCCGGCAAATCGCAGATTTTTGCACCGAAATCGGGCGTGGAACCGGCTGATGGACTTGCGTTCGGCCTGTCTGTCTTAACAGGTCTTGCCAAACTGTGCCGTTTTGCAACGCATGTGCCGCGCGGGACTTGGGCCGGGACTTTCCGGTCTTCTTATTCCTCCTGCGACAGCCAAGCCCGCCGCCACGACGCGATGGGAAAGATATTGCCGTGCAAACTGGTCGTGGGTCCCTTGCAGAATGTCGCATACAGGCTGCAATTGTCTCGTTACGCCTCTTAAGATCGGGGCCACATCATTCACTCCCAGACATCAGGGTTTTCGGCAATGGCAGAGTTTCCGTCCAAGGCAAAGGTCGTCATCATCGGGCTTGGAGGCATTGTTGGTGCCTCCATCGCCCATCACCTGATCGAACGCGGCTGGGACGATATCGTCGGCATCGACAAATCAGGCATTCCCACAGATATCGGCTCGACGGCCCATGCCTCCGACTTCTGTTACACCACGTCCCACGACTATCTCTCGGTCTGGACGACCCAGTATTCCATCGATTTCTACGAGAAGATGGGCCACTACGCCCGAATCGGCGGTCTCGAAGTCGCCCGCACCGGCGACGACACCTGGATGGAAGAGATCAAGCGCAAGCTCTCGTCTGCCCGCGCCTTCGGCACCCGCGCCCATTATGTCTCGCCGTCCGAGATCAAGGCCATGTTCCCGCTGATCGAGGAAGATCAGGTCATGGGCGGCATGTTCGATCCGGATGCCGGCCTCGTCGTTCCGCGCTCCCAGACCGTTGCCGGCAAGCTCGTCGATGCCGCTGAAAAGTCCGGCAAGCTTCAGATGTTCGGCAATACGCCGGCCCAGTCGCTCATCGTCGAGAATGGTCGCATCAAGGGCGTCGTCACCCATCGCGGCACGATCATGGCCGATCACGTCATCGTCTGCGCCGGTCTCTGGGGCCGTCTGATCGCCGAAATGGTCGGCGAAGACCTGCCCGTCATGCCGGTCGACCATCCGCTCACCTTCTTCGGTCCGTATAACGAGTTCGAAGGCACGGGCAAGGAAATCGGCTATCCGCTGCTGCGCGACCAGGGCAATTCCGCCTATATGCGCGACACCGGCGACCCGAAGACCACCGAGGGCGGCCAGATCGAATGGGGTTATTACGAGCAGCACAATCCGCGCATGTGCCATCCGCACGAGCTCCTGGAAAAGCATGAGGCGCGCCTCTCGCCGTCGCAGCGCGATCTCGACATGGAGCAGATCCTCGAGCCGCTCGAAAAGGCGATGGAACTGACGCCGATCCTTGGCGAACTCGGCTATAACGAAGGCCACAGCTTCAACGGTCTTCTCCAGGTCTCCGCTGCCGGTGGTCCGTCCTGCGGCGAAAGCCAGAAGGTGCGCGGCCTCTGGTATTGCGTCGCCATCTGGGTCAAGGACGGCCCTGGTTACGGCAAGCTGATCGCCGACTGGATGACCGATGGCCGCACCGAGATCGACCATAACTCGATCGATTACGCCCGCTTCTATCCGCATCAGCTGACCGAAGAGTTCATCGCCGGCCGCTCTTATGAAGCGGCCCAGAAGATCTACTTCCCGGCCGTTCACACGCGCGAGCCCTATGCCTCCGGCCGCAATGTCAAGCGTTCACCAATGTATGGCCGCGAAGTCGAACTCGGCGGCTACTTTATGGAGCTCGGCGGCTGGGAGCGTGCCCATGGCTATGCGGCCAACGAGCACCTGCTGGAAAAGTATGGCGACCGCGTGCCGGTTCGCGAAAACGAGTGGGATAACAGGCACTTCTGGCGCGTTTCGAATGCCGAGCATCTGGCGATGAGCGAGGATTGCGGCATCGTCAACCTCAGCCATTTCCACATGGTCGACATCGAAGGCCCAGATCATGTCGAGCTTTTGGAATGGCTCTGCGCCGCCAAGATCGGTGGCGACGCCAATATCGGCAAGGGCATCTACACCCACTTCCTCGACGACGAGGGCATGGTGCGCGCCGACTTCACCGTCTTCCGCATGGAAGACCGCTGCCGCCTGGTCAACGGCGCCGATGCCGGCCCGCGCGACTTCCACTATATGAAGCGCGTGGCTGAAGATCGCGGCCTTGACGTCACCATCACCGATGTGTCGGAGAAGTTCATCACCATCGGCATCTGGGGCCCCAATGCCCGCGAAAACCTGAAGAAGGTTGTCGCCGATCCCGCCGGCCTCGACATCGAAAACTTCCCCTTTGCCGCGATCAAGCCGATCGAGATTGCCGGCAAAAACGTTGCCGCCTTCCGCATTTCCTATGTCGGTGAGCAGGGCTGGGAACTGCACATGAAGTACGAAGATGGCCTCGCCGTCTGGGATGCGCTCCGCGCCACCGGCGTCATGGCCTTCGGCGTCGAAACCTATGCCAACTCGCGCCGCATGGAAAAGAGCCTGCGCCTGCAGAACGGCGACCTCTTGACCCAGTACAATCTGATCGAGGCGGATCTCGCGCGCCCGAAGGTCAAGGAAGCCGATTTCCGCGGCAAGGCCAAGCATCTCGAATACAAGGCCCGCGACAAGCAGCCGGCCATGCTCTGCACGCTTGTCATGACCGACAATGTCGACAAGTCGGGCGTCGCCCGTTACCCGGTCGGCTCCATGCCGGTCGTCGATCCTGCGTCTGGCGAGGTGCTCGTCGACAGCCTTGGTCGCCGCTCTTACACGACGTCGGTTGCCTACGGCCCGACCATCGGCAAGAACATCGCACTCGCCTATCTGCCGGCGGAGTATTGCGAAGTCGGCCGCAAGCTGAATGTCGAATATTTCGCCGAGAGCTTCCCGGTCGAAGTTGCGGCGGTCGGTTACAAGCCGCTGTATGATCCGGAGAACTTGAAGCCGCGCAGCTGAGGCTAGGGCGGTTCGCTCAGAGAGTTGTGGACCCGTCGGTCGTAAGGCCGGCGGTTTTTTTCACCTCTCCCCTTGTGGGAGAGGTTACAAAATCGAAGGCTTAGCCCGATCAGGGCTAAACTTCAGATTTAGTTGGTGAGGGGATTGGTGCTGCGGGTTCGACATAACCGATCCCCTCTCTGGCGATTTCTGATGTTTGGCAGTGGCTTGCGCCACGACTAATTCATCTCACAGCCTTCGCGCGGCGTTGCGCTTGCGGCCTTTGCCCCTCATCCGCCTCCTGAGCTTGTCGAAGGGCGGGCACCGTGCGCATCCCACCTCCCCCCATGCGGGGGAGGACGGAAAATCGAAGGGTTAGGCGCGCGTAAGCCGCCTAAACTTCAGATTTTCCTGGAGAGGGGCACAGTTCCGTTGGCAATAACCTGAC